>OY762939.1:0-1837532 GCA_963666965.1 Endomicrobiaceae bacterium
AGTTTTGTGTACTGCTGAGCTTCTGTCCAATGTATGGTATAAGAACTTGAATGAGTAATGCCGTATTTGTCGGTATAGCTGCTATGCACCGTTCTTGATCTTGATATATACCTTGTAAATTCTCTAGGTTCCATCTTAGTTACTTTAACAATTTTAGCGCCAGCGATTTCTTTCATCTTCTCCGAACTTATCGCCTCGGCTCCTTCTGCCTTGCTTACTCCCTCAGAGTCCGTCAATACTTTTACCTTCCCGTCTTCTCCTACAGCCTTATAGCCAAATACACTTATTGTATTTCCACTCTCATCTTTTGCCTCTACATTATTACCGCTTAATACACTCTTTACTGCTTCCGCGCTTAATATTATTGCCTTTCCTTCATTTACATTGCTGTCCTTTAAACCATATTTCCCGTCTGCCAGCTTCGTTACCGTTACATAATGGTCTTCATTTACCCATACTATTCCGCTTTCCCCTTCCTTCAATCCACTCAAAAATCCTTCCAAATCTACCGCATAGCCTACCGCTTCCTTACCATACGACTGCAATACCTTGCTCATCGCATCCATGCTCGTCATCAGCTGGTTGCTGCCTGATTCTATGCTTTCCTTATTATTTGCTACAAACGCTCCCGTTGCTATATCTACCAACAACGCCTGTAATGCCAATACTCCCTTGCTTACTCCGTTTAAAACACTCGCCAATACTTCCGTAGCACAATTTACTATCTGTCCGCCTTGCGCAAATAACTGACTCAACAATCCTATCGCCTGTTCCAATACACTCTTATCTAAACCCTCTAACTGTTTACTTATCTCCTCTTCACTCACTCCGCTCTGCTTCGACAACTCTTTCACTACTTCTTCATATCCTTCCGGCTTTGTCTCTTCTTTATTTCCTATCGTCTTTGTCTCTGTTACGCTTGCTTCTTCTGCGCTTCCTTTATCTCCTATTACCTTTCCAAATAAACTCTTTACTCTCTCGGCTATCCCCTTTCCTTCTCTTTCAACCTGCACTGCTTCACTGACGCCTCTTGTTCCTAGCTTCTTCAATACAGCTTCTACCGTTTTTGCCTTAAATCCTGTCTCTTTGCTCACTTTCTCTACTATCTGTCTATATTCTGATGTTCCTGTTACCTTTATATTTATGCTCTTGCCGCCTGTCTGCTCGCTGTCATTATATTTGCCAAGACCTGCCTCTTCCGCGGCCTTGCCTATCTTCTTCTCCAATAACTCCGTTCTTGTTTCATCTTTCTTTGAAGCCGCATCTCCCAACTTCTTCGTTGTTATCTCTCCGTCTACTATCGATCCTACCGCTTCTCCGTTCTCAACTAACGCTCCCTCTACTCCCTCACTCATACCTTTCATCCTGTTTGCTTCCAATGCCTGGTTCGGATTAAAATATGACTGCGTGTCCGTATACGATACTCCTGTGCTGCCTCCGTCCTCTTTCATCTGCTGCTGCTGGCGCTTCTTCTCATATATGCTCTTGTCTTCACTCGCATATGCAGGCAGGTTAGCTATGTTCACTATAAAACATATCACCACTAACAACGACACGCTCTTCCTCATTACGTGTTCCCTTGTGTAATCCTCATAATATTGCTCTATCCTTGCTATCATCTTTTTTATACTAAACATGGCTATCACCGCCCCTTTTGTTTTTTTACTTATCTTTTCCATGACTCTTTTTATTCCCATATATTCCCCCTGAAAATAAAAAACCGGCTTAGGCGTTACACGCCAAAGCCAGTCTATTACTCCCGCTCTTTTTTATATCCTCAAATACGTCTTTCTTCTTTATCACCAATATCGCAAATAATACAAATATTAAAATGCCTTCTGTTTCTCTGCAGCAATTCACCTTAATATTGCTGTACAATCTGTATAATTTTTCTGTAATTATAAAATCTTTATGTATATAACTTATTTCTTGATTGTTGGCTGAATATTTAATATTTTGATTTTTTTCCGGCATTATTCCGTTATCGCTTGTCGTATTTACCGGATCGGGTTTTTTATTATCTTCCTGTTTGACAGGCGATGTAGCATTCGTTTCTTTCGATAAAATTAACGCATATATTTCATTGGTTATTTTATTGGATATCGACGTCAATGCTTCATTGCAGCTTACAAATAATTCGCTTACCGCATTCTGCATCGTACATGCAGCTATCACTATCAGGCTGTTGCGACCCTCTTCGCTGCGAGGCGTAAAGCCGTTTACAAGCATACATAAAAAAACAAAGGCTACCAGTGTTTTGCGAATCACACCGGATTGAAACAACTCAAACGATAATTGTCTTGCGACAATCTCTTTCATTGTCCCGCCTTTGAATCAGTTCCACTATACATCTTTTGCTTCTTTTTTTCAATAATTTTTTAAAATTCGCTCCTACCGCATTCTCATTATACTTCAAAATTGTATCTTTTTCTAAAAATATATGTAAAATATTTGTGAATTTTAATTTAAAACTTTATCTATTTTAAACTGTCTTACTACTGTACGGTGTCTTATAATATCGCAAAAATTATCTTCATTTGAAACGTTCTTGAAAAAAATAGTTGCGTCATAAGGAGCAGTTTTATTATTTTCCGATGTTTCATATACAAAAGCTCCCTGCATTTTTGAATTAAAAACAGCCGGTTTTCCCCATACGTCGTATTGGCTTTTCTTTGAAGATTGTGAATCTGCATGGGTTATAATTTTATTTTTTGAGTAATATGCTATTTCTGCTGACAATTGATGTGAAGGCGTAAGCACAAATTTCACATTTTCTGAAAGCAATTTATCGGCAAGAGTATTATAACCGTAAAACCAGTTTGTGGCTTCTGCTACGGCAACATTTTTCGAAATCTTGTCCAGCGGCAATATTGAAAATGCGGCATGCAGTCCTGCTACAACTGACAAAACGACATTGAATATTATGCTAAAAATAAAAATTCGTTTTTTTATTTGGCCTGATTCCAGAAAATATTTTGCAGCTATAACTGCAAATGTAAAATATGCAGGTATAGGCCAATTCGCTTCTGGACTCTTTTTAAGAGAAGTAAAAAGATAAAATAATATTGTAGCAAGCGAAATCGAGGCCAAAAAGACTTTTTGGGAATTTTTTGAAAACAAATATCTGAATGCCGCATACATTGCAGGCAAAAATAAAATTGCACTGAATATCATCATCTGTGAACCTATATAATCAAAAACATAGTTTATTCTATAGCCCTTTCTGCCTAGGCCGTGTCCCAGCTGATATGCAAAAGAAACCCAGCTATTTTCATAATTCCAGTATATTACCGGCAAAAAACACATAAAAGAGATTAATAATCCGATATAAAGTTTGTACTGCTTGAGCCAATAATATTTTTTTAACATAAGCACATATATGCCTATTCCCAGCATAAGAAGCACTGCTGTATATTTTGACAAAAGAGCCAATCCGAAAAAAATACCTATCAAATACCAATAGTTCCCGTTTTCTTTCTGAATAAATTTCCAAAAGTAAAATGTTGCAAAAGATAAAAATAAAAAAGAAGGCGTATCCGGAGTAATTATAAAAGAAGCTGAAAAAACTATAGGCATTGAATGAACAAGCATAACGGAACCTGCAGCTATTATTTCGTTTTGGAACAAACTCATAACCAGCTTCCATATAAGGACACTTAATATTACAATCGTTATAATTGCTGAAAATCTTACGGCAAGCTCACTGTCAGTAAAAAGCGTAGTTATTTTTATAAAATAAGAAACCATGGGCGCATGATCGTAATAACTTAAGGCAAGATTTTTAGACCAAAGCCAGTAATAAGCTTCATCCGGATGAAGACACAGAATTGAAGCAAGAAAAATTTTCCAAATGGCGGAAACCGCCACAAAGATTACAGTATTTCTAAGATTGAATATTTTTTCCATTTATAATCCATATAATCAGCCATATTAACGACAGCGGCCCTGCTATGGGCAGCATTGTACCTGGTATTACGACATTATTCGGAGCCACATGCAAAAATAAATTTACATAATAAAAAGTAACTCCCATAAAAAATACAGAAAAAATCAGACTAAAAATTCTTATTAATATTTTAATATCATAATAAAAAAATATAACTGCAAAAAAACCGAAAATCATATAAAAGCTCAAAATATATTTCATCTGGGTATTTTTAATGTAATAATAAAAAGCGAAAAACGGCTCAAAAGCGTATCTTACCAAAGATTGGCTGCCCTTGTTATTATGTACTATAACTTTCAGCTGCGGTTTTGAACTAAGAATATCAAAAAGATTCGTTTCTCCCTGTTTATCTGCGAGTGTCCACACGTTTGACATATATCCGTATCCGTGCCAGTCTGTGCTGCCAAACATCATCAAATTATTATTTTTACATATATTTATAATTTCTTTTCTTTTTTCATCGGCAAGATATCTGTATCCGCAATTATATATCTCAAATCCGTCGACTCCGGCATCAACTAATTTTTGCAGAGGAGGATTATTCCATTTCCACCAGTGAGGAACAACAACAAGCATTCCTTTCACATGTGCGAGATTGATAAGCTCTTCTATGCTTTTTTCTTTAAAATTTTCATACTTAAAATATTTTTTTGACAACAACAGAAGAGATATGCCGTCTGTCGTTCTTATCTGTATTCCGGGAAAAATATAATCTTCATTTTTTATATTATGAGGGATAGTCTTAAATCCTTTTACGTTATCGTGTTCTGTAATAAAAAAATTCGTAAATCCGTGTTTACTGTGAAGATTAATATTTGATGTTACAGGTCCCGTTGCATCCTTCGATGAGATTGTATGCGAATGTATGTCAAAAACTTTATAGGAATGAGTATTTACCAATTTAGGCCCCGGGACAGGCAAAACAATTACGCATACTGCCGCTGAAATAAAAAAGAAAAACGCAAATATTACATTGAGAACTGTCTGTTTTGAATTATTTTTTTTATATTTTGATATTAATAAAACAAATACTGTTATCCAGAAAATCCATGATGCCAAAGCAAAAACATATCCCGTTCTTTCCATCGTCATTATATAATAAGCAAAAGCGTAAAACGGTTCAATAAAAAGCCTTTCTATAGGCCATCTCAGATAAAAATCAGATATCTGAATATTTTCTATTAAGTCAATAAGATTTCTTGAATACAAAAAATTATTTAATACAAGAGAGGCGATTATAAGAGTTACAAAAATATATATTTTTTTCATATTTTTTTATTTTCAGGCTGTTCAACCGCAAGCGCAAATTTAAGCGCTCCTGCCTTTTTTGCTTTGTCCATAACCTGTATTATAAGATCGTACTGGACGGTTTTGTCGCCCTTGATGACTATGGGCTTATCCGGATTTTTGGCTATGACATTTCTGACGGCATCTTCAAAATACGTAAGGTGAATCTGCGAACCGTTTAAATAAATCAAACCGCTTTTGTCTATTGAAACTTCTATGTTTTTAGATTCGTCTGTTTCAGTTTTTTCAGCCTTAGGCAAGTTCACTTTGATTTCATGCTGTGATAACATGGGAGTTGTGATCATAAATATTATAAGAAGAACCAAAACAACATCGGTAAACGGAGTTATATTTATGTCGGCAACTACTTTGTTACTTTTATTTTTTCTCATTTTTTTCCGCCGGGTCTGAGAAGATCTTCAACAGCAGAAACTGCATATTCCATCTCAACAACAAAATTATCGATTCTTTTCATAAAAAAATTATATGCCGCAACTGCCGGTATGGCTACACAAAGCCCGGCCGCCGTAGCTATCAAGGCCTCAGATACTCCTTTTATAACGACAGATATTCCGCCGGATCCAACCTGAGATATATCATGGAAAGAACGTATAATTCCAAGAACCGTTCCGAATAATCCTATATACACCGCAATACTTCCTATCGTGCCTACTATCGTTGTATATTTTTCAAGTTTTATAGTTTCAATCAAAACCTCTCTGTTCATTGCTTCTTCAATATTTGAAGATGAACTTTCAATAAATCTTGCAAGCCCCGCCTTAACAACATTTGAAACAGGGGTATTCATCTTATCACAATATGCGACTATGAAAGTCAGAGGTTCTGTCTGCATTTTTGATTTGATTACTCTTAAAAATGATTTTGCATCTGTTTTTGATTTCTTTTGGAATTCAAATATTTTAAATATTATTATGGTTACAGATATTATTGAACAAATCAAAAGAGTATATAAAGTCCAACCGCCCATATTCAAAATTTCTATAAAACTTTTACCTTCAAACATTTTTAGCCCCTTTTATTTTTATAAACCTGAAGACCACGAAGGTGTAAAAGAACTGCCAGGCATATCAACAAGTTTTCTCGTATAACCGTCAAGTCCGATTATGTAAATTTCGGTTTTGCCGGAACGAGTTGAAGAAAATGCTATAAATCTGCCGTCCTGAGACCACGTAGGGTTTTCATTGTCTCCCTGCTTGTCAGTAAGCCTTATAACCTGCGACCGAGGTAAATCATATAAAAATATATCAAAATTATTATCAAGTTTCATCGTAAAAGCTATTTTATCGCCTTTGGGAGACCACACCGGATTGTCACAGTTTCCTTTTGTCGCAATTCTTCTCAAATTGACTCCGTCAATATCCATTATGTATATCTGAGGATATCCGGCCCTGTCAGAAATAAACGTTATTTCTCTGCCGCTCGGCGAAAAACAAGGACTTGTATCTATATACTTTCCCTGCGTTAATCTTCTTACAACTATTCCGTCGCTGCTCAAAAGATAGAGATTAGGAAATTCCCCTCTTGATAAAGTAGCAACCATAGTTTTGCCGTCGGGAGAAAATGCCGTGGGAGAATTCAATCCCTGTATCGTCGATATTGTTTTTCTTCTGCTGGTATTTAAATCTATCATAAAAAGATCGGGATTGCCGTAAAGATAAGAAGTATATATTACACTGTTTTTATCAGGAACCCACTTCGGCAGAATGTTGATAGAATTATCTTTTGTAAGCCTTCTTGGATTATACCCGTCGTAATCTATTACATACACTTCTTTAAATTTAGTTGTATTGTTAATAAAAGCAATCTTTGAACATGCGACTCCGTCTTCGCCGACTATATTTTTTATAATTTCATCATGTATCTGATGAGCTATATATCTGTAGCTGTTAAGATTGCCCGCGTATTTTTTACTCCATATAAATTCTTTTGTTTGAAAATCGTATAATTTCGCCACAACCGTAAGTTTTGTCAGGTCTGTTATTGAAACCTCTCCTAAAATCAAAACTGAAATGTTTTTATCTTCCCAAAATGAAAACTGTGAATCAGTATCAAATTTATAGGATGTATTTGCTGTGGCAATATTAAAATATCTTGAAAGGATTAGATCATTTTCAAGAACAACTTTTATATCCCTGGACATTCCCATTTCTTCCATTGAAGCATTAACAGGAACAAAATCTGCAAGCCCTATTCTTGATTTTCCGCCGTCGCTGTTTGAAAGAGAAAGATAAACTTCGCTTTCAGCTGCATACGAAACGCCGCAAATAACGGCTAAAAAAAATGCGCATGTGATTTTTAAAATTATTTTTTTAACGAAATTTAAATTCAAAATAAACTCCCAAATCTTTTTCTTCATATCCATCCGGCAACTTTGCAAACGGACTTGCACGCTGAACGGTTCTAACGGCATTTTGGTCAAAATCATCATCTCCCGAAGACTCTTTCAGTTTAGCGGAATGAACATTGCCGCTTCTGTCGATTTTAAAATACACAACCGCTCTTAAAGAAGCATATGGACTTGACCACTGCCAGTATTTTCCTATTTTTTTTACTATACTATTCGTATAATAATTGTACTTAAAATTTGCGTCGTCAAACATGACTGTTTTGCTCTGCATGTTCGCCGCATTGTCCTGTAAATTTGAAACCTGTGCTGCGTCTGTCAGTGTTTTTTTATCGTTAACTTCTTCTTTAACAGGTTTTTTCTCTTCTTTTTTTTCTTTGATATTTTTCTTCTTTTCTTCTTTCTTCTTTAATGCAATTTCATCTTTTTTACTTTTTATTTCATCCTGCTTTTTTTTATTATCGGTATCCTGCTGCACAACCGTTTCCGAAACATTTGGCTTAACCGGAGAATAGAATGCAACTTCCACAGGGATTTGTATGAAACTTTCTTTTTTGCCTTGATAGAAAAATACGTAGAAAACTCCAAAATGAACAACTACAGATAAAACGAAAAATGGAAAAATTTTACTCTTTTCATGTCCTATCATTTTGTATACGTTTTCAATTTTTCTTTGGCTGTAAAAGCTTCCGGACTTTTTGCATAATCGACTAAAATCGATTTAAAAACTATCTGAGCGTCCTGCTTTCTTCCTAAAAGCTCCAGACACAGCGCCATTTTAAGCCTTGCCGAAGATGCAAATTCAGAACCTTGGTATAATTGTTCTGTTTTTTTATATTCCTCGTAAGCATCTCTCCAGTTATTCTGAGAATAAAGACACTCGCCTACATAGTACTGAACCTTAGAAGCAAGTTCGTGATCCGGATATTTTTTTATAAATGACTTAAAACCGTTTAACGCAAGTTCATATTTGCCGATAAGATAATCATTGTAAGCATTCTGATAAACAGATGTCGGCGTCTGAACGGACGCAGCTCCGCCTTGGGAAGAGACTGCTTTCTTCTGAATTATTTCCAGATCCTGAATTTTTTGAGACAGCTGGGATATCTTTTTGAAAAGCTCCTGATTTGAAGCCGTTAAAGCATCATTTGAGACAAGTCCGGCTTCATATTTTGCATATAAATCCGCCTGTCTTGTTTCCAACTGGTTATATTTTATCTGGATTTGAGCCACTTCTTTTTTCAAATCGCCGATTTCCGTCTGCGGAACAGTAGCACAGCCCGCAGACAGAAAAAGACAAATAAATAAACTGCTTATTTTAAAATTTTGCATTTGTTCTATCAATTATTTCGTTGTTATAATCTTTGTTTCGGCTCTTCTGTTCTTTGCCCACGCAGATTCATTGCTCATTTTTACCGCCGGCATTTCTTCGCCGTAAGATATTGTAGCTATTCTGCCTGGCGCAATTCCGAGCTGTACATAATATTCTTTTATTTTCAAAGCTCTTCTCTGACCGAGCGCAAGATTATACTCTGTGGTTCCTCTTTCGTCACAATGGCCTTCAATCACAACATTTACAGATGGATTTGCTTCCAAATATTTCTGATTTTCCTTCAAAATATTCATTGTAGCGTCGCTCATATTGCTGCTGTCTAAATCAAAATAAATAGTTTCCAAAGCTGTTTTCTGCTCTACATTTACATCTCTGATGGAAGGTTCTTCCGTGAATTTTATATCTTCCACCGTAATCTGAGGAGCTGCTTCAGGCGCAGGTTCGGCTACAGCCTGCTGCTGTTCAATTTCTTCCGGAGCAACTGTCTGTTTTTTTGCACAACCGCTTATGATAAGCCCGGAAAATACAAAGCATATAAAACCGCTTTTTAAAATTTTTTTCATCTAAAATTCCTCCCTGTATGTTTTTATTTTTTACAGCTTTTCATTTTATCTAAAATGCCTCGGCATGTCAATAAACATTTATGAAATTTTTGTAAAATTTGCAAAGGTTTGCGAAAACACGGAAAATAATCTAAAATGTGAGTCGTTGTTATAAAGCATTTAATTTGAGGGATGATGAAAAATATTGTTTTAACCGGATTTATGGGAACAGGGAAAACCACTGTCGGCAAAATTCTGGCTAAGAAATTGAACAGACCATTTTTTGATACCGATACAATGATAGAGGATCAGCTTTCCGCATCAATTTCTGACATATTTAAAAGTCTGGGAGAAAAACAGTTTAGAGAATATGAATCTCAGGTTATAAAATTAATGTCATCAATGGACGGATGCGTAATATCTTGCGGTGGCGGGGTTGTGTTAAACAAGTCCAATGTGGATTTATTGAGAAAAAACGGAATAATAGTCAATTTATTTGCATCTCCTCAAAATATATTTAAAAGAGTCCGTTATGAAGACACCAGACCTCTTCTGAAAAAACTTCTAAATCCTCTTGACGGCATCAAGAAAATGCTTGAGGACCGCAAAACTGCTTACAACAACTGTGACATTGCAGTAAACACCGATGATCTTACGCCTGAGCAGGTTATAATGACAATGTTAAACAATGAAGATGTTAAAAAAATCTTATCCGTTCCGGAAGGGATTAAATGATTAATATTAAAATTTTATTGATGTTTGCCTTTTTATTTATATTTTTTAAGCCTGCGTTTTCCTATGAATATGAACAGGAAAAAATAATATTAAAAAAAGATGATTCAGGCATAATCAGAAAAATTGAAAAACAAAATTATTCGGTTCATATAAAACAATACAACAAGGATTATCCTGTAGTTTTGTACGTAATATTAAAAGAAAGGCCTTCAAACGAAGAAGTAAAAAACATGCTGTACAAAGAACTAAAATTGATTTCAAAAAAAGAAGGCGCTTCATCAAATGTAATAGCCTCTGCATGGATTTCAGACAGTGCATCGGAAATGATCACAAAAATAGAATTATCGGAAAAATCGGGTGCTTTTGTCTGGATAAGCAAAGAAAAAAGGATTTTGTCTTTTAACGATTACGTAAAATATCTTAAAAAACATAAAAAAAATAAAAAACAGCCGGCCTAAAATGATAAAAACATCAAAAAAAAATACTGTTATAACCGTAAAAGCCGAAAAAATAGTTTTCCCGGGCAATGTGCTTTGCAGATGCGATGACGGAATCGCTCTTTTTTGCGAAGGATTGCTCCCCGGAGAAACGGCAGAAATTTTTGTTACAAAAGATAAAAAATCCTTCAGAGAAGGCAAGGTTGAAAAAATATTGTCCGTTTCAGATTTAAGAAAAAATCCGCAGTGTATTTCTTTCGGCAAATGCGGCGGATGTTCTTTTCAGCACACTGACTATGATACTCAAATCCGAATTAAAACCGAATGCATAAAAGAATTATTGGAATTTACAGGCGTATCAATACCTGCGGCACTGGAAAGCCCGGTTCAATGGAATTACAGAAATAAAATGGAGTTCAGCTTTTTTGATAATAACGGTAATCTTGATATGGGTCTGCATCAAAAAGGAAGTTTTTACAGATATACAGCAATTCCTCCTTGTCTTATAGCTCATGATGATATTGAAAAAACGGCCTCAACGGTAAAAAATTTCTGCATAAAAACAGGCTTAAAAGCATACAACAATAAATCTCACGAAGGATTCTTCAGACATCTTGTTTTAAGAAAAGGAATCAACACGGGCGATTTATCGGTAAACATTGTCACAAATAAAACTGAAACGATAAAGAATGATTTCTGGAATGAATTGGTTGAAGAATTAAAAAATTCCGTATCAAGCATTTACTGGACGCATAATTCAAAATTTTCAGACGCCGTAAATTCCGAGATTTCATCTCTTTTATACGGCAGTGAAAATATAACAGACAGCCTTACCGTTTATGACAAAACCATTAAATATTCAATAGCTCCATTTTCTTTTTTCCAGACAAATACAAAAGCTGCCGAAATACTATACGGAGCCGTAATAAAATGTCTTGCCCCGGAAAAAACAGACGAAGTTCTCGATATGTATTGCGGAACAGGGGCCATAGGATTATGCGTAGCTCCCCACGTAAAACACGTTACAGGAGTAGAACAGTCCGAAGAATCAATAAAAAATGCTCAGTTTAATGCCGCATTCAACAATATAACCAATGTTTCTTTTACGGCTTCAACTGCCGAAAACTGGATAAAACAAAACAGTCAAAAATTCAACGCTGTAATAATCGACCCTCCCAGAATGGGCCTTACTCAGTCGGTAATAGACCATCTTATTGAGATAAATCCCGAAAAAATTATTTATGTTTCATGTAATCCGTCAACTCTTGCAAGAGACTTGAAAATTATATTTGAAAAAAGCGTTTACAAAATAAAAGAAATCATTCCGGTAGATATGTTCCCGCAGACTTATCATATAGAATCTGTAGTTCTCATGACAAAGAGCTAATTATGAAAATATCTGTAATATTAGCCCATCCTTACGATAAAAGTTTTAATTGCGCAATAGCAAAAACGGTATGTGAAACTATTTTAAAAAACGGCCATAAAGTTTTATTTCATGATTTATATAAGGAAAAATTTAACCCGATAATAACTGCCGATGAACTTATAAGCGATAAAAACAGCGATGATTTGGTATCTGTCCATCAAAGAGAATTAAAAGAGGCGGACGGAATAATAATAATCCATCCAAACTGGTGGGGACAGCCTCCTGCAATAATGAAAGGCTGGATAGACCGCATAATGCGTGAAAATATTGCATATTCTTTTGCCGAAACAGATAACGGAGAAGGTATTCCTAAGGGACTTTTAAAAGCAAAAACCGCGATTGTTTTTAACACTTCAAATACTCCGCCGGAACGTGAAAATACTGTTTTTGGAGATCCTCTTGAAACGTTATGGAAAAACTGTATTTTTGATTTTTGCGGAATAAAAAAATTTGAAAGAAAAATTTTCCGCGTTGTTGTTTCAAGCTCGCCGCAGAAAAGAGCCCAATGGCTAAATGAAATAAAATCAACAATAGACTCGCATTTTCCTACCAAACAAAACTTACGCCGTTAAATTCAAGAAAACAACTGTTATATCAAACATTATTTTGATATAATAAATAAAAATTTTTAAGGATTTTGTATGAAAAAATATTACATTACAACACCAATTTATTATGTAAACGACAACCCTCATATCGGTCACGCCTACACTACTATAGCCGCCGATATAGCGGCACGCTGGAAAAAACTTCAGGGATTCGATGTTTTTTTTCTTACCGGAACCGATGAGCACGGGGCAAAAATAGTCCAGTCTGCCCAAGCAAAAGGGAAAACGCCTAAAGAATTATGTGATGAAACAAGCCAAAATTTTAAAGACGCATGGACACTGCTTGATATAAATTATTCCGGATTTATAAGAACTACCGACCCAAAACATGAAAAAACAGTACAGCTTATAACACAAAAACTTTTTGATAAACAGCTTATCTACAAAAAAAAATACGAAGGTCTTTACTGTGTGCATTGTGAAAAATTCCTTGCGGAAAAAGACCTTGATGAAAACGGATGCTGTCCGGATCATAAAAAACCGCCCGTTACGCAATGCGAGGAAAACTATTTTTTTAAATTGTCGTCTTTTACCGAAAAACTTTTATCAATGATAGAAGATCCGAATCATCCTCAGCATCTTGAAGTTCTGCCCGAGGCAAGAAGAAACGAAATTCTCGGCAAATTAAGACTCGGACTTGAAGACATAAGCATTTCAAGGGCAAATCTTCAATGGGGAATCCCGTTGCCGTTTGATACGACGCAAACAGTTTATGTTTGGGTTGATGCTCTTATAAATTACATATCGGCAATAGGATACAGCGACGATAAATCCACTTTTGAAAAATACTGGCCTGCAGAAATACATTTAATGGCAAAAGATATTTTATGGTTTCACAGCGTAATATGGCCGGCTATCCTTATGGGAGCCGATATCCCCGTACACAAAAGCGTTTATTCCCACGGATTTTTTACAATAAACGGCGAAAAAATGTCTAAAACAATAGGCAATATAATAACTCCCAAAGAACTCGTTGACAAATTCGGAACCGATGCCGGCAGGTATCTTGCAGTATCTTTAATACCGTTCGGACCTGACGGAGATATCAGCATACAGGCATTAAGCCACAAATATAATATCGACCTGGCAAATAATCTCGGAAACCTTATATCAAGAACAAATAAAATGACAGAAAAATATTTTGAAGGCAAAATTCCGGACTGCAGAAATTTTGAAGACATTCTTACAAAAAAAGTGTCCGAAATTCTTGAAAACGGATACGGGCAGGCTGTAGAATCAATGCAGTTTCATAAAGCCTCTGAAATTTTCCAGCAGGCTTTAACTGTTGTTAACCAGCAGATAGAAACAGATGCTCCCTGGAAACTGGCAAAAACTGATACCGTAAAACTTGCTGAATGCCTGTTTTCATATTTTCAGTCAACAGCTCTTATAGCCATGTATATTGCTCCTTTCATGCCGACTCTTTCAAAAAAAATATGGACATTGGCGGGCGCTGACGGAGATTTTGAAACTGTTTCAAAAAAATATTTTACAGATAAACAAATACCTATAAACGGCTTCTGCCCGAAAGGCGCTAAAATAGGGAATTTTGAAATTATGTTCCCTAGAATAGAAACCGAAAAAAAATAATTTTATTTTTCAGAGAAAAACTATGCTTATAGATTCACATGCCCATATCAGCGATGAAAAATTCGATTCAGACAGACAAGCCGTGCTGGAACGGGCCTCTGCCGCAGGAGTAAAATGTATAATTGAAGTAGGCTGCGATCCTGTTGAATGGAATAAAGTTGCAGACCTTTCAAAACAGCCTCAAATTTTTTCAATGTTCGGAGTGCATCCTCACGATGCCGTAAAATATAATACCGAAACAAAAAACGCGCTTGAAACTTTTATTGCCGATAAAAAATGTGTAGCTGTCGGTGAAATAGGACTTGATTATCACTACGATTTATCTCCCAGAAATATACAAAAAACAGTCTTTGCCGATCAGCTTAATCTTGCTCTCAAACACAATAAACCGGTATGCATACACTGCCGTTCGGCTTATGACGATTTATTTAAAATTTTTGATGGTCTAAGAGAATTACCTAAAGGAGTTATCCATTGTTTTTCCGGAAATCTCGATGATGCAAAAAAAATTTTAGATTTTGGTTTTTTAATAGGCATTGACGGTCCGTGTACGTATCCTAAATCGGATAAACTTAAAGAAGTTATTTTCAATACTGATATCTCAAAACTGCTCGTTGAAACCGACTGCCCCTATCTTGCGCCTCAGTTATACAGAGGCCAGCGCAACGAACCGGCTTATGTTGAAGAAACAGCAAAAAAAATATCTGAAATAAAAAACATGTCTTTTGAAGACGTATGCAATGCTACAGTTAAAAACACTGTAAATTTATTCGGACTGGTGATTTAAAATGGATACATTGTCTTATAAATACGGAGGAAGCCTTTACCTTAACATAACAAACCGCTGCATGATGGCATGCCCGTATTGCATAAAACAGAAATGGACCGGAAAATTCAGAGGCAACAGCCTCAGGCTTGAAAAAGAACCTTCGGCGCAGCAGGTAATCGATTCAATAGGCGACCCTTCAAAATACAATGAAATAATTTTTTGCGGATACGGAGATTCTCTCATAAGATTTGAGGAAGTTAAAACAATATCCTCATGGATTAAATCAAAAGGCGGCAAAGTAAGAATAAATACCGCAGGTCTTGCAAACATGTACCATAAAAAAAATATTCTCCCTGAACTTAAAGGACTTGTAGACGTGATATCAATAAGTTTAAACGGAACAAATGCCGAAGAACATAATAAATTGAATAATCCCATGTTTAAGGAAGATTCTTTTGCGGCAGTAATTGATTTTGCAAAACTTGCAAAAGAATATATCCCGATTGTAGTCATAACTGCAGTTGAACTCCCGGGACTTGATACGCAAAAAGTTAAAGAAATTGCCGTCCAAGCCGGAGTAAAATTCAGATCAAGGCCTTATCTTGATGAATATGAAGAATATTGAAATCAAAAAGATCTCAAGATTTATATATATAACTGCTGTTATAATATTTGCCGTATTTTTTTTCAATGCGCATAATTTTTTGCCGCTTAAAACTCTTATAATTGCAGACAACAAAACAATTGAAATAAAATATGATAAAAATAAAATATTGTCTGATATTTTAAAAGAAAACAATATAACGCTGGGTCCTGATGACATCATATCTTCGGATATTTCAAAACCTGCAGAACCGCACTCAAAAATAAAAATCACAAGAGTCAAAATCACAAAAACTAAAGAAAGATCCGAAACGGAATTCAGACCTATATGGCGCAAGGAATATACAAAAAATTTAAGAAAAATTGAACTTCAGAAAGGAATAGTAAAAACGACAACAAAGAATTCGACTAAAATATATTACGATGATACGCTTAAAAGTGTAATTTACAACCGCGAAAAAAATATATCAAAAACTTTTTACAGACTAATTCTTCTTGACAAACATAATAATCCCGAAAAAACTTTTGATCTTTCAAAGACAAAGAGAATAAAAATGATAGCTACGGCTTACTATCCGGGCGATCCTCTTGCATGGAAAGACGGAACGATAACATGTCTGGGCCAAAAAATGCAAAGAGGAATAGTAGCTGTTGACCCTAAAGTGATTCCTTTAAGGACAAGACTTTACATTTCCGGATACGGATACGGATATGCCGGCGACACCGGCTCCGCCATAATAGGAAACAGAATTGATCTTGGCGTAAATAATGCTCAGGAAGAAAAATCCTGGATGCACAGAGAAGTGATAGTTTATATTCTTGATAAATCCGAAAATTATTAAAACCGGAGACCAAAAATGTTAAAGCTAAAAAAAGAAATAATAAAATTCAGCAGAATACTCTACGAACAGGGACTGAACCATTCTCATTCCGGCAACTTAAGCATACGCGCCGATAACGGCATTTTGATAAAAAAACACGGCGTTATGAGCGGATATATGACAGAAAAAGATGTCGTTTTGATAAATCTTAAAGATTCTAAAAAAGATGAACTTGCTTCGGTTGAGGCAAAAGTCCACAGAGCCGTATATTTGAATAATCCCGAAATAAAAGCAGTTGCTCATGCCCATGCATTACATGCGACAATCCTGTCATTTAAACGAAATTCCATTAAACCGGTTGATTCGGAAGGATGTCTGTATTTGAGCGAAGTCCCGGTACTGTCATGCAGACAAACGGTATGTTCGGATGAAGTTGCAAAAAAAATGCCTGAATTAATATCAAAATATAAAGCTGTTGTTGTAAAAGGACACGGAGTATTTGCCGCCGGAAAAACTCTTGAAGAAGCATGCATGTATCTGTCTGTTACGGAAAATGCTTCAAAAATAATATACATGCTGGGCGGCTTGAAATAATATTATTTTTCTTCAGCCCAGGACTTTCTTACATATAAAGGTTCAATTTCATTATAAGCAACAGCTTTCATATTTTCAGACATTAATGCCAGAGTCGATGCGTGCGGATAATGGAATTTATCATTAAGGCTTACGCAAGCCCGACCAAGCTTTTTGGACAATATATCCTTATGACAGATTGCCGCATTTCCGGCAATAATTATTTTATTCTTGTGCTTTTTGTTATTTTCTATAAATTTTTCAACAGAAACGATAACTATATCGTTTTTATTTTTTATAAAAAGTTCTCCTCTTAAAGCATCTATTGCGGCAACTGTTTTTACAAACGGAATATTTATATTATTTTCTAGAATCGATAGACAGTCAACGCATACAACCTGTTTATTCAAACTTTGCGAAAGGGTTTTAACTACGGCCATTGCTACTCTGATGCCGGTAAAACTTCCGGGACCGGTCGAAACGGCAAATCTGTCGGCATCTTTCATATTCCACTTTATTGTTTTGAGCATAGACTCGGCAGAACCCAAAATTGTTTCTGAATGGATCATCCCCGCGTTAAAAAAATACTCAGCGATTATTTTCCCGTTTTCGCAGGCGGCTACGCTTAAAGTCTGTCCGGATGATTCAAACGCAATTGTTTTCATTTAAACCTCTTTAATCTTATCTCTCTTTTATTGTCATCGATATAGCGCATTTTTATTTCCCATCTTCTCTGTTTTTTGCATCCCGTAAGCCTCTCGCTCCATTCGACAAGAGAAATTCCGTTTCCGAACAAATATTCATCAAGCCCGAGATCATAAATATTTGTCTCTGCGAGCCTGTAAAGATCAAGATGATATAAACTCATATCTTTTGTTTTAAACTCGCTTACAAGAAGAAAGCTGGCGCTTCTTACAAATTTTTTTATTCCGAACTTTAACATAATTCCCTGTATAAAAGTTGTTTTGCCGGCGCCTAAATCGCCGGCAAAAAAAACAATATCGCCGGGCTTTAAGCAAGATGCAAAATCACCGCCGAGTTTTTTTGTTTGGTCTGAACTTTCGGTTAAAAATTTTTTTCCGTCAAAAGTGTTTAAAGCCGTCATATTTCATTTCCGTTTTTATGCCTTTGTCAAAATATTTTATCTTGCCGGAATTATCAACGCTGCCGATAACTGATACAGACGGCAAAATTTTTTGCAGCTTTGCTTTATCACGGGCCGCTATAGTAAAAACAAGCTCGAATTCTTCCGCGCCGTTTAAAGCATAATGATATATCTTTCTTTTATCTTTTTTTGAAAATTCTGATAATTCACTTGAAACCGGAATCTTGTCAAGATAAATAACTGCTCCTTTTTTGTAATCAGAAGTTAACAGTTCAACGGATTTTAGCAAACCATCTGAAGAATCTGTCATTGAAGTTATTTTTATATTATTCTGAAACATCTTATAGGCTATATCAAGCCTTGCCTCAGGTTCCAAATGTTTTCTGACAAGTTTTTTTTCATGCTGTTTTAAATTTATTTTACCGGAATTTAAAATATCAAAACCTGCGCCGGAATCGCCGAACGAACCGCTGACGCATATGATATCCGATTCTTTTGCGCCGCTTCTAGAAACAGGATCTGATAAACATAATCCTATAAGAGTTATAGACACCGTAAGTTTATCTGCTTTAACTGTATCGCCGCCAGCAATGTGTATGGAATATTTATCACAATTTTTTTTGAGGGCTATAAAAAATTTTTTGGCAAAAACAGCTTTTGTTTTTTCAGGAAATCCTGCTGATACAAACATATACAAAGGTCTGGAACATCCCATTGAGGCTATATCGCTTACATTTACTTCAACTGCTTTTTTGGCTATCTGTTCAGGCGAAGACCACTTTGTCTTAAAATGAATATTTTCTATAAGAATATCGCTGGTTACTGCATAACGGGCATTTTTGCCTGCGGCAAACACAAAACAATCATCGCCTATATCAATCTTTACGTTATGTTCTTTTAAAGCTCTTGTATTATTCTTCTTTATAAATTTTATAAGTCCGAATTCGCCTATTGATGATAATAATTTTTCGCTTGAATTAACCATATAGCGGTATTATACTATTTTTGACAGAACATTTGATATTTTTGTAGAGTATAATACAGAATGCTCATTTTATGAAAAATTATATACCTATTTTTGTTATTTCCGTTATTGCGTTTTTTGTGCTTCTGCAGACCTATAAAATGGCTGTTCTAAATACAATGCTGACAACAGGCCATGTATTTTGCAATGTTATTCTTAATGCCGAAATAAATTATTACTCAAAACACGGCAAATTTAAATATACCGATAAAACTTCGATGGACGAGGATCTAATGATAGATGCAAGAAGCGATTTGTTTTTTTCAGCTTTTTCAGTCGAAGAACTTGACAATGGAAAGAGCTTGATAACGGCATACGGTTACGATAATTTGAAAAATTATATCCTTACCCTTGAATTCGACAAAAACTCAAAAAGCGAATCAAACCCCAACAAACTTAAAATCAAAAGAGTAAAATTAAAAAATTATCACAGGAGAACAATATGAAAAAAATTTTATGTTTGTTTTTTCTTTTATTGTTTGTTTTCTCTCAGGCTTACGCCGCAAAATGGCAGACGCTTGGAACAAGAGCCGCCGGAATGGGCGGTGCTGGCGTCGCTGTAGCAGCCGGAACAGATGCGCAGTATTGGAATCCTGCCAATCTTGCTTTCACGTCAGATAAACACAATAATGAAATTGCTTTATCATTAAATGCCGAAATTGAAGCTACCGGCAAAACTCTTTCCGTAATAGACGAGTTAATGAAAATGTCAGACAAATATGAAGATTTGTCATATAAAATTGATAATAATTTAAAGGCCAGTGCCGAAGATATTGCAACTATTTTTAAGGGATTTGCCCTTATATCAGATCTATTAAAATATAAAACCGGCGCACTTATAGATTTAAATGCCTCTGTTTCAAGTAAATTTAAGAAACTGGCATTTTCTTTCAGAACATTCGGAACTTCCGGAGTAACTCCTTTCGTTGACAGCGTCAATATAGGGTTAGGATCATCTTCCGGAGGAATACCGCTTGATAATTACACAACACCGTCAGGATATGAACAATATGCAAATCTGATAGCATCGGCTATAGATACAGCCGGGATTGAAAGTTCGCTGAAAAATATTTTTGGTTTAAGCAGCGGCGTTACTTCTTCACAGATAGCATCGGCCTTAATAAATATGGCTCTTGAGGTTGGAGCAAGCGAAGATCAAATCTCAAAAATGACAGATATTGTAGTTACAGAACTTCCTCAGGCATCCGACATTATAAATGCTGCCGGAACAATAACAAAAAGTTATGATAACAATGAAACGCAAATCCTTATTGATGCCGGATTATTTGCAGAATGCGCCGTAGGTTACGGCACAGAAGTTTTCAGAGGTATATCAGTCGGAACAAATCTTAAAATAATCCAGGGGCAGATGGCTCAGACTTCAATAATGATTTTAAAAGAAGATGAAAAAATAGGCGATGCAATAGATGAAGCGCTCAAAAATAAAAAAACAACCACATCTTTTGCCGCAGATATAGGAGCAAATTTTGATTTTTCAAAGTTTTTTGAAAAGAAAATATTATTTAATCCGAAATTCGGACTCATTGCAAAAAACATAAACAGCCCTTCTTTTGAAAGGCCTTCAAAGCCTCAAAATGCTCCGGCAGAATTAATATGGCGAGATAACTCATATTCTCTTGACAGACAGATACGCGCCGGAATTGCGCTAAATCCGGTAAATAATTTAATCTTTGCATGCGATATCGATGTGTTTTCAAACAAAACAATGGTCGACGGTTTTTATTCACAGGAACTTGCCTTGGGGCTTGAATATAATGTTTTAAATAAAAAGCATTTTAATATGCCTTTAAGATTAGGACTTACAAGAAACTTAGCCGAAAATGAAGTTTGGGTATATTCGGCGGGTTTCGGAATACTTGCCGGCGTAGTATTTATTGATTTTGCGTGCGCATTGAGTTCTCAGACTACAACAATAGACGGCACAAATATTCCGTCAAGCGCGGAAGCAGCCTTTACTTTCGGAGCAAAATTTTAGAATTAGTTACTTTAATTTTCTCGCAAAATTGAACTTATGACGGGAATTAAGGTTGGTATGTCCGTAAAATGCTTTTAAGTTTATATCGATATAATTTTTATCGGGTTTAACGTACGATAAGTCTATTCCGAAAGAATTGATTCCGTTCTTTTTTAAAATATGTTTTAAATCAAAAAGCATAACGGGATATTTCGGTATGATGATTGTTTCTTCTTCGGAAGATATTATTCTAAATTCGTCTAAATCCGTTTTTATTTCGCTGTTTTTTACAGATTCCGAAAATATCATTTTTGATACGGCAAGTTTAGGAAATCCGGAAATATAAACAATCATTCTGTTTTTAAGCTGTGGCGGCATTTCAAAAATATTTGACATATCATCTTCCCATGAAACCGTAAAAGCCCCTACATTAAATTTTTGTAAATATTCGGCGGCATAAGAATTAAGAACGTATAAAAACTGTCCGGCCGATAAAGAAACCTTTGCTTTTTCAAAAAAGACAAAATGAGATATATTGTTTATAAAAAATTTCTCGTATCCTTCATTTAAAAGTTTTCTCACCGTTTCTGAAAATTGCATAATTCTGTTTTCCTCTATAAAATCGGGAAGTTCAAAATAATCAACGCTTTTATTTTTTATTCTTTTCAAATCGCAAATATTGTTTTTTGTAATGCTGAAAACTATCTTATATTTTGAATTATCAAGCATATCAAGCCATTTAACATTGTTTATCCTTATAAAAAGTTCAGGTATTTTAAAATTGTTATTTTTAAATTGACAGCTGTGCATATTCATTTTTTTTAAGTCAGGAATATTTGCAGATATATCAGGGCTTTCAAATGTAATATCGGACTCAGTTATTTTAAAAACTTCAAATCCTTTTTGTGCATATATGCCGTCCAATCCGATAATATAACCCGTATCTGATTTGACAAGATCCTTAATTTTCAAGGTTTCGCTTCTGTCATTTTTTTTATCTACAATTCTGATGGTATTCCCTTTTTCCAAAATGCAGTCAGTGTCAATAAAAAAACAACCGTTTTCAATATTTCCCACGTTGCCAGCGAAAAAACCGGTATTTTTTGATTTCTCAGGTTCAAAAATATTTTTATCGGGAACTTTAAAATTAAAAGTTGTTTTTTGTCTGGCATAATCGTATGCGAGAATATTTAAAGCTTCTTTAAGGGCATTCTCCGCATTTTCCGGAGTTGCGTCTATAAGCGTTTTATAAGCCTTTACAGTTTTATAAACATACGACGCATTTTTCATTCTCCCTTCTATCTTTAAAGACGTGATGCCGGATTTTTTTAATTCTTCCACATATTGCGCAAGCTGCAGATCTTTCGGAGATAAAAAATATCCGCGTCTTTTTTGTAAATCCCACAATCTTCTGCACGGCTGAGTGCATAATCCTCTGTTACCGCTGTGACCGCCTATAAAACTTGAAAATAAACACAGTCCTGAAACACAAAAACATAACGCGCCGTGGCAGAATATTTCAAGTTCGCAGTTTGTGTTTTGTTTTATATGTTTTATTTCGTCAAACGAAGATTCTCTTGCAAGAACAACTCTGGAAAAACCCATTTGTTCGGCCTGTTTGACGCCGAATGAATTATGTACAGCAAGCTGAGTGCTTGCATGCATTCTCAGGTCCGGAAAATATTTTTTTATAATACCTGCCGCGCCTATATCCTGGACTATTACTGCATCGGCGCATAAACTTAAGAATTGCAATTCTTCAAAAACAGCCGGAATATCTTTCTGGCTTATAAGCGTATTCAAAGCGCCGTAAACCTTTACATTTTTCTCTTTTGCCTTAATGCACAGATTATAAAATTCTTTTCGTGAAAAATTCTGGGCTTTTGAACGGGCGCTGAAATTTTTAAGCCCGGCATAAACGGCATTTGCTCCTGCATTTACTGCCGACATAAAAGATTCTTTGTTTCCGGCCGGTGCCAAAAGTTCAATTTTCATAAAAGTATTTTAGCATTTTTCGCAAAAAGTTTTTTTACAATATGGTATAATTATCTCATGCGTAATCCCGTTAACGGTTTTCTGGAATCAGTTTATGAAAAAAAATTTTATTTTCTGATAGCCTGTTTTTCCATATTATTAAACTGGGCGGGGCACAGTTTTGTTTACGAAAACAGCTACAGATTTTTAACATTCGATATGCTCGGCACTTTTGTTGCCGCTATAACTCTTGGAAGCGTATGGGCGATAATAGTTGCGATAATAACTCCTGTCGTTTTGTCAAATATAACTTCTCCTCATTTTATTTATGTTGCCGTAATTAACATAGCAGGCGCTCTTTTTTGGGGCTGGCTTGCAGAATCAGGCAGACTTACCGTCTTTAACACAAAAACAAACATAGATAATGATTTCAAAAAAACGTTTTTTATATCGGGCCGTTTTATATTATTTGCAGGGATAGGAACAGGCCTGGTAATATCCATATTTTCATCCGTAGTAAAAAATATTATATTTCAGGATGCAATATTTAAACAGCCTTATTCTATTTATTTTACGGAATCTTTCAGAAATATTTTCAATATAGAATTTTCTGGCATTTATTCATTAGCGGCAAATTATGTAGCCGAAACTTTTGTTGAAATACCAAACATGATACTCACTGTATTTATAGGAAGCGTAATATGCGTTACGATATTAAAATATAATGCCGTCATGCTTACCGAACATTACAGATCAAATCTAGAAAAAAAGAATGTCTCTTGGCTCAACATATTTTTAGACGGAATATCAAAAACGGAATTTATACTTTTTCTGATTTCGGGATATCTATATATTTCAACCGTTAAAAAAGTTTCACATACTGTGCTACCGAGTCTTCTTGAACAAATATCTACGCAGTCTCTGCAGAATTTTTTGTTCCTTGAAATGATATCGATTCCTCTTATAATAATAATTCTAATGCTTTTTTTAAAAACAATTATTTCTATTCCGAAAATAAACATACGCCAGGAGCTTTTATATTTAAGAAGAAGTATTCTCACCAAAAAAGATTTTGAAAGAGATTCTTCTCAGTTCATACTGATTTCTTTTATATCTTCCGTTTTTACGGTGGCGGTCTATCTTGCCATAATTATATACCTGACAGGAATCACTCCCATCAAATATTATAAAACAGTATCGGATCTGCCGGTTGACACAAGCAGCTTTATCTGGCTTATTATACTGCTTATAACTTTTATATTGATAGACAGATACAATAATACTCTCACACACGATTCAACAATAGAAAACGAACTCATAAAAAAACAAACAATATCTGAAATAAAAGAATCATTTGAATCGCAGATACAGAGACTTCAGCTTCTTGAATTAAACTGGGCTCAGGATACTGTTGAGCTTTTAAAAAGTTCAAGACATGACCTTGTAAACCAGCTTGAAAAAACAAATACCGGGCTTAACGATATTTTATCTGAAGTTTATGATAAAATAGTAAAGCCTTACAGAGATGAAATACTTGAAAATCAAAAAAATACCAGAGAAAATGTTGAAGATTTAAGCAGCGGCAAGCTGCATAAAACAGAACTTTCATTACTCAATGAAACTATTAAAAAACAATTTGAATACTACAATTTAAAATTAAAGCCCTATATTGAATTTGAATTTACTGCGCAGCCGCATAAACAATTTTACTGTTACACTAACAGGTTAATTTTTATTGCGCTCAATAACATAGTCGATAATTCAGTATTTGCGCTGCAAAAACTTATTACAGCCGGCAGCTTTACCGGAAAAATTAAAATATCGTCTGAAATTGCCGACAATAAAAAAAATCTTATCATAAAAATTGCCGACAATGCCGGAGGGCTGGAAGAAACTGTTATTTCAAAAATATACAGACAACAGATTGAAAGTTCAAAAGGGCAAAGACTTGGAGAAGGAACGATTCATACCGCATATTTTGTTAAGATATTAAACGGAACCATAACGGCCGCAAACACATACGATTGCGGCACAAAAGGCCTTGAAACAAATATTATTCTGCCAATTTATGAGGAGGAAAAATGACTCCAGAAATAAAGAAAAAAATTATAGCTTTAACTGATGATGACGCCGGCATAAGACAATCTCTTGAAAGAATAATTCTGAAACATTTTGAAAATATAGAAATCAAAAAATTTGCGGCCACCATCGAACTTAAAAAATTTATTCTTGATAATCCCGACAGTATAGATTTATTGATTCTTGATATTCATTTCGGTATAGGAGAAACGGGACTTGATATTTTGCCGTTTATTAAACAAACAGCTCCTGCCGTTCAGATAATACTTCTTACTGCTATGGAACGCGTTTACGGGCAATCGGTCGCAAACCTTGCCGGAGACGCTATTTTTGATTTTATCTCAAAACCGGTTACAGAAACCGAAATCATAATAAAAGTTAAAAAAGCTTTAAATGCCGTTGATTCTTTATCCGATAAAATAAAAAATCTGCAGACTCAAAATAATATTTTGTCATCAATCTTAGATAAAGATAAAAAAATACAGCCTGGAGCCGGAAGAACATTTGAAAATGAAATTCTGGTAAAACTCTCTAAAATGACAACTGCCATTATGCAAAATCCGTTTGCACCCAAACAAAATGTAATAATAAACGGACAGGAGATAGACATTCTTGCATTTACGACTCCGCCACTTCCTTTTGCCGTTCTTCTTTTTGAAACAAAATATTTTCCGAATGCAAAATTGATAGGCAGCATAAATGACTCTTTAAAAATAATAACAGGAAATTCTGAAACTATTTCAGAAAAACGCAGAAATATTTTTGAACAGGCAGACAACCAGTTTAAGCAGGTAAGCAAAAAAATAGAAAAGGTATTAAAAGACAGCAATTTTAACGATAAAAATGAAAAATTAAGGCCTTTTATTCAGACTTTTGTGGTATTTACGGATTCTACGGATTATTCGCAATTAAACACTTCGAATGCAAATAAATATGTTAAGCTTGTCAAAGCCTCGGAGTTAACGCATGATTTTATTATAAAAAGCGTATTTGCGCTGCCAAAAAGAGATGTATCTGCGCACGTGAAGCAGCTGATTCTTGATAACCTGCTGAAATAAACCGGACTGTGCCTACCATAAAAACTGTAATGGATCTATATTGACTCCGTTTCTTTTTATCGTAAAATGTAGATGCGGCCCAGTTGATCTTCCTGTTGATCCGCTTCTTGCTATAATCTGACCCTGCCTGATTTTCTGTCCGTGTCTTACAAGAATTTTTGAAAGATGCCCGTAATGAGTTATATAGCCGTTTTGATGGTCTATAAAAACAGCAACGCCGTAATGTCCGACGTCATAGCTTGCAACCGTCACTATCCCGCTTGCTGCCGCCCCTACAAGAGTTCCCTCTCTTACTGCAATATCTATTCCTCCGTGCCTGCTTGTTTTTCCGGTTACGGGGTGTCTTCTTTTGCCGAACGGACTGCTGATTCTGCCTCCAAGAGGAGAGGTAAAAAGATTTCTTAGAGCATACTTTTCCTGCATTTTATCATTTAAAAGATTAACTAACGGCCTTTTGCCCGGAATGAAAATAAAAATTTCTTTTTGAAGATTATTTGTTAAGCCTAAATTTGTATTTTTTAAAAGAGCTTCATCGATTCCGTACATTTTAGACACTGTCTCAAGAGTATCTCCGGACTGAACGGGATGAAGTGTCCCGCCTATATTGGGAATAAGCAATTTCTGTCCTTCGTTTACGTTATAAGTTTTTAGCTGAGGGTTGCATCCTATTATTGTATGAACGGAATATCCGTATTTTTTCGCTATAGTCCATAAATTTTCTCTTCTGCTGACTTTATAAATATAAAATTTTATTCCTTTTGTTTTTAAATATAAATATTTAATTCTTGATTCTATATTGCTTACAAGTTCTTCTTTTGTATATGAAGGAAGCTGCACTGTTATGGCCGATTGAAGACTTGCCTGGGCTACGGCGTGAACTTTTGCATTTACAATGAAATATACAGCTATCAAAAGAATGCAGAAGACAGACCATCTTATAATTATGTTTTTTACCATATTTTACCTCTCAGACTTTATTTTTTTATTATCTTTCAACAGCAATTTTACCTTTAAAAGTTTTTCCGTTATCTGAAGTTATATAATAAATATAAACTCCCGAAGCGATATTGTTGCCATACTCGTTTTTGGCATTCCAAATATAGAAAGTGCTTTGTGCCGTATCAAAAAAAACAAGCTCTCCGGCCACATTAAATATTTTTATCTTTGCATTTGTTCCTATGTTGTCAAACATTATGCCGTTTGCATCGTAACTTCCGCCGGTTCCGGGTTTATAAGGTACCGGGTATACCAAAACTTTATCCGAACTTTCGTCATTAACCAAAGTGTCGGATGATGCTGATGATTTTGCATTTACGTTGAGACTTCCCGCATAAGAACCGTCAGACGAATAAAATCTGACAACTTTGTTGACCGGAAGAAAATTATAAACCATAAAAGTTTTCTTGCCTAAAGAATCCTCCGTAACAAGATATGACGGAAAATCAGCGGTATATGTTGTTACCGGCGTTCCAAACTGTTTAAAATAATTTATAAAATGATATGTATAGCTCCTGGTTCCTCCGTCATCAACAACAGGATTTGCCGTAAAATTCGCCCATGCCGCATTAGGATCAAATAACGCGTGATACTTCTCCCATACGTCGTTCCAATAATAATCTCCCGGAGCTTCAGAAAGCATTTTTGCATAAAAATTATTTTGTGCGTAATTTTTATCATAACCAAGATAAATCATTGACGAAGTACCCGGAAAAATCTGAATACCTTTTATTTCTCTTGCTCCATGAGTAGGCGTCCACCATATATAGTACCATGCTCTTGCTCCGAATAAAATTCCTATTGAGCCGTGATTGCCGTAAGTACCTAAAAGAGATGAAGGGTATATTTCTTTTTGGCTGTCTCCGGAATCAACGTCAAAATAATAATCTCTTAGAGACTGATAATGGTTAGTATAAAGCCATATTCCGAGTTTTATATTATTTTCGCTGTTTGAATAATTAGGGTATGAAGTTCTGTTTGTTGCCATACCCCACAAATATATTGCAGCCCAGGCATTCATTGCTTCCGACGAAGATTCTTCATTTATTGAATCCGAATATACAAACCCGCCGGATGAGATTTCCCAGCCGCCCATTCCGTCGGCCCAGCTGTGTCCTTCATAAACGTCAAAACTTCTCATATAAGGAAAATCTGCGTCAGTGCGTGAATTATTGGCAATATCTTTTATAAGTAATTCAACCATTCCGCCGTAACGGTTTGCAAAATCATCGTCATACATTGCAAGAATAGCCGATGCATAAATAAAATATCCGTAATGAAAATGATGATCGCTGTATTTTTCTGTCCCGAATCCGTTTTTGATTCCTATTAATCCGCCCCAGTTAGAATCATAAGCAAAAAACTTTTTTGTCTCGCCGCTTGAATACGCAAACCAGTTTGAAAGTTCATCTTTTAACCTAGATACCAGAAGATTCTTTGCCGGCGTATCGCCCACATTATCAGCAACTGTTATTAAATTGGCAATTTTCGCAAGATTTTTGCCGTAGTAATACGTATTGTCTGCCTGATAACCGGCCGGGTCTATATTTGCATTTTTATCTGTTGTAAGCGCATTTGTTATCAACGTCTTTACAGAATCGGAAGATATTGTATAGTCTAAAAAAGGAAGTATACCGCCAAAGCCGTACTTAGTTGCAAATTTATTTCCGCTGACTGCTTTCATTCTGCCTCTTATTGAAGGGAATTCTTTATTATTAAAATAATTCAGAGAAAGTTCATTGTTTTTATACTGATGAGGCATAACTGTAAAAATAGTCTGATTTTCAATAAAGCCGGCACCGGTTCTTTTTAGACTGAAAGTAAATTGAAAATTCGTTGTAACTTTGTATCTGCTGTCTATATCATATGAAGCTTTCGTATCGGTAACAAAATTATATGCGTATTTATACCAGTCATTTAAATCATCTTTTGAAGTCATAAGACCTACAGACATATATCTTTGTGAAGAAGGAAACGTTATATTTATAAACTGTGTTGAATTTGCCGGATCGGCTGCTGAATAAGCATTCAATCTTATCTGAGAACCTGAAGGAAGAAAAATTCCGTAATATCTTGTGCTTGAAGACGAATTTCCGGAATAGTAGGATTTAACTTCAACTATTATTTTATCGGCATAAAATGAATTTGTATGCGTTACCTGAACAGCAGAAGATGTATAAACTTTAAAAGAATTGTTTGCATCGATAATATTTGGAAAAGAAATCATCGCATTGGAACTGTTTTTAAAATTAAAGTAAGAAAAAAGCATACCTTGTCCGAAAGTTGCTTCATACTGCCCGTTGTCAACAGTGCATGCCCAATCCGAAAAAGACTTTAATTTTACATTGCTTGTATTTATTATTTTAGGATTATTTGATGCATCTGTCGCCGTTACGCAAAGCTGAGATCTTGTCGGATCTGTAATATCGCTGCTGTAAGTAAAACATCCGCCGCCGCTGTAAGCGGTTAATATCGGATAACCTATTAAAAGGCTCCCGGTATATCTTTGCTGCGCAACTGTCTGATAAGACACCATATGAAGCTGAGGCTGAGTATACATTCCCAATGAGGGCTTCGAAGAATCATTATAAATTAAAGAGTTGTACCATTTATTGGTCGGATAAGGTTTTGAAAAAGATGGGATTCTTGAAACAACCGGAGTCGCTGCGCCTGTAGATGATAAATCCTGTTTTATTGATGCATTTCCGCCGGGATTAGGAACTGAGAAACAAAGAGTATTTATAAAAATCAGAAAACATATTGCAGATATCTTTCTCATAATCTCTTTTGCAGCATTAATCTGTATTCATTAGAATAACTTGCAAATCTTACATTAACGTCATTTTTCTTCATATATCTGTCAAATTTTCTAAGCCCGACAAAATAATCAGCCATGAGATATATTCCTGCTCCTGCAATTACAAGTCCGGATACTCCTTCAAAATCGCTTTTATTTTTCTTGCCCATCATTTTTGTATAACAGTTAGACAAATCAATTCTTATCTGCATTATTGCTGAAGTTTTTTCTCCGCGGTACAGTCCGCCTGTTTCATCCGTAGCGCTTGATTCTCTTTCTGTTCCGGCCGGCATTTCAGATCCTGCCGTATAATAAGCAAACGTATCGGTCCAGTTAACCGATTCGCCTTTCGCCAAATCAATAACAGTCTTAACAGTTCTGTATCCGTATGCATCTGTTGTTTGGTCTCCTGTTCTCGGAGGAGATAAAACTACTATAGGAGCTTGGTTTGTATTAAAATACCTTACTTCTATTTTTATGTTTTTTAAATCTACGTTCCCGCTGTTATACACAACATTCTGGTCTATAGTCGGAGTCGGCCATGCGGAATGTCCTGATTTGAAAGTATATTCATACATTTGTTCCTCAGAATCAAAACCGGTTTGGTTCCATTCAACATGAGATACAGTAATGTAATCAACAGAAGGCCTTGAAAGGTCTGTTTCAACTTGTGAGAATCCGTCATAGGCAAGAAATGCTCCGGCCAAAGTCATCGCTATTCCGTAAATAAGTTTTGCCGGTGATTTTTTTTCGAGTTCTTCGTCAGCATAAGGATCAAAAGCAAAAACAACATTTACGCATAGGCACATTACGAGAAATAATGTTATTATTCTCTTCAAATCTTTGCCTCTTCAAATCTTTCTTTGATGTTTTCAAGCACTTTGAAAAGTTCGGTTATATCAACCGGTTTCTGAAGATATCCTATAGCACCGGCTTTATTGGCCTGCTCCTGAGTAAAAATAGTTTCAGAGCCTGTAACGTAATATATTGCAACATCTTTTTTAAGTTCTCTGAGATAATTATGAATATGATCGCCGTCTATATCAGGCAGAACTATATCCAAAAATACTACGTGGGGATCTTCTTTTTTGAAAACACTAATACACTCTTCCCCGGTAGCGGCTAAAAAGACTTCAAAGCCTTTTCTTTTTACTATTTTAGCCATTGCATCTCTGGAAAAAACCTCATCATCAACTATCAAAATTTTAACCATTTTACACCCGCTTATTTAATTTAGATTAATTATACAATATAGAAGTCTATTTTTAAAGAGTTTTTTTAAATAATTTTAAGTATTGCAAACTTCAAATATTCCGTTTCTGGCATTGAAACGAGAATAGGATGATCTTTTGATTGTGAGCCGAATTCCAAGAAAATAGCTTTCTTTTTGGCTCTTGAACATGCCTCGTATATCATTTTTTTAAAATCGGCGAAAGACAGATGATGAGAACAAGAACTTGTTGAAAAAATACCGCCGCTTTGCAGAAGTCTTAAAGCACTTTCATTTATTTTAACATAATGTTTATAACCTGCAAAATAATCTTTTTTACTTTTTATAAGTCCCGGCGGATCAATATTTACAACGTCAAAATGTTCTGAAAAAGCTTCCGAAGAAGATAAATATTCCAAAGCATCCGCCTCTACGGCATTAAATTTTTTAAATCCGTTAAGCTGATAATTTTTCATCGCAGTTTCAAGAGCAGTTTTTGAAGAATCAACAAAAACAGCCTCCGCTGCGCCGCCTTTCATTGCATTAAGCCCGAACGAACCCGTATGAGTAAAACAATCCAAAACTTTTTTATCTTTGCAGTATTTCTGCAGTTTCTTTCTGTTATCTTTTTGGTCAAAAAAGAAACCTGTTTTTTGTCCGCAGCTTAAACTGACATAATATTTAATATCATTTTCAGTTATAATTATTTCATCCGGAATCTGACCGCTGTAAATTTCATTTTCGCCTGAAAGATTTTCAAGTTTACGCAGATGAGAATCGTTTCTTATAAGTATTCCTTTCGGTTTAATAATATTTATGACAGCATCCAAAATATCATGTTTATATTTATCTGCTCCGGCAGAAATAAACTGAGCGGCACAATAATCGCCGTACCTGTCAAGTATAAAACCAGACATATCGTCAGATTCTCCGTAAACAAGCCTGTATGCATCGGCACCTGGATAAATCATCTGCCTGAACTCCAAAGCCGCAATTATTCTTTTTTCCCAAAATTTTATGTCTATGATATCATTTTTATCCGACGACAAAAGCCTGAAAGCTATAAGCGAATGCGGATTATAAAATCCCGTACCGACAAAATTATTCATCTTGTCAAAACATTCGACTATCTCACCGGGTTGTATTTTATCCTGAATGGTTTCTATCTCATTTGAGAAAACCCATTTGTGTCCGTGACGTATTCTTTTATCTTCATTTTTTTTCAATATTATTTTTTTCATATTACCTTTTTATATCAAACCAGTCTGAAGTATTGCACTGACCGTGTTCGTTATCCCCCGTTGTGATTATTGTTCCGTCTTTTCTCAGTCCCACGGTATGCAAATCACCGGCAGAAACTGCGATTATATCCTTCCATGAAGAAACATCGCATTGTCCGTATTTATTATCACCTGTGGCAACTACTGTTCCGTCTTTTTTAAGGCCTACCGTGTGAAAAATGTTTGCCGAAACTGCCGCAATATCTTTCCATTGAGAAACATTGCATTGTCCGCATTCATTATCTCCGGCCGCTACTACAGTTCCGTCTTTCTTGAGACCTACCGTATGATAATATCCAGCAGAGATACCGTCTATATTATTCCAGTCGGAAACATTACACTGACCTTTTATGTTATATCCGACGGCTACAACTTTCCCGCTGCGCTTAACTCCGACTGTATGAATGCCTCCCGCAGAAATTTTGACTATATCGCGCCATCCTGAAACGTTGCATTCATGATTGTCATTACTGCCGGTTGCCGTAACAGTTCCGTCTTTTCGAAGCCCTACTGTATGGTTTGCTCCTGCGGCAATATGAATAATATCGGTCCAATCTGAAACATTGCACTGACCGCATTCATTTTCGCCGGCTGCTATTACCGTTCCGTCTTTTTTGAGGGCAACCGTATGAATACCGCCTGCAGAAATCTCAATAATATCATTCCAATGCCAAGTACTGCATTGTCCGCTTTCATTTTCGCCGACGGCGTTTACTGTTCCGTCCGAATTTACTGCTACCGTATAGTAATCTCCCGCAGAAATCGTATTTAAAGAATCGGCATAAACAACAACTGCCGAAAAAACAAAAACTGCCAAAAAAATACTCATTACGGCATTTTTCATTTCAATTTCCCCTCAACCGCAACCTAGTAAACAGGGAACTGTTTACAAAGTCCGATTACTTCATTTTTAACTTCCGATATAACATTTTCATTATTGATATTTTTTAAGACTTTGATTATATATCCTGCAATCTGTTTCATTTCAGACTCTTTCATTCTTCTTGTGGTTACGGCAGGCGTTCCTATTCTTATACCCGACGATATCATAGGCTTTGCCGGATCATAAGGAATCGTGTTTTTATTTACCGTTATATTTGCTTTTTCAAGAGTAATCTGCGCATCTTTACCGGTTACGTTCAAAGGCCTCAAATCAACCAAAAACATATGGCAGTCTGTTCCGCCTGAAACTATCCTGAGTCCTCCTTCAGAAAGAGCTTTTGCAAAAACTTTTGCATTTGCGGCGACTTGTTTCTGATAATCTGTAAACGACGGTTCCAAAGCCTCTTTAAAAGCTGCAGCTTTTGCGGCTATAATGTGCATCAAAGGTCCGCCCTGAATTCCCGGAAATACCGAAGAATTTACGGCTTTTATATATTTTTCGGAACACATTATCATTCCGCCTCTGGGGCCTCTTAAAGTTTTATGAGTTGTAGTCGTAACTATATCAGCATATTTTACGGGAGAAGGATAAACTCCGGCTGCTATGAGGCCTGCATAATGGGCAATGTCTGCCATGTGAAAAGCGCCTACGGAATCTGCTATTTCTCTTATTTTTTCCCAGTCCCATATTCTTGAATATGCGCTGGCGCCGGTGACTATAAGTTTAGGTTTGTGCTCTTTTGCAAGTTTTTCAAGATTATCATAATCGATCAATTCTTTTTCTTTATCGACAGTATAAGCAACAACATTAAAATATTTACCGGAAAAATTATACGGACTTCCGTGCGATAAATGTCCTCCGTGCGATAAATCCATTCCCATAATGGTATCGCCCGGTTTTATCAAACTCAAAAATGCCGCCATATTCGCCTGCGCGCCCGAATGAGGCTGCACATTTACGCATTCGCATCCGAAAAGCTGTTTGGCTCTTTCAATTGCAAGCTCTTCTACTTTATCTACAAATTCGCATCCGCCGTAATATCTTTTGCCGGGATATCCTTCGGCATATTTATTTGTAAGGACAGACCCCTGAGCCTGCATAACCGCTTTTGAAGTATGATTCTCGGAAGCTATGAGCTCTATGGTATTTTCCTGGCGTGAATGCTCTTCTTCAATAATGTTGAACAGCTGCGCATCTTGTTTTTTTAAATCTTCCATGTTTAATCCTCGCTTATTATTTATATGTATTTTAAAAGTTTGTTGCAGTCAAGACATCCTTTGCGTATAACAACATACGGGAATTTTACCATATCTATTACAGTAGATTCAAAGGAAAATTTGCATTTGCCGTCATCCACTATAAGTTCAACCTTGTTTTTAAAATATTCAAGCGCCGCTTTTGCATCTTTTGCGCTTTCTTTACCGGATACATTTGCCGACGTGCTCATAAGCGGTTTATTGTACTGCTTCATTATTTCAAGCAGGATTTTACAATTAGGTATTCTCACTCCGAGATTATCTCTTCCTCCGGTCAATATTTTGCCGATTTCTGTTGTAGGCAGTATAAGAGTAAGCTGTCCCGGCCAAAATTCGCTTATGATTTTTTCAGTTTTTTTTGGAAATACGACAAATTGTTTCAAAACCTCCATATCATGCGACAACATTATAAGAGGTTTTCTGTCATTTCTGCTTTTCATTTTATAAATATTTTTCTGGCCTGTCATATTAAAAATGCTGGTCATTATTCCGTAAACGGTATCTGTAGGCAAAACGGCTATCCCGTTTTTTTCAAGGATATCCGAGGTTATTTCAAGCAATTTTTTTTTGTCATCCTTTTTTACGTTTAAAACTTTTGTTTCCATCTTATTTTCTTTCCTTAAATTTCATTTCATTTTTAAAAACGAATCAGTTAAAGTTTTAATAACAGCATCTGCGGATTTTTTAACATTTTCAGTTATTTCCAGTCCGAATTCAAGATTTTCAGGCTGTATTCCGATTATCATAATTTCACATTTAAAATCATTTAAAAGATAATCTATAAATATATTGATAGGCATCATGTGCGTTGAAAAAGAGGCGCCCTGTACGGCGCTTGCATCTATTATATCAATTTCTCCCGGTTTTTTGTCAGTGTCGGCGGCATCTATTATAATCATTTTATCGGGTCTGAATTTTTTGATTTCGCCTGTAAAATTCTCGGGAGCGGTAGCCCCTTTTATAACGGATATTCTGTTTTTGTCAAATTCATTTTTCAATAAACCGTCAGCTATGTACATTCCCACGGCATCATCAGTTCTCAGCTCTGAACCTATTGCAAGAATGAGTATTTTGCGTCCGCCTGCCAAAAAATTGTCAATCATTTTCAATGTTTTCATTTACTGCAGCCTCTTTCTGCCCAAAATATTCGCATGAAACAAGTTCTGCGGTGACAGAACCTATAGGGATTTTCGTTTTCATCTTTACCGGAATCTTTCTTGCATCCGCGCTTATCCATATTTTCAGCTCCCCTTCGGCTCTGAAAATACCGGCATTTTTTCTCATTGCCGGTTCAAGAACATAACAGTCAAAAACGCCTGCATCAGTTTTTAAAGTTTCTCGTCCAGTTACTTTTGTTTTTAAAATCCATGTATCTTTATCGGCGTGCACATCAAAAAAACATTCATCGCCGGTCTCAATTTCAAGCGTTCTGAAATAATAAAGAGCCCCTAAAACATCCAAAACCCATCTTTTTGTATCACCGACGGCAATTACACCTTGTTCATCAAGAATAAATTTTCTATTTATATGGTCAAAATCTATTTTTTGTTTCTTGTTCCAGCCGCCTTCTCTTATATCAGAATTAAATTTTAAAGAACAAAAACTTTCAGCATCCAGCCACGAATGATTTTCATCTCTCACTTTATAAAAAGAATCAAGCACCGCAAGTGTTTTTGCGTAAGAGACTATATGATAAACATGCCTTTCATTTATTTCTTCTATGCCTTTTATTTCAAGAACGGCTTCGCCGACTTTTATAAACTTCCAATATACGCTGAAAACAAGTTTTTCGCAAGAAGGCAGTTTTTTGTCTGTCTTTCTCCATTGAAAATCCCTGATATTTTCATCTTCAATTTTAAAAGCTTCGGATATTTCAACGCCTATATCCTGCGCATATAAAGCGGCACCGGCCGACATAATAAAAAAGACTATTATCTTTTTCATCATTTTACCGTATCTTTTTGATTATTGTCATCCTTTAAAGAATCATTTGTATATGATGCTAATTCAGTTCTTACCGATCCGAACGGGGTTTTTGTTTTCATCATAACGGGCATTTTATTTTTATCGTCTGTCAGCCAGACTTTAAGCTCTCCCTTTGCCTGAAAAATACCGGCATTTTCTCTTACGGCAGGCTCTAAAATCAGACAGTCAAACGTTCCGGCTTTAACTTCAACTTTCTGGCGTCCGGTTACTCTTGTTTTTAGAGGCCATGTTTTATCTCCGGAATGAACGTCAAAAATATATTCGTCTCCTACTTCAAGATCTAAAGTTCTGAAATAATAAAAAGCCGATATTATATCCTGAACCCAGACAGGAATAACGCCGTTTTTTATGCTGCCGTTATCATCTAAAACAAATTCTTTTTTTAAATGGTCAAAATCCGCCGTTTCTCTCTTTTTCCAGCCGCCTTCGGAAACGTCATAATTATATTTTAAAGAGCACAGACTCTCAACATCCATCCATGATTCGTTTACATCTCTTACCTTAAAAAAATTATCAAAAAACGGAGAAGATTTTGCCTGAGAATACAAATGATATGCGCGTCTTCCTTTTATTTCTTCAATTCCCTTTATTTCAAGAGTGGCCTGTCCGACTTTTATAAATTTCCAATAAACGTCAAATACAAGGTTCTCTTTTTCATAAAGAGATGACTCCAGAGCCCTCCATTTAAAATCGGCGGTTGATACAGCAACGCCGTCAGCTGCAGAATCAGCAAAAATCGTGCCGCTGAAAAAAAGAAGACATAATGCAAATAAAATAAATTTATTTTTTTTCATAATCTTTTAGAATTACTTTAACCGCTTCATATAAATTTTTTGAAACAGCAAGCGGCTTTCTTTTTTCATCTTTCAGTTTTGCATATTGTTTTTTGCCGTGGCCGGTCATCACCAAAATTCCTTTGCCTCCGAAATTATAACCCATAAGATAATCTCTTATACTGTCTCCTACGACATACGATTTTGACAAATCGATGTTAAGATCTTTTTCGGCAAGTTTTGCCATTCCGATTTTCGGTTTTCTGCAGTCGCACACATCGTCCGCTCCGTGAGGACAGTAATATATTCCGTCTATAATTACGCCTTTGTCTTTTAACATTTTCAAAAGAGTTTTATGTATAACGGAAAGTTTTTTTTCAGTAAAATATCCTCTTGCTATCCCGGACTGATTTGTAATAATCACTATTTTAAATCCTGCTTTTTGAAGCATTAAAATCGATTTGACTGCATATGAATATAAATTCAAATCTTTTTCGTCGCTCAAATATCCTTTTTCGTGATTTACCGTCCCGTCTCTGTCTAAAAATACAGCAGGCGTTTTTTTCACTTTATAAGCTCCCTGATTTTATTGTCTAATTCCTGCCTGCCGGAGACAAAAACTATTTCCGGCACCAAAACAAAAATCTTTTCAGCCATAGCTTGATTTATGACATCTTTTATTTTTATTGCGTCTTTTTCTGTGGTTATAATAATTCCGTCGGACCCGATATCACGGAATATGCTTGTCATATCTTCCGTAAGATACTCATGGTGATCCCTGAAAACAAATTCCTTTTCAGGCAAAAATCCGAACTTTTCTATGCTTTTTCTAAAATTTGAAGGAGAACCTATCGCACATACCATAAAAACTTTTTTATTTTGAAAAAATTCAAAAGGCATGTAGTTAGTTCCGAATATATTCTTTATTTTGAAATTCCCGTACTTTGCAAGAAGAGGCTGTTTATCGGTTATCGAATATATTTTATTTTGAATTTCTGCCAATATGTTGCCGCCGACAGAATCACAATTTGTAATTATTATAATACCGGCCCTTTTTAATGACGTTAATTTTTCTCTGAGAATCCCTGCCGGAATAATCATTCCGTTTCCGAAAGGATTGCCTGCATTTATGCATACGACATCCAGATCTCTTTTTAAACGCCAATGCTGAAATCCGTCATCCAGTATAAAAACATCCGGACTGAATTTTTTTGCGAGTTCGGCCGATTGAACTCTGTCGGCCCCTATTATAACGGGACACTCGACTTTTTGAGCCATCATATACGGTTCATCTCCGGACATTTCAAGAGTGTTTAATATTTTTTCTCCGTCTCTTACGGCTATGCTTTCTTTTGTTGCTGTTTTTCTTCTGTATCCTCTTGAAAGAATAACCGGCGTCTTTTGCAGAGACAAAATATATTTTGCAGTTTCAATAACAACGGGGGTTTTACCGCTGCCGCCCCATGTGATATTTCCTATGCTGATAACAGGCTTATAAAGTTTTACGGCGTGTGTATTTTTTCTGTTAAATTCAGACAACAGATTATAAATTACCGAAAACGGATACAATAATTTTTGCATTGTTTCCCTCCGCAGGCCGAAATTAATCCCGCGCTGACAAATCTCTGTAAACAGCAGTTAAATTTGAAACCATTTTAGTATCTGAAAAACTGTTTTCAACAAATTTTTTACCCTCAATCCCCATATTTAACGCAAAAGTTTTGTCATCAAGAAGTTTTCTTAAAGCGGCGGCAACCGCCTGAGAGTCTCTCGGTTTTACTATAATAGCTGTTTTTTTATCGACTACAGTTTCAGGAATGCCTCCGATATTTGTTGTTATAACGGGTTTTGACAATGCCTGAGCTTCAACATTTACATTGCCGAACCCTTCCGTATCACATGACATCAAACAAAAAATATTCATGGCATTTATATATCTTGCTATTTCTTTTTGATAACCTGCAAATATGACAATGTCGCTTATCGCGAGTTTTTCGGCGTATTGCTCAAGCTGCGCTCTGCCGGCTCCGTCGCCTACAAGCAGACATCTGAGATAGGGATAGTCTTTTTTTATTTTCGATACTGCTTCCATAAGATAAATCTGTCCTTTTCCCTCAAACGAAACCATTGCTCCGGCAGTTCCGACCACAGTTTTATTTTCAAGCCCGTATTTTTTGATTATATCCGAAGCATCCGCATTTTTTACGAAAAAATCAAAATCAAATCCGTTATAAAGTGTTTTGACATTCTTCTCGGGCGCTCTGTCAACATTAATTATATTTTTTCTTATCGCTTCAGAAACAGTAAGAACTTTATCAGCAAATCTGTAGTGATACCTGGCGTACCATTTGTGTCTGGTATCCTGCGTTCTGTGAAGAACAATTTTTACGGAAGGAAAAAATATTTTCATAAAAAGAGCCGTCCAAAATAATTTTCCCTGTTTAACATGAATTATTGATATTTTTTCTTTCAGTATAATTCTTATAAGGCTGAATATCCCCGAAGGCGTCAAAGTCCCGCGGCATTTAAAATCAACCGTTTTAATCCGTTTGCTTTGCGAATATGCGCTTAAACTGCTTCCTGCCGGAACTCCTACGACAGATTCAAATTCACTGCTGAATTTGTTTAAAGCAAAAGCCGTATTTACGGTCATCTGCTCGGCTCCGCCAAAAGAAAACGAAGAAAATATAAATAAAACTTTTTTCTTATTCATAATTTATAAAATTTTTTTTACAAGAGACGCATATTCTTTCGCAGTAGCTTTAAAAAATGTTTCAGCGTGTTCTATGTTTTTTCCTTTAATTATGCCCCAGAATTTTGATATTGAATAGGCCATTGTAACATAATCTCTTGTTGCCGTCTGGGATTTATAACATTCTATCGCTCTTTTTTTATCTTCCCATACTCCCGATATGTCCGAGATTACGTTTGGCATTAAAGTTCCCCATACCGGATAAGCGTAAACAAGACAGTCCAATTTATTCTGTTTATAAGATTTTGCAAAAGCTTTTGATATAGCAGTATGATCTGAATGATTGTCAAGCATAAAAGGAAGAAAAACAACATCCGGAACTGCTTTTTTAAATATAGTTGAAAATCTAAGCGCCATTTGTGATACGGCAGCATGTAAAGTCCCCACTTCAAACTGAAGAAAATGATTAACGTTTGAGCCGAGTATTTTTGTGGCGGCTCTTGTTTCTTCCGCTCTTTCACTGTCAGACGTGCAGAAAATTATTTCAAGATGTCCGCCGTTTCTGGAGTGTTTAATTACAGTACCTCCGCATCCTATACATTCGTCATCCTGATGCGGAGCTATAACTACAACATTATTTGCAGGGATTGTATTTTCAACAGGCGTAGAATACTTTAAAAAAGGCTGTATATACTCATACATTCTAAAAACGCTTCTGTAGTTGGAATGTTTCATTGTTACCTCTTACGTTTTTTTAATTATATCTTTGGAAACTTGTTCAATTATATCAGCTGCAAGAATATCTTTTGTATTATTTTTCTTAATTATGATATGTTTGTCAAAGGGCTGGGGTCCAATCTGCGACGGATCGGTATTGCCGTATAATGCTATGCATCTGAGACCTACAGCCGCAGCAAGATGCATAAGTCCTGAATCTATACCGATAAAGAGAGCTCCTTTCTTCATAAAAGCAGACATATCTGCAAGTCCGTTTTGCGGATAATACACATACGGTTTTTTATAACAGCCGGATATTATTGATTCAACTGAGTCTTTTTCCCATATTGCAGCCGTAAAAACAACCGTCATATTCATATCGTGCAATTTATTGACTGTTTCGGTCCAAACTTCATTTTTTAAACATTTTTCAAGTCTTCTTGAGCTGGCGCCTGCCGAAATTATTATGAAATTATTTTCTTTTATATTGTTTTTATTTAGCCACTGAACGGCGTTTTGTTCATTTTCAGGTTTTATTTTTACAATTTCCGTATAATTATGTCTTACATTCTTAATTCCAAACTTCTCGGCAAGTTTTATGTTGTTATACAGAGAAGGCACTCCCTTTTTTGGAGCCCTTTCCGTAAGCAAAAAGGACAAAGAAGCCGTCGCAAAGCCGGTTCTTTTTCCCGGCACGCCTAAAAAGGCCATTATCAAAGTTTCTGGAGATTCGGAAAAAAGAACGGCATTTTTTATATTTTCAGCTCTTATTTCCTTTATCATTTTTAAATTATCAATGAATTTTTTTTCTTTCACAAAAATTTTATCAGTAAGCCCCGTTGCATGCAGAAGTCCTGCAAGATTCGGTCTTATAACAGAATAGATCATGGCGTTCGGATATTGTTTTCTTGCAGCCTCCAGAACAGGCAGAGAAAACAGCAAATCTCCAAGTTGGTTCATATGAAAAAAAATTATTCTATCCATTGTTTTATTTTATCAAAAACAGTCCTCGGTTTTATTTCTTCAAGACATCTTTCTTCTTTGTATCTGCATCTGCCGCGGCACGGACTGCATTCAAGATTTGCCGTTAAGGTGAAACCGTTAGCTCCGTAAGGAGCTGTTTCTTTTATATCTGATCCGCCGAAAATAAAAAAGCTTTTTGCTCCTACGGCATTTGCAAGGTGCATAGCGCCCGTATCGGCCCCTATGACGCAAGTGCACTTTTTTAAAAGGTTCGCAAGTTCCGCGATATCGGTGCGCCCGCATAAATCCATAATGTGAGGCGATTTTATTTTACCGTAATCTTTAATTGAACCCAAAATAACAATTTTGATTTTTTCATCGTAATCTTTTATCATCTCGGCAAGTTTAAGATAATGTTGTCTGTTCCATGTTTTTGATCTGCCTCTTGCAAAAGGAATAAAAGCTACCATTTTATCGGAATCTGTTATTTTGAGTTTATCAAAAATACCGCTCTCTTTATCCGTATTTATTTTAAATTCCGGAATATATTGTCTGCCTGTAAGGTATGTTACTGTTTTTAAATTTCTTAGGACAGCATTCATTTCAGGATCTTTTTTGTAAGGTTCTTTTAAAAACAGCCAGCTGAATTCTTTCATCCCACTGACTCCGATTTTTTTTGAAGCTTTTAAAAATTTGGCAAACAAAGCAGTTCTCAACAATCCCTGCAAATCTATAACTAAATCATAGTTTTCTTTGTTACAGTCTTTAAGAATTTTAAAAAAAGATTCTATCCCTCCTGATCTGTCCCAGACTTTTACGGTGTGCACATTTGGAAATATTTCAACCGCCTCTTTCCATTGTTTAAATACAAGCCAGTCAATGCGGCAGCCAGGCCATTGAGTCTTTAAAGCCTGTAATACCGGATTTGCCTGTATAATATCTCCGAATGAACTCGGTTTTATAATTAAAATTTTCATATGTTTAATGCAAAGTATTTTATCAAATATAATAAATATTGACAATTTCCGCCGTTTTATATAGAATAGCCGGACTTAGATGAAAGAAGCCGTCCCGGCTCACCTTCACCTTTATGGGAAAAGGTTATAAAATTACAGCTTTGTTACGCAATATTTGGGGACGGATATTTTTATCCGTTCTATTTTTATTTTGTGTAGTTAAAAACTACAAGGAGGATGTCATAGACACAAGAAGATTTCGTACTAACCAGTACATAAGAGTTCCTGAAGTAAGGTTGATTGATGAAAACGGTGCTCAGGCCGGTGTCGTGCCGACGTCTGAAGCTTTAGCAAGAGCACAGGCGGCAGGCAAAGATCTAATTGAAATTTCTCCTATGGCAAGACCGCCGGTTTGCAAAATAACCGAGTTTTCCAAGTTCCGTTATGAAATTTCAAAAAAAGAAAAGGAATCAAAAAAGAAACAAAAAACGATACAACTCAAAGAAGTACGGTTAAGAACAAGAATTGCAGGTCATGATTTAGAAGTCAAAATTAAAAAAATAAGAGAATTTCTTCTCGAAGGTAATAATGTGCAGTTAACGGTTATGTTTTCCGGAAGAGAAATGCAGCATAAAGACCTCGGGCTTGCTATATTTGATAAAATAAAAGAACAGGTTGCCGATATAGCTTCGGTAGACGGACGAGTTTCTTCAATGGGAACAAGATCGTTTTTAACATTAAATCCTAAGAAAAAAGAATTAAAAAATAAAACTACAGAGGAGCCAAAAAATGCCTAAGATGAAAACCCACAGCGGCGCAAAAAAAAGGTTTAAAGTTACCGGCACAGGTAAAATAAAGCATAAAAAACCCGGCCAGAGACATTTATTAACCGGAATGAAAGCAAAAAAAGGAAGAGCATTGAGAAAGTCTGATATAGTAGACAGCACAGACATGAACAGAATGAAAAAATTCATGCCTTATTCTGTATAATTTTAAAGCATACTTAAAGGAGAGAACATAAATGAGAGCAAAAAGCGTTGTTTATACAAGACAAAGAAAGAAAAAAACATTTAGACTTGCAAAAGGTTACTACGCCACAAAGAAAAACCGTTGGAGAATGGTGATACAGCAGGTTGAAAAATCTCTTGTATACGCATATAATGACAGAAAAGACCGCAAAGGAACTTTCAGAAGCATGTGGATAGTAAGACTTAATGCTGCTGTAAGAGAAGAAGGAATGTCATACAACAGGTTTATATCAGGCTTAAAAAAAGCCAATGTTATAATTGACAGAAAAATGCTTGCGGATATAGCCGTAAATGATAACGCAACATTTAAACAGCTTGTAGAGATTGCAAAAGCTTCTTAATTAAAAAATGAATTCATCTCCTGTAAGGGCGATAATATTATTTTTTTTAGCTGTTATATTGATCGGAACAGTATTGTTGTGTCTTCCTTTTTCAAGACAAAGCGATACTGTCCTTTCCGTATTAACGTGTCTTTTTACAGCGACTTCGGCTGTATGCGTTACCGGTTTGTCCGCTGTTGATATAGGAACTTACTATACGACTTTCGGACAGTGGATTATTCTGCTGCTGATTCAGGTAGGCGGGCTCGGATATATGTTAGTTTCTACCGGACTCGGACTTCTGATAGGAAAACTGGCGCTGAAAGACAGAAAAATAATGCAGGAAGTTTTTGACATAAGTTCTTTTAACGAGTTATTTAAACTTTTAAAAAAAATTATTATTATTTCTATAGCTATAGAAATAATAGGTGCCGTAATTCTTACTTTTGTTTTTATTAAAAATTATTCTTTTGGACAGTCCGTATATTACGGATTATTCCATTCGGTTTCTGCATTTTGCAATGCCGGTTACAGTATTTTTTCTACCAATTTGGAAGGATTTGCGCAAAATCCGGTAGTACTCTACACCATAGCCGTTTTGATTATTTTGGGCGGACTAGGTTTTTTTGTGCTTGTTGACATGATTGACAAATTAAGAGGCAAAAACATAAGACTTACTTTTCATTCAAGAGTTGTTTTATGGATGACTGCAGGATTAATATTTTTTGGATTTTGTTCTTTCTTTTTAAGCGAACTGTCTGTTTTTATATTGAATGATAAATCAATGCCTTATATGGTAAATAATTCTTTATTTCATGTAATAACAGCAAGAACAGCAGGTTTCAACTCAATTCCTGCCGGATTGATTACAAATTTTGGCGCATTTGTTATAATATTGCTTATGTTTGTCGGAGGAGCTCCCGGAAGTACGGCCGGAGGCGTTAAAGTAACAACAATTCCTTTGGTCTTTGTTTTTATGAGAAGTCTTTTAAAAGGAAATAATTCGTATCCTTTTGCAGGAAGAAATATAGACTTAGATTTAATTAAAAAATCGCTTGCAGTATTTATTCTTATGATTGTTTTTGTTCTGGCTTCAATTACAGCGCTTCTTTGGACTGAGCAAAATATTGAGCCTCTTAAAGTTGTATTTGAAGCTGTGTCGGCATGCTGTACGGTAGGTCTTTCTCTCGGTATTACATCATCCGTGTCTGATATAGGTAAAATACTGCTCATAGTTTCAATGTTTATAGGAAGAGTCGGAACGGTCACGGTTCTTATATATTTAATGAACAGCAAGTCCGTACAGGGTAACATAAAATATCCTGACGCGAAAGTGCTCATAGCATAAAAGGAGCGTTTATGGCAAAAAAATTATTCGGAGTAATAGGTCTTGGAACTTTCGGATCAAGTATTGCCAGAGAATTATTTAAAAAAAATGCACAGGTCTTGGCTATAGATATTGACGAAAATATAGTAAATAAAATAAGCGATTCAGTAACGCAGGCAATAGCTGCAGACGCTACGGATGAAAAATCGCTTGAAAATGCCGGTATAAAAGACTGCGATACTGTAATTATATCGATAGGCGAAGATATTGAAACAAGCATTCTTGCAACGCTTATAGTAAAAGATTTCGGAGTAAAAAACGTTATAGTAAAATGCGTAAGCCAGTGGCATTCTAAGATAGCGGCAAAAATAGGCGCCGATAAAGTTGTTTATCCGGAGCTTGAAATGGCCGAAAAACTTGCCGACAGCATGGTTTCGCCGAATATTCTCGAACAGATTGAATTTTCAAAAGACTATAATCTTGTAGAAATATTAGCTCCCAAAGATTTTTGCGGAAAAACAATAAAAGAATCCGGAATAAGAAATAAATACGGATTAAACGTAATTGCAATAAAAAGACAGACTCCGTTTATAAACGATGACGGAAAAACAGACATACTTGAAGACGTAAACGTCGCTCCGGGACCGGAAGACGATATAATGGAGCACGATATACTTGTAGTCGTAGGCAAACAGGAAGATATTGAAAAATTTAAGGATAATAATTAAAGGTTAAAAATAAATGGATATAAAAGAAAAAAGTAAAAAAACACAGGAAGCGCTTGTTCAGGAAACTGCGACTTTCTATTTTTTAAACAGTAAATTTGACGAAGCAATTGAGGAATTTAAAAAAGTTTTAAAATTAAATCCGGCAAATGTCGAGGCTTACTGCAGTCTCGGTTTAATATACGAAAATAAAAAACAGCCCGAAGAAGCAAAAAAAATGTATGAAAAAACACTCAGTCTGGATAAAGACAATAAAGTTGCTAAAGAACATCTGAAAAAACTTATAGGAATAAAAGACGATGATAAAAATTGAACCGGTTTTACAGGAAGCCCTTGCTAAACTTAAAACTGCCGATCTTGGCAGCATTGAAACAATACGAATTGAATATCTCGGCAAAAAAGGCAAAATAACGGAGATGCTCAAAAGTTTAGCCGATCTTTCAATAGAAGAAAAAAAACAGTTCGGAGCCGAAATCAATATAGCAAAAACAAATTTAAATGATGCGATTGAAAATAAGAAAAAGGAAATAACCTCAAAACTCCTTGAAGAAAAAATGAAAAATGAAAAGATAGATATTTCGCCTGTTTTTGCTTTTCCTTTTTCAAAGGGACACAGCCACATAATAACAAAAACGATAAAAGAAATGACCGATATTTTTGTATCGCTCGGTTTTGATATAGCAGAAGGAAGTGAAATAGAAACAGACTGGTATAATTTTGAAGCTTTAAATATTCCAAAAGATCATCCTGCCAGAGACACACAGGATACTTTTTATCTTGATAACTGCCAAAATCTTTTAAGAACACACACTTCACCAGCGCAGATACATATAATGGAGCAGACTCAGCCTCCTATAAGAGTGGTAGTGCCGGGAAGAGTTTATAGAAATGAAGCGACTGACGCTACGCATTCTGCAATATTTCATCAGATTGAAGGACTTGTTGTAGGAGAGAATATAACTTTTGCCGAACTTAAAGGAACTCTTACTCTGTTTATTCACAGACTTTTCGGTCAGGAAGTTGATTTAAGATTCAGACCTTCCCACTTTCAGTTTACCGAACCGTCTGCCGAGGTTGATATAAAATGCGTTCTTTGCGGCGGAAAAGGCTGCAGAGTCTGCAAACAGACAGGATGGCTCGAGGTTTTAGGATGCGGAATGGTTCATCCAAATGTTTTTAAAGCGGTAAAATATGACAGTGAAAAATATACAGGTTATGCTTTCGGACTCGGCGTTGAGCGATTTGCAATGTTTAAAAACGGAATCGACGACATGAGAGTATTATACGAAAACGATATCAGGGTTTTAAAACAATTTTAAATTAAAAAGAAGGATAACTGTAACATGAAAATTTCATATAACTGGCTTAAAGAACTAATAGATTTTGATTTGCCGGCTCAGGATCTGGCAAAGACTCTTACTTTTTTGGGGATTGAAACTTCAATAGCATCGGGCGGCATAAAATGGACCGGTATTATCACCGCAAAAGTAACAGATAAACAAAAACATCCTAATGCGGACAAACTGTCATTGTGCAGAGTAAACGACGGAACTAAAGATTATGAAGTTGTCTGCGGAGCCGCAAACGTAGACGCCGGCCAGATTATTCCTTTTGCTACGATAGGAGCCGTTCTTCCCGGTAATTTTGAAATAAAACCGACTAAAATCAGAGGTATTGCTTCAGAGGGAATGATTTGCTCTGAAGAAGAACTTGGATTAAAAGATTCATCCGACGGCATAATGATATTGGATCCGGAGACTCCTCTGGGCAAAAAACTTGAAGATGTTTTGGGCAACATCGATACTATTCTTGAGATAGAAATAACTACAAACCGAGGCGACTGTTTGAGCCACTGGGGAATCGCCAGAGAAATAGGCGCCAAACTTGAAAAAGTCGTTAATCTTCCCGCAATAAAAAAATCAAAGTTTATAGAAAAAAATCTTGTTGAAAATACTGTGCCTGAATTGTGTTCAAGATATATAGGATGCCATATAAAAGACGTAAAAATAGGTCCGTCTCCAAAATGGATATCCGACAGATTGGAAAGCTGCGGAATCAAATCAATAAATAACGTTGTCGACATAACCAATTACGTGCTGCTTGAATTTGGACATCCTCTTCACGCTTTTGACAGCTCAAAGGTAAGCGGCGATAAAATAATCATAAGAAGAGCTTTAGATAACGAGCATATTGATACGCTGGATAACAAAACTCACGAGTTAAATAGTAATATGCTTGTGATAGCCGATAAAGAAAAATCTCTTGCAATAGCCGGAATCATAGGCGGAGCTTTCTCGGCAATAACAAATACAACAACCGATATATTTTTAGAAAGCGCAGTTTTTGAACCGGGCAATATAAGAAAAACTTCAAGAATTCTTAATATATCCACAGATTCGTCTTACAGATTTGAAAGAGGAACCTCATGGGAAGTTGCCGAAAAAGCGTCGTGGAGAGCCATAAATCTTATTGCCGAATTTGCATCGGGACGTCTTGAATTAAGAGAAGACGTCAATTCAAAAGACAATGAAAGACTTGTAATACAGCTAAGAGCTGAAAGAGTAAAAAAGGTTCTAGGCTATTCGATAGACGAAAAGAAAATTGCAAATATTTTGAGATTTCTCGGAATTGAAATAAGTTCAAAAGTTCAAAATGTTCTTATAGCCGAAATACCGTCGTGGAGAAATGACATAAAACAGGAAATAGATCTCATAGAAGAAATTGCAAGAATAGACGGTTATGAAAATATTCCTGTATTGACGGAAAATAAGGTCATAATTGCAGATAAACAGCAGGATAAGCATACTGCAAAATTCATATCCGAAGTTTGTGACAACCTTAAAGGTCTTGGTTTTTGTGAAGCTGTAAATTACAGTTTTGCCGAGATAAAAGATCTTGATAAACTTTATTTAAAACACTCTTACAAAATAGCCAACCCGATCTCAAAAGAAAATGAAATTTTGAGACCTTCGCTTCTTCCCGGGCTTTTTAAAAATTTAAATTTTAATGCCGGTCAGGGAGCAACTGAAATAAAGCTTTTTGAAACAGGAAAAATCTTCAATGACAGAGGAGAAAATAAGGCAATTGCATTCATAGCATACGGCAATGTTTGGGCTGATTGGTGGAAATGGGAAGGGTTAAAAAACGTCTGCCTATTTGACTTTAATTTTATAAGTGGTATAATATCGGCTATATTACCTAAAGGTTTTAGTATTGAGGAAAATAAATCTCCTGAAAAATACTATCATCCCGGTAAAACAGCGTCTGTGGTTTACAGAGGCAAAGTCGTCGGTCAGTTCGGAGTTTTAAGACCTGATATTTCTTTCGATTTTGCAGATGATGTTTTTTACGCTGAGATTAATGTAAGTCTCATAGATACATGCTCTTTGTCAAAGATATGTTTTTACCAGCCGGCAACTAAGTTTCCTGCGGTTAAAAGAGACATATCAATAGTGTGCGATAAAAAAATTCCGTTTGAAAAAATAGAAAAGATCATAAAGCAGGCAATGAAAAACGGCGGAATCTTAAAAGAATTTACTCTGTTTTCAGTATATGAAAATGAAAAAATAGGAAGCGATAAGATAAGTTATTCTCTGAGACTTTCCTATAAGCATTCTGACAAAACGCTAAATGATTCTGAAGTAAACGCCGATATACAGGCTTTAATTGAGAAGCTTGGTAAAGATTTAGGAATAATTTTAAGAAAATAAATTTCTTTCAATTTAATGATTTCCAGCAGTTGCAAAAATGGAAATTGAAAGAATATAAAAAAATTATAAAAAAAGGGGATGAGTAAAAGTGAAGAAAGCATTATTTGCGTTTTTTTGTTTGTCTTTGTTCGTATTGGGTTGCAAAAAAGAAGAAGTTGCTGCTCCAGTAGCAACTGAAGAAGTTGCTGTTGCCGCTACCGATACAACTGTTCCAGCAGACGTAGCCGCATCAACAGAAACTGTACCTGCAGTAGACGCTCAGGCTGTTGCAAAGTAACTTAATGACCAAAACAATATTTGAACATTAAGAAGGGCTAAAAATTAACAGGGGTATCTTGAAAAAGATATCCCTGTATTTTTTTAATAGAAATTATACACTTGTATAATTTCGTTTTTTTTGATAGAATAAAAATCATCTTAAAACCGGATTACAAATCATAACACATTACAATTGTGAGGCGGTCCGCATATTTTAAGCAGATTTTTATTAAAACGAAACGGAGTCAGTAAGTGTATAAACAGCTTCTGCAAAAAATCAATTTACATAAAGCATCGGTCGGCATTATAGGACTCGGATATGTGGGGCTTCCTTTGGCCGTTGAACTTGCAAAAAAAAATTTTACCGTAACCGGTTTTGAAATAGACGTAAAAAAAACAAACAGCATAAAAAACTGCCGTTCCTATATAGGAGATATTAAATCCGAAGAAATTGAAAAGCTTGTAAAAACAAAAAAACTTTATGCGACAACCGATTTTACCGGTCTTGCAGATATGGATATAATAATAATATGCGTTCCGACTCCTTTAAGAAAATCTAAAGACCCTGACGTTTCTTATATTATTTCAGCGGCAGAAAAAATAAAACAAACGTTAAAAAAAGGGCAGCTTATTATCCTTGAATCAACAACATATCCGGGAACCACAAAAGAAGTTGTTCTGCCAAAACTTGAAAGCTCCGGATTAAAAGGATGCGTTGATTTTTTTCTGGCGTTTAGTCCCGAAAGAATTGATCCGTCTAATAAAAAATTCACAATAGCAAATACCACAAAAGTTGTCGGCGGACTCTGCGAAAAAGCGTCGGGTCTTGCTTCGGCTTTATACGGTTCGTTTACAAAAGTTCACAAAGTGTCATCTGCCGAAGCTGCTGAAATGGTTAAACTTCTTGAAAATACATTCAGAGCGGTTAATATAGGCCTTGTAAACGAAGTAGCTTTGATGTGCCACAGCCTCAATCTTAATGTCTGGGAAATTATAGACGCCGCTTCAACAAAACCTTTCGGATTTATGAAGTTTACGCCGGGGCCCGGAATAGGAGGACACTGCATACCGCTTGACCCTCATTATTTGTCATGGAAACTGAAAACATTAAATTTTTATTCAAGATTTATAGAGCTTGCAGGCGATATAAATTCAAAAATGCCGAAATTTGCAGTATACAAACTTGCCGATGTTTTAAATAAAAGTGAAAAATCAATAAAAAATTCAAAAATACTTGTGCTTGGCGTTGCATATAAAAAAGATGTCGCCGATTTGAGAGAATCTCCGGCTCTTGACGTTATATCGGTATTAATTGAAAAAATGGCTAAGATATCTTATTTTGCTCCTTATATAAAAAATTTTTCGATAGGTAAAAAACAGTTTAAATCAGAAAAAAACTTAAACAATATTTCAAAATACGATATTGTCGTAATACTTACCGACCATTCTTCCATAGATTATTCAGAAGTGGTAAAAAAAGCCAAACTTGTATTTGACACAAGAAACGCTACAAAATCTTTAAAATCCAATAAGATCGTAAGACTTTAATATTCATTTTTATAGAATAAACTAAATTCCCACATAAAATAAAAAACGCCCCGTGACGCGGCCGGAAACAATTATCCGGTTCAAAATGCGTCAGAGGACACTGTCAGTATAGCCGAAATATTACAGAATATCAAGTATCGTTATTTTTAATGGAAATAAAAAACTGCCAACGCGCTGGCACCGTATTCTTTCCAGCTCAGCCAAGTATCGTAAACAAACGATAACGCACTCGTTGGACAGTCTAATTTGCAATATAGACGGGTAAGCTACGATCGCTTCCTCGCATCTATATCCAAAATATTTCACACAGATTATTTAAACTTATCTGGCCACAAAAGCTCCAATTGCTCAAGGGAGATAAGTCTAAAATTCTATCGTGAAAATAGTATACAACAAAATAAAAAACACTTCAATATTTATCAAAAATTCACGACGGTAAAATTAAATATATCTGTTAACCTGCAGCTTTTTTAAAAAATCCCTTAAATGTAAAGACTTTAATGTTTTAGCTGAATTGAAGTATTGCAAAAGTGAGGTGTACATAAGTAAAACGGTACATAAGTTTTTGCAATACAAAAATGTAAGCAATTTATAGAATTTGACTTTTTAAGGTTTTAGAGTTTGGAGCGAAGTGAAGTAATTTCAAGTTGCGGTGTACGTAAGTTAAGCGGAGCGGGCGGTACATAAGACTTGAAATTATAAGACTGTAGCCCAAAGTATAAAACCGTTAACTATACAGAAAAATATTTTGTCGCAAACTCTTTAAATGAACATTCGTATTTCTTTATATTGCTGAAATAAACTTCAAATCTTCTAAAAACATCTTTATCTTTCTGCAAGAATTCAAAATATTTTTTGATTTCATCGGCGTTTTTACATTTATCTTTATAGCATGAATCAGCTTTGCCGAGCATTTCTCCGTGTAAATTTGCCGATTTATTTACGTTTACAACCGAAACTTCCGGCACTCTGTTGTTTTTGAGCGTTTTTATTTTTCTAAAATTATATATTCTTGAAAGCATATACGTAAAATATCTGTCGGCCTCCGGAAGAGAATAACCTATAAAACACCAGTGATCGGCTTCCGCAAGAACATTTTCCATTTTGTCCCAGACCTGCGTTATATATTTATTAACGTATGTTCTGTTGTTGGCAGGATGAACTATATAAGGCTCAAGAGTTGCCGAACCGCAGTGATAACATTTTATACCGTCGACAAGTTCTATGGGATTTCCCTGCTGTGAAATTCTTGAAAAAACTTTTCCGCATGTTTTGCAAAAAAGCCAGTTTATGGATCCGTGAGGTCTCAGCAGATATATTTTTCTCTTTCTCGGACGATGAAACCAGTCTTGAAGATCGTAATTGCCCAATTCTATTCCAAAATCGACATCGTATGTTTTGTTTTCGTCCTCGTTATACATAGACAGCAGAACTCTGTCAAGACATATATCATAGTTAAAAGTTATAAAAGAAAAATTGATATCCGTATTTTTATAATTTTCAAAAATCTTCTTACCTATTACCGTATACGGGCTGTGGGGAATTTTATTAAAAACATTATGTTCTTTAAGTTTAGCATCGGTTAAAGTCGCAAACATAATTCCTTCTATAAGCATATCGTAATATTTCTTTATTTTCTCATGTTTTAACAAACCTATATTATGACCCTGGCTTATTGAAGTTTCAAGTATATTGAATATCGCCTCAAGGCTGATATTTTCAAGCGGAACATCCGAATTAAAAACTGACTTCAAAAGTTTTTTTACTGCGTCGGAGACTTTTTTATATTCATTTTTATGAAGCCCCTGTCTGTTGCGCATTGCGAATTTTCTTTTAAGAATATTCTGCAATATCTCGTTTTGAATAGGCAAATTGTCATCTTTGCTTGCTCCGGCCCCCATTATAAAAACATATTTTTTATTAGGATTGATTTGAAAATTTTTCATTTATTCCTCGATATATAAAGACATAACGTAAGATTTATTTTGAAAAATGATATTTTTCTCGCTTTGGCGCCTTATTTTTTCAATATTCGGATCTTGTTCCCAATTCCAATATTCAACATCTCTTACAATGACTTTATTTTTGACAGCCGAATTAAACTGCTTCGTATCAAGAGCGTCTGAGAAATTATTTACCGACGGAAGAATATATTCAAGTCTTCTGTTTGCCCACCAGCCTGCCCCGTAATATCTGTATTGTCTGTTATTGATGATAAAATCTCTTGCCTCAAACAGATCCTGATTTTTTGACATTTGAACGCTGATATAGCTCTTATTTAAATTTAAAAACATTTTATCGATTCTGCTTGAGCACGGAGTCGTTAAAAACAATATTATTATAACAAGATAAAAATATCTGTTTTTATCATTTATTAAAAAAACAAATATGCTGACCATCGTCAGAAAAAGACCCCAGCCTATTAAAAAATGTCTTAACCATCCGAATCCCGAAAAAAATATCCACCATATCGTATGCGTTAAAACGGCGCCTGCCAGCATACAAACCAATATATCAATATTTCTGTTGATTTTATTAAAAACTCTTGAGATAAATATCCATAAAGGCAGAATCACAAGCAGCGCAAACCGCAAAAAACCGATTTCATAGATCATATTTTTTATTTTGCCTACGGTTGTAAGAAGCATTCTCGAATCCAGACCCGACCCTTCTTTTTTAAAAAACTCATAATCAACTTTTTTCAATAAAAAATATTTTTCAAATCCGTCCAATATTATAAATTTATATATTTCCCAGCCGATAACCGGCAGCAAAAAACCAAGTATGAAAAAAATAATAAAATTTAATTTTGATTTTAAATTGCCGCAGTTTAAAAACAAGTACACCGCGCAAACCGGCGCTATGGATATTAATGACAAAGTTTTTACAAAAAAAGCCAATGACGCAATAATTCCGGAAAAGAAATACATGGTTTTTCTATTTTCTGAAACAATCAGCGCAAATGCCAAAATTATTACAAGCAATGTTGCCGGAAATTCCCCAAGCATCATTGAAAAAGCTCCGTTATACCTTGGTATTTCACCCAGTTTTACAACAAAGCTGGCTGTATTTTTAAAATTATAAGCAAAGATAATAAGCCCCATGAAAACGCAGCGCCATACCCATAATTGTTTTTCAGTAATATATTTAATCTTTTTCGGCAGATACATAGCGGCCAAAAGCAGCAGCAGACATATTGCTGCAGTTGTAACACTTGGAACCCAATATTGATTTGAAAATATTTTTATTGCCAAGGCAACCGGTAAAATAAATGGATATCCGACGCTTATTCCTGAAGGGAACAAATAAAGTTTTTCGTAAGATGATACATAACCAACACCAAATGCAATATTTTTTGCTACTGTTGCATGATTAGAATCATCATATTCTAAACATATATTTAGAACTTGAAAAACAATTATGAAACAAAATAAAAATATCGATATCATTTTTAATATTCTAATTAATACCTTGTCTTCAAATAATTGTGAAATTATAATTTTACTTAACATTGCAAACCCCTTTAAACATATACTCCTATATGTAAAATTTAAATATTTAAATTCCCTTATTAATAGTTCAACTTTTTCTCTTATTACATACGATACTATTATATATTTTTACTGATAAAATTATTAAAAACACATAAAGCATTCTCTATTGTTTTATCCATATCCCAGTATCTGTAAGAGCCGAGTCTTCCGCCGATTATGATATTTTTATTCTTTGAAATTTCATTAATATATTTGTCATGAAGTTCATTATTGTTTTTATCGTTTATAGGATAATACGCTTCTCTTCCCTGCCTGTACTGCTGAGGATATTCAAAACATATTACGGTTTTTGGAGCTTCAAAAATTGCTTTCTTTTCAGGGTGATAATGTTTAAATTCGTGAATTCTTGTATACGGCACGTCCAAGTCAGCAAAATTCATAGCCGTATTTCCGATAAAATCGGCGCAATTATGTCTTTGCCATTTAAATTTCAGACTGCGCCATCCGAGCCGTCCGTATTTATAATTTAACAGTTTATCAGGCATTCCTGTAAATATAATTTTACAATTTTTAGGCAGTTTATTTTTTATGTCATAATAATCGCAATCTGTGCCGACTGTAATGTTTTTATGAGATAAAATATTGCTGATAAGACCCGTATATCCTTTTAAAGGCATGCCCTGATATATATCATAATAATAATTGTCATCATAATTTGCACGAACGGGAAGCCTTGTAATAATTTCAGCCGGCAGATTTTTCGGATTTGTTCCCCATTGTTTAAAAGTGTAATTTTTTATAAATGCTTCATATAATTTTTTACCTATCAAAGATATCGCTTTTTCCTCAAAATTGGAAGGATTTTTTATTTTGCCTTTTTCTTTTTCAAGAAAAGCATTTACCTCAAAGGGCTTAAGATTTAAATTATAATAAGAATTAACCGTGGCAAGGTTCACAGGCATTGAATATACTTTATTTTTGCTGGTAATTAAAACTCTGTGTTTGTAATTATTGAAACCGGAAAATCTGTTAACATAATCCCATACGTTTTGCAGACTTGTATGAAAAATGTGCGATCCGTATTTATGACACTCGATACCTGTTTGTTTATCAATATAGGAATAGCAATTTCCGCCGATATGTTTTCTTTTATCTATTACAAGAACTTTCTCGTTTAAAACAGACGCTATTCTTTCGGCAAAGACGCTTCCCCAAAAACCAGCGCCGACAACAAGGTATTTCAAGCCGTAAAAGCTCACTATGGCCTCTTAAAATTTATTGTTCAAGAATTATGTTGTAGTCTTCTCTGTCAACTGAATCAACAGATATAATTTCTATTTCTTTTCTAAAAAATTCTTCAAGCCTTGTTTTTCTTTCATTAAAATACTGCGCAACTTCCGGATTAAGCTTTATTTTGATTTTGCCGTAATGTTTTTCTATCTTCATCTGCTCAAGTTCCTGACAGACGTTTATAAAAATCGATTCTTTTGAAAGAACCAGACCAAGCCCGTGGCATGTAGGGCAGTTATCGCCCAATAGAGAAAAAAGAGATTCTCTTTTTCTTTCTCTCGTCATTTCAATAAGACCAAGTTTTGTGATAGGCCATATTTTAATTTTTGCCTTATCATTTTTGGTAGCATTTCTGAGTTCCTCAAGAACTTTTTTTCTGTTCTTCTCTTTTTTCATGTCTATAAAGTCTATAACTATTATTCCGCCGATATTTCTGAGTCTCAACTGCCTTGCGACTTCATTTGCAGCTTCAATATTGGTCATAGTGACCACTTCTTCCTGTGTGTTGTTTTTACCGGTAAATTTGCCGCTGTTAACATCTATAGCACACAAAGATTCCGCTTCCTGTATTATAAGATATCCTCCGGATGGAAGCCTCGCTTTATTTGATCTGAGCCTTTTTATTTCTTCTTCTATGCCGTATGCTTTAAATATAGGCTGTTTGCCTTCATACATAACTATTCTTTCTTCAAGTTCCGGCGAAACTGTTTTAACAAATTCCGTAACATCTTTAAGTTCTTTTTGATCGTCTATATGCATCAGCGTGACGTCTTCGGTGAAATGATCTCTGACAGTCTGAAAAACAACGCCCAAGTCTTTATGTATCGGAGTTCCCATCTTTGCATTGTTAAATCTGTTTATTATTGAAGCCCACAATCTTGATAAATATTTTATTTCTCTTTCCAGTTCATCTTCCGTGGCATCTTCAGCTTCCGTTCTTACGATAATCCCGCCGGCAAGATCCGAACCGTTTTTTAATTTTTTTATAATATTTTTAAGCCTTTCGTATTCTTCTTTTTCTTCTATCTGCTTTGAAACCCCTATATTATTGCTGAACGGCATATAAACAAGAAGTCTTCCGGGCAGCGAAATTTCCATTGTAACTTTTGGTCCTTTGGTGCTTATAGGCTCTTTATAAACCTGAACCATTATTTCCTGTCCTACTTTGAGCATATTTTCTATATTATGCTCGTTTTTAGCAGCAACAACATCATCTTTTGAAAGATAAGCGCTCTTGCCGAATCCGATATCAATAAATGCCGATGAAAGACCGGCAACTATATTTTGCACTTTGCCTTTATAAATATTATTTAATATTTTTTCAGATTCTCTGCGTTCTATAAAAATATCTGTGAGACGGTCATTTTCCAATACCGCAACTCTTGTTTCTTCATGCGTTCTGTTAACTACTATTTCTTTTGCCATTGATTTGCCTACTTTATAATTTTTCTGTCTCTAAGAAATGAAAACATTTTTTTAGACAGAGTATACAGGCTGTAATCCATATTGCCGGTACTCTCTAATTTGTTCTGGAAAAACAATATTCCGTCATTATTGTTTTCTTCTATATGAGATTTTACTACTTCGTTTATTTTTGTTTCATCCGGATAACTTGCAAAAACCAGATTTATATTATTTGAAGCATAAAGCTGTCTGATTTTATCAAGATCGCTCAATGCCCAGTCTATTACAGTTTTATTTTTAATTTCATAATTTGAGGTGTTTAATGCGTTTATGGCAGTTATCTCCTCCGAAACATCTCCTGCAGTTCCGTAAACTGCGCGGGCAAAATATAAAATGTCATTTGAAATTTCTCCTTTGTAAGACATGAACATATAGATAAGCCCTTTATAACACATATTTCTCGGATTGCGTATATCGACGAGAATCCCTTCCTCAAATGCTTTCAATGCTTCAGCTTCGCAGTTATTCTTTTGTTCAAGCAGATAAAGCGATCCGAGCGCATAATAAAACATACTGTGACTTGGTTTTTTTGCTATTATATTCCACAGAAAATCTTTTGCCTGCGTATATTTTTTATCTCTTATCAGCTGCCATGCATACGAATAAGCCGAAACGGAACCTATTGTATTGCGATCCTCTTTAAAATTATCTCCAAAAACATAGAAATTTGGAATTACTTTAGGTTTAAACTTCTTTTTTCCTGATGAAAACATTTGGTTGCCGGCCGCTTTTATAAGAGAGTTTGCATTTACCGAAATTTTCTGTTCATAGATATTTCTTATATCCTCATTAATTTCTCTGAGTGATTTATTATTTTGTTTTTTAGCAGCCGTCTTATTTTTTTTGGCCAGGTAAGAAGCAAAACCGCGTAAATTATACTGGTTGGCCTCTCCGACAGTAAGAATAATTGTTCTTGGCGGGTAATTTCTGGAACTGAACGATTTTAAAAACTCAAGACATTCCGTCGTATTAAAATCAAATTTTGAAAACTTTTTAAGTCTTACGGCGTCTTTACCGTAATTATCATCCATAAGAGTCTGCAGCATATCTGCATACTTTGTTACAAGGCTGTCTCCAAAATGAATATTGTCGCTTAATAAAAGTATGACGCGCTCTTCGCAAAAACCTATCTTTGAAGAAAATAACAGTATTAAAACAAAAACGGTTAAAATCTTAAATTTCATAAATAGTTTCATTTTTTTCCACGCAGAGTTTTTTTCTTTTAACGTTTAAATTTTTAATATCGTCTTCGCTTAAATCCAAAACATTCTGCAGCAGCGTGCTTAATTTTAAATTTTTACTTTGTCCGAATCTGAGAAGTATTTTCAGTCCGCCGTCTTCGGTCTTTTCCATAGAATATATAAGAGGTCTTGCGTCAACCGTCGTTTCCTTTCCTTTTTTCATCTTAACAACAGGCATAGTTTCAAGCGCAAGACATTCTTTTATTCGTTTTTCGTCAATAAATGCGCCGGTCACGTCATATTCGGCCAAATTAACAAGCGAATCAAACGCCGGAAATTTCAACGGTATTTGTTTGACTTCATCTATTTTATAGCCGTCCGAAAGCTGACCGGCAACAGCACACTTAATTATATCTAAATTAACTTTATCTGTAAAATATAAATCGGCGTATTCGCAATCACTTTCATAACCTACGGAAATTGCCGGACCGAAAGACATTTTTATCTGAGGACTAAATCCCGCCGTATAAGAAACAGGAAGCGCCGCTCTTTTTACTGTTCTTCTCAAAAAGTCTATCTGTTCAAGATGTGAAAGATATTTGACGGCTCCGTTTCTGGAAAATTTTAAAAGTGTTCTAAATACGCTCTGCGTGTTCTGCGTTTTAACGCTTACGGTATTCTTCGGCATCGAAACATCATCAGAAGCATTATCATCTTTTAAATCTGCAGTTTCGGATATACCCGCAAGATAATCTTCATATAATTGTTCTTTTTTCACTCCAAGTTCTATATGCTGCCAAGGCATAATTTCATTTTTTTCTCTCTGCCTATAAACATAAAAATCAAGGTCAAGCCCGCATCGTTTCAGACAATCTTTCCAAGTTTCAAAATTAAATTTATCCGACCATTGGTCAAATCTTAAACCTTTTTCCCAGGCAAGATAAATCACGCGTGAAAGCCTTCTGTCTCCGCGCGCAAGAACAGCCTCTACTATGCTTGCCGAATAATCGTGGGCTTTTATTGTTGCGGCTCTTTCACTTTTAATTTTTTTTATCGTTTCTTTCATATAACTTTCCGCAAACATCGGAACCCACTGAAAAGCAGTCTGGGCTTTGGGCACAAAAGGAGAAACTGTTACGTTGAAATTCAAACCTTTTGCCTGCTGTTTTATTTTTTTTATAAGCTCAGAAATTGCTTTTATATCTTCCTCTTTTTCTGTCGGAAGTCCTATCATAAAATAAAGTTTTATCGTTCTCCAGCCCATATTGTAGGCCGTTATAAGCGTATTTATTATTTCTTTTTCGGAAAGATATTTTCCTATGACGTTTCTTAATCTGTCCGAACCTGCCTCGGGAGCAAACGTAATAGTAGGTTTTTTATCCCTGTTTATATATTCGGCGACTTTAAGCGAAAACGTATTGCATCTCATTGAAGGCAGCGAAATATTTAAATTATTGTCCGCATATTTTTCATTTGTTTCACACAAAAGACGTTCAAGATTTTTATAGTCGGTACATGAAAGAGAGGAAAAAGCAATATCTTCATAACCTGTCGCTTTAAGGCCTGCATCCACAAGAGCCATAACAGTCTCGGGAGCCCTTGTTCTCCACGGTCTGTAGTATTTGGAAGCCTGGCAGAATCTGCATCTTCCTATGCAGCCTCTTGCTATTTCGATATTAAGCCTGTTATGAACAGTTTCAACGAACGGAACCATTTTACGCGAATGAAAAAAAGATTTATTAATATCTACAGTTGTCTTTTTTATGATTGAAGGAGCGTCAGGTTCAACGGTTTTTATTTCTTTTATCGTATCGTTCTGATTATATGAAACTTCATAAAAAGACGGGACATAAACGCCTTCTAATTTTGAAAGTTGTTTTAAAATTTCTTTTCGCGGCAATCCGTTTTTTTTGGCAGTTTCATAATTTTCTATTATTTTCGGCAAAATTTCTTCACCGTCTCCTATTACAAAAAAATCAAAGAAATCGCAAAAAGGTTCGGGATTTGCCATCGCCGGACCGCCGCCGATTATAATAGGATCGCCGTTTTTTCTGTCTTTTGAAAAAACAGGTATTTTAGACAATGAAAGCATATTAATTATATTCGTTCCGACAAGTTCGCACTGCAGAGAAAATCCGACTATGTCAAAGCTGTTAAGAGGACTTTTTGATTCAAGAGAAAAAAGAGGCATATTTTTCTTTATGAGAATTTCTTCAAGATCTGTATCCGGGGCAAAAGATCTTTCGCATCTTGCAAGTTTTTTTTCGTTGACCAGATGATATAAAATCTCAAGACCTAAATTAGATGCGCCTACTTCATAAATATCCGGAAAACACAGGCATATCGAAACATCTTTCGTCATATCCGGTTTGTGTGAATTTATTTCATGATTTATATATCTTGAAGGTCTTTGTATGAAAGGAAGAATTTTATCTAAGCTGTTCATGTTAAGTATTATACTATATTCAGCCCTGCTTTTATAATATAATTTGCAAAATTTCCGTGATTTTTAAAATATTTTTTTAGTTTTTATGTATTCTGCGTTTTTCGCCGCACAAAATAGTATTGTTTTCCAGCTTCAAAGCACAGTCTTTTCTTTTTGTTTGTACCGCATTAGAACATGTTTATGACTGAAATATCTTTAGTTTTTTTATGTTTGTTTTTTTGCCACATAAGCATGTTGATAATCGAAGTGTTTTTTCATCAAAACTTCTTCGATTTGCTTTGCAAATCCGCCCAACAAACCACATTAATTCTTATCAATCCCTTACAAAACGTCTTGCATATATTGACATCAGTATTCCTATTGCAACCATTGATGAAGTAACGCTTGACCCTCCGTATGATACAAGCAAAAGAGGCAGCCCTGTTGCAGGCATAAGACCTGTGACCATCCCTATATTTATAACGGCATTAAAAGCAAAAAGAGTAGAAATTCCTGTTGCGACATAAGAGCCGTATCTGTCTCTGGCATTTTTTGCTATAACAAGCGCCCGCCATATAAAAAACAGGTAGAATAGCATCGTGAGCTGCGCAAAAAGATATCCGCCCTCCTCTCCTATTACGGCAAAAATAAAATCAGTTCTCTGTTCCGGAAGAAATCCTAGCTGAGTCTGAGTGCCTCTGAAAAAACCTTTTCCCGCAATTTGGCCGGAACCTATCGCGATTTTTGACTGTATTACGTTATATCCCGCCCCTCTTGCGTCAAGGCTTGGTTCGAGAAAAACAATCAATCTTTTTCTCTGGTATTCTTTAAGTGATTTTTCAACTACTATGGACGAAAAACTGCCGGCAAAAACAATAATAATAAATATTACGGGATAAAGAACAGGCATAGGAATTCTGAGTTTATACAACAGCCATTTTATAATAAAAACAACGGCCGCAACAGAAAACAAAACAAGAAGAGCGGTAGGAAGATGACTGTAAGCTTTTAAAACAAAAGCAAAAAATGCCGTCTGCTGAACATCTGCCGGCTGGAGTTTTATAAAAGTTATAAAAAGAGGTATTCCCATTGAAAGTCCGCCGTAAAGAATAACGCTTAAAATATATCTTAATTTAACTCCTGCAACGTAGAGCAAAATCAGAGTTATCGGATAATAAGGAAGTGTTGAAGAAAAATCAGGCTGCATCATTATTAAAACAATATGTCCGCCAAGTATGCACAATGCCTTAAAAAAAGTTGAAAAATTTCTTATTTCACGCCAGTATCTGTCCAAAAAAGCAGCCAATACGAGTATAAACATGATTTTGGCAAATTCTACGGGCTGCACTGAAAAAAATCCAAAATTGAACCAGCCTTTTGTGCCTTTTATTGTAGAACCAAGAACTAAAACGGATATTAATAAAAGACATGAAAATAAATATATATATCCGCTGAAGTGTTTATAATACTGATAATTAAAACTTGAAAATATCAGCGCCGCGGCAATTCCGGCAAAAACGGCTATAACCTGCGTTGTAATAAATTTAAGCGGATTAATATAATTCATGCTTGCCGAATAAATTGACACGCATCCTATCGCAAGAATAAAAAACAGCGATATGCATAAAAGCCAGTCTGTACGTTCTGAAATTTGTAAAAATATACTTTTTTGTTTTGTCATAAATGATGTTCTTCCTCAACGTGTTCAGCTTTTTGTTCAATCTGATTCTTTATGTTTACTGCTGTCGATGAACTTTTCCGTATTATCTGCGGATCAGGCCCCTCGTTTAGATTAAAATATTTTCTGAATATTTCTCTTGCGATAGGAACAGAATTTGTACCTCCGCCGCCTCCGTTTTCAACTATAACGGCTACGGCAAGCTCAGGATTTTCAGCCGGGGCATAAGCTACGACCCATGCATGGTCTATACCCTGCGGATTTTGGGCGGTACCTGTTTTTGCAGCAACGGTCAAACTGTTAAAATACGTTCTTTTTGCAGTTCCGTTTTTAACTGCTTCCATCAAAGCTTTGTTTAGCGTTTTCCATATGCTGTTATTTATTTCCAATACATCTTTAATTTCCGGAGTATGCTGATATATAATTTGATTGTTATACGGATTTCTTACGGTTTCGACAAGATACGGCTTGTAGAACGTTCCTTTATTTGCGACTGCCGAGACCATTGAAGCCATCTGAAGAGGTGTAACCCATAAAGCACCTTGTCCGATTGCAAGTATTACAGTGTCTCCCTGCAGCCATGTCATTTTCATTTTTAACTTTTTCCATTCGGGAGTCGGCACAAATCCTTTTTTCTCGTACGGAATGTCTATGCCGGTTTGTTCGCCTAAGTGAAATAATTTTGCATATTTTTCAAGAATTCTTACGCCGAGTTTTAAACCTAATTTATAAAAATAAACATTGCATGAATTGGCCGTAGCTGTTATAAGGTTGACAGTTTTATGGCCTTCCTTAAACCAGCAGGAGTAAAACCTGTCTCCAAGTTCAAATTTGCCTATGCAGTATTCCGTATGAGACGGATCAAAATTAAGATAATCCATAGCGGCTATAAAAGTTATAATTTTAAAAATTGAGCCCGGCGGATATAATGCCTGCGTAGCTCTGTTAAAAAGCGGCAGATTTTTGTCTCTTAAATACTGCACATAACGCTTTGTATAGACGTCGTTTGTATCATAACCGGGGCATGAAACCAAAACTTTTACGGCTCCCGTTCTTACGTCAAGCGCTACAGCCGCTCCTCTTCCCGTGGTCGAATTTTTTAACGCGTCATAAACTATTTTCTGCAATTCCACGTCTATCGTAAGATGCACGTTATTTCCGGATTCCGGCGCGTAATATTTAAAAGCTTTTCTCTGCTGGCCTTTGGCATTTACCTCAAGCTGCAGTCCGCCGTCGGTTCCTCTTATGTATTTGTCATAAGACTGCTCAACTCCGCCGCGGCCTATAAAATCACCTGGTCTGTAATTGTCATCCTGCATATTCTCGATTTCTTCCTGCGTAACTTCACCAACATAACCTGTAATATGGCATGTTTCAACCGCATTAAAATATTTTCGTTTCGGTATTTTGGTTACGGCAATACCGGGCATAAATAACTTTTTTTCCTGAATTTTAAAAACTTCTTCAAGAGTCAGATTATCAGCTATTTGAATAACTCTTTTATATTTTAATCCGGCCTCTATTTCATTGTTAACGTCTCTTTTAAGTATCGCGCTCAGCTGGTCTATAGTGTCTTTGCTTGGCAGTTCCTGCTGTTCAAAGGGATAAAACAACGCGACATATCCAAATTCATTGCCTACAACCAAACTGCCTTTACCGTCGTATATCAGACCTCTGGGAGCTTTTTCTTTTGCGGTATTTAGTCTTTGTTTTTCGGAAATATCTCTGTAATATGATCCGCTTATAATCTGAAGATAAAAAAGATTTAATGACAAAACTGCAAACATAAATCCAAAAAACAGAAGAATGTTTTTGTGTTTGCCAAGAAAGAAATCATAAGTTGATTTGTTGTCGTCGCTCCATGACATTTTCTATATTTTAAAACTCCGTTATTTTAATTTAAAATCATTTATCCAAACTTCTGTATTTTATAGCCTCTGCTATATGCTGCGCCGATATCATTTGCGAATCCTGAAGATCTGCAACTGTTCTTGCCACTTTTAAAATTCTGTCATATGCTCTTGCCGAAAAACCCATTTTATCAATTGCCGTTTTAAGAAGTTCTTTTGCTTTATCGTCTATTTTACAGTATTTTTTTATTTCTTTAGGCCCCATCTGGGCATTACAGTAAATTTTTGTATTTTTAAATCTTTCGTACTGTATGTTTCTTGCCTTTATAACTCTTTTTTTTATTTCTTCGGAAGATTCCGTTTGAGAAGGCTGCTCAGAAGTTATCTCATCTATTTTGAGAGCCGAAACTTCTATCTGTATATCTATTCTGTCCATCAAAGGCCCCGATATTTTGGAGCGGTATTTTATAATCTGGTATTTGTTGCACGTACATTCTTTATTTAAATCGCCGTAATGTCCGCATTGGCACGGATTCATTGAAGCTATAAGCATAAAAGATGCCGGAAAAGACAACGTATTTTTTGCTCTTGAAACGGTAACTGTTTTGTCTTCAAGAGGCTGTCTTAAAACCTCAAGAACGTCTCTTTTAAATTCGGTAAGCTCGTCTAAAAACAAAACTCCGTTATGGGCAAGACTGACTTCACCCGGTTTAGGATAAGAGCCACCGCCTATCAGAGCAATTGAAGAAGTAGTATGATGCGGACTTCTGAAAGGTCTTTGTTTAACTAAACTTTCTCCCGCCTGAATAAGACCTGAAACAGACCATATTTTTGTGGTTTCTACAGACTCTTCAAAACTCATCGGCGGAAGTATAGTCGGAATTCTTTTAGCTATCATCGTTTTGCCGGAACCGGGAGGACCGACCATTATCATATTATGTCCGCCGGCTGAAGCAACTTCTGCTGCACGTTTAGCCAGAAACTGCCCTTTTATATCTGCAAAGTCTACGGTCTGCACAACATTTTGGTCTTCGTCAGATTGACAGCCGCCTGTAAAAGGAAAAACTTTTATTTCATTTTTTAAGAATTTTACAGTTTCGGCAAGAGTCGTAAAAGGATAAATTTCAATATCTTTTGCGACTGACGCCTCATTTTTATTTCCCTCGGGAATTATTATTTTTGAAACACCTGATTTTTTTAAACTTAAAACTATCGGAAGAAGCCCTTTGACGGGCCTTAATTTACCGTCAAGCGAAAGTTCTCCTATCGCGCATATTTTAGAAACCGCTTTTTTATCTATATAACCGCTTGAACTTAAAATTCCCAGAGCAATCGGAAGATCAAATAACCCTCCCTCTTTTTTAATATCGGCAGGAGCAAGATTAACGGTTATTTTTCTTGCCGGAAAATCAAACCCTGAATTTTTTATTGCAGATACTACTCTGTCTCTTGATTCTTTAACGGCTGTATCCGGAAGACCTACTATCGAAAATACGGGAAGCCCTGAAGATATGTCGGTCTCAACGTCTATAAGATAAGCATTTATTCCCTGTACTGCCGCGGAATGAAGAAATGAAATCATTTTTCAACCTATGAGACTTGATATATTTTTTTTAAAATTTTCAAGAGCAAGAGCCCTGTGGCTTATTTTATTTTTAATTCCTTCAGGCAGTTCAGCAAAAGTGCATCCCTGTTCATTAACAAAAAATATCGGATCGTAACCGAAACCTTTTGTGCCGGATATTGTTTTGCTTATTACGCCGTTAATTTCCCCTTTTGAAAGAATTACTTGATTGCCCTGAGGATCGCTTAATGCTATTACGCATCTGAATTTTGCTTTTCTGTTACCGGCATTTTCAAGTGCTTTCAGAAGTTTTTTGTTATTGTCTTCGTATGTACAGCCCTCGCCGGCATATCTTGCCGCAAAAACTCCGGGTGCTCCGTTAAGATAGTCAACTTCAAGGCCCGTATCGTCGGCAACTGCCCAGCTGTTAAAAAATTTGGCAACTTCAACAGCTTTTTTAACGGCATTTTCTTCAAGAGTAAGACCGTCTTCCACTACTACGGGATAATTTTCAAATTCGATCATAGGCTTTATGTTTACGTTCAAATCGGCAAGTATCGCTTTTATTTCGGCAACTTTATGTTTGTTTCCGGTTGCAAGTATTATTTCTGTTATTTTCATGATTTATCAGTATCCTTTTGTTTTGGCTTATTATATTAAAACTTAATTTATATTGGCAAACGCCGTCAGCGTATTTTCTTAAAAAACAAACACTCAACATCTTTAGGAAAAAAATCTATAACAGGTTTTAATAATACAAGTAAAACAAAAACGATATTGCAAAAAATAGTATTGCCGTTAACGGCTTTTATTCTGTTTTTTAGGTTTTTGACAATAAAAACACATTGTTTTACTCTGCAATCTGCAACAAAACCGTATTTTTGCATTAAAAAAGACAGATTTTTTGCATTAAAATAACTTACATGAGGGCTGTCTGTTTCAAACTGCCATAACCTGTTTAAAAATTTTTCAATCCCGAAAAAAGACAGAAAAGAAGCTGTTCTAAACAGTATTCCCGTACTTACAGGCATATTTATTATAACAAATCCGTTTTCATTAAGTCTTACAGAACATTCTGTGATAATTTTATTTATGTCTGGTATATGTTCAAAAGCATCGTTAAAAACAATAAAATCAAATTTTTCTAAACATTTAAAATCTTCGGGGAAGAAACCTTTTACGACATTCAGTCCTTTTGCCTTTGCTTCATTAAAACTTTTTTCCATAGGCTCAATTCCGGTCATATTTATGCCTGAAGCCGCAGCAAGTTCCATAAATAAGCCGCCGGCACATCCTATTTCAAGGCCATTTATTTCTTTTTTGCGTATTTTTTCTTTTATCCGTAAAATTATTTCATGGAAATTCTTTATTCTTATATCTCTTACAGACTCTAAAAGCAATCCGTAGTCAGCATATTTTTGCGATGAACAACATGATTCGGCAGTTCGAAAAGAGCACCGCGCGCATAATAATATCAGACCTTTTGAGGTTCTTTGCTTTTTTATGTTATCGCAACCGCATACAGGACAGCCGTTATTTTTCATTTTTCTCCAAAAGACGTTCTACCTCGAATATTTTATAATATACGCCGGAATATTTTTCTGTAAAAATTATATTATCGCCGTTCAATTTAGATAAATCATTTCGAGTAATTATATAATCAACATTTAAAACCGCCAAATCATCCGGCTGAAGATTTATTTTCATAACGTCAAACTGCATAAGCTGAAACTTTTCTTTAGATTTTTCACGGTTTATGGAAATAAGAATATGACAGTATCTGTTATACACGCTTTCATATTCGCCGTCTTTATCAAATTTCCGCCATAACTGCGTATTTGGATATGTATTTGTAGAATTGACTGCTGCCGCTCCCTGCATTACTATATAATTTGAAATATAAAAACTTGCTCCTTCAGCCATCCATAATCCGCGTTTTGATTGGTCTATTTTGCGTATTGCTTCGGCAAGAGGCGTTTCGTTGACGCCGGCTGTTCCGCTTTGAAGCGGATTTACAAACAATCCGCCGGCAAGCACGGTTAAAACTGCAGCAACTGCAAAAGTTTTAAAATACTTTATATTCAATCCGCACAAAAAAATTAAAAAACTTAAAGCTGTTATTATAAAAATCATTACCGGATTTAAATATTGCCCATATACAGAAATCGAAGCGTAAACAGCTGCTGCGGACAACAACACGCTTATAATAATATTATATTTGATCTTTGTTTTTACCAAACTTAAAGCACGTATAAGCAGCAAAATATTTGAAAATCCGAAAACAACAAGCATTCTGTGAACCGGAGACATTTTCATAAAAGTAATATCTGCAACAAAATTCGGAACTCCGGCAAGGCACCAAAAACCTAAAAAAACAGAACAGACCGTAATTATAATCAAAAACATATCTTTTATTTTTTCCTTAAATATAACCCAGCAGGATAAAATAATTCCAAGCGGAAAAAAATCAATGAATGCAGCCTTTTCACACACGTTTGAATTTTCAATCAAATCTTTAAAGCTGAAAAAAATATTTCCCCACGACTGAAATAATTCGAAAAGCAGGCCGCCTCCGTTTTCAAATCTCTTTCCCGGATAAACAGTATGCATCAAAGAATATATCGTATCTGAAGATTTATTGTAAATATATAGCAAACTTATCATTAACAGTGATATAAAAAACAATATGCTTAAAAAGTCTTTCAGCTTTATTGAACATTGTTTTCTGTTTTCCAAAATTACCCATAATGCAATTCCGGCAAATACATAAGTAAATGGAACCTGCCATGCAGGATAAAGAACTAATATATATCCGCCGGAACATACATAAATTACAAATAAAAATAAAAATCTTTTTAAAAAATTATTATTATGCATGTATTGATATAACATCAAAATTGCTAACTGACCAAATATCAACATTTCAGCTATGCCAATAGGACTAATCCACCATTGCACAGCAGGAGCGAAAGTTATCATTAAAGATCCAAGCCCGGAAAGCAATTTTTTATTACCTGTAATCACCATAAAAAACATAAGAGATACTAGAAATAGACTTACTATTCTTGCAACCCAGTAAAAAGATAGACCTTTCGCCTGATCAAGAACAAGAAAACCGCATAAAAAAGGCCTGAAAACAGACATCACATTTTTAACAGGCTGCGCATAAAAAAGGAACATATCAGTTTTTGTTCCGCGCAAAACACCATTAAAATATTTATAATCTGAGAGCGTCTGAGATAAAAGTATTGGTGTATATACACGCCATTCGTCTGTTCTGATCCATCTAGGCTTGCCTATTAAAACTGATTCTTTCTTTATAGAATCAACCGATAACTGCCACATTGCAATAGAAGAACCGTTTAGTTCAAAAATAACGGCAAAAGCTACAATGACAAAAGCGATTATATATTTATATTTAAATATTGTTTCATACATCATACGTATGTTAAAAATCAAATGGAACAATATAAAAGATGTAAAAACAAAAAATACAAAAAATTTTATCAGAAAATATTTATTAAAAATGGATTCGTTAACCGTTATTTTGCGGATATGTCCGTAACTTTCAGGATTTTTTATATAAATTGCAAGATTTGAAAAAAATCTGTTTATTGTTAAATTGACATAATATTTTCCTGGAGGCATTACGGCGGCGCCTACAAAATCCGCCCTTTTTCCGTTTATTTCATATATACCAATCGGAATTTCTTTATCGGCCAATTTTGAAAGATAAATATTTAAATTTGAAACATATCCGTTTATGTTTAAAGATATGTATCTGCGGTTTTCAGAGTTGGAATCAAAAATAAGATCATCACACGCGATTGATGATGATGTGCATTTAAAAAGGAGTTTTAAATCATTTGAGAAACTGTTTTTCTTCGACAGCAGATATGAAGAAAACAACGCAGTTACAGCGGCTAAAAACAAAACACTGATAAAATACGCTGTCTTTTTTTTATTTAAAAACATGATTTATTTTGACCGGAATTACGTTTTAAAAGTATTTCATACAGTTCTTTGTGTTTTCTGGCGATAGTTTGAAGAATAATTCCGCATATCCACATAAGAAGCGACATCGTAGCTAAAACACCTGATACAATCAAAGTAGGAAATCTCGGAACTTTGCTTGTATCCAAAAATTCTATAAAAACAGGAATAAACAAAAACATTGAGAATAAAAATAAAAATACTGAAATCGCCGTAAAAAAAATAAAAGGTTTATGGTCTTTAAATAAACTGACAATTGTCCTTAAAACCAGAAAACCGTCGCTGTAAGTATTTAATTTGGAAATGCTGCCTTCAGGCCTTTCTTTATATTTTATGGGAATTTCTTTGATTGTAAAATTCTTATCCAATGCGTGGATCGTCATTTCTGTTTCTATTTCAAAACCTTTTGCCAATATCGGAATATTTTTAACAAAAACAGGGCTTAAAGTTCTGTAGCCCGACATAATATCCTTTACATTGCTTTGAAATAATTTATTAACGAGAAATCTAACGACAATATTCCCTATATTGTGAAAATTACGTTTATTAGTTGAAAAATAACAATCTGAAAGTCTGTCAGCTATAACCATATCGGCTTGTTTGGTCAGAATCAATTGGCACATTTCTTTCACATTTTCAAGAGGGCATTGTAAATCGCCGTCAACCATAACATAACAATCGGCATCTATTTCCCTGAACATTCTTCTTATAACATTGCCTTTGCCCTGCTTTGTTTCATATCTAACTATAGCGCCGGCTTTTTTTGCTATTTCATCCGTTCCGTCGGTAGAATTATTGTCATAAACGTAGATGTCGGCATCAGACAGATATTTGCGGCATTCTTCTATTACATTTTTTATTGTAACACTTTCATTATAACACGGAATCAAAACTGCCGTCTTTGTCATATCACATCCCCGTCTTTTTTAACTTATGTTAAACTTCCTATCGCTTTTTTCTGTGCATTTGTAATCAATTTAATTCCGTCGTAAGCTGCGTCAAGCATTTGATTTAAATCTTTTCTTGAAAAAACGTCGCCTTCCGCCGTACCCTGCACTTCTATTAAATCGCCTTTTGCCGTCATAACGACGTTCATATCAACATCGGCGACATTGTCTTCTTTTGCCGATAAATCAAGAACCATTTTACCATTTGCAAATCCTACGCTTACAGCTCCGACATAATCCTTTACCGGAAGTTCTTTTATAAGTTTTTTCTTCTGCAGATTTTTAAGAGCAAGGACAAGCGCTATAAAACCGCCGTTAATGGAGGCTGTTCTTGTTCCGCCGTCGGCCCTTATAACGTCGCAGTCTATCGTTATTGTTCTTTTTCCGAGTTTTGCCATATCAACACTTGCTCTTAAAGATCTTCCGATAAGCCTTGATATTTCCTGAGCTCTTCCGTTTTGAAGACGGTTTCTTGATATTCTGTCGTTGCATGATCTCGGGAGCATTGAATATTCGGCTGTTACCCAGCCTTCATCTGTTTTTTTTGCTTCTATAAAAGGCGGAACTTTTTCTTCAACTGTGGCAACGCATAGAACTTTAGTTTCGCCGAGTGAAAACATACACGAACCTTCCGCATGTTTTAAATAATTTTTTACAATTTTAATTTTTCTCATTTTTTGTCCTTTGTATTTTTCAACTTTTTATCTTTTTCAACTAGAAAGATTTTAGACGAAACGGTCTATTGTCGTTAGACTTTATAGTTTTAGGCGAAATGAGGTAATTACAAGTTGCGGTGTATGCAAGTGTAAAACGATACATAAGACTTGCAATTATAAAATCGGAGCCAAAAATATAAAGTCGTTATAATTAGCCTATAAATTCTAAACTTTCTTTCAGTTTTGAAATTTTAATTTCCGCTTCCTGCAGCCTTATCCTTATCTTCTCAACCTCTTCCTTCGGAGCTCTTGCCACAAAAGATTCTTTTGAAAGTTTTGACTCGCATCTTTCTTTATCCTGCGTTGCAAGAAGTATTTCTTTATTTATTCTGTTTTTTTCTTTTTCAACGTCTATAAGCCCTTCAAGCGGTATGAATATTTCAAAACCGGTCGCAACGGCCATTGCCGAATTTTTTTGTCTTTTTACGTCTTTTGCTATTGTAACATTCTGTATTTTAGCGATTCCTTTTACATAATCCTGATTGTTTTCAAGAACGGCTTTTTTTGAATCGTCAAGCACGTTGAAATTTGCGTTTATAAATATCGCCGGCGATATATTCATTTCGCTTCTGATATTTCTGATTTTAGTTATAATTTCCTGTATCAAAAGCATTTCGTTTGTTTCTTTTTCAAAAACAAATTCTTTTTCATATTTTGGAAAATTTGAATAAACTATGCTCTTATCATGTTTTGAAAGTATTGACCAAAGTTCTTCCGTTATAAACGGCATTACAGGAGAGAGCATCTGTATCGTTCCTTTAAGAACATACAGCAAAACCGAAAGCGCCTGTTTCTTTTCGTTTATATCAGATGAAGTCATTCTTATTTTTGAAAGTTCAATATACCAGTCGCAGAATTTAGTCCAGAAAAAATCGTAAAGAACTCTTGAAGCTACGTCTATATCGTAAATTTCAAAAGATTTCGTAACTGTTTCAATCGTTTTGTTATATTCCGTTAAAATCCACTTATCCGACATTTCTTTGACTATCGGTTTTTCGGGAACTTCAACCCCTTCCATATTCATCAAAATAAATCTTGAAGCATTCCAAATTTTATTTGCAAAATTTCTTGCGCTTAAAAATGATTCGTCAGATATCTGCATATCTCTGCCGGGAGCGGCTACGTGGGCAAGCGAAAATCTCAAAGCGTCCGTTCCGTATTTGTCCATCATTAAAAGAGGATCTATTACGTTTCCGAGAGATTTTGACATTTTTTTGCCAGATTTATCTCTGACTATCCCGTGTATAAAAACATCGGAAAAAGGAATATCGTCTAAAAATTCAAGCCCCATCTGAACCATTCTTGCTACCCACAAATAAAGAATTTCGTGGCCTGTTGCAAGAACGGACGTCGGATAATAATATTTTAATTCTTCATTATTTTCATTTTCACCCCAGTGAAATACGCTGAACGGCCACAAAGCCGAAGAGAACCAAGTATCAAGAACATCGCTATCCTGCATGATTTTCGTATTGCCACAATGAGGACATTTATCGGGCATATTTTCAGAAACTATTTCAGGGCATTGCGTTCTGTTATTATTTTCATCAACGCAATAATAAACAGGTATTCTGTGTCCCCACCATATCTGGCGGCTTATGCACCAGTCTCTTAAATTATCAAGCCATAACGTATAAGGTTTCTGCCATGACGGAGGATAAAATTTTACTTTTTCGTCTTTTGCCGCCTGAGAAGCTCTTTTTGACATTTCTTCAACTTTTAAAAACCACTGTTCCGACATTATCGGTTCTATCGTGGTTGAGCATCTGTAACATTTGCCGACCGAGTGGCTGTAATCTTCAATTTTTAAAATATAGCCTTGAGCAGTCAAATCGTTTACGACTTCTTCTCTTGCTTTAACTACCGAAAGACCTGCGTATTTATCCGCGACGTTTATCATTTTACCGTCTGCGTTTATAACTTCAATTATTTCAAGATTATGTCTTCTTGCTATTTCATAATCGGTATTGTCATGGGCTGGCGTAACTTTAACGGCGCCGGTTCCGAATGACGTATCAACTATATAGTCCGCTACTATTTTTATTTCACGTCCTGTTAATGGAAGAATTACTGTTTTTCCGACAAGAGAAGTATATCTGTCATCGTTAGGATTTACCGCAACGGCAGTATCGCCGAGCATCGTTTCAGGACGCGTAGTTGCGACGGTTAAAAATTCATCGGAATCTTTTATAGGATATTTTATATACCACAAATTTCCTTTTTCGGAATTATATTCAACTTCAATATCCGATAACGCCGTATTACATCTTGTGCAGTAATTTACAAGTCTTTTACCTCTGTAAATAAGGCCTTTATCGTATAATTTTTTAAAAGCTTTCTTTACCGATTTTGAACAAGCTTCATCCATAGTAAATCTTGTTCTGTCCCAGTCAAGAGCGCAACCGAGCTTTTTAAGCTGGTCAAGAATAGTATCGCCTGTTTCGTTTCTCCACTGCCACATAGTTTCAAGAAATTTTTCTCTGCCCAAATCATATTTTGTTTTGCCTTCTTTTTTAAGAAGTTTTTCAACAACGTTCTGAGTCGCTATTCCGCCGTGGTCTGTTCCGGGAACCCAAAGAGTATTATACCCCTGCATTTTTTTAAATCTTATGATTATATCTTGAAGACCGTTATTTAAGGCATGGCCCATGTGAAGAGAGCCTGTGACGTTAGGAGGAGGAATTACTATCGTAAACGGTTTTTTATTTTTATCCGGTTTTGACGAAAATATTTTTTCGTCTATCCAGAATTTTACCCATTTTTCTTCAACTTTCTTCGCATCGTAAATTTTTTCAATTTCCATGATTTCTGCCTTTATATTTTAGTTATTTTTTATACGGAAACACTCACGGCAAAAACATTCAAAAACAGTGTTTTTTCTGAAAAAATTTACCGTTTAAATTCCAATATTACTGCTGTTGACGGTTTTCTTCTCCGCTGAGTTTTGTCTCAGCTTCTTCGTTGCCAAGACGAGCCGCTTCTTTGTAATAATCTTTGGCTTTGGTAAAATCGCCTTTGGCGTCGTATATATCGCCAAGCATCACAAAAGCCCAGTCATGCGTAACGTTTATATTTATAAGTTTTTCAAGAAGTTCGGAAGCTTTGTCATCTTCGCCTTTAGTTCTGTAATATTTAGCTAAATCGTAAAGGGTTGCCTGATGTTCCGGAAAAACGTTTAAAGCTTTGTCGTAAAATTCGAGCATATTGGCATCATCGCCAATATTGCCGAAACAAAAACCCATATTAAAATAAATATCCGACAAAACAATTTTATCTATTCTCTGTGCTTCGCTTATGCTTTCTTCGTCAAACGGAACAAGCTTCTCAAGAATTTTAAGGGCCTGTTTATATTGTTTCTGGTCAACCAGCTTATAAGCCTTTTCAAGCCCTTTCTGGTTAAATTCAAATTTAGGCTGTTCAGCCGATGCTTTTACGGCAGCCAGAAAGAACGCCGCAAAAAATAAAACTATTATCTTTTTCATAAAATACCCCCGCATTTATTCCATACTTCCGAAGTTTCCATACATAAATAAACCTTTATATTTCCTGCACGTTTTTTAATGACGTCTGCAAGCGTTTTATACATTGCAATCCTCTGCTGCCTGGCGTATCTTAATTTTTCATCGTCACACAGCAAAAGTTCTTCGTCAAGGATTCTATTTTCAAAAAATCTGTTTTCTATCGTTTTTTTTAATTCCGCAGGCATTCTTAAAGATCCCACGCTTATCCATTTTATATATTTTCCATCTACAAAATCAAATATATTTTCAATAGTTTTTATATAATCTTTCTGCCAGTCTTTATAAAAAATAACCGGATCAAAATGAAACCCTATTGAGTATCCTGATTCTGCGCATTTTTTGGCGGCTTTTAGCCTTTCTTCCAATTTAGGCGTAAGATGTTCATTTTCCGCTATCATTTTTTCCGTATTGAGCGACCAGGAAATTACTATGTTCGGCGCTCCTCCGTATTTCAAAAGATTTTCTATATTTATGCTTTTTGTTTTAAATTCAAAATACATATCCCGATTTTCTTTAAAAAATTTAACTATCGGCTGCGAAAAAAGAGTTATATCGTCAAATACTAGAGAATCCGTAAATTCACCGCTTCCGACTCTTGGCATGTCAAACAAACCTGAATTGCCGGGTTTAATTTTATTTATATCAAGGAAATCTTCTATGTTGCACGGAAATATTATACCGGGCACATTCTGATATCCCTGCAAAAAACAATAAGTGCATTCATAAGGACAGCCGTACCCCGTGTTTAAAACAGAATAATTGCAGCATACTACGTTTTTAGTGCAGGGACAGGGCTTAAAAAAATCAAATTTTTCATTTACAAGAAATAAATTTTTTCTGCGGCTGTTATATGCCTGTACGGAGAATTTATTTTCTTTCAAAAACTGTTTTAAAGAAGATATTTCTATAAATGCGGAATCTGTAAAAAGCTTTTTTATTCTTTTATATAAAAAAGAATTTAACACTTCGGCCGTATAATAAATATTTTCAGGATAGAATTTTGTGTATTCTAAAACAGCACCCGAGTCTTTTTCAACGGTTATATCAGGCAGATAAAAACTGTTTTTTAAAGCTGTTTTAAAATTTTGAGGATATCTGAGTTTTATAAGACCGGTTTTTGTTCCGCGGTAATCCGAAAATTCAATGCCGTCAATAAAAGACTTCGGTTCAATACCGTCTCTTTTTGTTATTTCAAATACAAGCCTTGAAAGTTCTCTTATTTTATTTATGCCGAAAAAAGGAAATTTTTCGGCAAGCAGAGTTTTAATATATAAAATGCTTTTGTCCATCATTTATAAAATTACATATGGCTTTGGCAAGAGACTGTCTTGCTTTTAATATCGCCGATTTTTGTGATTGGTCTATATCGTTGCCGAAAGGCTCGTTTACGCCGACCATATCGGTAACGTAAAATACGGCGATTGCTTTTTTGTTTATTGAACATGACGCTGAAAAAACGGAAGAACATTCCATATCAACGGCGTTGATTTTATTTTTACTGAACCAATCCTTATATTTTTTTTCAAGAACAAGAGAACTTGTAGTGGCGCACTTAATATGCTGTATGTCGAGTTTATTATTTTTTAAAAGAAATTCTCCGAGTAAAGCTGCAGACGGATAGTATGAATCCGGATTTCTTTTCATTTCAAGCATTTCCGAGAAACTCTCAAAATTAAAAACCTTTTTAACTATCAGTCTATCTCCGATTTTTACTTCGCCTGCTCCGCCGCAGCTGCCGAACAATATTATATTTTCACACGCCGTATCTTTTAAATATAATACTATATCCCCTACGAGAAAATTATTCTTAGTTGAGATGATCGTGGAATTTTCATAGTTGTTTACTTTTGCAAAAAGTCCTGTGAAATTTTCGGCAGGCCCGAGCTCGGAAAAAAGAGACTGGTCCGAGGCTTGGCAGATAACACATGTTTTTTTTATATTTTTACTTTCTATTCCAAAATAAGATAAAAGTTCCGACATTATATTTGCCTCTTGAAAAAAATAACAATTAAAAAAAATTTAAAGATACAGGTGTTCTAAAACTAAAGTCCGCCACATCCTCCGCAACCGCAGCCGCCGCCGTGTTTTTTAACGGCGCAACTGCCTGCCGCATCACAGCCGCACAAATCATTTTTTGAACTTTTTGAAGAAAAAGTCGAAAATTTCTTTTCAACATCAGTGCTTTTGCAGGCAGGACATTCTATTTTCTCAGCGTTAATGGCAAAAACAAGTTTTTCAAATTCTTTTTTGCATTTTTTACATACATATTCAAACAACGGCATATTTTCCACCTTTTGAAGCTTGGAAGTTTAGAAGCTCGGAAGCTTGGTAAAAACAAAAACGTCTGTTTTGCTTTGCAAATCTTTCCAAATCCGATTAACTTCTTCGGTTTGTTTCACAAATCCGCCCAACTTCTCAGCTGCTCAGCTTCCAGCCTGTCTAATTTATTTTCCTTGAGCAATTTCAACAGAAACCCTATTGCCTTTTATATTGCTGTTATTTAAAGCATTTATAACGGCATCAACATGTTCTGTAGGAACTTCGACAAAAGAATACTTATCCAAAATATCAATACTTCCGACTATATTTCCGTCAAGACCTGTCTCACCGGCTATTGCTCCGACAAAATCGCCCGGTCTGACGTTTTTGCTTTTGCCGATACTTATGAATAGTCTGGTCATTCCGTGTTCTCTTGATCCGCCGTTACCGCCGCCGCTGGAAATCCTGCCTTTTTGTCTCTTGTTTGAACCTCTGTCATTACCTCTATCGCGTCCTCTGTCATTTCCTCTGTTCTGATGATTATCTACATATAAATCAACTTCCAGACTGTCTTGGTTGTCTGCTACTAATTTTTGATTATTTAACATCATTTCAAATAATGTTGCTGCAACATCAACTGATGTAATATCATCACTTATTAACGATTCAATTTTACCGACATATTTGTCAGATGAATTTTTTTTAATATTTTCTTTTATCTTTTCCATAAAAGACGATATTCTGATATTTTCGACGTCTGCCATAGACGGAATAGGTATTCTAGTTACGTTTACTTTTGTATATCTTTGAATATCTCTTAATTTATAAATATCTCTGCCGGAAACAAAACTAAATGCTCTGCCCGTTCTGCCTGCTCTGCCGGTTCTGCCTATTCTGTGAACATAAGCCTCTATGTCCTGCGGAATATCGTAATTAAAAACTGCTTCAATTTCATCGACATCAATACCTCTTGCGGCAACATCTGTGGCAACAAGTATTTCTATTCTGCAAGCTCTGAATTTTGCCATTACTCTGTCTCTTTGTGACTGATTCATATCTCCGTGAATTGCATCTGCAGAATAACCTCTTGCCTGCAAATTTGATGCAACCGAATCTACTTTCCTTTTTGTATTACAGAATACCAAAGCCAATTTTGGGTCATACATATCGAGACATCTTGCTAATGCATCAGCTTTTTGTTGTTCTCTGACTTCACAATAAAGTTGTTCAGTCAAAGGAACTGTAAGCTTTTCATGAACCACTTTTATATTTTCAGGATGAACCTGATATCTTTTTGTAAGCGCCAAAAATTCTTTAGGCATGGTAGCAGAGAAAAAAACAGTTTGTCTTTCTTCCGGAAGACTCTTCAATATTTTTTCAATATCATCCCTAAAACCCATATCAAGCATTTCATCGGCTTCGTCCAGCACAACAGTGGTTGTATCTTTAAGCGCAATTGTTTTTCTTTCAATATGGTCTATTACTCTGCCTGGAGTTCCTATAACAATATGGGCTCCTCTTGAAAGAGCAGACATCTGTCTTACTATAGGCTGGCCGCCGTAAACAGGCACTATATTGATTCCCCTTTTGTATTTCGATAACTGTTTCAATTCTTCCGCAACCTGTATCGCAAGTTCTCTTGTCGGACACATTATCAAAGCCTGAGTTGCTCTTATTTTTGCAGATACCTTTTCAAGTATCGGTATTCCGAATGCCGCAGTTTTTCCTGTTCCCGTCTGAGCTTGCCCTATAAGATCGCGCCCTTCCATCATTTTTGGTATTGCAAGCGACTGTATCGGTGTAGCTTCCTCAAAACCCATATCCGTCACAGCTTTCAATATATCCTGTGAAAGATTTAACTCCGTAAATTTTAATTTATCCATAATTCTCCTTTTTTTATAAGCTTGGCAGCTGAAAAACTTTAAAGATTGTTAACCGCACCGGCTTATTACATCTTGTTATTGCTTTAGCAATATTATTTTTTTTACTTCACCCAAATCAACATCAGTATCGGAACAACCATCTTTTGCAAGTGGTATGAACTGAGTAAGGATTTTTTCTTTGTCCGTCATTTTTACCGCCTGAACTCCCTCAAAATAACAGGCGATTCCTATTATGGCTTTCGGTTTCTGCGTCTTTAAAATATTTTCTATGGCTTTTCCACCTTTCATTATATAAACCTGTCTGTATCTGAGTTCTTTTGCAAGAGCCGTTATCTCGGATATTTTGCACCCTTTACACATTGAGCATAAAAAATAAGCGCCTTCATCTTTTGCTTTGCACACCTTAGCATTTCTCATGCAGTGCGGAATAAAAATAATCCTGTCGCCGAAAGGAACCGCGCCAAACTTTTCGGACATGGAAATATTTTTTTTATCCACAAATTTTTTATAAGTATTTTTATTGATTTTTCTAAAATTTCTGCAAATATCCATTTTTAGCTTCTGTATGATCCGTTTATTTTTACATAATCGTATGAAAAATCGCATGTATAATATTTTGACGATGCCTTGCCCGATTTAAAATCAACCGTTATTTTACATTCTTTTTCATCAAGTATTTTTTTTGCCTTAACTTCGTCAAAATTAACAGCCATTCCGTTTTTAGCCGTTATAATATTGCCTATATAAACATCAACTTTTGACTGGTCAAAATCAACTCCGGCTCTTCCTGCGGCCGCCAGTATCCTGCCCCAGTTTGCGTCGGAACCGAACAATGCCGTTTTAACAAGCGGCGATGTGGCTATCGTTGAAGCGATCTTTTTTGCATCCTCGTATTTTTTAACATTTTTAACTTCTATTTCGACAAGTTTTGTGGCGCCTTCGCCGTCTTTTGCCATCATTTTTGCAAGAGATAAAGTAATATCATCAAGCACTGTTTTAAATTTAAGCATATCAGACTTTGAAAGTTTTCCTGTTTTGCTTTGACCGTTTGCCATTAAAATAAGAGTATCATTTGTTGAAGTATCCCCGTCTACAGAAATACAATTGAAAGACTGTTTTGCCGATTCTTCAAGAAGGTTCTGAAGCTGTTTTCTTTCAACAGCGGCATCCGTAAGTATGAAAGAAAGCATCGTGGCATGCAATCCTTTAAGCTCGGGATGAATCATTCCGGCCCCTTTTGAGCATCCCCATATAGTTATTTCACCTTTTGCCGTCTTTATTTTTTTTGAAATAAATTTTGCAAAAGTATCCGTCGTCATTATTGCTTCAACGGCTTTTTTTTCATCTTTTTCTTTTGATATTTTTATAAGCTCGGGCATTGCCTTTTTCATTTTTTCAACCGGCAAAAACTGACCTATTACTCCGGTTGATGCGACAAGAACAGATTCGGGAGAAATGCCGAGAAATTTTGCAGCTTCACATGCTACGCTTTCAGCGTCTTTTTTGCCTTTTGTCCCAGTGCATGCGTTTGCGCATCCCGAATTTGCAATAACAGCCTGAAACGATTTATATTTTTTCAGTCTTTCAATATCAATTAAAACAGGCGCAGCTTTAACACGGCTGAAAGTAAACATGCCTGCGGTATTTGCAGGCGAATCCGAATAAAATACAGCCAAATCTTTTTTCCCGCTTTTTTTTGCTATTCCCGAGTGCAGTCCGCCGCAGTAAAATCCTTTTGGAAGCATTAAATGATCTCCTTCAGGCCTGTCGTTTCATCAAGACCTGACATAATATTCATATTCTGTACAGCCTGGCCCGAAGCTCCTTTTACAAGATTGTCTATGGCCGAAACTATCACAAGTTTATTTGTTCTTGAATCGACGCTTAATCCTATTTCGCAAAAATTAGTATTGACTACTTTGTTTATATTTGGCAAAACGTTCTCATCCAAAACCTTTACAAAATTTTTGCCTTTATAAAAATTTTTATATATTTCTACTGCTTCGGCCGTCGTAATTTTTTTGTGCAAATTTGCATATATTACCGACAACATTCCTCTTTCAACAGGTATAATGTGCGGAGTAAAAGTAACTATTGTTTTTTGTCCGAATAAATTTGAAATTTCCTGTTCAATTTCCGGAATATGCCTGTGTTTTCCTGCAATATTATAAGCCCTTGTATTAGGATGTTCTTCTTTAAAATATTTTTCAACTGCTTTTCTGCCGGCTCCCGATATTCCGCTTTTTGAATCTATTATTACATCGTTATTTGTTATAAGTCCGTTTTTTACGGCCGGAGCAAGCCCGAGAAGAATTGTCGTCGGATAACATCCGGGATTTGCCACAAGCTTTGCCTGTTTAATTTTGTCTGCGTAAAGTTCGCTTAATCCGTAAACAGCGTCTTTTATATAATCTTTTCCCGTATGGTTTACTTTATACCATTTTTCATAAGTATCAGCGCACTTTAACCTGAAATCTGCTGAAAGATCTATTACCTTTTTACCAGCTTTTAAAAGCTGGGGGACAACGGCAAAAGCAACCGCATGCGGCAGGGCAAGAAAAACAACATCGGTGTTGTTTTTGATTTCATCAACGTTAAAAGGAATACATTTCATTTTGAGATTTGCATATTTAGGATATATATCAGACAATTCCCTTACGGGAGAAGTTTCTCTGCCGGCAAGAACAGTCAGTTTAACTTCCGGATGTTTAGAAAGTATTCTTAAAAGTTCTTCGCCTGTATAACCTGTGATTCCTACAATCCCCGCTTTGATCATTTTTTACTTGTCCTTTAAATTAAAAATTTATAACCCACAGAAACCAGCACGGTTGAAAATTTAACATCTGCCGACAACCCGTAATTGCTTTCAAATTTTGCATTATTATTAATATAAGACGCTTCTATAATATACGAACCGTATTCAAATCCGCATGAGGCAAGCCAGCAGAAGCCGCCGTTCATTTTTTCAGTCGAGTCGAGATAAACTGCCGAATAACTTACAAATCCGTATCCTGCTCCTGCGCTTAAATAAAAATTTAAATCTTTGTAACTGTTAAGAGGAATTATCTGTTTAGCCTGTAAATAATAATTTAAAACAGCAAAACTTTCATTTAAAGTATTCATTGCAAGATTGGCGTTTATTCCAAGCCCCAAAGCGGTATAATTTTTCAAATAGTAAAGATAATCCATCTTTAATGAAAAACCGTTTGCGTCTGTTTCGGATGAGTTTAACGACTCATAATTAAATTTATAATCCGAAGAAAGAGACATTACTTTGCCGGCCTTAAAAGATAATTCATTCAATCCGTTAAGCGGTTTTGCCGCCAAAGGAGAAACTGCAAAAAAACAGATTAAAAATGCAAACCATTTTTTCATATATTTTTTACCCCTGTATGCCTAAAACAGCATAAAAAACCGGCTATACGGCAAAAATAAACCGGCCGGAACTGACATTTGTCTATTTTATCTTATATCGAGCCCTATTTGCAAATAAAAAAACACGTTAAATATCAAGTTTTTTCATGATTTCAAACGTTTACAAATGTTTTCGACTTTGAATTTTACAAAGCGCGGATTTTGCTATTTTCTGACGGTTTTTTCAAAATTAAGAAGCATTTCGCGGCTTATTTTTGATGTATTGCGCAGCAGATATTTTTTGGCAAGTTCCGGGCTTTCAAAAGAATCTACAAATTTATTTGAAACATCAAAATCAGACGAATTAATTAAAAATGCTTTGAGATAATATTTTTGGGCATGCTCTTTGTCTCCGGATAATTCATAAGCCTCTCCCGTAAGAAGCCATACATTTTCTCTTTTATAGACAGGATTTATCAAAGAAACTTTTTCAAATTGTTTTATTGCTTCTTTGTATTCTCCATTTGCCAGATATGCCACAGCCATATTATAAGCCACTCTTATATTATCAGGATTTTTTAAAGAAGCGTCGTAATATAAATTATACTGATTTGAATAAACAATACCTCTCTGAAAAGAAATAAATCCGTAAATTAAAAAAAGGATAATTAAAAATACCGATACGGAAATACGCCTGATATTTTTAAAAAGAAAATCAACTGCATAAGCAAATATTATTGATATTGCCGCCATAGGCAGATACAAATATCTGTCTGCGACTGTATTTACCAAAGGAACCAAATTGCTTACCGGAATATACGCAACGGCCGCAAAAAATAATGCAAATTTAAAAAACTTATCTTTGCTTTTAAAAACAGCAAAAACTATCAGCGCTATAAATAATCCCGAAAAGACAAACATAGCAAAAGAATATCTGACAACATAATCAACGGATAAATTTACGGGATATACCAAGTGGGCAAAGTTATACCACAAAGCCGCCGATATATTTAAAATATAAGAAACGAAGCTGTCCAACGGAGCTGTATTCTTTTCTATATTCGGATATATTAACTCGTAAAACGGAACAGGAAATCGTTCAAGCCAAAAGAAAAATAAAAAAAGCGCAGTCACAACGGATGCGGCCGCAATAAAGAAATATTTCGTTCTGTTTTTACCGTAAAAAAATACGCAATACGGCAGCAAAATAAAAGGAATTATAACCGAATTTTCTTTTGAGAATAAAGCGCATAAAAAAGCGGCAATCATTAATATTACAATTTTTGGCTTATTATCATTTGTATTTCTGAGCATATTCGCAAAATTTAAAAAAACAAGAATAAAAAAAACTGCCAATAGATCGGCCCTGAAACTTGCGACATTAACGACTTCACTCTGAATAGGATGCAAAGAAAAAAATAAAGCCGCAAAAAAAGCAAATCCGTATTTCTTCTTTATTCCCAAAACAAATAAAAAAAGCAATACTGAGTTTAAACAATGCAACAATAAATTCACAAAATGATAACCTGCCGGACTATATCCGAAAAGCGCAAAATCAGTCATCAGAGACAAAAGAGAAACCGGTCTTGCCCCGCATACTACGGGCAAAACATCAAAAAAATTTTTAGGATTTAAAAGCACGAAAAAATTGGATGTATTCTGAATAAAAGAATTATCTATTATAAGACGATAATCATCCAGAACAAACGAAGATCTTAAAGAATGGATTCTTACGGCAAAAGAAAGAAAAACAAGCAAAAACAATATAAGATAAACTACATGTTTTTTATTGAAGAGCAACTACATCAACTCCATATTGATTTGTTCCATAAGAGTTATCAGCCTTATATTGTCAGGCTGCAGGCTGAATCCTAATTCGACATAATCTTTGGCCTTGCCGAATCTGCCCTGTTTCATATTTTTCATTGCTTCTTTATAATACATGTTGACTCTTTTATTGCTTGTTTCCTGCATTGAATAATATCTGCCCATGCCTACAAACACCTGAAATTTAGGGTGTTTCTGAGCAAGTTCATATATCAAATTGCTTGCTTTTTTAAATTTTTCATTTTTAAAATAATCTATAGATTCTAAAAATCTTTTGCGATCCTGTTCGTTTTCAAGACTCGCCATAACTATATTGCACTCTGTTGAAAGTCTGGCAAAAGAAAGACTGTCTTTTGCGCTCGGCATAAGCTTTGCGATTCTGTTGTTAAACAAAAAACCTTCATAGTAGTTGCCTTCTTTCACTGTTCTTCTCAGTTCTATAAGATAGTCGTCAACTATGGATTTTTTAAACACCATTATTTTTTCACTTAACATAAGAATCTTATTTTTTAATTCTCCGGCTTTTGAATCATTAGGAGAAATATTTAAAACTTCATCAACATATTTTTCGGCTTTTTCAAAATCTCCGTTAATATAACTTTTTCTGGCTTTAATCATAAGCTTTGAGCTCTGTTTGGCAACCATCTCGGCGCTCATTCCAGTTATTGTGGTTGTCTGGTCCTGGGTTTCCTGTTCAACCGCAGCCTCGGACTTTGTTTTTTTTGTTAAACCAAAAATACCCGCAGAAGATACAGTAACGGCAAATATCAAAATAAGTATTACTGAATTTATTGTTCTTTTAGTTATCATGTTATCCTCTTTTTAATATTTTTATGCCTTTTATTCTGTCCATAATGCTGCATCCCTGCTTTTTATTTGCATTCATTATTTCGGCATTTGGAGAAGCAACAACATTAACTTTCATATCATCAGTCAAACATTCCAAATTGCTTATATCAGCTACAATATGCTGTAAATTAATTCTTCCTTCATAAAGATTATTTCTCTCTTCTAGCATTATATTTATCGTTTTTACGAGAGTTTCTATATCAAGAGGCTTTACAACATAATCATAAGCGCCGCTCTTTATCGATTCTATCGCAATTTCGATAGAACTGCTGCCGGTTATAACTATAGGAACAACATCATTTAAAATATTTTTGATGCTCTTAATAAGCGAAATGCCGTTGACATCCGGTAATCCGTAATCAACAACCAATATATCGAAATTTTCCTCTTTTGCCACGTTCTCAGCTTCCGCACCGCTTCCTACCGATGCGACTTTTAGAAAACTCTGCTCAAGAGAAGAATGAAGAGAAATCCTTTCGGCTTCATCATCCTCTACTATTAAAACTTTTGCGTTTATCACTCTTTCTGACATATTTTTTCCTTAGTTTACAATCTTAGCCGTTATGAAAATCGTAAGCTCATACCTTGTTTTATTTTGCTCGACCCCTTTAAACAAATATCCTAATAAAGGAATATCGCCTAAAAGAGGAACTTTCTTGATTGTTCCGTCTTCTGTTTCTCTTATCATCCCGCCGATTGCAGCCGTTTCACCGCTTCTCAACATAAGAGTAGTTGTAGTCTTGCTTGTATTTACGACTGGAGTTCCGTCGCTTCCGCCGACCATTTCACCTGTTCTGAAACTCTGCTCGGGAGAAACCTGAAGAACTATCGAACCGTCTCTGTTTATCTGAGGTTTTACTCTTAATTTTATACCAACCTGCTTGAAAGCGGTAGTTCCTGTTACATCTCCGGTCGAAGAAGATGTCGTTTTGCTTTCAAGATAAGGAATTTCTTCTACTATGTCTATACTTGCTTCCTGGTTATTTAAAACGAGCAATTTGGGATTTGTAAGAATTTTTGCGCTCTTGTCCTGAACACCTGCTTCTATTACCGCATCTATATTCCAATCTCCCTGGAGTATGGAAATACCTGCCTGAGCAAAACTGTTATTAAGTTTTAAGCTTGTTCCGCTGCCCGGAGTAGCATATGCGAAATTAGGCTTTCCTGTTATAGGATTTGTATTTCCTGCCCCGGTTCTGTAAAGTTCATTTATTTTAGTTCCTATCGAAATGCCTTTTGAAAGGTTTACATCAACTATTTTTGCTTCAAGCATAACCTGCTGTGTAGGTATATCAAGAGATCTTATCAATCCTTCCATTTTATCTATGCTGTCTGCCAAATCCGTAATGATTATAGAATTTGTTCTGACATCTGATACTATTTTGCCGCCTGTTGAAAGTCTTGTTTCAAGTATTTTTTCAAGATCTCCAGATTTTGCATAATTGCAGAATATTACTCTTGAAACAGTTATATGATTTTTATCTTCTTTGCTTTTTATAACATAAATATTTGCGTCTCCCTGTTTTACGTAATACAGATCATAAGTATCAAGAAGAGCATTTAGGGCTTCTTCGGCAGTTACATCTTTTAATGACAACATTATCTTTTTATTATAAAGATTGGTATCTGAAATGAGTTTCATTCCTGTTTTCATGCTTAAAACATTTAAAACTGTATACAGCGTTGTTCCCTGAAAATCAATTGAAATTAATGCACTGGATGCAACCTCATTTGATTTTTCCGCAAAAGAAACTACGGGATTCAATATCACAGCAGCAAACAAAACCCAGATTACCAGTTTTTTTCTCATTTTATCTCCCCTAATTTAACATTTTTATTTTATAAGTTTTTCCGTAGTATTCAACATCTATTGAATTCGTATTTATTTTTTTAATCTTTATTTCTTTTTTATAGACTCCGCCGACATGGTATAAATTGCCTTCTATTATCGCAACAGGATTGGCCTGATCATACAAAATTCCGTCAAGCTGGAAAGCCGGCAAAGTTCTAACAAATTCTTTTGGAGCACTCGTTTTCTGAGATGTTTCTTTCTGAGTGATCTTTTCGGCCGCTTTAACAAAAGGATTGCGAGGCGTAGGCAGCAAATCTTTTATAGTCGGAATATACCCGACGTTTGCCGACGCAATTACTCTCTCTGCGACATCGTAAAAAAATCCTTTTTTCATTATATCATTGATGTTTTGAGTTTGTCTTCCTAAAAAATAATCGTTTAAATTTGAAGAATGAAGATACGGCCCGCATTCAATCAGAACTCCGTTTGATCCGCACTCAAGTTTAGATATAACCGAAAATTTTTCCATGTCAAATAAAATTCTGTATAGTCTGTCATAAGGAGCGGAAAAACTAAATTCCATACGGATATCGGCATTGTTATCCTTAAGACTCGTTATGGATTCTTTAAATTCATAAACTTCGTATTGTTTCAAGATATTTATAACTTTTGTTTTGTATTCATTGATAAGTTCCGCGTTTGAAACCAAAAAATCCTTGTACAGCAAAGATATTTCATTTATTTTTTGTTCCTGTTCGGCAACCTTTATTTTGGTTTCACGGAAATTATCAAGCTGCTTGTCAATATTTTTTAGTCTGTCTATGACATTAGTCTTTTCGCTAAAAAGCTCTTTATATTTTTTAAAAGGGAATTCATAAACATAAACCAAAACGCCTAACATAAGAAAACATGCAATCAGCGATTTAATATCTCTTGAAGATAATCTCAGCATCATAATCTTTTCCTCGAATTTAAACCAAACTGAACAGTGAGAGTTTCAAAACCCGGTTTTTTCTTTTCAATTTCCAAAATCCATGACATAACTTTAATTGATCCGTCGTTTATAAAATAACTGCCTTCAAAAGTCTTTTTCAGTTCTTCGGCATAATCATAAAAACTTTTCAGTTTTGTCATTGAATTCTGCGGCACATTAATTACCGCATCCATGTTATCTCCTGAAACTCCCATCGAAACAAGAACCGCATCAGAAGGCAAACGCGTTGCAAACTCTTTTAAAATAAGTCCGTATTTTGTTGTATTATTAAGCTGTTCTGAAACGGCCAAAAGTTTATAGTCATATTCGGCCCACAATTGCTCCAACTGAACGACTTCTGCCGTTCTTTTATTGTCGATTGTATTTATCAAATTAGTAATTTCACTGTCAAGTTTTGTTATAAAAAACTTTTTATACCCGGCATAAGACGACAAACACAATACTCCGATTACTATAAACAAAGTTATGTAATTAACAAATTTAAAAAATTTAAATTTGATGTCATTGCTTTTTATAATTTCCGTAGCTAAATTTATTCTGTACATTATTCGCTGTCCTTTTCCAATGCCAATCCCATAGCAACAGGCATAAAATAACCGTATTCTGTTTTAACCGAACCGTAAATTTTATTATTTTCAAACGGATTCCACTTTTCGGTAGGAATTCCGAGAGTGTCTTTGATAAAAACATCAAAACCCTTAACAACTGCGCCGCCGCCGGTTAAAACGACTCTGTCAACGGAGACTATTGTCTGTCTGGTTATACAATACTCTATAGTTCTGAATATCGTCTCAAGAAGATTAGCTGAACTTTTTTTAAATACGCCTTTTATGCTAAGTCCGACTTTATCCCATAAATCATCATTTCTTTTGAGATATTCGCCTATTTCATCTGAAACGTGCGTTTTTTGAGAATGTTCGGCCATATCCTGAGGAATTGCATACAAACTTGCAATTTCTTTTGTAATATCAGAACCGCCGAAAACAATATCTTTCATAAAAACTATTTCATGTTTGTGAAGAACAACTATATTTGTAAACACGTCGCCGACATTCACCAAAATTACCGTTTCTTTTGATTTATATTCAGGGCCGAAAGCCTCAAAAGCATTTGTCAAGGCTATGGCGTCGGTAGAAACTCCGACAAGTCTTGTATGAATCATATCGTTTGTAATCTGTATTTTTTCGTTTATTTTTCTTTTTGGCGCCGCTATAAATAAAATATTATTTTCTTTATCCGTAACATCCTTTGTTACAATGTAGGATTTAAACATTTTATTCAAATCCTCATGCAGGTTCTGTTCAACGTTGGTAATAACCGCACTGTACAAATCTTTTTGTTTGATTGATTTTGGCAGAGTTACGTTTCTTGATACAGATTCAACGCCGTTGTAAGAGATATAATGACTGTCTTTGAGATTTAACTCGCTAAGAATATCTATTACTGCTTTTCTCTGTTCTTCAGTATTATTTTTGACAGGTTTCATGGCGCATAAACAAGACAATGAATCTTTTTCATTGCCTAAAATTTTACATACCTTGACATATTTTGATCCTAAATCGATTCCTAGCACTGTTTATCCTCCGTACTGACCAAAAGATTATACAATATTTACGCTAAAAGTTACAATTTTTTACGGCGTCTTAAATAAAATCTATTGAACTGTCCCGTTGTCATTTTGTATATATTTATGTTCGCGCCATCCTGCAAAACGCTTTCTCCAAATATTACCCGGAGTAGCATTTGATACATAGAAATAATATGAAACCGTCGAGAATATCACATCCGAATTTACCGTAACCGAGGATACGCCGACTATCCTGTAATATTGAATGCTGGCCGTTGTCGTCGCAAAATCCACATATAAAGTATTAGGCGGAACAGGAGCTCTTCTTAATTCAACTTTGGCAAATATCGGATTTCTCAATGTAACATCATCATAGCCTGAAACAAAAAGCCCATTGACATAATTTGGGCCTGCATCCCAAGGTGCAGACGGAGGAACCGCAGCATCAAATGTATTTACGTTGCTTTCTATAAATTTTTCGTTTATATATCCTCTTAACATTTCAACTACGCCGTCTGCAGCATAAAAAGTTTTAATTTTTGCGACATCGGTGGAAACAAGTATATTTTGAGATACAAACATTTCAAGGCATATAAAACCTATTACGGTAAGTACAAACATTGATATAACGGTAACTACAAGTATTGATCCTTTTTGATTTTTTATCATGGCAAACCAAATCCCCTTACAGCACAGTGCAGCAGTCTCGTATGCCTGATAGTCTCTCCGGTAGGCAGAGGCTCGTCAAAATCAAGCCCTATCTTAAAAAAAGTAAATCTGTTTACTCCGCCTGCGGTGTTTGACGGGACATAGTAATAAGCAACTCTAAGATTTGACAATATCTGCTCTTCTCTTATCAAAGGCTGTCCGGTAATGCTGTAACTTGGCCCTGTATAATAAACCTGCAGCAAAAGTTCATGGCTTCCTGCCCTTGTTGTATCTCTCGGATTTGGAATCTGGTTGCCGAAATAAACATCATCTTTATAAAATCTTCCTGTCTTTACGGGATCAGTGCTGTCTTTAACAACGTATCTGTCAACAATATATCTTCTTTGAATAGTACTTGTCGCCGTATTCCAATAAATATCCTGCCGTCCGAAAGATATTGAGGTAACCTGCGAACTTGTCGGATTAGGATCTATGTATATGTAACATGCGTTGCGTATTGACTTTCTGAGATAAGCTTCACATATTCTGATATCGCTTGTCTGCTTAGAAACACTGGAAAGATTTCTGTATGATTGATATGATGCAAGCATCATCGTATACAAAAAATACACAATAATACCTGCCAGAATGATCGAAACTAAAACTTCTATAAGAGTAAAACCTTTTCTATTTTCCATTTGGCACCGTCATATGAGTTTTTATCGATATTTTATTTCTGCTGTCTAAGCCCAGACCTGTTCCGTCGGGGTTTTTCACGGGCCATGTAGCAAGAATACTTACCTGGTAACAATAGCTGGTTGCGGCTAAACCCGGCGCTCTGTTTACTGTTTTTGTAAGTTCAACTATTTTGCTTGAAGATGTTACAAAATATGACACTTCAGAAACTGCGAAAACAGGTGATGATTCATGCACATTGTATCTGAATTCCTCGATAACAGACTCAACTTTGTTTAATACGATGGTATAATCTATCGCCTGCGTTTGAAATTTCCATGCAGCAACAAAAAAACCAAGACCGTAGACCATAACCATAACCGTTATTACTATTGACACCAATATTTCTATCAAAGTCAATCCGCGGTTATAAACCATAAGTTTTTATTTCTCCGCCGTATAAATTGTCTTTATTTGATTTATTAGCATCAATAACGGCCTGCATCGTCACTCCGGAAACAATATTGTTTCCGAATACATTAATCGTAAAAACATCGCCGCTTGTGTAGGCGACACTGAATTCTTTAAAATATTTATTCTTTACTGCATTTACATTTATCTGACTGAAATTGCCAACTTTTGCAGTAGTCGGGAATGTGCCGTTTTGAGCTCTAAAAAGTCTTACTTGAGCATCTATCTTTTCTATAAGAACTGCTCCTTCTTTAAGCGCAGCCTTTTGAAATGTAGCTTTTTTTATCGTCAAAGCCAGCACCATGACTATAGATACAAGAAGTATCACGACTATGGTTTCAATAAAACCAAAGCCTTTGTTATTTTTTATTTTACATTCCACCGGACATAGCTCCCGCCATATTAAATATAGGCAAATATAAAGCTATAACGGCTATACCGACTATAAAACCCAAAAATATAATCAAAACGGGTTCGACGACAGAGCTGAGAGTTGCAACAGCTACATCGACTTCATCGGAATAATAATCCGTTATTTTTTCAAACATTTCGTCAAGCTGCCCGGATTTTTCTCCGACTGCAGTCATTCTGACTATTATCTTTGGAAACAAAACGTAATTATCCATTTTACTTGAAAACGTTTCTCCGGCAATAACACCTTCTCTTATATCGGTAAGAAGAGCTCTTACATAAACATTATTTACCGTACCGGTAGCTATTTGAATCGATGATACTATATCGACACCGCTTCTTATAAGTGTAGACAACGTCTGGAAGAATCTTGCAAAAACCATTTTTGTGTATATCGGTGCAAAAATAGGAATTTTAAAAAATAATTTATGCCAAGCCATTTTGCCCTGAGGACTCTTTGTAATTACCTTAAAAGAAACCACTCCTATTATAACGGCAAGTATAATAAAAGGCAGTTTGGCGATCATAAATCTGCTGAATCCCATAACAATTCTTGTAGGAAGAGGTAAAGTTGCTCCGAAGGATGCAAACATTTCTTCAAATTTAGGTATAAGTCCCAAAACGAGACCGAAAAAAACAAGAACAAAAAAACCACCTACGAAAATAGGATATGAAGCCGCAGATTTTATTTTTCTTCTGAGTTTTACGGTTTTTTCCATGTAAGCGGCAAGATCCAGAAGAACTTCCGAAAGTTTTCCGGATTTTTCACCTACCAGAACCATCGACAAAAAAGCATTATCAAAAACTTTAGGATAATCTCCCAATGATTCAGATAAGGTTTTTCCTGATTTTACGGCCTCAGCAACTTTTTTCAAAGTAAGCGAAAAATAAGGATTGTTCATCATCAAAGCTATATCGCTGACTGCATCAAGTATATTTACTCCGGCATTTACAAGCGTTGCCATCTGTCTGCAGAAAATTGCTATTTCTTCACCTTTTACTTTACCGGTTGATTTTTTGCCGCCTATGGAAATATTGCCGAACTTAGAAAACATATTTATGTCTTCTTTTACTTCCAATACAGTAAAACCGCTGTTTTTCAGTTTTTCCATCAGCTGCGTTTTGGATTCTGTTTCTTCTTTTCCGGTAATAACCTGGCCTGCCGGATCCATTACTTTGTATGTAAATTTACTCATCAGCTTATTCCTTTTTTAAATTTATTTTGCGGCTGAAGTCACTGAAAATACCTCATCAACAGTAGTCACGCCTTCCAGCATTTTAGCTACGGCAGCCTGTCTCAAAGTAACGAGCCCTTCCCTAAACGCAACCTCTCTTATTTCCATATCGTTTGCGTTTGAGGTAATCAGCTTCTTTATGGCGCTGGTCACGGGCAGTAATTCAAAAATTGCTGTTCTGCCTTTATATCCTGTATCATCGCATGATTTGCATCCGGTTCCCTTATATATTTTTACAGTTTTTTCTATACCGAGTTTTCCATATACCGTATCGCTTAAATCTTTAACCTCTTTTTTACAAAAAGGACAAATCATTCTTACAAGTCTTTGCGCGACTATAAGATTTACGGCATCGGCAAGAAGATATGACTCAACACCCATAAAAGTCATTCTGGAAATCGTACTGACTGTATCGTTGGTATGAACAGTTGAGAAAACCAAATGTCCTGTTAACGCGGCCTGTATCGCAATCTGGGCTGTTTCCTTGTCTCTGATTTCTCCGACAAGTATTACATCCGGATCTTGTCTCATAAAAGCCCTCAAGAATCTCGCAAAATCAAGACCTATATCGGATCTTACATGACACTGATTGATTCCTTTTAATTCATATTCAACAGGATCTTCTACGGTTGAAATATTTATATCTTCGCTGTTTATGTGTTTTAAAGCCGAGTAAAGAGTCGTCGTTTTTCCGCTGCTGGTAGGACCGGTAACCAAAATCATTCCGTAAGGAGCGGCAATTGCATCTTTAAAAAGAGTTACTTCTCTAGGCGTAAATCCTATGTTATCAATTCCAAGATTTGCAAAAAGTTCTTTTGCAAGGATTCTCATAACAACCTTTTCACCCCATATGGTAGGAATGATTGATACACGGATATCGGTTTTGATGCCGTTGATATTGACTCTGCATTTTCCGTCCTGCGGCAGCCTTCTTTCGGCGATATCAAGTTCCGACATAATTTTAATTCTGGAGACTATAGCATTGTAATATTTTTTTTGAGGCGCCTGAAATGAAACAAGGTCTCCGTCAAGTCTCATTCTGAGACTTACGTCTTTTTCAAAAGGTTCAAGATGGATATCGCTGGCTCTTTTTGTTATTGCGTCAAAAAATATTGAGTTTACGTATTTTACTACCGGAGCCGAATCGGCATTAGTATCAACAATATCATCGTCGCCTGCCGACTGATGTTTCGTCGTTTCATCTTCTATATCAATGCTCATCGACGTTCTTACATAATATTTTTCAACAAATTCCTGAACGTCCTTTTCTGAGGCAAGACACACGGAAAGTTTTTTGCCGACCATCTTTTGTATATCGTCTTTGTATATAACGTTGGCCGGATCAACCATCGCTACGGTTAAAGTATCGTCTTTAACTTTTATCGGCACAACTGAATATTTTCTTGCTATTTTTTCCGGTATAAGATCTATTACTGTCTGGTTTACCGGCGGAAGTTCGGAAAGATTTCGCCTTTCAACACCCAAAGAAATTGATAAAGCTTTCAATAAATCATCTTCGGTAATATACTTTTTTTGCAGCAGGATTTCGCCGATTTTAACTTTTTTCTCCAGCGATTCCTTTATGCTTTCTTCAAGCTGCTCTTTTGTGATTTTTTTTGATTCGAGGAGTACTTCTCCTAAATACTTTTTTCTAAGCGTGGCTAAAACCATTAATTTCTCCGTAAAAAAAAATATTCACCAAACTAATTATATGTTAAAGCTTTTGCTTTGTCAATAAAAAGTCAAGCTTACTGCATACCTTTATTCGTCTTAAAAAGTTTATATTCAACAGTGTCTTTGTTAAAATGAAGCGGATTAAAAGCCGAAGCCGCTATAAGCCTCCATCCCGTTGATGAAGACGAAGCCACCCATGAACCGTTTTTTCCTCTCGGTATTTCCCAATAATCAGCAAACGTAGTATAAATTTGTTTGTCATTCGGTCTTTTTGAAGTATAAGGAAGAGAATTATCTATAAGATTTATGATGCGTGACGCATTATCCACATATTCCAACATTTCCACGGCTTGTTTTTTGTATTCATCTTTTAGATCATGTTTGCCGAGTTTTTCAGCATAATCGGACATTACCTGAATTGTGGTTATATGAAAACATGTTCCTTCAAACCATACCATTCTGTAATTTTTTCTTCTTCCCTGCTGGTTTGTAAAATCATACCCCTGTATTTCCTGTTCTTCTATTTTATCGCTTACTCGATATTGTTCATCGGCAAAATCCATTAAATAAAATGGATCTATTCCTAATTCCGCAAGCCTTTCAGGGGTCACGGCAGTAATAGTCCAGGACACAGTATCAAGAGCATCTGTTCTGTCAACTCCCTTTTCATTGTATCCCATATTTAAAGTTTTTTTATTTTTATCGTATATAAGTTTAACAAGCCATCTCTCTATATTTTCTATTTCGGCTTCAATATTTTCTATTCCGTAATTTGCTTTTTGAAAATAAGATTTTACATCAACATTTGAGTTGTAATATATATCTTTTGCCATTTTTAAAGCGGCGTAATGATCAACAACATTTTCCGTTGAATAAATTTTACTCCAGTCGGGCGGAGTCCATCCGTAGCCCATGCTGGCGGCGCCAAGCTTGCCGTCGCTGAATCTGTAATGATGTATTTCGCTTGCCCATTTTAAAGAATCAAGAGCAAACTGTAAAAAATCAAGTTTTCCCGTAAACGCCGTATATTGAAAAGCTGCAATTGTAACCCATATATTAGGACCAAGATGAACTCTGTTGCCGTCAATACCCGGAGTAAGTCCCCATCTTTTTCTGGGAACATCGGTCTTATAAGCATTATACAAACCTAACCGGCTATCGTCTTTTTTACTGTAAAACTCTCTTTCGCACACCTTTAAAATCTTAACAACTTTATTATTTTGTCCTGCAAGAAGATAGGCGAGAGAAGCTATAGCAGTATCATAAATAAAAGCCTGGGCATCAAGCACTCCTCCGTTTCCGGTTATAAAGGACCTGGAAAAAAAATCATAGGAATAAACAGATGTTCCTCTGTGGCTTTCAACAAGTCCGTTAACGGAAGAAGTCTGCCTGTCAAAAAAACTGGCAGTTTTCATCTGTAATTTATAATAATCTGTTTTAAGATTTTCAGGCGAGAATTGTTCACGATATTCTTTTAAAACTATTTCAACGGAAAAAACATTCTGAACAAAAAAAACCGACATTAACAAAAGCAGCATGAATTGTTTCATAAATCTGAATCCTTAGTTGTTTTATGCATTTTATTACACAATTAACTAAATAAATTAGTTAAGTTCAATTGTACCAACCACATGCGAAATAACTGCAGAAGTGATTAAAATAATATTATTAAATAAATTATGATACTGAAACTTCAACAGTCGCAGAAATACCGGAACACGTAAGTGTTATAACTGCATCTCCGGCGGCTAATGCCGTAAAAGTCGTATTAATTGAAGTAGTACTGGAAAATTCACCTATGGAAGGATTGCTTATTGACCAAAATACAGGCTGAGTTATCAAATTGCCGGAAGCATCTCTGACAAAAGCAGAAAGAGTTTTGCCGCTGCCTACGGTAATTTCTATTTTTTCAACCGGGTCTATGGAAACTGTCATTAAAGGAGTAGTAAGCCTGTCTTTCTGAGCACAGCCTGAGATCAAAACAAAAAACGCAAATATCATCGCCAAACCAAAAACTTTTTTCAAGAGACAATCTCCTAAATAGAAAATCTTGTTTTATATTCCAGCTTAAAACCGTCATTGGCGGTCATAACCAGATTAACTTTATTATTTTTTATATATTTCTTTTCCTGCTTTTCGGCTACAAGATAAGCATCAACAACGCCATAAATCCATGTAAGCACTGCTACCACGCCCAAAATTCTTGCCGTATCAAAATTTCTTTTGTAATTATCATACTCGCTTCCGGCCGGAGCTCCTATTAAAGAATACTGATCGTAACTCTTCTCGGCTTCATTCTTAAAATAAAAAGCAAAACCTGCGCTTAGAGCAAATACTCCGAAAACTATCCAGCTTTTTTTCTCCTGCTCATTCCAAGCTTGTCCCCATCCGGGAAGAAGCGCTGACCTTATTGCTGCATTTTTTGCACAGTAATCAGAAAAATCAAATTTGGAACTGCATGCATAAGAATTAACGCTTGCAGTAACAACAAAAACAAAACAAATAATTGATACTGTTATTTTTTTTATCATAATTAACTTTTTGTAAACCTTATATTATCTATGTAAACAACTCCGCCGGCTGATTTTGGAGTTCCTTTTCTTGTAAGAGCTATACCAACATAATAAACGAGCGCATTCCAGCCGTTATCTCTTGTTTTAGTAGTTATCGCAATTCTGAACTTTCTCCAAACATCCGGAGATATATCAGCAGCCGTTATATCGCATAAATCCGTAAGCGCCGGATTTGATATACCCGGAACAGGAATATTTACTCTCAAAATACAATCCGAACTGAGCTGTCCTTTCGCCCAAAATTCAAGGTAATTATATCCGCTTGTCGTCATATCTATCGTCTCAAGCGTATAATTTTCTCTCGTAGCAAGGCCGAATCCGGCATATTTTGACGTTTCCTGGCTGTCGCGCCAGCCCAGCTGTATGCAATAATAACCTAAAGGATTATCCGTGCTTTTCATATTAAACGGTTCGAGACTTTCCGAATCGCTCCAAACGATAGGATCCTGGAGTCCTTTTGATTTTACTAAATCATCATATATCGTAAACGTCTCAGGCCATGAATCAAGCCTGTCGTTAGTTCCTGTAAGATGTTCAATAGGATATCTTTCGCAAGAAATCAAAAAAACCGAACAGATTAAACCTACAATTAAAGTTGATATTTTTATTTTATTCATATCTTATTTCATCCAAATAAATAACGCATCCGTTAGGATTATCTTTTTTTGAAACTACTACGCAAAAACCGCCGGCAATTGAACTTAAATCAGATTCGGAAAGATTAATTTTATACTCTTTCCATTCATTAGTCAACCGAATGTTTTTTATCCAGGCAACATCCGTATCAGGAAAATTTCCCGATATTCCGCCGATTTTTACTTCTGAAAGAACTTCGTTGCCTTTTTCGCCTTTAGCATAAAATACAATCCTTCTTGCACCCGTCAGATTATATCCGCCTCTTTTATCGCCCCAATTGTTTGCAGGATTCTGCCAGTAAACGCCTACCCACTGTTTCATTGAATTCTGATTTGGGTTGTATATCATTTTTATACAGTAATTGCCTCTGTATTTTATGCTTGTACAAACCATATCCATTTTCAAATCTGCGACATCGCCCATCCAGCCCGTAGGAACATAATGTATATTTTGCGATGCAAAATCATCGTAAACATAAAAAGGCTCAAAGTCAAATTTTTCGTCGATAATCTTATTAATACCCGCGCTTTGCTGTTTGGCACAGGCACAAACAAAACCACAAACACAAACTAATAGAAACACTGCTGTTTTTTTCATTTTTTAGTTTTGGAGGCAGTATTTTTCAACTGCCTCCAAAAAAAGATTCAATTATTCAAATATAACGTCATCTATGTATATAATAAATCCGTTAGGATTATCATCTTTAGATGCCGCAAAGCAAAATCCGCCGATGATGTATGACAAATCTCTGCCTTCCAAATCGAGACTATACTGCTTCCATTCTTTTGTCAATTCAACAGGACCCATTGACTGTGAATCTGAATCAGGATATTCTCCTGTTATTCCGCCCATCTTGAATTCAGCTATCTTTTCACCGCCGTTAGCTCCTCTTGCCCAGAACGTCAATTTCTTTGCGCCGGTTAAATTGTATCCGCCTTTCTTATCGCCCCAGTTATTTGCAGGCTGCTGCCAGAAAATACCCATCCATCCTGCGCCCTGTGACATCTTCGCGCTGTAGGTAATCTTAATACATGTATTTCCGCTTCTTGGCATTTCAGTACTTGCCAAATTCAACTTGATATCTCCGTAATCCCCCATCCATCCGGACGGTGCAAAATGATTGTCTTTCGAAGCATTTTCAACATATACAGCAAACGGTGCAAATTTTGACACAGCTTTCTTTTCAACTGCCGCGCTGCTCTTTGCTCTCTGCTGAGCAGGTGCTGAAAAAGCCACATTTGTCGTACTTACTGCAAAAACCGCTACTACCAATAATCCTAATAACTTCTTCATGGTTTTTTCTCCTTTTTTATTTTATGTAGTTTTTACTACATCCCTATATACAAACTACTCCATCAAATTTCTTGTCTTTTTCAGTTTACCGTCATCACCTTTTTTCAAGATAACAATTTCAACTCTTCTGTTCTGTTGTCTTCCTGCGCTTGTCGCATTTGATGCAACAGGAACTGAGAACCAATACCCTTCAGGTGTAATTTTACTGCTGTCAATACCATTCTTTATAAGATAATCGGCAACAGCTTGCGCTCTTTTGTCTGATAATGTCATGTTATACTGTTTAGTACCGTAATTATCAGTATGTCCCTCAACTCTAATGTTACGATTTGGATACGCTTTCAATACTCTTATTGCTTCATTCAATAATTTTGTTGCCTTATCTCTTAAATTATATTTATCAAAATCAAATAAAACTTTAGCCGAGAATCTCATTCTAAGACCTTCATCGGTTTCTTCAATATTTAAGTCAGGAGTTAAAAGCCTGACTCTGCAAACATTTGATTCGGCAACATTACCGTAAGTATCCGTAGCAAAGAGCTGCGCATTATAATAAGCATCCGGCAAATACTTATTCATAAAATCTTTGCCGTTCCATATTTCATTTTCAGGAGTTTCGCCTGTTCCGTCTATTATATGTACTATTCTTCTGTTATCATCAGTAAGTTTAATCTGCCATTTGGCTATGCCGTTTTTAGCATGAGCTTTAGGCAACAGCGTTACTTTTTCGCCTTTGGCAGGCATAAACACATCTGTAGATAAATCAAGCGCTGCCGTAGGAGGTTCAACTCTTTCTTTTTTGCCGAAACTAAAAAGCGCATTAAATACAAGTCTTGCGTATATTCTTACTTCGTCAAAAGAGCCGAGTTCATTTCTTGAAGTCGTATCACCGTCTATAAGCTGCAAAATCCTCAAATCTGTTTTTCTTCCGCCGACATAATCGACTCCGACATTCATACAAGAAGAGATATCTCTTGAAACCTGGGCAAGATACAATTCGTCGTATGTTGCTCCGAAATCTTTATACCAGTCTTCAGGTCCCCATGCGTCTCTTGCATAACCGACTTTAAACTTATAAGGAGCCTTTTTGACAGTTAAATTAGTTTTAAAATATCCTGTTATTTCTTTCAAAAACACCTGCGTGTGCGTGTAAGGAGTGCTCATTCTTGCAACATCTTCTCCAACTTCAAAATCATATAAAAGCTCAACATCGTTGTCTAAAAACATTCTTGTCATAAAATACAAAGATCCCAAATAACCTTTTGTAGGAAGAGCTCCCGAAACTACGCTTCCTGAATAATCTTCCCATACATATTCGTGATTCTCATTTACATAAATCTGCTTGTCGGTCCCTCCGAGATATCTTGTAAATTTAAGTCTTGTTGCAAACGTCACAAGAGCGTCTTCGGCAGGATTAAGGTTCCATTCTTCCAAATTATTCGGTTCATATTTATAAAACCATGTTTCTGGTGTCGTATCATAAACAAAAGTCATAGAAAATTCATCGGTTTCTCTGTTATCCCAGCCTGTTGCTTCATTTCTCCACCATACCCAAAAAGGCTGTGAAGGACCTCTCGGCTCTACCAGATCAGGGCCGTATGTGCTTCCGACTCCGGGAACTGCGTTTAATAAAGGTTTCCTGTGCATAGCGCCGACTGTTAACGTCAAATCTTTTGTCAAAGCCTGTTGGACTTCAGCATCGATCTGAGTTTTATTTCCTGCAGATAATCCCTGATAAGTATATTTCAATGTTGTTAAATCAAGTCCTAAAACAGTTTCAGGCATCATCAGCTTTGCTGCGCCCCCGAAAGCATCTGAAATTTTAGTTCTGTCCTTTTTTATTATATACTGCGAACCGTTTGTGCCTGTGCCTACGGGAACTTCGGCGTCTACATACTCATACTCTTTATCCATTCTGAACGGTCTGTACATCGCTCCAATCTGAAGAGTATTGCCGCTGATATTAAAATCCGTGCTTACTTCTGCCGTCCTCATTCTTTCATCCGGACCGCCGTATGGTATAACATGATCCGCATAGAAAAAATTTATATTGCTTTGAAGAATATTTTTATACTTTATATATACGCCTTTTTTATAGTCAACAACCGGTTCTTCTCCGTATATGGCGGTAAATTCGCCTGCAGTTCCTTTCATATCCAACTGAAACCATTCCGGAACAGCTCTGCCGGAAACTCTCAAGTCGTTATACGGATCAGGGTTTGCCTGATAAATATTAAACATATCACCGTCGTATTTCCAATTATAATGAGCCTGGTTTCTATAATATCCCAAACTGGCCCAGTCATTATGAATCACTACTTTACCGGTATTCCAAAAATATTTAGGAATTATGGTAGATTCATCATACATTCTGTGGGCATTGTTAACTGTATTCCAGTATCTGTCGGCGTATCCCAAAATAAAATCAAAACCAAACTGAGCATACATCCAGTTTGTAGGTTTAAAAGCAACATCCAGAAACAATGTCTGTCCCCAGTTGTCTCTCCATGATTGATCTTTCAAGTTAGGATCCGTTGAATTATAACGAAAAAAATGAATTAAATCGCTGTCTGTGGCAGACCAGCCGTTGTGAAGTTTGTTAAAGATACCTTCTAAAAGCAATTCCGCTCTTAACGAAATATCCTGAACGCCTAAAGATTCGGCATCCAAAAAGCCGGAACGCCTGAAGTCATTTCTAAAATATTCGGCATGAACATACGACGACAAAAAAAACACGCCTGATAAAACCGTTAAGATTATCTTTTTGATTTTCATGCCAGCCTATTATAATTTTTATAATATCCTATGTCAAGCATATTTTCACCTTTTACATATTTTTCACATAGGTCAAAAAACGTCTGTTAAAAGTTATATCTTAAATTAATTTGTCCGCCGAAACCCGTTCTACCCACAGATCTGGCAAAAATATCAGCGCTTATATTTAAATTTTGTCCCAAAGATTGATTGGCGCCTACTCCGTACTGAATATATGTTTTTATAGGCATAGCCGGCAAGCTGCTGTCATTGGCCCTAAAATCCAAATCATCATTCAAATTCCATATAAAATTTACATTGGCGTAGGTTTGAAGAGTTTTTGTGGCATTGACCATAAGCTTTACTTCAGGCTCTATATGTATAGGAGCAAGCATATTAGTATTAACAACAACTTCTGCCTGTGAAGGGCTTATATAATCATATCCTGTCATATTGATATATGAGTATGATAAATTAAGCGAAGGCTGAAGTTTATATTTATTTTCATCATCCAGTTCTAAATTAAAACCAGTTTTTGAAGCTATGCCTCTTGTAAACATAGTAGCTGTTTCTTTTCCGTAAGAACCTTCTCCCTGCCCGTTTACAAATCCAAAGTTAACCGTTAAAGCGGAGAAAAAATTATTTTTATACAAAGCGCCGGTAACACCAAGCACACTTCCGTTTTGCGTTATTTTTGCACCTTCATATTTTTGTTCTGAAGTATTATAAGAACCGTAAAAAGAGAAGTTGCCGAAAAAACTGTTGCCGGCATCCAAAACTTCCGTATCATAGCCGAAATAAGCTCCGTTTACGGAATTTGTTATTGTAAGTCTTTCATCAAGCTGAATATCTTCTTTTGAACCGTAATATCTGATCCATAAACCTTTTGCATTATTTTTATTAACCGTATTGTCAACTATCTCAAACGACTGTTTATAAGATTCAAGCTGCCCGAGATATCCGCCCACCTGCATAACTATCGGAGCTACAAAAACTATAGGATTATAATCGTATGTGTAAGCAAAACTTAAAATTCCGTCGTTATAACTAGTATAGTATTCAAATACAGGACCCAGAACTTTAGTCTGCGAATAAGTTATTTTATCGGCCAAAGCACCTTCGGCTATTGTAACATTTACAACATCATCTATTTTTTTGACATCATCGTAAATATAAAGAGTTTTTATTTCGAGACTTCCGGTTGCAGTTCCAAGAGTTGACCCTATAAAATTATCAGCCTGCTTTTTCCCAAGCGAGACGCCAAGATTCAGATAAGAAACTTCATTGTCCGGTAAATTCAAAGTTACCGAAATATCATCAATTTTACCGTTTATAAAACTAAGAGTTGTTCCGCCGTGCATATTAAACTGAACGTCTTTAAAAAACACCGAAGATGCTCCGGACCATAAAGTCCCGCTTGAAAGATTTACGGTATTGCCCGAACCTGAAAATCCGCTCATATCGGCATTTAAATAAACTGTTCCCGTTGAATACAACTGGCTGTTTATATTAATAACATTCGAAGTGCCGCTTGAAGTAACGGCTCCGTAAAAACCGGCTATGCTTGCCTGCGCGACGTCAATATTAAGCGTCGATCCGTTTGCGCTGCTTATTGCTCCGCCAAAAACAACCGAAGTGCCCGTGCTGCTCAAAACAAGATTTACCGTATTTGAACTTATCATGGAAAGCAAAGACGATGATCTTACAAGCCCGATTTCGCTTGTAAAAGTTTTATCTGCAAGAATATTTATTTTACCCTGTCTTATCGTTGCGGTATTATTCAGGTCCGAATATAAATTTAATTCGCCGTTTCCGAGTATAATGTTATTGTTTACCGTGCCGGACGTAAAATTTACGACGCCGTTATTTGTTATAAAAGTAACATCTATATCGTTCAAAGATGTGTTCAAAGTTCCCAAAGAAGACACCGTTATAGTAGATTGCGATATATATGCACCGTTTGTAAAAGTTCCTGAAGAGATACCGAACGTTCCTATGCCCGTAACATTCTGCAATATTGTTTCATCAACGCCTGTAAAATAAATAGATCCGTTATTTGTAAGTTCCGTATTAGCCATATTATTAAAATTTTGAAAACCAACTTTTATATATCCGTTATTTACAAAACCGGCTCCCGCCGTTATGTTTCCGTTTGAAGAATCTATTACATTTGAATTTATCCCGCCTGTAAACAATATACTTCCTTCATTATTAATTTTATTTGTAACCAAAATATCGTCGGCGCTAGTCATAAGAGTAGCTAATGCCCCTATATTGATGGTGTTTTGGTCAATTAAAAAACCGTCGGCATTAATTACAAAAGCCACCGGAAGTATGTTCATTATTCCCGTGCCTGAAATATTGTTATTGTTTGTGCCGCCCGTAAATTCAAGAGTTCCGTTATTGACTATGGCGCTTGAGGCTTTTATATCAGAAGCGTTTGTATTGACAGTTGCGTTAGTGCTTATATATATACAATTTGAAAAATCAAGTTGTGCGTTATTGGTAACAGTTGAACTTGAACCTGCAATAAAATCATAAGCTTTCAAATCTTGGTTATTCGTCAAACTTATATTGTTTACAGTTATGCTTGAACCCGACACGGAAAGTTCCAAAGACATGTTATTTATCCATGTTGAAGCATTCTGATCTTTTCCGTCAACGGTTAAAGAAGAAGCTGTCGCAGTTGTAAGAGTTATTGAAGAACCGCTTACTGTATTTATGTATCCTGAACTTGTCATAGTGGTTGTTAAAATGACATCGGAAAAATTATCAGATGTATATGCATACTTTTCATCAGAATTGGTGCCTGTAACGGCTGCCGTAAGCGGTGCGCATGAGCAAATTGCGATATAAAGCAAAAACATAAATTTTTTCATCTTGCAAATCTCCCCGAATATAATTCAAAGATTATATCATTTTTTATGTAAAATAAAAAAAATTCTCCGGACTTAAAATCATCCGGAGAATTCCTTTATATTTTCATATATTTTTTGCGTTACTTGATTGCTGCTGCTTCAACTTCTTCTTCCTGCACGATCGTTATTTCAACCCTGCGGTTCATTTCACGGTTTGCAGGCGAATCGTTAGGAACTAAGTTTTCTGTTGAACCTTTGCCGATTACTGAAATTTTATTTTTTATTCCGTAATCTTTTTCCAAAGACTCTGCAACTGCATTTGCTCTTCCTTCCGAAAGTTTTTGGTTGTAGGCAGGCGCTCCTAAATTATCGCAATGTCCTTCAATTAACAATTCGGCGTCGGGATATCTCTGCAGTTCTTTTACAACCTGCTGCAAACTTGCTTTCCCTTTTTCCGTCAGTTCCGTTGAATTGAATTTAAACTGCAGTTTGCTGGTCAATTCTACCTGCGTTATCTTTCTCTCTTTTATTTTCTTTGCTTCTTCTGCGCTTACGATTTTCGATTTCATATTGTCATAATCTTTTTGCAATTGTTTTAATTCTTTTCTGAGCCCTTCAGATATTTTCTTTTCATTTTCAAGTCTGGATGCGAAATCTTCATCAACAACTGTGACAACGACAGGTTGATCTTTTTTTGGACAACCGAATTTATATGTCAAACCTATATTTGCATATATCTCTTTTGATTTGTTTGCAAAATTCGTCTGTCCGTTTGCAAATATCGTCCAATCTTCAGACAGGATATAATCCGCTCCGAGACCGGCTGTAATTGAAAAAGGCGAAATAGCGGCGCCTTTTATCGACATTTTGGTATCGTCCTGATAAGCAAGCAGTGACAGATTTGTTTCTGCATAATCTTTTGTTAAAAGCTGTCTTGCTCCGGCATTTGCATACCAGCCGAATCTGTTAAGTTTACCGTTGATGCCTACTCCCAATCTCGCCTGCGCCATAAATATATTGTTGTCTTCAACTTTCAAATTAAGCGAATCAGCTCCGCTTTCTTCAAAACCGTTCTGCTTTATATAGGATGCCAGCATTCCGGCAAAAGGTTTTAATGTAACTTTATGTTTTGCATCCGCATTTTTTGTTAAAAGTATTTTATATGCGCCTTCTACATCCAACGAAGTACTGTATCCCTGATAATCGCTCTTTGCAGTTCTGTCCATAAACGTGATTTCTCTTTCTGTATTATATCTTTCCCATCCTGCAAATAACATGCTCTTAAACTGCCATTTTGCATTTTCATATCCGCCGTATAATCCTAGGTTAATATCTTTCATATTGGTTTTGTCATGTTCCTGATTTAATGTAGATTCTCCGTATCCCGACATTATTCCCAAGAACCATTTATTTGAAGATATCATGTCAAATCCTACCAAAAATCCGTTTGTATACGTCTGATATTCTGGAGAATTTTCATTTTCGTCAACTCTGTAGTTGTTGTAGTAATATTCACCCCAGATTTTATCATGAAATCTTCCGCATGGGCTGATTTTGTTTTCTATCGGCTGTATTTTATCGTAAACATGCTCTATTTTAGAATTAAAATAAGGAAGCAGCGCCGCATTTGAATATATTACGCCGGCGATATCGTTGAAACCGGCTTTAAGAGCGTCCAAATCGTATGTGCTTGTATAATAATAAAATTTTTCCAAAACATCTAATGAATTTGTTATATCGCCGCCGTTGCCTGTTGAAATCGCATCAATTGATCTTGCAACTTCGCTTTCATTATGCGACATATCGGTAAGTTCTGTTGAATTTTCATACTCGGAAGCCTCTCTGCTTACGATAAGCTGCAGATTATTTCCGACTGTAGCGGTACTGAAAGTTATTCTTGAACCTAATCTTAAATCAGGACTGTCAACGTCAAATCCCGTTAGCGATGAATTTGCAAATTCGCCCGTTAATGCTCCTGATGATGTTATAATATCAAATGTTTCATGTACATAAAATTTCCCGTCCAAATTGATTAAGTCAAGTGATGTATTATTGCTATCAATCGTCGTTGTTCCTGAAACGTTTGTTGTATCATTGCTTATGCCGCCGGTTTGCATACTCGCCTGTTCAAATTCAACTTCATAAGTTGAACTGCTTGCAAAAACTAAATCGCCGGTTATATTTGTAGTTCCTATTGAATTGCCCGGAGCTAATGTTGAACCGTCTCCCATTACAACTGTTGTTGCCGTTATATTGGAATTTCCGCCTAACAAACTGTTTGTAAAGGTCATTGTACTGTCAACTATGAAATCGTTTCCGCTTTCAATGTTATTTACATACAAACTGCCGTCGGTAATATTTGCCTGATATGCTCTGAAATAATTTACAACTTCCATTGAAGCTGAACCTGTTTTATTAAAAGTTCCTATATAATTTGTACTGTCTACTTCGTTTAATACAACATCATATCCGTAAGCGCTTGGCGCTTTTAAATAGCGAGGAGTTGTGGCAATACTGTCGCTGTAGCTGACACCGTCGTAAAACTGATATGTATCTAAATTAGCAGCTCCGGTTCCGTAAAGTCTGCCTTTAATATTTTGCGTTGTTCCTATTAATGTTCCGTTGTTAACGTATGTATCACCTTGATAATAATTGTCATCCATTTCAAGTTCCAATATTCCGTTACCGTCTTTTACTAAATTTGCAGGAGTTGTTGACTGTTGGTTAATTACTCCGTCAAGATAAAGATGACCGTCTATAACATCTATATTTACATTATTACCTTGCGTTGCCGTCAACTGATTATTTATAGCAAAGCTGTTTGCAGAAGCTATAAGTTTTCCGCCGTCAAATCCTATTGCATTGTCTCCTATATTAGATTCATCGGAAATCTGCAATGCTCCTTCGGTTATAATTGTTTGTCCTGTATATGTATTTGCACCTGTAAGTTCTACAATGCCTGCTCCTGTTTTAACAAGCGAACCGTCACCGTAAACGTCTTCTTCCAAAGTTGAATCGTTTGCATCTTTTAATGCAAGAATTCCGTTATTATCTATTCCGTCGTCTATATCAATATCTTCTGCATTTACCGTAAATTTGTTGTTTGCACCTATTACACCAAGCCTCTGTTCAATACTGACTCCGTCGGCATTTTCCACATTGCCGTCTATAAATAATATTCCGTCGTCAGGATTTGTTATTATGCTTGTATTTAATCCGCCCGTAAAATGCAAATCGTATCCGTTAGCTATTTCTGCTGTCCCGTTTAACAAACTTGCATCTGTCGTAAAGCTGGAATTATCTATGTAAAGCAGACTTTGCCCGATTGTACCTGTATTTACAACCTGAGTTCCGTTTGTTACGCTTAAAGTTCCAGAACCTGTTATATTATTTGCGTTATCTCCTGTTACATTAAAATCAAGAGTTCCGTTATTTAAAATTCTGTTTGCTATGTACAATAAACTTGCATCGGTATGAAGAGTTGAACCGTTTGTTATTGCCATACCTTCTTGTCTTATTTCGCCTGTATTGGTTAAATCTGTTCCGTTTACTATACGAAGAATTCCGTCTCCTCTGATGTCATTAGAATTAGTGTCTGCACCTGCTGTATAATCAATAAACAATGTGCCGTTATTTTCTATACCGTTAGCTATTGTTAATGATTGCGCTGATGTTCTAAGTGTAGAATCTGAATTTACAAGCAAATCATTCTGAGCTATTGTTCCGTCATTAATCATCGCTCCGCCAAATACCAGTAATGATCCGGTGCCTGCAATTGTATTAGTATTTGTACCGCCATTTGTTATAATCATACCGTCATTTGCTATATTAGCTGAGACATAATCCATATATGTTCTAAATTCAACACTATTACTAATATACAAATTACCTGCATTTAGTGATCCGTTATTTTGAACCAAACCGTTGTTTAGATAAACTTCGTTCTGGCTGATAGATCCCAAATTTGTGAAATCGTCATAAATCTGTAAACGGCCGGGGGCTCCCGTTATTGTTCCGTTATTTATTCCTCCTTCGTACAATTCAAAAATATAATAGTTATCCACAACAGCACCCGAATTATTTATCAGTCTGTTGGCCGATGTAAACCCGTTATTTGTTATTGACCCGTTATTTAAAATAGTATCGTTAAAATTTGCAACCGCTGTTTTAATAAAAGATGAACCGCTTGATACGGTTAAATTATCCTGATTTATATTGCGATTACTTATTACATTTCCGTTTATTAACAAGTCACCGTAAATTCCTTCAAAATCTGATATTATGTTGTTATTTGTTCCGCCGGTAAGCACTAAAGTTCCCGCATTATTTATATTACCGGTAAGGCTTGAAGCATTACTTATCAAAGATGCCGTTGTTGAAGCTACATTTATATTTGCCTGCTGAAGTGTTCCGCTTGATTCATTTATAAATGTTCCGTATATTTGTATGTCGCCTGTTCCTGTTATTGCTCCGCTGTTTAAAACATTCCCAACTTCAAATCCGCTTCCTCTCACGGCTGAATTATCTATTGTTCCGTTATTTACAAGAGAATCTATAAAAAGATCTGAACCGAAATCATTAACAATATTTGCTCCGCTGTCAACATAAGCGCTGTTTACATAAGTATCTGAAGAATTTCTAAAACTGCCGTATACTCCTAAATGTCCCTGATTTACAGTGCTTGAACTTCCGACGACTCCTGTTATCAAAAGCGTTCCATCTCCTATTATATCGTTTACAATTGTTCCGCCGGTAAATTCAAGTATTGAATTATTTGAAATACCTGTATCAAGTATTAAATGATCGGCATCTGTAATTAAGTGTCCACCGTTTTCTATAATTGCAGTGTACTGAGTAATAGTTCCGCCTGAATTATCAAATACGCCGTTGGTTACTGTCATTGTTCCAAATCCTACTCCGTTCTGTCTACTGATTGTGGTAAAATTAACTCCGCCTTCAACATTTAAAGCATTATCATTAAAAAACATACCGTTATTTACTAAATAATCGGCATTTGTAGTTCCGTTATTTGCAAAAATATCAGTATTAATAAGAGTTTCGGCATTTATTATTCCGCCAACCGTATTTACAAAAGGACCATCATTTGTAAAATTTTCTATATTCATTAATCCGTCATTCTGTCCAAAATTAAAATTTTCAAACAAACCTGCATTAACTGTTCCTATTGCATTATTTACAAATGTTGAAGCATTTGCAATTTCGCCCTGAACTATTGAAGAACTGTTAAACAATGTATAACCGTTAAAAATTTCAATTCTTCCTGAACCTATTATTGAATTAAAGTTTTCACCACTGTCAGAAGTATTAAAATACATTAAACCGTCATTTAAAATTCTTCCGCCTGCATTATATGTATCTATATCATCTATGTCTGTCCATAAAGCACCGTTGCTTGTTATATCTATATTTGTTGCAGTTATTGAACGGCCTTCAATATTACTAAATATACCGGTTGTTATATTAACAGCAAACTGATTTATATCCGCATAATTTACTAAATTGCCTTCTGCACCGTTGAAAGTCAATGTTCCGGTACCCGTTATATTATCATCGCTTATTCCGCCTGTAAATATCAAGGCGCCGTCGTTTGATATGCCTTGATGTATATTTGAGTTAGAAGCATTTGTTGTTACTGAACCGCTACTAGATATATTTAACTGTTCTTGTGACATATTCCCGTTATTGATAAAATCTCCGGATATATTTATAATTCCTTCTGATGTTGTGCCATATATTATTGAACCGTTGTTTACGCCGTTTACTACATTTAACACTCCATCGTTTTGTAAACCGGCAAATGAACCGATTAAAAGATTATCCGTAAGCGTTATAGTTGAACCTTCAACATTAAACAAACTCATAGAATCGTATATTGTTAAATTTTCTTGATTTATATTTTTTCTATTTTGTATCAAATCGTTTATAAACAAATCGCCTGTTCCGGTTATTTCATTGTCATTGATGTTGCTGAAACCTTCAAGTGTTAAACTTCCGTCATTATATATTTTATCGGATACAATCAAATCATCGGCATTTGCGGTCATTGAAGCATTGTCTGAAATAAATATTGAACCTTGAGTAATTGTTATGTCAGCCTGCTGGTTAAAAATAGTATTGCCCAATATTTCTAAACCGCCTGCCCCGTCTATAAAACTTGCATTATCGGCTGTAGCTGTTGCACTGTCAACATTTACCTGCAATGTCCCGTTATTATGTATCCCTCCGCTGCCAGCGGTTGTATCAAGCAGATTTGTTGTCAACAATATTGCATCCCAGTCTACATATATATCATCTGCCGTAATTACACCGTTATTTGTAACTGTTCCGCCGTCTATATACACTCTGCCTTGGCTGATATTTGCGTTGTTTGTCATTGTGTCTGTTGCTCTCAGCCATCCCGTACCGGTAACGTCATTGTCGTTTGTGCCGCCTGTAAAAACTACCCATCCGCCGTTATTTGTAATGTCTCCTGCTAATGCCGAGGCATTGCTTTGCAATGTTGCATTTGCATTAACAAAAAAACCGTTTGAGGCAGTAACTGCATCATCTGTTCCATTATCATTTATAAATACGCCTGAAATTGTTACTGTACTTTGTGATATTGTCGCCGTCATATCATTGTATACGGTATTTGGGAAACCAACATTAAATTCACCTGTACCGGTTATATTGTTATAGTTTACTCCGTTTGCATAAATATACAAAAGTCCGTTATTGATTATACTCCCGCCTGCCGTATATGTATTTATATTATCAATATCGGTCGTAAAAGCCGACCCGCTGCTTATCTGCAGTTGGCTTAACTGCGCAGAAGCAGAATTTGCAACCGTTGCATTGTTTGTTATTTCTAAAACGCCTAATCCGATTATAGTGTTGTTATTTGTACCATCAGCATTTATTCGTAATGTCCCGGCATTGTTTATATTATTTACCACACTTATATCATCTATATCCATTTCTAATAAAGCACTGCTGTTTATCTGTAAATAATTTGCTGCTATCGAACTTCCTGCAATATTACTTAAATTTGCACCGATAGTAACAGCCATATAATCTTGCATAATGTCAGCATTATTTATAACAGAATTATATATTCCTAACCATCCCGATCCGATTATATTATTATAGTTTGTTCCGCCTGTAAGCGATAACGTTCCGTTATTATTTACAACCCCGCCGTAAGTATATGTATCAATATAATCACTATTGGTTTGCAAATATGATGTATTGGACAAAGTTATCGTTGAAGCTCGCAACCCGTAACCGTTTGTTAAAGATATTGAATTTAAATTGATATTTGCAGGAAGCGCAAAAATAAGAGGAAGATTATTGTTCCAGCTGACAACTCCTCCGCTTGCAGTTCCGTCAACAGTTAATGTTGTTGCCGTTACCGGACTTAACGTTACAGAGGAACCGCTTACAGAATTCCAATAGCCGGAGCCTACCATTGTGTTTGAATAGATAGTATCAGCCGTATTATCAGAAGAATAAGTATAACTTTCTGACACATTATCTCCGCTTATCTGCGCAAAAACTGCCGAAATTGACAAAAACATAGCCAAAAATAAAACCACAGAAAGCCTTACTGAACTTTTTAAAAAGCAGTTCATTCTTCCCCCGATAATATTAAATAAATTTTGTAAATATGATTATTCTCATGAATATATAGCCGAAGTGTACTAAAAAAAACAATATTTTGCAAATATTTCACAATTGAATCAATTTGATGTAAATTTTATTGAATAAATTGACTTATTTTATATCTTGTATTATAATGCAATCATATATAGAATTTGGAAAAACACTATGAAAAAACAAGAAAATAGAAGTGTAGGGATATTCTTTGTTATCAATAACAAAGTGATTGCAAATTTAGAGTCTACATCTATATTGCAACCACTGAACGGCTTTTATGATGCAGAACTCGGACATTCTGAATGGTTTGAAGAAACTTTATTTGCCAAGTATCCACAATTTGAACAATATATTGAGATACCAAGAGGCAGAGTGGTGTATGAAATAAAAAAGAATAAGTTTATTGTATATCTTGATAAAAAACTAAATAACGAGCCAATGCAAAAGAAAATAATGAAATCTTTTGGCTTAACAGCACAAAATACTTTATTTCGCAGAGATTCTCATTATACTACCGATTTGGATGATATTGATAAACTTTTTAGTTAAATTTTAATAAGATAAAAAATAAACATAATAAAAGGAGACAAAATGTCTGATTCAAACTGCAACGACTATAAAGACAGTCAATGTTATACATGTGAAGATAATTACCTTTACATGAAACATCCTTATAATCAGCAATCATTTGAAGATTACAAGAAAACAAAAGGAAAAGAGGATGAACCAAAAATTTTAATTATTGGCACAACCCCACCTTGGAGATTTTCCTTAAAACAAGATTTTAAAACTAAAAATGGGGAATTAGAAGGCAACGATATAGATTTTTATTATGGTTCTGAAGACAATAATTTCTGGAATCTTGTAGGTGTCCAAAAAGATTTTAATTCAATTAAAAAACATTGCAAAACAAATGGCTGGCTTTTTATGGATATAGTAGAAGAATGTTTTACTTGTTTAGGCAAAGATGAAACTCCTTCGGCGGGAGATAACGATTTGTCTATTAAAAAATATAATGACAATATTTTCAATATATTATCCGATCAAAATTGCAAAATTAAAAAGATTTTTTTTACTAGCAAAAATGCTTACGATTTTTTTCTTAGTACAGCTTTACAAGAAAAACTTATATCAAAGAAAAAAGATTATTTAGAACCTATACCTAATAAACTAAAAACGAGTAATTTTGATATAGAAATAATAATTTTACCAGCTCCATCAGGTAAATATGGAAAAGTAAGAAAACTTACAAATGAACAACAAACAGAATGCGACGAAAAAAAAATGTCTAAAGAAGATTATAGAAAATGGGCATATGGAACCAAATTATTAAATCAAGAAATCCAATAATTGTTACTTTAATCAACCCAACTAATACAATTTAGCACTCCACCTTTTTTAGCTATCTCATTTGATTGTAATGGAACTATTGTATAATCTTTAAATATTTTTTGAAAGACCTTTAAAGCAGTTTTATCTTCAGCTATGTCATATACAGGCAAAATTATAATATTTTTATATTGCAAATAGTTTATATAAAGTCCTATTGCATTATATTTTGAGTTACAAACACAAGGTATTTCCTGCCATTTCAGATTTGCTTTATCCAATACAGTTATCAAATCATTTTTATAAATTTGTTCTTTTTTAGAATATGAATTAATTATAACTTTTGTATCTGTAACAAATCTTACAATACCATCAGAATGACCACAAAAATCGTTTTGATCAGGAATAAGAACTATTTTTTGAAGTTTTAGAACCATTTTAATATCTTGTATAAGTTGATTTTTATTATATTTAGGGTTTTCTTTAAATATCCTTGTTGTTATGAATGCTGTCCCATTTTGTTGTACTACATTACCACCTTCAAGTTTTATTTTTGAAATTATAGGTGTTATTCCTAAAGTTTTTGATACTTCGTATCCATCAGTTATAGTTTTTTTATATTTTGGGGTATTTAGATATGAAGGATGATAGTCAAACTGAATAAAAGATTTATTATAAATTGGTATAGGCATATAATCTCGCATCCAAATATCATTTGTGCCATCAATAAATTTATATTTTATATTAAATTTATTTAGCAACTTAACTAACCGTTTATAAAATGGTTTGTAAATTTTAAAATCTTTCAATAATGAAGAAAAATATACTGTTTGCATCATAAACCCCTATATGTTTTAAAAGTTGCCATCTATTTAGATTATCTACTATATAAAAATATAACAATTTAAAAAGGAGTGAAAAATTTGTGAAATCTTGTTTATATTAATTGTTATATTTTTATATAAGGGATAAATAGTAGAGAGTAATTTTTTATTTAAGAGTAAAAGGAGAAAATAAATGAATAATGTTATTACTAAAAAACAATTGGAGGTGCTAAAAGAAATAATACAAAAACATAAATTAGAAATAAAAGAAGAATTTATAAGCAATATATTTTATGATTTCTGTAAGAAAGCCAATATTAAAATAATGAAAGAATTTATTGAAAGAGCGGATTTTTATATTCGTCGGAAATATAATACAAGAAATTTGTTGTTATATAATTTTTGTTGTGCCGGTAATTCAGTATTAGTTAAATGGTTCCTTGAAAAGTATACAATAGATATTTCTAATAATAAAATATTTATAAATATTTGTAAAACTGCAGATATAGAATTAGTCGAGTGGTTCATACAACAAAAACCATTTAATAAAATCAATCAAGATGTTTTTAATAAAGGACTAATCAGTGCCTGTTGGAGTGAAAATGCCAACTTAAAATTTGTTAAATATTTAGAAAAAAATTTTAATGTAACAATTTCAACTGAGTATATTTTAGAACTTTTTTATTATTGTGGTGAAGAAAATATAGCTACAATTATCAAATATTTTGTTGAAAAGTATAAAATAGATATTAATCAATATTATATACTTAAACAAACTATTCTTTCGTTCTCTTGCGAAATGTTTGCCAATTTAAATTTTATTAAGTATCTGGTTGAAGATAAAAAAGCTGATATTCATAAAAAAAATGACGATGGTTCAACTGTTTTGCATATAGCTTGTAAAAGAGGTAATCTTGAAATTATTAAATATTTAATTGAAGATTGCATGTTAGATATTAATGCTGTAGATAGTAAAGGCAATACACCATTGTCAGTTGTTAAAAATATTGAAATCATCAATCAGCTAAAAGAAAAAGAATAATCTTGGGTGCGGTTGTCGTTGCAGTTAGACTTCAAAGTTTGAGATGAAAGCTGTAGGGGTTATGTCGTTGTCGTTAAAGACTTTAAGATTTGGTAACGAAATAAAAAATTCAAAGGGTGCGGTGTACAGAAGTGAAAACGGTACATAAACCCTTTGAATTTTTTTATTGTAGTCCAAATATTAAAGTCGCTATAAGCTTACCATTTGTAATGTGCGAACGCCTTATTAGCTTCCGCCATCTTATGTGTATCTTCTCTCTTTTTCATAACAGACCCTTCTTTCTTGCTTGCATCCATAAATTCCTGTGCAAGTCTGTCTGCCATAGGTCTGCCTGTTTTTGATCTTGCTGCTTCCATTATCCAGTTCATTGCAAGCGTCGTTGATCTTACCATAGGAACTTCCATTGGAACCTGATATGTCGCTCCTCCGACTCTTCTCGGTCTTACTTCAAGCAACGGTCTTGCATTTTCAATTGCTCTGTTGAAAACTTCCAAAGGTTCTTCACCCATTTTTTCTTTAACAATGTCAAACGCAGTATACATTATTTTTTCAGCCGTGCTTTTTTTGCCGCTGTGGTCAAGCTTATTGATAAATCTGGCAATCAAAACTGAATTAAATTTTGAATCTCCGTTAGGCATTCCTCTTTTTTCTCTTGGCTTCAATGCTTTTCTTGGCATATTTACTTTCCCTCTATTTTTAAATTCTTTATCTGCTGTATTCTGAGTTTTTCATTTTCTCAGTTTCAAAACTTCTTAGTTCTTACTTAGCCGCCGCTTTCTTATCTCTTTTTGCGCCGTATTTGCTTCTTGACTGTTTTCTTCCTTCAACTCCTGTAGCATCAAGAGAGCCTCTTACGATATGATATCTTACGCCGGGAAGATCTTTTACTCTTCCTCCTCTGATAAGAACAATCGAATGCTCCTGCAAATTGTGACCTACACCCGGGATATATGAACTTACTTCATAACCCGATGTTAATTTTACTCTTGCGACTTTTCTCAAAGCCGAATTAGGCTTTTTCGGAGTTGTTGTATAAACTCTCGTGCATACTCCTCTTCTCTGAGGGCAACCCTTCAAAGCAGGAGATTTTGTTTTACTTACAATTTTCTTTCTTCCGTCTGTGATCAGCTGACTAACTGTTGGCATTTTTCCTTCCCCAATTTTATATTTTATTTTTCTTCTGCTATTTGCTGTTTAAGACCAGTACCAGCAGGTATCAAATGTCCTATAGCAACGTTTTCCTTTAATCCTCTTAAAGTATCTATCTGTCCAGAAACTGCCGCTTCCGTTAAGATTCTCGTTGTTTCCTGGAAGCTTGCCGCCGATATGAACGAATCTGACGATAAAGCGGCTTTTGTAATACCTAAAAGCACAGGCTGTGCAACCGGCATTTTTCCGCCCTGTTTCTTTATCATCTTTCTTTCATGTTCATACTTATATCTCAAAACGATTTCACCGCTTAAGAATTTACTGTCGCCAGCTTCTGTTATTCTTACGTTTGAAAGCATCTGTCTTACTATAACTTCGATGTGTTTATCGTTGATGGCAACACCCTGAAGTCTATAAACCTGCTGAATTTCATTAACAAGATATTCCTGAACGATCTTTGGTCCTTTAACTTTAAGAATATCATGCGGATTTACAGCACCGTCTGACAATGCTTCTCCCGCTTCAACTTTATCGCCTTCATAGACAACCAAATGTCTTCCCAGCGGTATAGTATATTCTTTTTCCATCTTTGTTTCTGGATCGGTAACTTTAACCTTCAAAGCGCCTTTCTTTGTTGCTTCGCCGAATTTTACTATGCCGTCAATTTCAGATACAACGGCAACGTTTTTAGGCTTTCTTCCTTCAAACAACTCTGCAACTCTCGGCAAACCGCCGGTAATATCTTTTGACTTTGCAAATTCCTGCGGCATTTTTGCAAGAACATCTCCTATCTTAACATCTGCTCCGTTAAGAGCTACAAGAGTTGTATCAACAGGCAACGGATATTCAACAACCGACTGCCCGTCTTTTTTAACAACGAGTCTTGGTTTATGTTTTCTCGTTCTGTCTTCTATTATAACTCTTTCTATTTGTCCGGTAATCTTTGATTTTTCTTTCTGTAAAGTTACACCTTCTTTTATGCCCGAAAATTCAAGTTTGCCTTCAAATTCAGAAATGATCGATTTTGAATGCGGATCCCATTTTGCAAGAAGCACCTTGTTTGCGTCTTTTACGGCAACTTCCTGTCCGTCTTTCACGTTTATAATCGCGCCGTAAGGTATTTTATGAACCTGTCTTCTTCTAGGTGAATTTTCCGTATATACGAGTTCCGTATTTCTGCTGACGACTAAAATTTCGCCGTTTCTGTTCTTAATTGATTTTAAATTATAAAAATCAACCGTTCCGTCTTTTTCTGCATATATTTCGGATTTCTGGACGACTCTGCTTGCAGCGCCTCCGATATGGAACGTTCTAAGCGTAAGCTGCGTACCAGGTTCGCCGATTGACTGAGCTGCAACTACTCCGACTGCATCTCCGACTTCGGCAAGTTTGCCGGAACCCGGATTTAATCCGTAGCATTTTGCGCATACGCCGTGTTCTGCTTCGCATGTCAAAACGCTTCTTATACCTATTTTGTCAATGCCGGCTTCAACGATTTTCTTCGCCTGTTCGGGAGTAATCATTTCGCCTCTTTTGACGATAAGTTCTTCTCTGATTTCATCGCCTTTCTGCAATATACCGATGATGTTGTCAAGCGCTACTCTTCCGTATATTCTTTCCTCTATTCCTTCAATAACTTCGTCGCCTGCCTGAAGATTTCCGATAAATACTCCGTTAGGAGTTTTGCAGTCGTGTTCTCTTACTACAACGTCATGAGAAACATCAACGAGTTTTCTTGTAAGATAACCCGCGTCTGCCGTTTTAAGAGCGGTATCAGACAAACCTTTTCTTCCTCCGTGAGTCGACAAGAAGTATTCCAATATCGTAAGACCTTCTCTGAAGTTAGAGATAATAGGCGTTTCAATAATTTCTCCGATACCTCCGGAAAGTTTCTTCTGAGGTTTTGCCATAAGACCTCTCATACCTGCAAGCTGTCTTACCTGCTGTCTTGAACCTCTGGCTCCGGAATCCGCCATCATAAATATTGAGTTAAATCTGTTTATATTGGGTTTGTAAGGTTCCTTTTCGTCTTTTTTCATTTCGTCAAACATTATGTCTGCTACTCCGTCTGTAACCTTAGTCCAGATATCGATGATCTTGTTGTATCTTTCACTTTCGGTAATAAGACCGAGTTTTGCCTGTTTTTCGATTTCTTTAATCTGTACCTTTGCCTCTTTTACCATCAAGTCTTTTTTAGGCGGAACTTTCATGGCGTCTATTGAAATCGAAATACCTGCAAGCGTCGCATATTTATAACCGAGTTTCTTTATTTCGTCGAGCAATATAACTGTTTTATACTGTCCTAATGTTTTAAAACATGTATCAATGAGAGTTGCTAAATCTTTTTTACCTACATCTCTGTTGATATATCCCAAAGCATAGGAACCATCATCATTTTTTGGTAAATGGTCATTAAATATAACTCTTCCTACTGTTGTATAATTAGGTTCTTCGCCTTTATAATTTTTCCATTTTGCCAAATCTTTCTGTTCGTTGTCTTTTAACTTTGAATCTTTAAGATTTGTAATGCCAAGAACTTTTATTCTTGCATGTAAATCAACTTCTTTCTGCTGGTATGCGCTTACGACTTCTGCAACTGACGAGAAAATACTGCCTTCACCGTGAACTCCCATTTTTTCTTTAGTTATAAAGCAGCTTCCCAAAACTATATCCTGTCCAGGAACCGTTATAGGTTTTCCGGATGAAGGAGACAAAATATTTTTTGTTGTCATCATTAGCATTTTTGCTTCAAGCTGCGCCTCTATTGAAATAGGAACATGAACTGCCATTTGGTCGCCATCAAAGTCAGCGTTAAATGCAGTACATGTAAGCGGATGAAGCTGTATTGATTTTCCTTCAACCAAAACAGGTTCAAATGCCTGAATACCGAGTCTGTGCAGCGTAGGAGCTCTGTTAAGCATAACAGGATGTTCTTTCGTTACTTTTTCAAGTATGCTCCATACTCTTACATCGCCTCTTTCAAGTATTCTTCTTGCAGATTTAAGAGTTGCTCCTTCCTGAGCAATGAGTTCTCTTATTATAAAAGGCTTGAAAAGTTCAAGAGCCATTTCTTTAGGGATACCGCACTGATGCAGTTTAAGCGTAGGTCCTACAACGATAACGCTTCTTCCCGAATAGTCGACTCTCTTACCGAGCAGATTCTGTCTGAATCTTCCCTGTTTTCCTTTAAGAGTATCAGACAAAGATTTTAAAACTCTGTTGCCGGCTCCGGTTACAGGCCTTGTCATTGAATCATTATCAATCAAAGCGTCTACTGCTTCCTGCAAAAGTCTCTTTTCGTTGTTGATCATTACTGTAGGAGCTTTCAACTGTTCGATATGTCTCAATCTGTTGTTTCTGTTTATAATTCTTCTGTATAAATCGTTTAAGTCAGAAGCCGCAAATCTGCCGCCTTCAAGAGCTACTAAAGGTCTTAAATCAGGCGGTATAACAGGAAGAACTGTAAGTATCATCCACTCAGGTCTTGTCTCAGATCTGTTAAAACCTTCAACAACTCTGAGTTTTCTGATAAGTCTTGCTCTTTCAGCATCAGATGTCGTTTTTGCTATTTCTTTTGAAATCGCTTTTTGTTCTTCTTCCAAATTAAGTTCTTCAAGCAATTTTCTTACGGCTGAAGCGCCGATATCAACTTTAAGGTTTGTGCCGAATCCAGATTGGAATTTTTTAATGTCTGTTTCTTCAAGAAGAAGAGCATTTTCAGGTTTCGAAAAAGTTTTTAAAATAGGCATGTCCATTCTGAACATTTCAACTTTGAGCTTTCCTTCAAACTGTTTCAATCCTTCAGGATTTTTTCTAAGTTCCGTAAAAAGTTTTTCTTTTTCCTGGTCAAAAAATTCTATTTTTATTTTTCTGTCGGCTTCAGATATCAAAACATTTTCCGATTTATCAAAAGCTGATGCCAAAATTTTCTTTATCTCTGATTTCTGCGAAGATTCAACATCATAAAAATATATGCTGTGCGGCTTGAAATAACATCTGTAATATTTCGAACCTCTTTTTATCTCTTCAAATATTTTATTTGCTATTTCGGTTTTCTTTTCACCGCTAAAATCAGACATAGTCTTAACTTCTTTTTCAAGAAATTTTTTCAATTCTTTTTCATCGCTGATTTCAATTTCTTCAGTTGCTATTCCATCAAAAACATTCTTAAGTTCTTCTTTTACAACGGTGCTGTTCATACCGTAGTTGAAAAGATTATATTCTTCTTCCTTCAGCAAAGTTCCCTTATGTAAAAAGGAAATTGTATCGGAAGCGTCTCTTAAAGGATTGGTAACAACATACTTGGTGTAGTAAATAACCTTTTCAAGATCCGATATTTTCATATTGAGCAAAATACCTATTCTTGAAGGCGGCTTTTTCAAAAACCAAGGATGCGCTACAGGAACTGCCAAATTGATGTGTCCGAATCTTTCTCTTCTTACTTTTGATTCGGCGACTTCAACTCCGCATCTGTCGCAGACTGTTCCTTTATGCTTTATGTATTTATATTTTCCGCAATGGCATTCCCAGTCTTTTGTAGGGCCGAATATGCAGTCGCAGAACAATCCGTCTCTCTCCGGTTTAAATGTTCTGTAATTAATAGTTTCCGGCTTCTTAACTTCGCCGTAAGACCATGACTTAATATCGTCAGGACTTGCAACCGTTAATTTTACGGCATCAAAATCGAGAAAATTCAGATTTTGTGTTTTTTTCTTAGAATTCTTTTTATTTATACTCATTTATATTGTCCTTCCATTATTCTCAGATATGCTTAGTCCGAGATTATTATTTTTTTTCTTCAACGACAGCATCTTCTTTGTTGCTCAAAAGGCTTACGTTCAGTCCGAGAGCTCTGAGTTCGTTTACAAGAACCTTAAACGATTCGGGAACTCCGGGTTCCGATATTGCTTCGCCTTTGATTATGGCGTCATACATTTTTACTCTTCCGTCGACATCATCTGATTTTACAGTCAAAAATTCCTGTAAAACATGCGATGCGCCGTATGCCTGTATGGCCCAGACTTCCATTTCTCCGAATCTTTGTCCGCCGAACTGGGCTTTTCCGCCGAGAGGCTGTCTTGTAATCAGAGAATAAGGACCGGTAGATCTTGCGTGCATTTTGTCTTCAACCAAATGGTTCAGTTTCAACATGTACATAACGCCTATCGTTACTTTTTCCATAAATGCTTCGCCTGTTCTTCCGTCAAACAAAGTAATTTTGCAGTCTTCAGTAGGCAAATAATTCAATCTGTAATCTTCAAGAGCTTTGTCAAGTTCTGCACCCTTCAAACCTCTCTGTTTGAATTCTTTTTCCTTTAATTCAACGAGCATATCTTTTGCTTTTCTTACCTGTTCTTTAACCTGATCTTCGCTTGCGCCGTCAAACACAGGCGTTACCATCTGTGTATTCAATACTTTTCCGGCCCATCCGAGCATAGCTTCCAAAAGCTGTCCCACGTTCATACGGGACGGTATTGCAAGAGGAGAAAGAACGCAGTCAACAGGAGTTCCGTCCGGCAGCCTCGGCATATCTTCAACAGGAAGTATTCTTGAAACAATACCCTTGTTACCGTGTCTTCCGGCAAGTTTGTCTCCGACCTGAACTTTCAATCTTGACGCTATGTATACTTTAACAATTTTATTTACTGAAACAGGCAACTCGTCGCCTTTTTTAAATCTGTCTTTTTCTTTTTCATAATTCTGCTTTAAGATTTCTTCCTTTGCTTCATACAAAGATTCTATTTTCTTTGCTTCGGATTTTGAAACCTGCGTGAGAACTTCCTTCTTTTCTTTTTCAAGTTTTGCTTTTGCGGCTTTATACAAAGATGTCATTTCATCTTGTTTTTTCTTAACTTCTTTTTCAGAAAGTTTTTCTCTTCTTACAAAAGATCTTACTGCCAAAATCTTTCCTGCAGTGCCGGGAGAAACTCTCAATGATACGTCCTGAACGTCTTCTGCTTTTTTGCCGAACAAAACCCTCAAAAGTCTTTCTTCAGGCGTTGACTGCTGTTCGCCTTTAGGAGCGGTTTTACCTACGAGGATATCTCCTCTCTGTACATTTGCTCCGACTCTGATTACTCCGTCCTCATCAAGATTGAGCAAATCTTCTGCTCCGACGTTGGGAATATCTTTTGTTATTTCTTCAGGTCTGCCTTTTGTTGTTTCTCTTGCTTCTGTTTCAAATTCTCTTATATGAACAGACGTAAATCTGTCATCCTGAACTAATTTTTCAGACAACAAAATAGCATCTTCAAAATTATAGCCGTCCCACGGCATGAAAGCTATCAAAAGGTTCTGCCCTAATGCAAGCTGTCCTTCTTTCGTTGCCTGGCCGTCTGCTATGATATCGCCTTTTTTTACATTGTCTCCGACTTTTACTATCGCAATATGGTTAATGCATGTATCTTGGTTTGATCTTAAATATTTGCTTAATGTATGCTGCTTGACTCCGTCTTTATTATTCCAAACAATTATTTCATCGGCAGAAACGGAAACTACTTCTCCGTCTATCTGAGCCGCAACTGATACTCCTGAATCTTTTGCAACTTTATCTTCAACGCCTGTGCAAACGAAAGGTCTTTCCGTAACAAGAAGAGGAACGGCCTGTCTTTGCATGTTACAGCCCATCAAAGCTCTGTTCGCATCATCATGTTCCAAGAAAGGAATAAGACCGGCAGATACAGAAACTACCTGCATAGGAGAAATATCCATATAATCTACTTTATCGGGAGTTTTAAATAAAAAATCATTATAAAATCTGCCCTGTACGGTATCTGTAGTAAATTTTCCTTTGTCGTCTATAGGAGTATTTGCCTGCGCAACAAACAAATCATCTTCGGTGTCTGCAGTCATATATTCAATTTTATTTGTAACTTTTCCGGAATCAACTTTTTTGAAAGGCGTTTCAATTAAACCGTACTGGTTTACTCTTGCATACGCAGACAATGAAGTTATAAGACCGATGTTCGGTCCTTCCGGCGTTTCAATCGGACATACTCTTCCGTAATGAGTATAATGCACGTCTCTGACTTCAAATCCCGCTCTTTTTCTGTTCAAACCTCCGGGCCCGAGAGCAGAAAGTCTTCTCTTGTGCGTAAGCTCCGCCAGAGGATTGATCTGATCCATAAACTGAGAAAGCTGGGACGTTCCGAAAAATTTTCTAATCTGTGCAACAAAAGGAGTTATATTAATCAGAGATCTCGGAGTAACTGTCGCCTTATCCTGATTATTCATATATTCTTTAACAAGTCTTGCCATCTGAACTAAACCGATTCTAACCTGGTTTTCAAGAAGTTCTCCGACAGATCTTACTCTTCTGTTTCCGAGATGGTCGATGTCGTCAAGGCCGAGCTTTATTTTTTTGCCGGCATGTTCAAAACTCATATCGCCGTTATAAATCATAAGGAGATATTTTATTGTCGTTACGATATCTTCTCTTGCAACAGTTCTTTTGTTTTCTGCAGGTATAGTCAAGTTGAAATTGTCCTTGTAATACTGGTAGATAGGTCCGAGTTTTTTAAGAATTTTATATCTTCCTATCGTAGTAAAATCGTATCTTCTTACCGATTTAAATAACAATTCGTCTAAAAATCCTTGGGCTCTTTCCTGGACTATAAATTCCTGAGTTTTTAAAACTTTATAAATATGATTTACTGCTTCTTTTTGTGTTTTGATTGAATCTTTTTTAAGAGTCAAAAGAATTGTAGTATCTTTAAATACGACAACCGTCGAAAGACCTTTCGATTTCATTTTTTCAATAACGGTTTCGGTAAGTTCTTTGCCTGCTTCAAAAAGAACTTCGCCTGTCGCCTTATCAAAAATATCATCGGCAAGACATTCATTCGCAAGAGCCGAAGGAGCTGCATCGAGCGAAACTTCTTTAGTGTCTCTAAATAAATTCAATATTTCAACGTCGCTTTCAAAACCGATTGCTCTGAGTAGCGTTGTTGCCAATATTTTTCTTTTTCTGTCGATTCTCACATAGAGAATACCATTCTGGTCAAATTCAAATTCAACCCATGCCCCTCTGTAAGGTATAATTCTTCCGAAGTATAAAGGTTTTCCGAAAATCGTTACTTTCTTTTCTTCATCTTCTTCAAAAATAACGCCCGGTGAACGGTGTATCTGGCTGACAACGACTCTTTCTGCTCCGTTTATAACAAACGTAGCTGTAGGCGTCATAAGAGGAATATCACCAAAATAAACTTCCTGTTCGGAAAGCTCTTTCAGTTTGCCGTCTTCTTTTTTATGTGAAAGTCTTAATTTGATTTTTAAAGGGGCTGAAAAAGTCTCATCTCTTGCTATGGATTCCTCAACAGAATATTTCGGTTCTCCGAAATCATAAGCAATAAAATCCATAACTAAACTTCCGTCTGAGTTTGTCAGAGGAAATACGTCTCTGAAAGCGCCTTCGAGACCCTGTATTTTTCTTTTTTCAGGTGCTGTTTCAATTTGCAAAAATTCCGCAAAAGAATCTTTCTGCATTCCCAGAAGCAACGGCGGATCGATCGGGGAACTTATTCTTCCAAAATTCACTTTTTTCATAAGTTAATCCGTTTATATAAATTTTTGTGACAAAAAAGATAAAATTAAGTGTATATTATACACTTAATGTTTATCTTTTGTCAACTGTTTTTGATTCATTTTACAATTGTTTTTATACGTTTTTGCTATTACCGCCGTTGATTGTTCTGTTTTAGGATCTTTACCCGTTTTCAGTATCGTTATATAAACATCTCAACTTGTTTAAAAATTAAATTACTTCAAACCTACCGTTGCGCCTGCTTCAGCAAGTTTCTTCTTCATATCTTCAGCTTCTGCTTTTGCTACGTTTTCTTTAACATTCTTAGGTGCACCATCAACTAAATCCTTAGCTTCTTTAAGTCCAAGACCTGTTAATTCTCTTACAACTTTAATTACGCCGATTTTGTTTGCGCCGGCATTTTCCAAAACAACCGTGAATTCTGTCTTTTCTTCAACTGCTGCAGGTGCTGCTGCTCCTGCCGCTGCTACTGCTACAGGTGCTGCCGCTGAAACGCCGAACTTTTCTTCCAAAGCCTTTACCAATTCTGCCATTTCCAACACTGTCATCGATGAAATTGCTTCAATTAACTGATCTTTTGTCATAGCCATTTTACTAATCCCCCGTTATTTTTTAATTTTATTTTCAATTTAACTGCTTTTTTGTTTCGTCTTTGTCTTTGCTCAGCCTCCAAACTTCCAAGCTTCCGTCTTTACGCTGTCTGTTTTTCTTTAACTGCATTTATTACATAAACTAAATTTCTTATTGAACCCTGCATTACGTTTACAAGTCCTGAAATAGGAGCGTTCATGCTGCCGAGCATTTTTGCGATAAGAACTTCTTTTGTTGGAAGCGCAGCCAATGCGTTTATTTCATTTGCAAGCAAAATTTTACCGTCGAGCAAACCGGCTTTAATAACAAACTTTTCATTCTTTTTTGCAAATTCTGCAACAACTTTTGCAGGAGAAACAGGATCATTGCTTTCTTCAACAACAATCGCTATAGGTCCTTCAAAATATTCACCGGCAACTTCAAGTCCTACTTCTTTCAATGCAACTTTACCGAGTGTGTTTTTTACTACCACATATTCGCATCCGCATTTTCTAAGCTCTGATCTTAATTCAGAAATCTGGCTTACCGAAAGGCCGTGATACTGAGTCATTATCATACCTTTCATTGCTTTAAATTTAGCAATCAAATTCTGAACTTCATTTTGATTTTTCAAATTAGGCATTTCTTTCCTCTCAAATTATATTTATATTTTTTTATTCTTTAAAATTTCAGCCGTCTTATACATCTTCAGAACTTCATTTTTTATACGGGCAGACTTAACTTTCAAATCGCCTCTTAAAGCTCCGTACATGTTTCTTTTTTCACTGCATTCACAATATCTGCATATTACAAATTTTTTATTATCCGAAAGCATTGAATTTATTTTTTTCAAATTATCCGATATGTTTTTTGAATTTGCATTTTCTCTATACAAATTCCCGATTCTGTGTTTTAAAGAAAAATCGTTACAGCACAAATGCAAACTGCCATCGGGCAAAACAACATTTGATTCAATTTTATTCTGAATACATTTTATGTTTTTTTCAGAACTTTCATATGAAAAATTATTACCGGCTCTTGATATCGGATTTACAACTTTAATCTCCTGATAAACAAGCGAAGGAATTCTTTCTTTAAAAGTTTTGAATTTATTTACAGACTCTGCATTTTTGAACATCACAGATTTAAACCTGTGAAAAACAACTCTGTCAAAAACAATTTTCGATTCTTCAAGTTTATTCAAATCTTTTTTTGAAAAACCGATAAATGTGGTCCATAATTCAACTTTAAAACCTTTGTTATAGGCATAAATCATCATGTCAGACGCATTCGTATTTAAAAAAGGTTCGCAAAAACCCGAAAATATAACGGCAGTATTTTTATTTACATTGCCGATAATTTTTTTAAAACCGGACAGCGTCATGATTTTTTTTGAAGACCTATACGCTTTAACAAGTTTGTCCTGAGGACAATATTTACAAAGAACTTTGCATCCTATTCTAGTCGTAATTTCTACAGCGTTCATTATATTACCGCTTCACAAAATTTTAAACTAAACATTTTACAATGATTACTTCAAAATTTTATTCTATAAATAAAAAAAACTTCTCACGAGATGAGAAGTTTGTAAAATTAACCGATTCGATTATTCTCAGTCTCGGCAAGTACTTTCGTATTAAACCTTTCGGTCCTTGCTGTCTTTGACAGAAAAACTTATGACTGCAAGCGCTAAATTAATAACGCTTGCAGTCTATATTGAATCTGGCAGCGACCTACTCTCCCGGCACCCTGCGGTGCAAGTACCATCGGCCCTGAAGGGCTTAACTTCCGAGTTCGGAATGGGATCGGGTGTGACACCAACGGTATAGCCACCAGAAATTTTTCAATTATTATACTGTGATTTAAAGAACAAATCAACTTAATTAGGCAAAACAACTAAACATTCAATCACTTGGATTAGAGAATGTGACCAAGCCAAACGGTCGATTAGTATAAGTTAGCTAAATGCATTACTGCACGTACACTTCTTACCTATCAAACCCGTAGTCTACGGGTGACCTTTAGGGAAATCTTATCTTGGGGAAAGTTTCACGCTTATATGCTTTCAGCGTTTATCTTAACCATACTTGGCTACTCGGCAATGCTCCTGGCGGAACAACCGAAACACCAGAGGTATGTTCATTCCGGTCCTCTCGTACTAAGAACGAGCCCCCTCAAATTTCCTGCGCCTACAGTAGATAGAGACCGTACTGTCTCACGACGTACTGAACCCAGCTCACGTACCTCTTTAATTGGCGAACAGCCAAACCCTTGGGACCTGCTCCAGCCCCAGGATGAGATGAGCCGACATCGAGGTGCCAAACTTCATCGTCGATATGGACTCTTGGATGAAATAAGCCTGTTATCCCCGGGGTAGCTTTTATCCGTTGAGCGACGGCAATTCCACACTGAACCGCCGGATCACTAGTTCCTGCTTTCGCATCTGCTTGACTTGTAGGTCTCGCAGTTAAGCACCCTTCTGCACTTGCACTCGACAGACCATTTCTATTGGTCCTGAGGGTACCTTTGAACGCCTCCGTTACTATTTAGGAGGCAACCGCCCCAGTTAAACTGCCCACCTAACCATGTCCTCCCGGTCGTTATAAACCTGGGAGTTAGAACCACAGAATTGATAGGGTGGTATTTCACATTGCCACTCCACACAGCCCAAAAGCCATGCTTCGAAGTGTCCCACCTATTCTACGCAATAAACTCCATAATTCAAGGCTAAGATACAGTAAAGCTCCACGGGGTCTTTTCGTCTAGCTGCAGGCAACCCGCGTCTTCACGGGTACCACAATTTCGCCGAGTCTTTCGTTGAGACAGTGCCCTCTTTGTTACGCCATTCGTGCAGGTCGGAACTTACCCGACAAGGAATTTCGCTACCTTAGGACCGTTATAGTTACGGCCGCCGTTTACTGGGGCTTAAGTTCAACGCTTCGCCTTGCGGCTAACATCTCCCCTTGACCTTCCAGCACCGGGCAGGCGTCAGACCCTATACATCATCTTGTGATTTCAGCAGAGTCCTGTGTTTTTGTTAAACAGTCACGAGGGCCATTTCACTGCGGCCTATGTTGCCATAGGCACCCCTTATCCCGAAGTTACGGGGCCAATTGTGCCGAGTTCCTAAACGAAAGTTATCTCGCGCGCCTTAGGATTTTCACCCCACCTACGTGTGTCCGTTTGCGGTACGTTTATCTCTAGAACAGGTGTTTAGGTTTTTCTTGGCTCCCCATACAGTCAGTTCCCTGGATTACTCCAAGTCCTCCCTCTTGCGAGGCAACATCTACAACCAATGAGATGATGACCTACTGAAAAGCGTAGCTAAACACATTATACGCACTAAAGATAGTTCCGGAATATTAACCGGATACCCATCGCCTACGGCTTTCGCCCTCGGCTTAGGATCGACTGACCCTGAGCAGACGAACTTTACTCAAGGAAACCTTAGGTTTTCGGCGAAGAGGATTTTCACCTCTTTTATCGCTACTTATTCCGACATCCTCACTTCCCACAACTCCAGTGCTCCTTACGGTACACCTTCAGTGTCGTGGGAACGCTCCTCTACCACTCTATATTGCTATAGAATCCACAACTTCGGTAATATGCTTGAGCCCCGGGTGTTTTCGGCGCAGAATCACTTGACTAGTGAGCTGTTACGCACTCTTTAAAGGATGGCTGCTTCTAAGCCAACCTCCTAGCTGTCTAAGAAATTCCACTTCCTTTACCACTTAGCATATATTTTGGGACCTTAGTTGGTGGTCTGGGCTGTTTCCCTTTTGCACGTGAAGCTTATCCCACACGTACTGACTCCGGTATAATACATCCGAGAATTCGGAGTTTGATTAACTTCGGAAAGTGGGTTACACCCCCTAGATTATTCAGTGCTCTACCTCTCGGACTTAACGTACCAGGCTAGTCCTAAAACTATTTCGAGGAGAACCAGCTATCACCAAGTTCGATTGGCCTTTCACCCCTATACCCAGCTCATGCAAGACCTTTTCAACGGTCGACGCTTCGAGCCTCCTCCCCCTTTTAAAGGGGATTCACTCTGTCCAGGCATAGATCACTTGGCTTCGGGTCTAATAATAGGTACTTGTCGCCCTTTCAGACTTGCTTTCGCTACGGATGCGTGACAGACGTTAATCTAACACTTATCCTTGCACCTACCAATTAACTCGCCGGATCATTCTTCAACAGGCACGCTCTCAGACCTTATGGTTGCCGAAGCTTCCATCATAATCCTCGAACTGCTTGTATGCATACGGTTTCAGGTTCTATTTCACTCCGTTTCCACGGTTCTTTTCGCCTTTCCCTCGCGGTACTAGTTCACTATCGGTCTAAGATTTGTATTTAGCCTTGGAGAGTGGTCTCCCCAACTTCCCACCAGATTTCACGTGTCCGATGGTACTCAGGATACTACTTCGAGTCAAATTATTTTCATTTACAGGACTATCACCCTCTATGGTCGGATTTTCCAAACCGTTCGATTAATAATTTGATTGATAACTCTACTTATGTAGTCCTATGACCCCGTTATATAAATACAACGGTTTAGGCTGTATCGATTTCGCTCGCCACTACTTTCGATATCTCGGTTGATTTCTTTTCCTCCAGGTACTGAGATGTTTCACTTCCCTGGGTTGCCTTCCCTTGCGGGATCGTAACAATTTCTTGTTACGGGGTTACCCCATTCGGAGATCTACGGATTAAAGGTTGTTTGCACCTACCCGTAGCTTATCGCAGCTTACCACGTCCTTCGTAGACAATCTTAGCCAAGGCATTCACCATATGCACTTAGTAGCTTGATCACATTCTCTAATCCTATCTTTCGATAAGACATTTAAAAGTGATCTTTATGCTTTACAACATTAAAAATTTACAACATTTACGACTACAACTAATTGTGTTTTGTGTTTCATATTAAAAAATATGAAGACGCTGATTTGCCTATTAAGTTTTCAATGAACATCCTTGCTGATTGCTTCTATAATATCAGTATACAACTGAAAAATTTCTTGTTGGTGGAGATAGTGAGGATTGAACTCACGACCCCCTGCTTGCAAAGCAGGTGCTCTCCCAGCTGAGCTATATCCCCAAAAGTCCAAATATTATATTAGATGTGCTGTGTTATTGGTGGGCCTATGTGGAGTTGCACCACAGACCTCACCCTTATCAGGGGTGCGCTCTAACTAACTGAGCTATAGGCCCGCTTAGAACTCCTATCGTCAAGTTTTATTAAAAACCTGAGACTAATGCCGACCAAAACCAGCAAAAAAAATAACCGAATAATGTGTAGAAAAATGCCCCATACAGGTAGTAATCCCGAATGTACAATTTAGGGTACGACCGTTAACATCCCGTTCAATTAAGAACGTATGTTTACTCCTTATAAAGGAGGTGATCCAGCCGCACGTTCTCGTACGGCTACCTTGTTACGACTTCACCCCAATCACCAACCTTAACTTAGACGCCTGCCTCCTTGCGGTTAGCACAACGGTTTCTGTTAAGACTGACTTTCGTGGTGTGACGGGCGGTGTGTACAAGGCCCGGGAACGTATTCACCGCAGCCTGCTGATCTGCGATTACTAGCGATTCCACCTTCATGTGGGCGAATTGCAGCCCACAATCTGAACTGAGGTCGGCTTTATGAGATTCGCTTCATCTTACGATTTCGCTGCCCTCTGTACCGACCATTGTAGTACGTGTGTAGCCCTGGACATAAAGGCCATGATGACTTGACGTCGTCCCCACCTTCCTCCATCTTATCGATGGCAGTTTCCTCAGAGACCCTTCATTGCTGAAGGTAACATGGGATAGGGGTTGCGCTCGTTGCGGGACTTAACCCAACATCTCACGACACGAGCTGACGACAGCCATGCAGCACCTCTGCTAACTCCCTTGCGGGTCATTGCCGTTTCCGGTTTTTACCATTAGCAGTTCAAGCCCAGGTAAGGTTTTTCGCGTTGCGTCGAATTAAACCACATACTCCACCGCTTGTGCGGGCCCCCGTCAATTCCTTTGAGTTTCAACCTTGCGGCCGTACTCCCCAGGCGGTTCACTTAATGCGTTAGCGTCGACGCGGAAGGGGTCGATACCTCCCACATCTAGTGAACATCGTTTACAGCTAGGACTACCAGGGTATCTAATCCTGTTTGCTACCCTAGCTTTCGTACCTCAGCGTCAGTATTTGGCCAGGAGACTGCTTTCGCCATCGGTGTTCCTCCTGATATCTACGCATTTCACCGCTACACCAGGAATTCCGTCTCCCCCTCCAACACTCAAGCCATACAGTATCTATGTCCCTTCCCAGTTGAGCCAGGAAATTTCACCATAGACTTATACAACCGCCTACATACGCTTTACGCCTAGTAATTCCGAGTAACGCTCGCCACCTACGTATTACCGCGGCTGCTGGCACGTAGTTAGCCGTGGCTTTTTCTGAGGGTACCGTCAATTTATTCGTCCCCTCCAAAAGAAGTTTACAACCCGAAGGCCTTCATCCTTCACGCGGCGTCGCTGGATCAGGCTTGCGCCCATTGTCCAAAATTCCCCACTGCTGCCTCCCGTAGGAGTCTGGACCGTGTCTCAGTTCCAGTGTGTCCGTTCACCCTTTCAGGCCGGATACCCGTCTTAGCCTTGGTGAGCCGTTACCTCACCAACTAGCTGATAGGACACAGGACCATCTCAAAACGCATTACTGCTTTTACCCCTGTCTGATGCCAGACTGTGGTCTTATGCGGTATTAGCTCCGATTTCTCGGAGATGTTCCCCATTCTGAGGAAGGTTTCCCATGTGTTACTCACCCGTTTGCCGCTAACTTGTATTGCTACAAGCTCGCTCGACTTGCATGTGTTAGGCACGCCGCCAGCGTTAACTCTGAGCCAGGATCAAACTCTCCATAAAATAATTTTATAGAGTTTTGCTTAAGCTCTTAATTACATTAAAATAAGTATACTATATAAATAGTATATCTAAACTACAAAAAAAACAACTAGACCCTTAAATTGCTTGATTGCCCCTTTTACAGGGCACTTATCTGCACATTATTCAGTTTTCAAAGACCGTTTTAAAGCGAGAGAAGGATAACCCTCTTTGCCTTACTGTTACTAGCAAAGGTTTCTTTCCTGCTTTAATTTAGTTTGGGTGCTTCACTTAAGAAGACTTGTAAACCCTACTACTTTTATTTACTGTTGCCACAATCGGCAACTATATTAACTTCTTATGGAAAATATATTACAAAAAAAAATTTATTTTGTCAACTACTTTTTTTTCGTCTCAAACTTCTGAAAGAACTTTGCTTATTTTCTAAAGTGGGCTTATTATACAACACTTTAAAAATCTTGTCAAGCTTTATTTTTTAATTTATTTTTTCTAAATCATTTTCTAAAGCTTGCTTATATTAACATAACTTTATTTTTTTGTCAAGCATTTTTTTACAAACTAAAATATTTTTGCAATTCTGTAAAAATAAATTTAGCAAGCTGGCTGTTGTTTGAAATAATTTCCACCGTCGAAGTTTCATCATCTGCGCGATGCACAAAAAAAGCTGTTTCGGTTGAATCAAGACAGTATTCAAACATTACCGTAAACTTACTTGCAACAATAAATTTTTTCTTTTTATTTTCAAAATTTATATTAAGTTTTTTTTCAAATAAAAATAATTTACATTTATTATATGTCTTATCTGCCGGCATTTTTGTTTGCAAAATAAATCTTCCGTCTTTTTCATTTTCAAAATTTGCAATCGAATATCCCGCAAATCTTTTCGGATAATCAAAAACCGCACATGAAGTCAGCGTCGACAAAATGCATAATGCAAGAATTATTTTTTTCATTTCAGAAATTATATCAAAATTGCAAATATAAATATATCTCTTTGTTTTGTTGCTTTTTATTAAAAAAGAAATTAGAATAGTGACGTAAATTATTTTTTTCGGAGGCCTGCCGTGAAAAAATTATTTTTAAGTTTTATCTGTTCATTTTTATTAACATCCTTACTCTTCTGCGCCGACGAAGAGATAAAAACAAAACCGGCAAAAACGGTATTTGATGACGTTGAGATTTTTTCTCTTATGGAATCCGAATTTGATAATTCTCCGGATTTATTCGCATATCCGGAATATCCGAAAGTTCTTGAAACTTATCTGGCAAAACCAAAATCAACAAAATCAGGCATAACAGTTTTTCTGGCGACAACTCAAAATATAAAAATCTTATTTGATACAGGCTCAAATCCCGCAACGGTGATTGAACGTCTGCATGAATTAAATATAAAACCCGACGATATAAACTTTATATGTATAACACATATACATCCTGATCATATCGGAGGATTATTAAATTCAAATAAAACCGCCGTATTTGCCAACGCAACTGTTTTTATCCATGAAAAAGAACTCGATTTAAACAAAAATTTTAGAGCCTCTGAAATTTACGGCAATAAAATAAAAAGATTTTCATCCGACGAAGAGTTGATAAAAGGACTTAAGCCGGTTGCGGCATACGGACACACAGGCGGACATACAATGTATAAGTTATCTGCAAAAAACAAAACAATTTTATTTTGCGGAGATATTTTCTATGCTCCTATGCAGTTTGCAAAACCGGACATATACACGCTTTATGACGATTATCCGGAAGACTGCATTGCGACACGAAGAGAAATTCTTGAAAAGATATCTGACGGAAAAACAATAATTGCAGGAACACATTTGATATATCCGGCCATAGGAACTGTCTCAAAAATAAAAGACGGATACAAATTTACACCGGCCGTTTCAAAATAAAAAAAGCGCCGCCTTTAAAAGGCGGCGCTTTTTTTATTTTTAAATTATTTTTGAAACTCAAATTCAAATACACCTATTCTTACCGTATCGCCGACCTTGCAGCCTTTTTGTTCAAGAGCAAGCTCGACCCCCATCTTTTTAAGTATATTCTGGAATCTTCTAAGAGCCTCGTCTTCGTTAAATTTTGTCATTTCAGCAAGCGTTTCAACTTTTTTACCGCTCACAACAAAAATTCCGTCTTCATCCAAATCAACCTTAAATTCAGGTTCATAAACATATTTCTTCACCGGAACAGTTTCTATATCTTCTTCAACAGGCGTATTTGTAAGTTTGTAAACATCAACTAACAATTTACTTATGCCTTCTTTTGTAATATTCGATATCTCGTATATTTTTATACCTTTTATTTTTTTCTTGAATTTTTTTATATTGTCAGCCGAACTGTCTATATCGATTTTATTTAAGGCAATAACCATATGTTTTTTTGCAAGAAGCTTTGAATATCTTTTCAGTTCGTTGCACAAAATTCTGTATGTTTTATAAGGATCTGTTCCGTCAAAACCGCTTACATCTATCAAATATATTAAAACTTTTGTTCTTTTGATATGGCGCAAAAACTCAAGCCCCAACCCTTTGCCGGTGTGTGCCCCCTCAATGATTCCGGGAATATCTGCTATTACAAATTGTGTATCATCAATTTTTACGACGCCGAGGTTTGGTTCAAGAGTTGTAAAAGGATAATCCGCAATTTTTGGTCTGGCCGAACTTACGACTGATAGAAAAGTTGATTTGCCGGCATTAGGAAAACCTACAAGTCCGACATCTGCTATAAGACGCAGCTCTAGATCTATTTCGGCAACTTCTCCCGGTTCGCCTTTTTCGGCAATTCTCGGTACAGTATTATTATGCGTTTTAAAAGAGGCATTTCCCCTGCCGCCTCTGCCGCCTTTTGCAACAAGAATTTTTTTACCTATTTCTTTTAAATCTGCAAAAACTTCTCCGTTTTTATATACAATCGTTCCTACCGGAACTTTTATTACAAGATCTTCACCGTATCGCCCGAATTTATCGCTGTTTTCACCTTTGTTGCCGTCTTCGGCGTGAAATTTAGGCTTATACGATAAATCCAAAAGAGTAATTTTTTTGTTGTCGGTTTCAATATAAATATCTCCGCCCTTGCCTCCATTGCCGCCGTTTGGGCCGCCGAATGGAACATATTTTTCTCTTCTAAATGAAATACAGCCGTCGCCACCGCGACCGGCTGTAATAAAAATTTTTGCTTTATCTATAAACATTTTCTATTTTGCTGCAATTTAATTAGAGACAACGTTTACAAAACATCTGTCACCGGCTCTTCTTATAAACTTAACAGTTCCTGTGATCTTTGCAAATATTGTATGGTCTTTTCCCATGCCTACATTTTCGCCGGGATGATACTTTGTCCCTCTCTGACGGACAATGATTGCGCCTGCCGGAGCCAACTGGTCTCCGTATATTTTTACGCCTAACCTTTTGCCATGCGAATCTCTGCCGTTACTGCTTGAACCTTGTCCTTTTACATGTGCCATGTCTAATTCTCCTAAACTGAACTTCTTAAGCTTTAATGTCGGTAATCTCTATTTCGGTAACATACTGTCTGTGTCCCTGCATTTTCTTGTAACCTTTTTTAGGTCTTTTTTTGAACACGAGAACTTTAGGCAATCTTTTCTGGGCTACAACTGTTGCTTTTACACTTGCGCCTTCAACCGTAGGTCTGCCTATTGTTGCTTTTTCACCGTCAGCAATCATCAGAACCTGATCAAGAACCACTTCCTGGCCCTTTTCAGCATTCTCAAGTTTTTCAACTACGACATTCATTCCCTTCTCTACTCTGTACTGCTTTCCGCCTGTAATAATTATTGCATACATTGACTTACTCCTTTATAATCGGTATAATCTATCAAAATTTTTTTTAGATGTCAAGAAAGGCACGCAAGTGCCGGTTTTTACTGTGAGGAATACATACATGTTTTTATCAAAAAGAGTCCAGAGCATCAAGCCGTCCCCCACATTGGCGATCGACGCAAAAGCAAAAGAATTACAAGCGCAGGGCATAAGCGTAATCAGCTTCGGAACTGGAGAACCTGATTTTGACACTCCGCAAAATATTAAAGATTCGGCAATCAAAGCAATAAACAGCGGGTTTACAAAATATTGTCCTGTTGCAGGAACTGTTGATTTAAAAAATGCAATAATCAATAAATTAAAAACCGAAAATAATCTTGATTATGCCCAAAATGAAATAATAGTTTCATGCGGGGCAAAACATTCTCTCTACAATATTTTTCAGGCTGTTCTTAATCCTGACGATGAAATAATTATTCCGGCTCCTTACTGGGTTTCTTATCCTGATATGGCGCTGCTCGCGGGCGCAATTCCGATAATAGTTTCAACCGACGATAAAAATCGTTTTAAAATTACGGCAAAAGCGATTGAAAGCGTAATAACGTCGAAAACAAAAGCTATAGTTTTAAATTCACCGTCAAATCCTACAGGAGCGACTTACAGTCTGGAAGAACTTAAAGAAATCGCCGATATATGCGTAAGAAATAATTTGCTCATCATATCCGATGAAATATATGAAAAACTCATTTACGGAAATTTTAAATTTGCATCAATAGCCGAAGTCAGCCCAGAAGCAAAAGCAAGAACTCTTGTTGTAAACGGAGTTTCTAAAGCATTTGCAATGACAGGCTGGAGAATCGGTTATACTGCAGGCCCTAAAGAAATTATAGCGGCAATGACAAATATTCAAAGCCAGTCAACATCAAATCCGACATCAATATCTTTGAAAGCCGCGACCGAAGCATTAAACGGACCGAAAGATGCTCTTGAAATGATGAGAGTTGAGTTTGAAAAAAGAAAAAACTATATAGTTGAACGTTTAAATAAAATAGACGGTGTTAATTGTCTTTCTCCTGAAGGAGCTTTTTATGTGTTTCCTAATATTTCAAAACTTTTGGGAAAACAATATAACGGCAAAACAATAAATACAGACAGCGATCTTGCGGCATATTTGCTTGAACAGGCAAAAATAGCCGTTGTTCCGGGTTCGGCATTCGGAGCTCCCGGGTACATAAGATTTTCTTATGCAACTTCAATGGAAAAAATACAGAAAGGAATAGATGCTTTCGAAAATGCATTGAAATAATCATTGACCCACATTAAAACAACAAGCGCATCAGAATACGCTTGTTGTTTTTTTATGTCAAAATGATATAATTTACTCAGAACGAAACCGGAGGTTTTATGGATAGAAAACTTGTACGTAATCCAAAAGAAAAAATAATAGCCGGAATAATAGCCGGCTTTGCCGACTATTTCAATATAGACAGAACTTTTCTGCGCCTGCTTTTTGTATTTTTTGTTCTTGTAACCGGCTTTTTCCCGATGGTAATATTATATATAATCGCATATTTTATCATGCCCGTAAAAAATAATAATATTGACTCTTCCGATTTTATAAAATAATCTTCATGACTAAAAATAAATATTCAGACATAGCAAAAAAACTTATAAGAAAATCGGAAAATAAAACATTTACCGTGATAAGCGACAGCATGGCTCCTCTAATACGCAAAAACGATAAAATCATCTGCCGTGCCGTATCTGATATTGATAATATTAAAAAATATTCAATTATTGCTTTTAACAATGACCTGAACGACCAAAATATACCGACGGTACACAGAGTTTTAAAATTTTCAAAAGCCAAACATCTGATAAAAACAAAAGGCGATGCAAATTTATTTTTTGACAAAAACGATGTGACTGAAGATATTTTAATAGGGCTCGTATACTGCGTAATCAGAAACGGCAAAGAACTTAATCTTGAAAGTTTTTACGGCAAATATCTGAGCATATACTTTTATTTTATTTCGGCGTTAAAAAATCATTTAAATTTACTGCACTCAAAAATTAAGAATTTTGTAATAAGAAACTTTATTCCTGAGCCGGAGGCGAAATACGATGATTCTCTATCTATCCTGCGGCTGGCAGATGTTATTGCGACAAAATCATGGATAAAAACTTCGAAAATAAATTCCGCAATGCTGGAAAACTTCATGAATAATTATGACAACGTATGCGACATATCATTTGACGGCGGTTTATGCGAAGAAAGTTTTTATTTTATACGCAATTTGATACCGGTTGACAACATTAAAGTAAATTCATCCGTGAATAAAAAATATAAACTTGTTATATGTTCAAAAATTTTAAATCTTGCCCAAAACGGCAATAAGCGAAAAGAAATTTACACTTTTATAAAAAAGATTATTGATAAGGACGGAAAAGTTTTTTTATCGTATATAAACGTTAAAAACGACTTTGGCATATATTTAAAAAGAACCTTTTTCTCTCTTTTCAAATCATACAAAGGTCCCGATCAATATGATATAACAAATAAAGGGTTTTTCGTGATGAAATATTTGAAATCCGATACGATTGAATCCGAACTTACCAAAAATAAATTCAAAATCGCAAATAAAACAGTTTCCAAAGACGTTGTTTCTTTTATCCTTGAAGTATTATGAAATTACCTTACGCTGAGTTTGCAGCCGCAGTATTTCTGGCTGTAAAAACCTGCTTTTTTTACCGAATTGACTCCGTCGTAAAATTTTTCACGCGGGTCAATATATACAAAAACAACTCCGTATTTTTTTGCAAGAAATTCCGATATTTCTTTTATTGTCTGATGCTGCTGATACGGGCTTGAGAGAAGCGTAGTCGAGAAATATTTTATTGATTTTTTCTTTGCGGCAAGAACTGTTTGTTCAAGCCTTGTTTGGTAGCAGTAGTAACATCTTCCTTGTTTACAGTTAACGGCTTTATCAAGCCATAAAGTATCATAACTTTTTTCATCAGAAAAACATTCTGCCGAAATTTCTTCCGTATCTATATTTATTGATTTGCAATAATTTTTCCATGCATCTTTTCTTAACTGATATTCTTTTTGCGGATAAATATTCGGATTAAACCATAACGACGTAACTTTATAATCTTTAGACAAAATCTCAATAGCCGATGCGGAACACGGCGCGCAACATGTATGAAGCAGTAAATTTTCCATCTTTAAAAAAGCTCTTTTTGTTTATTTTTAGGAACAGCAAGTCCCATATGCCTGTAAGCGGCTTCCGTCGCAACTCTTCCCCGCGGCGTTCTTGCAATAAAACCTGACTGTATTAAAAAGGGCTCGTAAACGTCCGATATCGTATCGGCATCTTCGGATATTGAAACGGCTATAGTATCTATACCAACCGGACCGCCGTCAAATTTTTCCATCATTGTTGAAAGAAGCAGCCTGTCCATTTTATCAAGACCTGCCTTATCAACACCCAGAGCAGCAAGAGCTTCGTCAGCTATCTGTTTATTTATTTTGCCTTCGGTTTTAATTTCGGCAAAATCCCTGACTCTTCTTAAAAGCCTGTTAACTATTCTGGGAGTTCCTCTGGAACGCCTTGCTATTTCAAAAGCGCCTTCCTCATCTATTTCGACTTTCATTATAATACTGGATCTTTTAACTATTTTAACAAGCTCGTCTTCATTATAAAAATTTAGATGTTCTATTATTCCAAACCTGTCTCTCAAAGGACTGGAAAGCATTCCTGCTCTTGTAGTCGCTCCCACCAAAGTAAATCTCGGAACAGGCAGTTTTATTGTTTTTGCGGAAGGGCCTTGTCCTATAATAATATCAAGTTCAAAATCTTCCATCACAGGATAAAGAGATTCTTCTACAAGATGGTTCATTCTGTGTATTTCATCGATGAAAAAAATATCGCCTTCAGAAAGGTTTGTTAAAATTGCCGCAAGATCTCCGACTCTTTCCAAAACAGGCCCTGATGTAGTCCTTAGATTTCCGCCCATCTCTTTTGCGATTATATGGGCAAGAGTAGTTTTGCCAAGACCGGGAGGAGCATAAAAAAGACAATGATCCAAAGGCTCATTTCTTTTTTTTGATGCTTCTACAAAAACTTTTAAATTATCTTTAAGTTTATTCTGACCAATAAAATCATCAAGACACTGAGGTCTTAAAGTATTCTCAAGCTTTGATTCTTCAGATGACACTTCATGCTCAAGGATATCATTTTGTTCTTCTGCCATATGTCCGCCTATAAATATTTTAGCGCTTCCATTATTACGTTCTCAACAGATTTATTTTCATCATCTCTTAATATTTTTGAAACAGCCTCTCTTGCCTGAAACTCTTTATACCCTAAAGCCATTAGACCCGCTATTGCCTGCGATACATTTTCATTACCGGAAACACCGGTCCACTTTGCAGAATCATTTACGGCAATGCCTGATATTTTATCTTTAAGAGCCGCTATAAGTTTTTCTGCTGTTTTTTTTGTAAAACCGAAAACGCTTGAAAGCATTGAAATATCTTTTGAAACAACGGCATTTTTAAAATCGGCAAAAGATTTTGATATTTTATCCATATATTCCATAGTTTTTTTTGCGCCGGTTCCGGGTACTTCGTCTTTTATAAGAAGGAACATCTCTCTTTCTTCTTTTGACAAAAAACCGTAATGAGAAATTACGCCGCCATACATACCTGTTGCTTCGACTATATAAAATTTTACTTCCTGTCCGGCATGAGGAAGTTTTGCGCTTGTCGCTACGGTTATATTTACAGCATAGCCGGTACCGTTGACTTCAACAACGGCACCGTTAAGTTCTTTTGAAATTAATGTCCCTCTGAAATAGTCTATCATTATTCCTCTTGCTGCAGAATATCTCCGAGTGTAGGTCTTTCGTCATTTGACGCAAACTGTTTGATCAATTCTCTTTCCATTGATTTTTCAAGTTTTCTTACCGATATTTCAAGTTTTCTTTCTTTAATATCAGTCTTTATTACGGCAGCTTCTATTTCTTCTCCTTCTTTAGGAAGCTCCTGCGTTTTATTTTCCATTGAAAGCTCTGTTTTTTTAAGTAAAGCTTCTATTCCTTCTTCTATTTCGACAAATACTCCGAACTCAAGAGCCCTTTTAACTTTACCTTTTACAGGCGTTCCCATTTTATATTTTTTATACGGATCCTGAGTAAGATGTTTCAATGAGAGAGCTATTTCTTCATTCTGAGTATTTACGGATAAAATCATAACTTCAACTTCATCACCTTTTTTTACGATATTTTCAGGATGTTTAACTCCTTTTGTCCATGAAAAATTGCTTATGTGAATCAAACCTTCAATACCTTCAGGCAGTTTAACAAACGCTCCAAAAGGCGTAATGTTTTTTACGATTCCTTTTACTTTTGTTCCGGGAGCGTAGTGTCTGGCGGCTTCTTCCCACGGATTTGTATGCATTTTCTTAATAGACAATGAAATCTTTTTTGAAATTTTATCACATCCTATAACTTTAACTTCAAGTTCATTGCCTGCAACAACTTCTTTTTTAAATAAGTTTTCGCTGTCATTCCACGCATATTCTGAAGAATGCAAAAGGCCTTCGACTCCTGGCTCTAATTCAACAAAAGCGCCGTAAGCCGTTACTGACGTGACTTTTCCTTTTATTATAAGCCCTTCCAAATATTTTTCACCGGCAACATCCCATGGATTTGCCGCAAGCTGTTTCATGCTCAGTGAAATTTTCTCATTTTCTTTATCAAGCTTTATAATCTGTACTCTGACTATCTGCCCGATTTTCAAAATATCTTCAACTTTCTTTACTTTATACCACGCAAGTTCGCCTATATGCAAAAGACCGTCTATGCCGCCAAGGTCTATAAATGCTCCGAAGCTTGTTATTCTTGTAACTGCTCCGTCTATAATCTGTCCTTCGGCCAAAGAATCAAGCGCAGATTTTTTTTTGGCAAGCTTTTCATTTTCAAGAAGTTTTCTTCTTGATAAATTTATCTTTCGCTCGCCTCTGTCAAATTCTGTTATTGCAAATTCATAAGTTTTACCTACATATTTTTCGCCGTCTTTAACAAAACTGGAATCAACCTGCGATATATGCAAAAATGCATTTACGCCTATATCAACTATAAAACCGCCTTTTACCGTTTTCTTTATTGTTCCAGAAACTGTTTTTTTATTTTTGAATAATTCTTCAATTTTGTCCCATGAGGCTTTTTCCATAACTTCTCTGTAAGACAATTCTATCTTCGGAAATGTCCTTTTTATAAAAACTTTTACTTCTGCTCCCACTTTAAGTTCTTTCGGAATCTGCATATCGGCAAATTCGGACTTTAATATTATTCCGTCCGATTTCATGCCGAGATCCACAAGAAAACCATCGGAGTTTTCGGAAACAATTTTTACTGATACTATTTCGCCTCTGTTCATTTTTACATCAGGGCCGAGCAAATCATCCATGCTGAGATCTCCGGCATCTTCAAATACTGTTAATTTATCTAAATTATTATTTTCTTTGTTCACGTCTTTTCTCCTGTTTATTATCTTTTCGACCTGACTCGCAAATATCCACTATTCTCCTTTTTATATTTTCTATTATCCAGTTAGGCGTTGACGCGCCTGCCGTAATACCGACTTTATTGCTACTATTAAACCAAGATTTTTTTATTTCTTCAACATTTTCAATATGGTATGTCTTTACTTTTTGAGAACATATCTGATACAGGCGCCTTGTATTACCCGAATTTTTACCGCCTATTACTATCATAATATCAACCAATTTCGCAAGTTTTTCGGCTGAACCCTGTCTGTCAAAAGTAGCTCTGCATATAGTATTGTAAATCTTAACTTTTGAAATTTTGGCAATAAGCTCAACTATGCTGGCAAACTGTTTCGGGCTTTGGGTTGTCTGGCTTACGATATGTATCACAGGCGTTTTCTTTATTTTTTTTACGTCTTTTTTATCTTCAACAACAACGCATCTGCCTTTCCCGTAAGAAACAAGAGCTATGACCTCCGGATGCGTTTTTTCTCCGACGATAACTATCTGGTCGCTTATGCCGCTGAGTTTTTTTACTATTTCCTGGGCTCTTTTAACAAAAGGGCAAGTGGCGTCTATTACTTTTATATTTTTTCTTTTGGACAATTTTTCATGTATTTCCTGCTCTATGCCGTGCGTCCTTAAAACAATAATACCCGTCTTTATTTTAGAGTAATCTTCTACTACTTTTATTCCTTCGGCGGCAAGCCTTTTTACTTCCTGAGGATTATGTATCAACGGGCCGAACGTATATACTTTGCCGTTTTTTTCCGCTACTTTTTCGGCAAGCTCTATGGCTCTTTTTACGCCAAAACAAAAACCGGAACTTTTTGCAATTTTTATTTTATTTTTCATAATTTTTTAATTTCATCCAAAATTTTCTGCGAAAAAGAAAGATAATCGTCTTTCGAATAAATTTTAGGAGGATAAATAGGTTTGCCGTACTTAATGCTGACACTTTTAAATTTTTTCATATTATCGGTGTTGACGATTTTTACGGGAACAACCGGAACCTGAGCCGTACAGGCCACCATTCCGACTCCCGGTCTTGCTTTGCCGATACTTCCCGTTTTTGATCTGGTGCCTTCCGGAAACATCAAAAGAGCTTTCTTATTTTCAAGCAGCGAAAAAACATTTCTGAAAGCCGACATATCCTGCATTCCTCTTTTAACCGGAAAAGCATTTGTTCTTTTTATCAAAAAACCAAGCACGGGCACATCAAACAATTCCTGTTTAGCCATAAAATATAAATCGCGCCCCATAAAACTGCCCGTAAGCGGAGGATCAAAAAAACTGATATGATTGGGAGCGATTATCACTCCGGTATCTTGTGGAATATTTTCTTTTCCTTCAGATTTACATCTGAAAACTATCAAAAACATCATTTTGAAAAGAAATCTTCCGGGATAAAATAAACAACCGCTTTTATGTTTTATCTGCATATGCTTTTTAAAATTTCATAGAAATTTGCGAAAGATATATTGACACAGTCAGAATCTTTTATAACAGTATGTCCTTCGGAGATAAGCCCTGCAATTGAAAGCATCATGGCAATTCTGTGGTCTTTAAAACTGTCTACTTCGGCGCCTCTAAGTTTTGTTTTGCCTTTTATTACAAGCCCGTCTTCAGTTTCTTTGATATCGGCTCCCATCTTTAAAAGCTGGCTTGCCACTGTTTTTATTCTGTCGCTTTCTTTAACTCTCAATTCTTTCGCACCTGATATAACAGTGGTTCCTTCGGCCTGAGTGGCGCACAATGCTATTATGGGTATTTCATCTATAAGCGAAGGCATTATTTCTTCATTTATATTAACAGCCTTTAACGATGAACTTAAAACTTCTATATCAGCAACTTCTTCGCCTGAAACATCTTTTATATTTTGTATAGTTACTTTTGCGCCCATTTTTTTTAAAATGCATATTATTCCTGCGCGAGTTTTGTTTATGTTTACTTCTTTTATAGTTATTTTAGAATTTTCGACTATACATCCGGCTGCCATAAAAAAAGCGGCAGATGAAATATCAGAAGGAATTTTTATATTTTGGGCATATAATTTTTCACATCTTTTAACGCTTACCGTCAATCCTGAAACTTTAATGTCGGCTCCGTAAGCCTCGAGCATTTTTTCCGTATGATCTCTTGATTTTTCCGGCTCGGTAAATTTTGTTATACCCTCAGCATATAAACCGGCAAATAAAACACAGGATTTTACCTGAGCGCTTGCCACTTTGCTTATATATTCTATAGAGTTTAATTTTCCGGATGAATTTATCGTCATAGGAAGATAATTATCATCTTTTGCTTTTATATCTGCTCCCATAAACCTCAAAGGCTCTATAACTCTTTTCATAGGCCTTAAAGACAAACTTGCATCTCCGAAAACAGTTGAACTGAAATTTTGTCCGCAAAGAACTCCGGCCAAAAGCCTTGTTGTCGTTCCGGAATTACCGGCATCTATATCGGCTTGCGGTTTTTTTAAACCTCTCAGCCCTGCGCCTTTTATTATCAGTCGTTTGTCCTCTTTAACTATATTTACGCCCATTGATTTAAAGGCATTCATTGTTGAAATACAGTCTGCGCTGTCCAAATAATTATCAATTTCAGATATGCCGTCGGCAAGCGATGAGAGCATAACGGCTCTGTGTGTAATAGATTTATCAGCCGGGACGGTAATAATCCCCTCAAGTTTGTTTACTTTACTTATTTTCATCACTGACGCTCTTTTTTAAAATTTTCTGAAGGTTTTTTTTATTGTCCAGAGTTTTTATAAACTTTTTAAGTTCTTTGCAAAAACTGTCTGTTATTTTTATAAGGTTCTTTCTGTTTCCCTGAAATATCGGCAGCCACATATCAGGCGAAGATTTTGCGACTCTTGTTATGCTGTTAAATGAGCCGCCTGTAATATTTTTTATTCTTTTGTCTTTCAAGCTCTTGTCTGTGAACATTTTATAAAAATTAAAAGCTATTATGTGCGGGAGATGGCTTGTAAAAGCCGCAAACTCATCGTGTTCTGCGGCGGTCATATAAATAGTATTGCATCCTATATCATTCCATATTTTAGATATATTTTTATCTTTGTTATTTGTGATAATCACGTTTGCGTTTTTATAAAGATCTTTTTGAGCATAAACAATTCCGTTTTTTTCATTTCCGGCCATAGGGTGGCATCCGACAAACAGCGGCATTGACGGATCTTTTTTGCGGAAGTCATTTATCTTTACTTCAACTGCCGATTTTATGCTGCCTATATCTGTTATGACCGCTTTTTGCGAAACTATTTTTGAAACAGTTTTATAAGTTTCAACTATCATATCAACCGGATAACAAATAAAAACAACGTCGCTGTCTTTTATTTTTCCGATATCGGTTGAATAATCGTCAACGGCGCCGTTTTTTTTGGCAATTTTAAGATTGTTTGCGTCTCTTCCTATACCCAAAACGAAATACTTGCGCTCTTTATTTTTTATGACATTTCTCAATGCCATTCCTAAAGAACCGCCCATAAGACCTACGCCGAGTATTGCAACTTTCTGCATCAGATTTCTCTTTCTACGGCTTTTGCCAAAACTTTAAGTTCAGACATAAGCTTGTTATACTGATCAGGCAACAAACTTTGAGGCCCGTCAGACAATGCCTCTTCAGGTCTCGGATGTATTTCAAGTATTAAAGCATCCGCGCCGACAGCCAAACACGCTTTGGCCATAGTCGGCACATGTTCCCTTATTCCTATACCGTGCGAAGGGTCAAGAACAACGGGAAGATGCGTAAGTTTTTTCATTACAGGTATTGCGTTAAGATCAAGAGTAAATCTTGTAGAATCTTCAAAAGTTCTTATTCCTCTTTCGCAAAGCATAACGTCATAATTGCCCTGTGCCAAAATATATTCTGCAGAAAGAAGAAGTTCTTTTATGGTCGTTGCCATTCCTCTCTTTAGAAGAACAGGTTTTTTTTGTTTTCCGCAGGCTTTAAGCAAATCGTAATTTTGAACGTTTCTTGCCCCTATCTGGACTATGTCGCAATATTTGCTTATAAGAGGAACTTGCTCAACCGACATGGCTTCGCTTATAGTAGGCATTTTTAGTTTTTTGCCGACTTCCTGTATATATTTCAATCCTTTTTCGCCGAGCCCCTGAAACGTATACGGAGAAGATCTCGGTTTAAACGCACCGCCTCTCAAGATAGTTCCGCCGGCATCCTTAACTATTTTTCCTATTTCAAGCAAAACATTTTTGCTTTCTATGGCGCATGGCCCGCCCATAATCGGAACCTGTTTTGAACCGATTTCTATTCCGTAAGGAAGTTTAATTACTGTATTTTCTTTTCTAAACTGTCTTGAAGCAAGCTTATAAGGTTTTTCTATTTCGCTTATATGGTCAACTTCTTCCATTGATTCAAAATTTTCTTTATATTTTTCGGCAAACTCTCCGATCATACCTATAATTGTAATATCAACGCCTCTTGATATATGCGGCAGATATCCGAGTTTTTTAATCTTATCGACAACTTTTTTTTCTTCTGCTCTTGTTGCTTTATGTTTCAATGTTATAATCATTTTTTGCTTCCCCCAATAAACATTTGCGCAATATTATACTTTTTTTGCTTTTTTTAAACAATGTCTTCAAAACATTTGATTAAAATTCTTAAACTCAGCGCAAACTTTCACGGCTGTTTTAAACAATGCTTTGCATTTGCCAAAAATATCAAAAAGTGATATAATTTTGGACTTAGTAATTACGGCTTGCAGCGGATTTCTTTTTTCGCTGTTTTTTGTGTGTTTTTTTCTTGCGAATATAACCCTTTCTAAAATAGTAGTTAAAATATATAAAGGAGCAAAAACATGATTGAAGTTCGTTGGCATGGTCGCGGCGGTCAGGGTGCTAAAACTGCGGCGTTGCTGTTTGGAGAAGCTGTACTTGCAACCGGAAAATATATTCAGGCTTTCCCTGAATACGGTCCTGAAAGAATGGGCGCACCCGTTCAATCTTTCAACAGAATAAGCGATAAGCCTATTACTATCCACTCCGGCATCACAGATCCTAATTTCGTTGTAATCCTTGATCCTACTCTTATGGAAACTGTAAACGTAGTTGAAGGTATAGGTCCGGAAGGAAAAGTCATCGTTAACACATCTTTTTCATCAGAAGAAATCGCAAAAACGCTCGGAATAAACAAATCGCAGGTTTTCGTCGTAAACGCAAGCCAGATAGCTCAGGAAACAATAGGAATGAATATTCCTAATACTCCAATGCTCGGCGCGTTGGTAAAAGTTATCGGAACGCTTGACATTAACGGCGTTTTGGAAGACACAAAAAAGAAACTTGAAGTAAAATTCCGTCATAAACCGCAGGTAATTGACGGCAACATCGCTTGCATAAAAAGAGCTTTTGACGAAGTTAAAAATTCTTAATTTGAGGTATATATCGTGAAAAAAGAAGAAAAAAAATTAACAGCAGCAGAACTTCCTGCAGGCGGCATTTTGGAAGGCGGCACAGCACAGGATTTTAAAACAGGCTCTTGGAGATCAATGAGACCTGTATGGAACAAAGATAAATGTATCCACTGTTTGTCTTGCTGGATATACTGTCCTGATTCAGCGATTAAAATAGCTCCGGATCCAAAGAAAACTACGGTTGTTACGGGCATAGATTACGATTTCTGCAAAGGCTGCGGAATATGCTCCAAAGAATGTCCTGTAAAAGTTCAGGCAATAACAATGGAAGTTGAAAAGAAATAACAAATTTTAAATGAGGTAAAAATAAATGGTAAAAGCAATATATCCTAAGGGAAAAATCGTAGCCAAGACCGGCAACGAAGTCATGGCCGAAGCCATGAGACAAATTTCTCCTGACGTTGTCGCAGCTTATCCTATTACTCCCGCAACGGAAATAGTACAGATTTTTTCGCAGTTCGTAGCTGACGGAAGAGTCCCCACCGAATACGTCGCGGTTGAAAGCGAACATTCGGCAATGTCAGCAACAATAGCGGCATCTGTTGCAGGCGCAAGAGCAATGACCGGAACATCGTCTCAGGGGTTTGCTCTTATGTGGGAAATGCTCTATATAGCAGCAGGTCTCAGACTTCCTATCGTTATGGCGGAAGTCAACAGAGCTTTATCGGCTCCTATTAACATTCACGGCGATCAATCAGACACGATGGGTGCAAGAGATGCAGGCTGGGTTCAGATTTACTCGGAAAACTCACAGGAAGCATATGACAATATGATACAAGCCGTAAAAATAGCGGAAAAAGCAAAACTTCCGACAATGGTCACTACAGACGGATTTATTATATCGCACTGTATGGAAGTAGTAGAAGTTTATCCTGATGAAGACGTAAAAGAATTCGTAGGAGAATTCAAACCTGAAAGAGCTTTGCTTGATTATAAAAAACCTTTTACTTTAGGTGCAATCGAACTTCAGGATTATTATTTCGAACACAGATGGCAGCTTGCAGAAGGAATGAGAAACGCAAAGAAAATCGTTCTTGATGTAGCACAGGAATTCAAAAATAAATTCGGAAGAGAATACGGGTTTTATGAAAAATATAAAATGGATGATGCGGAAGTTGCAATCGTAACGATAGGATCTGCCGCAGGAACAACTAAATTTGTTATAGATGAATTAAGAGAAAAAGGAATTAAGGCTGGTCTTATAAAAATAAGAGTATACAGACCTTTCCCTGCAGATGAGATAGCAAAAGACTTGTCAAAAGTAAAAGCTTTTGCCGTTCTTGACAGATCAGATTCATGTTCCGGCACATTTGCACCTGTTTATCTTGATGTTGTTTCAGCTCTTTTTGCAAACGGACTTAATATAAAATCCGAAAACTATGTTTACGGATTAGGCGGAAGAGAAATTTCCACTGAACATATTGCGGAAGTTTACTCAAAACTCGGAAAAATCGCAAAAGGCGAAATTGCTCCGTCAAAAACAGTCGAATACATTAACGTAAGAATAAAATAGTTTTAGGAGATATAAAATGGCAAATCTAAAAGAATTAAGTAAAAATGCCGAAAGATTGACAGGCGGACACCGTCTTTGCGCCGGTTGCGGAGCAGGCGCGGTCGCAAGGCAGACGCTTATTGCTGCAGGCGATAAACCTGTAGTAGTAGTAAGCGCAACGGGATGTTTGGAAGTTTCAACGACAGTATTTCCTTATTCAGCATGGAAAACTCCTTTTTTTCACAGCGCTTTTGAAAACTCGGCTGCAACGGCAAGCGGAATTGAAGCTGCATACGTAAGCTTGAAAAAACAGGGAAAAATAAATGACGATATCCGTTTCATAGCATTCGGCGGCGACGGCGGAACTTATGATATTGGACTTCAGTCTCTTTCAGGCGCAATGGAAAGAGGACACAGAATGCTTTATGTTTGCTACAATAATGAAGCATACATGAATACCGGTATTCAGAGAAGCGGCGCAACTCCGAAAGGAGCAAGTACAACAACAGCTCCTGCAGGAAAAGTAAAACAGGGAAAAGAACAGTTCAGAAAAGATTTGACCGCAATAATGGTTGCACACAATATACCGTATGTTGCTCAGGCAATAATCGGAAACTGGAACGACTACACAACAAAAGTTCAGAAAGCACTTGATACAGACGGTCCTTCATTTATAAACGTATTGCAGCCATGCAGACTCGGCTGGGGATATAAACCTGAAGATACGATGGAACTTGCAAGACTTGCTGTTGATACATGTTTGTGGCCTTGCTTTGAAGTTGTAAACGGCGTTTACAAACTCACTTTAAGACCTAGAGGCGAAAAGAAACCTATTACAGAATTCTTGAAGCTCCAGAACAGATTTAAACATTTGTTTAAACCTGAAAATGCAGGCATAATAGAATCAATGCAGGCAAGCGTTGACGCAAAATGGAATAAAATACTTGCTCTGTGCGGAGAAACAAAGTAATTAAGTTTAATAAACAATAAAGAAATACGGAAGAGTGTAATTACTCTTCCGTATTTCTATTTTTCTAAACAAAAACAACCGTTTTTTTATTTATAAATTAAAAAGTATATCTGAGTCCTATTTTAGGCATTATCGTATTCATTTTCAAATCATTTACAAAATAATAATCAAGTCCCAGATCCATTCCTAAACCTGCAAATAATCCTATAATCATTCCGAAATATCCGGCTCCTGCAAAAGATGTGCCGCTGTAGCTTTGATCCTGATGAAGAATAGAATCATGAGTGGTTAAATTCCAAAAATTACCGCCGGCTCCCGCTCCTATATACATTGCAAAAGATTTACTTTTTACAAAATCATAGTAAGCATTAAGCATAATGCTGTTCATGCTTACCTCCGTAATGCCGAGTCCGAAAACAGCAGATATGGGATTGCTTATAGACTGGCGCGCCTGATAATTCAGTTCAAATCTTCCTCTTTTGTATTCTATGCCTGCTCCCAAATCATACATTCCCTGAAATTCGCCTAAAGAAGCGTTTTTATAAGAGAAACTTGCATAAGTAAAACCCATATCCATTCTTATAAAAGGATGAATTTTACCATCCGCACTTTTATCGCATTGTTTTTTTTCTTCGGGCTTTACGGCTTTTGTTTCCTCGCATGAAGCCTTATCTTCATTGGCAACTGACGTTTCAACTGCAGTTTCCGGAGAACTTTCTGTAATAACTGATTCCTGCTGTGAATTTTGAATAATTTGTTCATGCTGCGCCGCAATATCTTCCGCCTGCGCTTTTACGGCATTAAAAACCAATACAAAAAATACGGCTGAAAACAAAAACGCTTTTTGCATGTCTTAACCCCTTTTTGCTCAATTTGTATAAATTATTCCCATTCTATAGTTGAAGGCGGTTTCTGTGAAATATCATAAACTACTCTGTTGGCGCCTCTTACTTCGTTAATTATTCTGCTCGAAATTCTGCCGAGAATATCATAAGGAAGTTTGACCCAGTCAGCTGTCATAGCGTCTTCGGAATTTACGGCTCTTACTACTATAACATGCTCATAAGTTCTTTTATCTCCCATTACTCCTACTGTTTTTACGGGAAGTATCACGGCAAACGACTGCCATATTTTTTCATATAAACCGGCCTTTCTTATTTCTTCGTCAACTATAGCGTCGGCTTCTTTGACTATTCTTAATTTTTCTTCGGTTATTTCGCCTAACGTTCTTACTGCAAGGCCCGGGCCCGGGAAAGGCTGCCTGTCTATTATTTCGGCAGGTATTTTAAGTTCCCTTCCCAAAAGTCTCACTTCATCTTTAAATAAAGATTTCAAAGGCTCAACAAGCTTCATTTTCATTTTCTCGGGAAGACCGCCTACATTGTGATGGCTCTTTATAGTTACGCCTGCTCCGTGCGTTGCGCTTTCAATAATATCCGGATAGATTGTGCCTTGCAATAAAAAATCTATTCCTTTTAGTTTTTTTGCTTCACGGTCAAAAACTTCTATAAACGTATGTCCTATAATTTTTCTTTTTTGTTCAGGATCTGTTACACCGTTAAGTTTCTTCAAAAATATTTTTTTTGCATCAACTATTATTAAATTTTTACCGAATTTAGGTCCAAACACTTTTTTTACTCTTTCAGTTTCTCCAAGTTTTTGCAAACCGTGGTCGACATAAACGCAGATAAGTTTGTTGCCTATGGCTCTGTAAAGCATTATGGCAGCTACTGACGAATCAACTCCGCCGGACAAAGCGCACAAAACTTTACTGTTTCCGACTTGTTTTTTTATTCTTACTATTTCGTCTTTTATATAAGACTTCATAGTCCAGTCTTTTTTCAGATTACATATTTTAAACAAGAAATTATCAAGAATTTTTTTGCCGAATGGAGAATGTTTTACTTCGGGATGAAATTGGACTCCGTAAATATTGTTTTTTGAATCGGCTATCGCCGCCTGAGGACAATTTTTAGAACCTGCTATATTTATAAATCCTTTGGGAATTTTTGAAAGTTTGTCTCCGTGACTCATCCATACAGGCATTTTCTTATCAAGCCCGTCAAAAAGAAGATTTTTTCCTTTTACGGTTATATCTGCAAAACCGAATTCTCTATTTTTTGAAGGATGAACTTTCCCGCCGAAATTTTCGGCTATCAGCTGCATCCCGTAACATATTCCAAGGATCGGAACTCCCGTTTTCCAGACGTCGTCACAAGGCCACGGAGCTCCTTTTTCATAGACACTGGCATGTCCGCCTGAAAGAATTATGCCTTTAACGTCTTTTATATGCGATATTTCATTTATATTTTTTGTGCCTGGATATATTTCGCAATAAACTTGCGCTTCTCTTATTCTTCTTGCTATAAGCTGGGTATACTGCGAACCGAAATCCAAAATCAGTATCATACTTTCTCCTCTGTATATATCTAAAATTAAAAACTTATTTGCAAATTGCATTTAAAGACTTAAAAATTTTGAGTAAAACAAACAATTTTCAAGCTGAATTATACAAAAGTAAAAAAACACATAAAACTTGAAAATCGCAGCCAAAATAATGCGGCCGAAATATTAAGATTTTAATAAGTCTATTAAAATCTTATTTACCATCTGCGGATTAGCTTTTCCTTTTGATTTCTTCATAACCAATCCGACTATAGCGCCGATCGCTCTTTCTTTGCCGGCTTTATATTCCTCAACTATTTTCGGACTTTCCGCAACAGCCTCTTTACATATAGCAACTATCGCGCCTTCATCCGAAATTTGGACAAGTCCTTTTTCTTTTATAACAGTGTCAGGATCTTTTCCGTCGTTAAACATATCTTCAAAAACCATTTTCGCAATTTTGCCGGAAATAGTTCCTTTTATTATCAAAGCGACAAGCGTACCGAGATTTTCGGCTTTTACCGGAGATTCTTTTATAGTAAGTTTTGCGCTGTTAAGTTTGCCGAGAAGTTCCGTTGTGATCCAGTTTGCTATCTGTTTTCCTGAATTGTCAGCCTGTTTGGAAGCCGTCTCAAGGGCAGTTTCATAATAATCGGCAAGCGCTTTATCCGAGATAATAACATTTGCATCGTATTGCGATAATCCGCATTCTGAAATCAGTCTTTGTTTTCTTTTTTCAGGAAGTTCCGGAATATCTTTTTTTATTTTATTAATAAAATCATCGTCTAAAATTACAGGAACCAAATCAGGATCGGGAAAATATCTGTAATCATGCGCGTTTTCTTTTGAACGCATTGATTTTGTAACTTTTTCGTCGGGATCCCAAGTTCTTGTTTCCTGAACTATTTTACCGCCGTTTTCAACAACTTCTATCTGTCTTTGGATTTCATAAACTAAAGCTTCTTCAACTCCTGAAATCGTATTCATATTTTTTAATTCTGCTTTTGTTCCGAATTCTTTCTGCCCGACCGGCCTTATGCTGACGTTTGCGTCGCATCTGAATTTTCCTTCTTCCATATTGCAGTCTGACGTTTCAAGATATTCTATAAGGCTTTTTAAAGCCGTAAGATAAGCTGCCGCATCCTGCGGAGTTCTCATATCCGGCTCTGAAACTATTTCCATAAGAGGAATGCCGGTTCTGTTATAATCAGCAAGCGAATAATCAAGTTTTTTCATTCCTATATCGTGAACAAGTTTGCCTGCGTCTTCTTCAAGATGAATTCTTGTTATGCCTATTGTTTTTACGCCGCCGTCAACGGATATATTCAATTTGCCGTGCTCCGCAAAAGGAAGATCATACTGCGATATCTGGTAGTTTTTCGGAAGGTCTGGATAAAAATACTGTTTTCTGGCAAAAACCGATTTTTTGTTTATTCTGCATTCCAAAGCAAGACCTGTTTTAACTAGTAACTCAACTGCTTTTTTATTTAATACAGGTAAAACTCCGGGCTGGCCCGTACATACCGGGCAAATATTCGTATTAGGCTGGGAATGAAAATCCGTTGAGCAATTGCAGAAAACTTTTGTATCGGTTTTTATCTGCGAATGAACTTCAAGTCCTATAACTGCTTCATATTTAGCGTTCATAATTATATCCTCGGAAATTGTTTGTGAAAATCAGTCGCCTGCTGATATTTATAGGCGACATTAAACATTTTTTCTTCATCAAAATATTTAGACAAAAGCTGCATTCCCAACGGAATACCTTCTTTTGAAAATCCGCACGGCACAGACATTCCGGCAACGCCGGCTAAATTGCATGATATCGTAAAAATATCGGATAAATACATCTGAAGCGGATCTGAGCTTTTTTCGCCTATTTTAAAAGCCGGAGTCGGAGCCGAAGGCGTCATTATAATATCAACTTTTTCGTACGCTTTTTCAAAATCCTGTTTGATTAAAGTTCTTACTTTCTGCGCTTTGCCGTAATATGCGTCGTAATAACCGGCAGATAATGCATATGTCCCGAGCATTATTCTTCTTTTAACTTCAGGACCAAAACCCTGCCCTCTTGATTTTTTATATTCATCCAATAAATTATCGCATTGTGCTCTAAATCCGTATCTTACTCCATCGTATCTTGCAAGGTTTGCCGAAGCTTCGCTGCAGCATATTATGTAGTAAACGGCTATTGCATAATCAGTGTGAGGAAGCGATATTTCAACGATCTCGCATCCGAGATTTTTATAAATTTTGATAGTTTCATCTATAGATTTTTTAACGTCTGCATCAAGTCCGTCTATAAAATATTCTTTCGGAAGTCCTATTTTTAAACCTTTCAAATCTTTATTTATATTTTTAACATAGTCCCCAACATCTTTGTTTATTGAAGTTGAATCTTTTTTATCATAACCGGCTATAACGTTTAAAAGAAGCGCCGAATCTTCAACTGTTTTTGACATAGGCCCTATCTGGTCAAGAGAAGAAGCAAAAGCGACTGCTCCGAATCTGCTGACTCTTCCGTAAGTTGGTTTTACGCCTACAATTCCGCAGCAGCTTGCCGGCTGTCTGATTGAGCCGCCCGTATCTGTGCCGAGCGCCAGAGGAGCGGTCATCGCGCCTACCGCCGATGCACTTCCGCCTGAAGAACCGCCCGGAATACGGTCGGTATCCCACGGATTTTTTGTAGTAAAGAAAGCCGAATTTTCAGTTGAGGACCCCATCGCAAATTCATCAAGATTTGTTTTGCCTACAAATACGGCTCCTGAATTTTTTAATTTTTCTATGACTGTCGCATCGTAAGGGGCAATATAATTTTCAAGTATCTTTGAAGAGGCCGTCATTTTTAAATCTTTTATTAGTATATTATCTTTAATAGCTATAGGAACGCCTTCCAAAGCGCCCGTTGCTTTACCTGAAGCGATTTTTTCGTCGCTGGCTTTAGCCTGCGCCATAGCGTATTCTTCCGTTATTTCCATATACGCTTTTATTTTAGAATCAGTTTCTTTTGCTCTTTGTATAAAAGCCTGCACGACTTCCGCGCTTTTTAACTGCTTTGTTTTTATTTTTTGTGCAAGTTCAGTTGCGGTCATTTTAATTATTTCGTTCATTTTTTAGCCTTTTTGATTTTATGTTTTAGTCTTCAATATCCATAACTTTTTCAACTTTAAAAAACATGCCGTCTTTAGCGGGTGCATTTTTAAAAATCGATTCTATAGTTTGTTCGCTGCTTTTAACAACGGTATCTTCCCGCCAAACATTTTCGCCTGAAAACCCGTGGCTTGTCGGCTCAATTTTGGCAGTGTCGACTTCCTTAATTTTATCGACATAACCGAGAATAGAAGCAAGCTGTTCCGTCAGTTTTTCTTCTTCTTTTTGTTCAAACTCAAGTCTTGCAAGAGCCGCAACATAATCAACGTCTTTCTTTGATATCTTCATCAAAAACTCCCTTCAATATCTGATATTTTCTAATTATACAAAAAATAGATTCAATTTATAAGCTTTTTTAATTAAAAAAACACGTTATATTATTTTTTCAAATTTTAATAATACGGACGGTTTTTATATCCTATCTTACTTCGATATTATTTTTTCTCATGTATTTTTTTAAATCTGAAATTGAAAGTTCTTTGAAATGGAAAAGAGAGGCGGCAAGCACTGCCGATGCCCCTTTATTGCATACATCGACAAAATGTTCTTTTTTCCCGGCTCCGCCGGAAGCTATAACAGGCACATTAACGGCATTTGTAACTTTTTGCATCAGTTCCAAATCATATCCGTCTTTTGTTCCGTCTTTATCCATACTTGTAAGAAGTATTTCGCCTGCTCCCAGTTTTACTACTATTTTTGCCCATTCTATAACGTCAAGATTTTTTTTAGTTCTTCCGCCGTGCGTGTAAACAGACCAGCTTTTGCCGTCTCTTTTTGCATCTATGGCTACTACTATGCACTGGCTTCCAAATTTTTTGCTTCCGCTTGATATCAACTGCGGATTTTCAACAGCAGAAGTATTTATTGATATTTTATCTGCGCCTGCTTTTAAAAGTTTTCTCATATCGTCAACCGTTCTTATTCCGCCGCCTACCGTAAGCGGTATAAAAACCTGTTCTGCAGTCTGTCTTACCACTTCAAACGTAATATCGCGTTTATCGGAAGAAGCCGTGATGTCAAGAAAAACAAGTTCGTCGGCACCTTCTTTGTTGTATCTTTTTGCTATTTCTACCGGATCTCCTGCGTCACGCAGATCTATGAAGTTGGTTCCTTTAACCACTCTTCCCGCATTAACGTCAAGACACGGTATTACTCTAATTGCCGATGGCATCTGATTTAACCTTTTTAACAAAATTTTTAAGAAGCATAAGCCCGTCAGTTGAACTCTTTTCCGGATGAAACTGGCATGCCCATATATTTTTTACCGCTACAGAGGAACAGAAATCCGAACCGTAATCAGTATAAGTCGCTATAACTTTTTTATCGTCGGGACAGCAGTAATACGAATGCACAAAATAAAAATACGTTTCGTTTTTTATTTTACCATACATATCTTTTGCATACGGATTTTTTGTTATTTTTATGCGGTTCCAGCACATATGCGGAATTATCAGTTTTTTTGCTTTTGAAGATTTAAATTTTTTAACAGTTCCTTTTATTATATCAAGCCCTTTATGTTCGCCTTCTTCATAGCTTTTGGTAAATAAGAGTTGAAACCCGAGACAAATTCCGAGAAACATTTTTCCTGCATCTATATGTTTTTTCACTGCTTTATCGAATTTTTTTTCTTTTAATATTTCAATCGCCGGAGCAAAAGAACCTACTCCCGGCAGAACAACCGCATTATAATTTTCAAGCTGTTTTGCTTCAGTTATTATTTCTACATCGGCGCCGCAAAGCTCAAGCGCTTTTGAAACGCTTCTTAAATTGCCCATGCCGTAATCTATTATGGCTATTTTAGGATTCATTCTACAGTTACCGACTTTGCAAGATTTCTCGGCTGGTCAACGTCGCAGCCGCGCATCGTTGAAACATAATAAGCAAAAAGCTGTAAAGGAATAACATTTATTACAGGCGAGAAAATCTCGTCCGTTTCAGGAACTTCTATTCTGTAATCCGCTTTTTTTGCGATTTCTTTATCATCGGCGTTTACAATCGCTATTATTTTTGCTCCTCTTGCTTTTGCTTCTTCAATATTGCTTAAAACTTTTTCGTAAATTTTGCTCTTTGTAGCTATAACCATGACCGGCATCGTTTCGTCTATCAAAGCGATAGGCCCGTGTTTCATCTCGCCTGCGGCATAGCCTTCGGCATAAATATAAGAAATTTCTTTTAATTTCAAAGCGCCCTCAAGGGCTATCGGATAATTTAAATTTCTTGCAAGATATATAAATTGCTTTTTTGCGTGAAATTCTTTTGCTATTTTTTCTATCGCGCCGGCCTGTTTGAGGCATTCCGTAACCTTTACGGGAAGATCCCACAAATATTTCACAAGCGTTTCAAGCTTATCTTTTGAAATCGTATCAAGTTTAGTCGCAAAATCAAGAGCAATTAAGTATAAAACCGTAAGCTGACCCGTAAAAGCTTTTGTTGACGCAACTCCTATTTCTGGTCCGCAGTGCGTATACAAAACGTTATCGGCTTCTCTGCTTATGCTTGAACCTACAACATTGCATATTGCAAGAGTTTTTGAACCTCTTTGCTTTGCCAGTCTTAACGCGGCAAGCGTATCTGCCGTTTCTCCGGACTGAGAAATAAATATTACAAGCGTTTTTTCGTTTATTACATGATCTCTGTATCTGAATTCAGAGGCTATATCAACTTCGGTCGGTATCATCGCAAGGCTTTCCAAAACAAATTTTGCCGTAAGCCCGGCATGATAAGAAGTTCCGCATGCTATGATATATATTTTTGAAATTTCTTTTAAATAATCTTTCGTAATATTTATGCCGTCAAGAAGAACGGTATTTTGTTCCGAAGAAAGTCGTCCTCTAAAAGTATCCAAAATAGTCTGAGGCTGCTCATAAATTTCTTTAAGCATAAAATGCTTATATCCGGCTTTTTCGGCTTGTACTGCGTTCCATAATATTTTTTGGGTTTCTCTTTTTACTTCTTTGCCGCCGTTAAATATTTTTATTGAATCTTTTTGTATTTCGCAGATATCTCCGTTTTCAAGAAAAATGAAATCTCTGACGTAATTTAAAAGAGCCGATACGTCCGACGCTATATAATTTTCGTCTTTACCTTTTGCAACTACAAGAGGAGCATCATAACGTGCAACTATAAGTTTCTCAGGCTCATCGGCGCATATAACGGCAAGAGCATAAGCTCCGCGGACTTCTTTCAAAGCGGATTTAACGGCTTCCAAAACGTCTTTTTTATAATATTTTTCTATTAAGTGGGCTATTACTTCCGTATCTGTTTCCGATTTAAAAATATGTCCTTCGGAAATAAGCTGCTTTTTTATTGAGACGTAGTTTTCTATTATGCCGTTATGAACTACTACGATTTTTCCGCTGCAGTCGGTATGCGGATGAGCATTTTCTTCGCAGGGTTTACCGTGGGTAGCCCATCTCGTATGACCTATTCCGTTATTTCCGGAAATAGGATTAGTTTCAAGATTTGCTTTTAGATTTTTTAATTTTCCGACGCTTCTTCTTGTCAGTATTTCATTTTTTGATATTACCGCAATACCTGCAGAATCATATCCGCGGTATTCTAGTTTTTCAAGACCGTTGTATATGACTTCTGCAGAATTTTTTGAACCGATGTATCCGACTATTCCGCACATAAAAACACCTTCTTAGCACAAATTTAATTTACTATGAAAATATATCAAATTCCAATGATTTCTTCAAATACGGTATTGACAATGCCGGTCAGTTAGTATAATATTTTGCTGCCATAAGTATTGAGGAGGACAAATGAAACAAAAACTTTTTTTCCCGTGCGCATGCGGTTCAAATGCCGGAATGCTCACTTATGAAATTTCAAAAAAACTTAAAGAATCAGGTTTTTCCGATATGGAATCGATTGCAAAATTATCGGTCGAAATAGGCGCGACTGTAAATAATGCAAAAATCTCGGAAAGCATCGCGCTTGACGGATGCAAAGTCTGCTGCGCAAAAAAAGCGCTTGAATCAAAAGGCGTCAATCCGAAATCGATAGTTTTAACTGATCTTGGCGTAATCAAAGGAAAAACGCCTGTCAGCGAAGAGGTTTTGGAAGATTTGATAAAAAGGATAAAAGAAAATTTATAATTTATTTTTTCTTTTAAAAAATTCTCTTGCCCTGCGCCTTATCCCTGTTATGGCGGCGGCGCTCATTTTAAAAAATATAAATTTAAACGCCGGAGCATATCTTTTTTTTATAAAAGGTCTGGTCTGGTTTTATCTTGTTTTCTTTATAATTTCCAATATAAAATCAAAATATTTCGAATATCCGAAAGCTTTTAAATTTTTAAAACAATATCTGCTTGCCGTAACGGCTTTTTTTATTTTTTATGAAAATTCCGCGCTTTTGGCAAAAATGCCAAAAATTGAATTTATTATTTTTATATCGGCTGTTTTAATATGGATTGTTTTTCTGATTATTTTTAATAAGAAAATTAAATTCAATTTAAACGCGGTTTCTGTTTGTTTTGAAATTATTTTAATCTTATCGCTGATTATTTTCGGCATAAAATCGCAAATAACTTTTTATATGTTATCGGCTGCTGCTTTTGACTTTTTATACACTGTATGTTTTTTTGCTGCCGCAAACCATTTCAATAAAAAACATCTTTACTGATTCATTTCTATAACGCGCATGTTTTTCCATTTTCCGCCGTAATATCTTAAAACAAAAATTACGGTTATCGTAACGCTGTATGAAAGCATTATGCTCCAATATAGATAAACATTATGTATATTGAATACTGAATTTAAAAGATATAACGGAATTACGACTATTCCGAGTGCCGACAAAATAAGAGTTTTCATTACAAAAGCGGTGTCCCCAGCTCCTTTTATTGCAAATGAAACAATAAAGCAAACTGGATCGCAAAAAGCATATATTATGAGAAATACAAGCAGATTGTTTATTACAGGCTTTAATTCCGCTATAACCGTTCCCGTATAACCTTCCACAAAAAAATATACAAGATAATCCATGAAAAAAACGTATGTTAAAATAACAAGACAGCTGTGGAGCAAAGCTATGTGAAATCCTGAATAAACGCTGCGCTCGGCAAGAAAAACATTATTTCTGCCGAGATTCTGTCCGACCATAATCGCAGTCGTTATGCCAAGGCCTATAAGAGGCATGAAAACAAGCATATTGATATTGATAAGAATGGTAGTGGCTGTAAGAGCAGTTATTCCTATTTTGCCTATCATAAATATAAAAAAAGTCCATCCGAATATATCAAAGAAAAGCTGGACTCCGTTGGCAAATCCGTATTTGAAAAGCCTATTCATAAATTCAAAATCAAGATTGAATATCTTTGTATTAAAAAGCATTGCATTATTTTTTCTCAGTATCAACAAGACATATATAAACAGCATAATAAAAGATGAGATAAGCGTAGCGATGCCGGCTCCTTTTATTCCCATTGACGCAAATCCGAATTTTCCGAATATAAATATATAATCAAAAATTACGTTAAAAACTATCGCGGCAAGATTTACGAGAACTATCACTTTAGTTTTTCCCTGCCCTGCGTAAAAACCTGCAAACGCTGTTGACGCTATTACCGGAAAAGCACCGTAACATAAAAACTGAAAATAAATTATTTCATACTTCATAATTTCAGGATCATGTCCTATAAGCGTAAATATAGGACCTGAGAAAAAAGAAAGAATAAAAAGAATAAACGCTCCTATAAAAGACATATAAACGGCCTGCCATACTGCCGGACCTATTTTTGAATAATCTTCTTTCCCGTAATACTGGGCGACAAAAACATCAACGTAGCTTATAGTCCCTATAAATAAACCCATTATCGTAAAATTTAAAAGACCTGCCGGAAGAGACGCCGCCAGTTCAACCTGAGAATGCCACGACAAAAACATTCTGTTTATAAACTGCTGAACGGAAGTCAAACCTGTCGAGATAATAAGAGGAATCGCTATATTAAGAAATTCTCCGTATCCGGCACGGCATTTGTATCTTTTGATAAATTTTTTAATAATTTTTGAAAACATGGCAGATATTAAAGCAAAATAATTAAATAGTATAAAGTTTTTTATAACGGAGTTTTTTGTTTATGTTATTTTTTGTCTGATAATAAAGTAAACTTATTTTTATGAAATTCCAGTATTTTCTCATCTTTAAGTTTTGACAGTTCGTTTGACATTGCGCTTCTGTCGACGCATAAATAATCGGCAAGTTCCTGCCTGTCAAAAGGAATTTCAAAAGAATCATTTTTTGCCTGTTCGGCCTGCTCCGACAAAAAGGAAAGGATTTTTTCACGCGTGTTTCTTTTTACCAGATGTTCCATTTTACGCAAAAGTTTCAAATTATTATTTGCAAGAATTTTCACCATATTGTCTATAAGATAAGAATGAAACTTGCAGCTGCTTGAACAGACCGTTATAATTTTTTTGTAATTTACAAAAAGGATCTTTGTATTTTCACACGCGACAACGCTTACCGGAAGCTTGCCTGTTTCAGAGCAGGAAAAAGCTTCTCCGAATACTTTGCCGCTTTCGGCTTTTGATATTATTGAACGGTTGCCCCAGTAATCTTCTTTTATTATATTTACGCTTCCCGATAAAACTATTCCGACCTCGGTAATTTTGTCGTCTATATCCCAGATATAATCATCTTTTTTATAGGAAAACTCTCTTGCCGAAAGGCATGACAGTATAGCAGATAATTCATTATCTTTGATTCTGTTAAAAAGAGAAACTTTTTTTAAAACTTCAATATATTCTTTCATAAATTTAGAATTTTTATTTTGTTGTAAAAACAACATACTTACAAAAGTGATTTTATTATAATTATTACGCAAAAGCAAGAAAGCAGATGTAATCAAATTAAATATATTGTAATATAGGAGGTATAAAATGATAAGAAAAATCATTAAAATCGACCGGTCCAAATGCAACGGCTGCGGATTATGCGTCCAAGCCTGCCATGAAGGCGCAATAGGAATGGTTGACGGAAAAGCGCAGTTAATGCGCGATGATTACTGCGACGGATTGGGAGACTGCCTGCCGGCATGCCCCACGGGAGCAATATCTTTTGTCGAACGAGAAGCTGCCGCTTATAACGAAGAAGCCGTCATAAAAAACAAATCGGAAAAACAAAAAAAAGAAAAACAGCCGTGCGGCTGTCCCGGAAGCGCTCCGGTTTTTAAAAAATCAAAAGACAATGAAAAAGATTTTTACCAGTGGCCCGTACAAATTAAACTTGTTCCGGTTTCCGCTCCGTTTTTTAACGGAACGGATCTTGTAGTCGCGGCTGACTGCGCGGCTTTCACCTACACTCAATTTCACGAACTATTCAGAAAAAATAAAGCTGTAGTAATAGGATGCCCGAAACTGGACGATGGCGATTATACCGAAAAACTTACTGATATTTTAGCCAATAACAACGTTAAGAGTCTTACTATTGTCCGCATGGAAGTACCCTGCTGCGGAGGAATAGAATTTGCGGCAAAAACAGCTCTGCAAAACAGCGGAAAATTTATTCCCTGGCAGGTTGTTACAATTTCAACAGACGGAAAGATATTAAACTAAGGAGGATTTTAAAATGAATCAGATGTTTTGTTTTCAATGTGAACAAACAGCAGGATCGGTAGGATGTAAAGGTCAGGCCGGTGTATGCGGAAAACCGGCAAACGTAGCAAATATTCAAGATGAACTTACTCAGGCTTTAGTAGAACTTGCCGTGGCGGCTGAAGGGAAAAAACCGGGCAAATCCGCCGATAAAGTTATGATTTCAGGCCTTTTTACAACGATTACAAACGTAAACTTTAACGAAGCAACTATAAAAAAACTTATAGCAGAAGCAAAATTTGAAAAAGAAAAACTTTCTTCAGGCTGTTCGGCATGCGGATGCGGCTGTTCAAGCGATATGAATTTTGATATCAAAAAAGAAGTATGGGACAACCCGAACGAAGATATCCGTTCTCTTAAGTCTCTTATTCTTTTCGGACTTAAAGGCGTAGGCGCTTATGCTTATCATGCAATGGTTCTCGGATATACCGATGACGAAATAAACTCTTATTTTTATAAAGCGCTTTCCGCACTGGCGAATTATGAAACCGGCGATGAACTGCTTCCCGTAGTTTTTGAAGTCGGGAAAATCAATTTAAAATGTATGGAGCTTTTGGATAAGGCAAATACGGCAACATACGGAACACCTGTCCCGACAACTGTTCCTCTTACGATAGAAAAAGGCCCTTTCATTGTAGTTACGGGCCACGATTTAAAAGATCTTCATATTCTTTTGGAACAGACAAAAGGAAAAGGAATTAACATTTATACGCACGGGGAAATGCTTCCTGCCCACGCCTATCCTAAATTAAAAGCTTATTCGCATCTTAAAGGCAATTTCGGAACTGCATGGCAGAACCAGAAAAAAGAATTTGATAATATTCCGGGCGCAGTGCTTTTTACCACAAACTGTTTGATGCCTCCTAAAGAAACTTATTCAGACAGAGTTTTTACAACTGAAGTAGTTTCATATCCGGGAACTTCGCATATAGGCGAAAATAAAGATTTTACGCCTGTCATAAAAAAAGCGCTTGAACTGGGCGGATATAAAGAAGATACCGTTATGACCGGTATCAACGGCGGAAAAGAAGTTACTACGGGTTTCGGACATGGAACGGTTCTTTCAGTTGCCGGCAAAATAATAGAAGCGGTAAAAGCCGGAGCGGTAAAACATTTCTTTTTGGTCGGCGGATGTGACGGAGCAAAACCGGGAAGAAATTATTACACGGAATTTGTAAAACAGACTCCGAAAGATACGCTTATACTTACGCTTGCCTGCGGAAAATACAGATTTAACGACCTTGATCTTGGCAAAATAGGCGATTTCCCGAGGATACTGGATATGGGCCAATGTAACGATGCCTACAGCGCAATTAAAGTCGCAGTAGCTTTGGCGGAAGCTTTCAAATGTTCCGTGAACGAACTGCCTTTATCTCTTGTATTATCATGGTATGAACAAAAAGCTGTATGTATTCTTCTTACCCTTTTGCATCTTGGCATAAAAAATATTTATCTGGGACCTACTCTTCCTGCTTTTGTTTCGCCGAACGTGCTGAAAGTTCTTGTTGAAAAATTCAACATAACTCCGATAAGCACTCCGGAACAGGATCTTAAAAAGATACTCGGATAATTTTTTCAGTAATACAAAAGACTGCCGTTTCAAAAACGGCAGTCTTTTTTTATGCGCTAAAAACCGCCTTTCAAAATAATGTATAATTTAGCGGATGGAAAAAATTTACGTTTCCGGAATCAATTCCGCATCAAAAGCCCATTTTTTGGCTGCATATTTCGCTGATAATAATTTAAATTTCCTGCTTGCCGTTACAAACGATGACGATTTGGATAATTTGACGCAAGACGTACGCACTTTTCTTGACGGCAAAAATATACAAGTCCTGTCTTTTGCCGGCGATAACGAACAGGAAAGGATAATTACGCTTTCGAAAATTTCAAACGGCAAAAAAACGATCGTAATAGCAGATCCCGAATCTCTTGACCAAAAAGTTTTATCAATGAAAGCCCTCAGGACAGATTCCCTTCTTTTAAAAACAGGCAATTCTTTGGACCATAACGCGTTAAACTCTTCTCTTTCAAAAGGCGGTTATTCCAGAGTCGGGTTTGTGGAAGAAAAGGGACAGTTCTCCGTAAGAGGTGAAATAGTAGACATATGGCCGTGTGATTCGGAACTTCCGGTAAGAATATCTTTTGATTTTGATGCGATAGAAACGATCAAAACTTTTGATTATATCTCGCAGCGGTCCGACACATATCTTCACGAAATAAATATTATTCCGCGCATAAGCGGAAAAGAAGCTTCGGTTATAGCCGAAGAAATCCCGAGCGGAGCCCATGTGTACTTTGACGGAGAGCCTCACAAAGATTATGGAAAATTTAATCTTATAATAAATTCACCTCTTGCTAAAAACGCCGTTCATTACGATTATGCCGGTTTTCAGGGCTTTCAGGGCGATATAAAATATTTTCTCGATCTTCTCAAAATGCTCAAAAACCAAAACGTGGATATAAAAATATACTGTTCCAATACAGCCGAAAAAGAAAGAATAATAAATATATTTTACGATAACGGCTGGCAGTATGACGATATGCCCGCAATGGTTCTTTTGCCTTTATGGCAGGGTTTTTATCTAAAAAATAAACTTGCCGTGCTTTCAACAAAAGAGTTTTTATATAAAAGAAAGCAGATAAATTTCCCTAAATTTAAAAGCGGAAAAAGACTTGAAGGAATCTGGGAAATATCCGCCGGCGATTACGTTGTCCATGAAAAATACGGAATCGGAAAATATAAAGGCCTTTCAAAAATAACCGTTGACGATAAAACATCCGAATATCTTTGCATAGAATACAGACACGAAGACAAGCTATACGTTCCTCCCGACGATTTTAAAGTAGTAAAAAAATATGTCGGAGTAGAAGGCGTAAAACCGAAACTCTATTCAATGGATACGTTCGCCTGGGAAAACGTAAAACAAAGAGCCCGTGAAAACGCTTCTGAATTTGCAAAAGAACTTCTTGAACTTTACGCTAAACGCGCAAAAACGCAGAGAATTCCGTTTAAGAGTTCTGTCTGGGAAAAAGATCTTGCGGATTCTTTCGTTTATGATGAAACCGACGACCAGCTTAAAGCGATTGAAGATATAAACAACGATTTTGCAAAACCGTATCCTATGGAAAGACTCGTTTGCGGAGACGTTGGATTTGGCAAAACGGAAGTGGCGATAAGAGCATGCTTTAAAATAGTATGCCAGTCAAAACAAGTCGCAGTGCTTGTTCCGACTACGGTTCTTGCCGAACAGCATTACAATACTTTTATGGCAAGACTGTCGGCATTTCCTTCAAAAATAGCGATGCTCAGCAGATTTCAGACTGCAAAACAGCAGAAAGAAATCATAAAAGAAATCAAAAACGGCACCGTCGACGTTGTGATAGGAACTCACAGACTTCTTCAGAAAGACGTTGAATTTAAAAAACTCGGACTTCTTGTAATAGACGAAGAACACAGATTTGGAGTAAAACAAAAAGAAAAAATAAAAATGTTCAAAAAAGACATAGATATTCTTATGCTATCTGCTACCCCTATCCCGAGAACTTTGTCGGGCGCTCTGTACGGTCTGCGCGATTTATCTCTTATAGAAACGCAGCCTGTCGGAAGACAGCCGATTCAGACTACTCTTTCTCTTTACGATACAAAACTTATTAAACATGTAATTGAAGCCGAATTATCAAGAGGCGGACAGGTTTTTTATGTTTATAACAGAGTGGAAACGATTCTCACAAAAGCGGCTGAACTTTCCAAAATCGTAAAAGACGCAAGACTTGCCGTAATACACGGACAGATGAAATCAACTGAAATAGAAAAAGTCATGTGGAAATTTTTAAATAAAGAAATCGACGTGCTTCTTGCGACAACAATAATAGAATCAGGTATAGATATCCCGAGCGTAAACACGATGATAATTGAAGATGCCGAAAATTTCGGACTGTCGCAGCTGCACCAGCTAAGAGGCCGTATCGGCAGAGACAAACAGAAAGCATACTGTTATCTTCTTTATAAAGATTTAAATCTCAGCGACGAGGCCGTTAAAAGGCTTGAAGCAATGAAAGAATTCAGCGATCTAGGCTCCGGATATAAACTTGCTCTGAAAGATTTGGAAATCAGGGGAGCAGGCAGCATTTTAAGTTCAAAACAGCACGGTTTTGTAAGAGACGTAGGATTTGATATGTTCAGCAAACTTCTTGAAGAAGAAAGCAAAAAAATAAAAAATACAAATTCAAACGAGCAGGAACAAACAAAACAAATTTCAACGGAAATAGATTTGAACATAGAAGCGTTTATACCTGACACTTATATTGAAGATGAAGATATAAGAATACTTTTCTACAGAAAAATATCCGATATAACTGATTTTACCGAAATAGAACCGCTGATTAACGAACTGACCGATAGATTCGGCAAACTTCCTGATCCCGTAAAAAATTTATTTGAAGTATGCAGATTAAGAATATCTGCAACAGCCTTAAAAATAGAACGCCTTTCCGAAGATAAAATATTTATTTACGTTTATTTCCCCGACAGCGGCGACTTAAAAAATATTGATATAGCATCTTTTGCAAGCGATTACCATAACGAAGCCGAGTTTATGAGAGGAAAAGTAAACGGATTTAAGTTAAGAAAAAAACAAACTGCCGATAAGTGGAGTTTTATAAATACATTCCTATTAAATTTCAAAAAATACGTTAAGTAAACTTTATAGCGGCTTTAATTTTTCTATTCAATTTTGTATTTTCAAAGCTCATTTACCAACCGCTCCGCTTTCTTTTATGTAAACTTCACTTTGAAAACACTTCATTTCATTACGAAAACTTAAAGCCTGAAAAACAACGAATTAAAATAAAAATTGTCGTTATAATTTCAAAGTTTGAGATGAAACGAAGAATTTTCAAACTGCAACAAAGTGAAAGTAAAATAGAGACCAAGAAAAATTAATTATTTTTTAGTCTATATAATAAGCCGATTTTACGAGTTTTTTAAATACTCTTTTCTGAAAATTTAATTTTTCTCTTAATTTTTTATCTCTTGGATTAAGTTTAAGTATTGTTTCTAGATATTGTATAAACATTTGAGTAGTAATTATTTTTAATCTCGCAGTAATATTATGCATCCCAATCGCATAATATTCCCAATAACGATTAATAAACTTATTTTCTGTATAAGGAATTTCTTCTAACTTATCAAAATTAGCACCATATTTCTCAAGCAATAGTTTTATTTTTTTAAAATTTTCTTCAGTAAAATAACCTAAAGCTTCATTTAGCATGTCAGTTCTATTATCCATAATTTCATTGAGTTCTTTAAATAATTCATAATAATCTTGTTTTGAATTAATTCCCATTTTATATCCAGAAGAGAATTTATCATCTTTAGATATTTGTTCTGATTTATACCAAAATAAATCCATTTCTTTTTTTAATAAATTTAAATTTTTATCCGATAACTTGTATTTTATGCCAAGTTGCCTCATTTTATTTTCATGTCTTTTTTTTATATTAATCAATTTCGAAGCTGGATATTTAACCACATTATGTGTTATTTTATGATGAGTTGGGCAGAATAAAATTAAATTAGATATATCTCTTCTATCTTCATCCGTTTGTTTTGAATTGTACCTGCCTCCCTTGTTTGCGTCATATATATGACAAATTTCACCTATTACTTGATTTTCATCTGTTATTAATACCTGTTCACAATCAGGAAATGCACATATATTCCCTGATTTTGCAAACAAAGCTTTAATAGTTTTATCCAAAATTTTTAATCTAGGCATTTTTAATTCAATTAAGACTAGCAAGATTTTGTGCGAAGTGAAGTAATTTTAAAGTGAAGTTTACGTAAAAAAGCGTAAGCAATTGGTAAATGAGCTTTAAAATTAAAAAACTGCAGCCAAAATATTGCGGTGTTATATATTTTGCTTTCTAAAAATTTCGTATAGTATAACCGCACTCGCGCACGACACATTCAGCGACGAAATTGAATTTTTTTGCGGTATCGTGATTATAACGTCGCATTTTTCTTTTATTTTCTGGTGAAGTCCAAAACCTTCACTTCCTACAACTAAAACAGCAGGAAAAGGAATATCGGTTTCGTGTATGCTTTTGTTGCCGTTTTCGGCTCCTATAATCCAGAACCCTTTTTCTTTAAGTTCCAGTATAGCCTGCGAGGAATTTGTAACTCTTGCTATTTTGATATGCTCTATTGCGCCGGCTGACGTTCTTGAAACGGTATCGTTTACAGTCGCCGAACGCCATTTCGGGACTATAACTCCGTCAACTCCGAAAGCAACGGCGTTTCTTATAATAGCTCCCAAATTATGAGGATCTTCTATTGAATCAAGAAGAAGTAGTAACGCATTTTTTTTATCTTTTACGCTTTTTATCAAATCGGAAAGCTCAACGTAATCGGTAGTTGAAACTTCGGCAACAACTCCCTGAGTATTAGTATCTTCAAATTTATCAAGTTTTTCAGGCGGCACGTTATTTACCGGTATTCCGTTTTGTCTTGCAAGTTTTATAATTTCGCCTACGTTTGATCCGTGCGCAGTTTTTGAAATAAATATTTTATTTATCGTTCTGTTTCCCGACTTTATCGCTTCAAGCACCGCATTTCTTCCGAATATTTTATCCATATTTCCCCTATATAATTCTTATTGTTTTGTTTTTGGAGCATTAGAGCATGCTTATGACCGAACTTTATCGCCGTTTAAGGTTTTAAAGTTTGGAGCGAAACGAACAATTTTCAAGTTGCAATATATTTTTTTGTTTCTTTGTCTTTGGAGCATTGGAGCATGTTTATGACTGCAATATTTTTTACGGTGAAAATTAACAATAAATTTTCAGGCTCTGTTGTCCGAAGAAAATTCCGTTTCATTATTCCGTAAGGAATTTTCAAGTTCAGAGCCGGCCGTAAAAAATATAAAGGAATATGCTCTGCTCTGGGTCTTTTTTGAGCACAATCTAACAAATATAAAACATTTGTGCTGCTAAAATTTTTGAAAATAAATTTGTATATTTTGTGCAGGAGAGTAGTTTTCACTACTTTACAAACAAAATGTGCAAATTTATCAAAAAGTAACGCAGCCCGAAGGGTTAGCGCCCAAACAGCGCTCTGCTTCGTTAGACTTCCTCGTAATAGACTCGCTATTACTTCGTCACTCTGCCTCGCATATCATCTGTTTTGACAGCTAACACAATTGCTTTATATCTGTTAGCTTGTCCTGAACTTTTTAGACTCGTGATAAAAAGTAACTTGCCGCGGGTCAACCACCCGCTTTTTTATATTTTTCTAAAAAATTCAATCTAAATCTTTTTGACTAACGTTGACGACCCGTCTTTATTATCAACAATCTTATACCCGAGCTCCGCCAACTTATCCCTGAACAAATCCGCCTGTTTCCAGTCTTTATTTTTTCTTGCAAGATTTCTTTGATTTAAAAGTTCTTCAAGTTCCGAGTTTATTTCCTGTTTTAAAACTTTTATTCCCAGCGCCTCTTGTGATATATCTTCAAACAAATATTTCGCCTGTTTTAAGAAAGATGCGTCTGCCGCAAGATTATTAAGTATAAGATTTTTAAGTTCGTGCAAATACGAAAGAGCTATTTCAAAATTAAAATCGTCGTCCAGCGCATTTTTAACATTCTGCGCTATTTTCAAAAGCCTGTCATCTGTAATATTTTTATCTGACTCTTTAACGATTGCGACAAGTCTTGAATATGCTTCATCAAGCCCCTGCAAAGTCGTTTTAGCCACATTGAGCGCTTCATTTGAAAAATCAAGCGGCGTTCTGTAATGCTGGGTTAAAAGATAATATCTGACTACGCGCGGATCAAACTGTTTAAAAATATCGGTCAATGTAAAAAAATTACCGAGCGATTTTGACATTTTTTCTTTATTAACCGTTACAAACCCGTTATGAATCCAATATCTTGAAAACTGTTGACCCGTACAAGCTTCGCTTTGCGCTATTTCATTTTCATGGTGAGGAAATATCAAATCCTGTCCGCCGCCGTGAATGTCTATTGTGTCACCAAGTCTGTCGGTAGACATAACGGAACATTCTATATGCCAGCCGGGACGCCCTTTAGACCACGGGCTTTGCCACGAAACAGACTGCGGTTCGTTGGGCTTTGTTTTTTTCCACAATATAAAATCGTAAGGATTTTGTTTTTTTGAATCGGCTTCAACTCTTGCACCTACTTTCATATCTTCAAGTTTTCTTTTTGAAAGTTTTCCGTATTCGGCAAATTTATCAACGGCAAAATATATGTCGCCGTCAACGTCGTAGGCAAATCCTTTTTGAACAAGCTTTTCTATGAAAGAAATTATCTGCGGTATCATCTGCGTTACCTGCGGATAATAATCAGCTCTCAAAACGTTAAGTTTATCCATCTGCGAAAAATAATCTTTTATGTAAGTTTCGGCAAGTTCCAAAGGACTTATGCCTTTTTCAACAGATCTGTTTATAATTTTATCGTCAACATCAGTAAAATTCTGAATATGCGTTACTTCATAACCGCTTCTTATAAAATGTCTTTTGATAACGTCAAACGTAACGTAAGCTCTGGCATGGCCGAGATGGCATACGTCATACGGAGTTACTCCGCATATATACATTTTTACTTTTTTTTCGTTAATCGGGACAAATTCTTCTTTTTTGTTTGTAAGAGTATTGTGAAATTTTATCATTTGCTTTTTCCTTTCAAAGACGCAACGGCCATTGCGCATATTCCTTCGCCTCTTCCTATAAAACCCATTCCCTCGTTTGTGGTGGCTTTTACGGCTATTCTTTCTTTTTTTATACTCAAAACTTTTGACAGTATTTCTTTCATACTATCAATATACGGATATATTTTCGGTTCTTCTGCAATTATTGTCATATCAACGTTATTTATTTTAAATTTCTTTTTATTTAAAGTTTTTACGACAATTTCCAAGAGTTTTACGCTTGATATATTTTTATATTTCATATCGGTATTCGGGAAAAAATGGCCTATGTCGTTTTCGCCGGCCGCTCCCAGAAGACTGTCCATCAAAGCGTGTATCAAAACATCGGCGTCGCTATGTCCGTCAAGTCCTTTTTTTGACGGTATTTCAACTCCGCCCAGAAACAACTTTCTGCCTTTTTTAAATCTGTGAACGTCATATCCGAAACCTATAAACATTATGCGCCTCTTTTCTTCAAAATTGCCTGCGCCAGCAGAAAATCGGTCTGTTCCGTTATTTTAAAATTTTCATAACTTGCAAAAACAAGCGTTGATTTAACGCCTTTTTTTTCTACAAGCTGCGCATCATCGGTAGTTGACGCGCTTATTCTGCCTGCATACGCTTTTTCAATAATTTCTTTTTTAAAAATCTGAGGAGTCTGCGCATACCATATATTTTTTCTGTCCAGAGATTTTGTTATTTTAGTTCCGGATTTTGAAAATTTCACAGAATCTTTTGAATTTACTGCCGCTATGGCGGCTCCGTTTTCATAAGCCGCTTTCATTACGTTTTTTATTATTTCCGGCGTTATTAAAGGTCTTGCCGCATCATGAACGGCAACAAGATCAATATCATTGCCGACGGCTTTCAATCCGTTTTTAACAGAATCAAATCTCTCTTTGCCGCCTGCAACAATTTCTATACCGTACTGCTTTTTATATTTCAGCATATCCTCAATTCTATCCTGAGGAACAACAAGTATAATGCTTGCGCACTCTTTTAGTTTTTTAAAAGCTTTTATACTCCACTCAAAAACCGGTTTTTTATTTAAAATAAGAAATTGTTTCGGCTTAGCTGCTCCGAATCTTTTACCTGAGCCGCCTGCAACGATTACAGCAGCAAGTTTCATTATTTTTCCTCTATTTTCGCAAATACTATTTTATTATTTGAACTCTGCATTACAGACGTTACTGTTACAGTATTTTTGGATCCTATAAATTTTTTTGCGTTTTCAACTACAACGGTTGACCCGTCGTCAAGATAACCTATCGCCTGATTTTGTTCTTTGCCTTCTTTAACAAGAAAAATGCAAACTTTATAACCCGGCAAAATAACAGGCTTTAAACTTTCATATATATCGTTGAGATTTATAACTTTTACGCCTTTAAGCTGCGCCATTTTATTAAGCTCAAAATCTGCGGTAACTATTTTAGCTTTCTTTTCGGCGGCAAGTTTTATTATTCTGAAATTTTCATTTTGGATATGTCTGTAATCTTTATTTATTATTTCAACATTTTTATTTTGTTTAAGTTTTTCGACCGTCTGTTTAACATTTTTGTTTTTTTCAAAATTTTTGATTACAAACAGCGGAATAATAATCTTTTCAAAAAGATTGCAGTTTATAAATTCCGATATCCTGCAGTCCGAAAGAGCGCTTGAATCAAAAATTACCGTTTGTTTTTTTGTTTTTCTTAAAAATAAAACAGCAGCCAAAATTAAAACTATAATACCGAGAACTATTGTCATTTTTTTATAAGCTCCGAAGCAATTTTTATATCAGGTTTTTTGCCTGTCCACATTTGAAATCCAAATGCCCCCTGCCTTACAAGCATACCAAGCCCTGAAACATATTTCAGCTTATTTGCCGAGGCAAATTTTTTAAAAGGCGTTTCTTTGCCGTATATTAAATCATATATTGCAAGCGTCTTTTTACAATTTGTTATTTTAAAAGGCAGAATATCCGACGGTTTCATGCCGCAGGTTGAAGCATTTATTACTATATCCGCGTTTGAAAAATCAAAACTGTTCATTTTGTCTATTTCGACAGCCTGCGCTGTTTTATATTTTTTTGAAATATCTTTTGCCGTTTTATATGTTTTTGAAGCTACAATTATCTTTTTTATACCGCCGTAAGACAAAGCGTATAAAACAGCTTTTGCTCCGCCGCCTGCCCCCACTACAACAGCAGTTTTATTTTTAATATTTATTTTATTTTCTTTCAAGTCTTCAAAAAAGCCGTTCCAATCGGTATTGTATCCGGTAAGCTTTCCGTTTTTGTTTACGATCGTATTGATGCTTCCTATTTTAACAGCAGATTTATCTATCGCGTCCAGATATTTCATTATTGCCGTTTTATGCGGGACAGTAACGTTTGCGCCCGGCATTGAAAATATTCTTACAGCGTCAATTGCTTTTTTCAAATCTTTATTTTCAACGCAAAAAGCTGCATAAATATAATTTATTTTTTCTTCTTTTAACCAGGCATTTTGAATAAGGGGAGACAGAGAATGACTTATCGGATTTCCGAAAATAGGTATAATTTTTGTATCTGCAGTTATATTCATTTCTAAGATTCTACAAAAAGCGGCAAACATCGTCAAACTGCGGCAAAAAATCAGGCAGTAATTCTCAGTTTTAAAACTTTCAACAGATATTTAAAAAGAGTCAAAGCTCCGAGTTTTGACGAACCTGAAACGCGTTCAAGAAATTCGATCGGGTATTCTTTTATTTGAGCTTTTGTTTTTTTCGTATGGTAAAGCATTTCTGTAACTATAAAAGGATCGGCGGCTTTAAGCTTATCTATAAAAAGCCCGACGGTTTCTTTTTTGAACATTCTGTATCCGGAAGTAGGGTCGCATATTTTTACGCCGAGAATTATTTTAAGATAATTTCTGGCAAACCAACTGATTGTCTGTCTTAAAAAATCTCTGTGGGTATCCGATCCGCCGGCTACATATCTTGAACCTATAACAACATCGCAGTTTTCTATTTCGCGTCTGAAATCTTTTATATATTTAGGATTGTGAGAACCGTCTCCGTCAAGTTCGACTATATATTTGGCGCCGTTTGCCAGAGCCCATTTAAAGCCGTCAATACCGGCATAGCCTCTTCCTCTTTTTTCTTTTCTTAAAAGAAGATTTATTCTTTTGTCTTTTTTTGCCATTTCATCTACTATTTTGTAAGTTCCGTCAGGCGATACGTCATCAGCGACAAGCACATTAATATCTTCTACTCCGCAGCTTAAAACATCGTTAATTACTTTTTCAATATTTGTAGCTTCGTTATAAGTGCATATTACGGCAAGAGTATCCATTTGAAACTCCTATATGTATTTTTCAACGGCTTTCAAAACGGTTTCAACTTTTATTTTATCCATACATGAAATATCGTGCAGACATTCGGGCCTGTAACAGCAGTTGCATCCTTCGGCCGTGATTTTTTCGCCTCTTGAATACAATTCTATTTCATGAGATGACGTAGGTCCGAAAACCGCGACTATATTTTTTTTAAGTCCTAGCCCCGCATGCATAGCCATAGTGTCTCCGCAGACTATTATATCGCACAAATCAATCATGGCAAAAAATTCCTGAACTGAATTATCTGTGCCGGTTGAGAAAACCCCCGGTATTTTATGAGAAAGTATCTCTTTTATTTCATCTTCGTCGTCTTTGCCGCCCAAAAGAAGAACCGTATGTCCCTTTGCGGACAATATTTTTATAAGTTCGACGTATTTTTCAACATTCCACTTTTTCATTTTCCATCTTTTTCCCGCTCCGGGATTTATTCCTATCACTTTGCCTTTTGAAAAATTTATACTGCTTTTAAAAGCCAAAGCTTTACTGCGCGCTTCTTTTGAAATCGGGACTATTATTTCATAAGGAATATCTTTGATTTCGGAGATTTTTGCCATCCAGTGCTGGTACGTTTTCGTGTTTGCTTTTTTAAGATCGTCATAAGCGCTTGTCAAAAGCCACTCGGCGCCGTAAGCATTTGAAGTTTTTATATTTCTTTTATCGTCAAGCGTATATCCGATTTTATTATCTGCTAAAGAAAGAGCCGTAAAAGAAAGACTTTCGGGAGACAAATCAAGATTTACTGCAAAATCATATTTATGAGATGTTAGAAAATCAAAAACTTTTGAATCGTTTACCGCTATATTATTTATATATGAATTACCCTGCAAAACTTCTGAATTTCTTTTATCAACAAGCCAGTCTATTTGAATGTTTTTATATTTTTCTTTAAGGCCTTCAAGAATAAACGTTGTTCTTAAAACATCGCCCATTGCACCGAGTTTAATTATTAAAATTTTTGTTATTGACGAATCTTTTTTTGAAACCGGACTGTAGTGCGGACACTTGCCGCATGTCATATTGTCATCTTTCTGGTATTTGCAGGGTTTATCAAGCGGAAAATTTAGACAGTCAGAATATAATTTATAATCGTTCATAGCGTTAAATAACCGTTTTAAAAAATTTAAAATGCCGAGGACGAGATTTGAACTCGTAATCCTTTCGGAACAGGCTTCTGAGACCTGCGTGTCTGCCAATTCCACCACCTCGGCGACAAGACAAAACCGGATTAAAGCATCCGGCATTTGAATTTAATGTCCGAAAAATATATCATTTTCTCCGGACAAAAACAATGAAAAACTATAAAGATTTTACAAAATTAACGGATATTTTCAAAAAATTAAGAGGCCCTGACGGCTGCGCCTGGGACAAAAAACAGACTAATTCCAGTCTTATGAAATATCTTTTTGAAGAGTCAAAAGAACTTAAAGAAGCGGTCAAAAAAGGCGACATTGAAAATATAAAAGAAGAACTCGGAGACGTTTTGCTGCAGGTTGTCTTTCATGCCCAGATAGCAAAAGAAAACGGATGGTTTGATATTAATGACGTACTAAAATGTCTGAATGCCAAACTGATAAGAAGGCATCCTCATGTTTTCGGCAAATCAAATGCAAAAACCGAAAAAGACATTATAAAGCAGTGGGCTGAAATCAAAAAACGCGAGAAAACTAAAAAACGCAAGTAATTCATTTGACTCAACGGCTCTAATTTAGATATAATCAGTGGGCTATTTTCATAAACAAAAGGAACATAAAATGACAAAAAGAACGTTTCAACCAAACAAAGAAAGAAGAAAAAAGAAAATCGGATTCAGAGCAAGAATGTCTACCGCCGGCGGCAGAAAGGTATTGAGCGCCAGAAGAAGAAAAGGCAGAAAGACAATTTCAGCATAAAATGCTTAAAAGCAGCAGCGGTTTTTCTTTTTGCTACAGGGAACGGTTGCATCTTGACCGTGACTTCAGAAATGTTATGAGGAAAGGCAGAAAAATTCCTGCCGGATTTTTGACAGTTATAGTTTTTAACAGAAAAGACGGCAATAACATAAGAAGACTGGGACTTATTACGTCGGCAAAAGTCGGAATTGCTGCAGAGCGAAATAAAGCAAAAAGAAGATTAAGAGAGATTTTCAGAACAAACAAACATAAGCTGACACCGGGTTTAGATATAATTTTTATACTAAAACCAGAAATCAAATCGACAGGGTACGGCAAGATTAAACAAACTGTTCTAGACTCTTTGAAAAATGCAGGTTTTTACAGTGAGCAGTAAATGAAACAGTGTGCACTTTTTCTAATAGGTATATACAGGAAGTTTTCTTCGGTTACGCCTCCCAGATGCAGATTTTATCCTACATGTTCGGCTTATGCTTATGAAGCAATTGAAAAATTCGGTTTTTTTAAGGGAAGTTTCCTTTCCCTTAAGAGGCTGTTGAAATGCCACCCTTTTCATAAGGGCGGTTTTGATCCGGTTCCGGAAAAATTAAAATGTGAGAGTCAAAAATGCAAAAAAACACAGTAATGTTTGTAGTATTTTCAACATTGTTCATTATGGCATGGTATATGCTTTTTATGCCAAAAAACATTAACCAGCCGCCGTTGCAGCAAAAACCGCAGATTGAAACGGCAACAAAAGACACAGCCTCTGCCGGTAAAAAAATGGGAGATCTGTTAACAAAAGAAACCGAAAAAAACCGCACGCAGTCCGTTATTGAAAATGACATAAAAGAACAGGATATAACCGTTGAAACGGAAAAATATAAAATCGTTTTTTCAAATAAAGGAGCCTGCGTAAAAAACTGGTTCATAAAAGAAAAAAACGGCACTATGGTTGATTTGGTTCTTCCTCAGGCAAGCCCTGTGCTGGGAACTTTTCCGGGATCTATTTATAAAATAGCGGAATCAACAAAAGATAAGATAGTTTTTGTTCATACTTCAAGAGAAAATTGGAAAATAACAAAAACTTTTGAACTATCTCCCGAATATCTGCACAAACTTGATTATAAGCTTGAAAAACTTGCTCCGGAAGCAAAACTCCCCGAGATAGAAACAATGTGGGGACCGGGACTCGGCACAGACACAAAAGAACTTAAAGAAAATGATTCGGTAACAAGAATAATCGGATATACGTCAGCAATGCCTGCCAAACTTGAAAAAATAAAAACAGAAAAAAATCAGGCGCAACTCTATAAGTGGACTGCCATAGACAACAGATATTTCCTTGCCGCATTTATTCCTTCAAACGCTCTTGACTATTCAAATATTGAAGCTTCAAGACTAGATAAAAAACATCCTCCGATGCTTGTATTGTCGGCAAACGTAAAGCAAAATGAGAATGTTCAGAGTTTTTCAATGCAGTTTTTTATAGGACCTAAATCATACTCGCATCTTAAAACTTTTAATATGGGACTTGAAAAATCAGTCGACTTCGGATTTTTCGGATGGCTCGGAAAAATTGCAATGAGCATCTTGTTTTTCTTCCACGGACTGACAGGCAATTACGGGTGGTCTATTATAATTTTAACCATCATAATACAAATTCTTGTTTTGCCTCTTACTTTAAAAAGTTATAAAGCAATGGCTGCAATGAAAAAAATCCAGCCTCTTATAAAAGATCTTCAGACAAAATATAAAAATGATCCGAAAAGACTTCAGGTTGAAATGATGAATCTTTACAAAACGCAGAAAGTAAATCCTCTCGGCGGATGCCTTCCTCTTCTTTTGCAGCTTCCTATTTTCTGGGCGCTGTTTACAACATTGAGAAACGCATATGAACTAAGATTTGCCGAATGGATTTTCTGGGTAAAAGATTTGTCGGCAAGCGACAGCTTAATGCATTTTGGCGGATTTAACCTGAATCTGCTTCCTCTTATAATGGGTATAGGAATGTTCTTCCAGCAGAAGATGACTTCGGCAACATCCGATCCTATGCAGAGAAAAATGATGTACATAATGCCCGTTGTATTTACTCTTATGTTCTGGGGTTTCCCTTCAGGGCTTGTTATTTACTGGCTCACAAACAGCGTAGTGTCAATGATAGTCCAATATTTCGTCTTAACACAAGATAAAAAAGCGGGGGCACATTAAAACCATGAAATTAAAAGAACTTGAAAGCACCGGAAAAAATATTTCGGAAGCAATCAGCACCGGACTTAAACTGCTCAAATGCACAAAAGATGAAGTTGAAATTAAAATTTTGGATGAAGGATCATCCGGATTATTCGGACTTATGGGCTCTAAACCGGCAAGAGTTTTATTGACTTTAAAAGACGGCGTAAGCGAAGTGAAAAACCTTGACACCATAGATTTTAAAGAATCATGCAAAAATGTCGAAACAACAATAAAAGACATAGTAACAATGATGGGGCTTACCGTTTCATCTGTAAAAACTTCGCATCAGGAAGATACTGTTTCGGCAGAAATAGCATCCGATAACAGCGGAGTTTTGATAGGAAAAGGCGGACAGTCACTTGACGCTCTTGAATATATCGTACAGCTTATAGTAAATACAAATCCAAGAACAAGAGTAAAAGTAAATCTCGACACTGAAAATTACAGGGCAAAACAGCAGGAAAGATTGAAAACGCTTGCCCAGAAAGCGGTAGAATACGTAAAAAGAACAAAAAAAATATACAGATTTGATCCTATGTCGGCAAAGGAAAGAAGATATCTTCACAATTATCTTAAGAGTATCGGCGGATTTGATACATTTTCGGAAGGCGAAGGAATAATGAGAAAAGTCGGAGTAAAACTCGCAAACGAAAAAAAATGAATTTATTTAAACAGGAAGACACTATAGTTGCTCTTGCAACTCCAAAAGGGAAATCTGCACTGGCAATAATAAGAATCAGCGGCAAAGACACCTTTCAAACGGTGTCTTCCGTTTTTTTTGACAAAAAAAACGATCAGGTTCAAATTAAAAACAGAACAGTCCATCACGGATATATCTGCGACGGAACAAAACAACTTGACGAAGTTATTTTAACTTATATGCAGGCGCCAAATTCCGTAACAGGCGAAGACGTCATTGAAATCACAACCCACGGGAATCATATAATAATACAGTCTATAATAAAACTGCTTCTTTCAAAGGGATTTAGAACAGCCGATAAAGGCGAATTTACTTACAGAGCCTTTATCAACGGCAAAATGGATTTAACGGAAGCTGAAGCCGTAAATGCGCTCATAGAAAGCAAAACCCAAAAGTCGGTTGAGCTGTCTTTAAATACGCTGAAAGGTTCGCTTTCAAATAAAATAAAAGAAATTAAAGACGAACTTATAAATCTTTTCGCATACCTTGAAGTTTCTCTTGATTATCCTCATGAAGACATTGATTTTCTTTCAAGAAAAGAAAAAGAGGACAATCTGAAAAAAATAATAACATTGTCGGAAAAAACAATTAAGTCTTACGCGTCGGCGCAGGCTTTGATTGAAGGTATAAAAATAGCCATAATAGGCAAACCTAATGCCGGCAAATCATCGATTCTAAATTCTATACTCGGATATAACAGGGCAATCGTGACGGATATTGCCGGAACGACTACCGACACAATAGAAGAAACCATAGATTACAAAGGAATCCCTTTTACTATAATAGACACGGCCGGAATAAGGCACCACAGTTCGGATATGATAGAAAAACTCGGACAGGAAAGAAGTAAAAGTTCTATAGAAAACGCAGACATGATTTTATGGATTATAGACGCAAATTCGGATTTTGACGATAACGACAAAACTATTCTTGAACTCGCTTCTTCAAAACTTGATAAAACAGTTATAGTTTTAAACAAATCGGATCTCGAAAATAAAATATCGACCGACACTGTAAAAAAATTCTGCAGTCCGAAAGAAACGGTTGCATATTCATGCGTCGCCGACAACAATATAGATAAAATTCTCGAGCCGGTTTATTCGGCATGCGGAATTGAAAATCTTGAAACAGACTCGACGGTGCTTTTAAACGCAAGACAATACGACTTAATGCTGCGTTTTAAAGAATCTCTTGAAAAAACTCTTGATCTCGTTATTCAGGCAGACAGCGACGAACTGGTAGCTTTTGAAACTAAAAATTCTCTTGAAATTTTAAACGAAATTTTAGGAATTGACGCTACAGACGATATTTTATCGACGATATTTTCAAAATTTTGTATCGGAAAGTGAGGGGCTTAATATGGATATTTTATTTGAAAGAAAAAGCTGCAGAAATTATGTTTCAGACCCTATACCGCAGCAGGATCTTGACTATATTTTACATGCCGCTATGAGCAGTCCGTCGGCAATGAACACAAGGCCGTGGCATTTTATAGTAATAAAAGATAAAGAAACCCATTCTAAAATAATGCAGATACACAGAGCGTCGCAGATGCTTGCAAACGCTCCGCTTGGCATAATAGTATGCTGCGACATTGAAAAACAGTATAAAAATTACTGGCAGCAGGACTGCGCTGCTTCAACGCAAAATATGCTTCTTGCAGCCACCGCCAAAGGATACGGATCCGTATGGTGCGGGATTTATCCTATAGAAGAAAGGGTGCAGGCTTTTGCCGAACTTTTGAATCTTCCTGAAAACATAAAACCTTTTTCTCTTGTCGTAATAGGCAAAAAAGCCGAAGAGCCGAAAGAAAAACAGAGATGGGAACCGGAAAAAATACGTTATGAAAAATGGCAATAATTAAAGACAAAAAAACTAAAAAATGTTAAAATAGCCGTTTAAGGAAACCAATTTAATGTTAAAATTTAATATAGAAGAAAAATTAAAATCTGCAGTTAACTCTTTTGCAAAATCAAAAGGCATTGAAGAAGAGGTGTCTTTTACGGTTGAAATACCGCCTAAAAACATAAATGCCGATCTTGCTTCAAACGCAGCCATGCTTATAGCAAAAAAACTTAAAACAAATCCCAGAGTTATAGCGCAGGAACTTATAGAAACGCTCCAAAAAGAATTTTCTTCGGAAATAAAAACAATCGAAATAGCCGGCGCAGGTTTTATAAATTTTCATTTTACGGACGCTTTTTTATACGGAGAACTTTCAAAAATTCTTGAAAAAAAAGAAAATTATGCAAAGCAGGAAACGTCAAAAAATGAAAAAATAATGGTTGAATTCGTATCCGCAAATCCTACAGGTCCTTTGCATATAGGACACGGAAGAGGCGCCGCCATAGGCGACAGTTTGGGCAGAATTTTAAAACATCTCGGATATAATGTTGTTAAAGAGTATTATCTTAACGATGTCGGCAACCAAATGAATGTCTTGGGAGAATCGACTAAAACAAGATACCGTCAGTTAAAAGGGGAAGATATTCCTTTTCTTGAAGACGGCTATAAAGGCGATTATATAAAAGATATCGCCCAGACTTTGATAAACGAAGGAAAATCTTTTGACAAAATAGATTTTAGAGAAGAATCCCACACCCGTATTCTAGACGGAATAAAAGACGATTTAAACCGGTTTGCGGTTACTTTTGACAATTGGTTTTCAGAATCTTCCATTGCCGTAAAAAAGGATAATGCCGGCCTTACGGAAGTAGATAAAGTGTGCTCTTTTTTAAAGGAGAAAGGCTTTGCCTACGAGCAGGACGGCGCTTTGTGGCTTAATTCCGTAAAATACGGCGATGATAAAGACAGAGTTTTGAAAAGATCGGACGGAAGATATACTTATCTTGCTTCTGACATAGCATACCACAAAAATAAATATGAAAGAAAATTTACAAAAGTAATAAATCTCTGGGGCGCCGACCATCACGGATATGTTGCAAGAATAAATGCCTCAATACAAATGCTCGGACAGCCTGCGGAAGCTTTAAAAGTCATTTTATACCAGCTTGTTTCTCTCGTAAGAAACGGAGTTCCCGTTGCGATGTCGACAAGAAGCGGCGAGTTTGTAACGCTTAAAGAAGTTTTGGATGAAGTCGGAACAGACGCCTGCAGATTTTTCTTTTTGTTAAGAGCTCCGGATTCACAGCTTGAATTTGATTTGGAACTTGCAAAAAAACAGTCAAGCGAAAATCCCGTATTTTACGTTCAGTACGTAAACGCAAGATGTTATTCTATTTTTAAAGAATATAAAGACGACGGCGGAAAAACGGCCGATTTCAATCTTTTAACTTCAAAAGAAGAACGCGATCTTATAAAAAAGCTCGCTTTGTTTGAGGATACTCTTTTAATTTGCTCAAAAACAATGAGCCCGCATCATCTTACGACCTATTTGACGGAAACTGCCGACATATATCACAGATTTTATGAAAAATGCAGAGTATTGGGCGTTGAACCCGAACTTTCAAGAGCAAGAGTAGAACTTTTAAAAGCCGTTTCAACCGTAATAACAAAAGGTTTAAACCTGCTCGGAGTTTCTGCTCCGGAGAAAATGTAAAAGGATTTTAATGAGAACTAATAACCCGAACAATATCGTTTTTTTAGACATAGAAACAACAGGACTGTCAGTCAACCAGGGCGCAAAAATATGTGAAGTGGCAATGCTTAAAATAAAAGACGGCGAAGAGATTTCATTTAATTCGCTTATAAATCCGCAGATTCAGATTCCCGAGGCCTGCTCGCTGATACACGGAATAACCGACGATATGGTAAAAAACAGCCCTAAATTTTATGAAGTAGCCAAAGAAATAGCCGAGTTTATAGCAGGATTTACGCTTGTATGCCATAATGCGTCTTTTGATTTAAATTTTATTTCAAAAGAAATAATGGAAAGTAAAATAAAATCGCCCGAAATGTATTTTCTTGACACTCTTTTGATTTCAAGACAGTATTTTTCGTTTCCTTCAAATAAATTGGGAGAAATAGCAAATACCCTTTCTATAACAGTAACCGAAAAACACAGGGCAATGGCGGACGTTTTGACTATGCAGTCTATATCAAAATATCTGTTCAATAACTTATACGAAAGAGGAATTGACACCCTCGAACCGTCATATTTTGAACAGTCTTTCCCTAAAAGCAAAGCTGAATAATTTTATTTTTTCTTCGGATTTATAACGTCAAATCCCGTATATTTTCTTAAAACTTCGGGTATTACGACAGATCCGTCTTCCTGCTGGCAGTTTTCAAGTATTGTCGCAAAAGTTCTTCCGACGGCAACGCCTGATCCGTTTAGAGTATGAACAAAATCTCTCTTTTTGGAAGTATTGCTTTTGAACTTAATATTCATTCTTCTTGACTGAAAATCTTTAAAATTGGAACACGAAGAGATTTCTCTGTAAGTTCCTTCTCCGCTCATCCAGGCTTCAAGGTCATAAGTTTTTGACGAACCGAATCCTATGTCGCCGGAACATAACGACATTACTCTGTATGGAATTTTTAAAAGCTGTAATACGTTTTCCGCGTCGGCAGTCAAAGCTTCAAGTTCGGCCATTGAATCTTCAGGTTTTGTGAATTTAACAAGTTCGACCTTATTGAACTGGTGGTTTCTTATAAGGCCTTTCGTGTCTTTTCCGTACGAACCCGCTTCTCTTCTGAAACACGCGGAATAAGAAACGTATTTCTCTGTAAGAGAGGCTTCCTCTATAACGTCGTCTCTGTGCATATTAGTTACAGAAACTTCGGCGGTAGGAATAAGATAAAGTTCGTCTTCCGTGCATTTAAAAAGTTCTTCTTCAAATTTAGGAAGCTGTCCTGTTCCTTTCATGGAAGCTTTATTTACAAGATAAGGCGCCATTATTTCGCAGTACCCTCTCTGCTTATGCGTTTCAAGAAAAAAACTTATTATCGCTCTTTCAAGAGCGCACCCTTCGTTTTTCAAAAGGGCAAATCTCGAACCTGACAATTTTGAAGCAGTTTCAAAATCAAGAATACCGAGTTTTTCACCGATCTCCCAGTGATGTTTCGGCTTAAATGAAAATTTTGGAATATCTCCCGATGTTCTTACTACGACGTTATCGTTTGAATCTTTTCCCTGAGGCACGCTGTCGTCCGGTATATTCGGAATTCTCATCAAAATATCTTCAATCTGGTTTTCAATATTAAGCAGAAACCTTTCGCTTTCCTGAATTCTGACCCTGAACTGTTCCAATTCTTCCAAAAGAGAAGCTTCCGGTTCTTTTCCTTCTCTTTTAAGTTTTCCTATTTTTTCTGAATCCGTATTTCTTCTGAGCCTTGCCTGTTCTATTTCGACTATAAGTTTTCTTCTGTCGTTATCCAGATTTATCAATGTTTCAAAATTAGTTTCAAAACCCCTTTTCTTAAGGCCGTTCTGCACATATTCCAGATTATCTCTGAACAATTTAATATCTAACATATTTTCTCCCGTGTAAGTACAAAATAATCAAAATTTTTAATAAAAATTAAAATGCCACCAACGGGATTTGAACCCGTGATCTCCGCCTTGAGAGGGCGATGTCCTAAACCGCTAGACGATGATGGCATTTTGTATATTAATTATATAATTTTTACGTCTGATTACCAACTATCCGGACAGTTTATTTTAACTTTGCATTTTCATTTTTAAGCATATACTGGGCTATCGCCACACCGGACTTATAGTGCTTAAGCATGCCGTCGTGTTCGGCGGTCTGTTCAGTTAAAACCATTTCTCTCGGCTTTGCTGCGTTCCACTTATAGTATTTTTGTTTATTTGAAGCAAAATCGTATAGAACGGCACAGTCCTTATTTATTATTATTCCTAAGTCGTTGTATGCAGTATGTTTTGAAGCCTTATCTGACAGCATATCTGTTCCTGTTGCCCAGTAAGAAGCGTTTGAAAGAGAAAGTTCATACAGAGTCGGCATAATATCGTTATGAGAACCACACGCCTGCATATCTATTTTTGATTTATCGGGTCTTAATTTTGCAGGAATATACAAATAGAAAGGAACGCTTACCATATCAAGCTGTCTTTCGACCGGATATGAAAAAGTATTCCAGAAATTATGGTCTCCGGTAATAGCGACTATCGTATTGTCTGCATATTTTGAATTTTTAATTCTTGTCAAAAATTCAGCGGCCTTGCGGCATGAGTACTGGTAAGTCAAAAATCTCATTTGCGAAAGTTTCATATCGCCGCTAACGGCGTTTTTGAGATCTTCAGTCATTTCAAGAGGAAGAGGTTTATATCCTTTCGGAAGAGAATACGGCGGATGGTTTGATGTTGTAAGAACATAAATAAATTTGCTGGCGCCGTCTTTTTCAAGCGTTTTAAAAACATTGTCAAAAAGATATTCGTCGTATACTCCCCACTGGTTTCTTTCATAATCTTTTGACATACTGCTTTCGCCTATTATTGTGTCAAACCCGAGATTCGGCATATACGAGCCTGAATTTCTCCAGCCGGCGTTGCCTCCGTACATAAAAAAAGTTTCGTAATTTTTATTTTTATACGGCATAGGTCCTGAGAAAAAATATTTATTGTAGGCGTATTTTGACTGGCATAAATATTTCGATAAAGGAAGCCTGGGGATGTTTGATATTACGGCTTCAAGACTGCCGATCGTTCCCATATGTCCGGGCATAAAACGGTAAAAAACTATGTCTTCGTCAAGATGTTTTTTCATCTCGCCGAGTACATTGAAAGTAGGGCTGTTATACTGCATTAAATCCGTGCCGAACGACTCCATTACTATTAAAATAACGTTAGGCTTTACGGCTTCTATAGTTTTATTGTAGGGGGTATGTCTTTCAAGAGATTTTTCAGGATTGCCGGCGTCTATTTTACCGCTTTCGCAATCAAGATAATCCGCAAACATAGCTGACGGATTATCGGACGAATATCCCATTTTTGCCACATAATCCATACCTCTGTTTTCTTTTGATCTGGCCTCAAGAGCGGCCTGAAAAGTGAAAATTCCGTTTATGGCAACTTTATTTATAAAAACGTTATTTGTAACTTCGGCGTTATCTGTCCCGAGAGGGAAAAGTCCGAAAGAGCCTCTTGCCGTGATAAAAGTCAGCGCTATTAAGCACAGCGAAATTAAAATTTTATTTATGACGCCTGTTTTTTTCAAATCAAATCCGGCAAGATTTTTTTCGATGATTCTTTTGGAAAGAAAATATACAAAAGCAAAAACCGCTATGAATCCGGCCGCCACAAGAACAATCGGATAATTTTCGGCCAGCGTCGAAAAAAGCGCTTTTGTATCGTCTTCGATAACGCCGAAAATCAAAATATTTATGTGGTTCTGAAAATACGAATAAAAACCGAAATCAACGCATAATATTAAAATAACACTGCCAAAAAAAAATGTATAGTAATATTTCAAACTATTCATAAAACCGAGAAATATTTTCTTGCTCCCCTTAAAAATAAAAATTATAAAAGCAAGAACAGCAAAACTATTGATATAGGCAAGAACAGCCGCATCATATCTGACGCCGAGTATAAAAGCTTTAACAAGCCCGTCCCGGTAAGCATCTAAACCGGCAGGCGCGTAATAAAACGTAAATATTATTCTGTAGACGGTCATCAGAAAAATGAAAATCACGTTAAGTAAAAAGAGTCTTTTTATTATTTGTTTAAGCATTTTGAATCTCCGCGGTTTTACAGTTATAAAGTTTTGCCAAAGATTATATCAAATTAATAAAATTTGTATCAAAACATGTCTTTTTAAAGCATGCTTTTACATTATTTAGAGTATTTTTGAAATTTTTAACGCAGCTGCCTTCTTAAACGGTATATCTCGTCCTGCAGTTTATCTTTTTCATCTTCAAGAGAGTTTATTTTTTCTTTTAAAGACTTGTTTTTCTCTTCCATACGAATGATATCGTCTTTCAAAAGTTTGTTTTCTTTTTTAAGCGGTTTTACTTCTTCTTTAAATATTTTATTTAATTCTTCGGTAACTTCCAGCTTTTCTTTGAGATTTTTATTTTCTTTTTCAAAAATGAGCGCTTCTTCAAGCAATTTTTGAATTTCCGCTCCGATTTGTTCAATTTTTTCCGTTATCATCGGGATTCTCCGTATTTTTATTTATAACCTTTTAATAAACTATACATTTTTTGGCGCAGCCGGACAAGAGTATTTACTTAAAAATATTTATTTTGTTTAATAACGGCAGAATGAAAATTTTCAAAAAAACAATGCTTTTCATTGCGGCCGCCGGATTACTTTTTTCTTTGGCTTCGTTTGTTTTCGTAAAAATATTTCTGCCTCAGGATAAAATCAAGCAATACATCGTTTCATACGCAAAAGAAAATTTCAACAGAGAAGTTTCTTTCGACAAAGTATCCTTTAATATCATAGGCATAAATCTTACGAATTTCGCTCTTTCGGAAAGATCGTCTTTTGCAAAAGGCACTTTTATAAAAGCAAAAAAACTGACTCTCAAAATATCACTGAAACCTTTGCTGCGCAAAAAAATAGAAGTCCAAACTCTCGGTATTGACGGGATGTACATACAAATGCACAAAGATAAAAACGGAAGATTTAATTTTAACGACATAACGACAAAAAAAGAGCAAACGCCCGAAAACGTACAAAACAAGGCAAAAAGCGTAAAAAACGACATTCCTTTGAAAATTTATAAATTTGACGTAAAAAATTCAGTTATATTATTCAAAGACGATATTTTAAATCTTGATACGGAAATTTCGGATTTTAACATGAAAATTTCAGATTTTTCGTTTACGGAATTATTCCCGTGCGAAATATCTTTCAACATCAAATATAAACAAAATAACATTGACGCCTTTTTGCCCGTAAATCTGCAGTCCGAAATTAATCTTAACGATTTGGAATTTGACAAACTTCTTATCAACATAATTTCTTTTAAGACAAATTATAAAGGCGCAGAATTAAACGCCTCAGGAAATTTTGAAAATATAACAACGCCTAAAATTGATTTAAAAATAACTTGCAAAAACATCAATACCGAAACATTTAAAGACTTTTTTACCGCAAAAACAAAATTTAAAATACCTTCCGTTGACTGCGAAATAAAAACAGTCATTGACGCGGCCAATAAAAACGCCGATATACTGCAGTTTGATCTTCTTTTGCCGCAATCAACGTGTTATGTTTACGGAAATATTAACTGGAGCGGAGAAAAACCGCAATACAATTTAAAAACAAACATTGATATAGCGCTTGATAAAATATCCGAGTTTTTTCCGGATTACAATATAAGCGGAAAAATAAAATCAAAACTGAAAATATCAAACACAGACCTTAACGGCAATGTTGACGGAACGAATATATCTTTTAAATATCCGCCGTATACGGATTTAAGCGCGACAAATTTCAAAGCCGTCATTCATTCAAAAGATAATATTTCCATGGAAAATTCTTCAGGCGTATTTAACGGCGGAAGTTTTAAATTTTCAGGTTCTTATACCGGGAATAATCTCGCGTTAAAATTAAAAATGGACAAATTAATCATAAAAGAAATTTCGTCCAACCCAAACGGTGAAATAAAAGAAAAACCAAAAAAGGAACAAAAATCATCAGATTTCAACTTAAATTTGGACGCAGACATAAGCATAGATTTATTGGAAATTCCTTACTTATACGGGCGCAACGGTTATATTAAAACGTCTTTAAAATCAATTACATCCGATATGAAAAATTCAAACGGATATTTTTCGGCCGGAATTTCAAACGGAACAATCACAAACGTTGAAAAACTGGCGGAAAACAAATTCGCAAAAATATTTCTTATGATATTTAACGCACTCAACAACAACATAAAGCAATCGCAAAAACCGGATGACAAAACAAAAAGCGGAATCAATTACGAAAATCTTATTTTCAACACAGTGTTTTCAGAAGGCAAAATGACGACGAAACAAATTGATTTTAAACTGCCTATAACTACAATTTCAACTTCCGGAACGGTTGATTTCAAAGCAGGATTGATAAATTTAAAAACAGATTCGGGTTTATACGCAAAAATGAAAATTACCGGAACAATAGACAATCCAAAAACTTCTTTTGATACGGCAGGCACATTAGGCGAAATATTAAAAGACGCACAAAGCGGCAAAAGTTCTGATATCGGCAAAAAGCTGGATAATGCGTTGAGAAATCTTTTAGGCAGATAATATTAAATTTTATGTTTTTTGGAGATATTGAATTTTTTGTAATGTCTGTTCATTACCGTTTCAATATTTTTATTTTCTTTTTTGAATTCTTTTGATCTGACAGACTTATTCCAGAAATGAAAAATATAAACGCCGCAGGCATCGGCAAGTCTGAATCCGGCCTTTTTTACTCTTTCGCAGAATTCTATGTCTTCGCCGAAACAAGGATAAAAATTTTCATTAAAAAGACCTGTTTTCTTAAATATGCTTTTTTTTATGCACATGCAAAGACCGTGAACCGTTTTTGCTTTTTTTACCTTATTAAAATTTTCAAGTCTTATTCTGGCTGCTTCAATATCGATTATCTTCTGATTTTTTTCGGCCTTTTTCACAAATGTTTTATTTTCAAAAGGATTGAACATCGTGCCGGCGACCGCATTTTTTTTATTCTCGTTTAAAGCGTAAACAAGGCCTTCAAGCCAATATTTTGTAACTATTACGTCGTTATTTATATAACATACATAACGGCCCGAAGATTTTAAAATACCGGTATTTAAAGCTTTTGCGACTCCGAGATTTTTTTTAAAATCAATTATTGAAACTTTTTTTAAAAATTCAAATTTCGGGCGCAGTTTTTTCAGATATTGCGAAGTGGAATCGCTTGATCCGTTATTTATAAGAATAAGTTCATAAGGATATGATGAATTTTTTAAAACACTTTCAACGCATTTCTTCGTATATTTAACGGCGTTAAAACACGGAACGATGATTGAAACAATGTTTTTGTCAGTCATTATAAACTATCCTGTCGGACTGATTTTTTACAGCTGACTTTTCATTTTTAAAAAATACAGCGTTGCCTTTTATAATATAGCTGAATTTTGTTCTGTATTTTTTAAGAGAGATGATATTTTTTTCGCATTGTTTTAAACAATTTTTATCAGCCATATTAAGCTGTCCGCAGTATCTGGTGGTCGATATTTTAGCATAAGGATAATATATTGATGATTTAATATAAGGCGGAAGTTTTATTTCGCTTTTCCAGGCAAGTTCGTCAAGTTCAACGCGCACTATATTATTTTCTTTCATAAATTTATGAAAAATACTCGAGTTTGCCGCATTCTGTCCGAAATAATCCAAAGTTTCAAAAGGCACTTTTTTAGGAATAAAAACTTTATGTTTTAAAGAAGCGGCTTTCTGCCTGTTTAAAATTATATCATGAGCAAACGGATCCGTTTTTTGCTTGGTCAGAAGTCTGCCTATTGCAAGTTTTAAGTCAGGATAGTTTTCTCTTATATGGTAGAAAAAACCCCAGTCGTTGAATACGATTTCGTCAAATATATGCGTATTTTTTGCTATAAAATCCAGCGGCTTTATAATTTTTTTAAAAGCCGACTGCGGAATATACGGAAAAACCGCCGTAATTTTTCTGCCATCTGCTTTATTTTTTAAAACTGCAAGATCCTCAACGGACGGCATCTTATATTCGCAGAATTCGTCTCCGAAATAGATTCTTTCAAATCCGCGGCATAAATCAAGCTTTAAAACCGAATTGATTATTTTTGCTTTTTCTTTTTTCATAAATTATAAAAACACTGTGAACCGTTACATTCAAAAAGCCCTTTTTCTTTGAGAATTTTTTTGCATAATTTAACATATTCTTTTTTTGATTTAACGGTATCAAGGGCGCCTGAGGCTTCTTTTACAGCTTCTACAAAAGACAGCGTCGACTGTTTCCTGTTTACTATTTTCAGCGATATGTTTTTGGCGTTTTTAAGATCATACAAAAGACATAAATTGCATGAATGCCTCATATTTTGCGAAAAATTGCCGGCGTTAAGACCGTATTTCTTTTTATAATAACCGGAAAATTTTAAAATATTTTCATTGATCAGATGACAGCCCGTTTCGCACATGTTTACGTTATAGGTGCTTATAATTTTACTGTTATTGTCAATATTTTCAGAACAGTGGAAAAAAGAACAAAATCCGTCTATAAAAAAACAGCTGCCTCCGAAAGCAAAAATTTCGTACTGCATCGATTTGTCGCTGTTGACTATTTCAAGAATGTCTTTTGCGCAAAGCTGTCTGTCTAAAATTACTCTTTTTGCGCCCAGCGATTTATAAAAAGCGACTGTCCGGCTGTTAAAAACCGTTCCGCCCGTTGAAATAACTATATCCTTTTTATATCCGTTTTGTTTAAGAATCAAAAGCAGCGAGATATCATTTACTATTATGCCTTTAACTCCGCGCAAAGAGCTTACCTTTTTTATTGTTTCCGTTATAAGCTTATATTGGTTTTCGGTGTAAATGCCGTTAAAAGTGACATATACCGGCAATTTATTTTTTTCTGCAGAGCTTACGGCTTTTTTAAAATCTGTCCAATCGGTAAAATTGGCATCTTCGCCGCGTCTGTTTAAAATATTAAAAGCTATCGGATATTTGCCGTTTACGGATTTATCGAAGAAGCCTGCGTAAAGTTCGGTTGCGCCTGCTTTTTTAAGCTCTCCGGCAGAACCTGAATTATTGAAACCTGAGGTTATATTGAATCTGTATTTCACGCAATCATTATATTAAAAAATAATATTTGATACTACTTTTGTTAAATGATAAAATGAATTCCGTTATGAAACTTCCTAAAATAAAAAAATTTCCGTATACTGATATTCTCGGATGGTCTGTATCCAGATATGACCGATTTTCAAACTGCAAAAGACAGTATTTTTACGACTATTATGCAAAATTCGACACAGAAATTCCTCTTCAAAAAATACAGCAGCTGAAATCTTTAACGTCGGTTGCTCTTGAAACCGGCAATATAGTGCACGACATTATAAAAGATCTTCTTTTGAGACTTCAAAAAACTTCAAAACCGATAGACAAGAAAAAATTTCTGCTTTATGCTTTTGAAAAAACAAATTCATACTGCGCAGCAAAAACTTTTACCGAAGTTTATTACAAACAGAAAGATTCGGTCACGGGAGACGATTTATTTCCTGCGGTTGAAAAAACGCTTATAAATTTTTTAAACAGCGGCCGTTTAAGATGGATTTTTGAAACAGCTTTAAAAGCAAGCGAAAACTGGGTTATAGAGCCTGACGGATTCGGAGAAACCAGAATAGATAAATATAAAGCTTACTGCAAGGTGGATTATCTTATACCTGTTGACGGCAAAATACATATTCTTGACTGGAAAACCGGAAAGCCGGATATTCAGAAACATTCAAAGCAGCTTACCGGATATGCTCTGTGGGCATGTTATCATTTTGATGCCGCTTTCGGCGATATACTTCCTTCAATCGCATATCTGTGTCCTTCATACTCGGAAAGCGCCGTTGAGTTAAAAGAAAATGATCTTGAAAATTTAAAAAAACAGGTAATTGAAGAAACTCTTCAGATGTACGAATATTTATCAGACGTTGAAAAAAACAAACCGAAACCTAAAGAATTGTTTGAAAAAACCGATAACGGATTTTTCTGCAAATACTGCAACTACAGAGAAATCTGTCAAAATAATTACTAAATACTTGACAACTAATACTTTTGTATGGTATGCTTAGCCTTGCTTAAAAAGTAAAATAAATACCGGAGGCACAAATGAGCAAAGACGAAAAACTTAAAGCGCTTAATCTGGCGTTAACACAAATTGAAAAAGATTTCGGCAAAGAAGCCATAATGAGACTCGGCGAAAAAAATGCACACGTTGACGTGGATGTTATCCCAACCGGAGCGCTGCCTCTTGATATAGCCATAGGAATAGGCGGAATACCCAGAGGAAGAATAATTGAAATCTACGGGCCTGAATCATCCGGTAAATCAACGCTTGCCTTATGCGTTGCAGCAGAAGCGCAGAAACAGGGCGGAATAGTAGCTTATATAGACGCAGAACACGCAATGGATCCCGATTATGCTTCAAAACTCGGAGTAAATATAGACGATATGCTCATCTCTCAGCCTGATTCAGGAGAACAGGGCCTTGAAATCGCAGATAAATTGGTGCGTTCAGGCGCCGTTGATTTAATAATAGTAGATTCCGTTGCGGCTCTTGTTCCCAGAGCCGAAATTGAAGGTGAAATGGGAGATTCTTTCATGGGTCTTCAGGCAAGACTGATGAGCCAGGCATTGAGAAAACTTACAGGCACAATATCAAAATCGAAAACTTCAATAATATTTATAAACCAGCTGAGACAGAAAATAGGAGTTATGTGGGGCAACCCGGAAACAACTCCGGGCGGTTTGGCTCTGAAATTTTATTCATCGGTAAGACTTGATATAAGAAAAGTAGAATCAATTAAAAAAGGCGATGAAATTTTAGGAAACAGCGTCAGAGTAAAAGTTATAAAAAATAAAGTTGCAGCGCCTTTCAAACAGGCTGAATTTGACATATTATTCGGCATAGGAATAGACAAATTCGGATATCTGATAGACATGGCGGCAAATAACGCTATTGTTGAAAAATCGGGAGCTTTTTATTCTTATAAAGGTGAAAAACTAGGACAGGGCAGAGATAACGCAAAACAATATCTGCACGATAATCCTGCAATATCTGACGAAATAGAAAGTTTGATCAGAGAAAAATATTTTGCTAAAAAAGAAACGGTAAAAGCTGAAAAGCAGGATTCCAAAAAAATAGAAAAAGCGGAAAAGAAAAGCAAATAAATGGATACTCCTATTATTTCAGATTTTGAAATTAAAGATCTGCAGAGAATTCTTGAAATTCAGAAAGAATCTTTTTCGGATAACTGGACAAACAAAATGTTCATATCCGAATCGGAAAATAAATTTTCAAATTTTAAAATATGCAAAACCGGCGGAATCACCGCCGGTTTTATAATTTACAGACTCATAGAAAATGAAGCCGAAATATTAAATATAGTTGTTGCAAAAGATTTCAGAGGCCGAAATTTAGGCAAAAATCTTCTACTTTACGCAATAGACGATTTAAAGAAAAAAAATGCGCAGTCAATTTTTCTGGAAGTTAACGAAAAAAACTCAGTGGCAATAAACTTATATACAGCAAACAACTTTAAAAAATACGGGATGAGACCGAAATATTACGGTCTTGACGACGCGGTTCTGATGAAATTTGATATATGAAAAATAAATTTTACTTTTTTATAAAAAACAATCTTTCATTTATAATTTTGTCTCTTACAATAACTGTTGTTGCCGCAATCAATTCATTAAATCATATAGGGCTGATAGAAGACGGCGTTCATCATTTTTGGGAAGTGCTGATTTCAAGCAATATATGGACAGGCCATGAAGGTTTTGAGCATTTCCCGTATAATTCCAGGTTTTTTCCGTCTATAATATCGCATCTTGGAACAGGACTGGCAATAAAAGCAGGCGTTACAAATATACCGGTTCTTTTATATATTTTTACCTTTATATCTTATCTTTCGCCTCTTATTTTTCTGGCATTCGTATATTTTAATCTGCCGAAAGACAAAAAAAATATTTTCGATTTGATCCTTCTTTCGTTTTTAATATGCATGCCGTTTATGATTTACCAGATATGGACGGAAAATCTCAATACTGCTTTATTTCTTTGGATAATTTTTACAATTTATTTTTGCCGCGATTTTAACAGTTTATCTCTTTTTAATATTTTTTCAGTTTTGCTTTTCTCAATAGCTCTTATAAGCAGCCATCCGATGACTGCCGTTTTTGCGCCTTTTCTTTTATTTATAGGCATAAAAAAACATATTAAAACAAAATATGACGCATTTCTGCCTAAAGCATCCGTATTATTAAGTTTTGCCGCTCTTATTTTCGCTTTTTTCTTCAATATTTATTATATAGTTAATCCGATTTTTAATTCGACCGGAGAATATATTCATTCCGGCATTTTTCGAAGCGGTACCGTAATTAGGCTTGCCGTATCTCTGATTCTGATTTTTTTTATTTCGGCGTTAAAAAATTCTTCATTTAAAAACAGAATTTTTCTTGCCGTATTTATTGCGGCATGCATAAACATATTTGATAATTTTATATTTAATATTCATTCGTCAGACAGCTATATATACAGAACCGTCGGGTTTTATTCCGTTTTATTATTTATGCCTTTGGCTGTGATTTTTAAAAATTTAAAAACGCATTTCATAAAAACGCTTAATATCGTTTTTATGATTGTCATCGCGCTGAATTCTCTGTATTATGCGCGCATATGGCAAAAATACCTGCAAAATACGGCCGCTTATCTGAACGAGACGAGATTTGAAAATATTCTTTACGATTCAAACCTTAATATTTTCACGTCACAGCCTGTTTTCTTTCAGGTTTACCATTACCATCTGCATCCTTTTGTTTTGCTTTTACTGCCTGAAACTTTCGGCGTATGCTCTGACGGGAAATATAAAATAACGGTAATTTCCCAGTCGCAGGGGCTTGCTGATTTTTACGCTTCAAAAATAACGGAAAGAAAAAATATTCTCAAAAAATTTTCGATAAATACCGGTGAAAATTTTAAGCTTTATTTTAAAAAAGGAAATGATTTAATAGATTTTCAAAGCTACAAGAAGAGCGGTTAAAAAATAATCGGATATAAGTATCAAAATCATTGAAACCATAACTGAGCTTGTAGTTGCTTTTCCGACGCCTTCGGCTCCGCCGCTGCATCCGAATCCTTTATGACAGGCCACTATAACGATGATCACCGCAAAGAAAAATGATTTTATAAATCCGTGCATAAAAGACGAAATCTGCATAACATCGAGAATATCGCCCATGTAAACTGTTGACGGAATATCCCAGTTCATATTTGTAACCACAAGTCCGCCGTATATTCCTATTATATTTGCTATCGCCGTTAATAACGGAACCATTGTTATGCAGGCAAGAAATCTCGGAACTGCAAGATATTTAACAGGATTTGTTCCGAGCGTATATAAAGCATCTATCTGCTCCGTAACTTTCATTGTGCCCAGCTCTGCCGTTATCGCGGCTCCGACTCTTCCGGCAATAACTATGGCGGTAAGAACAGGCCCCAGTTCTTTCACAAGAGCAAAACCGGTAATCATTCCTATATAAACCGGCTCGTTAAACATATTTGAAGTTGCAGAACCGACCTGAAGAGCAAGCACCATGCCTGTAAAAAAAGAAGTCAAAAGTATAATAGGAAATGATCTGTAGCCGACTTCAACCATCTGCGCTACTGTATTTTTAACATTTATCTGGCCTCTGAAAATCCAAAGAAGCGTTTCGGCGGTTATCTGCGCGGCCGTACCGGTACCGTTTATAATCTTTCTGATTATGCGTCCGGTAAAATCGAAAGGAGTTGCCGTTGTTTTTTTTATGATTGTATGAGTCTGTTTTAAAACCATAGTTTATTTTATAACAATTTGAAATTTATTGAAATAACAATCCCCGCAAAAATTTTAAACTATAATTCTCGGTATTCTGGACGATATCGAACATGTAACTTCATAATTAATGGTATTTTGAAGTTTTGCGAGTTCTTCGGCTTTTATTGATTCCTTTCCCTGTGAGCCTATGAGAACAACTTCGTCTCCGATGGCAACGCCCTTTACTCCTGTAACATCAGCCATCATCATATCCATTGTTATTCTTCCTGCAATCGGACATCTTTTGCCTCTTACAAGAACATCTCCCTTATTTGACAATACTCTGGTGTACCCGTCGGCATATCCTACCGGAATTGTCGCTATAACGGAAGCTTTATTTGTAACAAAAGTTCTGCCGTAACTTACGCAGAAACCCGCCGATACTCTTTTTAAATTTATTATTCTTGTTTTCCAAGATAAAACAGGTTTAAGTTTAAGATTTTTATGGGCGTGGTCAAAAGGCGTAAGCCCGTAAAGTCCGATTCCGGGCCTTACCATATCAAGATGCGTTTTTTTATTGTTTATAAGAGCCGCCGTATTGGCGGAATGAGCGATAAATTTCAGGCCAAGTTTTCTTGCGTATTTTGTTATGTCGTTGAATATATCAAGCTGGTTTTGCGTATAAGCCGCATCAGTATCTGCAACGGCAAAATGAGTATAAATGCCGGCAAGTTTTATCTCGGGCATTTCCGATATTTTCTGAAGTACCGTATATGCGTCTTGAGGTGAAACTCCTATTCTTCCCATTCCCGTATCTATCTTTAAGTGAAATTCCAAAACTTTGCTGAACCTTTTTGCAAGGTTTGCAAGATACTGTATTTCGTGAAGATTTGAAAGAGTAGGTATTAAATCCCAAAAAACGGCAACAGAAAGACTGTCGACGGGATATGGAGCTCCGAAAACCAAGAGATTTGCTTTTATTCCTGCTTTTCTGAATTGTATTCCTTCTTCAATCGACGTTACGGCTATTCCGTAAACGCCTGCTTTTACGGCTTCTTTGGCAAGTTCAATGCCGCCGTGCCCGTACCCGTTAGATTTTATAACGGCAAGTATTTTTGTGTCCTTTTTTAAATATTCTTTGATTTTTTTTAGATTAAAATGGAAGTCGCTTTTGTCTACTTCTACCCATGTCTGGCGGAAAAAATTTCTGAACTCTTTTTTACTGCTTGCAGATGGCGGTTGTTCCTTCATTGATATTCCTCCGAAGAATATGCTTTATTAAAAAATTTTGTGTATTTACTTTCAAATGTAAGGTCCACTATTCCGGTAGGTCCGTTTCTTTGTTTTGCTATTATAATCTGGGCAAGATTGGCTTTGTCTGGATCTTCTCTGTCATAATAACCTTCTCTGTGAACAAACGCGACTACGTCTGCGTCCTGTTCTATTGCTCCCGATCCTCTTAAATCCGAAAGCTGAGGAGTTTTATCTTTGCCTCTTTTTTCGTTTTCTCTTGAAAGCTGCGAAAGAGCTATTACAGGTATTGCCAAATCTCTTGCGACTGCCTTAAGAGATCTGGAAATATCTGCAATTTCCGCTTCCTGAGAATCCGATTTATAACCTGCGGATCCTCTCATAAGCTGGAGATAGTCGACAATTATAAGATCAAGTTTTTTACCTTTTGTTTCAAGCTGCTTTGAAAGTTTGCGCGACGATGCCCTCAATTCTGTAACATTCATGTTGGCTTTATCAAGAATATAAACGGCAGATTCCGAAAGTTTTCTCGCGGCCGTCGTAAGATTTGCCCAGTCTTCTGATTTAAATTTTCCGTTTTTCAAATCAAGGCCGTTCACAAGCGCGCATGACGCCAAAAACCTCATCATCAGAGCTTCTTTTGACATTTCAAGAGAATATATCGCAACCGTTCCCTTATTATGCACTGCAATATTTTCGGCTATATTTAAAGCAAAGGAAGTTTTTCCCATCGAAGGGCGTCCTGCAAGAATGATAAGTTCCGAAGGCTGAAGGCCGGACGTTTTTTTATCAAGTTCGTCAAAACCCGTCCTAAGACCCGAAACATCTTTCTTGTCGTTATGAAGTTTTTCAAGTTTTGTAACCGTTTCTTCTATCATTGCCGACGGAAGAACAAACTCGCTTAAAGTGTTTTGCTTTGATATGTTAAATATTATTTCCTGCGATGAATCCAATATTTCGACGGGCGCTTTTTTTTCGCTGAAAGCTTCGGTAACCATTTTGCTTCCGGCGTTGATTATTTGTCTTAATATTGATTTGTCTTTTATGATATTTGCGTATTCTTCTACGTTTGCGGCGGTTTTTACTTTATCGATAAGGCTTGTAAGGTATCTCATTCCGCCGGCATCGATATAGAGCGGATTTGTTTTGAGTTTATCGTTGACGGTTATTATATCTATGTTCTGCACGTCGACCAGTTTTCTTATTGCGTCAAAAATTATCTGGTGGACTTTACCGTAAAAATCTTCCTCCTTAACCATCTCGATTGCCTTAACGGCGGCATCTTCTTCTATTAACATAGCGCCTATAAGCGCCATTTCGGCATCGAGTGATTGAGGAGGAACTTTTTCTAAAACATTCATTGACATATTTTTTAGTTTTTCTGTTTTTCTTCTATAATATCAACTTCAACTTTGGCCAAAACTTCAGGATGAAGTCTTATCGTTATAGTCTGTTTTCCTACTTCTTTAACAGGAGCGGGAAGCAGTATGTCATGTTTATTTATCGTAAAACCTTCCTGAGCGAAAAGTTTCGCAAGATGGTTTGTAGTTATGGAACCGAATATTTTTCCGTTTTCGCCGACTTTTACTTTCGTCGAGAAAGCCGTTTTTTCTATTTTTTCCTTAACTGCCGTAGCATTTGTTATTATTTCTTCTCTCTGTTTTTCAAGTTTTACTTTTTCTCTTTCCCAGATTTTGAGATTCTGAGGAGTAGCTTCCATAGCAAGCTTTTTAGGAAGCAAGAAATTTCTTGCAAATCCGGCCGCTACGTCTTTTATTTTTCCCTGTCTTCCGACGTTTGTTATATCAGCTCTTAAAATAACTTTCATTTAAAATATCCTCCCTCTAGTTTGCCGCAAAAGGAAGCAATGCAAGCATTCTGGCTCTTTTTACAGCGTTGCAGAGTTCTCTTTGGTGTTTTGCGCAGGTGCCTGTAACATTTCCTGAAAGAATTTTTCCGCTTTCAGTAACAAATGCTCTGAGCAAGCTGACGTTTTTATAATCTATTTCTATTTTATCAACACAAAAACGGCAGACTTTTTTCTTCATCGGTCCGCCCTTTCTAAACTTTCCTGCAGGCTTTGAGCCGGCCGGACGAGGTGCTCCTGGTTTTTTATCCATTGCCATATTTTTTAATCCTCCGATTATTCTTTAAAACGGGACTTCTTCATCGCCCATATTTACGTCGCTTTCCGATACATAATCGCCGTTATCTGAACCTTCAACCTGCGATTTGCTTACCGGCGCTCCGTCTGTCCTTACAAGAATCTGTACTCTTGAAGCTATTACTTCAAGCCTTGACTTTTTTGTACCGTCGGTAGCCTGCCAGCTGTTAGTCTGGAGTCTTCCCTCAACGTGAACAGGCATTCCTTTTTTGAGCCTGTCTCCGCATCTGTTTGCCTGGTCTCCCCAGACAATTACTGGTACAAAAGTAGGATCTGCATCTTTCCATTCGCCTGTTGCGGCATCTTTGAATCTTCTTCCTATGGCAATGTCAAATTTACAGACCGACTTAGCGTTTGAAGTTCTTCTTGTTTCCGGATCTCTTGTGAGTCTTCCTACCAATACTACATTATTCTGCTGTGGCAGTTGGTAATTCTGCTGGCTCATTGGCTGTCTCCGTTTTTTCCGCTGCTTTTGCTTTTGCTTCAGCTTTTTTTGCAGCGAGTTTTTTCTTCGGCTCAACTTTAACGGTTAAAAATCTTATTATAGGATCGTTAACTTTAAAGAATGTTTCCAAAGAAGACACCATGCTTCCGCTTCCGTCAATTTCCATATAGACATAAATGCCTTCACGGAACTTCTTGATGTTGTAAGCAAGTTTTTTCTTACCCAATTGTTGCAGATTTTTGATTGTCCCGCCCGATGCTTCAATGATTTTTGAAGCCTTGGCTGTAAGTTCTTCTACTTTCGCGGTTTCCAACTCTGGTGAACAAATGAATGTACATTCGTAACCCATGTTTACCTCCTTTTTGGATTTCCGTTGCCTTACGGCTAACGGCTCAGCCCCATACGGAGCAAAGTTTGAAATGGAAGTATATATATTTTGAAAATAAAATGCAAATAGTGTTAATGCTTAAAATTTGCATGAAATTGATGTTTTTTTGAAATTTATCCAAATATAATGTTAGAATATTATGCTGTTTTTCAGATTATTTTATTTTTTATATATTTCGGGGAGCAAAAAGTGGAGCAAAAACCTGCAATTAACGTCGCGTTCTGTCTTGACAGCAAATTTCTGATGCAGACGTGCGTTTCCATAACAAGCCTTCTTACATCCGCAAAAGACAAATGCCGCTACAATATATACTGCGTTTTGGGTAAAGATATTTCCGAACAAAACAGAAAAGAGATTGAAAATTCTGTCTTTAAATTCTCAAATGATTCAAAAATAATATTTTTAAATGAAAACGGCAGCTATGACAATGCTCATATTCCTCCTGGAAGAGACGAATGGTCAAAAGCAGTATATTACAGACTTATGCTGCCTGACCTGATTCCAAACGCCGATAAAGTTATTTATATTGATTCCGATACCGTCATTTTAAGAGACTTAATTGAAATGAATGATATTGATTTCAACAATAATTATGTTTTGGGCTGCCTTGACTTTTTAAACGATGATGTCCTTTGGGAACAAAAATACGGCAATTATTGGCTTCATCTTGAAAAAAGACAATGCATAAATACCGGAATGATGATTATGAATCTAAAAAAAATAAGACAAGATAATTTATCCGAGAAATGGATAGAACTTGCCAAAAAAGAAGTCCGCTGCGTAGATCAGGATGTTATAAACAGCACATGTTTAGGCAAAATAGGACTGCTTCCCACAATATATAACAGGGCCGTTGTTGATAAAACAAAAATTAAATCTGCAATAACCGAAGAAGATCTGCAAAAAATCGTGATTCTTCACTATGTGTATCCTAAACCATGGATTGAAAAAGGGAAATTATCCGACTTGTGGTGGAATTGTGCCGAAATGACAGATTTTTATCCGCAGTTAAATTTAAATTATTCAATAAACCGCTTAAAACAAACAAAAAACAAAGAATCTGAAATAAACGCCAAACCTAAAGCTTTCTTCGAAGATATTTAGCTCAATTTCAAATCCAGAAATCTAAAATCGGACATATTATTTTCAACCTGTTATTGACATATGCCGGAAATAGTTGTATCATTCTATTACTGACATATGTCAATAACAGGAGATTTCAATGGTACGACCTCTTAAATGCAGAAGAGTATGCAATATGCCCGCCAATTCATCGTTCGGCCCGCAAAATTCAGCAGCCATTATAGAAATGACGGTTGACGAATACGAAACAATCCGCCTTATTGATTTGGAAGGACTGACCCAGGAACAATGCTCATTAAGAATGGAAGTTTCAAGAACGACGACACAGGCCATTTACAGCAGCGCCAGACAAAAACTTGCCGACTGTCTGATAAACAATAAATTATTAAAAATTCAGGGCGGCGATTTCAAAATATGCGAACATTCCGGCCAATGCAACAAAAAATGCCGCGGAAAAATGAAAAAATTTAAAAATTGCAATAAGGAGATTAACAAATGAGTCATGACTGCCAGGCAGGGACATGTTCTTCAAAAGAAAAAAAAGAATCTTTACTTGAAAAACCGAACCAACTGTCAAAAATCAAAAAAGTAATCGGAGTAGCCAGCGGAAAGGGAGGCGTCGGCAAATCTTTCGTTACGGGGATGCTTGCCGTTTCATTGAATAAAAAAGGCTATAAAACCGGTATTCTTGACGCAGACATTACAGGACCTTCCATACCTAAGATGTTCGGGATTTCGCAAAAAGTGCATGCAAGCGAACTGGGAATATTTCCGGAAAAAACAAAAAACGAAATAAATATAATGTCTATCAATCTGGTGCTTGCAAAAGAAGATGACCCCGTTATATGGAGAGGCCCTATTCTTGCGGGAACCGTAAAACAATTCTGGACTGACGTAATGTGGGGCGAGCTTGATTTTTTATTTATTGACCTTCCTCCCGGAACAGGAGACGTTCCTCTTACAGTTTTTCAGTCTATTCCTTTAGACGGCATTATAATAGTAACTTCGCCTCAGGAACTTGTATCATTAATAGTAAAAAAAGCTTATAACATGGCTGCATCTATGAATATTCCGGTACTTGGAACGGTAGAAAATATGAGTTACTTAAAATGCCCCGACTGCGCAAAAGAAATAAAATTATTCGGAGAAAGCAAAATTGAAGAAACGGCAAAAAGTTTAAATATTCCGCTCCTTGACAGAATACCTATTGACCCTGAAATAGCGTCTCTGGCAGATAAAGGAACTTTTGAGCAATTACAAAACGGATACCTTGATAATACGGTAAAAACAATTGAAGAAAAATTTATAAAAAAGTAAGGAGAAAATTATGAAAATAATTATACCTGTTGAAGGCAAAAATACCGATGCTCCGGTATGTCCTTCCTTCGGAAGAACACCGTTTTTTATGCTTTTTGACACTGAAACTCAAAAATCTGACTTTATAGATAACGCCGCAGCAAACAGTCAGGGCGGAGCCGGAATAAAAGCGGCCCAGACACTCGTTGACAGCGGAGCAAAAATTCTTATAACTTACCGCTGCGGGCAAAATGCGGCGGATGTTTTAAATGCAGGCGGAATTCAAATCTATAAAGCTGAGCCGGGTTCTGCAAATGATAATATTCAAAAATACAAAGAAGAAAAACTTGCGATATTAACCGATATTCATCCCGGTTTTCATAATCACGGAGGCGCCAATTAATGAAAATAGCAGTTCTCAGCGGGAAAGGCGGTACCGGAAAAACGCTTGTCTCCGTAAATCTTGCATGCAGCGCAAAAAAAGCGGTATATGCAGATTGCGATGTTGAGGAGCCAAACGGACAACTATTTTTAAAACCGATTATTACAAATAAAACATCCGTCACCGTAACTATACCGTCAGTTGATTTAAATAAATGCACAAGGTGCAGAAAATGTATAACTTTCTGTAAATATAATGCTTTGGCTTTGATAAACGATAAACTTATGATTTTTAATGAAGTATGCCACTCATGCGGAGGCTGTATAGTTTTGTGTCCGCAAAAAGCTTTTACCGAAACATCAAGAATTATCGGGTCAATTGAAGAAGGAATCTCCGGCAATGTTATTTCTGTCAGCGGATGTCTTAATACAGGAGAAGTTTCAGGAGTTCCTATTATAAAATCCATTATGAGTAAACTGCCGAAAGAAGAAATTGTAATTATTGATTGTCCTCCGGGAAGCGCCTGTGTTGTAATGGAAAGTATCCGTTCGGCAGATTTTTGTGTTCTTGTAGCAGAACCGACTATTTTTGGCACACATAATCTTGCGATGGTTTATGATTTAGTGAAATTTTTTAATAAACCTGTCGGTGTACTGTTAAATAAATGTTTAGACGGACAGGAAAATCCTTCTGAAGAATTTTGTATAAATAATAAAATAAATATTCTTGCAAAAATCCCTTTTGATGAACAATTAGGCAGTTTAAATTCTCAGGGATTTATATCCGTCCGTGAAGACAATAAATACAAAAAATTTTTTGAGAATCTGTTAACAAACATTGAAAAGGAGATTTTACAATGAAACAGATTCTTATTTTAAGCGGTAAAGGCGGTACCGGAAAAACAACAGTGGCAGGCGCATTTATTGAACTTAGTAAAAGTCTTGCTTTTGCCGATTGCGATGTAGATGCTCCTAATCTTCATCTTATTATTGACAAACTTTCCGAACCGAAAAAAACAGATTATTACGGTTTTCAAAAAGCCGTAATAAAAAATTTAAAATGCACTAATTGCGGACTTTGCGAAAAAATCTGCCGGTTTGATGCAATTAAAAACAAGTTCATTAATATACATAAGTGTGAAGGATGCGGGCTGTGCGTTGAAATTTGTCCTGTTAAAGCAATCGTAATGTCTGATTATTCTTCCGGCAATTTAATGCTTTATAAAGACGGCAGCCGCGTTTTCTCAACGGCAAAATTAAAAATGGGAAACGGCGCATCAGGCAAACTGGTATCTGCCGTAAAAAAACAGCTTTCGGATAATTTTATTGACAGCGAAATCTCAATTATTGACGGCTCTCCCGGAATCGGATGTCCTGTTATAGCATCGGTAAGCGGAGCAGATATAGTTGTTATCGTAACCGAACCTACAGTATCAGGAATTCACGATATGAAAAGAATAATTGATACAACAAGACATTTCAATATTAATCCCATAGTGTGTATAAACAAATTTGACATCAACGAAGAAAACACGAAAGAAATTGAAAGATATTGCAACTCAATTAATATTGATGTTATCGGTAAAATACCTTTTGATCCTAATGTTGTTAAGGCTGTAAATAATTGTAAGAATATTTCTCAGTATCCGGAAAGTCCGGCAGGAAAAGCAATTAAACAAATATGGGATTTTATTGATAGAAATTTAATAAAAGCAAATCACTGTAAAAACAAAAACTAAAAAGGAGAATTATTATGAAAATTGCGGTAGCATGCGACGGTAAAAACGTATCTCAGCATTTCGGGCATTGTGAAGGTTTTACAATTTTTAACGTTGAAAACAATGAAATTAAAGGTAATGAATTTTTCCCAAATCCGGGTCACAGACCGGGTTTTCTTCCTGTTTTTCTTCATGAAAAAGGAGCAAATGTTGTTATTTCCGGCGGTATGGGCGGAGGAGCTGTTGATCTTTTCAATGAAAAAGGAATTGAAGTTGTTGTAGGAGTTGCCGGAGACTGTGAAACAAACGTAAAAAGTTATTTAAAAGGAAATCTCAAATCAACCGGTTCGGTTTGTCATGATCATCAGCATTCTCACGAATGCGGGAATCATTAGTTTTTTAAATAAAAAAGAGACGGATAGGACTATGCGTCTCTTTTTTTATTTTTCTGTTTTTTCAATAACAAAAAAACTGTTTTATTTATTGTTTTTTTTTTATAAAATACTGCTTTAACTGAAAATTAAATTTAAGGAGAGTTTTCCAAAATGGAAAGAGTATACAATTTTTCAGCAGGACCTGCAGTATTACCTGAAGAAGTATTAAAAGAAGCCGCAGACGAAATGTTAAACTATAACGGCTCGGGAATGTCTGTTATGGAAATGAGCCACCGTTCAAAAACGTATCAGGCTATTATTGACGAAGCGGAAAAAGATTTAAGAGACCTTCTCAACATCCCTGCAAATTACAAAGTGCTTTTTGCACAGGGCGGAGCATCTCTTCAGTTTGCAAGCGTTCCGATGAATTTAATGAGAAACGGAGTCGCCGATTACATTATCACAGGCCAATGGGCAAAAAAAGCTTATCAGGAAGCCCAGAAATACGGAAAAGTAAATAAGATTGCATCATCCGAAGATAAAATATTTTCTTATATACCGGACTGCAGCGATCTTACTATAAGCGATAATGCCGATTATGTTTATATCTGCGAAAATAACACTATATACGGAACAAAATTTAAAACGCTTCCAAATACTAAAGGAAAGCCGCTAGTAGCAGACGTTTCTTCATGTTTTCTGTCTGAACCGGCAGATATAACAAAGTATGGGGTAATGTACGGCGGTGTACAGAAAAACGTAGGACCTTCCGGCGTTCAGATTTTAATTATAAGAGAAGATTTGATAGGTGAAAAACCTGCTTTGGCATGCACGCCTACAATGATGAACTGGAAAATACAGACAGACGAAGCGTCTTTGTATAATACGCCTCCTACTTACGGAATTTATATATGCGGAAAAGTTTTCAAATGGCTTAAGAAATTAGGCGGACTTGAAGCAATGAAAGAAATCAACGAAAAGAAAGCCGCTGTTCTTTACAATTATCTGGACAGCAGCAAATTGTTCAGAGGAACAGTTGAAAAGAAAGACCGTTCTTTGATGAATATTCCTTTTGTAATAGGAAATGAACCTCTTGAAGAAAAATTTATCAAGGAAGCTACAAAAGAAGGTCTTATCAGCCTTAAGGGCCACAGAAGCGTAGGCGGAATGAGAGCATCTTTGTATAACGCAATGCCGATTGAAGGCGTCAACAAACTTGTCGCATTCATGAAAGATTTTGAAAGCAAAAATTCTTTGTAAAATATTAATATCAAAAAAAAAGAGGCGGAGTTATTTACTCCGTCTTTTTTTTATTCTATAAGGATTTAATTTTTCTATTCAATCTCAAAACGGCAATTTTTTACAAACAGCAAAAAATGCGGGTGGTTGACCCGCAGCAAGTTACTTTTTATCACGAGTCAAAACCGTGGCTGTTGAGCCACACCATGTTACTTTTTCCCCGAGCAGAAAAAGTAACCAAAAACGCCCACCGCAGAGTATATTCCTTTATATTTTTTACCGCCATCACTGAACTCGCAATTTTCTTACTGCACAATGAAACGAAAATTGCTTTAAACAAACAGCGATTAAAAATTTATCTATTTTAAATTTTTACAGTAAAAAATATTGCAGTCATGACATACTCTAATGCGGTAAAAACTAAGCTTCCAAGCTGCTAAACTTCTAAGCTTCTGTTGTTTATAGATGTGCTAAACGTGGCAAAATTTCTTGAAGAAGTTGTTTTTGGCAGTTGCCGTTAGAGGATTTAAGCTTTGAGGTGAAACGAAGTATTTTGACACCGCAGTGTACGTAAATGAAAGCGGAGCGAGTGGTACATAAGGCGGCAGTAAGCCAAATATTAAATCCGATATAAATTTTTATAAATAGGGAAACAAACCCAACTGCTTATTTGACTGTTTTTGTTCAAACGTAGTGAGATACTCAAATATTTTTGAATTGTCATGAACAATGCCGTTTGTCTCACATGTTTTATGAAAAAACTTCATAAGTTCATTATTGTTAGGGCTGTTAATCACGTACTCATTGCCATAAGTTTCAATATATTTTTCTTTCATCCCGGGAAATAATCTGTCTAATTGTTTATAAAAATATTCACGGTTTCCTTCACGAAGAGTTAACCCGATTCCAAAACAAAGAATACCGTAAACTTTTGCTTCTATACAGTAATCCAAAAGTTTGGAAATATTTTCTTTCGTGTCATTGATAAACGGAAGTATCGGACACAGCCAAACAACAGTCGGTATTCCGGCATCCCACAATGTTTTTAATACTTCAAACCGTTCTTTCGTAGTGCTGACGTTCGGCTCTAACTTCCTGCATAAATCTTCATCATAAGTTGTCAGCGTCATCTGTATAACGCATTTTGTTTTTGCATTTATTTTTTTTAATAAATCTATATCTCTTAAAACTAAGTTTGATTTTGTTATCAGCGTAAAACCGAATCCGTAACGGTCGGCTAATTCTAAAGCTTTTCTCACATTACCAAGTTCTGCTTCAAGAGGAATGTAAGGGTCTGTCATAGAGCCGGTGCCTATCATACATTTTTTGCGTTTATGTTTTAGAGCGTTTTCCAAAAGTTCAATTGCGTTTTCTTTTACTTCTATATCTTCAAAATCATGTTCTATGTGATAGCATTTGCTTCGCGAATCGCAGTATATACAGCCGTGCAAACAACCGCGGTATAGGTTCATTCCGTTTTTGGCAGATAAAATTCCCTTTACTTTTACATAGTGCACTATTTTTCCCTCATATATTATAACGCCTTCAAATTTTGGGCTACAACTTCCAATTTTCAACCCTTATGTACCGTTTACACTTGCGTACACCGCAGTCTGAAAATTGTTCGTTTCGCTCCAAACCTTGAAGCCTAACGACAACTACAAAATCCTTCATCTCATTACGAAATATTAAAGCCTTTAACGGCAACGACAAAAACTTAAAAACTTAAAAATTTATTTGAAAAAATTATTTATAGGCAAAATGCATTGATATGTGAAGATTGTCCAACAAATTTGCAAATGTCTTTAACTCAGGATTTGAGTTTTTAGATAACATTTTATAAAGAGTATTTCTTTTTATATTTGATTTTTTTTCAAGTTTTGTCATACCGCCCTGTGCTATTGCTATTATTTTTAAACCTTCAAGAAATATCCCCAAATCCTTATCCTGTTCATATTGTTTAATTAATGAATCTGTAAAATATTTTAATTTTTTTGAATCATTCTTTAATTCTTTAGCAAAATCTTCTCTAAAATCAGTTAATATTAGTTTTTCTTTTTTCATATTTTTACCTCCGAAATCATTTCCTTAATCTGCTTTGCCTTTTTAATATCTTCCTGTTGTGTACTCTTATTTCCGCCACATAACAATATTATTATTTTTCCGTTTATATTCGTAAAATATACTCTATAGCCTTTTGCATAATTTATTTTTATCTCATGCACTCCATCGCCGACGGATTTACAGTTTGATAAATTTCCAAGAGCGACTCTTTCAATAAAAATCCAAATTTTTGTCTGAGCAACAATATCTTTTAAATTCTTGAACCATTTCTGAAAATATTGAGTCTGTTTTATATCCATTTCAGGATCCCTTTCTCACAAATAGTGTATATTATAATCAACACTTTGTCAATGTATTTTTAATACATTGTAAGTATGGCATCTATATCAAGAACGTCTATCTGCCCGTCGCTATTTAAATCGGTTGAATCCAAAGTGCCTGCACATTTGTGGCAGCAGTACATAAGCTTGAGATATTTTTTCTCAAGTAAAGTCGGCAGTAAATCTGATTTTTTCTTGCCCGGATTTCTTCCAACGTAAAAAGTGTAAAGTCCTTTAGTATGTTTCTGCGAATTGCATTCTTTACACGCCCAAATAATATTATGAATCCCCTGAATTTTATCGCATTCGGGGCATTTATCGTTAATCAAAAGGCTTTTCGGTATTATATGGTCTTTTGTAATATTCTCAGTTGCACCGCAATATACACATGCTTTTTCAGATTCAATAAACTGCAAATCTTCTCTTAAAATATCAGACCATGAAATTTTCCCGTCTCTCAAGTTTCTAAAAGCGGTTTTAATCATCCCGTAACAATTTTTCTTGGCGGTTTCGTTGTCACCTGTTTTCATCGCACTTTTTACGATGATTTTGGCATATTGATAATATATCAAATCTTGGATTGTCTGGACCTCTCTGTCGGGCATGTTTTCTCCCCTAACTACTCTTATGGCGGAGATTTAATATTTGGCTTACAACTTCGTATTTTGCCGCCTTATGTACCACTCGCTACCGCTTTTACTTTTATTATACTTATTCTGTTATATAACATCAGTATTACAATAATAAATTATCTTTTATAATATTTCTAAAAAGACTTAATTATTTTAAAATTTATTTTTTTCGTATACTCAAAATTCAAGTTATACTTATGCTTATGTTTTTCTGGTACTAAATCAGAGGCTAATATCTTTAATTTTGCTTTTATACTTTCATCTAATGAATTATAAAATGTATCAGAAAAATATGTATTTTCTGATCTATGTATAAAAAACTGTATTAATTTATCTAATTTTATATCATCCTGAATATTACAAAAAGATTGCATAAATGCTTTTGATTTTGAAGAATCTTTTAACCAAGAAAACACTATGTAAGTTTTATCTTCTTTTGAAACAAAACCATATTGTATTGAATCAAATAAAAAATTTTTATATACATTTTGAATAAGAATATCATAGAAATCATTAACAATTAATACACTTGAAGAACTAACTATTTCTAAAGGCCTATCCAATTCAATACATAAATAATCAAATATTTTAAAATTATTATCTAATATAGCAGCATCATATTTGTTTTTTATAAATTCCATATTCATTTTTCCAGCCTTGATAGTTTCTATAACATTGCTAGCTACTTTTATCATTTTAGAAGCACTTTCATATTCTGCACACTTTTTATAATAATCTAAACAAAGGGCTCTATATCCAATTAAAAAACAATTTTTGTCATTTATTACAAATCTTTCATTTTCTATATCATTAAAAATTGCATCATGTTTCTTGCAAAATCCAAAAAATGTTGATGCCTCATTTATGCCTATCTTTTTTAAAACAAAATCATTGCAATGTTTTTGTTTTAAATCTGGATAGAAATGAAAAACATATCCATTTTGAGCTATTTGCCTCAATGGGCCAGATTTTGTAATCGAATGTGATGATATAATTTCATTACAAACGTTTTCATCTGATTTTGGATAAAGATATTTTTTCACAGAAAAGGCTTTTTTTCGAATTAACTCAAGTTTTTCAAAACTTGGTTTATAACTTGCTGTAACATAACAGCAATGTTTAAATTTTTTGCCCGACCCACAAAAACATTTAGCATTTCTATCTTTTCCTACACCCATTGTTTTTACCTTTTCACTTTTTAAGCACTGACTCTCTATTGTCTTTTTTATCTTAAATATGGATATTTATTTTTTAATTATTTCTACAAGTTGGGATAATGCTTGAAAGTTTTCTTGCATAATTTCCTTGTATTAGATGCGTGTTTGATGCGGATATTCTATAACAATTTGATAATCAATATCAATTTATACCAGAAGCTGGGATGTCGGGCGGATTTGCAAAGCAAACCGAAGAAGTTTAGCAGCTTGGAAGCTTGGCAACTACAATATTTAAAATTTGCAGTTGTATTTGTGTTGTTAAAGGCTTTAAGTTTTCGTAATGAAATGAAGTATTTTAAAAGTGAAGTGTACATAAGTGCAAGCGGAGCGGGCGGTACATGAGCTTTGAAAATACGAAATTGAGTAGAAAAATTGAAGCCGTTATAAATGTTTGACAAAAAGCAAAACATTGTGGTATATTTCAAGAACATTTAAATAGCATGATATGGGGTACACCACCGCGGGTGTAGTTCGTATCATGCTTTTTTTATTTTACGGGGGTGCTTATGAAAATTAACGGCAAAATAATTTCTATAACAACAAGCCAAACTCTTATCGATTTTTTAAAAGACAATAATTATGAAATAACAAAAGTAGCAGTTGAACTCAACGGAAAAATAATTCCAAAAACACAATTTGATAATACTACCGTCTGCGACAGCGACACAATTGAAATAGTTTCTTTTGTTGGAGGCGGATAAAATGAAAATTACTTTAAACGGAAAACTTACAGATACGCAAATCAAATCTGTTTTTGAACTGAAAAAAACAATAACCGATGCAAAAAATACAGTTATAATCGTCAACGGCTTTGCCGTAAATTCTGATTATATTTTATCCGAAAACGATTCTGTTGTTATTATAGAAAAAGGCGTTATACCGTCTAAAGATGAGTTTGAAAGCATGATATCTGCAAGACATACTCCTTTAGTTTATGACAGGTTTAAAAAAGCAAAAGTCGCAATAGCCGGTCTTGGAGGTTTGGGCTCAAATATTGCAATAATGCTTGCCAGAACAGGCATCGGGAAAATACTTATTGTTGATTTTGACACGGTGGAACCTAGCAATTTAAACCGCCAGCATTATTTTATACGGCATTTATCAATGCAGAAAACAGACGCTTTAAAAGAACAGATTCTCGCTATAAATCCGTTTATTTCTGTTGAAACTAAAAACATTTATCTTGATGAAACAAATATAAAAGATTTATTTGACGGTTATGAAATAGTATGTGAAGCTTTTGATAATCCCGCATGTAAAGCAACTTTAGTAAATACAATTTTAACAGAATTGCCTTCAACAAAAATAGTCGCCGCAAGCGGTATGGCCGGTTATTACAGCTCTAATAAAATCAAAACCGAAAAGAAAATGAAAAATTTATATATATGCGGCGATTTAATAAATGCAGCAAAACCCGGCACGGGTTTAATGGCGCCCAGAGTTCAAATCTGCGCAGGCCATCAGGCTAATATGATAATAAGACTTTTGCTCGGTATAGAAAAGGTTTAGAAAAGGAGCGGTTTAATTTATGGATGATAAACTGGTAATAGCAGGTCATGAATTCAATTCAAGATTTATTTTAGGATCCGGAAAATTTTCGCTTAATCTGATCGAATCTGTAATAAAAAACGCGGATGTCGAAATAATAACGCTTGCTTTAAGAAGAGCTCACTCAGGCGGAACGGCAAATATTTTAGATTTTATACCTAAAAATATTACCTTGCTGCCGAACACTTCAGGAGCAAGAAATGCTGATGAGGCTGTACGCATAGCAAGGCTTGCCAGAGAACTGGGATGTGGCGATTTTATAAAACTTGAAGTTATAAACGACTCAAAATATCTTATGCCTGATAATTATGAAACAGTTAAAGCGACCGAAATACTTGCCAAAGAAGGTTTTATTGTTATGCCTTATATGTATCCCGACCTTACAACGGCAAGACAGCTTGTAAATGCAGGCGCCGCAACCGTTATGCCTCTGGGCGCGCCGATAGGAAGCAATAAAGGGCTTTTAACTTATGAATTTATAAAAATACTTGTTGAGGAAATAAATCTGCCGGTTATAGTGGATGCCGGAATAGGAAGCCCATCCCAGGCATGCCGCGCGATGGAAGCCGGTGTTGCCGCCGTTATGGCAAATACTGCCGTTGCAACGGCCGGAAATATTTCTCTTATGGCAAAAGCTTTTAAACTTGCCGTAGAAGCCGGAAGGTTTGCATATATTTCGGGCCTGGGCAGAGTTTTGGATTACAGAGCGGAAGCGTCAAGCCCGCTGACAGATTTTTTGAAGGATTGAAATGAACTATAAAAATATGGAAGTTATCGACTCGGATATAATGGCTAAAGTTTTAGATTTAACAAAAAATTTTGACTGTAATATTTATACCGACAAGGATATTTTAAACGCGTTAAATAAAGACAGTCTCAATATTTTTGATTTAGGCGCGCTTTTATCGCCGCATGCCTTAAAATTTTTAAATGCCGCCGCTTCAAAAGCAAAATACGAAACGAAAAAACATTTCGGTTCGTGTGTATCGCTTTTTACGCCTCTTTATATTTCAAACTACTGTGAAAATCACTGCACATACTGCGGATTTAATTGTAAAAATAAAATAAACAGAGCAAAACTAAGCGCTGAAGAAATAGAACAAGAATATATTTCAATCTCAAAAACGGGACTTAAAGAAATTTTAATTTTAACGGGCGAATCAAGAATAAAATCAGACGTTTCATACATAGCAAATGCCGTAAAACTCGCGACAAAATATTTTTCTACTGTCGGCATTGAAATATATCCTCTAAATACGGATGAATATAATATGTTAAAAAATGCCGGAGCGGATTTCGTATCGGTATATCAGGAAACTTACAATACGCAAAAATATAAAGACCTTCATTTAAGCGGGCCGAAATCGGTTTTTGATTACCGTTTTTATGCTCAGGAACGCGCTTTAAAAGCAGGAATGAGAGGCGTATCGTTCGGAGTCCTTTTGGGACTTAGCGATTTCAGAAAAGACGTTTTTGCATGCGCTGTACATGCGTATCTGACGCAGCAAAAATATCCGCACGCCGAAATAAATTTTTCCGTGCCAAGACTCAGACCTTATATAAATAAAAATAAAATTAACGCAAACGATGTTTATGAAACGCAGCTGCTTCAGGCAATGATCGCATACAGATTATTTATGCCGTTTGCAGGCATTACGATTTCAACAAGAGAACGAAGCGGATTTCGCGATAATGTTATAGGAATGTGCGTTACAAAAATTTCTGCCGGCGTAAAAACCAGCGTAGGCGGACATAATGAAAAAGAAAAAGGAGACGCCCAGTTTGAAATAGCAGATTCAAGAAATGTAGAAGAAATTATTTCTCTTATAGAAAAAAAAGGGCTGCAGCCCGTATTTACAAATTATATAAGAACTTAAAAAAGGATTTTTATGATTATCGCCGTTACAAACCGCCTGCTATGCACTGATAATTTTTTAAACTGTATCGAAAAAATATGCAAAGCAAAACCTGATGCGTTAATATTAAGAGAGAAAGATTTGCAGGATTTTGATTATAAAAATTTAGCCGCGCATGTAAAAAAAATATGCGACGCTTGCGGAGTTTATTTATTTGTAAATTCAAAAATAGATTCGGCCGTAAATCTCAATATCAGAAAAATACAGCTTTCTTTTGACTCTTTTATTAAAAACAGAGACAGATTGAAATGTTTTGAAACGGTCGCCGTTTCAGTTCATTCAACACAAGAAGCTCAAAAAGCCGCTTCCTACGGAGCATCTTTTTTGATAGCAGGCCATATTTTTGAAACCCCCTGCAAAAAAGATATCACCCCGAGAGGAATTGAATTTCTGCGTGAAATTGCTAAAACTGTAAATATACCGGTTATCGCCATCGGCGGTATAAAGAAGTCAAATATTAAAGAAATAAAACAGGCCGGCGCAAAAGGAATTTGCTTAATGTCTTCATTGATGTTATCGGAAAATCCTGAAGAGCTTATATTCCAATACAAGCAAATATTAAACTCGTTATAAAAATATATTTATAAATTTATTATTGGCGTCTGCTATAAAATATATGAATATGTTTACCAGTTTCTCGGCAAGATCCACACTACCGGAGACCATTTAATAAATTCTTTAGGGTCAAAATCATCTTCAAGCATTTCAATTGACTGCACATTTTCAGGTAAAACCGATATTGTATAAAAACCTTTCGGATCTTCTACATTATAAAAATGATATCTGTCTGTCGGCACTTTTTCTTTCTTGCTTGGTCCGTAATCAAGAGGAACATATCTCTTTGTAACTACAGCATTGTCCTTTTTTGAAAAAAATGTTACCTTCACATATTTCTTCATTTCAATCGCTTTTAAAAAATCTGCATTTATCACATTATCTCCTTATACTATAACGGCTTTAATTTTTCGCTTCCAACTTTGTATTTTGTCACCTTATGTACCACTCGCATTTTTGCTGTCTGCAAAAATTGCCATTGTTGTTAACGTTGCCAAGCTGCTCAGCTTCCAAACTTCCCAGCTTCTTATAGTTTACTCTACAAAATACCACATACCTGACATAGTCCTGTAAAGTTTTACTTTGCCCAAACCGTCAACTTTAACAGTCTCGGATACAGCCGATTTCTCTTTTCTTGTAACGTTTGAATCATAAATAGTGCCGGTAATTTCAACATCATAAGTGACAGTATAATCGGAAAGAGAAGAATACGAATCCATGCTGATTTTCATATTTGAAATTTCATATTTTATTGCGTCATAAACGGTAAACATATTGCTGAAATAGCCTGCAAGATCGTCAAGCGTAGTGCCGTCTCCGGCGTTCCACGCATCCGAGATCATGCTCAATAAAGAACTTTCTCTTTTTGACTGATACGCATTTTTGAAATCGGAATAAAAACCCTGTATATTTTTAATATCTTCTCCTGAAATTTTTTGAACAAAAGTTTCTCTTAATCCGTATAATTCTTTTGAAAAAGCATCATCTTTTATTTTGGAATCTGAATAATCTCTTACAAGAATTGTATAGTCATTTTGAAATAAAAACACCGCATCTTTTTTATTGTTTATTGAACTTAATTTAGATTTCACTCCATCAAGTCTTGTTCTGAAAGGTTTTATGCTGTCTTCAATTATTTCTTTCTTATCTTCCTCAACAATTTGTTTAGTTATGAATTTTACTCTTTCTGCTATAATTGTTTTTATTTTTGCCCTTAAAGCGACATATCTTTTGCCCAGCTCAATATTTTGAAACTGCTCGTCATTGCCGCTGTCAAGAAAAATATAAGAGCGCATCTGCACTCTTTCCATAAAAGTCGGTTCTCTGTCTTTCGGTTCTGACGGAATAATAACTGTTGCCGGCACAAGTTTTGAAAGCTCCTGCATTTTTTGTCTATATGAGTCGGCTTTAATATCTACCGATGAAACTATTGATTCTGCCTGTGAAATATCTTTTGCCCATATTGCTTTATTCATACCTCTTGAATAAAAATTTTGGTCAGTTGCAAATTTATAATCGGCTCCTGTTAACATATTGTTAACATAACCGGCCATATTGGGCATATTGCTTTGTATAAAACTGTAAACTTTGAGTTTTTTAAGCGATGCCGTTGCTTCAACAATTTTTGGATGTTTCAAAAATTCCTGATGAGTGATATAGTGTGAAACTGCATCAGTTTTATTTGCAACGATATATCCGTCATTTTTCGGTTCAAATTCAGTTGCTTCATAATACAAATATCCTTTATCTGTATCTTTCGCACAGAAAACAGTCTGGCTTTGAGTCCATGCACGCCACTGCAAAGCCATCATTTCAAGAAAATCAACATCAGTCTGACGGTTTTCAACATCGGCATCAAGCTTTTTTTTGATATCGTCAAGTATTTTCTGTTCAGACGACGGGTTGTATGAGCCCCATGCCGATTTTAATTTTGAAATTGCTTCCTGAAATTTTGCAAGAGTTCTTGTTTCATCGGTTATCATATCTATAACGTCATCTTCCGGTATTTTAACAAGATCCCATGCATTTTTTAATTTTGTCAGTTCATTAATTTCATACTGAGGCAAAACATATTCTTTTAAAGGATAAAGAGCATATGAAAGCTGGTTTTTTTTCAAGTCTATAATTGACTGAACATGCCTTATAGTTTTTCCGGAATCGTTTATTTTGCCCATACTGACATAAGTATTTTCGCTTATAAATTGTTTTGCTTTTTGTATTTTTGTAGGAATAACGGAAGAAATAGAATCCGGTGTAAATAAATATTCTTCATAGTTTGGAAGCTCTCTTAATCTGACTGTTCTTATATGGCTCGTTATTTGAAAAATAAAGGAATTAAACTGTCCGCTTGCACTGTATTTCTTAGATTGAAAATAAGTAAGTATTCCGTCAATTTTATCAACATCTCTTGAATGCAAATTTCCTTGCGCCGTGACAATATCGCCTATAATGCCATTTGCTTTTCTTGCGGCTCTTGAACATACAGTATAATAATAATCGGCTGAAATTTTTTCGGTATCAGGAGGCGGAATTTTTATTTCACTTACCATTTTACTGTTTTGCGCGACATAAGCGTCTGATATTGTTTTGTATTGTTGTTTCCAGTCGGAAGCATACTGCCAAGCTTTACTATAATCATTTGCCGTCAAAGCGGTTGTAACTGCATCATAGGGAGGCGCCGGCACAGCAGAAGATAATCCTTTTATATGTCCGATCGCAGATGAATACAAATCAAATATTTGTTTTTCTAGAGGAATAACATCAGGCTCTTTTGCGTAAGGATCGGCAACTGAAACGGCAGAAGCTGTTTGTTTATCAAGAGTATCTACAAATTTTATTGCTCTTATATAAAGATCTTCAAAAGCCGTATTAAATTTCATATCGTCTATTATCAAAGCTTTAACCGCAAAAACATTGCTCTCTTTTGAAACCTGAAAAGCGAGGTCTCTGTTCTTTGATTCTGTCGCCTGGGCGAATTTTTTTTCAAGTTCGGCAAGTTTTGTTGCAAAAGTCGCCTGTTCTTTTTCTATCTCTTTTTTTCTTTTAAAATAAGCTACTACTTCGTCAAAACTTGCAAAAGCCTTTCCTACCTGTGCGTTAAACTTGTCAAATTCCGCTTTTTGCTGTAAAAGACGTGTCTGGCGCCAGTTTACAACAACCTGTTTATTTAAATCTGTCAGTAATGAATTTATCCAGCCTCTTGATTTATTTTTAAATGACTGAAGTTCGGCAAGCTCGTCTTCTTTGGCTGCATCTTCAACGCCGAGAAGATAATACCAAAATTTTTGCGTTGTTGAAGCTTCGGGAAAATCTTCACCTAAAACTTTTTTTACGTAACTTTTAACAAGTTCCCTTGTTGAAGAGTCTGTTATTAAATATTTGTCGTAAAAATAAGTTACGGAAGTTGAATTTACGGGAATAAGAGGAGGACTGTCGGGACCCGAACTTACTCCCATAAGGCGCCTGTCATAATTTACTATACCGTACAACTGCTCTATATCTAAAGCTGCTTTTGTTTCAAGCACAAGTTTATGCGATTCGTATGTAAGCTTAACTGCTTCCCACGTAAGATTAACTACGGGATGATTTACAAGCCCGACCATTGTATCAACAGTACCTATGAGAGCATCATCATAATTACCGGCACCTACGGCAGCAGAAACTTCGGCAACTTTATCAAGTACAAGTTTTATTTTAAGTATATCATCTTTAAGATTTGTAAAAGCTTCCGGATCGCCGTTTAGTAAAAATTCTTCGCCTTTTCCGAGCAGATCCCATAAAACATCGTATGTTTCTAATTTTTTAAGACCTTCAACGGCGCTTTTTTTCTCTAAAGAATAGGTGGCAAAACCCATCCCGTAAGTAGCGACTTTACTGAAATCCGAAGATTTTGTAAGTATTGATCCGGCATTAATATTTGATGCAAAAAAAACAATACTTAAAACTAAACAAAGTGCTTTTTTGCCCATTTAAGCCTCTGCTATTATTTTTTATATTTATAATCAATAATTACGCCCACACCCACAAAACTTTTAAACTCAAGTAAAACTTTACCTCTTGCTCCGAAGTCAATAGCCCAAACTTCTCCTAAAGTTACATTTATCATACCGCCCGGATCAACAACATACCCGCTTGAAGGAATAGGAGTTGAACTCAAACTTGTTCCGGAAGGAAGCTGTTGAACCGGAGCTGTTCCCGGATTTAAATGGAGGCCTGACCCTATGTTTAGCACCATATAACCGGCGCTGTCATATTCTTCATTTTCAAAATCATATGTTGAATTAACCGGATTTAAATGCTGAAAATTTAGAGTAATTGTTTTAATTTCGGCTGAATCTCCTCCGTCTTCATTAAAAGATTCATTAAAAGGAACAACTTTAATTGTTCCGTCATACCCAACAACAAGAGTATCATCATTCGAATTTTGGTTTATTACTCCTGTTGCTATTTCAGATGCATCAGACAAACCGAACATCAAAGGATGTTTCATACTGAAAAGTTTCAACTTCCCGTCTTCGTTTTTTAAAACAAGTTCAGTCATACCTTTGTCGGTAAAAGTCTGGCCTGTTTTTGTAGAAATTACAGAACGGTTATACTGAAAAGAAACAAAAATTTTACCGTCTGAAACCTGCGAAATATTATTTATAAAGTGATCTATTTTAATATAATCAAACAAAATAAAATCTCTTCTGACCGCAGAATCAAGAATATCCGAACCCGGAATAAATTTGTCGCTCACAAGAGTCATAAATGATACAAGATTTTCTGTCTGGTATGCCCTGAAAAGTTTATCAAGCGTTTCTCTTACAAGTGCCGATATATCCTGACTTGAAAAAGTTATCTGCACATAAGTCTTTTCAATATCATTTGTTTTACCGGTAGTATCTATAGCCTTTAAATAAAAATCGTACGTTTTTGAAGTATCGGCATAAAATTTATATTCAAAACTTCCGGTATCGCTGAGAGTTGCTTTCTGCCAGGTTTCTTTGTTATCAAGAGAAACCATAACAGCCCCTATTTTAGATTTTTTAACGGATGCTTTTCCGTTTATAGTAATTTCATTACTTTTCGGAAGAGAATCTTTAAAAAATACGGCTTTACCGTTCATATCTTCATAAGAAATTTTATTGATATGCATATAATTTAAAGAAACTTCATCCGAAGATTTTCCGAATATCCACCATTTTGCCTGAACCTGCCCGACAGAAGCAAAAAGCGCCAATGTCATAAACAAAATTAAAATCGTAAATTTTTTCATATTTTATCCCCCGTATTTCCTTATATTTTAAAATCCAAAGGGAAACTTATCCCCATTGAAAAACTTTTTTCGTTAAAGCTTCTTGTTTCAGTCTGAAAAGCAAAATCGTTCATCATCGCTCTTGCAAAAAGAGTGCAGTCTTTAATTCCGAAAAATACGTCCGGTCTGTAATAAATTCCGGCATTTAAGAAAAGACTGTCTGCATCATCACCTGCCGATGCTTTAAGCACATTTTGTCCGAATTTAAAATTTGAAGAAAGTTTTGAATCCGGCAGATCAACTCCGAGTGAAAGAGAATATTCAAAAATTTTATCGGTAGTATTATTTATGTGGTCGTCAATGTAATTACTTGAAGCATTAAGAGAAGGTTTTAAAACCACTTTCTCAAAACTTTTTCTTGTGCTTACTGAAAGTCTGCCTGAATAATCTAAAGTTTCTCTTGTGTTTTTATCAACGTTATAAGAAGTAAACCCGGCTCCCGCATCAACATCAAGTCCGATAAATCTGTCTCTGTATCCTAAATCGGTAAAATAATCGGAACTGTTATTTGCAGACGAATTCTTCTGGTCTAACTTAATATTGATGTTTAAATTTGAATATTTTCTGTCAAAAATCCTTTTTATATTTACTCCTATTTCAGGTTTATAATTATTTGTACTGTTTGAAGTATCGTTTAAACTGTTTCTGTACCACGTAAATCTTGAATCAAAAGTTGTATTGGGAGTATATTTATATCTCCATCTTGCAGATGCTCTTTCTCTGTCTTTTATTGATGAACCCAGCAAACTTTCAAATTCAGGATTTACTCTTTCATAACCTAAAACAACTCTGCTCGGATCTTCGTCGCCGACTATTTCAAGTTTAAAAGCGTTTCCGTTATAAGATGTTTTTGTTGCGGTTGAATTTGATTCAAGTTCCGTCTGCGACATTGCAAATTCTCCGCTGATGGACAATCCGGGTATCGGTCTGTATTCTCCGTCTAAACTGTACAAAGTATTGTTATACAAAGGATCCGTATCTGTAATTCTTTGGCTGTCATCGGATTTTAAAGCAGTGACGCCGAATTTAAGAGTATCCGTTAATTCCTGTTTTATGTTTGCTCCGTAAGCCGTGCGGTTAATTGATTGTGCTTTAGCATCTTTAAACCAGCTTTCCCATCTCGGATATGCGCTTCCGAAAACAGCTGATATCTCGGGAGTTTTGGTTGAACTATTTTTGTATTTGTAGGAAACTCCTTTCAAAGCAGTATTTAAAGAATACTGTGAAAATGCTTCATATATATCGCCCATGTTTAAAAAATTATTCTTATATTCAAGCCTTGCCTGTAATGATGTAAGCGCTACAAATATCGGGTCCACTCTTTCGTCGTTAGTTGCTCTTCCTGAAACGTTTAACTGATATTTTAAATCGCTTTTACTGCCTCTTACGTTAATTCCTAAATTTTCAAAATGTCTTACACCTTCCGACAGTGAAGAACTTGCCTTTCCCGGTCCGGTAATATCGTTATAGCTTACCTGACCGCCGAAATTAATTCTTACATCTGTTGTTTTAGCCGACTGTTCCTGTGTTGGCGGTAAATCTGTTGCTAACGTTAACGGAACTGCTAAATTAATTAAATCATTGCTTGTTGAATTTGTTGTTGTGGTTGAATTTACTACTGAAGATGAATCCTGCGAGAAAACCGATACTGCGAATGAAAAAACAATCATTAACGCAAAAATAATTTTGTATTTTTGTACCATATCCACCCCTCTCCGATTAAATGATCTGTCTATATAAGAACCTTTGGAATTATAGCATTTTTAAAAAATTTTTTGTAACTAAAAAATCAAAAAAGAGATAATTGTTGAGGTAAATGTTCTAACTCTTCATTAACAAAAATTTTTCTTTTATTTTTTAAAGGATACTTCATTCTCAGTTGCTTTGATTTCTCTTTAAACTGCATTCTGTACTCTTTATCAATGAAATAATTTTTATACAGACCGAAAATTTTACCGTAAAGATGAGGAAGTTTATTTTTTACAAATTCAAAAAATACAATTCTTGTTTGTCCGCGAAGGTTCAAAAGCTCAGTAATAACATAACATGCTCCGCATTTTTGAGCATTCATAAATAATCCGTCGAGGTTTTGATAAGTATCTGTTAAATACGGAATTATCGGCATCATGTGAACGCCTGTTGAAGCGTTTGTTTTAGAAAATTCTTTTAAAACATTAAATTTTTCGATTGCAGTTGCGGTATTCGGCTCTATAAGTTCTCTGACTGTTTCGTTAACGGTTGTAATAGTGCAGGCAATATTTACGGAAGTTACTTTTGATAATTCATCAATCAAATCATAATCTCTTAATATTAATTTTGATTTTGTGGAAATTGTAACGGGTGTTTTATATTTTATAAGTACTTTTAAAATTTCCGGCATCAACTTATATTTTTCTTCGGCAGGCTGGTAACTGTCGGTTACTCCGCCGAGATTTATAACTTCTTTTTTCCATGTTCTGCTTCTTAACTGTTTTTCCAAACTCTCTGCAATATTTGTTTTAACAAAAATTTCATCAAAAAAATTAACTGAATTCATATATTTGTGGGAATATAAAGCAAAACAATATTTGCAGTGATGTCCGCATCCTCTGTAAATATTTAAATCCCACCCGTAAGGTAAAAAACTTGTGATTTTATTACACGCCGTTTTGCAGGTTATTTCATTGTATTTTGTCATGCCCGCATTATACCATACAGATGTATTGAAAGCAAGATAAACATCGGAAGCTGGGAAGTTTGGAGGCTTGGCAGCTTGGCAAAAACATATTTAGAATTTACAGTTACTAAACTTCCAAACTTCTTAGATTCTCAGCTTCTATCATTAAAGAGTTGTTGCCGTTACTAAGCTTCCGAGCTGCTAAACTTCCCAACTTCTATATTGCGGACTTCATATTTTTGACATACTCGTAAAGATGTTTCCCCGCCTCATCCCCATACTTTTCAATTATTTTAACAATCGCACTGCCCACAATAACTCCGTCGGCAATCTTTCCCATTTCTTTAGCCTGTTCGGGCGTGCTTATCCCAAACCCTATGGCAGCGGGAGTTGAAGTCGCTGATTTTATTGATTTTAAAATTGAATTTAAATCAGTAGTTATCTCGCTTCTTACGCCTGTCACTCCCATAGACGATACGACGTATACAAAACCTTTCGCCTGTGAAGCAATTTCTTTTATACGTTGATCGGAAGTAGGGGCAATCATTGATATTATGTCAACACCGTATTTTTCTGCAACTGCCGAACATTCGGATTTTTCATTGTAAGGCATATCCGGAATAATAATTCCGTCAACTCCCGTTTCGGAACACGCTTTAAAAAATCTGTCAAACCCGTATTTGAAAACAGGATTAAGATAAGTAAGAAAAACAAGCGGAACATCTGTTTTTTTACGGACTGATTTTACAAGTTCAAAAACTTTATCCGTAGTAGTTCCGGCATTTAAAGCTCTGACATTTGCAGACTGTATGACCGGCCCTTCTGCTATCGGATCTGAAAAAGGAATCCCTATTTCAATTAAATCGGCTCCCGCTTTTGCCATTTCAATTATAAATTCTTCCGTTTTTTCTATTGACGGATCGCCCGCCGTTAAAAAAGCTATGAAAGCTTTTTTGTTTTTAAAAGCGTTTTTTATTTTACTCATTTATATTTCTCCCTCTGTAATTTGCTATTGAAGCGACATCCTTATCGCCGCGGCCCGAAAGACAGATTATTATTACCTCGTCTTTTTTCATTTTCGGTGCCTGTTTCTGTACATAAGAAATTGCATGCGCGCTTTCAATAGCGCATATAATGCCTTCCGTTCTTGCAAGATATTCAAAAGCCTGTACGGCTTCTTCGTCTGTTACCGGAACATATTGCGCTCTTTTTGTTTCGTAAAGATAAGCGTGTTCAGGCCCTATTCCGGGATAATCAAGGCCTGCGGAAATTGAATAAACAGGTGCAATCTGCCCGTATTCATCCTGACAGAATAATGATTTCATGCCGTGAAATATACCGAGAGACCCTTTTGCGATTGAAGCAGCATGTTTATCCGTTTCAATACCGTGTCCGGCCGCTTCGCATCCGACAAGTTTTACTGACTTATCGTTTATAAAATTATAAAACATGCCCATCGCATTGCTTCCTCCGCCGACGCAAGCCGTAACCAAATCAGGAAGTTTGCCTTCAATTTTAAGAATCTGTTCTCTCGCCTCTTTGCTTATTACGCTCTGAAAATCTCTGACTATCATTGGGAAAGGATGCGGGCCCATTACAGAACCGAGCACATAATGAGTATCAAAAACTCTTGTCGTCCATTCGCGGAAAGTTTCATTAACGGCGTCTTTTAAAGTCATCGTGCCGCTTGTTACTGAATGTACTTTTGCTCCAAGCAGTTCCATTCTGTAAACGTTAAGAGCCTGCCTTTTTACGTCTTCTTTGCCCATAAATATTTCACATTCAAGGCCGAGAAGAGCTGCGGCAGTCGCCGTTGCAACTCCGTGCTGGCCGGCGCCTGTTTCGGCGATAACTCTGGTTTTACCCATCTTTTGTGCAAGAAGAGCCTGCCCCAATACATTATTGATTTTATGCGAACCTGTATGATTTAAATCTTCGCGCTTTAAATAAATTTTTGCGCCGCCCAAATCTTTCGTCATTTTTTCGGCATAATAAAGAAGCGACGGTCTTCCCGCATAATTATTTAAAAGGTCATTTAATTCGTTTATAAAATTTTTATCTTTTTTAAAAAATTCATATTGTTTTTCAAGTTCAATAAGTTCGTTCATCAAAGTTTCCGGAACATACTGTCCTCCATAAATACCGTATCTTTTTTCAGACATTTTTTATTCTCCTGACTATATTTAATATTTTTTCTTTATCTTTGAAACCGTCCGTTTCAACGCCTGAACTTAAATCAACTCCAAACGGTTTAACCTGCTTTACTGCTTCGTCTATATTTTCAATATTTAATCCGCCGGCAAGGAAAAAATCTCTTTTCATTTCAGGCAACAGACGCCAGCTGAAAGTTTTTCCGCTTCCTGTTCCAGAGTCAAAAAGAATAAAATCAGCGGAACTGTTTTTTATTTTTTCAAAATCGGGATTTTTTAAAACATTTACGGCTTTTATTATTTTTACCGCACATTTTTCACGAAGTTCTTTTATATATTCTTCCGTCTCATTTCCGTGCAGCTGCGCCATTGATATTACTTTCAAATCAAAAAGTTCTTTAATTTCTGAAATGTCTGCATCCATAAAAACGCCTACGCTTATAATTTCAGGTTTTAGATTTTTTCTGAAATTTTGCGCCTGTTCTTTTGTTACCTGTCTTCTGCTTTTTGCAAAAACAAAACCGGCGTAATCAGGCATAGCCTCGTTTACATAATCAATATCGCAGTCTCTGAACAATCCGCAGATTTTAATTTTTGTCATTTTAATTTTCCTCTTAACATTTTCAGCTGTTTCTTTTTATCGTCGCTTTTCATCAAAGTTTCGCCTATAAGAACGGCGTTTACTCCGATATTTTTTAAAAGCCTTATATCCTGCACAGCCTTAATGCCGCTTTCCGAAACAAATATTATATTTTCCGGAATAAGCGGTCTTAATTTTACGCTGTTGTTAATATCGACTTCAAAAGTTTTTAAATTTCTGTTATTTACGCCGATGATTCTTGCTCCGGCTTTTAATGCCGATTCAATTTCAAATTCGTCATGTGTCTCAACAAGCGCAGATAATCCCAGACTGTGTGCCGTTAAAATATATTCCGCCAAAGTATCCGTATCAAGCAATGAGCATATTAAAAGAACGGCTGAAGCGCCTATTTGTTTAGATTCATATATCTGATATTTGTCTATTATAAAATCTTTTCTTAAAACAGGAATTTTTACGTTATCGGTAATTTCTTTTAAATATTTGTTGTCGCCCATAAAAAAATCCGGTTCAGTTAAAACTGAAATTGCGTCGGCTCCGGCAGATTCATATTCTTTTGCAATTTCAAGATATTTAAAATTATTTGCGATTACCCCTTTTGACGGCGAAGCTTTTTTAACTTCACATATAAAAGACATCTCGTTATTTTTTAATGCTTTTTCAAACTGGAATTTTTTATTTGCCGGTATCGCTTCAACTTCGGATTTAAGAGTGTCAAAACTTTTAATTTCTTTTAACTTTGATACTCTAATTTTTGTTTTTGCCGCAATTTCATCAAGAATCATTTAACTTCTCCGTTTGATAATTTAATAAACATTTCAAGCTGTTTCAGCGCCTTGCCCGAATTTATCGTTTCCTTTGCGATTTCTATCGCGTCTTTTATTGAAATTTCAGGTTTTGCCACGTGTATAGCTGCAGCTGAATTTAAAAGAACGGCGTCTGTTTTTTCTCCCTTTTTGCCTGAAAGAATTTCGCGCGTTATATTTGCATTCTCTTCGGGAGTTCCGCCTATAAGATCTGTTTTTCTGCATTTTTTAAAACCGAAATCTTCAGGTTCTATTTCGTATAATTTTAAAATTCCGTTATGCACTTCGCATACGCTTGTCGGAGCGCTCATTGAAATTTCGTCAAGTCCGTCCTGACCGTATACTACCATTGCACTTCTTACTCCGAGATTAGCCAAAACTTTTGCCATCGGCTCAACAAGAGAGTTATCATAAACGCCCAAAAGCTCCATATTGGCGCCGGCCGGATTTGCAAGAGGCCCCAAGATATTAAATATTGTGCGAATTCCTAGTTCTCTTCTTACGGGAGCAACATATTTCATTGCAATATGGTAATTTTGCGCAAATAAAAAACAAAAGTTTATTTCTTTTAAAAGTTGTTTGCTGTGTTGTGGCGTTATAGTAATTTTTGCGCCCAGTTTTTCAAGAACATCAGCAGCGCCGCATTTGCTTGACGCCGCTCTATTTCCGTGTTTTGCGACGGGAATTCCGGCTGACGAAACGACAAGCGCCGACGTAGTTGAAATATTGAAAGAATTTGATTTATCGCCGCCGGTTCCGACTATTTCCAAAACGTCCATATCGTGCAAAAGACGTATGCAGTGTTTTCTCATGCCGTGCGCCGAGGCCGTTATTTCGTCTATTGTTTCGCCTTTTAAAGACATCGCCGTAAGAAAAGCCGACATCTGTATTTCTGACGCTCTGCCGGTCATTATTTCGTCCATCACTGTTTCAGCTTCTTCGTAAGTCAAATTAGTTTTTGTAACAGCTTTTATAATAGCTTCTTTAATCATAATTTAACTCCTTAAAAAATTTTCCATCATAATTTTTCCGTTCAGAGTTAAAATTGATTCCGGATGAAACTGAACTCCGTACGTTTTATATTTTTTATGGCTTACCGCCATAATTTCGCCGTCTTCTGTTTTTGCGACAATCTGCAAATCTTCGGGAAAATCTTTTTCAACGGCGGCAAGAGAATGGTATCTGCCGACTGTTATCTGATCTGCAAGTCCTTTAAAAAGAGGATTTTCGGCAATAATTGAAATTTTTGACTGTTTGCCGTGCATTAAAGTTTTTGCGTAAGAAACAGTTGCGCCGTAGGCCTGGCAGATCGCCTGATGGCCGAGGCAAACACCCAAGATAGGAACTTTTCCTTCAAAATATCTGACGGCTTTTATGCATACTCCGGCGTCGGCCGGTTTGCCCGGACCAGGCGAAATAATAATTTTTTCAGGATTTAACGATTCTATTTCCTCAACCGTAAGCTCGTCGTTTCTTATTACTTTAATATCAGGATTTATAGTCCCTATCAACTGGTACAGGTTATAAGCAAAACTGTCGTAATTATCTATAAGTAAAATCATTTCTCTATTCCCCCTTCTGCAGATTTTAAAGCGTTGATTACGGCTTTGGCTTTATTTATACATTCCTGATATTCACTTTCAGCAACGCTGTCTGCCACAATCCCCGCTCCCGAACGCACAAAAACTTTGCCGTTCTTTTTAAAAGCGATGCGTATTGCAATGCACGTATCCATATTGCCGGCAAAATCAATATAACCTATCGCTCCGCCGTAAATTCCGCGTTTATTGTTTTCCAAATCGTTAATTATCTGACACGCCCTTATTTTTGGCGCTCCAGATAAAGTTCCTGCGGGAAGAACAGCTTCTATGGCGTCAAGCGCCGATTTATCAGGACGTATCACGGAAGATATCGTAGAGCCTATATGCATCACATGCGAAAACGCTTCAATCGTTTTATATTTTTCAACCAGAACCGTTCCGAATTTGCTGATTTTCCCCAGATCGTTTCTGCCCAGATCAACAAGCATATTATGTTCGGCAAGCTCTTTCGGGTCTGATAAAAGTTCGCGTTTTAATTTTACATCTTCTTCCTCAGTTTTTCCGCGGGGCCTTGTTCCGGCAAGAGGGAAAGTATACAACGTTTCATTGTCTAATTTAACAAGCGTTTCAGGTGAAGCGCCTGCAATTTCAATTTCATCGCTTGAAAAATAAAACATATAAGGAGACGGATTTGTCATTCTTAATACTCTGTAAGTATCAAAAAGACTGCCTTCAACATCTGCTTCGGCCCTATTTGACAGAACAACCTGAAAAATATCACCCTCATAAATATGTTTTTTTGCTTTATCAACCATATTGCAAAATTCTTCTTTACCGAACAGATAGCGGAAATCCGATTTTATTTTCAAAGGAGGCGGATTTACCGTTTTTGATTTTCTTATCAAATCCGCCATTTCTTCAAGTTCTTTTAAAGCGTCATTATAATTTTTTTCAAAGTTATCCGTTTTAACGTTTGCAATTAAAACTATCTCCTGTTTAAGGTTGTCAAAAGCGATAACTTTATCAAATAACATTAAATCTATGTCTTTGAATTGTTCTTCGTCATTTGCGTTTAAGTTCAATGTCGGTTCGCTGTATTTTATATAGTCGTAAGAAAAATAACCTACAAGCCCGCCCGTAAAAGGAGGCAGATAGTCAAATTTAGGACTTTTATGTTCGTCAAGAATCTGTCTTATATATTGATTGGGATTATTTGTTGAAATCTCTTTCCCGTTTATTGCAACAGTTCCGTTTACGCATGTGAATTCTAATTTCGGATCATAACCGAGGAATGTATATCTGCCCCATCTGTTTGAATCTTCAAGACTTTCAAGCATATAACAATGTCTGCTGTTTGCTTTTAAAATCTTGAGAACTTCAATAGGAGTGCGTACATCGGAATAAATTTTAAGGCTAACCGGAATAATTTTGTAATCTTTAAGCAAGCCTTTTGCTTCGTTTAAATTAGGCTGATACATTGTGCCACCTCTTTTTTAAAAAAATAAAACCGCCCATGACTATACAACCGTCAAGGACGGACTTCTTAAAAAATCCGCGGTGCCACCTTGTTTTGAGACAAACAGCGAGTCTCACTCTTTAGCGGAATACTAACATATTCCCGGCCGTTAACGCATGCCTTACGTTGCAGAATACTCAGGGATTGCTCCCCTTTGACTGCACCCTCTGCGGTCCACTTGTACAGGCTGCTTGCTGCCGGATTCTCAGCACCCCGGCTCTCTGTTAGCGCACTTCCTGTTTTTATCTCCGCATCAATGGTTTAACTACACCGCCATTATAGTATTGATTTTTTTGTTTGTCAATAGACATCTTGCATTAGAAACAGCGTCTGTAAAAAAAGACTTACCGTCATTTTTACTTGACTATACAAGCATTTTATTATAAAATTCTTTTCCATTGCCGAGGTGGTGGAACTGGCAGACACGTGAGACTCAAAATCTCAAGTTGCTCAGGCGACGTGCGGGTTCAAGTCCCGCCCTCGGCATTTTTTTTATTCCGGCTGTAAATTTTCCGTCTTAAATCAATCACTTTTTTCCAATACTCTTTTTTTGATTTTTTATATTAAAAAATGCTATTATTTTTCAAATACTTTTAATTTTTATAAAAAGGATGTTTTAAAATGGAAGAAACACAGCAAACAGCATCGCAGACAACAACAATAGAAACTATTTTGGCACAAAGAAAAGAAAAAGCCGACAAAATGAGAACTCTCGGCGTTGATCCTTATCCTGCAAGAGTTAAAATAGACAACAAAATAGCTCAGGTAAGAACTAAATTTGAATATCTCCAGAAAGAAGAATCTGCATCCGAACAGGTAACAGTCGCCGGAAGAATGATGTCAAGAAGAGATATGGGAAAAGCTTCTTTTATAGATATAGAAGACGGCACCGGAAGAATACAGGTTTATGTAAGATCAGACCAGGTCGGAACAGATTCTTTTAAAATATTTAAGGAAATGTCGGACTTGTCCGATTTCGTATGCATTTGCGGTTCGCTTTTTAGAACAAGAACAGGCGAACTAAGTTTGAAAGCCGATAAATTTGAAATAATATGCAAAGCATTCAGACCTCTTCCTGAAAAGTGGCACGGACTCAAAGATACTGAAACAAGATACAGACAGAGATATCTTGACCTTATAGCAAATACCGACGTAAAAGAAGTTTTTAAGAAAAGAAGCATGATAATTTCAGCCATAAGAAGCAAGCTTGAAGAACTCGGATTTATAGAAGTTGAAACTCCGATACTTCAGTCTCTGGCAGGCGGAGCAAACGCAAGGCCTTTTACCACACACCATAACGCGCTGGGAATAGATTTATTTATGAGAATAGCTCCGGAACTTTTTCTTAAAAGACTTGTTGTCGGCGGAATGGAAAGAGTTTTTGAAATAGGAAGAAATTTCAGAAATGAAGGAATAGACAGAAACCATAATCCAGAATTTACGATGATGGAGCTGTATCAGGCTTACGCCGACTATAACGACATGATGGATTTAACGGAACTTTTGATAAAAACGGCTGCCGAAAAAATAGGCTCGCCGGTTAATCTTAATTTCAGAAGAGCAAAACTTTTTGACCTTATAAAAGAATATACAGGCCTTGAACTTTTGCCTTATCTTGAAACGGGCAAACTTTTTGGCCAGGTAAAACATTTAAATCTTGATTTGCCTAAAAATGCAAGCGACCAAAAAATACTCGATCAGGTTTTCGACGAAAAAGTTGTTTCGCATCTGCAGGAACCTACTTTTGTAATGGACTATCCTGCAATTTATTCGCCTCTTACAAAAATTAAATTCGAACAGCCTGAAATAGCAGAAAGATTTGAGCTTTATATAAACGGAATGGAAATATGTAACGCTTATTCCGAGTTAAACGATCCTCACATGCAGAAAATAAGATTTCAGCAGCAGGTTGAAGCCAAGAAAAAAGGCGACGATGAAGCACAGCCTTATGACGAAGACTTTATAAACGCTTTGGAGCAGGGGCTTCCTCCTACAGGCGGACTCGGCATCGGAATAGACAGACTTGTAATGATACTTACTCAGGTCGAATCAATAAGAGAAGTTATATTTTTCCCTGCAATGAAACCTATTGCAGACGAATAACCGTATCGGAAATTCAACCTGTAAAAGAGATTTTAAATGTTAAAATCGCCTGAATTATTTATAGCATACAGATATATAAAAGCAAGAAAAAAAGGTTTTTTTGCTTTTCTTACTACGCTTATCGCCATAGGAGGAACGACTCTGGGCGTATGCGCTCTTGTAATAACGCTTTCAATAATGACCGGGTTTCAAAAAGATATCCGAACAAAAATTCTCGGGATACAGCCTCATATTTTCGTAACAAAAATAGACGGCTCCGTTTTTGACGATTATAAAGATGTGATGCATAAAATAAAAACTATTCCTTATATAAAATCGGCATCGCCTTTTATATACGGACAGACCGTAATAAAAAAACAAGGCTATGCTTCGGGAACAGGAGCAATAATAAAAGGTGTCGATTTTTTGCGTGAAAACGAAATGGTTGATATTTCAAGCAAACTTTCAAAAGATTCAATGCTTAAAAACAATTCCATAAACAGCGACGGAATAGTTTTGGGCGATGAGCTTGCAAAAATCATAAACGTCTATCCCGGAGATAACGTAATAATAATGATTCCCAGTCAGATATCATCCGTTCCGAAAATGAAAAAATTAAAAGTTGAAGCGACTTTTCATTCCGGCATGTACGAATACGATTCTACTCTTTCTTTTGTTGACATAAAATCTGCAGCCGATATGTTTGCTACAGACGGCGGCGTAACCGGCATAGCCGTAACTACAAACAATATTGAAAAAGCCGATACTTATGCCGCAGATATGCAGACAAAGCTTCTTTATCCGTATAAAACAAAATCATGGATAGAAATGAATAAAAATCTGTTTTCAGCTTTAAAACTTGAAAAGATAATGATGTTTATAATTCTGGGACTTATTATACTTGTTGCATCGTTTAACATAGTTTCAAACATACTTCTTTTGAGTGTTGAAAAATCAAAAGAAATAGGCATTTTATCGGCGATGGGTTTTTCAAGATTTTCAATTTCTAAAATATTTTTTTATCAGGGAATACTTGTAGGAGCAGCCGGAACCGTGCTGGGCCTGACCCTTGGACTATCTATAAGCTATATTCTTAAAAATTTTGAAATATTTAAACTGCCTCAGGGCGTCTATTATATTGACAAGCTGCCGGTAATTATAGTGCCTGTTGATATTTTTTATGTCGCTTTGTGCGCTTTTGCAATAACTGTGTTATCAGGTTTATATCCGGCATATCAGGTTTCAAAACTTGAACCGCTGGAAGCTATAAGAGTAGGATAGCGTGATCTTTTATTAAAATTTTTAAAAACAGAAAATAGTGGGTTGTTAACCCACGGCAACATACTTTTTTCTTTAGCAAAAAAAGTATGCAAAAATGCCATCGCTAAGCACATTCGCTTGTATTTTTAAATGCCGTTTCTGAACTTATCATTTTTGGACTGCATATTGAACCAAAAATGATTTCAAACATTCAGAAACTAAAAGATTTAAAAGTTTATAATCTTTTACATTAAAAATATTTCGCTCATAAACGTGCTTTAAAGCGAAAAGAACTAAAAGCAAATAACTGAAAGTACTAAACGTGGCAAAAATAAGGGTAGTAAAAGATATTTCAGTCATAGACATGCTCTAATGCGGTAAAGACTAAGCTTCCAAGCTGCTAAGCTGCTGTCGTTTGTAAGTGTGCTTTGAGGCGAAAAGAACCAAGCTGCCAAGCCTCTAAGCTTCTCAGCTCTGTTGTTTATGAACATGCTCTAATGCGGCAATAAAACAGAAAGAAAAAAACTAAAGGCAAACAAAAAAAAGATTGATATGAAACAATAAGGAAATACTAACGGTCTAATATAGAAATGGAAATAACAGCAAAAAATTTAATAAAGAATTATACTAAGAAAAATTCACCTGAAGTTAATGTTTTAAAAGATATTAATATTACTATTGCTTCAGGCGCAAAAGTATCTTTGACAGGGCCTTCGGGAGCCGGAAAAAGCACGCTGATACATATTCTCGGGCTTATGGATAAACCGACTTCGGGAGACGTGTTTATAGACGGGACAAGAGTAACTGATTACGGCTGCTCAAAATTATCTAAAATGAGAAAAGACAATATAGGTTTTGTTTTTCAGTTTCATTATCTGCTGACGGATTTTAATGTTCTTGAAAATATTCTGCTGCCTGTTTGGGACAGAAAGAAAGAAAAATTAAAACGCGCCGATGAGCTTCTTAAGCTTATGGGGCTTTCAAGGAGAAAGCATCATCTGCCTTCAGAACTTTCAGGCGGTGAACAGCAGCGAGTGGCTCTGGCGAGAGCCCTTATTAATGATCCGAAAATATTATTTGCCGATGAACCGACCGGCAACTTAGACAGAAAAACAGGCAAAATAGTTGAAGATCTTATGTTTGGTCTGTGCACTGAAATGAAAACAACGCTGGTTGTAGTTACACACAATCAGGAAGTTGCCGAACATGCTGATCAGCAGCTTAAAATGATCGACGGACAAATATTATAGAAGCTGGGAAGCTGGGAAGCTGAGAAGCTTGGCAAAAGCAACAACTTTAACGGCAAAAAGACTTGGAATTTGAAATATAAAAAAACGAAAGTAAATTATAGAAGGAGCAAAGAAATGAAAATTTATCTAAACGGAAAATTTGTTAACAAGGAAGATGCAGTAGTATCTGTTTTTGACCACGGATTGTTGTACGGGGACGGAGTATTTGAAGGAATAAGAGCTTACAACGGAAGAGTTTTCAGGCTGGGCGAACACATCGACAGGCTTTGGGATTCCGCGAAAGCTATTGCATTGTGTATTCCGATGACTAAATCCGAAATGGAAAAAATCGTTTTGGAAACTTTAAAAATAAATAAGCTTGACGACGCATATATAAGACTCGTTATTTCAAGAGGAACAGGCGACCTCGGACTTGATCCGGCAAAATGTCCTAAGCCTACTATCTTTATTATAGCCGATAAAATATCTTTATATCCGGATGAACTTTACACAAACGGCCTTGAAGTTATAACAGTATCAACAAGAAGAACAACTCCTGATACGCTTAGTCCAAATATTAAGTCTTTGAATTACTTAAATAACATAATGGCAAAACTTGAAGCAAAAAGAGCAGGTGTATTGGAAGCGATAATGCTTAATAAAGAAGGCTACGTTGCAGAATGCAGCGGAGACAATATATTTGTTGTAAAAAACGGTGTCGTTACAACTCCTCCGGCTTATGCAGGCGCTCTGAAAGGAGTAACCAGAAATACCGCAATAGAACTTATAAGAAACAAATTAAAAATTGAAATAAAAGAAGATATGCTTACAGTATACGATTTATACTGCGCCGATGAATGTTATCTTACGGGAACAGCAGCTGAAATTATACCTGTTGTAAAAGTAGACGGAAGAATCATAGGCGACGGCAAACCCGGCAAAATAACGGCAAAGGTTTTAAAAGAATTCCGAAATCTTACAAGAACGACGGGCGTACCTATAAACAAATAGTATTTAATGTGGAAAAAAATAAGATTTTTATCATTGGCACTGGTTTTTCTATCGCTTGTTATTTTAATCTATAACAACAGGGACATTTATATAGTCCCGTTAGCCCAGACCCAAATGAATAAATTAACAGGCAACAAACTGCAAATAGGAAGTTTTGCAGTTTCGTTGCCTTTTAAATTGTCTTTTTACAACATAAATTATGACCGTAAATTTATTTTTGACTCGGTTGAAATAAATTTAAATCCTGCTAAACTTTTTAAAGGGCCTCTGTACGCAATAACACAAATCAATATAAATAAAGCAACCGTCGCAATCAATACCGAAGGTCCTGCCGACAAAGAAAAAACTGCGGCAATAATAGAAAAACTTGGAAAACTTGCGAAAAAAGCCGATATAAAAATTAAAACCGGTGAAGCTTCCGTTATTATTAATTCAAACAATATCGTTTTAACAGATACTGATATTACCTTTAACAAAAATATAGCATTTCAAACTCTTGCCCAATACAAAAAACATACCGCGGAACTTAACGGAAAAATTGAACTTGAAAAGGATTTGCTGAAACCGACGTTTACAGCCAAAATAACCGGAATTTTAAAATCAAAAATATTTTTAAGCGGAAAATACGAAGGGCTTACCGGCTTTTTTGACTTTTCTGCCGATGCCGAAACTCTTTCTTTAAGCAGAGTTGATTTCGGCAAATACAGATTGCGCGCGCATAACAATCTCTCCGGCATGAGTTTTTTTGCGGACGGAGATTCCGGCAGTGTCGCTTTCACCGCGCCGAAATCTTCTTTTGATATTTTCAGTTCAAGTGGAACTTTGATCCTGAAAGACAGAGAAGATATGTTTTCTTCAAGTTTTCAGTATACGGCTGAAATGAAAGACGGCATGCTTGATTTATCGGCTTTTCTCAAAGACATAAAAATGTTCGGTTCAAATCTCGGAACGCTTTCAGTAAAAGCAAACAATAACGACGAACGACTGAATTTGTACTGCAGCCATGACATAGGCAGCAATCTTGACGTAACCTTGGAAAAAAACGGCGATTACAAGGTAAATATCTATAATCAAAAATCAGTTGGTTATTTCTCCGGCAACTACAAATACGGAACACTTTCAATAGACATAAAAAGGCTGCCTCTTAACAGATTGTCAATAATGCGGGCTTACGATAAAAACATAAAAGGTTTTTTATCCTTATACGGTGACATTGATAAAGAAAATGGTTTCGTAAGCATTAATCTTGAAAATGTAAATTCACAAAGAATACGAAATTTGAGCGGATCGGGAAAACTTTCAAAACAAAACGGAATATGGGATCTTGATTTCATAACGCGCGACAAAAAATTATCGTTTCAGGGTATTTATAAAAATAAAAATGATTATACCGTAAACACCTCTTACGATAACATTGATATCGGAACAATTTTAAAAGTGTTCAACTCAAAAATACCTGTTTCCGGTTTTGCTTCAGGCATAATAAAATACAACTCTGATTTTGATTCTCCGACACTGGTTGATATGCGCATTAAGAACGGAACGCTTTATTCAAATGTTTTCAGCGACTGTGAAATATCAGGCGAAATATCATCAAGAACTATAAAGATATCAACCTTTACGGTGACGGGGCCTGAAACAAAAGTCATTTTAAAATCGCTCATAGATTTTGACGGCAATAATTCAAATTCGTATTTGTACTGCGATGTCCGGAATTTTAAAATAGATTCTGTCAATTTAAATTCAAAACTTTATTTTGAAGGCAAAATAAACGGCACAAAAGAAATATCCGGCCAGCTTATAATACCGAAATTTGATTTAAATGAATTTGATTTCAGCGGATTTACGGCAGACATCATTCTTTCGACAAAAAAAATTGAAATAAAAAACGCGGACAATAAAAACGGATTATCCGGCGGATTTATTTACGATTTAAAAACCGGACGCTATGAATCAGAAATTGATATTTTAAAAGCCGATATATCAAAACATTATAAAAACATAACGGGCGAACTGTCCGGAGGATTTAAATTAAAAGGCGAAAAAACAAATCCCGAAATCAAAGCGTTTTATAATTTAAAACAAGCTTTTTTTGCAGGCATAAAATTCAATTCTTCAGCAGAGTATGAATATAAAAATAAACTCGGCAGCCTAAACAGATTTACCGTTCATTCCGATAAAACGGCCGTTTTCGGATCAGGAACCGTAAATGCAAAAAAAATAAACATAAACTTAAAGATAGCCAATCTGACTGAAAACATAATAAATAATTATCTTGGTTTCCAAACGCCGGTTACCGGAACATTTAACGGAACAGGATCGGTGTTTGGCTCTTTAACCGACTTAAAATGTATGTTAAAACTGGCAAGCGGAACCGTTTACTTTAAAAAAATAAAAATGCACGATTTCAGTTCGGAAATGCTTTTCAGCAACAATGAAATATCAATATTTAAAACAAGCATAAAACTTACCGACAGCCAGATAAATTTAAACGGCACTTTTAATACAAAAACTAATCTTTATTCTTTTATCTTCAATTTTGTAAATATGCATGCAGGCCCGTTTGATATTTTTGGTAATTTAAATCTTACCGGCAAAATTACGGACAACAAAGCTTCGCAGATTTATTCCGGCAATATCAGTTTTGACAATTTATGGATAAACAAAGAAAAAATAGACTCTTTAAAATTTGATTATCTTATAGACGATAAAAAAATAAGTTTAAAAACACAGAAAGAAATGCCACTGCAGATTTCCGGAGCCGTCAATTTTTCAGAATATCCGAAACTGCGCTTTGAAAACATACTGATCTGCCACAACAACCAGAGCTGCTATATAGACGGCAATTCAGCAACTGACAGCTTAAATGTCGCAATGACATGGAAATCGCTGGACGGGCTTTTTGTTTCGCACCTGTTTGATCTTCCTTTTGATCTTGACGGCAACATTGATGTTTCAATCAAGGCGGCCGGCTCAATATCAAGTCCAGTAATTTCATGCGTTCTGAATTCAAAATCAGGCAACATAGAAAACATACCTTATGATTCTATTGACGTAGATCTTTCGGCAAAAAACAATATGCTGTCGATCAATACTTTGAAAATTTATAAAACAAATGATTATGCGGCAACGGCTTCGGGTTCATTTCCTTTCTGGCTGAGCCCTGATATGGCAAAATACGGATTAAATAAAAAAATAAACATAAATTATGAAATCACCGATAACAAACTCAGCCTTATTTCAAATTTTGCAAAAGATTCGATTTCGGTAAAAAAAGGCCGCATGCAAATGACGGGGACTCTCTCCGGAACAAGAAAAAAACCGGCGCACCGCGCAAAATTGGAATTATCCGCTTCAAATGTTACGACAGATCTATACGTGCAGAAAATCAAAGATGTGAATATTTCGGCAACTTTTAAAGACGATCTTTTTTCAATACAAAATTTTACGGCTTCGGCAGGTTCCGGCAAATTAAACGTGGAAGGAGAAATACATTTTACAGGATTGAATCCTTCTTTTTACAATTTATCCGTATTTACTTCAAAAAAGGGAATACCCATTGTTATAAAAGATCTTCCGATACCGACTTCGGGCGTTTTGAAAATGGAGAAAAATCAGGTTTTTGCAAACTATTCGAAAGGAACGCCTAAATTTAACTTTAAAATTTACGGACCGGCAAACGATTTTAAACTGACAGGCTGGGCAGAGCTTGAAGATACAAGATTCTGTTATCCGCCTCCCGATAATTATGACGGCGGCTCTTCATCAGACTTAAGCATATTTGATAACTGCTATATAAACATAGATTTGAAATCTGCTGTAAATACAAGATATGAAAACTCTTTTGTAAATATATTTTTAAGAGGAAAAATAAATTTAAGAGGAAAAACAGACTCTATTCTTGCAAACGGAGTTATTGAATCCGATAACGGCAAACTTTTTTATATGGGAACCGATCTTGATCTGATAAATTCAAAAGTTGAAATAATAAATAACGAAATATTTATTTCCGGAGAGGCCGAAACCGAAGTTTATAATGCAGGAGACAGCATGCCTGACGTTGTAAAAATATATATTGACCGCTCGACAGCAGATAATCTTAAAACAAGATTCGTTTCAAAAAATGATCCGACGCTTGACTCAAATAAAGTTTTGGCAAAAGTTACAAAAACAGACCAGACTCAGAGAAAGATGATCGATACGACTACTGATTTTCTTGTTAAACAGCAGGCAGTCAGAATGTTCAGCGCAAATATAGCAACGCCTCTGGCAAATACCGTTTTGAAAAAAACAGGTATTATAGATAACATCAGACTTGGCTATGTAAATACAGATAATCTTCAGGTTGCATCTGGAGATGAACCGACTATAGCTGAAATTCTTTATGGGATGAAATATTCAGTTGAAAAAAACATTAACAGAAATCTACAGCTCGGCTATTCGGTAACTTTTGACCAGCTCAACAGAGAAATCGATTTGAAACATGCTCTCGAAATGTCGGTAAGATTAAACAGATTCCTGTTTTTAAAGGGTTCCTACGGCCTAAAATCAGAAGATCCGCAATATAAACCTGAAAACAGAATCATGCTTGAACAGAAACTCCGATTCGGCGGCTCTTCTAAATAGTTACACTATTTAATTTGTTTTTTCAGTTTTTGCCACTATATATTGTCAATGTACTTTGGAAGTTAAAAACTAAGCTTCCCAGCCTCCAAGCTGCCAAGCTTCTAACAGGTGGTGTAAAATGACAGGATTATACATTCATATTCCGTTTTGCAAAAAAAAATGCCTATACTGCGATTTTATTTCTTTTGAATACGACGAACAGAAGGTCAGCGCTTATATCGACGCTCTTTTCAAAGAGGCCGGCAAATACAAAAATGAGAAGATTTCAACTGTATATATAGGAGGCGGAACTCCGTCGGTGCTTACGCCTAAACAGTTTCAAACTCTTGCCGAAGGACTTAATAAAAATTTTGATTTAAGCGGCATATCGGAATTTACAGTCGAGCTTAACCCTGAATCAACTACGAAAGAAAAACTTGATGTTATGTTTGACAATAAAGTCACGAGATTAAGTTTCGGACTGCAGTCTTCAAATGATGCGGAACTTAAATCTCTCGGCAGACTTCATAATTATAACGATTTTGTAACAGCTTACAATCACGCAAGAGAAGCAGGTTTTAACAATATAAGCATTGATTTGATGTACGGAACGGAAAACCAGACTATTGAAAGCTGGCAGAACAATCTTGATACGGTTTTAAAATTAAATTCCGAACATATATCTCTTTATCCTCTTACGATAGAAAAAAATACTCCCTTTCATAAACAAAATAAACAAACCGATTCCGATCTGCAGGGATTAATGTATAACTGCGCCTGCGATAAACTGCAGCAGGGCGGCTTTGAACATTATGAGATATCAAACTGGGCAAAAAACGGCAAAATTTCAAAACACAACACTTTATACTGGAAAAATATGGAATATATAGGCCTTGGAGCAAGCGCATCTTCTTATTATAAAAGAAACAGATTCAAAAATATTTTAAACGCCGATATTTACATTAAAAACGCACAATGCGGGGCCAACTGCCTACTTGAGACTGAATATATAGACGATGCTCTTTATAACACTGAAAGCATTATGCTTGGATTGAGGCTTTCGGAAGGCGTTGATTTAAGTTTGTTCAACCATAAAAAACACACTCTGTATAAGTATTTGAAACAGGATCTTCTTGTGGTAAAAGACGGGAAAGTTTGTTTGACGGAGAATGGGTTTTGGGTTTCGAACTCGATCATTTCCGACTTCATGTAACCAATTCAGAAGCTAAGAAGCTTAGCAGCTTGGAAGCTGAGTGAAAAAACTGTACTTTGAAAATACTTCATATCATTACGAAAACTTAAAGCCTTAAACGACCACGACAAAAACAAATTACTACAGTCAAATCTTAAATCCTCTAACTGCCAAGACAAAAGCAAAAAAGTTCACTTCGCTCCAAACTCTAAAGCCTAAAGGCAACAACCATTCACGAGTTTTTAACATACATTGGTATTGTTAAAAAAATTAAATTATTTCTATTTTTACTATAAAATAGAAATATCACTGCTTCTTATTTCTATTTTTTGCAAAAAATAGAAATAACACATTGACTTATTTTCAAAAAACGACTAAAATAGAAATAAGAAAGACCATTATTGCCATTTTATTTAAAAAATAGAATTAAGGATTTTTAATTATGAATAATTTTAAAGCAGGGATTTATAAACAACAACTTGAATACAAAAGTTTTCTGCCGGCACAAATTAACCGTCAGTTTGAAATAACTGATAAAGAAATTTTATTGTTGCTTGAGCAGGCAAGTTCATATTTAGGAAGACTTGAAGCTTATTCTCAACTTGTTCCTGATATTGATTTATTCATTAAAATGCATATCTATAAAGAAGCCACTTTATCAAGTAAAATTGAAGGCACACAAACTACCATGGATGAAGCTGTTATACCTGAAGAACTTGTAATCCCTGAAAATAAAGATGACTGGTCAGAAATACAAAATTACACCAAAGCTATAAATTTTGCAAAGGAAAAATTAGAACATTTACCTGTATCTACACGGTTAATAACAAATATTCACGCTATTTTACTTCAAGGAGTAAGAGGCGAACATAAAAATCCGGGAGAAATCAGAAGAAGCCAAAACTGGATAGGAGGTTCAAGCCTTAAAGATGCGTTTTTTATACCTCCTCACTTTGAAGATCTTCCTGATTTGTTATCGGATTTGGAAGCATTTTGGCATAATAAAAATATTCAAATACCGATATTGGTAAAGATGGCAATTTTTCATTACCAGTTTGAAACTTTACATCCTTTTTGCGACGGTAATGGCAGAATAGGAAGACTCTTAATTCCGTTAATGTTAATTTCTGAGAATATTTTATCATTGCCATCATTGTATATTTCCAGTTTTTTTGAAAAACATAAAGGAAGTTATTATGATTCTTTAACTGTTGTAAGAGCCTCAAATAATATAGACCAATGGATTAAATTTTTTCTATCCGGTGTTATAGATACCGCTAAAAATGGAACAAGTACATTAAAAAATGTTGTTGAATTTAAAAAGAACTTAGACCATAAAATCATATCTTTAGGCAGCAGAGCCAAACTTGCGGAAGAATTAATTAAAGTAATGTTTGTGACACCTATTATCAATACGCATTTTGCGAATGAATCTTTAAATGTTAGTTACGGTAAAACCAGCCGTTTAATAAAAGAGATGATATCTTTAGGAATCCTTAAAGAAAAAAAAGGACTTGGCAGAGTCCAGTATTTTGAACTTGACGGATATTTAAATTTATTCAAATAATTTATATTAAAGGTTCAACTCCTCTCTGGGGCGTTTTGCAATTAAATAGTCGTTTATGCCTATGAGTTTCCGGGATGATTTGTGAAAAAAACCGCCCAACATCCAAACTTCTAAGCTGCCAAGCTTCTATCGAAAGTATGCTTTGAAAATATTTAATCTCATCATGAAATATTAAAGTCTTGTACAACATAGCAAGCAAGCAAACAAAAAATTATAAAAATAAAAACTCTCTAGGAGAGTTGCCTGGGTTACAAGACCAAGGTCTCCTAGAGAGTGATAATAGTGTAATACAAAAAAATAAAAAGATCAATGTTTTAAAAATATTTTATTTTGTATAATAAACGTATCAACTCAAGAGGGTATTATTAAAATGGCAAGTTTATTAATATTCATAATCTTAATGATAATTCTCGTCATCTGCGTAGTGTTTTTTTATATGTTCAAGTTCAGTTTTCAGGTGTTTTTCGGTAAAAGAGATTGTTCCGTATGCAGTCCTGACGGCGATTGTCCTTTAGACCGTTGTGATTTGGAAGACCCCTGCGATGAAAGTTGTGAAGGATGTAAAAATTATAATTCGGAAAAACATTGCGCTAAATGAGCATTATACTCTGGATAATTGTTGTTTTCATAGGCATTCTTGTATTTTCAATTATACTTTCATGGTTTATGAATTTATTCAAAACTCCCCCTTCTGACAGTATCTTTTTTGAAAAACCACCCACAAAAATGCAATGTCAATGCGGAAACCAAATAGCCGATTTCATAGAAAGAAAAAGCAAACATAAAAAATCTTTAGATGAAGACGATATGGATGAACTCATCCAAGAATTGCTGGATGACGGATATGATGAAGCCGACATTGAAGAGTGCGCTAGAAGAATAAAAAATAACGTAGAATATTATAAATATTACAAAAACAAATAAGATAAAAAATGATTATATTTTGTATAATATCGCTATCAATTCTAAAGGAGTTTTATGGATACATCAATTAAACAGAAACTTTGGAAAACCGCCGATCAACTCCGTTCTAATATAGATGCTTCTCAATACAAACATGTAGTACTCGGTCTTATATTTTTAAAATATATTTCAGATTCATTTGACGCTCAACAAGAAAACTTAGAATTAAGATTTTCAAACAAACAAGATGACTATTATCTTTCGGATAAATCATTAATAAAAGAAGAGCTTGAAGATAGATTATATTATAAAGCTGACAATGTATTTTGGGTATCTCCTAGAGCCCGCTGGCAGTACATTCAGGATAATGCCCAACAGCCACATATAGGCAAAATCATTGACGATGCAATGTATTTAATAGAACAAGATAATCCTAAATTAAAAAATATCTTAAACAAAGAATATGCAAGGTTGTCTCTTTCCTCAAATAAATTAGCAGATTTAATCAATACAATTTCAACTATCGGATTTAAAGAAAAGAAAAAAAGTGCAAAAGATATATTGGGTGAAGTTTATGAATATTTTCTTGGTATGTTTGCTGATGCAGAGGGTAAAAAAGGCGGAGAGTTTTATACACCTGCTTCTATTGTAAAAACTTTAGTTTCGGTTATGTCACCTTATAAGGGAAGAATTTATGACCCTTGCTGCGGTTCGGGCGGAATGTTTGTACAGTCTGAAAAATTTGTTCTTAATCATCAGGGCGATCCTAAAAATGTTGCAATATACGGACAGGAAAGCAACCCGACAACTTGGCGACTTGCAGCAATGAACCTTGCAATACACGGCATAGGTTTTGATTTAGGTAAACATAATGCAGATACTTTTCATAATGACTTACACAAAACTTTAAAAGCAGATTATATACTGGCTAATCCTCCGTTTAATGTTTCAGATTGGGGCGGAGAAAAATTAAAAGAAGATATCCGCTGGCAATACGGAATTCCGCCTGTCGGCAATGCAAATTATGCATGGTTACAACACATTCTTTTTCATTTAGCGCCTACCGGTATTGCAGGCATAGTGCTTGCTAACGGTTCTATGAGTTCTTCAACAAGCGGAGAAGGCGAAATCAGAAAAGCCTTAATAGAAAATGATTTAGTTGAATGTATGGTATCCTTACCAAATCAGCTGTTTTTCAACACACAAATACCTGCTTGTTTATGGTTTTTAAGGCAGAAAGGTCATAAAAAATGTAAAGATAAAATTCTTTTTATTGATGCAAGAAATTTAGGATTTATGGTTGATAGAACCCGAAAAGAATTTTCAGAACAAGACATTTCAAAAATAGCCGATACTTATCACTTATGGTGTATGGATAAATTTGCTCCACAAAATAAAACTTACAAAGATGAAAAAGGGTTTTGCAAGTCAGCCTCTTTAAAAGAAGTAAAAGAAAATGATTATGTTTTAACTCCCGGCAGATATGTAGGTATTGTTGAAACAAAAGAAGATGATGAAACTTTTGCCTTAAAAATGGATAAACTAACAAAAGAATTATCTGAACAAATGAAAGAATCAGAAGTTTTGGATAAAAAAATTAAAAAAAATTTACAAACTTTAGGCTGGAAATAAAAATAAACTGATAATAATATAATGAGGAAGTTTTAATATGCAGGATAATTATGGCTATATTATTTGGATAAAAGACTTTGTTATTCCGCTTGTAGCGGTTTTCCTTGGTGCTGTATTGGCATTTTGGTATAACAATAAATTACAAAAACAAATAGAAAAACGAGCCAAAGAAGCTGAACTGAAAAAAGATAGAGAGTTTAAAACATGGCAACTTAATTATCTTAATGTTTTTTTGCATAGGCAAATGATTGTGTTGCTTTATACAGAAGGGACTTTGCAAAAAAGAGCTGTTTTATTAACAGATCTACTATCAAATGGCAATTTTAATATAGCAAAACATGAAAATTTAATGCGTCCAATGTCTGCTTTTCGTACACCATTAAAATTAAACATAGATGAACTTATCTTTGCTGCTGATGATAATGATTTTATTGTTACATTAGCTGAAGTGCAAAATTTTTTATTCAGATATTATGATGCCGTAGAGATAGTCAACAAAAATAGTGAAATTTTAGAGAGGCAAGTTAGAGTTCACCCGTTAACTCCTGATGATATAAAGTCATTAAGAAAAATTAATCAGTTTTGTTTAAATGAAACATTATGTGCAATTGCTATATTAAATGCAATGTTAGCTAAAGTTAAAGAATATAACGTAAAACATGATAATTTGTTGTTAAATAAAGTCAGAGAATTTAACAATAAAGAACTGATGGCAATAAACAGTGCAAATAAATTTTATACAGAAGTAGAGATAAATGACAGTGAAAAATAATTTGAAACAATTAGAATATAAATAAATTAAAAATGGAATATTTTAATATTATTAGTAACATAATATCATCTCTTTCCTCTATAATTGTAGTCGTTATTGCAATTATTGCATTGAATACTTGGAAAAGAGAATTTGTGGGCAAGAAAAAAATAGATTTAGCATGTGAAATTATGGAGAAAGCTTGCAATGTTCAAGATATTATCATAGGAGCAAGATCTCAATTATCTTTCTCAACAGAAACTGATAAAATTTTAGAAGAATTAAACAAACAAGAGACTAAAGCAATTTACACTGATAAAATTCATTTTTTATTACCAAAGTATCGTATTCAACAAAATTTAAATACAATTAATGATTTTTTAAAATTAAAAAATAAAGCACAATTATATTGGAATAAAGATGTTATAAAATCTTTCAATGAAATTAATGAGCTATTAAATAAAATATGTTTTTATTCTCTAGACTTATATATTGATAAAAATCTACCTAAAAAATATTTGGATGAATACAAAAAAATTGTTTTTGAACAATATGAAAATGATGATGTATCTTTAAAAGTTCAAAAAATTATTGATGAGTTTAAATTAAATCTAGAACCATTATATAAAGATAGATTAGATAGCTGGAAGAAAATAAAGTAAGGATTACAAAATATGAAGTTAGATTATGATTATAGTATGATTTACTTAAAAAAACTTACTGGAATAGAAATATGATAGATTATATATATACTTATGATTTAATAGAAAAAGTAGCTAACATTGCAACTATCTTAGATAAAACAAATCAATCTTTATCTATTATTGCTAATAATAAAAGTATGTTGTATATAGCCATTTTTTCTATCTTATTATCATTTATTGCTCTTATATTTACTTATATTTCTGTAAAGAACCAAAATAAAAATTTCAAAAAAGAATTTGAATTATCTAAAAACCAATGGTTGTATGCTTCATATATTAAAAGGGAAGCAGAAGTGCTTCTAGAATTTAGAGATACTTATAATGAAGTTCAAAGATCTATAAATTGGTATCTACATGTATTTTTCAATCCATTGCGTTATGGAAATTTTACGCCTACAGAAGAACAAAGAAGTATTAAGCCCGAACTTTTGGAATATCATTTTTTACAATTAGCTAAACTAAATACTCTTTATAATAAAAACCAATTGATATTTAGAAAATACAACATTGAAACGGCTATGCGTTATATCAACCTTATAATGGACACATGCTTGTCTCTTGGAGAAAAAGATCTAAAATCTCAATTTATAAAAAAAGATTCTTCCGGAGAAGAATATCATTTATTAGGATATGGAAAAATTATAAGTATATTCACTATAGGAATGGCTTCTTTATTAGAAAACCCTGATTTGTCAAAAAAAGAAGGCATCGAAAAAATGACTGAGATTAATAACAATATACCTTCAAAATTTGAAGAATACAAAAACATTGTTGAAAAAGAATTAATTTCTATCTTATTTAAATTAGATGAATTAACTGTTTTTTTTGATGGTAATATCCCACTAAATTTAAAAAGAAGAGAAATGAAAAATTATCCTAGTGAGTTAATTAAATTATTAAAACAACGAGATATTATTAATGAAAAATAATTGGGAAAAAATTAAATTAGGTGATGTAGCAAAAGCACAAGGTGGTTTTGCTTTTAAAAGTGACATGTTCGGTTTATCAGGTATTCCTATTGTTAAAATCAAAAATATTATACCTCCTAATGTGCATATTTTGCATGATACTGATTTTATCTCTGAAAATAATTTGAAAATATTAAAAAGCATTGATGAATTTAAAATAAACTATAAAGATGTGTGCATTGCAATGACAGGAGCAACTGTTGGAAAGGTTGGACGATATTTAAATAACGTTCCTGCTTATCTCAATCAACGAGTTGCAAGAATACAAATAAAAGATAAAGACTCTGCTAATTTGGATTTTTTATATTATATTTTATCATCTAAGCTTATGTTTACAACACTATTTAATTTAGCAGACGGATCCGCTCAGTCAAATCTTAGTTCTTCTCAAATTGAAAACATATCAATAAGTCTTCCGCCATTAGATGAACAAAAGAGAATTGCGGAGATATTATCTAGTTTTGATGATAAAATTGAATTATTACAAAAACAAAATAAAACTTTAGAAGATATGGCAAAGGCAATATTTAAAAGCTGGTTTGTTGATTTTGATATTGTAAAAGCTAAAGAAAGAAAAGAAAAAAAATCTAAAATTTTAAATGAATACAAAATAACCGAAGAAATTTATAACTTATTCCCTGATAGTTTTGAAGATTCAGAACTAGGCAAAATACCAAAAAGCTGGAAAATGGGGACATTAGATGATATTGCCATAATCAAAGGTGGTTTTGCTTATAAAAGCAAGAATTTTATTAACGAAGGATCTCCTATAGTAAAAATTAAAAATATTAATTCAGATTATACAGTTTCATTACAACAATGTGATTGTATTAATGACGAAATTGCAAATTCGACTTTAGAATTTCAATTGAAAGATGGTGATATTATTATGGCTATGACAGGAGCAACTATAGGTAAATTTGGACTTCTTATTAATCCTAAAAACAAAAGGGCTTTCCTAAATCAACGAGTAGCAAAAATTTCTTCAAAAGATAACAACAATGGATTTGTATATTTTTCACTTATAATAAATGATATAACAACACAAGTTATAAATGCTGGGGCTGGAAGTGCACAACCAAATATAAGCACAAAAGGTATCGGCAGTACTCGTTGTATTATTCCTGATAATAATTTAATAAGATCATATACAAATATTACAGAAAATCTAATAAATAGAATTATTTTAAACTTAAAACAAATACAAACATTATCAGAAATTAGAGATGCTTTATTGCCAAAACTAATTTCTGGAGCAATATTGTATTGATTTCTCATAGTTATTTGGCTAAAATTACAAAAAAGCATAGGTGAGTGTTTATGTCAGACGTAAATATTACGCAACTTGAAGCGGATACATTGATAAAAATAGAAAAGAATGTCCTTTCTGATAAATTTTTTATTTTCCCAAATTCTCTAGAGTCAGGAAAAGAACATATACCTCTAATATCAATTGATGAAAAAGAAGAATTTATTTTAACAATTGCCAGAAAACAATTAATTTTAGAAAAACAAAATCATTTGCTTAGAGTTAGAAAGGCAATAGTATTATTAAGATTAGATATTAACAGCAGTCCTCATAGAAATCCAGATGATCAAGAAGTATCAGGAACGCACCTACATATTTACAAAGAAGGATTCTCTGATAAATGGGCAGTTGAAGTTCCTTTAGATAAATTTTCAAATTTACATGATATGTATCAAACTTGTACAGATTTTATGAATTATTGTAATATAAACAAAAAACCAAATTTTCAAAAGGATTTATTTGTATGAGTGATATAAATAAATTGATTGATACCTATTATAAGTGGTTGAAAGATAAAACTTCTTGGCAATCAAATGATAAATTCACAGAAATAACAACACCATATTTGGATAGACACAATGATTATATACGAGTTTATCTTATTCAAGATGGTAATGATTTTTTATTAACAGATGAGGGAGAAACGATAGACGATTTAGTTATGTCTGGTTGTATTTTAGATACTCCTAAAAGAAAAAAAATATTAGAATATACTTTAAATGGGTTTGGCGTATCTAGGCAAGATAATAAATTAATTGTGAAAACATCCATAGATTCTTTTGCATTAAAAAAACATAATTTATTACAAGCAATTTTATCAGTAAATGATATGTTTTACTTATCAGAAGCTAATATTAAGAATTTGTTTTTTGAAGATGTTAAAAATTTTTTAGATATATCAGATGTTAGATATACAGAAAATGTTATTTTTAAAGGGATTTCTGGTTTTGATAGAAAATTTGATTTTGTTATCCCAAAATCAAAGAATGCGTCAGAAAGAGTTTTGAAAACTATAACTTATCCAAATAAAAATGCTGCCGATCTCTTTATAATGGATTGGTTGGACACAAAAGATATAAGACCTGATAAATCAAGAGCAATTGTATTAGCAAATGATTTTGAAAGGGATAATATAAATATTAACTTTTCAGAAGCATTAAAAAATTATGGCATTTCCACTTGTTTTTGGTCTGATAGAGAAAAAATAAAAGAACAATTAACTGCATAAATTTTATTTAAAAACAAAAAAATATAGAATATAAATGCCACTAATTAACGAAGATTTATTAGAACAAAATTGTATGCAGTATTTTAAACAGATTGGATACGACATTCTGTTTGGGCCTGATATTTTGCCGGATAGTGATAATCCTTTAAGAAACGATATTAAAGAAGTTTTTTTACCTGAAAATTTAAAATCTGCCTTAATAAAATTAAATCCTTCAGTTTCTCAAGAAGTTATAGATGATGCTTACAGAGCCATTACAAAACCTAATGAAACTTTTTTGCTGGCAAATAACAGATTAATTAATAAATATTATAAAGACGGCATAAAAATTGAACATAAAGATAAAAACGGCAACGATACTGCAACTTATGTTAAAGTGTTCGATTTTGAAAACTCCGACAACAATGAATTTATAGCCATTAACCAATTTTCTATTCAAGGGCAGATAAATAACAGAAGACCTGATATAATTATTTTTATAAATGGCTTGCCTTTGGTTGTAATTGAACTTAAAAATCCTGCTGATGAAAATGCAGATATACAAAAAGCATTTAACCAAATACAAACATATAAAACAGATATTGAAGATTTATTTAATTACAATATTGCCTGTATAATATCCGACGGAGTAAATGCAAGAATAGGTTCTCTTTCGGCAGATTTTCAACGATTTATGCCTTGGTATACAATTGACGGAAGTAAAATAAAAAATAAAATCCCTATAGAAGATGAAGTTTTAATAAAAGGCTTTTTTAATAAAGAATTTTTATTGGATTTTATTAATTATTTTGTAGTTTTTGAGGAGAAAGATAATAATTTAACTCAAAAAATAGCTTCATATTATCAATTTCATGCAACAAGAAAAGCCGTAAATTGCGCCTTGAAAGCAGTAAAAAACAAAGACGGTAAAATCGGCGTTATTTGGCATACTACAGGCTCGGGAAAAAGTTTATCAATGGTATGTTTTGCAAATAAAATAATAAAGCATCCCGATATGAAAAATCCCACCATTGTAGTAGTAACAGACAGAAATGATTTAGACGGACAATTATTTAATACTTTTGCATGTGAAGCAAAACATCTTTCCCCTGTTCAAGCCGAAAGCCGTGAAGATTTACAGGAATTATTAAAAAACAAACCGTCAGGCGGATTGATATTTACAACTATACAAAAATTTATGCCTTTAAACGGACAGTCAACTGTAGAAAAACTATCGGACAGAGCAAATATAATAGTAATTTCAGATGAAGCACACCGCAGTCAATACGGATTTGAAGCAAAATTAAATGAAAAAGGCGAACTTAAATATGGCTATGCAAAATATATGCACGACGGATTGCCTAATGCCTGTTTTATAGGTTTTACCGGAACGCCTGTTGAATTTGAAGACCGCGATACAAGAGCTGTTTTCGGCGATTATATAGATATATATGATATTCAAGATTCCATCAGAGATAAAGCAACTGTGCCGATATACTATGAAGCTAGAAGAATACCGATAATAGCAAAAGACGGTTCTTTGGTAACAATAGATGAAGAAATAGAAACAGCCCTTGAAGGTTACAGCGACAAAGAAAAAGAGAAAGCAAGATGGACAAAAATAGAAGCTATGGCAGGTATGCCTGACAGATTAAAAATACTTGCCAACGATATTGTTAATCATTATGAAAAAAGATGTAATTCAATAGAAGGAAAAGCTTTTATATTATGTATGAGCAGACAGATTTGTGTTGATTTATACAACGAGATTACAAAAATACGCCCTCAATGGCATGATGATGATCCCAAAAAAGGCGTAATAAAAGTTATTATGACAGGCTCTGCCTCTGATACTGCAGATTTTCAAAAACATTTATATAACAAAGTTGTAAAACAAGAAATAGAAAAAAGAATGAGAGATTCAAATAACGAATTAAAAATAGCTATAGTATGCGATATGTGGCTTACGGGCTTTAATGTTCCGTCATTGCATACAATGTATATTGATAAACCTATGAAAGGATATAATATTATACAGGCAATAAGCCGAGTAAACAGAGTTTTTAAAGATAAAGATGCTGGATTGATAGTTGATTATATAGGGTTGGTCAATAATTTAGAAAAGGCTATAAAAAATTATACATCAGACGGCGGAACAGGAACCGTAACAATTGATGTTGAACGGGCTTTTGAAGAATTTTTATCGGCAATAGCCGTTTGCAGAGATTATTTATATAAATTTGATTACAGCGGTTTCAGAAAAAATGCTCTTATTTTAAGAGTTGATGCCATTGAATATATATTATCAAGAAATAAAGACAGAGAAAAGGCAAAAAAAGATTTTTGTGATGCTTGTTTAAATGCATCAAAAGCTTACGGGCTTTGTAAAAATATGAAGAAAGCTTTTGAATATAATGACGAACTGGCTTTTTTCCAATTATTACGTGCAACTATTATAAAACAAAAAACAACAGACATCACAACAACGCCTGAAAAAAAAGATATAAATCAAACTATAAGAGATATTGTTGCAAGCGCTATCGTTACAAACGAAGTAGAAGATATATTTAAAAGTGTGGGTTTAGATAAACCAAATATCGGTATTATTTCAGAAGATTTTTTAAGTAAAATTAAAAATATAAAACAGAAAAATTTAGCTGTTGAACTGCTTGAAAGATTAATTAACGGAGAAATTAAAAGCAAATTTAATTTTAATTTAGCTCAGAAAAATAAATTTTCCATAAAACTTAAAGAAGTTATAAACAGATATAACAATGCGACATTGGAAGCTGCACAAATTATAGAAGAATTAATAAGTATTGCAAAAGATATTAACAAATCTGTTAACAGAGGCGAAGAATTAGGATTAAATTCACAGGAACTTGCCTTTTATAATGCTTTAGAAGAAAATGAAAGTTCCGTAAGAGAACTGGGCGATGAAGTATTGAAAAAAATAGCACAAGAACTTACTGAATATTTGCGAAAATCAACAAAAGTTGACTGGGCTATAAGAGAAAATGTAAGAGCAAGTATAATGTTACAAATAAAAAGAATTCTACGAAAATATAAATATCCGCCCGATCAACAGGAAAACGCAATAAAACGAGTAATAGAACAAGCAGAAATCATTGCTGATGTTTTATCAGCTTGATGTTTGAATTGAATATTTTTTTGAATTTGCTGTTGCCGTTAAAGGCTTTAAGTTTTCGTTATGAAATGAAGTATTTTCAAAGTGAAGTTTACATAAGTGAAACGGTAAATGAGCTTTGGAAATACAAGATTGAATAGAAAAATTAAAGCCGCTATAAAGAGATATGATTAATTTTGCAAAAATCAAATCAGATTCAGAAATCCAAAAACTAGCCGTCTTAGCTTCCGCCATCTGGCACGAAGCATTCGCCGACATCTTAACTCCTGAACAAATAAACTACATGATTGAAAAATTTCAGTCTTTTGAAGCAATAAAAACAGCGATTGATAAAGACAATTATGAATACTTTTTTATATCGGATGAAACAGGCATTGCAGGATATACAGGAATTCAGCAAAAAGACGACAAGCTGTTTTTAAGCAAAATTTATATTGCAAAAGAAAAAAGAGGACAGAAACTGGCAAGCAAAGCTTTTGACTTTATTGAAACTGTTGCCAGAAAAAGAAATTTAAAGAGTATTTGGCTTACAGTAAACCGCAACAATACTCACGCCATAGAAGTTTACAAATCAAGAGGCTTTTCAATTATCAGAACGCAAATTACAGACATCGGCAACGGCTTCTTTATGGACGACTTTGTCTTTGAAAAAAACCTATAACTACGGAAGCTTGGAAGATTGGAAGCTTAGAAGCTGAGCAACAACTTTTACAACGGATGCCCAGAAGTTTAGCAGCTTGGAAGCTTGGCAAAAGCAACAACAACTTTAGAAGAAGTTTGGAAGCTTAGCAACTACTTTAACGACGATAACGGCGGAAGCTTGGTTTTTTGCCACGTTTAGCACGTCTATGAGCGAAGTATTTTTTGCTGTTTGCAAAAAATTGCCGTTTTGAGTCTGAGCATAAAAAAACTTCCTTCGGTCTTGGGATTGAGATAAATGCTAGTTTGATTTATCTCTTTGTTTCTTTTTTCATCTTTTTCAAGATGTCCCAATTCCTTTGGAAGCATTTAAAGTATAGTACCCAAATGTAAAAGTGTCAATAGTTTTTTTAATTTATGGTCTATAAAATCTTGAATAAATATTATTGTTGTTAAATTATCAGTTGCTATTTAGCCGTTGCCGTTAGACTTCAAAGTTTGGAGTGAAGTATTTGTTGTTGTTAAAGGCTTTAAGTTTTCGTTATGTTGTTGCCGTTCAAGGGTTTAAGATTTGAGCTGAGATGTTGTTGCCGTTAGACTTCAAAGTTTGGAGTGAAACGAACAATTTTCAGCCCGCGGTGTACGTAAGTAAAGCGGAGCGAACGGTACATAAGGGCTGAAAATTGGAAGTTGTAACCCAAAATTTGAAGCCGTTATAATGTACAAAAAAAATGCTCCTTTCAGTCCGGAAGGGAGAGATAATCTTTATTTTTTGTTATCCCTGTGCCCCCATCTTTTTCAAGATGTTCCCGAAACTTACTAGAAGCATTTATAGTCTAGTATATGATTATAAAATGTCAATAGTTTTTTACGAATTTTTTAAAACCCAATTTGCATACGAGTCTAAAAAACTTTTTAAAAATTTTTCAGTTGAATCATTTATAAGATTGCCTTTATCGTCAAACAAACCTGCAACATTACCGATATAAGCTTCAGGCTGCTGCATAACCGGAATATTTAGAAAAACCAGAGGCTGCCTCAAATGATGATTTGCGCCAAATCCTCCGATTGCCCCCTGCGATACGCTTATTACGGCGCCGGGCTTACCAGACCAGACGCTTTGTCCGTAAGGCCGTGATCCAACGTCAAGAGCATTTTTAATTGCGGCAGGATATGAACGGTTATATTCGGGCGTAACAAAAATAACGCCGTCAAAAGATTTTATTTTATTTCTGAAATCAACCCACGGCGCAGGCGGATTTGAATCAAAATCTTCGTTATAAATAGCAAGTTCTTTTATTTCTACAATTTCAAGAACAACAGACGGCTGAGCAATTTTGATAAGAGCGTTTGCAACTTTTCTGTTAAATGATTCTTTACGGAGACTTCCTACAATAACTGCAATTTTTTTTTCGGACATAAAATACCTCCGGTGTTTTTTTGTATTTAATATTTCAGGCTTTTATCATTATTAAAAGCATTTTAAACTTTTTTATTGCTTTAAGAGCATGCGGTTTGCCTGCCGGCATAATTATAAATTCGCCTTCTTTTACAATATTGGGTTTGCCGTCTATTTTAATTTCAGCTTCGCCGTCTATAATTTCAACCATCGCATCAAAAGGAGCTATATGTTCGCTTAAACCTTGTCCTTCGTCAAAAGAAAAAATTGTAACCGTGCCGGTTGGCCTTTCTATTATGGTGCGGCTTACTACTGCTCCGCTGTTGTAAGCGGCTAAATCTTTAGTTTTAATCGCTTTTGCTTTCAAGTCTTCTTTTTCCATATTTCCCCTCCTGACAGCATTTTTATATGTTTAGCAATTTTATCTATTATATTCAATATTGACATATACATCAATAATAACTGAAGTTTGGAAGTTTGGAAGTTTAGCAGCTTGGAAGCTGAGCAATAACTTCAACGACAGTAACAGCAGAAGTTTGTTTTTTTGCCACGTTTAGCACGTCTATGAGTGAAATATTTTTTGCCGTAAAAACATTAAAATTCATAAAATGTTTTTAAACTCACTTGTCCGAAGAAAAATCCGTTTCATTGTGCAGTAAGGATTTTTCAAGTTGTGAGTTGTGCGGTAAAAAATACAAGAGAATGTGCGACTTGTGGCGGGTCTTTTTTGAGGACAATCTAACAAATATAAAACATTTGTGCTGCTAAAATTTTTGAAAATCAATTTGTATATTTTGTGAAGGAGAGTAGTTTTCACTACTTTACAAACAAAATGTACAAATTTATCAAAAAGTAACGCAGCCCGAAGGGTTAGCGCCCAAACAGCGCTCTGCTTCGTTAGACTTCCTCGTAATAGACTCGCTATTACTTCGTCACTCTGCCTCGCATATCATCTGTTTTGACAGCTAACACAATTGCTTTATATTTGTTAGCTTGTCCTAAACTTTTTGGACTCGAGACAAAAAGTAACTTGGTGTGGGTTAAGAACCCACTTTAGTTGTTTTTGCTTGAAATTTTATTCTTTTTTCAGATAATTTTTTTGCATACTTGTCATATTTTTTGAGCTGTGTAAGAATTGTATAGGTGTATGTTTTATTATCGCTTCCCGTATAGCATATTGATATATGATTTTTGTTAGGGTTTAATTTAGGAGATATTTTGCCGTTTGTCTCAATGAAAAAACCGTGTTCTTTCGCCTTTGCCATTTTGTTTATATCCCAGAAAGTGTCAGGGATAACTGCAATAATACATTTCTGGTTTGTTATAACGCCGGCTTCAGTTTTTTTTGTCTGCAGACAGAATAAAGAAGTTTTTAATTTTTTATCTTCGCTTTCCAATACTTCAAATCCGGTAAAACTATCGGAAGCGGAACTGCCAGAATAGCGGACTTCAAACATTGTTTTTTCCCATTCGCCGGCCGCCATAATAAAAAACGGTTCGCCTATATAATACTTTGATGATTTGCTTTCAACTACGGTTATCAGCATTTAAACTCCTTTTGATTATTATAGCATAATAAGATTGAAGCTTAGAAGCTTAGAAGCTTAGAAGCTGGGAAGCTGGGAAGCTGGGAAGCTGGGAAGCTTAGTAACGACTTTAACGACAGTAACGGCGGATGTTGGGCGGATTTGCAAAGCAAACCGAAGAAGCTTGGTTTTTTGCCACGTTTAGCACGTATATAAGCGAAGTATTTTTTACCGTAAAAACATTAAAAATTTATAAAATGTTTTTAAACTCACTTGTTTGAAGAAAAATCCATTTCATTATGCAGTAAGGATTTTTCAAGTTGTGAGTTGTGCGGTAAAAAATACAAGAGAATGTGCGATTTGTGGCGGGGGTTACTTTTTAGACTCGTGATACAAAGTAACTTGCCGCGGGTCAACTACCCACGAAGTTGGCTTGTAAGCCAAATATTAAATCCATACTACAAAAAAACAACTTCCCTTAGCTTGTTGGAAGTTCGAGGTACTTTTTTCACTGGTCCTCTTCACTTTTCATCTTTTTCAAGATGGCCCAACATCTACTGGAAGCATCTATAATATAGCCCATGAATATAAAACTGTCAAGGGTTTTTTTCAACAGAAGCTGTGATGTTGGGCGGATTTGCAAAGCAACCCGAAGAAGCTTAGCAGCTTGGAGGCTCAACAACAGAAGTTTGGAAGTTGGGCAGCTTAGAAGCTGAGCAACGACTTTAACGACAATAATGACGGAAGCTGGGAAGTTTGGCGGATTAGAAGCTGAGTAACAACTTTTACAATGGATACTCAGAAGTTTAGCAGCTTGGAAGTTTGGCAAAAACAATTTTTTAAAATTTGCAGTTGTAGTTGCCTTTACTAAGCTTCCAAACTTCTAAGCTACCAAGCTTCTATCGTAAGGATGATTTGAAAATACAAAATTGAATAGAAAAATTAAAGCCGTTATTTATTATCACGCCATTTGATGCATTGTTGTAACCTCGGCGCCGGATCATACCCCATATCCTTTCCCATATTAGCAAGCATATCACACGGAAAAATTTCGCATAATCCGCAATGGTCTAAGTGTTTTTCTTCGCAGCAGCTTTTAACGCCGCATTTGCCGCCCCAGAAAGGAACGGTTATGTTTGTACATCCTTTGCAGTTAACTTTTTCTTTTCTTTCGCAGAAATTACATTTTACTCCGCATCTTGATTCAAACATTTTTATCCTTTATAAAGAAATTTCTTGCTTCGGAGCAAAATTTGTTGCCATTGTCCAGACGAACGCTTTTCCGTTTTTAAGAGAAAAAACTTTAAGATTTGAATAAAATATTTCAACAGGGACAGATTCTTTCCAAGGTTTCAAAAATGCTCTTGTCGGATGTGCGCAGATTTCGTCTTTATATTTATTGTCAGTTATTTCTTCAAGTTTACCGAAAACTCTTATCTGCTTTCCGGATTTAAAATCATTAAAACACATTTCAACGTTACTGTTTTTTGAAATCTGCTTAAAAAGATCTTTGTTTGCTCCCGTGTGAAAAACGATTCCGGTTTGTTCGTCGGCTTTGTAAAGCAACATCCCTCTGCAGCGAGGCTTGTCATTTTCTGTTGTCGCAAGAAAAAAAACGGGATTGTTTGTTATAAATTGGTAAATCTCTTCTTTATTCACGATATATTCTCCTTTTTATTTTTCGGCAATTATAAGCATTTCAAAATCTTCAGCAGTTAATTTATCATTGCGTGAAAATGCACCGAGTTTCGCTCCGTAAATATCTATTTTTTTAAATCCGAGCGATTTTAACAGCCATGTTATTTCGCTGGGAACATAATATCTTTCATTACATTTAAGTTCTTTTTTATTCCCGGAATCATCTTCAAAAACCGCCGTGTTATGATCACGAAAAGTCATCAGGTCAAAGGAACATTCTTTGCACTGCGACTGTCCTTCTTTCTGTGCGGAATCATAGAATTTGCTGACGGAATGAAACAGCGGAAATAATCCGTTTAATGTTGTAAAAACCAATTTTCCGTTACTTTTTAAAGTCTTTGCAATATTTTTAAGTATTTCAAAATTCATCTCATCGGTTTCCATAAGAGAAAATCCGCCTTCACATAACATAATAGCCAAATCAAATTCACCGTCAAACGGAAGATTACGCGCATCATGTTTTTGAAATTTAATTGTAAGCCCAGCTTCCTGCGCTTTTTGCTTTGCCCGTTTGAGCTGATTTTCGGAAAGATCAACGCCGGTCACGTTATATCCTCTTTTTGTAAGTTCAATTGAATGACGGCCGGTGCCGCATCCGACATCAATAATCTTTAAAGATTTATTTTGTCCGGCTTCCTGTTCAATAAAATCGCATTCTCCTGCGGTACCCTGTGTAAAACATTCCTTATCGTATTTTTGAGAGTAATTTTCAAATAATGATTCATACCATTGTTTCATTTTAAACCTCTGATTAAAGACATGCTCTGAAAAACATAATAAAAAAAATTAAAATCATTATAAGAACAAAGCCCAAAACGAGTGATCTTTCTATTTTATTTGCTCCTAAATTTCAAATCTTTATTTGTGTATTTTACATCTGTTACCGTTATATTATACAAATTTAAAAAGAGAAGTTTTGCTATTTATTTTGTATAATCTGCCCATGATAAAAACAATTGACGATATCTTAAATAACAGGGAAGTAATTACATATTTAAGTTATGCCGACCATATTTTTGAAACTGTCGGCTATAAGGAACACGGCGTAAGGCATGCCAAACACGCTTCCGACAGAGCCGGGTATGTTTTAAAAGAACTCGGCTATACCGTAAAACAGCAAAATCTTGCAAGAATCGCAGGTTATCTCCACGATGTTGGAAATATGATTTCAAGAACAGGCCATGCCCAGAGCGGCGCGGTTATGGCTCTTGATCTTTTAAGAGCCGAAGGCGAAAATATAAAATATACGAGCGATATATTTGAAGTGTTTGGAGCGATAGGAAGCCATGAAGATAAATCAATGCAGCCTCCGACCGATATTGCAGCAGCCGTTATTTTAGGCGACAAAACAGATGTTCATTTTGAAAGATTAAGAACGGAAAACCAGTATTTGAAAGACGCCCATTCAAAAGTTGTAGGCGCATGTGAAAATTCCGAAATAAAAATATCAAGAGAAGATAAAGAAATAACTTTACAGCTGGCTATTAATACAAAGATATGTTCCATCATGGAATATTTCGAGATTTTTACGCCGAGAATGAATTACTGCACCAAAGCAAGCAATAAGCTGGGATGCAATTTTAACCTGTATATTAATGGGGATAAGTTTATTTAGAAGCTGGGAAGCTGGGAAGCTGGGAAGTTTGGCAGCTTGGAAGCTGAGCAACAACTTTAACGACAATAATGGCAGATGTTGGGCGGATTTGCAGAGCAAACCGAAGAAGATTGGAAGTTTAGAATCTGAGTAAAGGCTTTAACGACGATAACGGCGGAAGCTTAGCAGCTTGAAAGATGGGTAAAAGCAATAACTTTAAGGGCAATAACAGCGTAACAGTTTTAACAAAAAAATAAAAACGAAGATACTTGGAAGTTTGGCAGTATAGGAGTTCAGCAGCTCGGTGCAGTATCCGTTGCCGTAGCTAAGCCTCTAGACCTCTTAACTTCTCAGCTTCTATAATCAGGGGATTTTATAGTGATTGTCGGCTCATATCAGCTGTTAAAAAAATCAACACAATGCAAAGCAAGGCTCGGAAAAGTTTACACTACCCGCGGAGTTATTGACACTCCTGCATTTATGCCTGTCGGAACCCAAGGGTCGGTAAAATCGGTATCTACCGAACAGTTAAAAGAGACAAAGGCCCAGATAATACTTGCAAACTCATACCACATTTATTTAAGACCCGGTCTTGAAATCATAAAAAAAGCGGGCGGCATACAAAAATTCAATTCGTGGAACGGCCCGATGCTTACAGATTCGGGAGGATTTCAGGTTTTCAGTTTAAACGATTTCAGAAAAATAAATACAGACGGCGTTGAGTTCCGTTCTCATATAGACGGCTCAAAACATTTTTTATCGCCGGAAATTTCTATGCAGATACAAAAAACTATCGGCGCAGACATTATAATGTGTTTCGACGAATGCACTCCTTATCCCGCCACTTATGATTACGCAAAAAAATCGATGCTCTTAAGCATAGAATGGGCAAGAAGATGCAAGGAAGAATTTTACAAAGATGATTCTCATCTGACTCAGGCTCTTTTCGGAATTATACAGGGGTCCGTTTTTGACGATTTAAGAAAAGAAAGCGCGCTTAAAATGCAAGAGATAGATTTTGTAGGTTATGCGATAGGCGGCGTTTCTGTCGGAGAATCAAAAGAAGAAATGTTGAAAGCCGTTGAAGCGACAGTGCCTTATCTTCCCGAAGATAAAGCAAGATATCTGATGGGTGTCGGAATGCCGGAAGACATTTGGGAATCGGTTGAAAGAGGAATAGATATGTTTGACTGCGTTATTCCTACAAGAAACGGAAGAAACGGACAGGCTTTTACGTCATACGGAAAAATAAATATCAAAAACGGCGAATTTAAAGAAGATTTTACGCCTCTTGACCCCGAATGCGACTGCCAGACATGCAGAGGATACACTAAAGCTTATATCAACCATTTATTCCGTTCGCAGGAGATACTTGCGTTGACGTTGTTATCTTTACATAACATTCATTTTATGATAAAATTGACGGACAAAATTAAAAAAGCGTTGGAAAGTGATACATTTTTTGAAGCAAAAAAAGATTTTTTTGAAAAGTATTACTCCAAAAAGGGAGAATTATGAAAAAAGTATTGTTGACACTTATGTCAGTTGTTTTGTTATCGGCAAATTCATTTGCTGAAGGAGCAGGCGGAGCAGCAGGAGCATTCGGCGGAATTATGCCTCTTTTGATAATATTCGTGTTTTTTTATATTTTTCTTATCAGACCTCAGCAGAAACAGAGAAAAGAACACCAGAAAATGATTGATTCTCTCCAGAAAGACGATAAAATAATAACTTCGGGCGGAATGTATGCGACGGTAGTCTCGGTAAACGGAGAAGTTGCCGAAGTTAAAATTGCCGACAATGTAAGAGTTAAAATAGTAAAATCAACAATAACGTCGGTAGTAAAAGCTGAAGAAACAGTTACTCCTGAAATAATAAAGTAAAAATTTATTTGGAATAAAATGAAAATAAAAGAGCTTGAATTTTCAAAAATATCGTTTGAAGATATTAAAAGCAACCAGACAATAGACAGTTTCATAAGAGCCTCAAACGATTATCTTGGAGCCATAGGCTATACTGAGCACGGGTTCAGACACGTGAGCCTTGTCGCCTCAGTTTCAAAAAATATTCTTACCGTTCTTGAATATCCTAAAAGAATGCAGGAACTTGCGGAAATCGCAGGTTATCTGCACGATATAGGAAACGTAATAAACAGACAGGACCACGGCCAGTCGGCAAGTTTAATAGCTTTTGATATTTTAAAACAGATCGGCGCAACTCCAGATGAAATAGCTTTGATAGCCTCGGCCATAGGCAACCATGAAGAAGAAATCGGCGAACCGGTTAACCCGGTTGCGGCGGCTTTGATACTTGCGGATAAATCTGATGTGCATAAAACAAGAGTAAGAAATCCTAATATGATAGCGGCAGATATACACGACAGAGTAAATTATGCCGTCGACCGTTCTTTTTTAAGCGTAAATAAAAAAGAGAGTCTGATATCTTTAAACCTTAATGTTGACACAAAAATTTCTCAGGTTATAGAATATTTTGAAATATTTATGTCCAGAATGAATATGTGCAGAAGGGCAGCAAAATTTTTAGATTGTAAGTTTGAATTAATAATAAATGAAAGGAAGTTACTCTAATGAACAAACTCGGTTTTAGAACGGCAGTAACAGCATTATTGATCATTCTTGCGGGATATTTTTTATATCCTACTTTTGAATGGTCAAGAATGTCTGACGAAGAAAAGACGGCGGCCGAAAAGGCAAAAGATCCAATTTTAGGAAAAGCTCTTAAACTAGGACTCGACTTAAAAGGCGGAACACACCTTTTGCTTGAAGTAGACGCAAGCAAACTCGATGAAAAAGTAAGCGTAAAAGACGCCGTTGACAGAGCAGTTGAAGTTATGAGAAACCGTATAGACCAATTCGGCGTAGCGGAACCTCTTATTACAAAACAGGGAGACAAATGGATAGTAATACAGCTTCCCGGCATCAAAGATCCTGCAAGAGCGAAAGAGCTTATCGGTAAAACCGCTCTTTTGGAATTCTGCCTTGTAAATAACGATGCTGCATTATCCGATATAGAAACAAAAATAAGAGAAAGAAATCTTACTCTTCAGGAAGCTATGGCTGACCCTGAAATATCAAAACTTATACCTGCAGACCATTTCATAGCGCAGAGCAAAGAAGACAGCAGATATTATATTCTTAAAAATGCAAGCCTTACCGGAGCATATCTTGTAAATGCAAAAGTAGAACTTGCAACAGGCGGATTCGGTTATCCGCACGTATCTCTTGAATTCAACAAAGAAGGCGCAAAATTATTTGCGGATATTACAGGCGCAAATATAGACAGAAATCTCGCAATCGTACTTGACGGCATAGTTCAGTCGGCTCCGGTCATCCGTTCAAGAATACCGGACGGAAGAGCAATAATCGAAGGTAATTTTAGCGCGGACGATTCCAAACTGCTTGCAACTGTTTTAAGAGCAGGCGCTTTGCCGGCTCCCGTTAAAATAATAGAAGAAAGAACTGTCGGTCCAAGCCTTGGTGATGACTCTATTAAAAAAGGATTTACGGCTGCGGCTTTGGGTGTTTTGTTTGTAGTATTATTTATGATTGTATATTACGGATTTTCAGGTTTGATTGCAGATGTAGCATTGTTGCTAAACTTCTTTATACTTGCAGGCATTATGTCTTACTTCCAGTTTACTTTAACATTGCCCGGTATAGCCGGTATTGCCCTTACGCTTGCAATGGCCGTTGACGCAAATGTGCTTATACTTGAAAGAATAAGAGAAGAACTTGCTGTAGGTAAAACAGCTAGAGTTGCTGTTGATGCGGGATACCAAAAAGCATTTTCTGCAATTTTTGATTCAAATTTAACAACATTGATTGCGGCAGTTTTCTTGTTTCAATTCGGAACAGGACCTGTTAAAGGATTTGCAGTAACTTTAACATTAGGGTTGATTATCAGTATGTTTACGGCAATAGTAGTTACAAAATTGATTTATGATTTCCTTTTTAAAGAAAATTTTATCAGCAAAATTAAAATATAAAACAACAGGGGGACACCGTGAAGTTTTTTAAAACACCAAACATAGATTTTATCGGTAAAAGATATTTAGCTTTTACATTTTCGATAATATTGGTAATTGTAAGCTTTTTTGCAATTGTATTTAAAGGTCCGGATTACGGTATAGATTTTACCGGCGGTACTTTAATGCAGGTTACTTTCGACAAAGAAGTGAAATTAGATGAAATCCGGTCTGCTCTTAATACATCCGAAGATTTATCTTTTGAGTTACAGTCTATAGGAAAAGAAAGTATTATTATAAGAGTAAAAAAGACAAATAAAACCCAGGATGAAATATCACAAAATGTTTTATCATTACTTCAAGCTAAATTTACAGGCATTAATATTATAATTGACAGAACAGAATATGTGGGACCGTCCGTAGGCAAACATTTAGCTAAACAAACAATGTATGCATTTATGTTTACATTTTTAGGTATTATTGTTTATGTTGCTTTCAGATTTAAATCCGGTTTGTGGGGCGTTGTCGGTGTTTTAGCGCTTATGCATGACGTTTTTGGAACATTTGGTTTAATTGTCCTTATGGGAAAAGAAGTTAATATAACGCTGATAGCGGCGTTTTTAACAATAGCCGGTTTTTCTATTAATGATACGATTGTTTTATATGACAGAATCAGAGAAAACATGAGACTTCTTGCCAAAGAAAGTTTCGGATCAATAATAAACAAAAGCATTAATGAAGTTTTATCAAGATCAATTATTACCACTTTGACTGTTTTTGTAGTCTCAATGGTATTGTTTTTTATGGGTGGAGAAGTTATTCATGATTTTGCATTGGCAATGGCTATAGGAACAGCTTTAGGTGTATTTTCAACTATATTCCTGTGCGCTCCTTTAACTTACGAATGGGAAAAGAGAAAAAGAGACCGTTTTAAAAAAGCTTTCAAAAGCAAATAATTTATTTTTATATTTCATTTCTTTAAATATATCTTTTAACATTTAAATTTTGATTTATTTTAAATTCTTTTTTCCGGACTACAGAATTGAAATTCTTTTTAATTTCGGTTAATACCGTTACTTTACCTTTTTATTCTTATCCTTTGGGCATGTCGGCAGTTGCCGGCCTGTTGAAATCAAACGGACATACTGTCAAACAATTTGATTTTTTTGCCGAAGGCTCTGATTACGCCGCTTTTGATTCGCAGCTCAATCAGTTTAAACCTGATATTGTGGGAATATCAATAAGAAATAACGATTTTGCGTCGATAGAAATATCGTCAAAAATAACCGCATTTGCAAAAGAGAAAAATTATAAAGTATTTCTCGGAGGACCGGGATTTACTTCCATACCTGAAGAATTAATGAAAAAAACAGGCGCAGATTTCGGTTTTACCGGACCTGCCGAAAGCAACCTTATTGAATTTATAAATAATTTTCAAAAATGCGTTCTGCCTGAAAATAAAATAATCAATTTTAAAAAATACAATACGATATGCTCCCCTGTTTATGATGAAACCATAGTAAATTTTTACGCGCGCCGCGAATATGCCGTCGGCGTTTACACGAAAAAAGGCTGTATGCACAACTGCTGCTACTGCAATTATAAATATCTGGACGGACTGGAGTGTTTTTGCAGAGACGTCGATTCCGTAATTGAAGATCTGAAACTGCTTCAAAATAAATATAAAATAGAAAGCTTCTTTTTTGCCGACAGTATAGTAAACGATAACCCTGATTTTTTTTCAGACCTTATGAAAAGAATGATTGAAAATAAAATTAAAATAAAATGGTCGGCTTTTTTAAGACCCGAGTATATGAACGATGAAATTATTCCGCTTATGAAAGAAACCGGAATGACTACCGCAATTTTAAATATTGACGCCTCAAACGATATAACCCTCAAAACCATGAGAAAAGGCTTTAAATGGAGCGATGTTGAGCGCACAGACGCCCTTTTTTTAAAGCATAATGTAAGTTTTGACATAAACGTATCAAGCAGAGCAAGTTTTATTTTTGGAGGGCCGGACGAAACAAAAGAATCCGTTTTTGAAGGAATCTCAAACATAAAAAAATTAAACTTCACTAATATGACTATTTTTATATTTGACGAAAATTTCGCGGAAGGCATGCCTCATGTCTCAAAAACAAGCACTTTATATAAAACGGATTTGAACTGGATAAAAGAAGAACTGGTCAAAGCGTTTAAAAATGACAAGAGAATATTCCTTGATTTTGAACAAAATCTTGATTTTTATAAAAAAAATCGGTAAAATATCAAAACTATCTTAAAAAGTACTAATTCCGACATAGCTCAATGGTCGAGCATCCCGCTGTTAACGGGAGGGTTGTAGGTTCGAGTCCTACTGTCGGAGTTTTTATTTTATCTGCAATTATATTTTCAATTGTATTATCCTAACCAAAAATTTATAATTATTAAAATCAAAAATTCTATTCGTTTTTAAAATTATCGGAGGCATTTTATAATGGAAAAAAAACCTTTGGCAATTATTATTCTCGGAGAACAAAGATGCGGCAAATCTTCAGTTTGGAAAGCATTACTTAACAAAAACGGTTACGATATTAAAATAGCGCGTTCCGGTAAAAAAAATATAATTATTTGGGACGATGTTCCCGCCCTGAAACTTGAAGTTTATATATTATCAAGTTCTTGCTCGGAATATAATGAGCCTATACAGAAAAGAATTATGGGTATAATGCCCGAATTTTTATTAGTATCGGAACAAACAAACGGGCATGAAAGACAAAACACTGAAAAATTTTTATGAGATCATTATCAAGAAATTAAAATTTTTGAAATTAAAAAAACAAATTCCGATAAAAAATTATGGGAATATATGCAAAACTATGATGAATTTAAAGCCTCCGGACTTTCCAATGCAAGAGCAGATGAAATAGTTTCTTTTATAAAAAAGTATTTAGAAAAATTTATTTAGATTGAATAAAAAAGGCGGCAGCCTTTTAAAAAGCTGCCGCACAAATAAACTTCTGTTGATTACATATGTTTTTTGAGAACTTCTTTTAACTCGTCAATACTGTGGTATCCGAGCATTGTCTCGACGACTTTTCCGTTTTTGAAAACCATAAGAGTCGGAACGCTTCTTATTGCGTATTCTCTTGCTTTATTCTGAACCATATCAACGTCGGCTTTGGTAACCTTTATGCCGGCGTATTCCTGCGCAAACTGCTCTATTACGGGCATCTGCATTCTGCAGGGACCGCACCATGTTGCAAAAAAATCAACAAGAACGGGAACTTCCGAATTTAATACTTCCTGATTGAAATTGTCATCGGTCAATACTGTTACATTTTTCATATTACTTCCTCCTTTCTGCTCTTTTATTTGTTTTTTTTCTGCTGCTTCGGATATGTTGCATTTTGAAAAAGGACATCCAAACAAACTGATCCATGCGACGTAAACTGCTATTACGACAAGCGGTGCAAATTTAAGCATTTTCAAATCCTCCCATTTTCAATTATGCATATATTAAAATATTTGCATATACTAATATACAACAATAAAAATAAAATGTCAATACGTTATATTTCCGACGGATATTACGCTTTATTATAAAAAATAAAATGCAATATTAAATTTTATTTCTGAGATTTAACAAAAATATCACCTAAAGACATGAAGGCTTTATAATATCTGCCTAAAGCTTTATGTTTAGCCGTTTCAGGCGCAGGAGTAAGTTTTTTTGTGACGGAGTCAAAAGTAAAAGATTCTATTGTCCCGTCTGAAATATTATATTTGACGGCATCTGTTCCTTCTATTGCAAGGCCGTCTATGTTGAAAGAAACATTTGCGCTTACATTTAGCAGATCGTTCCCCAAAGACTGATACTGACAATTGTAAAGAGACAAATTATAAAGCGTCGGCATTATATCCATGTGGGAAGCGCTGATATCCGTATTTATATTTTTAGGTTTCAACTGCTTCGGTATATAAAGATAAAACGGAACCGCATATCTTAAAAACATATCTTCCTTGGAGTAATTTGCAAGTTCTCTGAGGTTATGATCGCCTGTTACGGCTATAATCGTATTTTCGGCAAATTCGGAGTTTTTAACGTATGAAATAAATTTTGCAAGTTCACGGTTTGCAAACTGGTACAGTTCAAAAATACCTCTGTCGTTTAAATCTTTTGAAGACATCATCTTTTTTATGTTGTCCGGTATTTCAAGTGTCAAAGGAATATATTGTCCCGGTTTTTTATAAGGCGGATGAGTTCCGGTAGACATAGCAAAAATAAATTTCGGCCGGCCGTCGGTTTTATCGGAAAGATATCTGCGTATAAGTTCAAAAAATTTATCGTCGTTTATTCCCCATTCATGTCTGTCTTGAGGTTTTGCGTCTATATTGCCTTCTCCTATAACGTCTTCAAAACCCTGAACTTTAAAAAAAGATTCAAGATCTCTCCATGTCATGCTGCCGCCATATAACGCAATGGTATCATAACCCGCATTTTTATAAGGAAGAGCCGCAGAAGATGCAAAACATTTAAAAGAGTCGGGAGTCTGAGTTATCTGGTTTGAAAGAGGTCTTTGCGGAATATTTAAAACTATGGATTCTATACCGTGTATGGTTATAAAACCTGCGGGAAGAAAATTATAGAATACGCTATCCTGCTCAAAATGCCGTTTCAATTCACCCATAACGTCAAAACGCGGACTGTTGTTTAAAACCGGCATTTCTCCGAAACCTTCCATAACGATAAGAATGACGTTCGGCTTAACTGTTTCAAGGAATTTATTATCCGAACGCGTTTTTTTAACATACAGCTGTTCAAGAGCGGACACAGATTCGTTTGACGGAAGAATTTTTAAATCATTTAAAAGAGAAGTATCGTCTTTATATCCGAAAAATTCTTTAAGATTCATCTGATTTTTTGAATTTTTAATTTTAAAATAGACGGTGTCTGCCAAAGAATGAACGGGATTTACGCATAGTTTATTTATAAAATAATTTGGCGAAATCTGGGCATAAAACAAACCCAGAGGAAACATTGAAAATGAACCTCTTGCCGCTATAAAATTTGCGGCTATTATAAAAATTAATGCACAAATTTTTGCAGGCTTTTTCCAATAAACGGAATTTATAATTCTTTCTTTCAGCTTTAAAGACTGGTAAGTCCAGAATGTGAATTTATATACAGCTGCGCAAACCAAACCGAAAAGAGCAAGCGCTATATAAACTCTGTAATCAGCAAGAATTGTTTTTATAAGCGCAAAAGTATCGTCTTCAAAAAAACCGAAAATTAAAAAATTATAGTGGTCTTTAAAATATGAGAAAAAACCGAAATCAAAAAAAATTACAAAAAATAAAAGCGAAAATATTATACCGTAATAATATCTGAAAAAAGAAACCGACCATTTAAAAAACCGGTTGTTTTTCAAAAAAAGACACGCTATAAGGATAAGCGTAACCGGAAAATTTATATAAGCAAGAACGGACAGATCAAATCTGAATCCCATCCAAAAAGCTTTTAAAACGTATAATTTAAGATGCGCTATTTCTGTAAAATCGGCAAAATACAGAAAAAAAACAAACCTGTAAAGCGTTATCATAAACATAATAAAAATGTTAATCGGAATAAGTATTATAAAACTGTTTATTATAACGTTAAAATCTATTTTTCTTTCCATACGGTTCTTTTACTGTTTTTTAATTACTCCGACTATTTTAATATAAAAAAAAACATAAAACAATCTGCTGAAATAAAAATAAAATTCCGCCGGAGATATTAATTCCCGGCGGAATAATTTACAATTTTATTTAATTTGCAGCTGTTTTTGCCGGAAACGGATTTACGAATACCCTTGCCGCAAGTTCCTTATCCATGGCATAAAGCAAAGCCGTATTTGTTCCTATCTGCTTAACCTGCTGCAGGATCTGTTCGGCGTTTGCTTCTTCTTCAACCTGCTCGTTTACATACCATTGCATAAATATATAAGCGGCATGGTCGTTTTCTTTAAGAGCAAGCGAAGCTATATCATTTATTCTGCCGGTAACAATCTGCTCGTGGGCAAGCGTTTTTTCAAATACTTCAATAATATTTTTAAAATCATAAGGCGATTTTTTTACATCTTCAAAAACCGGAGATGCGCCCCGTTCAAGAATATATTCGTACATGTGCATCGCGTGGGCAAGTTCTTCCTGAGCCTGAACATTAAGCCAGTTTGCAAAACCCTTTAATCCGTTTCTGTCGCAGTAAGCCGACATAGCGAGATAAATATATGACGAATAAAGTTCAAAATTAAACTGTTTGCTTAAAGCGTTTGTTAAATTTTCCTTTAACATAATCTGCTCCTTTATTTTTTTTCTCTTTTAAAACACATAAACCAGTCAAGACAGTATTTGTCTGCTGTCTTTGTTTCCATTCTTTCTTTTGCTGTTCCGCACGAGCCCGGAGTAGGGATTATCACATCATCGCCTGGTCTCCAGTTTGCAGGCGTCGCGACAGAATCGGCATCTGCTTTTTGAAGAGCAAGAATTACTCTTTTTATTTCGTCAAAATTTCTTCCCGTTGAGAGCGGATAATATAATATCAATCTTATTTTGCCCTTTGGATCAACCACAAAAACAGCTCTTACGGCCTGAGTATTAGACTGTCCCGGCTGAATCATTCCGTATTTTTTTGCGACATCCATTTTTATATCTTCAATCAAAGGAAATTTGACTTCAATATTTTTCATTCCGTTCCATTCAAGTTCCTGAATTTTTCTAAGCCATGCGATATGCGCATATATTGAATCTACCGAAAGGCCTACAAGCTCAGTATTTAGAGCTTTAAATTCTTCAGCCATCTTTGCAAAAGTCATAAATTCTGTGGTACATACAGGAGTAAAATCAGCAGGATGCGAAAACAGTATTACCCATTTACCTTTGTAGTCAGCCGGAAAATTAATGTCTCCCTGTGTTGTTTTTGCCTGAAATGCAGGCGCATCATCGCCTATAAGCGGCATTCTTGTTAAATTTTCTTCCATTTTATATCCTCCTTTTTTTATTTTTACAATCCGGACAAATTCCTTTAAATACAAGCTCATGCGTTTGAATATCAAAACCTTTTGTATCTTTTATAAATTGAGAAATTTTATCGAAATAAGGCATATCCATATCACAAACTTTAGAACATACCGTGCATTTCATGTGATAATGATTAGCCGTGAAATGATCAAATCTGTCGGCAGAATCAGGCATTTCAATATGTTTTAAACGCCCCTGGTGCGCAAGCATTTTAAGATTTCTATATACTGTCGCTTTGCTTAAAGAAGGATATTTCTTTTGTATTTTTTTAAATACAAACTCTGCAGTCGGATGATTCTTCATCTCTTTTACCGTTTGAAAAACTATTTCTCTTTGGATTGTTTGTCTTGTTTCTTTCATTATTGATATTTATTCCTAATTAGTATTTATTGTTGATAGTATAAAATAACACATATTTTGTCAAGCAGGCCGTGTTGATATTTAATACAAAAAAGTATAAAATCAGGTTGTTGGTTTTTATAGATCAATACGGAGAAACCCGATTTGAACCGCAGAGATTTTTTTAATATAAACGCCGAAAGCTGGGACGACAATCCGGACTTATTAACAACAGAAAAAATAAAAAAGACTATTTTGCCTCTTTTAAAAATTAAAAATACAGATTCTGTTTTAGATGCCGCATGCGGAACAGGAATTTTAATCCAAACTTTTAAAGAGCAGAAAATAAAAGCATCTCTATGCGCCGTTGATTTTGCCGAAAAAATGATAAATAAAGCAAAACAAAAATTCCCCGACGTTAATTTTATTTTAGCCGACGTATCCTGCATGCCGTTTGAAAATGAGACTTTTACAAAAGTCGTTTCTTTAAATTCCTTCCCGCATTTTGAAGATAAAAACAGAGCAGTAAAAGAAATGGCAAGGGTTTTAAAGAAAAACGGCACTCTTATTATTGCGCACACAAATTCAAAATGCAGAATTGACGCCCACCACAGAAAAATAGGCGGAATTATAGCCGAAGATATGCTTCCGAGCAATGATAATCTCAGAGAAATTTTATCGGAAAGCGGTTTTTCAAATATCGAATTTACTGATAATGAAGAGTTCTACATAGTAAAAGCATCCAAATAACAAACACCGCCATCGCAGTTGCTTCTTACAGTTTCTTGCTGCAATCACAGATAGGATATTATTGTAAATAAACAGAAACAAAAGACTATAAGAAAACAAATTGAAGTTTTGCGGCTTTATAAAATACGCTGGTAAATTTGGTTAAAGTGCAAGATGTTTTTTTCTGCTGAAAAAATAAAAAAATATATACAAAATAAAAACAAAAGACGTGATATACCATGGGAAGAAAAATCTGAATACCGGGAAAGGGACTGCTAAAATTTCGATCATATACAAAATTGCAAGAAAACAGACAAGAATAAATATTTTCTTTAATCTCATAAAAATCGCTCCGGCAAATATAAATGAATAGATAATTATAAAAGCAACCGAGAGTTCACCGGGGTCAAACGATTTCCTGTATTTTTTTACCAGTTTAATCGTCTTCGAATAAAGACCCTCATTTAAATATTCAATTTCGTCTTTTACTAAATAATATGCCGGCATCATTTGAGCGTCAACTTTATCAGGAGATAGAATATTAGGTTTTATAGATGAAAAATAAAATCCGTTTTGATAGTAAGTTTTAAATTTAAATTTAACATATTCATCAAAATACGACTCAATCAACTTATCTACTATGTTCTCAAACCGTTTTTTTTCAGATTTGGAAAGACTAAAATAAAAACCGACATTGCCTACTTTTTCATTTAATATTTTCTTAATTTTTAGTTTAGACGTTTGATCAAATTCGTTAATAATATCTTTATTGCGCTCTTGAGAAGCTTTTTTTAATAAAAATTTAAGAGTGGCGTCATTTATAACGGAAACATTTTTATAGGCTTCGCCGTTTTTGTCAAGAATAACCGAACTTACATAATGAGGTATAAAAACAAATGACCATAAAACGCTAAAAAACAAAAATAAAACCATTTTTCTCAATTTCAGAATTTTATGGTTTAAAATATAAAGTATTCCGGGCGTCACCACAAAAAATAAAATACCTTCCGAACGCAAAGACATAACAACAGCTGATAGCATGGCAATAATAAAGAGTTTTATATTTATTGAAAAAAATTTGGACTTCAATTCCAAAAAAATGAGCTGCGCAAATAAAAGCATGAAAAAATACGAATACAATATATCTTTTTCCATAGACAGATTGTAATGCAGAACCAGCGGCATGAAGAAAGGTATATAAACCAAATATACTGCTTTTTTTAATTTAAAATGTGATTTTATAAGCACCATTATATAGCCCAACACTGCAGATATTACAATTAACTGTAAAATTATAATCCCTGCAAAGTTGGGAATGAGCATAAGCGCATATATTCTGAAATACCTGATAAATATTCCCTGAAAGGCGCCCATTGTGGAAAAAGTAACGGAATCGTGCAAATAAAGATAGTACATCTGGTCAAAAACGATAAACGGCCACAACATAAGATGAATTAACATCATCACAAAAAAATATATTCCTGAAAATTTTACAAAGTTTTTAATGTTGTCGGATGTTGAATAATTTTTTATCAGATAACCAATAAACTGCCAGACAACAATAAGTATTATTAAAAATATTGTTTTTGCTATTACAAACTTGGCCAAATTAATTTCGTGGTATTCGAATATCAAACTGTCGTTATAAAATGTAATAAGAAAATGAATAACGGATATTATAAAATATTTTATGCTGAATTTTTGTATAAAATATTCGTTTAATTCTTTGAGGGTACTATATACATCCTGAAAAAATGCGGTGATATATTTATTCATGGTATCTTTCGCTAACATTAATATTTTATATAGCTCAATGCTAATTGTCAATTAAAAATTCAGCGCTTCAATATTTACTGAAAATATTGAAGCAACAATGTTTTCAGATTTCTTCTCCGTAAGAGTAAATCGAAATATATGCAGCACAAAGATTTTGCGTGAAACGAAATATCGCAAGAGCAAAGCATTTTTAAATTATTTTCCGGTTTTGCCACGTTTAGCAAGTCTATGAACAAAATATTTTTAGATTATTTTGTGGTTTTTGCCGCATTAGAGTATGCTTATGACTGTAATATTTTTTATTGTAAAAATTTAAAATAGATAAATTTTTAATCGCTGATTGTTTGAAGAATTTTCCGTTTCATTATTCCGTAAGGAAAATTCAAGTTCAGCAATGGCAGTAAAAAATATAAAGGAATATACTCTGCGGCGGGTCTTTTTGGTTACTTTTTGGACTCGAGACAAAAAGTAACTGTATTTAATCTGAAATGAAGAAACACAAGAGCGAGGTGTACATTCCCGTAAGGGGTACATAAGCTCTTGTGTTTCAAAATTGTAAGCGAAATATTAAAGCCTTTTATGCTCTGGCTTTTTTAATTTCCGCTATTATGGCAGGAATAATCTCATACAAATCGCCTTCCAGCGAATATGTTGCAACCTGCATCATAGGACAATCTTTATCTTTATTTATTGCAATAATAGTTTCGGCAGAACCCATACCTATCATATGTTGAATCTGTCCCGAAATACCGCATGCAATATAAACTTTAGGAGAAACAGTCGTTCCCGTCTGGCCTACCTGATGAGAATAAGGGATCCAGCCTGCGTCAACGGCAGCTCTTGACGAACCTACGGCTCCGCCGAGAAGATCGGCAAGCTCTTCGACAAGTTTAAATCCTTCAGGTTTTCCGAGTCCTCTTCCGCCTGAAACGATTATATCCGCGTCATGAAGATTTACATGCGCGCTGCAATCTTTGAAAAATTCTAAGAATTTTGTTCTGTTTATTATTTTTGAAGCGTCAACTTTATTTACTATAACTTCGCCTTTTCTGCCTGCCTGCACTTTTGCTTCTTTGAAAACTTTATGTCTGACGGTCGCCATCTGAGGTCTGTGTCTCGGTGTTAAAATCGTAGCCATAATATTTCCGCCGAAAGCAGGTCTTGTCTGCTGTAAATTTCTAGTTGTCAAATCTACATCCAAACCGGTACAATCTGCCGTTAAGCCCGTATAAATTTTTGCTGCGACTCTTGAAGCAAAAGATCTTCCGATGTTTGTTGCGCCCATAAGAATTATTTCGGGCTTTTCTTTTTTAAGAAGTTCGGTAAGAACCGCTGTATAAGAATCATCCTGAAATTCCGCAAATATAGGATCGTCGTAAACGTAAACTTTATCTGCGCCTCTTTCTATAAGTTCCTGCGCTTTTGAAGTTATGTTTGAACCGATCAAAACCGCGCTTAAAGGAACCTGCAGTTTATCTGCAAGGATTCTTCCCTGATTCAAAAGTTCATAAACTACGGCAGATACGACGCCGTGTCTCTGTTCGGCATAAACCCATACGCCTCTGTAAAGAGACATATCGACAGCCGCTTTAACTTCGTCTTTTTTCATTTCAATAGCTTTAAAAACTTTACAAGCCTGAACGCATGCTCCGCAGAATGTGCATTTATTTGCATCTATTACCGCGAGCTTAAATTTTTTAGGATGTTCCGGTCTTTCAACCATCGTTATAGCGCCGAAAGGGCAAGCGCTGACGCATATAGAACAGCCTATACATTTATCCGCCAGTATGTTTATCTGATTTGCCATTTTACTTCTCCTTATGATTTTAAAAAAACCGCTTCTCAATCACGACAGCGATTTACTGCTTATATAAGACTGACTTCTTTAAGTTTATTTACAAGCGCCTGAGCCTGAACGTTTGCTTCTCCGGTAAATTTTTCGCCGCCTTTTCTCTGGGGAGGTGTAAAAATTTTCATAACCTGCGTCGGAGAACCTTTAAGTCCGCATTTTTCAACGTCTGCGTTTATAGACTGGGCGTTGAGCTGCTTTATAACGGCTTTCTTTGCGTTCATTTTGCCTTTAAGAGAGGCAAGCCTTGGCGTATTTATTTCTTTTACGACGGTAATAAGACAGGGAACCGGCGTTTCGATCAAATCGTAGCCGTCTTCCATCATTCTTTCAACCTTCATAAATTTATCGTTTATTTCTTCAACTTTTTTAACGTATGCGACGTGCGGAATATCTAGCATTTCCGCTACTGAAGGTCCGACCTGAGCAGTATCTCCGTCGGTAGCCTGCTTGCCGCAGATGATTACCGAGTAATCGGGAACTGTTTTAATAGCGGTAGACAACGCGTAAGAAGTAGCCCATGTGTCGGCTCCGGCAAACGCTCTGTCTCCGACGAGAATAGCTTCATCGGCTCCTCTTGAAATAGCTTCTCTCAAAGCAGCTTCTGCCTGAGGCGGGCCCATCGTTATAACCGTAACTTTGCCGCCCGTTCTTTCTTTAAGCCTTACGCCTTCTTCTATAGCGTATTCGTCAAAAGGGTTGATAACGGCTTCAACGCCTTCTCTTTTTAATGTTCCTTTTTCAGGATCGATTTGGACATTTGTCGTGCCCGGAACCTGTTTTATACAAACTATTATGTGCATCTTTGTTAACCCCTCCTGTTTGTCTCTTACTGCTTATTTCTTATTATTTGAAAAATTCCGGATAGGCGGTATTTTCAACTTCTAAAATACAAAACATATCCGGAATATTTTTTTAAATTTATTTTACTGAAGCGTATTCTTTTATAAGGTTCAGCGCAATTTCGTTTTTCTGAATCTGGCTGGTACCTTCGTAAAGTGTCGTAATTTTGGCGTCTCTCATCATCTTTTCTACAGGATATTCTTTACAATATCCGTATCCGCCGAAAATCTGAACTGCGTCTGTAGTAACCTGCATTGCCGTTTCTGACGCAAAAAGTTTCGCCATTGCCGATTCTTTGCTGGTTCTTACTCTTTCTTTTTCAGGTTTGCTGTTGTTTTCGTCTATCATTCTTGCAACCTGATATACGAGACATCTTGCGGCTTCAACTTTTGTCGCCATATCGGCAAGCATATGCTGTATTCCCTGGAAAGACGCTATAGGCTGACCGAACTGAACTCTTGTTCTTGCATATTTTACCGCTTCTTCAAGAGCGCCGGCTGCTATACCTAAAGCCTGGGAAGCTACTCCCGGTCTTGATCCGTCGAGCGTAGCCTGAGCTACCATTAAGCCGTGTCCTTCTTTTCCTAGAAGATTATCTTTATGAACTCTGCAGTTGTCAAATATCAATTCTCTTGTTACGGAAGATCTGATACCCATTTTATTTTCTTTTTTGCCGAATGTAAAACCCGGTGTTCCTTTTTCAACGATGAAGCATGAGATTCCTCTTGCTCCTCTTGAAGGATTTGTTTTTGCAAATACAGTATAAGTTTCAGCTTCGCCGGCATTTGTTATAAAACATTTTGTTCCGTTAAGAACATAATAATCGCCGTCTTTTACAGCCGTAGTTTTCATAGCGGTAGCGTCTGAACCGGCCGAAGGTTCGGTAAGACCGAACGCCGCAAGTTTTTTACCCGAAGCTATGTCAGGCAAATATTTGCTTTTCTGCGCTTCGTTTCCGGCTGCCAATATAGGAAGAGTTCCCAAAGCCGTGGCGGCAAGCGCAAGCGCTATGCTTCCGTCAACTTTGCAAAGCTCTTCGGTTACAAGAACAAGACCCATAATTCCTTTTCCTACTCCGCCGTACTGTTCGGGTATATAAACTCCGCACAAATCAGCCTGTGCAAGTTCCTTTACTATATCCCAAGGAAATGTTCCCTCTTCGTCATATTTTTCTCTTACAGGCTTAATTTTCTTCTGAGCGATTTCTCTTGCAACATCCACAAGCATCTGTTCTTCTTCATTTAAAAAATACTGCATATTATCCTCCGAGTTTTTTTAACAATTAAAAAGCATTAATTTTTTATTTCTTTTAACGCTTCTCTGGCCGCTATCTGTTCGGCCTGTTTTTTTGAATTTCCCGAGCCTGTACCAAGCTGTTTTTCTTTTATAAAAACCGCCACTTTAAACTGCTTGTTGTGGTCGGGACCTGACTCTTCAATTGTTTTATATTGAGGCAAAGTCCTGTACAGAGACTGAATTTTCTCCTGTAACTTTGTTTTGTAATCGGTAATGTCAAAACTGCTTTGTTTTTCCAAAAAAACATTTATAAATTTTGACGCCACTTCAAAACCGCCGTCTAAATAAACGGCTCCGGCTACAGCCTCAAAAGAATCACATAAAAGAGATTCTCTTTGTCTGGCGCCGTTCAATTCTTCATTTTTGCTTATTAATACAAATTGATCCAGTTTTATTTCTTTTGCCCACCTGCTCAAATTTTTTGCAGACACTATCTGGGCTTTAAGTTGAGAAAGATCGCCTTCCTGCTTATCCGAATATTTGTTATAAAGATACTCTGAAACAAGAGCGGATAGAATACCGTCTCCGAGAAATTCCATCCGCTCGTTGCAATCGTTTAAACCGCATTCGCTTGAATACGATTTATGTATAAGTGACAACTCCAGATTTTTAGGGTTTTTAAAGACATACCCTATGGTTTTCTGAAGGTTTTTCATAACTTCAGCGCCGACGTTTAAAGAACCCGACGTTTGCTGTCTGCCGGCACACGATTCTTCCGATCCGGAACAAACCGGACAGTCGAAACTTTTTAATATTTTTTTAAATTTATCCAACATACTTTTTTATTACTACTGTCGCATTATGCCCGCCGAATCCCAAAGAATTCGACATAGCGCAGGTTATCTGCTGGTTTCTTGCGACATTAGGAACATAATCCAAATCACAATTAGGATCGGGCGTTTCGTAGTTTATCGTAGGATGTATAAACCCGTTTTCCATACAAAGCACGGTTGCAATAGCCTCAACTCCGGCTGCCGCTCCGAGCAGATGACCGGTCATCGATTTGGTGGATGAAACCGGTATTTTATAAGCTCTTTCTCCGAAAACGGTTTTAATGGCTAACGTTTCCGTTCTGTCATTTAATTCCGTAGACGTTCCGTGAGCATTTATGTAATCTACTTCATCTTTTGAAATTTCCGCATCTTTTATTGCAAGTTCCAAAGATTTAATAACGCTTTTTGCTTCAGGATCGGGAGCTGTCATGTGGTAGGCATCGTCTGATGCTCCGTAACCGGCAAGTTCGGCGTATATTTTTGCGCCTCTTGCCAAAGCGTGTTCAAGAGTTTCAAGCACTAATATTCCGGCACCTTCTCCTATAAGAAAACCGTCTCTGTTCAAATCGAACGGTCTCGACGCTTTTGTTATATCGTCGTTTCTTGTAGAAAGAGCCTTGATGTTATTAAAACCTGAAACCGCCAGATCTGTTATTGTTGCTTCAGATCCGCCTGTAATTATAACATCGGCATCTCCGTATCTGATAAGCCTTAAAGCATTTCCTATAGCATGATTTGCTGACGCACATGCGCTTGAAACGGCATAATTAGGGCCGGTAAAACCGTACTCTATCGCTATTTCTCCGGGCAGCATGTTTGTTATTATCATAGGTATCAAAAAAGGCGAAACTCTTCTCGGACCTTTTTCAACTACTACAGAATGTTCTTCTTCGGTTATCTCAAGACCGCCTATGCCTGTTCCTGTTATTACGCCTATTCTTGATAAATCTTCTTTAGATAAATCAAGTTTTGAATCTTCTATTGCCATTTTAGCTGCAGCTACACCCATTTGGGTAAAACGGGCCATTCTTCTTGCTTTCTTTTTGTCAATAAAATTTTCGGGCACAAAATTTTTGACATTGGCACAAAATTTAGTCGCAAAATTGGAAGCGTCAAACGCCGTAATCGGATTTGCACCGGATTTGCCTTCTCTTAAAGCATCGGTAAATTCCTGTTTGCCGATACCTATAGGAGAAAGAACTCCCATTCCTGTGATGACAACTCTTTTTTTATCCATAAAATAATTCTCTGTACTTATTTCGCCTGATGAGAATTGATATATTCAATCGCATTTCCTACAGATTGAATTTTTTCAGCTTCTTCATCCGGAATTTCGATACCAAATTCTTCTTCGAACGCCATAACGAGTTCAACGGTATCCAAAGAATCTGCGCCCAAATCATTTATAAATGATGCTTCCGGCTTAACTTCGGCTGGATCTACACCCAACTGTTCAACGATAATTTCTTTTACTCTTGTTTCTATGTCTGCCATTTTACTGTCCTCCTCTTTTTGATTAGTTGCGTAACAACTTTTTATTTTTACAACTTAATTACATGTACATTCCGCCGTTTACCGATAAAACATGACCGGTAACATACGACGAATCTTCACTTGCAAAAAACAAAGCGGCTTTGGCTATATCGCTTGCTTCTCCGAGTCTCTGCAGCGGAATCTGCTCTGCAAGTTTTTTCTTAACATCATCCGTCAAAGCATCTGTCATTGCCGTTCTGATAAAGCCGGGCGCTATTGCGTTAACCAAAACATTTCTTGAAGAAAATTCTCTTGCGCACGTTTTGGTTAAAGCTATTACTCCGCCTTTAGAAGCCGAGTAATTTGCCTGTCCGGCGTTGCCCATAAGACCGACAACTGAAGCTATATTTATAATTCTTCCCGATCTCTGCTTAAACATCTGTCTGGTAACAGCCTTTGTGCAGTTAAAAACCCCTTTCAGGTTAACCGCTATAACGGCGTCCCATTCCATTTCGCTCATTCTCAATACCAAATTGTCTTTTGTGATTCCGGCATTGTTTATAAGTATATCAATTTTACCAAACTTTTCAATAGCTTTTGCCGCAAGGCTTTCGCATTCGTCAAGCTTTGAAACATTGCCTGCAACAGCCAGCGTTTCAACTCCGAAACTGCTCTTAAGTTCATCTGCCGTCTTCTGAGCCAGTTCAGCATTGATGTCAGATACTACAATATTTGCGCCCTCTTTGGCAAATGTTTCAGCCACCGATTTTCCGATGCCCTGAGCACATCCGGTTATGATTGCGACTTGTCCTTTTAATCTCATCAGTTTAACTCCTTTAATGCCTTTTCTAAACTTGCACCGTCTTCTATATTTACGGCTTTTTTAGTTTTGTCTATTCTTCTCATAAGACCTGTCAAAACTCTCTGCGGACCTACTTCTATAAAAAGTTCAACGCCCGAAGAAACGGCCTGCAATATTGAAGTGTCCCATTGTACCGAATTATTTATTTGTTTGGCAAGTTTTTCTTTTATGGATGAATTGTCTTTTGTTATCTGGGCATCACAGTTTGTAATAACCGGATAAACCGGATTATTAAATGTATATTTCTTTAATTCTTCAGCCATCATTTCGGAAGCCGGAGTCATAAGTTTTGAATGAAAAGGCCCTGATACATTTAATAATATGGCTTTTGAAGCTCCTTTGGCCTGGGCAAGTTCAACCGCCTTTGAAACGGCTGCGGCCGATCCCGATATTACTATCTGTCCGGGAGAATTAAAATTTACCGCGTCGCATACTCCTGACTGCGAAGCTTCATTACATATATTTAATACGACTTCTTTGTCCAAACCGAGTATTGCGGCCATAGTGCCCGGGTTTTCTTCTGAGGCTTTCTGAATAAAAAGGCCTCTTGCCTTAACCATTTCAATACCTTCTTTAAAACTGAAAAAACCTGAAGCGCAAAGAGCAGAATATTCGCCTAATGAATGGCCTGCCGTTATGATTTCGAATTTGCTTAAATCAACAGACTGCTTTAAAACAGCAAAACAAGCTGTGCTTACGGCAAATATCGCCGGCTGCGCATTTTGAGTATTTTTCAAATCTTCTTCGCTGCCCTCAAATATTATTTTTTTAAGTTCTTCGCCGGCTGCGTCTATTATTTCTTTTGCCGCAGGATACTTTTCATATAGATCTTTTCCCATTCCTACATACTGGGAGCCCTGTCCGGGGAACATCAGCATAATCTTTTTCATATCTTCTCCAGATTCTATTTCCGTTTAACCGATTTTATATTTTTAGTACGGCAGCACCCCAAGTAAGGCCTCCGCCGAAAGCCATAATTGTTATAAGATTTCCCTTTTTAAGTTTGCCCGAATTGATGGCTTCGTCAAGTGCGATGATAGTAGTTGCGGCCGACATATTTCCGTATTTGTGAACATTTACGTAAACTTTTTCCTTTTCAACACCGAGCCTTTTTCCTACAGCTTCTATTATTCTTAAATTAGCCTGGTGAGGAATATATAAAGATATATCTTCATCTTTTTTACCGGCAAGCTCCAAAGCTTTCTGGGCAGCTTCGGTCATTCTGCATACTGCCAGTTTAAAAACTTCCTTTCCCGACATTTTTATATAATGCATCTTCTGCTGAACAGTTTCAACGGTAGTAGGCGTTGCGCTGCCTCCGGCCGGTATATTTAATAAATTTGTATAGGTGCCGTCAGCTGCCAGACTTACCGACAAAATATCACTTTCTTCTTTATCATCGCAAGCCTGTAGAATCATTGCGCCGGCTCCGTCTCCGAACAAAACGCATGTGTTTCTGTCGTTCCAATCGGTAATTCTTGAAAGAGCTTCGCTTCCTATTAAAAGAGCCGTTTTATAAGTGCCGGCTTCTATAAAAGATTTAGCTATCGTGAGTCCGTACAAAAAGCCGGAACATGCAGCTGATATGTCAAAAGCAACCGCGCTTATCCCGAGTTTTTTCTGCAAAAAGCAGGCTGTCGCGGGAAACGGCATTTCGCCTGAAACTGTTGCTACTATTATAACGTCTATTTCATTTGCCTGTATTTTAGCTTTTTCTATAGCTTTTTTTGCCGCTTCAAAAGCAAGGTCGGACAAATTCTGCGATTTATCTATTATTCTTCTTTCTTTTATGCCGGTTCTTTCCGTTATCCATTCATCAGATGTTTCAACCATTTTTTCCAAATCGGCATTTGTCAGAATTTTTTCGGGAACATATGAGCCGGTTGCTAAAATTTTTACGTTTAATTTATTCATTTTTTATACCTTAAGATTTGATGACACTTTCGTATTTTGCAATTTCCTGGGCTATTTCGTCGTTGACATGCTGCGAGGCGTATTTAGCGGCCATTATAACGGCATTTTTTACTGCCTTCCCGTTTGACTTTCCGTGGCCTATAAGACAAACTCCGTTTACGCCCAAAAGAGGAGCTCCGCCCTGTTCGGAATAATCAACTCTTTTTTTCATGCTGTACATGGCAAGCTTAAGAAAAGGTATCATGCCCCAGAAAATAGGATTGCTTTTTATGCTGTCTTTAATCAGTTTAATAACCATCTCGGCAACGCCTTCACCGAACTTTAAAATTACGTTTCCAACAAACCCGTCACATATTACGACGTCCGATTTGCCTTTAACTATATCTCCGCCTTCAATATTTCCTATAAAATTAAGAGATGTCTTTTTAAGCATATCGGATGCTGCAAACGTAAGTTCGTTGCCTTTTGTATCTTCTTCACCTATAGAAACTATGCCTACTTTAGGCTTTGAACGTCCGAGAACTTTTTCACTGTAGATACTTCCCATAATTGCAAACTGGACAAGATGTTCAGGTTTGCAGTCTACGTTTGCTCCAACGTCAAGCAAAAAACACATGCCCGATACTGTTGGGAAAGGAGTAGATATAGCAGGCCTTAAAACACCGGGTATTCTTTTAAAATACAAAATTGCCGTTGCCATAGCTGCGCCGGAATTGCCCATCGATACAAAAGCATCGGCCTGTTTTTCAACAACAAGTTTTGCGCAGACCGCCATGGAAGAATCCTTTTTTTGTCTTACGGCGTTTGCCGGAGATTCATCCATTCCGATTATTTCGGTTGCATTTACAATTCTGATTTTACTGGGCGTTATTCCGTGAAGTTTGGAATATTTGTCAAGCAAAGGATAAAGAGCTTCCTGTTTTCCGACAAGAAGCACTTCATGGTTTGTATGCTTTACTGCAAGCACGGCTCCTTCAACATTTATGTCGGGAGCCTTATCTCCGCCCATTGCATCAAGAGCGATTATCATTTACTTCTGTGCCTTCTGCTGCTCTTCAGCCTGGACTTTTGATTTTTTAGCTTTTTTAGGAACTACAAGCTGTCCGTTGTAAAAACCGCATTCAGGACAAACTCTGTGCGGCATTTTAGGCGCACCGCAATTTGAACACTTATTTGAATTTTCTGCAGTTATTTTAGAATTTGCTGATCTTCTGCAATCTCTACGATGCGGACTATGCTTTCTTTTTGGATTTGGCATTTTTCCCCCAGTTATTTACTGTTTATTTTCTTTATTTTTGACCATTTTTCAGCTATAAATTCAGTGTTTAATTTTTCTTGGCAATTGCAATTTTGCTCATTTTTATTACAGCCGCAAACATGACACAGGCCTCTGCATTCTTCAAAACAAAGAGGCTGCATGGGCAAATCCAGCATAACCGTCTGTTTTATCTCGTCTCCCAGATCAAATTCAACGTCTTCCTGGGCAAACGAACATTCAAAACCGGTATTTACTTCTTTTTTGAAAATTTTCAAACATCTTGCGCATTCAAAAGTCTCGGTTCCGAAAACAACTCCGGTTATACTTATAATTTCTCCGTATCTTACAGCTTTAAAAGAAACTCTCAGATCAGACTGTTTTAAAACTTCAACTTCAGAATCTATATCAAAAATCTTATCTTTTATTTCAAGAGTCTTTTGTTTTTTAAAATCGTCAAATCGTAATAAAAACTTTTCCATAAATTCCATATACAAACAGATTTATTATATTTGTTAGTTACCCTTTTGTCAATACCCGAATGTTGCCTTATTTCTCTGTTTAAGCTATCTAAAAAGAGCTTGAAACGAAAAGAGACAGGCCATTAAAATCCTGTCTCTTTTTGTTTATATTATAAAACTAGTTATTTGCTTCCGAACTTCCAGTTTACGCCCAATATTGTACGTGTTTCCCACCAGTTGGATGAACTGCCATTATCCGCGGCATACGCATAACCCGCATAAAATTCTATATCTTTTGTATATTGATATTTACCGACTAAATCATATTCCCACCAAAAATTACCGGTCCAAGAACTTCCTGAAGCATAACTGTTTTTGTAAATATCGAGAGAAACACTGTATTTACCTTTTGTCCAGTCTGCACCTATATTAAATGATTCTACATCATCCAAACCCCACCACCAGTAGTATGTGCTTGATATGAGTCCGAAATTTGCATCCGAGAATTCTGCAGAGAAATCTGATCCGGCTCTCAAATACTGAGCTCTTGGAGTCAATGTCATTCCGGTTAAATCAAACTGATATGCTGCATTTAATTTTGTAAGTATCGCATCATCATATTTCTGATCAAATATTCCTCTGGAGTCACTGTAATACTGCTGGGCTATTTCTCCGGATGCAGTCAAAGCTCCGAATTTAACCATAGGTTTTATACCTATAGTTTCTGTTCTGTATCCATCACTCAATATTGAATCATCATCAGTTTCTGAATCGTACAAATATCCTTTTACGCAGATATTGTCGTTAACTTTATACTTACCGTTTAAGATTATAACGTTTAATTTATCACCGTTTACAGAACTGTTTTCATTTGACAATTTTGAATAAACTAAATCTACTTTTACTTTTTCTTTATCGTCATATGTCAACTGAGCTCCGTCCATTCCGCCGTCATATCCATTGTTCCAGTTGTAATTAGAATACGCATAGCCCCATTTGGACATATCTCTTAAACCTACATAAAATATTGTATCGCCTTTTTCACCGTAATAAAATTTACCGACTTTCAATGTAAGTCTGTCATTGTCAAACAAATTTTTAAATACTATGTTTGCTTCTGCAAGAACCGTATTGCTTAATAAACCTGTATCACTGCTGTTGTTTACCTGCTGGCCGGCAAGATAATTGTCACCCCAGCTGTTTTTATACATCAACGCTACGTTTGCTTCAATATTTTCTTCCAAATCAAAATTTGCTCCTACAAATAATCTTGAATTTGTATAGCTATATTCGTTTGCAAAATTTGTGGCACCCTGCCAACGGGCCATACTGCCCATAATATCCAACTGACCGTACCAATTTATCTTAGCGCTTGCTATTGCAGGAACAAATAAAGCCATCGCAATAAACATTATTAAAAATTTCTTCATACTCTCTCCTTAAAATTGTTTTGCAGTTTTCTATTTGCTTCCGAATTTATAATCAAGTCCTAAGAAATAGGCTATATCATGACCGCTGCTGTTTTCTACGCTAAAATATGCTGCAGCGCCTTTAAAAGCAATATTTTCGGTATAATTATATTTTGCTATGAAATCAATTTCATACATTTTATATGTAGCATCTCTCGGCAATCCGATTCTGAAATAATCTGCTGAAAAATCAAACTTATTGATGGTATAATCAGCTCCGACATTTACACAATCCATATAGACATCTGCAGGCATACCTGAAAGAGATAACTGTCTTGACATCGCCGTGAAAATTAATCCGAGGTAATTGTTTTGCATCGGAGAAATATAAAATTCCGTTCCTGTCATAACATACATACCCCTTAACTTAAGGTCATTCATTTTATAAGCAACGTCAAATCTTGCTCTGTATCCGTCTTTTGTATGTTCCGTTGAAAATATTGAACCGTCATCATCACCGAAGCACTGTACAAGTTCGGCTGACGCAGTCCAGCTTTTATAAGTAAATTCAGGTTTGAATCCCAAATATTCGAATCTTATGTAATCAGTTCCTACATCCGCCATTTCCGAGTCATAAAAATAGCCCTGCAATTTCCACATATCGTTAAACTTGTAGTTTGCATTAACAAAAGTAACATTTATTTTGGATGAACTGGAAGTGTTTTCATTTACTATTTTTGAATATCCCGCATCTACTTTTAAATTTTCTTTATTGTCATAGGTTGCAACTACTCCGTCCATTCCTGCTTCCGCAAGAATTCCGTAAGGAGCGCCCATTGCACCGAGTAACATATATGACCATATCAAATCTCTAGGTCCTACTTTAAATATTGTTCCGCCGTCATATGCCTGTCTTCCGACTTTAGCTGAAATTCTGTCATTATCAAAAAGATTTTTAAATACGACATTTGCTTCTGTTATTCTTACCGCGCTTAACAAACCTGTATCAGATGAATTATCTATCTGCTGGCCTGCAAGATAATTGTCGCCCCACATACTAAAATAAGTGAGTCCCAAATTACCTTCAATATTTTCAGCTAATGTAAAATTTGCTCCGAGTATAAATCTTGAAAGAGTATTGCTTGATCCGCTATTCGCAAACCCAGCATCGTCATATGCATACCCTAAAACTTCAAACTGTCCGTTCCACTTAATTTCCGCATTTGCCAACGCAGGAACAAATAAAGCCAACGCAAGAACTAACATCAAAAGCTTTTTCATACTTTCTCCTTTGAAAGTTTTTACAATTTTTTCACAACTCCTTAACACCAAAATTATAAAAAAAAACAATTTACAAGTCAACTGCAACTATTGAAACTCAAATTATTATTTTGTTAAATTTTTAAAACAAAATAAAAGAGACAGGTATTTTAAAAACCCCCTGTCTCTTTTCTTTTATATTACAAAACTAGTTATTTGCTTCCAAACTTCCAGTTTACGCCCAATATTGTGCGGCTTTCCCAGTCAGAACTGTCTTCCTGATCTATTGCATAGGCATATCCCGCATAAAATTCAATTGTTTCCGTATATTTGTACTTTGCAATCAAATCATATTCATACCAAGGCGATCCGCCATCTGCATATCCATTTTTATATATATCTAATGATGCGCTGTATTTGCCTTTTGTCCAGTCTGCTCCGATATTCATTGACTCTATGTCCCAAATTCCCCACCAATAATTGAATGTGCTTGATATAAGTCCGAAATTTGCATCTGAAATATCTGACCAGAAATTATCACCGGCTCTTAAATACTGAATTCTCGGCGTTAATGTCATGCCTGTTAAATCAAACTGATATGCTGCGTTTAATTTTACAAGTTCCGAGTCTTCCAGGTTTTCATCAAATATTTTAGACTGTCTGCTGCTGAAAACTTTTGCTATTTCGCCCGAAGCCGTCAAGGCGCCAAATTTTACGCAAGGCTTGATTCCTATTATTTCAGCTCTGTTAGCATTGAAATCATCGGTTCCGATTACGTTATAATCTGTCGTTTCAGAATCATAAATATAGGCTCTTACGCTTACATTTTCGTTAACTTTATATTTACCGTTTATTATCATCATATTGATTTTACTGCTGGTGGCAGGGTTGCTCTCATTTGCCATTTTTGAATATACTAAATCTACTTTTAATTTTTCTTTATCGTCATACGTCAACTGTGCTCCGTCCATTCCGGCATCCAGCCCGTTGTAAGAATTAGCCCACGAAGCTCCTGAATATGCGTATCCCCATTTTGACATATCTCTTAAACCTACATAAAATATTGCATCGCCTTTTTCACCGTAATAAAATTTACCGACTTTTAACGACAGTCTGTCATTGTCAAACAAATTCTTAAATACTACGTTTGCCTCGGCAAGAACCGTCTTGCTTAACAAACCTGTATCGCTTGTATTATTTGCCTGCTGGCCTGCCAAATAATTGTCGCCCCAGCCGCTTTTATACATCAATGCGATATTTGCTTCAATGTTTTCTTCAAGCCCGAAATTTGCTCCTACAAACAATCTAGAATTTGTATAGCTGTACTCATCTGCAAAATTAGTGTTGCCCTGCTCACGATCCATACTGCCCATAATATCCAACTGTCCGTACCAGTTTATCTGCGCGCTTGCCATTGCAGGCACAAACAAAGCTAATGCAATCAACATCATCAAAAGCTTTTTCATACTCTCTCCCTGTTTTAAATTTTTCAAAATAATTTTGTAATTTTTTTGTAAAACTTTTTATTTACTGCCGAATTTATACGTTACTCCGAGCAAATAAACGGATTCGTGCAAAGATCCGTTTGCTTCGTTTCCCAAATATCCTATACCGCCTTTAAAAGCAATGTTATCAGTATAGTTGTATTGAACCCCTAAATCTATTTCGTACATTTTGTTTGCATCGTCTCTTTCGCCAATTCTGAAATAATCTATCATAAATTTAAATTTATTTAATGTATAATCTGCTCCAAAATTAAGAGCATCTATACTGAACATCTGTCCGAAAAAATCTCCGCTAAACATTCCTCTTAAAGATGACGTATAGTAATATCCGACGTAAATATTCTGAGTATATGGCGCATAGAATTGAGAGCCCGTCATAAAATACATACCTCTCAATTTTAAAGCATCTATATCATAGGAAGCGTCAATTTTAGCAAAATATCCGTCTGCTGTGCGTCTTGTTGAAAACATTGATCCGTCGTCATCACCGAAACACTGTGCAAATTCAAAAGAAGCCGCAAGAGCGCCGAGCGACAATTCCGGTTTTACTCCCAAATATTCAAATCTCCTGTATCCGTATTCCGTTGTTTCCGAATCATACAAATACCCGTCAATTTTTAAAGCATCGCTGGCTTTATATTTTGCATTAATAAAAGATACGTTTGTCTTGTCCCCTACAGGAGTATTTTCATTGATAAGTTTTGAATAACCAAAATCTAGCTTTAGATTATCGTTATTGTTATAGGTTACTACTACACCCTCCATTCCGTCTTCAGTAAGATAATAAGGATATGGATTTGAGGTCATAGCTGAAAAAATATAGCTATATATTAAATCTCTGGGGCCTACTTTAAAAAAAGTTCCGCCGTCATAAAACTGTTTACCTATTTTGGCTGAGATTTTATCATTGTCAAATAAATTCTTAAATACTATATTTGCTTCTATTAATCTTACCGAACTTAATACACCCGTATCGGAGCTGTTGTCAATTTGCTGGCCGGCCAAATAATTATCGCCCCATGTTGTAAAATACATTAAAGATGCGTTAGCTTCAATGTTTTCAGCTAGTCCGAAATTTGCACCCAAAATAAATCTGGAATAAGTGTTGCTTGTTCCGTTATTGGCAAATCCGGCATCATCCAGAGAATAGCCTAAAACATCAAACTGCCCGTTCCATTTTATTTGCGCGTTTGCCATTGCGGGAACGAATAGAGCGACCGCAATCAGCATCATTAAAAACTTTTTCATACTCTCTCCTTTGAAAGTTTTTGAAATTATTTTATATATACCAATATCTACCGGAATTATAAAAAAAACCAAAATATATGTCAACATCATATTCTTAAATTAAAAACCAAAAAAAAAGAGACAGATTTTTTTTAAAAAACCTGTCTCTTTTTATTATAACTTAAATTTAACTATTTGCTGCCAAACTTATATCCGGCACTTAACAAGTAAATCATCTCTGTCTGAGTTCCATAACTTTCTTGTCCAATGTATGCAACAGCGCCTTTGAAATTAACGTTTTCTTTATAATTATACTGTGCAACAAAATCAGCTTCGTACATCTTATTTGCTGCATCTCTTTCGCCGGCTCTGTAATAATCAAGCGCAAATTTAAATTTGTTAATTGTATAATCTGCTCCAAAATTCAAACAGTCCATACTGCCTGCTCCAGCAAGAAATCCGCCTCCTGACATCATTCTAAACATTGATGTAAAATAAAGTCCTGCATAAAGATTCTGAGTATAAGGCATCATAAATTCAGAACCTGTCATAAAATACATACCTCTTACTTTAAAAGGATTTAAATCATATGAAGCATCCAACTTTGCAAAATATCCGTCTGCCGTGCGTCTTGTTGAAAACATTGAACCGTCATCATCAGCAAATACTTGCGTAAGTTCCAATGAAGCTGATAAAGCGCCTGATGTAAACTCAGGCTTTGCTCCTAATATTTCAAATCTTACATAATCACTGCCGTCAGCATATTCTGAATCATACAAATAACCCTGAACTTTCCACATATCATTTATTTTATAATTTGCATTAAGAAATGTTGTATTTACCTTAGCTCCGGCAGGTGTATTTTCATTTATTATTTTAGAATAGCCTAAATCTACTTTCAGATTTTCTTTGTTGTCATAAGTTACAACAACTCCGTCCATTCCGCCATCCGTAAACTCTTCAGGATATGAAATTCCGCTCAATCCAATAAGAAGATAAGAATAAACTAAATCTCTAGGTCCTACATTAAAAAATGTACCGCCGTTATAAAACTGTCTACCGACTTTTGCCGAAATTTTATCATTGTCAAACAAGTTCTTAAACACAACATTAGCCTCTATCAATCTGGTTGCGCTTAAAACCCCTGTATCATTTGTGTTATCTATTTGCTGGCCTGCAAGATAATTATCTCCCCATGTACTAAAATACATTAAAGAGGCATTACCTTCAATATTTTCTGCCAAACCGAAATTTGCACCGAGAATTATTCTTGAATATGTATTGCTTGTTCCATGACCTGAAAATGCTCCGCCGGGACTACCCATACCACTATCAAGCGAATAGCCCAAAACATCCAACTGTCCGTACCAGTTTATCTGCGCGCTTGCCATTGCAGGGAAAAACATTACTGCCGCAACTGCCAATACCAAAAGCTTTTTCATACTCTCTCCTTTGAAAGTTTTTAAAACTGTCAATACATCCTATATACTCGGGAATTATAAACAAAAACAACCTCGGTGTCAACAAAAACACTACCAGACTCCTAAAAGATTATGAATACAAATAGAAGAAATTTTCAAGAAAATTGTTAAGATGTTTATCGGCGTAAAAAACTATATATTTATTTTTAAACGTCGGACGGAATTTCAGTTTAAAATCCACAAGAGCTTTGACATCGTATTTGAAATGTTCCGCAAAAACAAAAATTTTTGCTTTTTTTACAAAATCATCGTCAAGAATAACTTTTTCAGTAGGAGTAAGCCCCATGTTAAACCATTTATACCCGTTTTCTTTTGACCAGCATACAGCTTTAAAAAGAATATATTTGAGCATATCGAGATCGCAGTCGCTCGTATATCTGACGTTTGAAACAAAAGCTTCATACTTGTTTTTAGATAAAAGCAAGAAAGCATACGCAGATAAAAAACCGTTCTTTTTTACCGTTATATACCTGCTTGCAAACTGGGATGATATGTCAAACATTTTATTTTTCAAATTGCCGAAATCTTTCTGCCACTGATAATCTATGAAATCCGTATATTTTTTTTCTTTAAGAAAATCCTGATTGTCTTTTATCTCAAACTGGTATTCTTTGTCCGTCTTTTCGGCAAATTCTTTAATATCTGAAAGAGAGCCGGCATTTTTTGAAAAAGTTTCAAGCAGAATATTGGCGTCGGCTCCGAACGGTGCTATATCCATTCCCATATCGTCGTATACTCTGAGGTTTTTGTTGCCTACATATAAAAATGTCGGATTAACATTTTTTAAATCGGCCATTTCTTTAAATTCCCATATAAGCTCTCTTGCCGATTTATCGCTGCCGACCGGATCTCCGAAAGCTATGCTGCTGTTATTTATCTGTGAATACATTATAAATGAATTGGTATCTTTGTAAAAAAGACTTTTGTTTTCAAAAGCGTATTTTGAATAAACATACTGGCTTGCTTCCGTTACAATCTCTATATTTTTATGACTCATGCTTATCTGTTTATATCTTGCGCGTTTAAGAAGTTCAGATATGAGAACTATAACGAGAATCGCCGCCATTCCTATGCATATTCTTAAAAATCTTCCGGCATCCGTAGTGGCGAAGAGGCTGTTTAAAAAAGCAACAGGCGTATAAATATCCTGTTTGTATACAAAAAAACCGAGCCACACCGAACCTGCAAAAACAGCCGTAATGGCGCTCAGCCACATCATATTCAGTTTTGGAGTAAAGATGCTTATGTTTCTGTAAAAATATTTTTTAGAAAGAATTATAAGAGAAAGCATTATAATCAAAGCGATAATCTTTTCATATCCGTATCCGTTTATAATCGCAAGAGGAAAAAGCATTGACAAAAGAACAACAGCCCATGTGTGTGCCGTTTTAATTCTTAAAAGAAGTCCTCTTGAAATAAAAAGAAGAATGATACCTATTATGCTTACGGCAAAATGCAGAAAATCAAGTATTATCGACGGTATATAGATAACAAGCCTGTTTATTACCGAAGACGATACGGTCGTAACTCCGGAAAACAAAATCATCATACCGCCTAAAAACGTGCTTATCATCAATGCCTGCGGAACGATTGAATTCATTCTGCCGCCGTAAAATCTGGCAAGAATTCTAAATCTTTTCTTTGCCCTGAAAAATTCATGGCCTGCAAGAAGCGACAATGCAATTCCCAGCGGGAAAAAATAAAATACGGCTCTGTAAGCAAGAAGAGTTCCCATGACAGTCGCGCTTGCGGTGCCTGAAGGAAGCATCATAACTATTGCCGTTTCAAAAACGCCGATTCCGCCGGGGACCTGGCTCAAAATACCGAGCATCTGGGCGACCAAAAATATTTTCAAAAGAGTAATGTAGCCTATAGTGCCTGCAGGAAGCAAAACATAAAGAGTGCACGAAGCCAAAATCCAGTCGGCAGTGGCAAGGGTCATCTGCCATAAAGTTATTTTGATTGACGGAAAACTCACGTTCCATTTAAAAATTTTTAAAGGTTTTGATTTAAAAATGCTTAAAAGAGTGTACGTGCCGACTATAGTGAGAAATAAAATACCGAGCGGTCTTGATGATATAAAGAAAAATTTATTACCGCTGAATTCTACCGGACTGAAAGTAAAAATTAAGCCGCCCAGAATAAGAAGACCGAACCATATAGTAGCGGATGAAAAAAACAGCACTTTTGTAACGTTTAGCATAGATACGTTATATATGGAATAAAGTCTGTATCTTATCGATCCACCGAACAGCATAGAATATCCCGTATTGTTGCCGAGCGAATTGCTTATAAAACACGTAAAAACAACATTTTTAAATTTAAGAGGAACTTTTATATATTTGAATGCCAGAACATCATAACCGCTCAATATCAGATAATATGACAGCGCAAGAATAAGAGCTATCGTTATTTTAAAAGCCGGAATTGCTTTCATCATATCAAGTATCTGCTGGTAACTGTAACTTTTCATCTCGTTGCCAAGCAGGGAAATAGCAACCAAAAATATGATTATTCCCAGAGGCGCTATAATAATTTTTATAATTTTTTTCATTTTAAAGTCTTTTATCAATATTTAATTTTATCTTTTTTAAGATTCCATGCTTTAAACGGTTCAAGCTTGCCGCCTGTATCTATATGTTTCATATCTATAGAAAATTTTCCGCTGCGCAGCTCTTTATAGATTTTTAAATCCCTAAATCCGTATTTTGAAGCATCTTCCTTGGAAGCCCCGTAATAAACAGTTTTGATATTTGCCCAGTAAATCGCCGAAAAACACATAGGGCACGGCTGGCATGACGAATACATCACGCATCCGGCCAAATCAAAAGTCTTTAATTTTTTTGAGGCTTTTCTTATTGCGTCTATTTCGGCGTGTAAAGTGGGGTCGTGTTTTTCCGTAACTGCGTTAAAACCGTAAGATATTATCTTTCCGTTTTTTACCAAAGCGGCCACAAAAGGTCCGTTGTTTTTTGAGCGGACATTTTTTACTGCCAAAGAAATAACTTTTTCCAAAAATATTTTATGTTTCTGTTCGTTATCCACCGCAACATTATACAAAATTTGGATTTAATGCAATAAAAATATTCCTGAAACTATTAAAATAACGGCGGACAGTTTTTGTAAGGAAAAAGGTTCGCCCATAATACAAAAAGCTATGACTGCAGTTATGAGAGGAAATGTTGCCACGGCAGGCACCACTTTTGAAGCATTCGACTTTGAAAGAGCTTTGAAATAAAATATATATCCCAAAAGACTTACTGAGGCGGAAATAAAAAGAAATGATATGTTTTTGAAAGGAAAATTTATGACCGTTTCTGTTTTACCGGCCGCCAAAACAAATACTGCCATAGCAACTCCCGACCACATCATCCTGACAGCCAAACCTATTGAAGAGTCTACCGTTTTGAGAGCTATTTTATCAAAGACAGGAGCAAGTCCCCAAAAAAATATTGTAAGTCCTATATATATCCATTCCATTTTTTATCTCCGTTTATTTTATGAGAGCAACTCCGGCCACTATAAATATTATCGCTACAAGTTTTTTCATGCTGAACGTTTCCCTCATAAATAAAAAAGCAATTATTGAAGTAAACAGCGGATACGCCGCGGCCGCAGGAACGACTTTCGAAGCAAAACCGGCGGATAAAGCTTTAAAATAGAAAACAAATCCCAAAAGGCTGAAACTTGATGCAGCCATAAAAATCAAAACCGACTTTATAGGCAGTTTTTTTATAACTTCCGTCTTTTTGAAAATAACCGCAAAGGCAAACATTAAAGTTCCGGATGTCATCATTCTTATCGCAACTGCAAGAACCGGATCTATCGCTTTTAAAGCCATCTTATCGAAAACAGGCGATATGCCCCACAAAATTACTGTACAGCCTATAAAAATCCACTCCATTATATCCTCCGCGACAGCCGCATAAAAAATCCGCCGGTTCAGATTACAAATTAAAAAGAGCATTGTCAACTTGTTTGAATTATTTGGTTGACAATGTTTTTTCGATTTGTTATTTTACAAAAATTATGAATATACAAATTTTAAAAGACAATATTCTAAACGGTTACAAAATAACAAAAAAAGAAGCATCCGGTCTTGTCGAAGCCGATTTTTATGATCTATGCAAAGCGGCTGAAGAAATAAGAAATAAATTTTGCGGAAACTCTTTTGATTTATGCAGCATAATAAACGGTAAAAGCGGAAGATGTTCGGAAAATTGCAGATTCTGCGCGCAATCGGCCTATTATCAAACCAATATTTTGGAATATCCTCTTGTTTCGAGCGATAAAATAATAGAAGACGCCTCAAGAAACCGCGACGGAGGAATCTTAAGATTTTCAGTCGTAACTTCCGGAAGAAGTATGCCGGATAAAGAAATGGCAGAATTATGTTCCGTTTACAAAAAACTTTCCAAGATATGTGATGTATCTTTATGCGCGTCACACGGATTTCTGTCTGAAAAGCAGTTTCTGAATTTAAAAGAGGCCGGTGTTTCGCGTTATCACTGCAATATAGAAACATCAAGAAATTATTTCCCGAAAATATGCACGACACACAACTATGACGACAAGATTAAAACAATAGAAAACGCAAAAAAAGCCGGACTTGAAGTATGCAGCGGAATAATAATGGGAATGGGCGAAACTTTCAAAGACAGAATAGACGCGTTTTTTGATTTAAAACAAATGAATATAAAATCTATTCCTTTAAATATATTAAATCCCGTTAAAGGAACTCCTTTTGAAAAAAATGAGATTCTCGGCGAAGATGAAGTATGCCGGACAATCGCAATAGCGCGTTTTATTGTGCCCGATGCGGCACTACGCCTTGCCGGAGGCAGAGGCTTATTTAAAGACAAAGGCAAAAGAATGATTATGTCAGGAGCAAACGCCGCTATTTCAGGCGATATGCTGACAACGTCGGGAATATCTTTTGATAAAGATAAAAAACTTATCAAAATGCTCGGGTTTGAAATAAAGCCGCTTTAATTTTATTTTTTAAAAATAAAAAGAGCAGCTATAACAAGAAACACAAAACCGACATAGTGGTTCCAGTGAAGATTTTCTTTAAGATATAAAACGCTGAAAAATGAAAATACAGTAAGGGTTATTATTTCCTGCAGGCCTTTTAGCTGGGCGGCCGAACAGTAGGAATGACCGATTCTGTTGGCAGGAACCTGAAAGCAATACTCAGCAAAAGCTATAAGCCAGCTTGCAAGTATTACTATCCATAAAGCCTTATCTTTAAATTTAAGATGACCGTACCAGGCAAAAGTCATAAAAATATTTGATATGGTAAGAAGTATAACCGTTTTATACATTTTTCAAATCGGCAGGTTTGTCTCTTGGAGCAAGTTTTATGCTGTAAAGAACAAACAATCCCGATATTATAGACCCTATAAAATATATAACCCACAGATAAGTAAAATATCTTCCGAAAAGAGCTGTGAATCCCGCTATTATTATTGAAAGAGCAAGAACTATAAGACCCGCTTCCATAAATCTCCATTTTGTTTTCATATTCGTATAGACTTCGCCGAGCATATAATTATGTCTTCTGTGTCTTACGAAAGCGCTTGCCAGTATTATAAGACCTACCGGCGATATAAGCTGCGCTATCAGATGTATCAAAACAAGCTGAATCTGCCTTGTTCCCTGCGAGAACCATTTTGCGTCATAAAGAGTCAGCCAGTCTCCCATACTTCCTATAATTTTTGAACCGTCTATTGCCATTGAATTAGTCAAAACAAAAATTATTCCCATACAAATTCCTATCGCATAAGCTGCGACAACCGAAGATTTCGGAGCGCCCCCTTCGCCGGGAACCCAGTGAAGTATACCGACAAAAATAGAAGGAGCTATTACCGCCATCATAAAAAGCTGTCTTGCCGAATTTATAATCATCGGCCACGGATGAGGGCCCATAATATTTTGCAGAGGCCTTGTTATAAAATATATTCCGAACAAAATAAACGCCGTGAAAAGTTTTTGGTATCCTATTTCGCCGAACATTATTTTTCTTATTTTGCTGACTCTTTCAACTTCAACCGCCATGCCGAAATACAAAAGACCTGTAATAACGGGAACTAAAATATTTACCACTACGGATAATTCCATTATTTATCTCCGGATATGCTGAATTTTATATTTTTATGATCAAGTTTATTATTTTTTAATTTCGACGATTCCGTTACAAAAAAAACCGGATGCTGCTTATTTTCAGACGATATCACTTCGCAGTGAACCGTGTCTTTTATCAAAGTAAAAAAACTGAAATTCGGATCGTTGTAACATATTTCAACGGCAATAAAATCCTTGTTTGTCAGGATTTCTTTTTTAAGTTTAGCCGAAAAAGTATATATTTTATCCAAGGCAAAAACAAGATATAATCTTGCATACTCCGTATTTTGAGGGTTTAAAAACAGGAAATCTTCATTATCTTTATGGCAGCAGAACCGGATAAATTTTGTTCTTTTGCCTATGCACATCAGCCTGTGTCCGCCGTAAATATTTCTTGATGTATATAAAATGTCAACCGCCCCCGTTCTGGTTTTTGTTTCAAGGGCTTTTTTTGTAGGCATAATTCTTTTTATAAGATTCTTTTTTTCGAGAATCTTATAAATCTTTTCCGAAGGTTTTACGGGATTTAAAACAATTTGTTTCATTGTCTTTGCGCGGCGAGAACCGTATTGTGAAGAAGCATCGTGATAGTCATAGGGCCTACTCCGCCGGGAACAGGGGTTATATCGACATTCATATCTTTTAAAGATTCGAAATCGACGTCTCCGCACAATTTTCCGTCAACTCTGTTAATGCCAACGTCTATTACCGTCGCGCCTTCTTTGATAAATGTTTTATCTATCATTTTTGCTTTGCCTATGGCGCATATAACTATATCGGCTTTTTTTGTTATTTCTTTAAGATTTTTTGTGCCTGAATGAGCCATCGTCACCGTTGCGTTATTTGCAAGCATAAGCATTGAAACGGGTTTTCCGACAAGATTGGATCTTCCTATAACAACGGCATCTTTCCCTTTTATATCGATATTTGAATATTTTAAAAGATAAATTACTCCCATCGGAGTACATGAAACAAGAAGTTTCTGTTCTATTATTTCCTGCCATGATTTTACAAGAGTAAGCATTCCGGCGTTATACGGATGCAGCCCGTCAACATCTTTTTGGGGCAGAATGGCCTCTATGCATCTGTCGGGGTTTTGCCCTTTCGGCAGAGGAAGCTGCAAAAGAATTCCGTTTACATTTTTATCTTCGTTTAATTTTTTTATAAGAGATATTATTTCTTCCTGCGAAGCGTTTTCCGCAAGCCCGTGATGAAAAGATTTTATTCCTATTTCAGCGCACGCTTTTATTTTCGAACCTATGTAAACTTTGCTTGCCGGATCTTCTCCGACGAGTATAGTGGCCAACCCTGGGACAAAGCCTTTGAGTTTGATTATTTCTTCAACTTTAAGTTTAAGTTCCTGCCTTATTTTGCCGGATATTTGTTTGCCGTCGATAATACGCAAAGTTATGCTCCTTAATTTAACTGATGGGAAACGTACGACCTGAAAACATCAAGGTTAACGCTTTCCTGTTCCGAAATTCTGATGCCGTATAAAGGATCAAAAAAACCTTTATCGGTCCTTACTATTTCTCCCGCCAAAACTATAACGTCGCTTAATATGTTGATTTTTATTAAAACTTTCTGGCCTATCGAGAAACCGCAATCGCTCTCTATCGCAACTCCGCTTCCGCTTACATTTGTCAGGAAACATTCGCCGAGAACATTTTTAGTTTCGGCCGACATAATATTTGTGGAATGTGAAACCTGTTTCCTCGGATATCTTCTTCTTTCGTCGGATTCATATCCTTCAAACATTAAGCGTTTCTCCTTCCGGCCGAATACAGCGGCAGTCTGTTAAAAAACCGTTAAATGCCGGTAAATTATAAGTACACTTTACAGCTGCTAATAATATCATTTTTAATCCGTTATTTGCAACAAAATTATATTTTTTTAAACCATTAAAAAACACGGCCGCAAAAGAAGCAGCTGCCGTGTTTTACGCGTACCGTTAACACAGTGTTCAGTTAAGCTGATATTTTATATACGTTCTGAAAAAATTAAGATTTACGCACTCGTCTTCACAAATTCTGATGCCGTAAAGCGGTTCAAAAAAACCCTTATCAACTCTTATAACTTCTCCTACAAGAAAAACCTTAGCGTTTAACAGATTTATCTGTATAAATATTTTTTCGCCTATATCAAGAAGACAGTCCGTTTCAAGAGCAAATCCGTTCTCGCTGACATTGGTTAAAAAACATTCTCCCAAAACATACTGCGACTCCACCGTCATTACGTTTGCGGAGTAGGAAATTTCTTTTCTGGGATATCTTCTTCTCTCTTTTGCCATATCGTCCCCCGACTTAAATCCCATTTTCTCTCTCCTTTATTCTCTCTGTATATATTCTACTTTCTTTTGTTGAAAAACTTTTGAATTATTTGTGAAATTTTTGAAAAATATTAACGGGCATAAAAAAAGCGCGGATACCTTTTTAAGGGTTCCGCGCTTAAAATAAACGTTTTTTACAGGTTAATCATATCAACAAGCGTCTGTGCGAATTTTTTTGCGCTTTTAGGGCCGTCTGCCGTTATTATTCTGCCGTCAATTTCCACGTCTTTTGCCGTATAATTAGCCCCGCCTTTTATAAGAGCGTCTTCTCCGTCGGGAAAAACAGTTGCGTTCCTGCCTTTTAAAATTCCGGCGTTTGCCAAAATTGTCGGGGCTATGCAGATTGCGCTTACTATTTTGCCCGAATCATAAAACTTTTTTGCTGTTTTGTGGATATCTTCATCCTTAAAAAAAACAGACGAACCTGGACCGCCTATAAAAACTATCGCGTCAAAATCATCTGGATTTATTTCGCTTGCAAGCATATCGCTCTGGGCTTTTATTTTTATCTTGCCGTAAATTTCGCCGACTACGGTGCTTGCAGTTTTTACCTCAATGCCGGCATCTTCAAGAATTGCCTTGGGTTCAATATATTCTTCGTCCCTGAACATGTGCGGAGCAGTCACAAAAACCGCTTTTTTCATTTTGCCTCCCGCCGTACAGCTATTCTTCTACGGTTATTTTTTTTATTATAACAGGATCCATCGGGTTATCTCTCATATCGCATTCGGTTCTTGCTATTTTCTTTACAACTTCAAGATCTTTTGCGCCTGAAACCTGTCCGAAAATAGTATGATTGCCGTTCAGCCAGGGCGTAGAAACTTCCGTTATAAAAAACTGGGAGCCGTTGGTATTTGGTCCGGCGTTTGCCATTGCAAGAAGACCGGGTTTTGTGAATTTTAAACCGTTTGACGTTTCGTCTTCAAACTTATATCCGGGACCGCCTGTTCCGGTTCCCAACGGACATCCGCCCTGTATCATAAAATCAGGTATTACTCTGTGAAACGTAAGTCCGTCATAAAATCTTTTTTTTGCTTTTTTGCCTGTTTTTAAATCAATAAATTCTTTTGTTCCGTTTGCAAGCCCTACAAAATTTGCGACCGTTACCGGCGCTTTGTCCTCAAACAATTCAATTTCAATGTCTCCCATTGACGTTTCAATTAAAGCTTTCATTTTTTCTCCGTATTATATTTTTTGTATTCTGTCCAAATAAGAATAAAAATTTCGTTTCATATCTTCCATACAGTCGCCGCCGAATTTTTCTTTCATAGCTTTTGCAATCTCAACTGCAACTGCGGCTTCGGCAACTACGCCGCAGGCCGGAACTGCGCATGCGTCGCTTCTTACGGCTTCCGCTTTTTCAATCGCCTTTGAAGACAAGTTAACGGATCTTAAAGGTTTTACAAGCGACGGTATAGGTTTCATGGTGCATGTAATTTCTATATTTTCGCCGTTTGTTATGCCGCCTTCGGTTCCGCCGGCATTGTTTGTTTTTCTGTAAAAAGATTTTTTTTGCGAATAAAAAATTTCATCGTGGGCATCAGATCCTAAAATGCCGGCAAACTTTGTGCCTAAACCGAATTCAACGGCTTTAACCGCCTGAATTGATATAAGACTCTGCGCTATTCTTCCGTCAAGTTTCATATCCCACTGCGTATGGCTGCCAAGCCCAATCGGCGCATTTTCTACTATGATTTTAACTTTCCCGCCGAGAGTATCGCCTTTAGCCATCGCTTTTCTTATTATCTGTATCATCTTTTTTGAAGCAATTTTATCGGGACATCTTACAAAAGACATTTCCGCTTCATGCTGAAGCCTTTCTTTCGGTATTGATGAAACTTTTGCCGTAACGGTTCCTATCTGTTCCACATAAGAATAAATATTTATGCCGAACTCTTTTAAAAGCTCTCTGCATACTGCGCCGGCAGCTACTCTTGCCGCTGTTTCTCTTGCGGAAGCTCTTTCAAGAATATCTCTGAAATCTGAAACTCCGTATTTTGTAAGACCGGCCAAATCGGCATGACCCGGTCTTGGCTTAAGCAGATATTTTCCGTCGATATCAACGGAAATCGGAGACATTACTGATTTCCAGTTGTCCCAGTCTCTGTTGCCGATATAAAGTGTTATCGGCGAGCCGAGAGATCTTGCATGTCTTACCCCTGAAACGATCGTTACGTGATCGGTTTCTATTTTCATTCTCTGGCCTCTTCCGTATCCTTTCTGGCGCCTGGCAAGATCAACGTCTATATCCTCGGTATTTATGTTTAATCCCGCCGGAATCCCTTCCAAAACCGCAAGGATTCCCTGTCCGTGCGACTCTCCTGCCGTTGAAAATCTGATCATTATGTTGACTCCTTTAAAAGCTTTTCTTAAACATCTGCGAATACGGATAACACCGTTGTTTTTCCTGTTATATCCCGGTTTGTTTAACTAGCCGTTTTTGTATTCAAAACTAAGTTTTTTAATATCTGCAAGCGCTTTCTGCACGCTGCCTGCCGCCGTTATTTCAATTTTGCCTTTATACTGCATATTTTTTAAATTGCCTTCGGGAATTACTGCTCTTGTAAATCCGAGTTTTTCAGCTTCTGACAACCTTTCGTTTATCTGCCCCACGGCCCTTACTTCTCCCGAAAGGCCTACTTCTCCGAACACCACGGTCTTGGGCGGACACACAAAATTGGCGTTTGCCGAAGCAATTGCGCAGGCTACGGCAAGATCTGACGCCGTTTCTTTTACTTTTATGCCGCCTGCAAAATTTATAAAAACATCCTGGTTTTCAAGGGCAAGACCCATTCTTTTTTCAAGAACGGCTATTATAATTATAACTCTGTTCAAATCATAACCGGAAACCATTCTTCTGGGCAGTCCGAAATTCGTTCTTGAAACAAGAGACTGTATTTCAAGAAGAATTGGGCGCGTTCCCTCAACAGAAGCTGTTATTATGTTGCCGGCAACATTTGACGATCTTTCGCCGATAAAAATAAACGAAGGATTTTTTACTTCTTCAAGGCCTTCGGCTTTCATTTCAAAAATGCCGATTTCGCTTGTCGGTCCGAATCTGTTTTTATAAGCTCTGAGAATTCTGTAAATCTGCTGTTTTTCGTTTTCAAAATATAAAACCGTATCAACTATATGCTCTAAAATTCTCGGGCCCGCAAGATCACCGTCTTTAGTAACATGACCGAGCAGAAAAACCGTAATATGTTTTGATTTTGCCACTCTCAAAAGTTCGGCGGCGCATTCTCTTACCTGACCGACTGATCCCGGCGCTCCCGAAAGCTCCGGATGATACGTCGTCTGTATTGAATCTATAACCAAAAAAGAAGGTTCTGTTTTTTCTATCGAATCCAAAATATTTTCAAGATTAGTTTCCGAAGCCAAAAAAATATTTTCTTTTTTTATTTTTAATCTTTCGGCTCTTGATTTGACCTGCGACAAAGATTCTTCGCCGGAAACATATAATACTTTTCCGCTTTGGGCCAAAGCTCCCGATACCTGCAGCATCAAAGTCGATTTTCCTATTCCGGGCGCTCCTCCCAAAAGGGTAAGCGAACCTGGAACTATTCCGCCGCCGAGCATATTGTCAAATTCTTTTATGCCCGTTTTTATTCTTACAAAACTTTTAACGGCAACATCATTTAAAGCAAAAGTGCCGGATGAAAATCCGGTCAGCTGCCTTGCCGCAGTCTGCCCTGAAGAGCCTTTTGCCTGTTTTTCTTCTACGAAAGTATTCCATTTGCCGCAGCCCGGACATTTGCCGAGCCACTTTGCGGACTCATATCCGCAGTTCTGGCACATGAAAACTGTTTTTATTTTTGACGTTTTCATTATTTTGAACTCGTCGTAGCGGCTATCGAGGCGACACCGAATAACGAAGCTATATCCTGATCTGTTATTTTCACTTTTACGTACGGTGTCCACGATACGGCCTGCGTTATATTTTCGGCCTGAACTCCGGCATAAAGCCATTTAAATATGCCGAGTCTTGCTCCGGCCGTTACATTTATTTTATTTTCTTTATTTGTCACCAGACGCCCCATTTCAAAAACGTCAAGGTTGAAATAAAGCCTTCTGAACGTACCGGCTATAGGATTTAACGGACTGTATCCGACTCCGAGTCCGCCTGTTGATCTTATCGCTCCTCCGTAAACTTCGAAATATTTGGACCTGAATCCTATAAGAGCGTCAATTTTGTTTATATTGTCTTTTTCTTCCGGTTCCACATTTTTGGAATTTGCTATATTGGATACGCCAAGGTAATAAAATTTAGAAGGATTCGGTCTGAACCTGATTCCGAAATCACTGTAAAATTTATCGGCTCTGGTATCGGATCTTCCCATATATTCCCAGTCAATTTCAAGACGGTTTACTTTGCCGAATGTCGACTGGAACTGATCCACGGTTGTTTTTATGCTTGTAACTGTTTCTTTAAGTTCTTTGGCCATATCTTCGTCATTTACAAGAGTTCCTATAGTGCCTTTGCCGCTGTTGATCTTTGTCATAAATTCATCAAGCTGTTTTGAAACTTTTTTAATTTCAAGAACTATATCTCTTATATCCTGCTTATTCTGGTTTGTAACTTCGGCAAGATCTCCGGAGAATTTATTAAAATTGGTTATAATCTGGCTTATCTCTTTTTCTTTATCCGCTATCGTCTTGCTTACTTTTTTCAGATTTTTTACCGTATCTGAAAGATTTTTAAAGAAATCCTGATTAATGCCGGAAGATACGTCTCCTAAAACTTTATTCACCTTGTCGACAACGCTTGCTATCATATCTTCAACCGAACGCGATTCTGCCGTATTTATGTTGCCGCCGTCTGGCAAAAGAGGATTAGCCGCAGTACCGGGAATAACTTCGATATATTTTGTGCCTATAATGCCCATTGCAACTATTCTCGCCGTGGCGTCCGAATATAATTTAACATCCGAAGAGATATTGAGAACTATTTTTGCCTGACCGTTTTCAAGAACTATTTTCTTTATATTTCCGACGTCAACTCCGGCGATTTTAACTTTTGATTTTTTAGGAAGGCCCGACGCATTGTCAAAATAAGCGTTAACGGTATATTTTGATTTAAAATCAAAATTACCGAGCAGAACAATCGTTACCGCGACCGCAATCAGTCCAAGCGTCACAAACAGCCCTAATTTTGATTCATTAGTCACAGATTATTTCTCCTCGAAATCAAAAGACATTTCTACAGGAATCGGCCCCTGCATAAGCCCTTCGACAAACTGTTTTACATATTCGTTTTTTGTATTTTTTACTTCTTCAGCCGTTCCGTTAAAAATAATTTTACCTTGATAAAGCATTAATATTCTGTCGGCTATCTTATAAGCTGATTTCATATCGTGCGTCACTACGACAGAAGTTATTTTCAATTCTTTTTTCAAATGCAGTATCAAAGAACCTATAACATCCGACATTATCGGATCAAGGCCTGTGGTCGGCTCATCGTAAAAAACATATTTAGGCTGATACGCTATCGCTCTTGCAAGTCCGACTCTTTTTTTCATGCCGCCGCTTATGGCGGACGGTTTTAAATGTTCTATATCTTTAAGCCCTACCATCCCAAGGCATAATTTAACTCTTTCTTTTATTTCAACAGGCGAAAGATTCGTCAGATTCTTAAGGCCGAAAGCCACATTTTCTTCTATTGTCAACGAATCAAATAAAGCAGCTTCCTGAAAAAGATAACCCATTTTTTTTTGTATATCGTAAAGACCGAATTTATCAGTTTTAGTAATATCAGTATTATCTATAAAAATACTGCCTTTGTCGGGTTTTATAAGCCCGACTATATTTTTAAGCAATATGCTTTTGCCTGTTCCGGAACCGCCTATAATCACAAGTGTTTCGCCGTCTTTGACTTCAAAATCTATACCGCTTAAAACTTGTTTAGTGCCGAAAGCTTTATAAAGATTCTCAACTTTTATCATCTTGCCTCATTGTATAATATTTTACTCTATTTTTGCCAGCATTTTCAATAAAAAAACCCGTATCTTAAACGATACGGGTTTCTGTTTTAAAATTAATTTTTTACAATGCGAATTTATAACCCAAATTAAGATTTATCGATGTAGCGGTAAATTTATTGCCGCCGTTAGCTTCTGCAGCATTTGAACCGTAAACAAATTCAACTATAAACGACTGAATTTCCGTTCCGATGCCTATACCCCAATATAATCCGCCCTTTAGATCGTCAATATTGGTAGCTCTCGGCATTCCGTATCCTAGTTGCACTAAACCGTAAATACAGCTGAAAATTTCAGAATCTAAAGCCATTTTCGGTTTTACCGCAAAATACAAATTAGTGAATCCGACTTTTACATCAGAATTGTCTTTCATTGCCGTTTCAAGGCCATACATTAAACCGGCGCCTAAAGCTATGGAAGGATCAACATAATAATAAAAATCGCCGCCTAATCCGAACGAGGTGTTTAAATCCATATTTGAGCCGTTGTCAGGTTTTACGGTAGGATTTAATCCTATACCCAACTTTACATCAGCCTCCATTGCTCCTTTGTCAGAAGCTAAAACAGGCAGCACTAATGCCAACATCAACAGCAACGTCAAAATACTTTTCTTCATTAAATTCTCTTCTTTGTAAAAAATTTTACGGCTTATACCTAAACAGCAGCATCATATTTTATATTGAAAATTTATAACCTACGTTAAATGAAACCATAGAATGAGTAACGTCAACCTGAGGATCCGTCGGAGAAGGCTTTATAGTCATCTTATTGTTTGAATACAATACTTCAAATATAAAGGATGAAAGTTCAGCTCCGGCTCCTATGCCCCAATACATACCGCTGTCGGCTTTTTGAACATCAGAAACTCTTACAAGCCCGTATCCGACCTGACCGAGAAGATAGACATTTGCAATAAATCCGATTTTAGGTTTTACAGAAACGTAAACGTTTGTCATTCCCATTTTAATTCCGTTTGAATCTTTAACCTCAGCATCAAAAACATTGCTGATACCTGCGCCAAGACCTACAACAGGAAGAATATACAGGTATCCTTCAGCTCACAGAATAAAAGGGCTGTTTACGTCCATGGTATTTCCGCTATTGTCAATCTTTGAATTAAAACCCATTCCGGCTTTGCCTACAACTTCAATTGTTTCGGCAAAAGAAGGGACTGCAACTAGGATAGCGATGAGAACTGCCAAAATGCTTTTTTTCATTTGAGATCCTCCATACTAAATTTATCCGGAAATTTTATGCCGGATTATTTTTAATAATGAAATCTATAGCCAAAATTAAAAGCAAGTGTTGAATACTGCATATCTGTAGAGTTGATTTTACCGTTATTTACCGAATACAAAAGTTCAAATATAAAAGATTCATATTCTACGCCGACTCCCAATCCCCAGTAAGCGCCGTTTTCAACTTCGCCGGAGATATCGGTGGCTCTTATCATTCCGTATCCGTACTGCCCGATATAATATACGCTGTAATCGTCAAAAGATATTTTCGGCTTTAAAGCAAAATAAACATTTGAAAATTCAAATTTTGCGTCAGAACCGTTTTTTGCTTTTGAACCGAAAACATTGCTTGCGCCGAATCCCATTCCCAAAACTTTTGCAGGATAAAAATAAAAATCAGTAGCCAGCGAAAAAGTCATATTCATATCGTTTGAAACATTGTTCGTTTTAACTGAAGGGTTTATTATAAAACCGGCCTTAATATCAGCTTCAACTTTTTCATTGTCTCTTGAAAAAGCAAAAGAAGGAACAGCTGTAACAGCCATAAACAAAACAGCCAAAATAATTTTTTTCATTTTTATGATCCTCCGTCATTCAATTAAATTATCTGTATTTAAATCTTTTTATTACTCTTGATATTTCGGTTCTATCATTGCATTTCAAAAGTTCGTTTGCAAGATTTTTGGCGTCTTTCATTGAAACGCTTCTTATAACATTTTTAATTTTCGGTATCTGAATAGCCGACATGCTGAATTCGTCAAGCCCAAGTCCCAAAAGCGCTATCGTAAATTCCGGAGAACCTGCCATTTCGCCGCACATTCCGACCGATTTGCCGGCATTATGTCCCGACTCTATAATATTTTTTAAAAGCCTTAATATGGCAGGATGCAGAGGATCGTATAAAAACGCGACATCCTCGTTTACTCTGTCAACTGCCATCGTATACTGTATCAGATCGTTTGTCCCTATAGATAAAAAATCGACTTCTTTGGCTATAATATCTGTTATAACTGCTACAGACGGCACTTCAATCATCGCTCCTACCTGCACATCTTCGTCAAATTTTTTGCCTTCTTTTCTCAATTCCGCTTTTGCCTGATTTAAAATTTCGTTTGCCTGTCTTATCTCTTCAACCTGGGTTATCATAGGATACATTATTTTTACGTTGCCGGTAACAGACGCTCTTAAAATTCCTTTAAGCTGCGTTTTAAATAAATCCGGATATTTCAGGCACAGCCTTATTGCGCGCAGTCCCATAAAAGGATTGGCTTCCTGAGTTATATTCATAAGACCGAGCTTTGAAATTTTATCGCCGCCCAGATCAATCGTTCTGATTATCACTTCATAAGGCATCATCATTTTTGCAACTTTCAAATAATTATTGTAATGCTCTTCTTCAGTCGGAAGCGTTTTTCTGGTCAGATACATAAACTCGCTTCTGTATAAACCTATTCCGTTTGCTCCGTGCTTTAAAACGGAACGGACTTCTTCGGGATTTTCTATGTTTGCGCCGAGCATTACTTCTTTGCCGTCTATGGTAGTTGCCGGCAGATCTTTCAGTTTTTCAAGATTTTTCTGCTGGGCAATCTGTATGTCGTGTTCTCTTTTATAATTTTCCTGCGTTTCCTTTGACGGATTTAAAATTACTATGCCCTGGTTCCCGTCGACTATAATCGACATTCCGTGCGAAACCTGTCCTGTGATATTTTTTAATCCGACTACTGCCGGTATTTCAAGGCTCTGGGCTACAAGAGCGGTATGGGAAGTTTTCCCGCCGGTATCAGTGGCAAAACCTCTGACCATCGCTTCTCTCATTGAAACCGTGTCGGCCGGAGTAAGATTTTTTGCGACGACTATCGACGCAGAATCAAGATCGGCGAGAGTTTTTTTCTGTTTGCCCAGAAGATGTCTCATTATTTTTTTTGAAACGTCTATGATATCGTGTTTTCTTTCTCTGAAATATTCGTCGTTAATAAGATCGAAAGATTTTGTTATTTTTTCAGTTACCTTATAAATCGCAAATTCTGCGTTATTGCCTTCATTGATTAAAGCGACAGCCTCTTTATTAAGCATAGGATCATCGAGGATAAGCATGTGGGCGTCGGCGATTTTTGCATAATTTTTACCGAGCATTTTGCCGAGATCAACCTGGTTTTCCTGAAGCTCCGTTCTTGTTTTTGCCATTGCCTGCTGAAGACGGACAATTTCTTCTTTTATTTTATTTTTAGGAACAGCCTTTTCTACAAAGACAAATTCATCGTCTTCAAACAAAAAAACCTTCCCTATCGCAACTCCGGGGGACGCCGGAACGCCTGTTAAAATAATGTTTGTTTTATCGGCCGTCATATTTCTTCTCCGAACCCGTTATTAAATATTTCTTCCATTTTGCTTATTGCATCCTGTTCGTCAGGCCCTTCGGCGCAGAATACAAGCTCCGTGCCCGTCGAAGCGGCAAGCATCATAAGACCCATTATGCTTTTTGCGTCTATTTTATATTCATCTTTAAATATTGTTATGTTGGACGAAAATTTCATGGCAGACTGCACTATAAGAGATGCCGGTCTTGCGTGAAGCCCGAGTTTGTTAATTACTTTTAATTTTTTTTCTACCATGATATATTTCCTTTTAAAAACATCAGCCGCATTAAGTCTTACGTTAAAAACCGAGAGGCTTTATGTTTTTGCCTAATTTATAAACCGAGATAACCTATCACAAAACTGAACAATATCGCACAATAAAACATTATAACAGGCCTGATTTTGCCGAACACAAAACTAAAAAGCAGAATTACGCCGTATATTCCTATTTCGGGTATCGTGCAGTCCATTGAATATATATTGACCGCAGGCGCAAATCCGAACAAATCAAAATAAAAATATAAAGTCGTAAAAACGGCTGCGATCCCTATAATTCTTACTATATCGCCTATATATGTAATTTCAAATTTTGCGACCAGTTTTATCATCTGCTCGTTAAGCCTGAAACTTATTACAAATATCCAGTATCTGAACAGAATATGAACTACATTATACAAAAATATAAACGCGACAGGCGCAACCCACAAAAAATCCGCATCAAAAATATTTATCGCCAAAATCGAAAGAAGTATTGCGACAAAAGCCGTAACCGGCCTCCACGTCCCCCAAAAAAAAGAATCTCCTATGGCCGCAATAGGACCGGACATCACTGATTTAAGCATTTCCGGTTTTTTTATATTCGCAGATTTGCCCGCCGCTATTTCTTCTTCCGCATTTATTATCATTGCAAAAACTATGTTTGCCATGTAAGGATTTGTATTAAAAAATCCTACGTGTCTGAGCAAAATTTCTTTTCTTTTTTCTTTATCCGGATAAAGTTTTTTGAAAACCGGATATAAAACATATAAAAATCCTATATTCTGAAGTCTTTCAAAATTCCATAAAGACTGCAGAAAAAACGTTCTTAAAAATAATCTTGTTCCTACTCTGTTATTTATCATTTTTTTCTGTTAAAAAAAGGAAACCTCACCACATTTTTAAAATTATGAAGAACAAGCCCGAATCCGAAAACGGGCAGATAATACCAAGCTTTCCTGAAAGCTATTTCAAGCGTTACGGGTATATAAACTTTCATGTTTACATATATCAGTCCGCCGAGTATCATAAAAACGCCGTAAACTATAAAAGCCCTGAGCAGAAAAAGAGCAAGCCCTGAATATAAACCAAGAGAAATTCTGTATTCTTTGCCCTGCTCAAGACCTCTTTCTATCCAATGCATTATTTTAGTGTTAAAATTTCTGCCGCCGATATCTATTTCTCTGTAAAGATAGGCAAACGGAATAGCCATTGCCAAAGCAAATATTGCTCCGTCCTGGCTTCCTTTAAAGTGCAGACATGTCCATGATACGGAAAGAACCGTCATCATAGTAAGATCAACGGGAATTGAAGAACCGAGCGGAACCGTGTTAATCCACATCATTTCAATTATCATCCCCAGCCAAAATCCCGTCTGTATATCACCCAGAATATAACCGATAAGAGGTCCGGCAAATATCGGCCTTGAAATCATAAACTGCCCGAACATGGTTATGTCCATGCTCAACAAAGCTCCGAGAACAGACAGCAGTATTACTGTTTCTATCATCTTATTTATCTCCGGTTTTTACGGATGTCGTAAGCGTAAAAGAAAATTCTTCATCCGGCTTAAGAGAAAATTTAAAAACATTCATTACGGCCGTTCCCTGATAAGTCTTTTCATATCCGTTTTCAGATGTTGAAACCGTTTCAACCGGAACGATCCAGAAATCGCATTTTTTTGAACTTGATACCGACAGCGACATTTTCAGATTTTCATCGTCTCTTTCCCATATGGAAGCGTTTTTGATTTCCAGGCAGTCATTTCCGGTTTTTTGCGAAAAAGCAAAAACCTGTTCTACGGCAAAAGTGAACGAAAAATTTTTATTGTCAGCATTTTTTATTTTATATTGCGTTTCGTATCCTTCTTTTTTAAGAGGAATTATTATTTTCTTTATTTCCGTTTTTATTCCGGCGGCGTCAGCCCATACAGTTCCTCTGCGGACAAGTTCCAGTCTGCCGGATTTTACGGATGCGTCGTAAAGTCCCAGAACAAAATCTCCCTGTTCTTTAAATTTAACGGGATAAACGTCGCAGTAAGAAGTTTTTTCATCAAAAAAATGATCAAGAAGCGAAGTTTTTCTGTACCAGTCGTAATTAAGATGCTTTTCAAGCCCGAGCTCTTTAACTTTTACTTCGTCGGAATGTATGCTCGATAATTCCTGAGAATCTGATACTTTGTTGTTGTCTATGGCGTCTTTAAGTTTTTTATGGTAGCCTTCATATTTTCTTGTAAGAGTATTTGAAAAATTATAATTCGTTTTTAAAATATCAAATTCAAAAATAGAGCCGCCTATTTTATCAACATAAATATTTTGTATTTTACTCTCGTATAAAAATTCTTCCGTATTATCGCAGTCAAAATCGCATACGTCCCAGCCGGATTTTATGCCTGTTTGCGAATTATAAATATTTTCCGCTTTTAAAAGCTGTTCGTAAACGGCGTTTCTCAAATGCGGAAGATAAAGCCCTCCGAAAACTCCGTGCCAGTACGCGCAGTTGCATTGTCCCGCATATAACGCCTGCATCAATTCTGAATCTCCAGAATTTACGGCGCCGAGCGAAGCGGCTTTGGCGCTGATTCTTGTCATTTTTTTATGCATATTGTTTGATTCGTCGTATTTGCTTAAAAAGCCTCTCCAGAATCCGCCTTTTAAAAACATTTTAAATCTGTCGTTGTTTTCATTCTGTCTTACAAAATCATCATAATTATTTTGGACATTTGACGGCAGAGTCCATTCCGACATTTCAAAATACGAACCTGTCTGCAGATAAACTCTTCCTTTAGTCTGCGAATTTTTTAAAACTTCCGAGAAAGTGACAGTTTCGACTATATCGGAATTTTCTTCTATCGCGGTCAAAAATTTATCAAGCCATCCGTATTCGTAAACATGTTTATAAGTGCCGGGCCACATTCCGAATTTTTCTCCGTCGTCAGCCATGACAAGCACAGTTTCTTTGTCTTCGTTTGCAAGATATCTGAAATAATCCATGCAGATTTTTATATCCTGAAAAGGAATAAAATATCTGAGTTTCTGGCTTATAGGAAAAACATTAAGAGAACTGCCCTGGTCTTCGGTTGTATAATATCCTCTGAGGGTGTTCGGATCAAGGCCTGCCGAAGCAAAATGAACGTCGTCAAGAGTTACGTATTTTATGCCGGCGTCCGCCAAATCTTTAACAAGAGACGGTTCCCATACTCTTTCGGCGATCCATGCGCCTGACGGTTTGCATCCAAAATTTTTTTCTATAAATTCGGAAAGTTTTTTTATCTGGCCTATTCTGTCCTGCTGCGGTATTACCGACAAAATCGGCTCATAATAGCCGCCTGAGAGAAGTTCGAGGCTGCCCTTTGAAATCATTTTTTTTATGTTAGATATATACGATTTTTTGCTTAAAAGAAAATCCCAGAGAATACCGCTTGCATGCATATTCCATTTTATGGTTTTATGTTTCAGCATCACGTCCATAAAAGGCTTATAGGCGACATCGTATCCTTTCTGAAAAACCCATTCAAAATTACCTACGGGCTGGTGGTTGTGAACTCCGAATATAAATTTTACTTTTTTCATGGTTTAGCCGTTTATCCCGAGAAGTTCGGCCTCTTTTTTTATGTTGTCGGAAATGCTGTGCCTTTCATCGTTAGGCAAAATTCTTGACTCAAGTTCTATTCCGCACGATATGAGCTTCAAAAAAGCCTCAACGTCGCAGCAGTCAACCGATACGTTGGACATAAGCTGTTTCTTGCCGTGCACAAAATGCATTCCTCCCACATTAACGGAATTAAATTTTACTCCGTTATCCATCATTTTTACTATATCGCACGGGTTTGAAAACAAAACCATGACTTTTTCTTTGTCATAAACTTTGTTTATTATTTCAACGCTTGCGTCTTTAATATTTTTTATTGAAAGCTCAACGGTACTCGGAACCGCCATCGATAAAAGCGCTTTCTGCATTTCGTCTTCGGCAACTTCGTCCGAAACAACAAGTATTCTGTTTACAAAAACGGTTTTAAGCCACCCCTGCACGATCTGTCCGTGGATAAGTCTGTCATCGATTCTTACAACTTCAATAGCCACAATAATACACCTCTTGCTTTATTTTTATTTTAATTTTGACAATAATAATTGTTTTGCGTTGACCATGCTTTTTTGTCCGTCAGATAAAACTTTATCTGCCAGCTCCTGCGCGTTTGCGGCCGTTTTGCTTGCAAAAAGCGCCGATATTATCATAGGCAGATTTACGCCGGTTAAAACTTCAACGTTAAATCTTCTGCACATGGGAAGAGCGGCATTGCACGGCGTTCCGCCGAGAATGTCGGTTAAAATAAGAGTTCCTTTTTCTTTGTCGGTGATTTCTTCAAGAACGGACGCTATCCTTTCCTGAAGGCTGACGAGATTGTCATCGCTGATATCCTTTTTTACCGAATAGAGATTGTCGTGTTTGCCGGCAATCACTTCGGCCGTTCTTATAAGTTCGTCGGTCAGTCCGCAGTGGGAAATTATCAGAATTTTTATCATTTTCTTTTATCTCCGGTAATTACGGAAAAAATTGTTTTCGCGAGTTTCTCAAAATCGTGATGCGCGTATTGAGTTCGCGAAATAAAATCTCTCCTTATTATTCTAACATTTTTATATTTATTTGTATCTACTTTTACCGGAACTGATTTTTCTTTAGCGTACCTTTGCACCACTGAAACGGATATTTTTCCGTTATTTACAAGTACGCAGTCGAGTATTCCTCTGTAAGAATGTTTCTCGATCGCTCCTATATGATCGCTCAGACTGAAATTCTGTGTTTCACCCGCCTGAGTCATTATATTGCATATATATATTTTTTTTGCTTTTGTTTTTTTCAGAGCCGCCGTAACTCCGTCAAAAAGAAGATTTACTATAACCGAAGTATAAAGAGAGCCCGGCCCGAGTATAACATAATCTGCGTTTAAAACGGCATCTCTTACATCCTTTGAAACTTTTGCGTTCTGGGGAAAGATCTCAACTTTGTCTATTGCGCTTTTGCTTTTTGAAATATTGCTTTCGCCTTTTATTATTTTGCCGTCGGACAAAGAAGCTTTTAAGGTTACATTTTCAAGGGAAACGGGAAGAACTCTTCCTTTTATTGCGAGCACATCGCTTGCGTTTGCAATCGCCTTGTCAAAACCGCCCGAAACTTCAGATAAAGCCGTAATAAATAAATTGCCGAAAGAATGGTTTGAAAGAGATCCTTTTTTGGGAAACCTGTACTGAAAAAGTTTCGCCATAATGCTTTCTTCTTCCGAAAGAGATACCAGACAGTTTCTTATATCGCCCGGCGGAAGAACGCCGAGTTCGTTTCTGAGTTTGCCGGAACTGCCTCCGTCGTCGGATACAGCCACTACGGCAGTAATGTCGAATGGATATTTTTTCAATCCTCTCAGTAATGTGGAAAGCCCGCTGCCGCCGCCTACGGCAACTATTTTTTTGTTCATTTGTTATCCCGCTTTTGAGATATCTCTGTGATATACCGTAACAGTATATTTATTTTTTACAAAAAATGAGGCAAGTTTTTCTACCGTCGCAACAGATCTGTGCCTGCCTCCGGTGCATCCCACGGCTATAGTAAGCCTGCTTTTGCCTTCCTTTATGTAACCGGGAAGCAAAAATTTAAGAAGATTTGATATTTTTTCAAAAAATATTTTATATTCCTTATGTTTTTCTATATATTTTACGACTGCCGAATCTTTTCCTGTTTTCATTTTAAGCCCGCTTACGTAATTGGGATTGGGCATAAATCTTGCGTCAAAAACCATGTCTGCTTCCTGAGCTATGCCGTATTTAAAACCGAACGACATTATTGTCAGAGCAAGCTGCTGTTTATCAAGCGGAAGCCCTATCAGATTTGCAAGCGTATTCTTAAGTTCGCCTATCGTCATATTTGTGGTGTCTATCTGCCGGCCGGAAAGTTCTTTGATTATTTTAAGTTTTGCTCTTTCTTTTGAAATCGCTTCTTTTATAATTGCGCCGAGCGGATGTTTTCTTCTTGTTTCGGAATATCTCTTTATAAGCGTATTGTCGTCGGCGTCAAGAAAAAACATTTCATTTTTTATTTTTTCTTCTTTTAATTTTTTTAAAATATGGGGGATTTTTGATATATTCTGGCCCGATCTTATATCTATGCTTATAGCGACGTTCTTATATTTTTTTCTGTTTTTGCCGCACATTTCTATAAAGCTGAAAATAAATTCCATAGGCATATTGTCTATGCATATAAAACCAAAATCTTCAAGTATGTTTAGTACTTTGCTTTTACCTGCGCCTGATATTCCTGAAACTATCAAAAAATTATTTTTCATCTTTAGATTTATTCATCTGCGCAATAAGTTTTTTGCTTAATTCCAGAGCCGAAAAATGGCCTCTGTTTTTTAATCTCTGGTTTAAACTCGCCGTTTCAACGATTATGGCAAGATTTCGGCCGGGCCCTACGGGTATTGTGACTTCAGGCACGTTTACTCCGAGGATATCGGTGTAATTCTCGTCTATGCCGAGCCTTTCGTATTTTTTTGCCTCATCCCATGCTATAAGATTTATCACAAGCTCTATTTTGGACTCGTCAAGAATATTTGCTATGCCAAACATTCTCTGCACGTCTATTATGCCGATGCCTCTTATTTCCATGTGGTGTTTGCTGATTCCGGCGCTTTTTCCGATAAGAATATGTCCCGATCTTTTTGTAATTTCAACTACGTCGTCGGAAACAAGCATATGCCCTCTTTTAACAAGTTCAAGAGCGCATTCAGATTTTCCTATGCCCGATTTTCCTCTTATAAAAACGCCCAGTCCGTAAACGTTCGACAAAACTCCGTGCAGCTTCTCAGACGGAGCAAGTTTTTCGTCAAAATAATATATCAGATCGCCCAAAAGCTGGGCTGACGTTAAAGACGTTTTTAAAAGGGGAACTTTCAGCTCGTTGAAAACTTCCATCATTGAAGGAATCGGTTCAAAACCTCTTGTTATGATGCAGCACGGCACCTGCTTTGCGGAAAAAACTTTTTTTAGAATATCAATCTGTTTTTCATGGGAAAGTATTTTTATGTAGGTAAATTCTGCTATCCCGATTATCTGGGCTCTTTCATAGGGAAAATGTTCAAAAAACCCGGCAAAAGCAAGACCGGGTCTGTTTACATCCGGAACGGTAACGAGTCTGTTGAGACCGTCCGCTCCGGCAATTAATTCTAATTTAAAATCTATGGCTTTCTCGTCAAAAAAAGTGCCTACCTTAAGCACTTTCATCAATAAGCATCCTCTTGCTGGATAATTTTTACGATTTCTTCTTTCGTATCTGCGTTCTTAATAGCCTGTCTGAGGAATTTATCCTTAAAAAGTCTCGAAATTCTTGACAAAGCCTTAAGATGCTGGCCTGTTACTTCGACAGGACCTACTAAAAGGAATACTATGAAAACAGGTTCTCCGTCGAGTGAGTTGAATTCCAAACCTTTCTTTGATATTCCCAAAACTCCGACCTGTTCGCTTAATACGTCGGTTTTTCCGTGAGGTATTGCCACGCCCTGTCCGATGCCGGTAGAGCCTAGTTTTTCTCTTTCAAGAACTACTTCGACGATTTCATCGGTTTTCTTAACCTTTTTCGTCGTTTTCAAATGTTCAATCAACTCAATAATCGCGTCCTTTTTATTTTGAGCTTTCAAGTCAACAATAATTGAATCTTCGCTCAAAAAATCCATGATATTCATTATACTTCCCTCCCAAAAACACCTATATAAATTTAAATTTCAGGTTCCAGCATTACAAGAGAGCCGCTTCCGTCTCTGTATAAAACGTTTATTTTGTCGGTTGACGAATTCAAAAACATGTAAACTCTGTAATGCAGAGAATCCATTTCGTTTATTGCCTCTTCTATCGAGACAGGCTTAACGTCAAATCTTTTAATTTCGGCTATTTTTGTCCTTGAATCTTCCATAACGTCAAAAGAAAATACTTCTGTTTTAATTTTCTTTGAAGCCAGGACTTTAAGGTTTTCTGTTCTGTGTATTTTTGAAATTTCTTTTTGTTTTCTGAGCTGCTTGGTAAGTTTATCTACTGTGAGGTCTATTGAGGCATACAAATCTTCCGATTCTTCTTTTGCTCTGAAGGCTTTTCCACCCACGCTAAACACGATTTCGGTAATCTGTCTGTTTTTTTCCACCGATAAAATTACGTGTGCCATAACGCTGTCGCCGTCAAAAAATTTAGTCGCTTTGGAAACTTTCTGCCTTACGTATGAATCAATGGCGTCTGTAAGTCTCAAATGTCTTGCCGTGATGTTTATCTGCATAGGCGCTCTCCTTTATTTATCATTGTTTTATACCATTTTTTGTTTTTAAAGGCAATAGACAATGACAAATCTGGGTTTCTCTGTTTTGAATTATAGGATAAAACGTATTTTATTTAAATATCTTTTTAAAAATGTTATCGCTGGCAGCAGTAGCGTCAGGTGAAACTTCGCCCATTGTTTTGGCATATTCGAATAACGCTTTTCGCTGCTCGTTTGAAAGGTTTTTAGGCACATGAACGTTTATTTTTACGAATAAATCGCCTCTTGCCCTTCTTCCCAATTTAGGGAATCCGTTTTCTCTTACACGCAAAGTCGTGCCGGGCTGTGTGCCGGGCGCTATTTTGACTTTAACCGTTCCTTCAAGAACGGGAACGTCGTAATCCATGCCCAAAACGGCTTGTGCATAAGTCAGTTTTATTTCTGTGTATAAATCATCTTCTCTTCTTTGGAAATTAGACTGCGGCCTTAATCTTATAATAACGTAAAGGTCGCCAGGCTGAGAGCCGTTCGGGCCGGCATTTCCGGCTCCCGTTACTCTCAAAGTGCTTCCTTCGGTTACCCCCTGCGGTATTCTTACTTTTACGGTATGAGTAGTCTGGGTTGTTCCGGTTCCTCTGCAAGAAGGACACGGATTTTCAATAATATGGCCTTCGCCTCTGCACTGCGGACATGTCTGGGCAAATGAGAAAAAGCCCTGGCTTACGCTGATCTGGCCTCTTCCTTTACATCTGGGACACGTTTTTGTGGAAGTTCCGGGTTTTGCTCCGCTTCCTCCGCATGACGAACATGCTTCTTTTCTAGGTATTTTAATTTCCGCTTCTTTTCCGTTCATAGCGTCAAGAAACGAAACTTCAAGTTCATACTGTAAATCTTCGCCTCTTCTTTCTCTCTGGGCGCCGCGTCTTGTGCCGCCCGCTCTTCCTCCGCCGAATATGTCGCCGAAAATATCGCCGAATATGTCGCCCATATCGCCCATGTTGCCGTATTGCTGATATCCGCCGCCGCCTCCGCCCATGCCGTTTACGCCTTCATGTCCGAACGAATCGTAAGTCTGCTTTTTTTTATCATCCGACAATACGTCGTATGCTTCGTTTATTTCTTTAAATTTGTCTTCCGCCGCTTTATCGCCCGGATTTTTGTCAGGGTGGTATTTCATGGCGAGCTTTCTGTAAGCTCCCTTGATTTCATCGGCAGATGCCCCTTTTTGAACGCCTAGTACTTCGTAGTAGTCTCGTTTCATCTCAATTCCTTTTTATCCGCTAAATATCGCTATAACGACTTTGTTATTTTGTTTTTCCTTTGTACACCGCACTTTTGCAATACTTCATCTCGCTCAAAATCTTAATATCTTTAACGACACAACAAAAACTTATATTTTCTTTTTATTTTCAAAGCTCATTTACCAACAGCTATTTTTTTCTTTTTGCCAATACCCAACGGATCTTTATTGGGAAATTTTTTTAATTTTATTTCAGTGCCATTAACTGTATATATCAAAATTATAGAATTATCATTTTCATATATTTCTTGTAAATTTTTAATATCTATATTACTAGTAAGTAACTCAAAAACTCTAGTTTCTGATTTTGGGACAAACAACATTTTATCTTCATCAAGGTATAATAGTTCCTCTCCATCTTTTAACTTTATATTAGCGTTTTTTTTATTATTAATTTCTATATCGCACTTACCTTTATTCCTAATTTCTAATTTCAATGTATTATAATTAGGCGAAGATCCCGGTAAGAGATTTGGTCTTAAACCTTGAAATTCAAAATAACCCTCTGCCTTTTCTTTTTTTGGCATTGCCAACCATAAAGCTACAATTACTGCTCCGCAAGTTCCTAGAGCAGTAAAAATATTTACAATAAAATTTCCAAGTTCATAATTCATTTTTAAGCTGCTCTGCCGTTAGCGACTAGAAAGATTTCAAGCGAGACAAAGAGTTTTCAAACCGAAGTGTACGTAAGTGAAACGGTACATAAGGTTTGAAAACTCAAAGTCACAGCTGAAATATTTCGGTCGCAATATCTGTTTTCAAAGGCTTAAATATTTTAGATGAACCGAAGAATTTTGCGACCGAAGTGTACGTAAGTGAAACGGTACATAAGGTCGCAAAATTCAAAGGTGTAATCAAAATATTAAAGCCGCTATAAATTACTTCTTATCGTCTACCACTTCCGCATCCACAACATTATCCCCATTATTATTGTTCTGCTGCTGCGCACCCTGCTGCCCCGCATCTGCGCCCGGCTGAGCCTGTCCTTGCTGCCCCTGCTGCTGAGCCTGCTTATAAACCGCTTCTGCAAGTTTATACGATGCCGTCTGCAATTTTTCTTTCGATGCTTTTATAGTGTCAACGTTGCCGCCTTTAATAGCTTCTTTCGTTTCGTTAAGAGCCTGCTCGACCTGAAGTCTTTCTTCAGAAGTAATTTTATCGCCGTGTTCTTTGAGGCTCTTTTCGGTAGCGTATACTAAATTGTCGGCTTCGTTTTTAACTTCTATTTCTTCTTTTCTCTTTTTATCGTCGTCGGCATACTGTTCCGCTTCTTTTACGAATTTATCTATTTCGTCTTTTGACAATTTCGTTGACGAGCTTATTTTAATAGACTGCTCTTTTCCGGTTCCGAGATCTTTTGCCGTTACATGCAAAATACCGCTTGCGTCTATATCAAACGTAACTTCAATCTGGGGAACGCCTCTTGGGGCAGGCGGAATTCCTTCAAGCATAAATCTTCCCAAAGAAACGTTGTCTTTGGCCATCGGTCTTTCGCCCTGAAGAATATGTATTTCAACGCCCGGCTGGTTATCCTGCGCAGTTGAGAAAACCTGCGATTTTTTTACCGGCACGGTCGTATTTCTGTCGATGATCGGAGTTCTTACGTTTCCGAGAGTTTCAAGTCCGAGCGTAAGAGGCGTAACGTCAAGCAAAAGAATATCTTTTACCTCGCCCGTCAAAACCGCTGCCTGAACTGCGGCTCCGTTACATACGCATTCCATAGGATCGATTCCTCTTTCAACTATTGAACCGACGTGTTTCTCGACAAATTTCTGAACTATAGGCATTCTTGTAGGTCCGCCGACGAGAATAACTTTCGTAAGATTTGAAACAGAAAGTTTCGCGTCAGAAAGAGCCTGGTCTATTGAAGCTTTGCATCTCTGAACGATAGAATCTACGAGATTTTCAAGAGTAGCTCTTGAAAGTTTTATCGCCAAATGTTTAGGACCGGAAGCATCTGCCGTGATAAACGGAAGATTCAAATCTGTTTCAAGAACGTTTGAAAGTTCTATCTTTGCTTTTTCTGCCGCTTCCTGAAGTCTCTGAACTGCCATTTTATCGTTTCTTAAATCTATTCCGTTTTCTTTTTTGAAAGTGTCTGCTATATAATTGATTATAGCTTTATCCATATCGGTTCCGCCGAGCTGCGTGTCGCCCGAAGTAGATAATACTTCAAACGTTCCTTCCGCTCCCATTTCCATAATGGTTACGTCGAGAGTTCCGCCGCCGAGATCGAATACCATTATTTTCTGCTCTTTTCCTACTTTATCGATACCGTAAGCAAGCGATGCCGCCGTAGGTTCGTTTACAAGCCTTACAACTTCAAGACCGGCGATTGCTCCCGCGTCTTTTGTAGCCTGTCTCTGATGGTCGTTAAAATATGCCGGAACGGTAATAACCGCTTTTTCAACTTTAGTGCCGAGATAAGCTTCTGCGTCTTTTTTAATTTTCTGCAATATAAATCCCGACAGCTGCTGAGGAGTAAAATCCTTGCCGTTTATCTGGTATTTAAAATCGGTTCCCATTTTTCTTTTAAATGCGGAAACTGTTCCTTCCGGATTTGTGACAGCCTGTCTTCTTGCCGGTTCTCCGACGAGAAGCTGTCCGTCTTTTGTGAAAGCCACATACGAAGGAAACGCTTTTCCTCCGAGAGTTGTTCCTTCAGCCGACGGAATAAGCGTAACTTTTCCGCCTTCCATTATTGCCGCAGCGGAATTTGATGTTCCCAAGTCTATCCCTATAATTTTACTCATGATACCCTCCGTTTTCTATTTATTTTCTTTTTTATTTTCGTTGTTGTCCGACTCTTCTGTTTTGTCTTCGCCGTTGCCAAGCTCTTTTCCTTTGTTGTTGTCGTTGCTAAGCTTCCCAGCTTCCGAACCTCCACTCTTCTTTGTTTCAGGTGCTTTTGCTACTTTTACTTTTGCGGCTCTCATAAGTTTTCCGTTAAATTTGTATCCGTTCTGGTAAACTTCAAGTACCGTTCCTTCTTCTTTGTCAGATTCAATCTGAACGAGCGCTTCGCAGAAATTCGGATCAAATTTTTTGTCCAGACATTCTATCTTTTCAACGCCTTCTTCTTTAAGCATCTTCGCAAATTCTTTTTGAATCATCTCAAGGCCGACCATTATGCTTTCAAGATTCTGTCCGGCTTTTACGCTATGAAGAGCATGTTCAAAAACATCGTATATGCTTATCTGCTTTATAAGAATTTTTTCTCTGCCCCAGTTTAAAAAATCCTGTTTTTCTTTTTCGGTTCTTCTTCTGAAATTTTCAAAATCAGCTTTCAATCTCAGAAGCTGGTCGTAATATTCGTCGGCTTTTTTCTGTTTGTCCTCAACCGACTGTTTCAAAATATCAAGCTCCGAAAGTTTTTCGTCTCTTGCCATATCTTCGACATTTGACGTATCAGTTGTTTCTTCGGCCATCTTTTCGTTATCGCTCATCGTCCTCATCCTCTCCTATGCCGGATAAATATCCGTTAACTATTGTTGAAACAGAATTTACAAGCGCTATCATTTTATCGTATTCCATTCGTTTGGGGCCTATTATTCCCAAAACTCCGACAACCCGGTTGCCGTAATTATAAGATGTCGTTATTACGCTTAAATCCTTCTGTTCGGCTCCTATTCTGACCTGTATCTTATGGTTTAAATCTTTTCCTATCATTTTTTTTAACTTGTCTCTGTCTTCATTCAACTGCATCAAATATCTCGCCGACTCCAAATCTTTAAAGTCAGGCACCGCTAAAACATTTGAAGCGCCGTCCATATATATGTCGTCTGTTATACTGTCTATAACTTCGCTTATGCATTCGGCAAAGCCTGTCATATTTCTCTGTTTTGTTTCATAGCGGTGTATTTCCGCGAACACTTTTTTGCCTGCTTCAGAAAGAGAAAGACCTCTTAATTTTCTGTTTAGAAATTTTTTGAGTTCTTCAAGATCTTCAGCATCTATGCTTATATTTATAATTTTATTTTTAACATCGCCCGTTTTTGTAAGAAGAACTACAAGTATCCGGTCTTTTGCGACAGGAACAAGCTCAATATTTCTTATTTCGTTGTTTTCAATTTTCGGAGCAAGAACAAAGCCCGTATAATTAGATAATCCCGATAAAATTCTTGACGTCTGCGACAACAAAGTATCTATTTCCTTCGTTTTCTTTTCATACTCTTTTCTTATTTTTTCTTCTTCTTCAACAGCAAGCCTCTGCAATTCTATTATTGAGTTTACATATGCCCTGTATCCTGAATCAGTCGGAATTCGTCCGGCTGAAGTGTGGGGATGAGTAAGATAGCCGTCTTTTTCAAGTTCGGCCATCAGGCTTCTGAGCGTCGCCGGCGACAAATCAAAATCATATTCGCTTTCCAAAATGCTGGAACCCACCGGTTTGCCTGTTTTTATAAACTGGTGGATAACCGCATGAAGAACTTTAGCCTTTCTTTCTTTTAAAATGTTCTCGGCAATCTGTCTCATTTTAGCACCCGTAATAACAATATTTTTTAGCACTCATTTATGAACAGTGCCAATTATAACACAGATGTTTTGATTTGTCAAGCACCCTTTGTATGCGAGTGCTAATTAAAATAATGGATGGTATTTTACGGTCTGAATTTCAGTTCTGCAATAGATTTATCGTCGGAATAAAGCTTTTTCATCTTTGCGACCATATCGTTATACTTTTGTTTCTGTCCCGTTCTGTCATATACTATGGCAAGCCCTTTTAAACCTTCAAGATTATCCGGAACAAGTTCCAGAGATTTAAAAAATGACTCTTCTGCTTTCTTTAAATTATTAGTCATAAAATATAAGCTGCCCATATTTATATATGTAAAGGCATATTCATTTTTTCTTCTCGGCTTCCAGTAATCCGCCTTTTTCATAAGCCTGTCGGGAGCCGTAAGATGCGCTTCGTATTCGGCAAAAGCTTTTTTATAATCCCCGTTTTGAGAGTAAAGCCATGCCAGTCTGTAGTAAGTCTCGGGGAAAATAGGATCTATCATTTTATATTGGTCATAATATTTTACAGCTTTTTCAAAATATTCGTTTCGTTTTTTAAGAATTTCTGCCGCGTTTTTTTCGTCTTTTTCATTGAGCAGAGTATGATATCTGAGATTATATTCAACCCATAATTTTGTATAGAGAGCGCCGACCATAAATTTAGACTGGACGTAATTGGGGGCGAGCTTCCATAAAGATTCGTATTCTCTGAGAGATTTTTCAACGTCGCCCTGCTGGAATCTGTCGTTAAAATTATTTGCCTTAAAATATCTCGGCATTAAAAACGACGGATTCTTTTCTATTGTTTTTGAGAAGAAATCTATTGACTGTTCCCACTGCCCCTGTTTTGAATAGAAAATCGCCGTCGCATGAAGTTTATCAGCCTGGAAAAAACCGTAAAATACTATTATAAGATACGTCATCATCGCAAAAACAATAACCTGCAGAATTCTCTTTATGACCGAAGGAAATGAGGCCTGTGCAAGATCATCTTTTTTTATATATTGAAAAGATATCGCTCCTATAAGACCTATCAAAAGCCACAGCATAACGCCGGAAGAAACAAACCTGAGAGAAACGCATACCATATTATGGCCGAGCTGCGCCACTATGGCGCTTATGATGCCGAGCTGCAGATAAGCGAGTGTTCCGTCATTTAAATTTTTTCTTTTAAAATACGAAAGATTTTTTAAACCCATAGTAAGAAACAAAGCCAGCAGCGTTAGAAAAATGCCAAGCCCTATTATTCCTTCATCGTATAAAACTTCAAGATACTCGTTTTCGCAGTGGTCTGTTTCAGTATTGTGGGCTGCTTCTATAAAAAATATTTCAGGTCTTCTGTAAGAAGGGTATGTAACATAGAAAGAACCTATTCCCGTACCGAGAACCGGAGCGGTTTTTATCATTTCAAAAGTTGAAAGCCATGTGCATGTTCTGAAAGAAGCGCTGTCGGGGCGTTTTTTCATCTGAATCATTATGGCGCCGGTTACCGTAGAAATAGTAAGCGCCGACATTATTATCAATATGAAGGCTTTTTTGCGTTTTTCTATATTAAGTATAAAAGTTACGTATAAGAATGCAAAAGCAAGTATTCCTATTCCGAACCCTATCCATGCTCCTTTTGAATAAGTAACGATTATCGAAAAAACTATCATCAGCCACAAAAACAAGAGATGGAATCTTTTTTTCTTAAAAAACATGGCAAGAACTATCGGATTCATAACTACAAGAAAATCACCTAAAAAATTGGGATTTCCGAACGTTGAAAAAATCTTCGGCCCGAAAGCCTGACGCCATATAAACGGATCCAGCCCTTTATCCGGAGGAGGCGGAAAGAAATTTATGTCTATATATTGTATTACGCCGTATATGCAAACTATATAAGTTGCAAATACAAGAAAATTTATAAGTTTGTTTATGCTTTTTTTATCCGTGAAAACATCAGTTATACACAAAGCAAGAAGACAGTAAATAAGCCTTCTTAAAAATTCGTTAAGTGAAGCATAGTGAAAATATGAAAATAAAAACGAAACAAATCCCGATACCAAAAATAAAAGAACCGGAACCGTTATGACAGGATTCTGCCTGAGATTTGAAAATAAATCATCTTCAAATTTTAAAATAAGCCATGAACATATTAATATTATGCCGCCGATTTGGACTATCGTTATTTTTATCTGGGCCGAATCATAAGTCCCGAGATAAAAACTGACGGCTACGAGAAAATAAAAAAGAGGAATTCCGTAGAGCAAAACTTTTGAAAAAATATTTTTTATAACATTAGACATTTTGCACCCGCCTGAATCAGGCAAATAAAAAAGCCGACAAGAGGATTTGAACCTCCGACCCATCGCTTACGAAGCGATTGCTCTACCAACTGAGCTATGTCGGCACGTGGCGCATATTATACCAAATTTTTTGCTTAATACGTTATTGAAACCATGAAAACGCCAAGAACCGTAATATAGGCAAAAAAAGTAAAACTCAGCCAAAATACAAAAAAGGAGTTATAGCGTTCTTCGCTTTTTGCAAGAACTTTATAAATCAAAGAAACTAAAATCTTTATTATAACCACTGTTGCGGCGGCGGTAATAAACGAAACGGCCGAAACGGCGGCAAAGATAAAAAGCGTCAGAAAAAATAAATTTTCAAATATTCCCAGAAGTATAATTTTCTGGTCTATAAAATATGCAAGCACCACAGACAATATCAGAAGAACCGCAAAAAATAAATATTTATTAGTATAAAACATTTAATAATTTTCCCTTAATTCCTTTATTGCCTCGTCATTGCCGCAGTAAGCTGCTGTTTTAAAATATGAAACGGCCTTATCTTTCATCCCTTGATCTTTATAAACTTTACCGATGCAGTAATTGACTATATTATTGTTGTTGTCTATAAGAAGAGCCCTTCCATACCAAAGCAAAGCCTGCTCATAATCTTTTGCGTCGTAATAAATCTGACCTATCTTGTAATAAGGCATTATATAACCGGAGTCAGTATCTATGGCTTTTTTATAATATTCCATAGCAATTTCAAAATCGGATTTTTGTCTGTAAATCTCGCCAAGCGCGCAGTAAGCCTGAAGATTTTTATCATTGTTTTCTATTCCCTTTTTATAGAAAACGGCTGCACTGTCCAAATCGTTCTGCTGCATATAAGTGTAAGCTATAAGATTGTAAAATTCTCTTTTATCGGGTATGATCGAAAGCGCCTTGTTATACCATATTCTCGCCCTGTCAAATTTTTGCATACGTTCAAAAATCCTGCCCATCATTCGGTAACCGTCAATACTCTGTTTATCCAAAATTATGCTTTCGTTTATATAACCCAGCGCCTTGTTAAACACAGCAATAGAATTTACCGTCTGCGCCTTTTGAAAATAAGCATATCCTATAGAATAGTAAATCTGAGCCGTATTTGCGCTTTTGAGAACGTTTTTGAGATATTCTATTCCGCGGTCGTAATATCCGAGTTTTACCATTGAGACGGCCATATTTGTATAAACAGTTTCGTTGCCCGCCCCCATAGCGATAAGCTTTCTGTAATATTTTGAAGATTCAAAATAATCGCCCTGGGAAAAATTATTGTCGGCTATAAACTGAAATAACTCTTTATGGTATTGTTTATTTTTTGCAAAATAAACAACAGGCAAAAGAATAAAAAAAAGTATAGTTACAGCAACGCTGATTTTAAAGTTTAAATCAAATTTCATAATTTTTAGGAATATTTTTATTTAAAAGAAGAAACTAAAGCCATTTTTTCTTTTTCATGTAAAAATAGAGGGAGACTGTCGCGACAAGTATCGCCATTACGGCAAAAATCCAAGTGCCTCTGGGACCGAGAATGTCTATTTCAATAAAATTTACGTTCATGCCGTAATAACTTGCTATTATAAGTATCGGCAAAAATATCGTGGCTATAATTGTTAAGAATTTCATTATTTCATTTAATTTCAAAGTGACGGCAGACATATATATGGCAACGAGAGAACCTATCATTTGTATTGAAGACGTTATCGTCTTGTTGAGCCTGTCCAGCTGATATGTTATATCTCTGAAATATGCAGAATAGCTGTCCTGAAGATATTCGATATTGCCTCTTGAAAAGAAACTGTAAACGTACTGCTGCGGATCTGCAATCTTTTTTAAAGATAAAAGCACTTTTTTGTAATCAAGTATTTCCTGCATATACTCGGGTCTTGCATCCTCAAGAATTTTATCTTCAAGCAAATCTATCTTTCCGCTTATCTTTTCCATGGTCAGTTCAAGGTTTGCAACCACCTTTGATAAAATATTATAAAGAAGATTATCCATATTTTTTAATTCTATCTGCGGTTTAAGTTTTGCTTTCTGCATAAGAACGTCAAGAAATTCAAGTTCTTCCGTATGAACTGTTACAAGCAGATTTTTTGAAAGAAAAATATCAAGTTCGTATATTGATTCATCAAAATCTGTTATATCCATTGTTTTCTGGCGGATTCCGTGTATGTTTACAAATATATAATTATTAAACTGTTCTACTTTCGGGTTATACAAAGGAAAAAGGCAGTCTTCAATTGAAAGTTCGTGAAATTGGAAAGTTTCGGAAAGCAGCGCGATTTCATCTGCCGACAGATCTCCCTTCTCCAAAGTCAGGTCAACCCATAAAAGGCTGGGTTTTGAACTGTAAATTTTATTTAAATTTTCAACATTCAATTCACATTCGCATATACTGTCTTTGAGATAAACGGCTCTTATCATTTTACGCCTCCGACCTGCTAACAAGTCCGGTGATTTTACAAAATAAAAAATTGATAGTAAAGATTTTACCGCAAAGTATTTTTCAATTAGCTATTGACAAAGCCTTAAATAAATACTTTAATATTGTTCGTGGGTGCGAAAGGCATCCAGAAAAAGTTCGGTTTCGAACTATAAACAAGGAGTAGAAGTAAATGGCACAAGGTAAAGTAAAATGGTTTAACGACCAAAAGGGTTATGGATTTATTTCCAACAATGATGGATCTGGAGATGTGTTTGCACATTATTCAGCAGTTCAGTCTGAAGGATTCAAATCTCTTGCTGAAGGTGACAGTGTTGAATTTGACGTTGTAGAATCAGACAAAGGACCTAAGGCAGCTAACATAAGAAAGATATAATTAGCTATCATTGAAAAACACCCTGTCTTTTTAGACAGGGTGTTTTTATTTTTGTTTCAAATTTTATATTTTTGATAATTTTTCAAGAGCGAAAATATAGCCGTCTACTCCCAAACCGGAAATCTGACCGACTGCGACAGGAGCTATGTATGAATTATGCCTGAACTGCTCTCTGGCATATATGTTTGACAAGTGGACTTCCACGGCAGGAATATTTACAGAAGCAATCGCATCTCTAACAGCGACAGAAGTATGGGTATATGCGGCTGGATTGATTATAATGCCGTCGAAATTGTTTTTTGCGTTTCCTATTTTATCCACTATCTCGCCTTCGTGATTCGACTGAAAGCATTCAATTTCGACATTGATTTTTTTTGCATGTTCTTTCAGCATATTTTCTATTTGAGACAAAGTTACCGTCCCGTAAACTTCAGGTTCTCTTGTTCCGAGAAGATTTAAATTTGGACCGTTAATTACAAGTATCTTTTTCATTTAACACATCCTTAATCAAATTTACCACAATTTTATCGTCGACTTCAATTTTTGCTTTTATTTTTCCTATTTTTTCAGGCAGAACAAATTTGATTTTATTTGAAACCGATTTTTTGTCTCTTTTCATTAAATTTAAAATTTGTTCCGGTTTTTTATTTAACCCAAGCTTCATATCATATCCGCACGAGCAAAGAAGCTGTTTAAGTTCTTCGCATGTTCCTTTTTTTGCAAAATTTATTTTTTCGGCAAGTTTTGAAACAAATAGCATTCCTAAAACTACGGCTTCGCCGTGCAGAAATTTTTTATATTCCGTTATTGTTTCAAGAGCATGCGCAAAAGTATGTCCGAAATTGAGAAGTTCTCTTATTCCTTTGGTTTCTTTTTCGTCTTTTTCAACTATTTCGGCTTTGTATTTGCATGACTTGTATATTATGTAATCAAAATCTTTTTGCGATATGACGGCTTTTCTAAATATATTTTTTAGTCTTTCAAAAAAATCTTTGTCGAAACTGACTGCGTATTTTATAACTTCCGCCATTCCGTTTTTTAACTGTCTTGAATCAAGCGTTCTTAAAAATTCCGTGTTTATCAAAACGCATAGAGGCTGGTAAAAAGTTCCGGCTATATTTTTACCGCTTTCGGTGTTAACAGCCGTTTTACCGCCTATGGAAGAATCTACCATAGCCAAAAGGGTAGTCGGAATCTGTATATATTTTAAGCCTCTCATATAAACTGATGCAAAAAAACCCGATATATCTCCCACAACTCCGCCGCCCAAAGCTATTACGACATACTGTCTGTCGATGCCTGAAGATACGGCGTAAGCGATTATTTCCGAGAGTGTTTTTATGCTTTTTTGTTCTTCTCCTGCTTTAAAAACATAGGAATGGACGAGGATCCCCTCTTTTTCCAAAAGATTTTTAAAATCTTTAAGATATAACGAACCGACAACGGTATCCGAAATTATAAAAACTTTTTTTTGCGCAATAAACGATTTAACCCTTTTGCATAAATCTGAGTTTTTCAAAAAGATTATGGGATATCCGTATGACATTAAATTTAAATTTATTTTTTTCATTTTAGTTTAACAAACCGGCTGCGAAGTTTTTATTTGTCCGTAGTGACCACGTAATAATTGTCATTTGTAAAATCACGTTCTATATTTTTATATACGCGCGATTTAGGAGATATATTTAATATATTGGTATCAGAGACAACTGTAACAACATAATCTTTATTTTTTTCAAGGTCGCCTATCATATAATAACCGTACTTATCAGTTGTAAAAACCTCTGACTTTCCTTCGCTGAGAAGTTTTATCTGTATTTTCGGAACTCCGTATCTGCCCTTAAGAATTCGGCCCGTTATTGAAAACTTTTTTTCCTGCTGCTGTTTTGCAGCATCTTCAACTGCAGAAGTTACGGTTACCGGCTGAGACGGCTCGGAAATATTTTCTTTGCGGCTCTGTTCCGCTTTTTTAAGTTCTTCTTTTTTTAATCTTTCTTCTTCTTTGGCCCTTTTCTTTTCTTCTTCTTTGGCAAGTTTTTCCTGCTGGGCTATTCTTTTAAGTTCTTCTTTCTTTAATCTTTCTTCTTCTTTAGCTCTTTTCTTTTCTTCTTCTTTGGCAAGTTTTTCCTGCTGGGCTATTCTTTTAAGTTCTTCTTTCTTTAATCTTTCTTCTTCTTTAGCTCTTTTCTTTTCTTCTTCTTTGGCAAGTTTTTCCTGCTCGGCTATTTTCTTGAGCTCTTCTTTCTTTAATCTTTCTTCTTCTTTGGCCTGTTTAGCAGCTTCTTCTTTTGCAAGCTGTTCGTTCAAGGCTGATTTTTTTACTTCTTCCAGACGAAGCCTTTCCTGCTCCTGCTGCTGTTCTTCTAATCTTTTTAATTCTTCATTTTTTAATCTTTCCTGCTCCTGCTGCCTGTTTTTTTCTTTTTCAAAATCTATTTTTTCCTGAAGTTCTTTTTTTCTGGCTTCTTCCTGCTCATATGCCTGCTCTTGCATTGCTATCTGCTGCTGCATTTCAAGTCTCTTTTTAATTTCCAGATTTATTTTTGCGTCCATTTCTATTCTTTTAAGCTCTTCTTTTCTGAGCCTTTCTTCTTCTTTTGCCTGTTTAGCTGCTTCTTCTTTGGCAAGTTTTTCCTGTTCTGCGGCTTTCTTCAATTCTTCCTGCTTTAATAATGCTTCTTCTTTTGCTTTTTTCTTTGCCTCTTCAAGGGCAAGTTTTTCCTGCTCGGCTATTTTCTTGAGCTCTTCTTTTCTGAGTCTTTCTTCTTCTTTTGCCTGTTTAGCTGCTTCCTCTTTGGCAAGTTTTTCTGCCAAAGCAGCTTTCTTCATTTCTTCTTTTTTCAACGCTTCTTCTTCTTTAGCTTTTTTCTTTGACTCTTCGAAAGCAAGTTTTTCCTGCTCGGCTATTTTCCTGAGCTCTTCTTTTCTAAGTCTTTCTTCTTCTTTTGAATCTTTTATATCCGCGACAACTGGCAGCACTTCTTTTCTAAGATCTTCTTCCTGCTTGCGCTGCTCATTCATATTTTCAGATTTAGCTTTTTTCTTTGACTCTTGAAGGGCAAGTTTTTCCTGCTCGGCTATTTTCTTAAGTTCTTCTTTTCTGAGTCTTTCTTCTTCTTTTGCCTGTTTAGCTGCTTCCTCTTTGGCAAGTTTTTCTGCCAAAGCGGCTTTCTTCAATTCTTCTTTTTTCAACGCTTCTTCTTCTTTAGCTTTTTTCTTTGACTCTTTGAAAGCAAGTTTTTCCTGCTCGGCTATTTTCTTAAGCTCTTCTTTTCTGAGTCTTTCTTCTTCTTTTGCCTGTTTAGCTGCTTCCTCTTTGGCAAGTTTTTCTGCCAAAGCCGCTTTCTTTAATTCTTCTTTTTTCAACGCTTCTTCTTCTTTAGCTTTTTTCTTTGACTCTTCAAAAGCAAGTTTTTCCTGCTCGGCTATTTTTCTGAGTTCTTCTTTTCTTGATTTTTCATCATCGGCAGCCGTACCGGCAACAACAACAGGAATTAAAATATCTTGTTTCAAAGTTTCATCTTTCTTTTTTTCTATAACAGCCGATGTTTTTGACGGTTCTTCTTTTGTTTTTTTCTTTGCTTCTTCAAGAGCGAGCTTTTCCTGCTCGGCTATTTTCTTAAGCTCTTCTTTTCTGAGTCTTTCTTCTTCTTTTGCCTGTTTAGCTGCTTCCTCTTTGGCAAGCTTTTCTGCCAAAGCGGCTTTCTTCAATTCTTCTTTTTTCAACGCTTCTTCTTCTTTAGCTTTTCTCTTTGCTTCTTCAAGAGCAAATTTTTCCTGTTTTGCTTTTATCTTAGGATCTATTTTTACCATGAAATTCTTATCTTTAATTTTATCGCGCAGTTTTTCCGTTGTAAAATTGGCAGGCTCAAACTCATAAACTCCGCTTGATATTTCGATTGTATAGACTTTATCCGGCATAAGTCCGTCTATAACATAATCGCCGTTCTTATCCGAAAGAACAAATGAGTTAAAATCATAGTTTATTCTGGCATTTTCAAAAGGCTGGCCTTCATTGCTGACATTACCTGAAATGGAAAGCAGCCCGGAGAAATTGACTTCCGTATTTTCCTGTATCTTGTTTATTGTTTTTACAGATTCAACAAACTTAATATTCTTAGATTTTACCGACACAGTAAAATCCTTTTCGTATCCTAAATTGTCAAATGAGTATGCGCCTTTTATATCGGTTTTGACAGATTTTGCAACTCCGCTTGCCGAAACTTCAACATCTTTAACAGGAGTCTGCCCCTGCATAACGGTGCCGTATATTTTGATTTTTTTTACCGAGGCGGTAAAATTTTGGCCGTCAATATTTTTAACTAATTTTTTTATAGTTTTGCTTTCCGGACTGAAAGAATATCCCGGACTTGAAATTGATATGACATAATCTCTGTATATGCCGAGTTTATTTGTTTTATAATTTCCGTTTTTATCTGTTTTTATTTCTTCGGTCTGATCTTCCGAAACAACTTTTACAGCGGCTCCCGCAAAAGGTTTGCCGTTTATCTGAACATTTCCCGCAATAGTTCCGCTTAAAGAAAAATTCATATTTTCCGCATCCTGGGTTATTTTCTTAAGTTCCAGAAATTTTGGTTCGGGATTCATTTCAGTGTTTATTACGGCAAGAATATAAATGCCGTTTGTCGCAAGGCCGCTTATTTCATAAAATCCTTTTGCATCGGTTTTATATCTTTTATTATTGACAGCTATTTCAACATCGGGAACGCCTCTTCCCATCGACGTAACATACCCTCTGGCATGAATTGATTTTTCAAAATTATAAATAACATCGTTGTCCAGTTTGTCTATTTTAAAAGGTTCAAAAGCAAATTTATTGGATTCTACGGTAACGATATAAGGCCCTTCATAAGGAAGATTATCTATAAAATACGCTCCGTCGTCATTTGTAAAATATTTGACGGCTCTTGTATTTATCATTAAAACTTCGCCTTTGGACGGCTTGTTGCCTATTATAACTTTTCCGCTTATTGAATATGTTCTTTCGGAAACAGAGAAATTTTCATTGACTCTGCTTGCAGTAAGACCGGTATAACTTTTTGACTGCGGCGTAAACAGAAAACCTGCTTTTGAAGGAGTAAGCGTATAACTGCCGCCGGCCGGAAGATTATATGCTATATAATTGCCGTTTCTGTCTGTTTTAACTGTAAATTCTTTTGTTCCGGTAATTTTTATTTCTATGTCGGTTAAAGGCATGCCCGAAGCGGAAGCTCTGACAAATTTTCCGCTGACCGAAACCTTCTGTTCTTCGGCAGAGCAAAACACACCGGATAAAAACAAATTAACGGCTAAAAATAACGTTATCGCAAGTATTTTTTTCATATCCCGCTTATTCTATTATATTTAACTTACTTTTTCAATAATTTTTAACAAAAATCTTGCTTAAATTTAAAGACTTCTTAAAAAATCGTTTCTGAGCATGCTTTTATCCGAATATTCTATAACTTTATTGAGCATGTTTATGACATTTTGTCTGTCTTTCGGGAATCTTGCGCTTATCGGGACATAGTTCGACGCGTGGTTTGAAAAAAACAAACACGGAAAGTCTTCCAATTTTTCAATTATTATTTTTAATTCTTTTAAAATTCCGAATTCTTTTACCGTTTCAAATTCTTTTTTAAGACACATTTCGTATAAAGGGGTATTTTTTGCAACCATTAAAGTCAAAGCGGCTATCTGTTCAGGCCTTGCTTTATTTAAAATCAAAGCCGTATTTTCCGCATGCTGTTTTGAAAATTTAACGCCTCCCAGCCCTAAAATAACGGTAACATTTGATTTTATTGACGCTTCTTTCAGTTTTAAGACGGCGCCGGCATTCTGCTCGGCAGAGCCGTATTTTTTTATCAGCCTGTAAACTTGTTCATCGCCCGTTTCAAAACCTATATAAACAAGCGACATTTTTCTTGCACGGAGTTCTTTGAGCTCGTCGTGCGTTTTAAACTCTATTGATTTAACGGAAGCGTAAAGAGATATTCTTGAAACGTATTTAAACGCGGAAATAATTTTGTCGAAAATTCTTATAAGGTCTTTCTGCGGAATTATCAGCGCGTCGCCGTCGGCAAGAAATACTTTGCGGACATAAGGATAATATCTGCCCGCTTTTTCTATATCGGCTTCTATTTCTTTAACGTCTTTTATTTTGAATTTTTTATCTTTATAAGCAGGGCAGAAAACGCACGCATTGTCCGAACAACCCAGCGTAATCTGCAGTATTAAACTGTCGGCCTCGCTCGGAGGCCTGATGACTGTTCCGCTGTAAGAAAGCATTTATATATTTTTAAACATCTCTTCCAGTGTTTTTATATTTTTTTCAGTTTGGTCGGCAAGTTCGCCGTTTTGTATTTTTTTGTATGTATCGCGTGCTTCTTTAAATAATGACAACGCTTCATTAAAATCAATAATATCTTTTGTGCGTTCAAATCTTTTTGAAAAACAAAGGCCCTTATTGTTATTAATTTTTGCGGCAAGAACCATATTCTTACCGTCTTTCATGGACGAACTGATTTTTGCGTACGCTTTTTCGTAAAGTTTTATAGCCTCTTCATAGTTGTCAGCTGCGACCATCCTTTCCGCTTTTGAAATTGTCCTTGCTATATACAATCTGTTATAAGCGCCCGCCGCATACGAAAAAACATCCGCCAGTACTCCGGATAAAACCAGTCCGGCCACGAATCCGACGATAATCGTCAAATAAATATTTTTCAATTAGAAACTGAAGTTAACAAATACAAATACCGGCAAAAATGTCGGGTTATTCTTTATTATGTTTACAAGACCGATCTGAACACCTTTCATTGTTTCGGTGTAGTTTACAAAACCCCACTGAAGACCTTTCATATCTTTTGTCTTATTTACAAAGCCGAGCTGAACGCCCTGAAACTGGTCTGCAAAGTTTACAAAGCTCCACTGAACGCCCTGTCCGTCTTTCGTGCTTGATACAAGAGCTGACTGCAATCCTCTGAACTTATCAGCCTGTGCATAAATAAACGCAAGCTGGACTCCGTCTACTGACTGAGTTTCTGTTCCTATCGCAAGTTCAAGTCCGCCTGTATAATCTTCATTAGGAACGCATATATCTCCCCACAATGAAAGCTTAATAACCTGTGCCTGAGATATTGAAACAGAGCAAGTCAAAATAGCAGCTACTGCAATCAATCCTAAAAATACTTTTTTCATTCTTTTTCTCCTTTTTATACCGCAATATATTTTTAACATAAAAAACCAAACTATTTCTCAGCAATCGGCTATTCGCCGTAAACCGTCACGGTAAAAGTCGAGTAAAATCCGAGAATTGACGTAGAATGATAATCTACATGGTGTATTCTCGTAATGCCGGCGCTTTTTGCAGCCGTTTCAATGCTTGCATCTCCCTGAGCAAATAAACCCATAACAGATGTAGCAATACCTTTTCCTACTTTAGATTTGCCTGAATTTGAAGTAACAGCTTCAGGAGCCTTAACATCCGTGTAAATCAGTCCCATGACCGGAGTTTTAACTGTTGCGCAGCTTGAAACCAAAACAGCCGTTGACAAAAACAATGCAGCAAACAAAAACTTTTTCATTTCCTTTTTTCACCCCCGTTATTTTAATAATAAATTTCCGACATCATTTATTAACACGCCTATTCCTGCCTGCGTTTTTGCGCTTACGCTGAAAATATCTTTAGGCGATATTTTCAGATATTGTGAAACTTGATTTTTCAATTCTTCCAAATTTAAATTCGGTATTTTATCGGTTTTATTAACGACTATTTTAAAATTTACTCCCAGAGACTGAACCCAGCCGAGCATCATGACGTCAAGTTCTGTCGGTCCGACAAGTCCGTCAACAAGTATGTATATATTCCTTAAGTTTTTTCTGGTTGTAATATATCCCTCTATCATTTCCTTCCATATTTTTTTCTCTTCATCCGATACTCTGGCAAAACCGTATCCGGGCAAATCGACTATCCATCTTCCTTTTGAGGGAGTAAAAATATTTATAGCCCTTGTTCTTCCGGGAGTTTTTGATGTTCTTGCAAGATTCTTTTGGCCGCAAACGGCATTGATAACGGAACTTTTGCCCACATTTGATCTGCCGACAAAAGCGACTTCGCAAATGCTGGCAGGCAGTTTTGCGGGTTCCGTAGACGATATAAAAAAAGATGTATCCGTAAGTTTTACAGTCACATTAATCTCTCAGCTTTGTTAACAGTCTTAATATTTCGATATACAGCCATACCAAAGTCACCATAAGCGCAAACGCTCCGTACCATTCCATATATTTTGGAGCTCTCATCAGCACTCCCTTTTGTATAATATCAAAATCTATTATGAGGTTTAAAGACGCTACCACCACTACAAAAATGCTGAATAAAATTCCGTATACGGAAGAAGAATATATAAGCGAAATTCCGGCTCCGCCGAATAAAGAAATAACCATGCTTACCAGATAAAGAAGAACTATCGCCATTGTCGATACGCCGACTACCGCATAAAATTTATTTGTAGCTTTTATATAACCGGCTTTAAAAGCAAAGAGCATGCAGAACAAAACGCTTATCGTAAGAAAAACGGCATTAACCGCTATTCCGGGATAAGATTTTTCAAACATAAGCGTAATAGTGCCCATAAAAAGACCTTCACAAAATGCATAAACCGGAGAAGTCCACGGCGCAAGATTCTTTTTGAAAGCCGTAACTAAGGCTAAAATAAAACCTGCTATCACCAAAGGCCATACAAAAGGAGCCACAGCCGCGGGATAAACCCATCCGAGATAAGCGCCAACCGCCAAAATCGCCCACAGCAAAAGACTTTTATTTAAAGTCCCCTTTATAGTCATTGTTTCCTGGCCATAGCCCGGTACGCTGAAAGTATTACTTCCCAATACAGGATTCATCTTTTCCTCCGTGCAAAAAATCATTTGCTTTTCTTAATATTTGCTTCTGCGCTTCGTATTTCAGAACGTTTTCGGCTTCGTTCAAAAGAAACCAGCGGCATCTTTCTATTTCACTGTTTTGTCTGTCGATAAAAACGCTGTCAGTAAAACAAAGATAGTATATAACATTTTTTACGATAATTCTACCTTTCGTATGAGGAAGAACTCCTATTGTTTTATAAGAATCGGAACACCTGAAGTTTTCGGCAAATTCAATATTCTTTATGCCTGTTTCTTCAAATATTTCACGTTTTGCCGTTTCAATTTCAGTTTCATTTTCTTCAACATGGCCTTTGGGAAAGCCCCACTGTCTGTTTTTTGCCGAATAAACAAGAAGAAAAACAATGGCGCCGGTTTCTTCTTTTTTATAAATGACGGCTCCTACTGATTTTTCGCTGTTGTTATTCATGCGTCTATTATATAAAATACCAAAATAAAAATCCTCCGTTTAAAAAAACGGAGGATTTTCTTTTATCGGTAATCTGGATGTTTTATTTTTTCTTTTTTGCGACTTTTTTCTTTGCAACTTTTTTTACTGCTTTCTTTACAACTTTTTTTACTGCTTTCTTTGCAACTTTTTTTTTGCAGCAAGGCATTTTGAATCTCCTTTTTTCGTCTCAAAAAGAGACTTTTTTAACATCCAAAAGAAAGAGCTTTTCCCGCTACTACGTCTAATATAATAAATCAATTTTAAAAAAAAATCAAGTGGTAAAATGAAATCTTTCGGCGGAAATCTTTATCCGCGTTACATTTCTCCGTCAGAAATTGGATTTTTTAGAAAAATAAAAATTTTTTTTATTTTTCCCCTGAAGTGAAAATTGTAGAAAAACTTTTCCACCACGGCTGTCTTTTTGCGCCGAGAACTTTAAGGGTTCTGCCTTTTTTAACGTCGGAAATTCCCGTTATTAAATCGGCATACTTAAGGCTGACGCAGAAGTGATTTTGTTTTTCTTCCACTTTTTCAACCGATACCGGCATCGGAATATTCTCGCTGCCTCTTCTGCCGCCGAGCAAATGTCCGATATAATAGGCAATGTCTCTTGTGTCGGTTATAATAGCAAGAACAACGTCTCCCGGCATTATTTTTTCTATGCTTTTTCCGCCCATGTCTTCAAGAATTATCGTTTCAAGTTTTATATCTTCCACTGCCGTGGAGTTTGTCTGGCATGAGCTTGCGATATTTTCATAATTGGGCAGTTTTCTGAATTCTCTCAAAGTAAGTTCTTCGGCGATAATATTAACTTCTATATCGTCAAGAACAAAAAATTCTTCGAAAATATTTTTCATTTCGTCGACTGTAAGAATTTTCTGCATATTTAGTCTGCCGCTTACAAAATCTTTAAATTCAGTATCAATGGTTTTTGTATAATTTTCAATTACGCCCGGCGAAAGCCTGTATGAATAAATCATTTTTTCGAACGAAAACCAGTCTACCGAGACTGATTGTTCATAAACAACGGGATTATAAGACATTACGGAGCTGAACCGCAAAAGATCCGAATTTTTATTGTTTGCTATTATGTGGACGAGCCCGAAAATATTTTTCTGCCTGAAATTTATTTTAGCTTTATAGGCTGTAATGTACTTTAACATTATTCCTATGTTGATTATAGCCTGTTCAAGATTGCCCGCGGCAAGTTCAAGCGCCAGTCTTGCTTCTTCCTCATTGCAGCCGAAATCTTCCATTAACGCTTTAATATTTTCTGTCATAATCATGTTCTCGGATGTGCCTTATCGTAAACTTTTCTTAAACTTTCAAGAGTAACGTGCGTATAAATCTGCGTCGTTGCAAGATTTTTATGACCGAGAATCTGCTGGACGGTTCTTATTCCGCAGCCTCTGTCGAGCATATGCGTCGCAAAACTGTGCCTTATCGTATGGGGCGAAACTTTTTTAAGGCATCCCGCCTTTATAAACCAGCCGTGCAGAACTTTTCTTGCGCCTCTTGAAGAAATCCTCAAGCCGTATTTATTTAAAAACATCGGCGAATCAGTTTTGCACGTAAGCCCTGAAGAACGCCTCAGGTCAAGATAATTTTTTATCGCGCCAAGACATTTGCTCCCTATCGGAACAGTTCTTTCTTTTGAGCCTTTTCCGAACACCCTCAGCGTTTCGGATATTATATCAAGATCTTTTAAATTAAGACTGACTAGTTCCTCTATTCTTATGCCTGCCGAATATAAAAGTTCAAGCATCGCTTTGTCTCTTGCGGGAAGTTCCGGCATATCAAGAAGGTTTTCTATTTCATGTTCCGTTAAAAATACGGGAATTTTTTTATCCTTTTTAGGAGTAGCCATAGCGGCCGCCGGACTTGTCTGTATCTCGGAATTTATTACAAGAAATTTATAAAAAGCTTTCAATACGGCAAGCTTTCTTCCTATTGAACTTTTTTTAAGATTTTTGCCGTATAAAAAAGCCAGATATTCCCTGATAATCTGTTTGCTGCAGTTTTTAAGAGCATCGGATTTATCCGGACCTTTAAGAAAACCGGCAAAATCATACATATCCGAAGCATAAGCTCTGGCAGTATGCTCTGAATAATTTCTTTCGGCGCTTATATACCGCACAAAGCGTTCTATTTCTTGGATTTGGCTTTCTTCTGTTTTCCCGGTTTTTCCGATTTTTCCGGTTTGGCCGGTTTGTCCTGTTTTATCCATTGTAAATTCCTGCATTTCGGGAAAGCGGAACATGTTAAAAACGGGCCTCTTTTACCGATTCTTTTAAGCATCGGGCTTCCGCATTTCTGGCATTTTATATCTGTCTTTTCAGGTTCCGGTTTTATAACTTTATTTCCTTCTTTATCTATGGAAAAAGTCGTCTTGCATTCCGGATAATGTTCGCATGCAAGGTAAGGGCCTCTGAATCCTCTCTTTTTGAGAAGGCTTCCTCCGCATTTCGGACATTTTTCATCGGTAACTTCAGGTTCGTTGCTTATTTTTTTGCCTTCTTTATCTACTGAAAAAGTTGTTTTGCAGTCGGGATAGCCGGAACAGGCCATAAACGGGCCTCTTCTGCTGTCTCTTATAACCATCGGCTTTCCGCATGAAGGACATTTTTCATCCGTCATCTTAGGCTCTATTTTTTGTCTCTGGACATTTTTTTCCGTGTTTGTTATATCGCTGTCAAAAGGAGCGTAGAATTTTTTTATTACATCCTGCCATTTAACTTTATTTTCGGCTATATCGTCGAATTTTTCTTCAATGTCGGCCGTAAAATCGTAATTTATGACGTCGTTGAAATTATTTTTTAAAAAACCGTTTACTACTATTCCCAGATCCGTCGGTATAAATTTCTTTGCATCAAGCCTTACATACATTCTGTCTATAATAGTTTTTATAGTCGGGGCATACGTTGACGGTCTTCCTATTCCGTGTTCTTCCAGCGCTTTGATGAGGCTCGCCTCATTATAACGGGCGGGCGGTTCGGTAAAATGCTGTTCTGAAAGAAGATTTATAAATTTTAAAATATCTTTTTCGTTGAGAACCGGAAGTTTTAAATCGCCTTTTTCATCTTCGTCCTGAACAAGATAAACTTTCATAAAACCTTCAAATTTAAGCGTGCTTCCCGATGCTCTGAAGATGCAGTCGTTTGCGGAAATATCAACGCTTGTCGTATCGTAAACGGCATCCGCCATCTGGCTTGCCACAAAACGTTTCCATATCGCCGAATACAGTTTATATTCGTCGGCCGATAAATATTCCTTCATCGATTCGGGCGTTCTGTAAACGGAAGTAGGCCTTATAGCTTCATGGGCTTCCTGCGCGCCTTTTGATTTTGTTTTATAAAATCTGGGATTTTTCGGAAGAAAGTTTTTGCCGAAATCTTTTTCTATAAATTTTAAAGTTTCGTCCTGTGCAGATTTTGCGACGTTTAAAGAATCGGTTCTCATATAAGTTATAAGACCGACGACTCCCTGGCTGCCTATATTTACGCCCTCATAGAGATGCTGGGCGATCATCATTGTTTTTGAAGGAGAAAAACCTATTCTTCTTGAAACATCCTGCTGCATTGTTGAAGTTGTATAAGGACCGTAAGGAGATCTTCTTCTTTCTTTCTTTTCTACTTTGTCTACAGCATAAGAAGCGTTTTTAAGGCCCTGCACAAACTCTTCGGCCTGCTCTTTATTCTGTATTGTAAGCTTTTCTATTTTTTTGCCGGCTTTTGATATAAGACCGGCTTTAAATACTATATTGTCTTTTTCAAGTTCAGCCGTTATTGACCAGTATTCAACGGGAACAAATTTATTTATTTCCTCTTCGCGGTCGCAGATCATCATGACGGCTACCGACTGGACTCTGCCGGCCGAAAGGCCTCTTTTTATTTTCTTCCACAGTAAAGGCGAAAGTTTATATCCGACAAGCCTGTCAAGAATTCGTCTGGCCTGCTGGCTGTCAACAAGAGCCATATCAAGCTTTCTAGGATTTTGTACGGCAGATTTGATTGCTTCTTCCGTTATTTCATGGAAAGTTATTCTGCTTGCATTTTCATCTTTTAATTTTAAAAGTTCTTTTAAATGCCATGCAATCGCTTCTCCCTCACGGTCAAAGTCGGTTGCAAGATATACGTGGTCCACAGATTCAACTGCTTTTTTTAAATTTGTTATTACCTGTTTTGCTTTGGGAACGGCTACATACGTAGGCTTAAAATTATCATCTACATCTATACCTATTTTACTTTTGGGAAGATCGCGTATATGCCCGAACGAGCTTTTTACCATATAATTGCTGCCCAAAATTTTAGATATCGTTTTTTCTTTAGCGGGAGACTCGACTATAACAAGATATTTCATGTTCTGCTCCAAAACAAATTTGCTGTTTTAAACATTCCTTATATATATCTGCCCCGGCATCTGCCTGACAAAACCGTCAAGTTCCAGATTCATAAGAATCATCGCAAGCTCGGGAATATCTATTCCCGTTTCTGCGCTTAATTTGTCAACAGACACTCCCTCAACCGCCTGTCCTATTATTGTAAGAACGTTTAAATTGCGAGTGTTAGTAATATCATTTATATTTTTGCTTGTCAATTTTCTGATTTTGTTTTTTCTTTTAACCAATGAAGCAAAAACATGCATTGAATCGACGACATCTTCAGCCTGCAAAGCCGTCATTGCCCCGTCTTTTATCAAACTGTTGGGCCCTTTTGAATAATTTGAAAAGACCGGACCCGGAACCGCAAACACGTCTCTTCCGTAATCAATCGCAAGTTTTGCCGTAATCATCGCGCCGCTTTCAAGAGCCGCTTCTGTTATTACAACGGCCTTTGACAATCCTGCTATTATTCTGTTTCTTCTCGGGAAAGAACTTTTGTCCGGTTTCTGTGTAAGCGGAAATTCGCTTACAACAACTCCGCTTTTTCCTATTTTATCCTGAAGTTTTCTGTTTTCCGCGGGATAATACTGCAAAAGCCCGTTTCCGAGAACCGCTATGGTTCTTCCTTCATTTTTTAAAACGGTTTCATGCGCTTCGGTATCTATTCCTCTTGCAAGCCCTGAAACAACGCATATTCCGTTTTGCGCAAAATATCTGCAAAAATCGGCGGTAACGGCTCTTCCGTAATTAGTGGGAGTTCTTGAGCCGACAACGCCGACTGCAATTTCATCATATTTTTCAAAAGAGCCTTTAACGTAAATAACCGGCGGGAAATCGCAGATATCTTTTAGATCGGCCGGATATTTTTGCTCGTTGTAAGTTATTATTTCAATTCCGTTTTCGGCCGCAAGTTTTATTTCTGATTCGCCCGCATTGGAATCTGCGGCTTTCTTAACTGCAGCGGCGGCTTTTTGCGTTATCTGCCCGGCAGCCGTCAGATCTTTTTCAGACGCATTAAGAACGTTTTGAGCGCCGCCGAATATATTTATTAAAGATATTATTTTTCTGGGGCCTGTTTCGGCGACCGTATTTAATGTTATGACAGCCGAACGCTCGCCGTTCATATTTTTTCTAAACTTGATAAATCCTGTGAGCCTGCTCCGGCATTAAGCAATATTGTTTTTATGAGCTTTGCCGCTTTTTTATTTTCATTTTTATCCGCAAAATCAAGGACCGTTCTTCCGTCGTTTGTCTTTGCCTTTACATCTGCTCCCGATTCGACCAAAACGGTCGTCAGTTTTATATTCGGATTATTTTCGCAGGCATACATCAACGCAGTTTTACCCGAATTTGAAGCTGCGTTTATATCGGCATGTTTTCTTAAAAGAAGTTTTACTATTTCAATATTTTTATTATTTTCGCAGGCATACATTAAAGCAGTTTTTCCTTTTTCGTCTTTTGCGTTGACGTCGGCTCCCTCATCTATCAAAAAACCGACAACGTCTTCACTTTTATTGAATCTGCATGCAGTCATAAGAGGAGTTTTCAAATCTTTGGTAAGAGTATTGATATCAGCGCCCTGTTTAAGAGCTTTTATAACGTCGTTTACCGACCCGTCTCTGCAGATGCTGTGAAAAGTTTCGGCTCTTACGCATACGGCAAACGCCAAAAACAAAACGGCAACAAAAACGGATTTAACAAAAAATTTCATAATGCCTCCCGTCTATTTATTTTTTTCGACAAAATACTCAACAGTTTTTCTGAGACCTTCTTCTATTTCAATTTCAGGTTTCCAGCCGAGTGTTTTTGCGGCTTTGCCGATACTTAAATAATTTCTGAAAAGCTCGCCGGAACGTTTCGGCATATATTTAGGTTTGAGCTTATATCCCGTTATTTTAGAAAGCTCTTTGATAAGTCCGTTTACCGAAAATACGGTTTGTGTCCCTATATTGATTATTTCATTTGCGCCCTTTGCAAGAGCAAGCAGATTTGCTTTGACGACATCGCTGACAAAAACGTAATCTCTCATCTGTTTCCCGTCTCCAAAAATAAGAACAGGCTCGTTTTTAAGCATTCTGCCTATAAATATCGCAACTACTCCTGCCTCTCCGTGTGGATCCTGACGCGGCCCGTAAACGTTGGAATATCTCAACACGGTATATTTTAAGCCGTAAATTTCGCTGTAGCTTTTTATATAGTTTTCAACCGAATTTTTTGCCACTCCGTAAGGTGAAAGGGGATTTGCCGGTTTTGTTTCGTCCGGAGCTTTGCCGGGGCATTCTCCGTACATCGTGCCGCCCGAAGAAGCAAATATTATTTTTTTTACCTTTGTATCTTTGCAGGCTTCAAGAATATTAAGAGAGCCTTTAATATTAACCTCTGCGTCAAACAGCGGATCGGCGACCGATTTTCTTACGTCAAGCTGCGCCGCATGGTGGATTACGACGTCAAATTTTTCTTTTTCAAAAAGCCTTTTTATTTTTTTACCGTCTGTTACGGACAATCTGCAAAAAACGGCTTTTTTATTTATATTTTCTTTTCTGCCGGTGGATAAATCGTCGGCTATTACAACATTATGTTTCTTGGCAACAAGAGCGTCAACTATATTAGAACCTATAAATCCGGCACCGCCTGTTACAAGAATATTCATTTAAATTCTCCGTAATTTTATTGTGTTTTTTAATTGTACAAAATTATTGTTTCATAACAAAAATTAAAATTGCTTTATTTTTTCTTGTAAAAGCCGGTCAAAACTGATAAAATCCTTGAAAATCTTTAACGAAAATAATCCTAAATATGCTACTTAATAATTTAAATCCATCACAAAAAGAAGCCGTTTTGCACACTCAGGGGCCTCTTATAATTTTCGCCGGCGCCGGAACAGGAAAAACAAGGGTGATTACCCACCGTATTTCCCATTTGCTGTCCAGCGGTGTAAAACCTTATAACATTTTAGCCGTAACATTTACAAACAAAGCCGCGGGTGAAATGAAAAAAAGAGTTGAAGAAATTGTCCCTTCGGGCGGCAGCGAAGTTAAAATTTCGACATTTCATTCATTCTGCACATATCTTTTATCAGCTGAAGCAGTGGCGTTTTCAATAAGCCCCGACTTTTTAATTTATGATATGGGCGAACAGGCAAACGTTGTAAAAGAATGTCTTAAAGAATTAAATCTTGACGACAAAAAATATAAACCAAACGCCATTGTCAACAGAATAAGCCGAGCAAAAGACGATTTGGAAATGCCGGCCGACGTTGAGGCCAGAGCGCTTGCCGACGGCAGTCTTTACGGGCAGATAACGGCAAAAATTTACCGTTTATATCAGGAAAAACTTGAACGCTACGGAGCGCTTGACTTCGGCGATTTGATAATGCAGACCGTATTTAAACTTCAGGAACATACTGAAATACTTTCAAAATACCAGGATAAATTTAAATATATAATGGTTGACGAATACCAGGACACAAACCATGCCCAGTATATGCTTACAAAAATGCTTTCTGAAAAACATAAAAACCTGTGCGTTGTAGGCGACGACGACCAAAGCATTTATTCATGGCGCGGAGCCGATATAAATAATATTCTTGATTTTGAAAAAGATTATCCGGACTGCAAAACGGTAAAACTTGAAGAGAATTACCGTTCAACACCGAAAATACTTTCAAAAGCGTGGTCTGTCATAAAAAACAATAATGACAGAGTCGATAAAAGAATATGGACTTCAAATGAAGAAAAAGGCGAAATAAACGTATTTCAGAACATGAACGAAAACGATGAAGCCTCAAGAACAGTCGATATGATTTTAATAAACAAGCAAAATCTCGATCATAAGCTGTCTGATTTTGCAGTTTTTTACAGAACAAACGCCCAGTCGCGTGCACTGGAAGACGCTTTAAGAAGAAACGGCGTTCCTTATACGATAGTCGGTTCTTTAAAGTTTTATGAAAGAGCCGAAATTAAAGATATTATGGCCTATTTGAAACTTATCCATAATCCAAACGATAACGTAAGTTTTAAGAGAATCGTTAATGTCCCAAAAAGAGGCATAGGAAAAACTTCTATGGACAAAATTGAGGAATTTGCGTCCTCAAAAAAAATATCTCTTTTTGAAGCTGTGAAATTCATTGATTCTTCATTTATTACAAGAAGTTCGTTAGCCGGCCTGAATAATTTCAAAAATTTAATACAGAAATTTATAAACGTAAAAAATAATTACGAGATAAGACAGCTTGTTGAAATTGTAATAACTGAATCCGGTTATCTTAAAGAGCTTGAATTATCGGATAACCCCGAATCAAAAAATAAAATAGAAAACATTCAGGAACTTGTATCTGCAATTGAAGATTTCCAGAGGAGATCTCCGGACAGATCTCTTGCAGGTTATTTGTCGCAGATAGCGCTTGTAAGCGATATAGATTCATGGGAAAACGCCGACGATAAGGTAACTCTTATGACTCTTCATCTTGCAAAAGGACTTGAATTTAAAAATGTATTTATAGTCGGGCTTGAGGAAGGTCTTTTCCCGATAGGAGAATCCGCATACGACCAGGTTGAGCTTCAGGAAGAAAGAAGGCTTATGTATGTAGGAATGACAAGAGCAAAAGAAAATTTATATATGAGCTGGGCAAGCGAAAGAACCGTATTCGGCAAAACAAAGTGGAACGTACCGTCCCGTTTTCTGCTTGAAGCCGGATTTACGGAACATCTGTCGCAAAGATCAGCCGAAACTATCACAAGAAATTTTGATTTCAACAGCAATTTTTCTTCAAGCAATAATTTCAAACAGTCATCCCAAACTTACAGAGAACCTGAACCCGTTATAGCCGATTCCTCGCCCTACGCAATAGGGACAAGCGTTATACATCCTGTTTTCGGAAACGGCAAAATCATCGAAAAATCGGGAGCCGGAGACAATTTGAAATTAGTCGTTTTATTCGGCAACGGACAGTGGAAAAAACTCCTTGCAAAGTACGCAAATCTGACAATTGTATAAAAATTTTATATAATCTCTGCTATATTTTCAAAACACCGGAGATTTTTGATGAAAAAAGCGCTGATTACTGGAATTAACGGTCAAGACGGTTCTTATCTTGCAGAATTGCTTTTAGAAAAAAATTATGAAGTTCACGGCATTATACGAAGAAGCAGCTGCGCTCTCTATCAAAGAATCCAGCATCTAACAGATAATCCAAAATTTAAAGACAGATTTTTTCTTCATTTCGGAGATTTGCTTGACTCTTTAAGTCTTATAAAAACAATTACAGCAGTGCAACCGGACGAAATATACAATCTTGCCGCGCAAAGCCAGGTTTACGTAAGTTTTGACATACCTTATTACACAAGCGAAGCTTCCGCTTTGGGAATCATAAGACTTCTTGAAGCAATACACATATCCAATATCAAAACAAAATTTTTTCAGGCGTCTTCCAGCGAAATTTTCGGAAAACCCGCTGAAATTCCGCAGAATGAAAAAACAGCTTTTAATCCAATCAATCCTTACGGCGTATCTAAACTTTACGCTTATCTTATGACGTCAGTATACCGTTCGACATACGATATGTTCAACTGTTCGGGAATTTTGTACAGCCATGAAAGTCCGAGAAGATCGGAAAGTTTCGTAACAAGAAAAATAACAAAAGGCATCTCAAAAATTTTGACAAAAAAGCAGGACTGCCTTTATCTCGGCAATATTGACGCAAAAAGAGACTGGGGATTTGCAAAAGATTATGTCGAAGCAATGTGGCTGATGCTCCAGCAGGAGACTCCCGACGATTACATAATAGCTTCCGGAGAAGCACATTCGGTAAAAGATTTTCTTATCGAGGCGTTTTCTCTTGTAAATCTTGACTGGGAAAAATACGTTAAACTTGATCCGTCTCTTTTCAGAACAAAAGGAGATTCTCCCGTTTTCATAGGAGACGCTTCAAAAGCCAAAAGAATTTTAAATTGGGAACCTAAAACATCATTTAAAGAAATCGTGAAAATTATGCTTCAATCTGATTTAAAAGCCGAAGGCATATCGCTATAAATGAATATCTTACTTATAAACCCGCCGGAAGAAAATTTGATACAGTCTTATGCTTATCCGGACGGGAAACAAAGTCTGGACTCTCCTGATTTCGGCAAATTTCCGCCGCTCGGGATTTTGTACATAGCTTCTTATCTTGAAAAATATGCTCCTCATCATAAAATTTTTGTAATCGACTGCGTATCAGAAAAAATATCATATCCGCAGCTTCGAGAAAAAATATCGCAGCTAAAACCCGATATAGCCGGTATTACCAGCTTTTCTATTGCTCTTATAGACGTTGTAAAAACAGCGGCTCTTATCAAAGAACAAAATTCGCAAACTCATATATGCATGGGCGGCCATCATCCCATGGCTTTTCCGAAAGAAGCTCTTGGCCTTAAAAATATAGATTCAATAATAATAGGAGACGGCGAAGAAGCTTTTTGCAAACTTGCCGACGCAATAGAAAAGAAACTTCCTGTTGAAAACATTACGGGCGTTTATACAAAAAAATCATTAGCCGCGCTGAGTGAAATTAAAAATAATGACCCTCGTTTTTTGTACAGGCTTACGCTTAATCCGGCATATACGGAAAATATCGATGAGCTTCCTTTTCCCGCGCGCAAATATCTTTCACATGTTGAGTTCTTCAGCATAGTCGGAGTATCAAAAAAATTTACGACAATCATAAGCAGCAGAGGCTGCCCGTACGGATGCATCATGTGCGACGTTCCTTATAAAAAATACAGAGCCAGAAGCATCAAAAATATAGTTGACGAAATTGAAGATTGTTTAAAACAGGGTTTTGAAGAATTTCATTTTTACGATGATATGTTTAATATTACCGCCGAAAGAATAACCGAATTTGCAAACGAAGTTTTGGCAAGGAATTTAAAATTTACATGGGATTTCAGAGGCCGGGTAAATACAATAACAAGAGAATCTCTCTTGGCGGCAAAAAAATCAGGACTGCGAATGATTTCGTTCGGCGTGGAAACGGGAACCGATGAAGGTTTAAAATACATAAAAAAAGGCACAACCGTTGAAATGATACGAAATGCTTTTAAATTATGCCGCGAGCTGAAAATAAAAACGATCGCGGATTTTATGATAGGATTTCCGTTTGAAAAAACTTATGAAGATATAAAAAATAATATCAGATTCTGTTATTCTATAAACCCGGACTATGTAATGTTCAGCGTTTTAATACTGTATCCTAACACGCCCGTTTACGAATACGCGGTTAAGAAAAATCTCATAGATACGAAAAGATGGCAAAAATTCTGCGAAAATCCGTCTGAAGATTTTTATCTTGATTACTGGGAAGAATTTTTTACCAGAAAACAGCTTCTTGATTTCCAGCAGAAAGCTTTTGAAAATTTTTATTTAAGACCTTCTTATATATGGCAGTCGGTAAAGAATCTTTCAAGTGTTTCCGAGCTGAAAATAAAAATACGCGGTTTTTTTACGTTACTTCGCAGCATATTTGCCAAAAGATGATATCAGCCCGCATATTTTCCTTATCTGTTTTTCGGTAAGATTTGAAGATGACGGAAGATAAAGCCCGCCTTTTGTAAGCATATCCGTATTTTTATAATTTCCTTTCACCGAGCATCCGTATGTTTTAAGACATTTTTGTCTGTGCATGCCGGTGAACAAAAATCTTGTATCAATGCCGTTCTTTTTTAAAAAATTCACAAGCTCGTCTTTTGTTCTGCCGTATTTTTTTGAGTCAACAAGTATTGCGTTCATCCAATGCACATTGATTGAATTTTTTTCATCCTGCTGAAAAATAATACCGGCAACCCCTGATAAAAATTTTTTATACAGGCTGTTGTTTGCAATTCTCATATTTCTGTATTTATCGGCAAGCTCAGTTTGGGCAAGCCCCACAGCCGCCTGTAAATTCGTCATTCTGTAATTAAATCCGATTTCGTCATGTTCGTAAGTTCTTGGTTTTGTAAGAGAATAACTCATATTGCGAAGATATCTGCATTTATCATAATATTTTTTATTATTTGTAAGAACCATGCCGCCTTCGCCGGTCGTCAGATTTTTATTGGCAAAAAAACTAAATGCCGATACGGATGAAAAACTGCCGGCTTTTTTTCCGTTATATTCGGCTCCGTGCGCCTCGGCGCAGTCTTCTATGATATGCAAGTTATATTTTTTTGCGATCCTTGCAATTTCTTTCATATTGCAGGGATTGCCGAAAATATGAACCGGCATTATCGCCTTTGTTTTTTTTGTTATTTTTTCTTCTATTTTCGAAACGTCTATATTCCAGGTTTTTTCGTCCGCATCGGCAAAAACAGGCTTTGCTCCCGTATAACATACGGCAAAAGCGCAGGCTATCATAGTAAAAGAAGGAATTATTACCTCGTCACCTTTTTTAATCCCCAAAGACGCTAATGCCAGATGAAGCGCCGCAGTTCCGCTTGTAACCGAAACAGCGTATTTGCAGCCGCAGTATTTTGCAAAAGCTTTTTCAAATTCAGTAACATATTTACCGGCTGAAGATATCCAGCCCGTTTCAATACAGTCATTAACGTATTTTTTTTCGTTGCCGGCCATGTAGGCCGCGCATACCGGTATAAAATTATCAGTCATTTGCCGTATCCTTTTTTTGTAATATATATTGAAAACTGCCGGACGGAATTTTAAATTTAAACGTATTTAACAAAGGAATAAATTTAAGAACCGCAAATATATGATAGCCGCAGTACATTTTATACTGTCTCAAATACATATAAATATAATTGATTGTCGCGCTTTTCATAACCGGTTTTTTAAAAATTACTTTCAGACCTGCCGATTCAAATATTTTCTCAATGGTTTTACGGTTAAAATAATATAAATGTTCAAGTTTATATTCTTTTCTTGCCGATTTTAAAAAATATGAAATAAAGGATCTGTTATCTGGCGTTATAACCATTATATATCCGTCTTTTTTTAATAATTCTGACGATAATTTTAATGTATTTACCGGATCTTTTATATGTTCCAAAACGTCACATACCGTTATGATATCAAACTTTTCTTTTGAAAAACCGCAGTCTTCAAGAGTCCCCGAATGTATTTTAGCGGTTCCGATCTTATTTTTGGCAGCCAGACTTGCATTTTCGGCAGGTTCTATTCCAAAAACATTAAAATTTTCTTTTGCGGCTTGTTCCAGAAAAAGACCGGTGCCTGTTCCGATATCAAGAAGGGTTCCCGTATTTTTATAAATTTTCAACTGCTGCAAATATGAGTCAAATGTAGCTTTTTTGGACGAATCCGCCATTGAACTTGCGCCAGTCCAATACGAATACTGCCGCTCATACATTTTTTTGATTTCGCTATGCTCCAACTGAGGGTATACAAATTCCGCAAGACAATTCGGACACAGCAGCAATTCCCGGTTTTCAATAAACGGTTTAACCGCAATTTTCCCCTCAAAAAAACATATCGGGCATTTTGTTTTAATCATTTAATTTTAACCTGTGCGTCGCTTACTCCTTTAAATCTGACTTTATCGTCATGCTCAAGATAAGGCCCCTGTTTTATTTCTATAAGCTGTGTATCCTGCAGATATTTAAAGCCGTGTCCGCCCTCAGTAAAAAGAATCACGTCTCCTTCTTCAATTTCCGTGCTTAAAAAGTAATTCTTATCGTCATCGTAAAAATCAACTCTTACCTTGCCGCTTTTAATTATGAGAGTTTCGTGCGTGTAAAAAACTTCTCTTTTGACTTGATTGTGGACGTGGGCGTCAATAACCGTTCCCGCTTTGTGGGCGATACAGCCGATCTGCTGTGTTGAAGAAGACGAAGTTAAAAATTCCGTTCCTTCTTTCTGTATATGCTTTTTCTTTACTATAATCGCCAGCAGCCTGTCGTTATTTTTTATATACTCTATCACTTTAAATCTCCTTTCAATTTACTTTTTTAAACAGCCTTTCCAAAAAATATAATACCGGTTCTTTTTTGATAAATTTTAAAAGCCTCAAAAATATTTTAGGCCTGAAATAAAAAGCCCTCAAAGCTTTTCTCTGCATTTCTATTATGTCCGCTCCGGTTATGTTTTCATAAATTTCTCTCGGCTGCGAATAGGAATTTGCTATGTCGTTTCTGTCAAACTTATAATTTAAATCCGTCCACATCTGCGAACCAGGCAGAATATCAAGAATATTAAAAGTCGCAAGAGTAAGTTCTGATTTTACGGCAAAATTTATGCTTTCGCGCATAGTTTCTTTCGTTTCGCCGGGAAGTCCGAAAATAAAAAAACCGCCGCAGACTATACCGTATTTGTGAGCAAGATTTATGGCTTTTGTAAATTGTTCGGGCGTTTCCTGTTTTTTTACGTTTGCAAGTATCTGTCTGTTTGCGCTTTCTATTCCTACATTAAAATTGTAACAGCCGGCTTTTTTCATTAAAGCCACTATTTCCTCGTCAATATTTGCGGCTCTGAGCCCCGAAGTGCAGGCCCACGTTATTTTTAAACCGCTTTTTATTATCGCATTGCAAAGACTCATTATGTGTTCTTTTTTAAACGCCAGATTATCATCTATAAATTTTATTTCTCTTATTCCGTATTTTTCTACAAGAAGCCTTATTTCGGCGATTACATTTTCAATACTTCTGAACCTTACTCTTTTATTGGATAAAAATGCATTTGCGCAGAAAGTGCATGCGCATACGCAGCCGCGGCTTGTCATTACGTAACCTATCGGCATTTTTTTATATATAAGCCCCGACGGTCTTTTTCTGTATGTTTCCGGTCTTATTTTTTCCCAGGCCGGAAACGGAAGATTATCAAGATTTTCTTCCTGCGTACAGAATTGTAAATCTTTGGAGTCTTCTGTTAAATCGGATAGCGAATAAATTCCTTTAATATCTTTATTTTCAAAATTATTTAAAACAAGTTTCGTGAAAGCAATTTCGCCCTCTCCGCACATTACAAAATCAGCTTTTGAATCAATAAGCGTCTGATACGGAAAAATTGTGGGATGTACTCCGCCGATCACGACTTTTGTTTTCAGTCCTTTTGATTTTATAAGATTAGATAAATCCATAACGGCATTATATTCGGCGGTTAAACATCCTATGCCGACCGCATCAGGATTTTCTTTTGTTATGATTTCAAGAATTTTTTCGTTTGACAGACTGTCTCTTAAAGCGTCGATTATTTTATTTTCTATGCCGTGTTTATCAAGATATGAAGAAATATACCCCAACCCCAGCGGAGGAATAAGCTGCAATGTGTGAATGTGCGCTCTTACAAGTATTACTTTCATTTCTTCTATTATACAAAAATTAAAAAAATCTTAATAAATTTCAAAAAATATTATATATTAGATGTAAGGCAGAATAATCTAAAGAGGTATCTAATGTCAAAATTAACAAGATTCAGCGTTTCAATTGACGGAGAGCTTTTAAAAAAATTCGATTCTCTCATACGCAGACAGAAATATCAGACGCGCTCAAAGGCAATAGAAGATCTGATTATCGAAGCCGTTGACAATTCTCCCGTATCTACTGACAATACTGCCTCGGTAGGATATATCGATATGATATATGACCACCACAAAAGACAACTTTTAAATAAAATCACCGACATACAGCATGACTTCCACGACATCATTCTTTCATCCCAGCATGTTCATATTGACCACACCACATGCCTTGAAATAATAGCGGTTAAAGGTGAGAAATCAAAAATAGAACGGCTCGGTTACCTTCTTAAAACGACAAAAGGCGTAAAACACGGCAAAACAAGACTTTTTCCGTCAAAATAATACGAGGTATTTGACATCCGGCGGGTCAATTTTATATAGTAACACAAATTTATAAAAATGTATTACCAATCGAGGATCATCCCTATGAGAAAACTATTTATTTCTGCTGTTGCGATGTTAAATATCGCATCGGCATACTGCGCAGACGTAAATTTAAGCATTGAAAAAGAGGCCGGCAAACATAATACTCTTGTAACAACAGAAAAAGTGACCGCCGAAAAAATAGAAAACACAAGTTCTCCTCAGGCCCTTGAACTGATTTCACGGATGCCAGGCGTGCTGGTTCAAAAAACGGGCGATGCAGGCAGAACCGATCCTGTCATAAGAGGAATCGGCGACAGCTGCAGAAAAATAGCCGTTTTAATTGACGGCAAACCGGAAAAAATGTCTTTGTTCGGATGCGGCGTTTCTCATTCGATACTTGCGGCAAACATTGAAAGAATTGAAGTAGTAAAAGGACCTGATTCCGTTTTGTACGGATCGGGCGCTTTAGGCGGAGCAATCAACATAATAACAAAACAGCCGACAAAACCGTTTGAAGGAAACATTAACGTTTCAGCCGGTTCTTTCAACGCCCAGAATTCCGGTTTATATATCGCCGGTATTGAAAACAATATTACTTACGCCGTTTCGGCAAATAAATATATTTCCGACGGACATCTTGCAAATTCGCAGTATAACGCAAGCGATTATTATGAGAAACTCGGGTACTCGTTTAAAGACGGTTCAATATTGTCCGTTGAGGCAAAACAATATTTCGGTTTAAAACACGAGCCTGCTCCTTACGCGGCAGGTTATTGGGAAGATTACCAGAGAGGAAGCGTTCAGTTAAATTACGATAAAAGTTTATCGGCTTCGGAAATTTCAATTAAAGTATACAATAATTACGGCGATCATCAATTTTCAGACGGATGGCATTCAAAGGACTCTATGTCGGGCATAACGGCAAATTACAATATGGATATATCCGAAAAAAATTATCTGCAGACGGGCGCCGAATTTAAACAGCAGGAAGGAAGACTTCTTGCCGGAGCTCCTTATATGGCGCATGACGGCTGGAAAATATCAGACTGGTCTGTATTTGCATTGGATAAACATAATATTACGGAAAAACTAAGCGCTGTTGCCGGAGCAAGGTTTAATAATGACGAAATCTCAGGAAGTGTCTTTGCCCCGAGAGCCGGCGTCGAATACGGTTTATCTGAAATATTTTCCGTAAAAGCTTTATACAGCAAAGGATTCAGAGCTCCTTATTTAAACGAACTTTATCTTGTTCCTGCAAGAAATAAAGATTTAAAAGCCGAAGAGGTAAATAATTACGAGATAGGTTTTAACGCAAAATCTTATGATTTTAATTTCAATATTACCGGTTTTATAATGAAAGGCGACAACATAATTGAAAATAAAGGCGGCAAACTGCAAAATACCGGCGAATATGAATTTAAAGGATGTGAACTCGCAGCAGATTATGCCTTTAATAAATATTTGAACGGCGGTTTGGGATATACTTATTTTGACGCAGGCAAAAATACGCAAGGGCGTCCGGTAAATAAAATAGACGCGGATTTTACGGTTAAAATGAATAAATTCTCATTGAATACAAACGCAATATTTTTGGGCGAATACTATGCCGCAGATTCAAAACAAAACAGGCTTGACGATTTTGCCGTGTTAAACGCAAGGCTTAATTACGACGTTAATGATACCGTAAGGCTTTTTCTTGAAGGACAAAACATAACAAACCAAAAATATTATATGTTTTTAGACAGAGACGGCGGCAAAATTATGGAAATGCCTTGCGCAACTTTTACAGTCGGAACTAAAGTTAAATTTTAAATACCGTTAAATATAAAAAACCCCGTTTGAACGCGGGGTTTTTTTATTTTTTTAATTTTTTTGATAGAATAGAGCATACTTTAATCCCTTGCATGACAATCGGGGTGTTGCACAGATGGCTAGTGCGCTCCCTTCGGGTGGGAGAGGTCGCTGGTTCAAATCCAGTCACCCCGATTTTAAGTAATACGTCAAACCTGTTTTTCTTCAAATAAAAATTAATCTTGAAATCCTCATTTTTAAAAAGCAAAAAATGTATAAATATTTTCATATTTATACATTTGCAAAATCTGCAGAATAAAATACTCTTATTTACGCTTTACGGGCTGTTTTTAATGCTGATCTTGTAAAAATATATCCCTTAATATTATGTTTTAATCTGTATACGCGCATAAAATAAAAAATAATATAAAAAATAAGCAGGTAATTTGTTATGTAAAGATTAAAATAAAATCTGAAATTTGGAATCGGGGTTATCAAAATCTGCACAAAAAAATAAAAGAAAAGAAAACAGAGAGGAATTAATATTCTTTTAAATCTGAAAATGGACGAAACCATAAGCAGACTCAAAAACATTGTTATCAAAAAAATTGCCGGCAGCTGGTTCTCTCTGAGAATTTTATTATATTCTTTAAAAAACCGAATTACTTTTGCATAAACATCAGAGTCTATATATCTGATTTTATTCTTCAGCAAATTTTCATACATCATATACATCTTAGGCTCAACACCAGGCGAATCTTCAATCTTTTCCTTTAAACGAATCAGACGCAGCCTGTAAAAGAGATAGAATTTATACTCGAAATATACCCAGAAATAATCTTTCATCAATTTGGCGGATATTATTTCAAATTTAGCCTGATCGGTTGGCGGCAGCTCGTTGAAAAAACCAACGTTGTTTATATTATTCATTTCCAATGTGTCCTCAATATCCAGTTCCACCGTATTTTTAAATTCATTTAAAATAGAATAATTTTTTTCGTCAACAGCTTTTTTCAGTAAAACTTTAAATACTTCGTTTAACATATAAACATTTTTATATGCCCTGCCCTGCCTGTCAAGAATGACGGTGCTCACGTAACTCGGCACAAAAATAAACGAAGTTAAAACGCTGAATATTAAAAATACGATAAGTCCGCGCAGTTTTATGATTTTGCAATTCAAAAGATACAGAATGGCCGGCGTTATCGCAAAAAATAAAATTCCTTCAGCCCTCATGGCAATTACAAGCGATGAAATTGCTGCAATAACAAGAAGATTGATACCCATAGTCTTTCTGTCGGATGTTATTTTTACAAGTATAAGCCTTGCAAATAAAAGAAGGCAAAAGTATGCAAACAATATGTCTTTTTCCATATGCAGATTGTGCTGTATTATAATCGGCATAAGAAAAGGAATATAAAATAAATATACCGCCTTGCCCAGTTTAAAATAAGATTTCATAAGAAGCATTACATATCCGACTATAAAAGATATTATAAGCAGCTGCATAATAATAATGCCGGATATATTGGGTATTGCCATAAGCGAATATATTCTGAAATATCTGATAACTACACCCTGCAGACAGCCTGTCGTTGAAAAATTAAAAGCGTCTACGAAGTATAAATAATACATCGGATCGCCCATTATAAACGGCCACAATAAAAGCTGGAACAACATCATTATGAAAAAATATACCGAAGAGAATATTACAAAACTTCTTATATGCGGCAATTTCGAATAGTTATTAACAAGGTATCCTATAAACTGCCAGAATAAAATTAAAATAACAAAAAAAATAATTCTTAGCGTAATTAAATAAAATGTACCGGGAACGTCATATAAATATCCCAATACATTCAGATTAAACCATTGAAAATGAACTGAATAAAAGTAAAGCGAGAAAATGAAATGAAGCGCAGCTGTTACAAAAAAGGGCAGGCTGAAATGCTTAAAAAAAATATCATGCAATCTGATAAACGTGCTGCCTATATCTTTTAACAATAACCGCATATATCATCCTTGTATTTGTTAAATAATCTGTTTTTTATTTTCATTTAGTTCTTCAAACCCGTAAAACATCGGTATTTATTTTTCAGATTATTTAAGCATTCCAAGGATAATTTACTACTATTTTTTTCAAAAAACAAGCTTATGTTGATTCCGTCCTGAAAAAATCAGTAAGATTGAACTACATTCTTGCCAAAGCGTTTAAAAAACTTGCTTTGGAATAATTTTTCATCCAAAAACCGGACGAATAAGATTTTTCATTTTTACACAGTATAACCGCCCGAAAAATCAAAACAACCATACTAAAAAACAAAACACATACCGCCCCTGCAACAAAATACATCCCGAAATTACTCATCACAACTCCTGTAAAATATACTCACCTACAGGCACATTGTAATAAACAAATATTAAATTTTAATAACCAAACCCTTAACAATTTGTTAAGCTCAAAACTATCTTAATGTATATTCCCACTCCCCAAAATTTAATGTATAATGACAAGAGTTTAATATCATTTACAGGAAAAATATCATGTCAAATTTCTTTTCAAAACGAAATGGCTATATTAAAGTTGATGATAAACTACAAATTGAATCAATGAATGACGATTTAAGAAATAGCCTTTGGTCAGAAATATATGAATATATATTACATGATTCAATTGAACATAAACATTGTATGAATTTTGCTAAATTTGCATACAAAAATTTGCTTAAAAAACCTATTGATACTCTTCAAACACATCCTGTTTTCCAATGTGATGAATTTAAGAAAATGTTTTTCGATTATAAATGGTTCGTTGTTTATGATTTTATAGAATGTATCATTTCATATCTTGTTTACAATAATTCTTTTTTTGATTTAGCGGCTTTTAGTAAATCAATTAATATTATATTAGAAAGAGAAAATTCCGGATACAGAATTATCGATAACAAAATTGTTGCGATAACTGATACCACTGAAAAACAAACCATAGAAGAAGCAATAAATGATAATTCTTTTGATACTGCTAAATTACATTTGAAAGATGCTTTGGATAAATTATCTGACAGGCAAAATCCTGATTACAGAAATTCAATTAAAGAAAGTATCTCTGCTGTAGAAGTTGTTGTTAGGAGTATTACCGGAGCACCAACCTTAGGCGACGCTTTGCCAAAATTAAAAGATAACAATATTGAAATTCCTCAAATATTAAATACTGCTATGCATAAACTTTATGGATATACGAACGGAACTGATGGGTTAAGACATGGCATGATGGATATCCCAAATGTTAATTTTGAAGAAGCAAAATATATGTTAGTCGTCTGCTCAGCTTTTATAAACTATATCAACTGCAAATTAAGCAAACCCAAATAGATACAGAACCTTTTAGTTAATACACTTAAAGGAATAAAAAAAATGCCTATCGTTAACCAATGTAATAAATCAGGTTGTAAAAGAAATAAACAATGTGAAAATAATGATTTATATATGAAGCATCCTTATAATGATGCAGAATTTCAAAAAGATATTAAAAACCCAGAAATTTTAATTATCGGGACAACTCCTCCTTGGCGTTTTACATTAAACCTAGATGGCACTAGGAGAAATGAAGAGTTGTTAGATGAAGATAAAAATATAGATTTTTATTATGGGGCTAAAAAGAATAATTTTTGGAAAATAATACGTGTTATTTCACAAAAAGATTTAAAAGATAGAGACAAAATCCTCCAATTTTGCAAAGAAAAAGGATGGCTTTTTGTGGATATAATTAATGAATGTTACACTAATGACAAATATTCAGCTCTAGATAAAAATTTATGTATAAAAAGTTTTAATGCCACAATTTTTAAAATAATATCAGCAAGCAATATTAAAATAATATACTTTACTGGTGAAAGTAATGCTTATAAATGGTTTAATTCTGCTTTACAAAAAAATAGTAATTTTGAAATACTTGAAAAATTTTCCGAGTATCCAAAAATGGACACCAAACATCTCCCTAAATTTAAAATGCTAAAAATAAAAAATACTAACAAAAAAATACCTATCATTATGTTACCTTCTCCGTCAGGTAGTGCAAATAGAGGGATGTCTAAAACAACCGAATACTACAACAATTTTAAAAAATCAAAGAATACAAAATTAAATTATCTAGAATGGATATATGACACTTTATTATTAGAACAAGAATATGATAAATTTTTCGAACTAATTTAAGTTTTTATAAGGACTGAGCGAGTGAGAGTGTACTGTGAAAGGCGGAGCCGGAGGTACCCGAACGAGCGAAAACGCAGTAAAAACTTTAAATGAGGAAGAAAAAAGTGCGCCATATAGGAATCGAACCTATAACCTAACGGTTAAGAGCCGTTTGCTCTACCAATTGAGCTAATGGCGCATCAAAAAGAAGTGGTCGTTGTATTTTTGCGCTGTTCTTTTTACGAAGTATTTTTGCTTTTCTGCTAGGCGTTGAGGTATGAGCGTGTACTGTAAAGGGCGGAGCCCGAGGTACCCGAATACCGAAACAACAACGCAGAAAACAAAAAGACAAAGTAAAAGAATGCCCAATAGAGGATTCGAACCTCTGACCCCTTCCATGTCAAGGAAGTACTCTAACCAACTGAGCTAACTGGGCATTTAACATACAATAAGTAAGGTGTGGGTCGGAATTGAACCGACACAAGGCAGTTTTGCAGACTGTCCCCTTAGCCATTCGGGCACCACACCAAACTAAATTTTAATGAACGGACAAAAAGTATATAAAAAAAACTGCTAACAGTCAAACTTTGCGCGTAATTGTATACATATATTTAAGGTTGACACTTAAATTCTTAATTGGTAGAATTACCGCCGATATCAAAAAAAATCCGCAGTATTATTATAATAACGAAAAGGAGCGGCAAATGGCAAAATTTGTTTATTTTTTCGGTGGCGGTAAAGCAGACGGCAACGGCAGCATGAAAAACCTCTTGGGAGGTAAAGGAGCCAACCTTGCAGAAATGGCAGGACACAAAGCTTTAAAACTTCCGGTCCCTCCGGGATTCACAATTACCACAGAAGTTTGCACCTATTATTACGACAATAAAAAGAAATATCCTAAGGAACTTGCAAAACAAGTTGAAACGGCGCTCAAAAACGTTGAAAAAGTTATGGGCAAAAAATTCGGCGACGTAAAAGATCCTTTGCTCGTATCAGTAAGATCCGGAGCGAGATCGTCGATGCCCGGTATGATGGAAACTGTTTTAAACGTAGGTCTTACCACAAAAACGATCCCCGGTTTAATTGAAAAAACAAAAAATGAGAGATTTGTATACGACGCATACAGAAGACTTATAATGATGTATTCCGACGTCGTTATGGAAAAAGCCGGCGGAATTGAACCTGCCGACGATATGGGAATAAGAAAACAGCTTGAAAGAATAATGGACGCGGCAAAAAAAGCAAAAGGCGCAAAACAAGATACTGATTTGAACGCTGAAGATTTAAAGGTTCTTTGCGAAAAATTTAAAGCAAAAGTAAAAGAAGTTCTCGGAAAACCTTTCCCTGATGATCCGATGGAACAGCTCTGGGGCGGAGTTTCGGCGGTATTTTCTTCATGGAACGGAAAAAGAGCAATCGCTTACAGAAAAATCGAAGGAATTCCCGATGAATGGGGTACAGCCGTCAACGTTCAGTCGATGGTATTCGGAAATATGGGAACATCGTCTGCAACCGGCGTTGCTTTCACAAGAAATCCCGGAAACGGCGATTCAAGATTCTACGGAGAATATCTCGTAAATGCACAGGGTGAAGACGTTGTTGCAGGTATCAGAACGCCTGCTCCTATCAATATAGCTTCTCAGAGTATTCAGAACAAAACCGAAAAAACTCTTGAACAGGTTATGCCTAAAGCGTATAAAGAACTTTTTGCTATTCAGAAGAAACTCGAAAAACATTATAAAGATATGCAGGACATTGAATTTACCGTCCAGGAAGGAGTACTTTGGATGCTTCAGTGCAGAGTCGGAAAAAGAAACGGTCCGGCTGCGGTAAAAATGGCGCTCGATATGTACAAAGAAAAGCTTATAACCAAAGATGAAGCCGTTATGAGAGTTTCTCCTGCACAGCTCGATGAACTTCTGCATCCTATAATAGAACCTAAGAACGAAGCAAATGCAAAGATAATAGCAAAAGGTCTTCCTGCAGGTCCGGGAGGCGCAAGCGGAGCTATAGTATTTACGGCCGAAGAAGCTGTTAAATGGGCTGAAGCCGGAAAGAAAGTTATTCTCGTAAGAGAAGAAACAAATCCTGAAGACGTTGAAGGTATGAGAGCGGCTCAGGCTATTCTTACTGCAAGAGGCGGTATGACTTCACACGCTGCTCTTGTTGCAAGAGGATGGGGTAAATGCTGTATAGTAGGCTGCAGCGACGTTGAAGTTGAACTTGCAAAAAAAATTATGATTATCGGCGGCAAAGAATATAAAGAAGGCGATTTTATAACTCTTAACGGAACAAAAGGAAACGTTTACGAAGGTTCTCTGACGATGGTTGACGCTACTAACAACACGCAGCTGTTTGATTTCTTGAAACTCTGCGATTCAGTTAAAAAACTTAAAGTAAGAACAAATGCGGACACTCCTTCAGACGCTAAGAAAGCAAGACTTTTCGGAGCAGAAGGTATCGGTCTTTTCAGAACGGAACATATGTTCTACGGAGAAAATTCAGATAAGCCGTTGTTTGCTTTGAGAAAAATGATTGTTTCAAAAACAGTTGAAGAAAGAAAGAAAGCTTTGGCTGAACTTTTCCCCTTCATTAAAGACAGTATCAAGGGAACATTTGAAGCTATGGACGGATTTGCAGTAACCGTCAGATTATTGGATCCGCCTTTACATGAATTTATACCTAGAGAAAAAGCACAGCAGGCAGTTATCGCAAAGAGCTTAAACATCAGCCTTGACGAATTCCAGAAAAGAGCGGACGCTCTGCATGAAAGTAACCCGATGATGGGGCACAGAGGCGTAAGACTCGGCGTAACTTATCCTGAAATAACAGAAACACAGGTAAGAGCCATATTTGAAGTATCCGCTGAACTTTTGGCAAAAGGCAAAAAAGTATATCCTGAAATAATGGTTCCTGTCATATGTTCCGAAAATGAACTTAAACACCAGAAAGCCATTGTTGAAAACGTATACAAGGAAGTATGCACAGCGAAGAAAATTAAAAAGATTCCTTATATGTTCGGTTCTATGATAGAAATACCGAGAGCCGCATTATTGGCTGACAAACTTGCCGAAACAGCGGAATTCTTCTCGTTCGGAACAAACGACCTTACGCAGATGACTTTCGGTTTCTCAAGAGACGATATGGGCGGATTTATCGGCGATTATCTCGGAAACAAGATTCTCGCAAACGATCCTTTCCAGACGATCGACCAGAACGGAGTCGGACAGCTGATTAAGACCGGTCTTACTCTGGGAAGAAAACAGAGAAAAGACATGAAGATAGGTATCTGCGGAGAACACGGCGGAGAACCGAAATCGGTTGAATTCTGCCACAATGCGGGACTGACTTATGTTTCCTGCTCTCCTTTCAGAGTTCCTATAGCAAGACTTGCAGCAGCCCAGGCAGCGGTAAAACAGGCTAAAGCAAAGAAAAAATAAGCATTATATTTAAATATCGGGCCGGAGTTTTATTATGATTCCGGCCCGAAACCATTTTTATGAAAAAAATAAAAAGTTTTATTTCAGCCGCGGCATTTGTTGTTTTCTTTATTACGGCGGCTTACTGCGACCAGCAGAATACACCGGCCGCAATAGAAGTTTCTTCCGTTACGCTTACCCGGCAGCACAGTTATTCAACTTCAACAAAAACAGCCGTTTATAAAGATAGAAATTTTATTTCAGTAACGCTTAAAAATAAAATATTTTCGCCTTTGAATACGGAAAATCTGCCGAAAGAAGCAGTTTTTGAAATATCCGTTCTTGACGAAAACGTAAAAATTAAAAAATGGCGTTTTGACCTTATAAATTCTCAAAAACAAAATGTCTATACGGAAGAAGGATCCGTTGTGCCCGAAACTATCAGATGGAATGCGCTGAAAGACGGCAAAGTTATTGAAGGCAGATACAGATATATACTGACGGTTGAAATATGGAAAAAAGACAGAGTCACAATTGAAGACGGACCTATAACCGTAGACGTTACGCCTCCTCTTTTGCTGTTGAACTCTTCGGCCGACACGGCTGTAATTTCGGACGGGAAATTTGAGTCGTCTGTTACGTTTTCATTAAGCGCCGACGACGAATCCGGAATTAATTTCAACAAAACGAAACTGTCCGTTTTAAACGCAAAAAATAATATTGAAATCAAATCATGGCCTATTCAAAATTCAGGCCAGCAAAATATAATATGGGACGGAAAAGATGCTGTTTATGACAGAACTGTTCCGGCGGGCGATTATAAAGCCGTTTTTACGGCATACGATAATACCGGCAATGTTTCAAAATTTTCAAAAAATCTGTCGGCTATAGAATGCAACGTAAAAGGAAATATCAGCGATATTATAGTTAAAGAAGCTCCTAAAGGACTTGATGCCGCTTTAAGCTGCACCGTATTTTTTAAATCGCAGAGCGGAGAATTGACTCCTCTGTCTTTAAAAACACTTAACATGATTGCGGACCTTCTCAAAGAATATCCCGCAAATAAGATCGTAATTGAAGGACATACCGATTCTTTTGAATGTAGAAAAACAAAAAATGATCTTATCATTTCAAACGAAAGGGCAAAATCTGTTTATGATTTTTTTATTAAATACGGAATAAATCCGGACAGACTTCAGACAGCCGGTTACGGCAAAGACAAACCTGCGGTTTCTGATAAGGACGAGAAATTAAGAATTTTAAACAGAAGAGTTGATATAACGGTGATAAAAAACGAACAAAATACCGATAAAAAAAATTAATTTTAAAAAGGGCACAGGAGGTTGAGATTTTATATGAAATATGCTATAAAAAAAGGGGTTTTGTGGCAGGAAGTTGACGGGGAGATCGTTATTGTAGCTCCGAAGCAGGATCCGATGTATCTTAACGAATCCGGCAGCGTCGTGTGGAAACTTATCGACAAGGGGCTGGACGAAAATAAAATAATCGATACCGTCAGCGGCGATTACGAGACCGACAGAAAAGTGATAGAAAGAGACGTTAAAGCTGTTATTGCTGATCTCATAAAAAATAAATGCATTGAAAAAAAATAGAAGTTTGGGAGAAAGAAATGAAACTAGGCAGTATTACAGTATTAGCATTGTTGAGCTGTTTTGTTGCAGTAGGATGCAAACCTAAAGAAGACGTTATCGCAAAGATAGGCGGCGAAAAAATTACCGTTGAAAATTTTAAAGAAAGACTTGAAGCGACTCCTCCTGCCTACCGCTCATACATAAGCACAGAACCTGGCAAGAAACAGTTCCTTGATCTTATGGTGAGAGAGAAACTGCTTTTGGAATACGCAAAGCAGTCCGGCATAAATAAAAAAGACGAATACAAAACTGCGATTAAAGATTTTGCCGCAGAACAGAAAAAACAGTTTAAAGAATACGAAGACGGTCTTTTGATGGAAATGTTTTTAAAAGAACTCCAGACGACAAACATCACCCCTTCGGAAGAAGAAATAAATAAGTATTACCAGGATAATGTTCAGGATTTTACGAGTCCGGTTGCAGTAGTGGCAAAACATATTCTTGTCCAGTCCAAAGAAGAAGCCGAAACTGCTCTTTCAAGAATAAAGAGCGGCGAATCTTTCGACAAAGTGGCAAAAGAAGTATCGACCGACAGAATTTCCGCGGAGAAAGGCGGACTTATAGGGCCTTTCAGAAAGGGAGAACTTGTTCCGGAATTTGAAAAAGCAGTATTTAATCTTAAAAAAGGCGACATTTCCGACATCATTGAAACTCCTTTCGGATTTCATATAATCACAAAAGTTTCCGAGCAGAAAATGCAGCCTGTTCCGGAAGATGCGGCAAAAGCCGAAATAAAAAAGATTCTTTCAAAAACAAAATTTGAAAATTGGTTTGAAGATAAAAAGAAGAAACTTAATGTAGCCGTAGATTACGCCAAACTCGGCAAAGTAAAAAACGCTCAGGATCAGGCAGACGGCAACGCCGATGAAAAAGATGAAATTCTCGGCAAATTCAGCAATTAAAAAGGAGATCAAAATGAAGAAAGCGTTGTTTGGTTTATTGTTTGTAGCAGTACTTTTCGGCGCGGCAAACGCTCAGGAAGCTGTTGATAAAACATTGGCTGTCGTAAACGGCGAGCCTTTAATGAGTTCTGAATATAATAAAATAGCCGACCCTATTATTGAACAGCAGAGAACGGCTATGCCTGCAAGCGAACAGACTGAAGCAAAAATAAATGATTTGAAAAATAAAATTCTCGAAGAAAAAGTTAATCAGATTCTTTTGATACAGGAAGCAAAAAAAGCAAAAATTAAAATAGTAAAAAGAGAAGTCGACGAAGCTCTTCTTCAGGTCAAAAAAAGATTCCCGAGCGAAGATACTTTTAAGGCTGAACTTAAAAAAGAAGGCTTGACGCAGATTCAGTTTGAAAAGAAGCTCGAAGAACAGCTGATGAGCATGAGATTTATCGAAAGCACGATGAAATCAAAAGTTAAACAGCCTGCAGAAGAAGACGTAAAGAAGTTTTACGATAACGTAAGAAAGAAAATGGCCGGCGAAAAACTCGCGCTCGCTCCTCAAGACGATGAAGTTGTAACTTACGTTGCGAATCTTTTAAAGAGAATGTCTTCCGAACAGGTAAGACTCAGACAGATATTTGTAAAATGTCCTAAAGACTCAAAGCCCGAAGAATTAAAAGCTGCACAGGCCAGAGTCGCAAACATAAAGAAAGAACTTGCAAAAGGGCAGATAAGTTTTGCCGATCTTTCCGAGAAATATTCAGAAGACAATCTTTTGAAACAGAGAAAAGGAGATATGGGCCTTGTTGTTAAGGGTGATCTTGCAAAAGAAATAGACAGCGTTGTTTTTACTCTTAACGTTGGAGAATGGACAAAAGAAGCCATAAGAACGGATTTCGGATATCATTTCCTCAGAGTTGAAGAAAAGAAAGCAAACACGGCTTTTACGTTTGACGATGTAAAGAAAGATTTGACGGAAGTTTTGTATCAGCAGAATATGAAAAAAACTTATGATTCATGGATTGCGGAATTAAGAGCGAAAGCAAATATAAAAATTAACCAGATTTGGTAATTTTTTAAATAATGACAAAACCGAAAGTTGCAATAACAATTGGTGATCCGGCGGGAATTGGGCCGGAAATAACTTACAGGGCTATAAATTCTTTGAAAGTGCAAAGAGTTTGCAGCCCTGTCGTTTTTGGCGATAAAAAAATATTAGACTCGTATTTTAAAAAAAACAAAGCAAAAGCGGAATTTATATATTCGTCCGATTTTAACGCCGAAATTAAAAACGGAGCTCCTTCAAAGATATCGGGGCTTATAGCCTGCAAAGCGATTGAAGCTGCCGTAAAATACTGTATGCAAGGCCCGGCGCGCTCAATGGTAACGGCGCCCGTTTCAAAAGAATCTTTTAAACTTGCCGGCTTGAAAGTCCCGGGCCATACCGAATATCTGGCGCAGCTTACAAATTCAAAAAACTACTGTATGATGATGATGTGCTCAAAAATAAATTCCGTAATGGTAACAAGACATCTTGCCGTAAATAAAATTTCATGCAGCCTGACTGCTAAGGAAATAATATCAACGGTAAAAACGGCATCAGCTTTTATAAGCAGGTTTAAAAAAAATCCGAAAACCGTTATATGCGCGCTAAATCCGCATGCCGGCGATAACGGCATTTTAGGCCTTGAAGAAAAAGAAATCATAGCTCCTGCGGTAAAAAGCCTTAAAAAAGCCGGTTTTAACGTAACAGGGCCTCTTCCTGCCGATTCCGCCTGGATGAAAACAATAAACGGCGATTTTGACCTTATAACCGCAATGTACCATGACCAGATAATGATCCCTCTTAAAGTAATTGCTCCAGAAAAAATAATAAACGTAACGGCAGGCCTTCCCTTTTTAAGAACTTCCCCCGGACACGGAACGGCTTTTGATATTGCCGGCACAAATACTGCCGACGAATCGGCCATGATTGAATCCGTTATTTTTGCGGCAGAACGCTCTTAAAAACCGTTTTTAAGAGACTGTTTCGGCTCTTATTTATTTTTATCTAAAAAACTTAAAAATTTCAAACTGATTTTAAGTTAAATTTTGTTTCATTTTTACTTGACTATTTTATAGTAATTTTATATATTTTTATTATCGGTAAACCGATATTTTTTTAACTTTGCAAAAATACAAACCGCAAATCATAAAAAACAGAGCTTTTTTTAGTTATTCGCATATGTGGATAACTTGGGGATAATGTGAATATTTCAATACAAGATGCCTGGAAGAAGGTTGTGGATAACTTATCCGTTTCGGTAGGGCAGGAAACTATAAATTTATGGATAAAACCAACTTACCCGGTATCACTCGTTGACGGTGTTTTAACTTTATCCGTTCCGAATATTTTTTTCTCAAAAAGAATTGAAGAAAATTACCAGCAGATTATAGAAAAAACGCTGACGGAATGTTATATTGAACCGATAAAAATAGCGTTTCAGGTTCAGAAAGACGTTATTCCGATAATAGAAAATATTGAAAAAACTCCTATACATCCCGACGTTCCTTTATCGTCGACGATAAAAGATCAGATAAATTCAAAATATACTTTTGACAGATTTGTCGTCGGAAATTCAAACAGATTCGCGCAGGCGTCCGCCGAAGCTGTGGCAAAAAGTCCGGGCAAACAGTTTAATCCTTTGTTTATTTACAGCGGAGTGGGCCTCGGAAAAACCCATTTGCTGCACGCTATCGGAAATGCAATGAAACAGCAGAATCCGAATTTCAGGCTTTTATACACGTCGTGCGAAAAATTCGTAAACGAGTTTATCGCAAAAATCCGTTCCGGAGACTCCGAGCAGATTGCATCGTTTAAAAATAAATACAGAAATCTTGATTGTCTGTTTATCGACGACATTCAGTTTTTAATGGATAAAGACAGTTCTCAGGAAGAATTTTTTAATATATTTAACGAGCTTAAAGAAAGCGGAAAGCAGATAGTGATAGCTTCCGACAGGCCTCAGAATGAACTTCATAAAATAGAAGAAAGACTCATATCAAGATTTAAATGGGGTAATACAGTCGACATAAAACCGCCCGATCTTGAAACAAGAATCGCAATATTGAGAAAAAAAGCTGAAGAAGAAAATTTTGCAGTACCCGACGACATTATTTTGTTCGTCGCAAAACAGATAAAATCAAACATAAGAGAACTCGAAGGAGCTCTTTTAAGAGTAACTTCTTTTATAAAATTTACAAATACCCCTTTTACACTTGATACAGTAAAAACTCTTTTGAAAGACGTAATCAAAACGGATGAAGATATAAAAATAACTATAGAAAAAATACAGCAGGTTGTCGCCGATGAATACACCGTATCTGTAAAAGATCTCAAAGGCAAAAAGAGATGCTCTCAGATCGTTATGCCCAGACAAATATCAATGTATCTTGCAAGAACAATGACAGATACTTCAACTACGGAAATAGGCGATGCTTTCGGCGGAAAAGACCATACGACTGTTATGCATGCCTGCAACAAAATAAAAGAAAAAGTTGAAGTTGACGCTTATTTTGCGGCGCATGTAAACAAACTTATTAAGATTATAAAAACCGAAGAATAATTGTGCATAAGTTTTCCGATTTCTCCGGTTGAGACTGTAAAACTTTTTTGGTGTTGATAACTCTGATAACTTTTTTAAGTTTTACACAGGTTTTCAGTGTTTTTGGTGTTTTAATTTTTAATTGAATTTTCAATTTGTTTTTGTTTTGTTTTTGTTTTATCAACAGTATACAGCAGCTTATTATTAGAATTCTTATTTTTTATATAAAAGGGAGGAAACGGTAATGAAAGTAATTTGTTCAAAAGATGAATTAATAAAGGGTATGCAATTGGTTCAGCCGGTAATAACTTCAAAAGCTACACTCCCGGTACTTTCAAATTTTTTATTTGAAACAGACGGACAGAAAGTGAAATTGTCGGCTACCGATTTGGAAATAGGAGTTAACTGTTATATAAAAGCCGATGTTCAGAAAGAAGGCGGAATTACTATACCTGCAAAAAGATTTGCCGATATAATAAGAGAACTCCCTGACGGAGATATTGAAATAAAAGCAGATGAAACAAAGCAGATAAATATTAAATCTGCAAAATCAAAATTTACGCTTATGGGGATAGATAAAAAAGAATATCCCACTCTTCCGGAATTTCCGAAGGATAACGTTGTAAAAATAAAAACTTCTGTATTGAATTCTCTTTTTAAAAAAACCGTATTTGCCGTTTCAAAAGACGAACAGAGATATGTTCTTAACGGAGTCTATCTTTTGATAGACAAAGGCGACATAAAAGCAGTCGCTACCGACGGAAGAAGGCTTGCCTATATATGCGAAAAAACAAATGACGCAAAAGTTTCCGGAAAATCAATAATACCGACGAAAGCAGTATCGGATATTTTAAGACTGCTATCTTTAAACGACAAAATTGAAGAAGCTACTCTCGGATTTTCCGACAATCAGGCTGCCGTTGAAATAGGAGATATAACATTTCAGGCAAATCTTATCGAAGGAGTATTTCCGAATTACGAGCAGGTAATACCTAAAAAATCAAATTCAAAAATAAAAATAAAAACAGAAGAATTTATGGCAGCCATTAAACAGATGGCTCCTCTTACCAGCGGTAAAATAGCGTCTGATAAAACTTCAGCCGTAAAACTTACGTTTGATAAAAACAGGCTTGCCGTTTCGGCAAATACCGCCGGGCTCGGTTCCGGAGAAACGGAAATTGAAATTGAATACTCGGGCGAGCAGACGGATATAAATTTTAACCCTAATTACGTAAAAGATATTTTACAGAACATTGAAGATGCTAACGTCCAATTTTCCTATACTACGTCTCAAAATCCGGTAGTTTTAACTCCGGAAAGCAATGAAAACTATATCTGCGTAGTTATGCCGATGAGATAAAATGAACGCCGTAAAACTGCTGGAAACTTCATCGGTGATGAATATTCTCAAGCAACATCTGGGAATAGGAGAAGAATATTCGGTAATCATAACGGTATGGCAGCGCGAAATAGGGAGCGAAAAGGTGACTCTCTGCGGATATAAAAACGGCACTCTTTTTGCTCAGGCGCCTTCGACGGCATATATCAATGATTTAAATTTACGCAAAAAACAGATAATAAAAAAAATAAACCAGTATCTCGGAAAAAATTTAATAAAAAATATTAAATGTGAAGTTAAATAAAAAAGAAAATATTAAAATCGCTATATAGCTCAGGGAGAAACAAATGGCAAACGAAGAAATTAAGCAACAGGCCGGCTCGGAATATGATGCCTCTAAGATTCAGGTCCTGGAAGGTTTGGAAGCCGTAAGAAAAAGACCTGCAATGTACATAGGTTCTACTTCAGGAGCAGGGTTGCATCATTTGGTTTATGAAATTGTCGACAATTCTATAGACGAAGTTTTGGCAGGCTTCTGTAAAAATATAGACGTTACGATACATCCGGATAATTCAATAACCGTTGTTGACGACGGAAGAGGAATCCCCGTTGATCCGCATCCGAAATATAAAGACAAATCGGCCCTTGAAGTTGTGCTGACGATACTGCATGCCGGAGGAAAATTTGATAAGAACTCATACAAAGTTTCAGGCGGTTTACACGGAGTAGGAGCTTCCTGCGTAAACGCTTTGTCCGTTAAATTTGAAGTTGAAGTTTTCAAAAACGGGAAAATTTACAGACAGGAATATTCACAGGGAAAACCTGTTACAAAGCTGGAAGTAGTCGGAAAAACGGAAGAAATAGGAACTAAAATAACATTTTTACCCGATCCCGAGATATTTTCTGTGACGACATTTTCTTTTGATACTCTTGCAAACAGGCTCAGAGAGCTTGCGTTTTTAAATGCCGGCATTCACATCACAATTATAGACGAAAGACAGGATAAAGAACATACGTTTAATTATGAAGGCGGAATAAAAACTTTCGTAAGTTATCTTAATACAAATAAGCAGGTTATAAACAAAGAACCTATATTTTTCTCAAAAGAAAAAGACAGCGTAATGGTTGAAGTGGCTATGCAGTACAATGATTCATACAACGAACAGCTTTTCACTTTTGTAAACAATATCAACACTATTGAGGGAGGAACGCATCTTACGGGATTCCGTTCCGCTTTGACAAGAGTCGTAAACGATTATATTAAAAAAAATGAACTTTCAAAGAGCAAAGATTTGGCTCTGTCGGGAGATGACGTAAGAGAAGGATTGACGGCTGTTATTTCCGTAAAAGTTCCAAACCCACAGTTTGAGGGACAGACCAAAACAAAACTCGGCAACTCGGAAGTTGAAGGAATAGTAAAATCGCTCGTCGGAGATGCGCTTACGACGTTTCTTGAAGAAAATCCCGGCATAGCAAGCCAGATTTTGGAAAAAGCCATAAATGCCGCCGAAGCAAGAGAAGCCGCAAGAAAGGCAAGAGAACTTACAAGAAGAAAAGGAGCTCTTGATTCCGCTTCGCTGCCCGGCAAACTTGCCGACTGCTCTGAAAGAGATCCTCAGAAAACGGAAATGTTTATAGTTGAGGGAGATTCGGCAGGCGGTTCCGCAAAACAGGGAAGAAACAGGGCGTTTCAGGCGATACTTCCGTTAAGAGGAAAAATTTTAAACGTTGAAAAATCAAGACTTACCAAAATTCTCACAAACGAAGAAATAAGAACGATGATTACCGCCATAGGCGCCGGAATCGGAAAAGACGAACAGGATTTCAATATTGAAAAAGCAAGATATCATAAAATAGTTATCATGACCGATGCCGATGTTGACGGAGCGCATATAAGAACGCTTCTGCTTACGTTTTTCTACAGACAGATGCCGCAGCTCATAGACAAAGGATATATTTATATAGCGCAGCCTCCTCTGTACAAAGTTAAGAAAAATAAAAAAGAAATGTATTTGCATACCGATGACGAACTGGATAAATTTTTATTTAAACAGGGCCTTGAAGGATTGTCGATGGTATTTTTGAAAGACGGACAGCCGTTTGGAGACGTTATAGAAGAAAAAAAACTTACGCAGATAGTTGAAAATATCGCAGAGCTCGACGGACTTATTAAAAAAATGACAAAAAAAGGCATAAACTGGACTGAATATCTTAAACTCAAACAAGAAGGGAAGATGCCTCTTTTCAGAGTTATAGATCAGGAAAAGGTAAGGTATATTTATTCCGATAAAGAATGGAAAGAATTTAAAGCGGAGCTTGCCGAAAGAAGAAGGCTTCTGCAGCAGCAGCAGGGAGATTTGCCGGTGGACGGACTTACAGAAGAAATATTGCCGGAATATAAAGAATTATGGGAAATGCCAAGAATAGATTCACTTGCAAAAAAACTGGAAAGCGAAGGGCTGCATCTTGAACATTACGGGACTCAGCACGTTAAGCCTGTTTACAGACTTAAAGGAAATAACGACATTGAAGATTTAAAATCGACAAGGGAACTTATAGAAAAAGTCAGGGAACTCGGCAAAAAAGGCGCCACAATACAAAGATATAAAGGTCTCGGTGAAATGAATCCGGAACAGCTTTGGGAAACTACCATGGATCCTGACAAGAGAGTTTTGCTGCAGGTAAAATTGGAAGACGCCGTTGAAACAGACAGAATATTTACGACTTTGATGGGCGATAAAGTTGAACCCAGAAGAGCTTTTATTCAGGCTCATTCTCTTGACGTTACGAATTTAGACATTTGATGTTTGTTTTGCCGTAAACGGGACACAGAATATTATGAAAGTTTACTGTATTTATATCAGGGCGAATTATTGGAGAAAAGATAAGATCAGCACTGAAGAGATTCCCCTGGGTATATCGTACATATCGAGTTCTTTGAAAACTGCCGGACATGATACTGAAATAATTTTTATGCCGTTTACCTCAATATCCGAATTATTAAATAAATGGGATGAGAGCGTAAAGATTGCCGCGCTGTCAATAACTACAAAATCCGATTTTTTATTTGCCGAAAAATTTATTGACGCAGTAAAAAGCAAATATAAAAATATCAAAATAATTATAGGCGGAACATACGCAACTTTGATGCCCGACTATGTTATGGAAAATAAAAATACGGATGCCGTTTGCATAGGAGAAGGAGATATAGCGGCGGTTGAGTATGCAAAACAGGTTGAAAAAGATTTGTTTGTTAAAACGGATAATCTTTTAATCAGAAATACAGACGGCCTGATAATAAGACCGGATGCCTGCAGACTGATAGAAAATATAGACAGCCTTCCGTATCCCGACAGAGACGGCTGGCATAAATATACCGGACAAAACGGTTTGCAGAAAATAATTTTGCAGAGAGGCTGTAAGAATCAATGCGTTTACTGTTCAAATCACGCTCTCGGTAAAATATCAAAAGGCAAATATGAAAGGCACAGAGATATAGAACAGGTAATCAGGGAATTAGATTTTGTCTGTAAGAATTACGGCGATATAAAAATGGTATTTTTTGAAGCAGAAAATGCTCTTACCGAAATAGAATATTTTAAAACATTTTGCAGAAAACTAATTGAATATAACGGTTCTTTAAAACAAAAGAAAGCTTTCAGCGTAAAATTTAATTTTAACGACGCTCTTCTGCACGACAATGACGATATTTTTAAGCTTATGAAAGAAGCAAATATAACGGAAGTAAATTTTGGCATTGAAACAGGTTCTTTGGCAACAAGGCGCAAACTCAAAAGGCCGCATTATACAAATGAGCAGATAATTAAATTCTGCGCCAAACTAAGAGAAAACGGCATATGGTTCGGCAATTTTGCAATGTATTGTTTCCCTTTTGAAACAAAAGAAACGTACCGAGAAACATTAAATTTGCTCGCGGAATGCAGGCCCGATAAGATAATGCTTTCATGGCTGATTCCTTTTGATAATACGGAATTCAAAGAAATAGCAGCAAAAGAAAATAAGGCAATTTCTTTTACCGATGTTTACAATTTTTTTACGATGAAATTCAAAGTTTATGTTAAATATAAAAGTTTTATTGATGCCTTAAGAGAAGGATTTGACGGAGCTCATATATTTATAATTGCGCAGCTTATAAAAAGCGCGATTGCCAAAAAGTTTAAAGAAAAAAAACAGATAAAAACAGATAAATATATCAGCGGCATTAAAGCGGAACTCGATAAAGGCGATTTTAAAAAAGCAATAAAGGCGTTTGAAAAGATAAGAGAAACTACTGATAAATTTTGGCTGTTCGGAGATATTGCCATAGCGGAAATGAAGCTCGGAGAATATGAAAAATCCGCGGCTGATTTTGACAAGGTGATGGAATATGCTCCTAACGAAATATATAAACAGAAACGGGAAGAATGTTTGCGGTTGATAAGCGCAAAAAGAAAATAAAGACGTTTACTGTTTGCCGGATATTAAAATGCATATTTGTTGCATGTATGTTATGTATTACAGCAGGGAAGAAATACCATTTTCGGATTTGGGATACGTGCCGATAGGGTTGTCTTATGTAGCCGGAGCATTGAAACAGGCAGGGCATACTGTTGAAGCTATTTGTCCGCGGTCGGATAAAAAAATTGACGATTTGTTTTCAGACATTGAAAAAAAACCGGATATTTTTGCAGTTTCGATTCCGTCGGTGTATTGTCTGGACAGAGCCGGCGAGCTGATAAAAGAGATAAAAAGAAAATATGCGGATGCAAAGGTTATAGCCGGAGGACTGCATGCGACTCTTTTTCCGGAAAGTCTGATACGAAGCAAATATATAGACGCCGTCTGCATAGGAGAAGGCGAAAAAGCGGCGGTGGAATATGTGCGGCAGGTTGAAAAGGGCAAATTTGAAAAGACTGACAACCTTTGGATAAAAGATGCTGACGGAAAGATATTAAAATGCGACAGAAGCCTTTTTTTGGAAGATATAAATGCTGTTGCTATGGACAGAGATATTTGGAGCAAATATTTTCCGCAGGAGAAGTTAAACAGATATTTTATAGTCGTTGAGCGCGGATGTCCGCACAGTTGTTTATACTGTGCAAACAAGGCGATAGCCGAGAGGTCTCAAGGCGTATTTTTGCGATACAGGGATATAGAAAGCGTAATAAGAGAGCTTGAAGACGTAAAAATAAAATTTCCTGCTGTTAATACGGTTGAATTTAATGCCGACAATATGTTTTCGGATATGAATTATTTTTTCGGGCTTTTTGAAAGGCTCAAAAAACTTAACGGAAATTTTAAAGATAAATTTAAATTTGAAATTACCGGAAATTGTACTGCCGGACTGTTAAAAAAATACGGTGATATAGCGAAATATTTGAAAGAGGCAAATGTATCGAGGGTTTTATTCAGTCTGGAATCGGGATCGCAAGAAATAAGGGCAAAATTACGGCGTCCGTTTTACAAAAACGAAGATATTATTAATTTTTGCCGTAAGCTTAAGAAAGAAAAGATTCAAACGCACGTAAGTCTTATGTATTGTTATCCGTTTGAAACGGCTTTGACTTACAAAGAATCGATAAAATGCATAAAGCTTGCCGGACCTGATTTTATTAAAATGACTTTTTTGAAGGCATTGCCTGATACTGAATTTGACAGATATTTGAAAGAAAGAAATGTGCCGCTTATTACGTTTACGGATGCGTTGAGATATTTGAAAATGGCTTTTATATTTAAAATAAGTCTCAGAACAATATGGGATTATGTAGTAAGTATCAAAAGCGATTTTATTATACAGAGGGCGGCTGCCGAAAGAAAAAAATATCTGGATCTTGCAAAGTTTTATTTTAACGGCGGCAATTTCAAGATGGCGGTAAAAGCGTTTAATAAATTACTTAAAAAAGATAAAAGCTTATGGATATACGGCGATTTGGCAATGTCAAAAATGCGAATCGGCGATTATCGAGGGGCAAAAAAAGATTTTGACAGAATTTTAAAGAACGATCCCGTAAAATTAAACGGCATATACGCAATTACATACGAAGAATGTTTAAAAAAAACGGATACCGTTAATAATGCAAACAGTAAGGGGACAAATTAATGCATATTTTATGTATGTATCTTATGTACAGTTCCGGCGTCGTTGAAATGAAACAGTTTTTAAAATGGGGTTATTTCCCGGTAGGTCTTTCTTATATTTCCGGAGCATTGAAACAGGCAGGTTTTACTACGGAAGGAACAATCGTGCGAAACGATAAAAAAGACATAGAAAAACTGCTGGACGGATTAAAAACGGCTCCTGACGTGTTTGCCGTATCGACTACTTCGCTCTACGCCGTAAAAACTATGAATACGCTTATTGACGCAGTAAAAGTCAAATTTCCGAAAGCGAAAATACTGGTCGGCGGATTGTATTCGACGCTTTGCCCCGAGAATATTATAATGAATTCTAAAGTGGACGCCGTATGCATAGGAGAAGGAGAAAAGGCGGCAGTAGAATATGTTCGCCAGGTTGAAAAGGGCAAATTTGAAAAGACTGATAATCTCTGGATAAAAGATACCGACGGCTCAGTGCTAAAATGCGACAGAAGTCTTTTTGTTGAAGATATTAACAGCATCCCTATGGACAGGAAGATCTGGGATGAATGGTGCTATAATTCGGAATCTACTATTTACGTTCTCAATATTCAAAGAGGCTGCATTTATAATTGTTTTTACTGTTCAAATCATGCCGTTTCAGATAAATCGGAAGGCAAACGTTTAAAATACAGAAACATAGACAATGCAATAAGCGAACTGGAGTCTGTCGCAAAAACACATTCTAATATCAGAAGAATACAGCTTTACGCCGATAATATATTTTCGGATATGGATTATTTTTTTGAACTGTTCAGAAAACTTAAAAAATTGAATAAGTCTTTAAACAACAGATTTAAATTTTGTATTACAGGCAATTGTACGCCCGGATTTTTAAAAAAATATCCGAATATGGCGAGATATTTAGGGGCAGCAAACGTAATAGCTCTGATGTTCGGTTTTGAATCCGGTTCTTTGGAAATAAGAAAGAAGCTGAACAGGCCTCATTATGAAAACGATGATGTTGTAAAATTTGCGGGGCTGCTGAGAAAAGAAAACATAGAAACACAGATGGGGTTGATGTATTGTTACCCTTTTGAGACGGATAAAACGTGCGATGAAACAGTGGAACATACAAGAAAAATAGCGCCGGATCTGATCAAATATACATTTTTAAGATCATATCCGCATACACGGCTCAATGCGTATATAGAAGAAAATAATATTCCGCAGCTTACTTTTAAAGATGTCTGCAGATATTTGAAAACTGCAATAAGGCTGAGAATAAAAATAAGCGAATTTTTTGATTTGGTGCACGGGCTTATAGACGTGATCAAGTTGAATAAAAAATCGCTCAGAAACAGAAGCGATATTAAGCTTGCAAAATCATATTTTAACTCCGGCGATTTTAAAAAGGCCGCAGAGATTTTTGAAAGGCTTATCGAAACGGATAACAGCGCATGGATATACGGCGATCTGGCGATAGCTAAAATGAATATAGGCGATTATGAAGGCGCGTTGAAACATTTTGATACGGTTTTAAAATCAAATATTGAATCTAAAGAAATGTATTCTGCAAAAAGGGAAGAATGCATAAAAATACTCGGCAATAAAAAGAATTAAAAGGCATAAAAAATGCATATTTGTTGCGCTTACGTTATTGACAGTAAAATAGAATTTGACGGTTTTTTAAAAAAGGGATATGTGCCGATAGGCCTTTCTTATATATCCGGTGCATTGAAACAGGCCGGCTATACCACAGAAGCTGTTTGTTTTGTCAATAAACTTGCAAATATAGAAAAACTATTGGATAGTCTTGAAAAGGAACCCGATGTTTTTGCCGTGTCTCTGATTACGGTTTTTTCTTACAGCCAGACGCAGGAATTGCTTGAAAAAATAAAACAGAAATTTAAAAACACAAAGGTAATAGTCGGCGGCACATATGTTACTTTGTTCCCTGAAAGCGTCATATGCAACAGAAATATTGATGCAGTTTGTATAGGAGAAGGCGAAAAAGCGGCGGTGGAATATGTGCGGCAGGTTGAAAAGGGCAAATTTGAAAAGACTGACAACCTTTGGATAAAAGATGCTGACGGAAAGATATTAAAATGCGACAGAAGCCTTTTTTTGGAAGATATCAATACGGTTCCGATGGACAGGCAAATTTGGGATAAATGGTTCAAGTACGACAATATAACCAGATATTCCGTTATTTTGCAGAGAGGTTGTCCGCACAGATGTTTGTACTGCGCAAATCATGCAATTTCCGAAAAATCGGAAGGGAAATATTTGCGTTACAGAGATATAGACAGCATAATGAAAGAACTTGAGGACATAAAGATAAAATTTCCGTCGGTTGACAGCATTGAATTCAACGCCGATAACGCTTTTTCTGATATGGACTATTTTTTCAGGCTGTGCGAAAAATTAAAAATATTTAACTCCGCAAACGCCAAAAAATTTAATTTTGAAATAATAGTAAACAGTCCGACCAAATTTGTTGCGCACGAAAAAAATATTGCGCAATATTTAAAAGAAGTAAATATTACGAAAGTTTCGTTCAGCCTTGAGTCAGGCTCTTTGGAAATAAGAAAGAAATTAAACAGACCTTACTATACGAATGAAGATATAATTGCTTTTTGCAGTATGCTTAACAAAGAAAAAATAAAAACAAGAATAGGAACAATTTACTGTTATCCTTTCGAAACGGCAAAAACGTATATGGAAACTATAGATTGTATAAGAAAATGCAAACCCGATTCGGTTCATGTGACTTTTTTGAGATCGCTTCCTAAAACCAAACTCAATGAATACATGGAACACAATGAGATTCCTCCGGCAACTTTAAAGGATGGATTCAGATGGATTATGATGGCGGTATATTTAAAAATAAACTTTTCCGAAATTATAGCTTATGTGAACGATATAAGAAGAGACTGGTTTATATATAAGAATTCGCAGAAAATACTGAAATATAAACGGCTTGCAAAATTATATTTGGATAATTCGGATTTTAAAAAAGCCGTAAAGTTTCTTAATAAACTTGTTAAAATAGATACAAGCTCCTGGATATACGGAGATCTGGCGATAGCTAAAATGAACACCGGCGATTACGAAGGCGCATTGAAAGATTTTGACAATGTGTTAAAATCGGGAATAGAAGCTAAAGGAATATACGAACAGAAAAGAGAAGAGTGTCTGAAAATACTGGGAAACAAAAAAAGGAAATAGGACGTTAAAAAATGCATATTTGTTGTGCGTACGTTATGTACAGCCGCAGAGAAAAAGCTCCTTTTTCAGATTTGGGGTTTGTGCCTATAGGTTTGTCTTATATTTCCGGAGCATTGAAACAGGCCGGACATACGACGGAAGGATTTTGCAATAAATTAAATGTGCCCGTTGATAAGCTATTTGACAAGATTGAAAAAAACCCGGATGTTTTTGCCGTAACGGTTCCTTCGGTATATGCTCTTGCAAGAACAAAAGAACTGCTTGCAGCCATAAAGCGGAGATTTAAAGGCATAAAAATTATAGTCGGCGGATTTTATGCCAGAATATCACCGGAAAGCATAATTTTTGATAAAAATGTTGATGCGGTCTGCATAGGAGAAGGAGAAAAAGCGGTTGTAGAATATATTCGCCAGATTGAAAAAGGCAAATTTGAAAAGACGGATAATCTCTGGATAAAACAGCCGGACGGCTCAGTAATGAAGTGCGACAGAAGCGTTTTTGTGGAAGATATAGACAGCGTTACGATGGACAGACGGATTTGGGACAAATGTTTTAAAAGCGGCAATTTTAAAAAATATTTTATAATCGCGCAGAGAGGCTGTTATAACCAATGCGTATATTGCGCAAATAATGCTATTGCCCAAAAATCGGAAGGAAAATATTTAAGATACAGAAATATAGACAGTATAATAAAAGAGCTTGAGGAAGTGCGTGAGAAGTTTCCCAAAGTTGATACGGTTGAATTTAACGCCGATAATATATTTTCGGATATGGATTATTTTTATAGATTGTGCGATAAGCTGAAAATATTTAATGCAGCCGGTGAAAAAAAATTTAAATTTGAAATAGTAGGCAATTGTACGCCCGGTCTTTTGGAAAAGCATAAAGACATTGTTAAACGGCTCAAAGAAGTAAATATAAAAAAAGTGTATTTCAGCCTTGAGTCGGGCTCTTTGGATATAAGGACAAAGATAAACAGACCTTATTATGCAAATGAAGATATAATAAATTTCTGTTTAATGCTAAAGAAAGAAAAAATAACGACATATGTCAGCATAATGTATTGCTATCCTTTTGAAACGGCTGAATCGTGCAAGGAAACATTACAGTGTATAAAAAAATGCAAGCCTGATATTATCCAGCTTACTTTTTTGAGATCGCTTCCGCATACCAGGCTTAACGAATATATGGAGCGCAACGGAATACCGAGCATAACATTGTCCGATATATACAGATATATAAAATTTGCGGTAAAATTAAAAATTAAAAAGCGTGAAATACTGACTTTTATCGACGATATAAAAAATGATTTTCTTATACAGAGATTGTCTAAGAAAAAGAAAAAATATAAAAATACCGCAAAGTTTTATTTTGACAGATGCGATTTTAAAAATGCGGAAAAAGCTTTGAATAAATTGGCTGAAATAGACGGCAGCCCATGGATATACGGCGATTTGGCAATAGCAAAAATGAATATGCTGGACTATAAGGGAGCCATGGAATATTTTAATATGGCTGTGACGGGCGAAAAAAAAGAAGTATATCTTCAGAAAATGGAAGAATGCAGAGCAAGACTGAAAGAAGAAAAACAGAATTAAAATTTATTATAGAAGAGGGGATCATGGCAGAAGATAAGAACAAACCTGTTGAAATTCAGAAAGCGGATGTAAATCCTAATATTTTGGCGAGAAATATCGAAGATGAAATGAAAACATCGTATATCGATTATGCGATGAGCGTTATCGTAGGAAGAGCTCTTCCGGACGCCAGAGACGGATTAAAACCGGTTCACAGAAGAATTTTATATGCAATGAAAGAGATGGGGCTTAAATATAATACGGCCTATAAAAAATCAGCCAGAGTCGTCGGTGATGTGCTCGGTAAATATCATCCGCACGGAGATACGGCCGTTTACGACGCGATGGTCAGAATGGTTCAGGATTTTTCTTTAAGATATCCTCTTGTAGACGGGCAGGGAAACTTCGGAAGTATCGACGGAGACTCGGCTGCGGCAATGAGATATACCGAAGTAAGAATGGATAAGATCGCCGACGAAATGCTGGCCGATCTTGATAAAAACACGGTTGATTTTATTCCTAACTACGACGGCTCTCTTGAAGAACCTTTAATACTTCCTTCAAAGCTTCCGGGCCTTTTGGTAAACGGATCGTCGGGTATTGCCGTAGGTATGGCCACCAATATTCCCACGCATAATCTTTCCGAAATTATAGACGGAACGATAGCCTATATAGATGATCCGGAAATTGAATTTTCGGAACTGCTCAAACTTATAAAGGGGCCGGATTTTCCGACGGGCGGACTTATCCTCGGAAAAGGCGGTATAAAAGAATATCTCGAAACGGGAAGAGGCTCGGTTAAAATGAGAGCCAAAACCGAAATAGAAGAGATGAAAGGCTCAAGAGAAGCGATAATAGTAAACGAAATCCCCTATCAGGTCAATAAGTCAAACCTTATATTGTCGATAGCCGAACTTGTAAAGGACAAAAAAATAGACGGTATTTCGGATTTAAGAGACGAATCTGACAGAGACGGAATAAGAATAGTAATAGAGCTTAAAAGAGACGCAAACGCGCAGGTTGTTTTGAACCAGCTTTACAAACATACCCAGATGCAGTCTTCGTTCGGCGTTATAATGCTTGCCATTGTAAACAATAAGCCGAAAGTAATGAACGTGAAAGAACTGCTGTTTCATTTTGTTGAACACAGAAAAGAGATAATAACAAGAAGAACCAAATTTGAACTTGCCAAAGCCGAAGCAAGAGCTCACATTTTGGAAGGCTTGAAAATAGCGATAGACAATCTTGACGCCATAGTAAAAACAATAAGGCAGTCTCCGGATACCGATACGGCCAGACTCAATTTGATTGAGAAATTCAGACTGTCTAAAATTCAGGCTCAGGCGATACTTGATATGAAACTGCAGCAGCTGACCGGCCTTGAAAGAAAAAAGATAGACGATGAATATATTGAAATTATAAAAACCATCGAAAAATTGAAATCAATTTTAGCCGATGCAAGAAAAATTTTAAACATTATAAAAGAAGAGCTTATGCAGCTTAAGGAACAGTACGGAGACCGCAGAAGAACGCAGATAACTGTTGCCGAAGCGGACTTTAACATCGAAGATCTTATTCAGGAAGAAGAAGTGGCCGTTACTATGTCGCATACCGGTTATGTTAAGAGAATCCCAGTAGACACTTACAGAACTCAGGGACGCGGAGGAAGAGGCGTTACAGGCATGGGAACGAAAGAAGAAGATTTTGTTGAAAAACTTATAGTCACTTCTTCGCATGCGTATATGCTGTTTTTTACAAACAGAGGAAGATTATACTGGACAAGAGTATATGAAATACCTGAAGGAAACAGAACATCCAAAGGAAAAGCAATCGTAAATCTGCTGCAGCTGTCCGGCACGGAAGAAAAAGTTACGGCGGCAATTCCGATAAGATCTTTTGACGCAAAAGAAATAAAAGACGAATATTTATTAATGTGCACGAGAAAAGGCGTAATAAAGAAAATCGCTCTTACGGAATTTGATAATCCGAGAAAGACGGGTATCATAGCGATTAAACTTGAAGACGGAGACGTTTTGATAGACGTAAAAAGAATAGAGAAAAACCCCGAAGTTATAATAGCTACAAAGAAGGGAATAGCCATAAGATTTAAAGAGGGAGACGTAAGAGCCATAGGAAGAACCGGAATGGGTGTTAACGGAATTGACCTTGAAACCGATGATGAAGTTATAGGAATGGAAGTTTTGGCTCCGGAAGATATTTTCCTTTCAGTGTCTGAAAACGGATACGGCAAAAGAACAGAGGTAGGCAAATACCGTCTTCAGAGAAGAGCAGGAAAAGGCGTTATAAATATGCACGCTTCCGACAGAAACGGAAATGTTGTCAATATAATGAAAGCAAATGACGGGCAGGTAATGATAATAACAGAACACGGAATAACGATAAGACTTAAAGTTCAGTCTATATCGGTTATAGGAAGAAATACTCAAGGCGTAAGGCTTGTAAGACTTGAGGAAGGCGATAAAGTCGCGGCTATCGCAACTGTAGTCAAAGAGGAAGAAGCGGAAGATACCGAGGTGCAGGAAGCTCTTGAAACGGCAAAACCTGAAAAAGATGAAGAATAATATACTGTTAAATTTTAATTGAATCAAAACAATCCATGCCGTATTTTATGCGGCATGGATGTTTATTTTAAGGTCGAAATTGCAGAACATATTTAAATTATATAGAATCATTAAATTATGAATAATAAAAATAAAATTGAATTTTTGTCAGGAAACGAAGCGCTTGCCAGAGGAGCATGGGAAGCGGGAGTAAAGTTTGCAAGCTCTTATCCCGGAACTCCGGCAACGGAGATCTTGGAATCTTTTACGCGCTACGACGAAGTGGATGCTCAATGGGCCGTTAACGAAAAAGTTGCTTTTGAAGTCGCTTTGGGAGCTTCTTTTGCGGGAGTAAGGTCAATTTACTCGTCAAAACATGTAGGACTCAATGTTGCGATGGACCCGTTAATGACTTCCGTATATTCCGGCGTAAACGCGGGATTTGTAGTAGTTACCGCCGACGAACCGGGAATGCATTCATCTCAGAACGAACAGGATTCAAGGCTTGTTGCAAAATTTGCAAAAGCGCCTCTTTTGGAACCGTCGTCGCCGGGTGAAACAAAAAAATTTATTAAAACAGCTTTTGAAATAAGCGAACAGTTTGATACTCCGGTAATATTCAGAATGACTACCAGAGTTTCCCACACAAAAGAAAACGTGGAACTTGAAGAAAGAAAAGAAGCGGCGCCTAAAAAATTTGAAGTAAATCCTCAGAAATACGTTATGGTTCCGGCAAACGCTTATAAAAAACATATAGCTCTTGAAGAAAAACTCATAAAACTTGCAGAATATTCGGCAGCGATTTAAACGTTATTGAAATAAACGACAAAAAACTCGGAATAGTCTGCGACGGAGTAACATATTTATACGTTAAAGAAAAATATCCGCAGGCTTCTGTTTTAAAACTCGGAATGGTTTTTCCTTTTGCCGACGGGAAAATAAAAGAATTTGCTTCGCAGGTTGAAAAGATAGCCGTTGTTGAAGAAAGCGAACCTTTTATCGAGGAACATCTTCTGCAGATGGGAATCAAATGCAGCGGCAAACATTACACTTACAGAGTCGGAGAATTAAGGCCGGAAAATATAAAAGATGTTATAGAAGGAACCCCCAAAAAAGATTATCCCGGCTCTTCAAAAAAACCGGTTTTGTGCCCGGGCTGTCCGCACAGAGCTGTTTTTGTGGCTTTAAGAAAAGCAAAAGTTACCGTGAGCGGAGATATAGGCTGTTACACTTTAGGTTCGCTTCCTCCCCTTTCGGCGCTTCATTCGACTATATGTATGGGAGCCAGCGTAACCGTATTTGAAAGTTTTTCAAAATTTATAGGACATGATAAAGTTGTCGGAGTTTTAGGCGATTCAACGTTTGTTCATTCAGGAATAACAGGTTTGATAAATGCGGCATACAATAAAGGCAAAGGCGTCCTTTTGATTTTGGATAACGGAACAACCGGAATGACCGGCGCGCAGCCGAACCCTGCCACGGGAGTAACAGCTAAAGGCGAAAAAACAAAAAAACTTGATTTAGTCGCTTTGTGCAAAGCATGCGGAGCTGATCATGTTGAAGTTATAGACCAGTCGAGCGATACGATGGATAAAAAACTTAAAGAGCTGCTTCCGAAAGACCAACTTTCTGTTTTGATAGTGAGATATTCTTTATGTAAACTTATAGATAAGACAAAAATGCCCGCTCCCAAATTCGACGCGGCAAAATGCAAAAAATGTTATATGTGCATAAGCGTTGACTGTCCGGCGATTTTTAAAGATGAAAATGGAAATATTCAGTTAAACGAAGCGTTATGTGCAGGCTGCGATGTCTGCGTTGCAATGTGCAAGTTCGGCGCATTAGAGTCGTCGAATAAAAAAAGCTGCTAAGAAAAAAGAGGTAAAAATATGAAAACCGTAAATATATTATTCTGCGGAACGGGCGGACAGGGAATTCTTACGGCGTCTGAAATCGTTGGAAGAGCTGCAATGTTCGACGGATTTCACGCTAAAAAATCTGAAGTGCACGGAATGGCCCAGAGAGGCGGTTCGGTTGAATCGCACCTGAGATTCGGCAAAGAAGTTTTTTCGCCGATTATTGAAAAGGCTCAGGCGGATTTTCTCGTTCCGTTTCATAAAGGAGAACATGACAGAATGGCCGATATGCTTAAAAAAGACGGCGTTGATCTTCTTAATGAATTTTTACAGGCCGATAAGGATCTGTCCGATAAAAAATATATAAATACTTATATGCTAGGCGTTCTGTCAAGACATCTTGATTTGACGGAAGAAAGCTGGCTGAAAGCCATGACGGAAGTTTTTAAAGGTAAAAATACGGAAAAGAATTTTGAAATTTTCAGGGCGGCAAGAGCAAATAAGCATTAGAGAGGGCAAAAATGATTTTTAATGAAAAAATGGAATGCGCCGGAAAAGAAGAGTTAAAAAAAATTCAGTCGGAAAGACTTGTTAAACTTGTTGACTATGTTTACAAAAATTCATCGGTATACAAATCAAAGATGGATGAACTGGGAGTAAAACCTTCAGATATTAAAAGCATAGAAGACATATCAAAACTGCCGTTTACTCCGAAAGACGATTTAAGAGACGCATATCCGTTCGGACTTTTTTCAAAAGATATAAAAGACGTCGCTGAAATTCATGTTTCAAGCGGAACGACCGGAAATCCGACTGTTGTAGGTTATACAAAGGATGATTTGGAATTATGGTCCGAATGCGTTGCAAGATCAATAGCGTGTGCTGGCGGAAACAAAGGCGATATGATACAGGTTGCATACGGCTACGGTCTTTTTACAGGCGGGCTCGGTCTTCATTACGGAGCTTTGAAATTAGGGCTTACAATAATGCCGATGTCTTCGGGACAGACAAGAAGACAGATAAAACTTATGCAGGATTTTAAACCTAGAATTTTGGCATGTACGCCAAGCTATGCGATGTATATAGCCGAAGAGATGAAAGAAATGGGTTTAGATCCGAGAAAGAGCAGCTGGGAGATAGGAATTTTCGGAGCAGAACCGTGGAGTGAAGGTATGAGAAAATCAATAGAAGATTCTCTAGGCCTTATCGCAACGGATATATACGGTTTATCGGAAATATCGGGACCGGGAGTTTCACAGGAATGCACATATAAAGAAGGACTTCATATATGGTCGGATGTTTTTTATCCGGAAGTTATAGATCCAGATACGAATAAACCTGTTAAAGACGGAGAACCAGGCGAACTTGTTATTACGACGCTGACGAAACAGGCTATTCCTTTATTGAGATACAGAACAAGAGATATTGTCACGATAACTCATGAAAAATGTAAATGCGGAAGAACGGCGCCGAGAACTTCAAAAATAACGGGAAGAACCGACGATATGATAGTAGTAAGAGGCATAAACGTGTTCCCGACTCAGGTGGAATATGCCCTTTTGCAGGTTGAAGATATACTGCCCAATTATCTTATAGTTGTTGACAGAAAAGAACAGATGGATTGCCTTGAAGTATGGGTTGAAGTTGACGAAAAAGTATTTAGCGACGAGATGAAAGTTATGTCCGATTTGAAACAAAAGATAACAAAGAGCATAGAAAATATTCTCGGAATAGGCGCAAATATAAAACTTGTAGAAAGAAAAACGATAGAAAGAAGCGAAGGCAAAGCGAAAAGAGTCATAGATAAAAGAAGTTTATAAGGAGAATCTTATGAAAATAAACCAGATATCTATTTTTATTGAAAACACAAAAGGAAGACTTGCCGACGTTTGCGCCATCCTGGGAGAAAATAAAATAAATATAAGAGCGCTTACTATTGCAGAAAGTCCGGAATTCGGAATACTCAGAGTAGTTTTGGATAAACCGGAAGAAGCCAAAGAAGTATTGAAGAAAAACGGTTTTATCGCGACGGCTGCCGAAATAGTTGCCGTTGAAGTGTCCGATGAGCCGGGCGGACTTGCAAAAGCGTTGAAAATATTGGCGGATAACGATATAAACGTTGAGTATATGTACGGCTTTGTAGAAAAAGCCACAGATAAAGCTCTTATGGTTTTTAAATTTGAAAATATAGATAAGGCAATATCGATTCTTAAATCAAACGGCGTTAATATAGTAGACAAAAAAACCGCGCTCGGATTATAGAATTTAAAATAGAATGGAAAAATTTAAAGCTGTATTATTTGATATGGACGGCGTTCTGGTCGACTCAATGCCGTATCATTTTATTTCATGGTTTGAGACGATGAGAAAATACGGAATAAGAGTAACTCCTTTTGAAATATATGAAAAAGAAGGAGAAAAAAGCGAATTCTGCGTCGAATATTTTTTTAAAAATAATAATCGGGAAATAAATAATCAGCAGGTAGAAAAAATTACAAAAGAAAGAACAGAAATATTTAATAAATATTTTAAGCCTTATATATTTTCAGGCACGGAAGAAATTTTAAATTATTTAAAAAAACATGGATATAAAATAGCGATAGTTACAGGTTCAAGAAAAGAAGATGCGGTAAACATGCTTCCGTCTTCGATTTTAAATTTATTTGACGTTATAGTTTCAAGCGATATAGTTAAAATAGGCAAACCCCATCCGGAACCTTATTTAAAAGCGGCTGAGCTTTTAAATCTTCAGCCCGCTCAATGTATGGTTATTGAAAATGCTCCTCACGGCATAAAAGCCGCAAAAGCCGCAGAAATGTATTGCATGGCGGTTACAACAAGTCTGCCGGAACAGTATTTAAGGCAAGCTGATAAAATCTGCAGTAATATAAGCGAATTTTTTAACTTAAATAAAAATTAATTTGCCGTATATATTAAATTTTCTTATATATAAATGAAAGATCAAAGAGTTATAAATGAACAAAACCGTCCTCTATAAAAGTTTTTTTTATTTTGCGCGAATAATTTCAATAATAATATCGGCATCAGTAATATTTCTTTATCTGAATGCAAAATACAGTATTTTCGAAAATGTATTTCCGTCTATAGTATCTTTTCTTAATTTTAGTTCAATTTCAGAATCAAGAAATCTGTTCTTTAATGTTTTGGGTTTTTATCTCTTGGCATGGAAATATCTGCTTGCTTTTTTTGTTTATTTTCAATACATTTGTATGTATTTAATTACATCAACAGTTTTAATGGCGGCAACGTATTTGTTATGCAAAGACAAAATTTGTGAAATAATAATAAATATGTTTATTATAACGCTCGCATATATACTGTTGCTCGTTAACGGTATTATTGAATATAAAACGATTCATATAACCGCATTATTCGGCATATCTTTTATACTTTTTTTCATTAATATATATATTGAGAAAGACAACAAACTTCTAAAACCGGTTTTAATTATTCCGGTTATTGCCGATATTTTGTTTATTTCTCATATTCTAAACTATATATCCGGCAATTTTAAACTTTTAAAAAAAATTATTTCTGCTTTAATAATAAATTTGTGTGTTACAGTTATTTTTATTGCCGTGATAAATATAGAACAAGTGATAACTAATCAAAAAAATTTAATAACGAACGGAAATTTATGCACTATTATCTCTAAAAACGACGGCAGCATTGTCATGAATGATAAAGATAAAAAAGAAATAGTTATATTAGACAAAAACGGCCGTATAAGCAGGCAAAGTGTTGTTTGCGAAGGAATGTTTGACGGATTTGCGTATAATAATATAAGGCATGAATTTTATTATTATGACGGCGTTACAGGAGAATTTATTGTTTTAAATGATAATTTCAAAATCAAAAATAAAAAAATATTATCGACCGAAGAAAATGACGCTTTTTTTGGCAGCAGAATAGTACATACTGACAGTAATATTCTTGTAATCTTAGAGAAAGGCATGCTTTATGATCTTGATATAAATACTTTGGATATAAAAAAATCTTTGCCGATTCCCCGTATGATAGACTGCAGCGTTATAAATAAATTCAGAAATTCATGTCTTATAAGTTTTTGGCTTGACCAGAAATATTTTATTGAATATTCTATGGATACAAATAAAATTAGTAATATAGAGGCTCCTTCTTTACAGGGGTATATACAAATTTCGAACAGAAATAAAGAAATTTATCTTGCAGCCCACCAAAACGGGAGAATTTATGTTTATGATGCTATTACATATAAGCTTAAGCGTAAGATAAAAACAAATTATACTGTCAAAGACATTACTTATGATGAAGATTTAAATATTATTATAGCTCCGTCTTATATAAAAGGAGATGTTGATATATTTCTAATGGACGGATCAGACAGAAAGATATGGCATAATTTCATCGGCTGTATGTTAAGAGAAGCCAGATTTGACAACGGTAAAGACAATTTGATTGTAGTATCACAGCACGGGCTTTATAAAGTCAAGCTGGATATAGAATCATTAATAAAAGTTTCACATGAAACATTGAGTATTAAATAAAATGAAAAAAATTCTATTAATAAATCCTCCTGTTTACGATTTTTCGGCCTATGATTTATGGGCTAAGCCTCTGGCATTGTTATATTTGTCCTCAGTATTAAAGAAACAAAATATACAGGTGAGTTTGTTTGATTATATGGACAGGCTGTCAAGTCTTATTGAAAATACAGAGTCAGATGAATACGGTTGCGGCCATTATCTTAAAGAAGAATTCCCTAAACCAAAAGTTATAGAAAATATAAAAAGAAATTATTATCGTTTTGGAATCCCTAAAGATATTGCGGAAGAATATCTTAATACAGCGGACAGACCGGATGTTATAATAATGGGATCAATTATGACTTATTGGTATTTTGGAGTTATTGAGGCTGCCGCAAGTTTGAAAAAAATATTTCCCGATGTCCCCATAATACTCGGCGGCGTTTATGCCACATTATGTTCAGAACATGCTCAAAATATTCCTTATATAGATGACGTTGTGTCAGGCGGTTTTTGTTCATTGGGGTCTGCATTAAACAAATATGGTATTGACATAGGGAATATAAGCGGCGAATTTTCAAATTTCCCCATGCCGGACTATTCTTTTTATAAGAAATTAGAATATGCCGCCTTAAGAACAAATATAGGATGTCCGTTTAATTGTTCTTACTGTGCTCAGAAAATACTAAATAACAAACAACATTCCTTTAAATCACCACATGTTATAAAAGACGAAATATATGAATTAATCAATTCAAAAAAAATAAATAATATTGTTTTTTATGACGACGCATTGTTGTATAATGCAAATAAACACATAAAAATTTTATTTAAAGAAATATTAAATGATAATAAAAGATTTAATTTTCACACGCCAAATGGATTGCATGCAAAATTTTTAGACGAAGAACTGGCTGAATTAATGTTTCATGTGAAACTTATAAACCCAAGATTTAGTTTAGAAACGGCAGACCCGTATGAGCAGAGATATAGTGATCATAAAATAACAAGTGAAGATTTTAAGGCCTCAATTAAAATTTTAAGGCATGCCGGATATAAAAACGGGGAGTATACCGTTTATTTGTTGGTAGGGATGCATAACCAAAACATATCAAATATAAAAGATTCAATAAAATTTGCGCATGATCTGGGAGCAAGAATCTCTCTTTCCGAATACAGCCCCATTCCGTATACTGCAAGCTGGGCGTTTATCGATGATGCTCTTAAAAATGACCCGCTATGTCAAAATAATACATATTTTATGTCAACAAATAAAAATTATGACGAATTATTAAAATTAAAACAATTTGCAAAAAATTTAAATAATAAGTTATAATGTTTCATGTGAAACATAAACAGTCCGAGTATAAAACATGAAAATATTAGCTTTAATAGATGATTTATTTATAGTTGAACAATTTAGGCAGATTGTCGACGGGCAGTTTGCAGGGAAAGTTCAGTTTGACTATGCTTTTACATATAATATCGGGCACAGACAAACAGAATTTTATAAACCTGTCAATATTAAAGAGCAGGAAAATGAGATATCTGAACGATACGATCTTGTTTTTTCACTATGTTCTCAGATTTTTCCTGAGAAGTTGGTAAAAAATACAAGATGTATAAATTTTCATTTTGGCATTATGCCTTACGCATGCGGAGCAGCACCTATAACTTTCAGTATCATTAACAATATTTCTGCAGGAGTAACAGTGCATTTAATGGATGAAAAAATAGATCACGGAGATATAATTTACCAAGAGAAAATTCAAACATCGGATTATGACACGGCAAAAGATATAGAGTTAAAATGTCAAAATAAACTTATAGAAATATTAAAAAAACATATGCCCGATTTGATATACAATCGTTACAGTATTATTAAAACACAAGGGCAAAGACGGTATTTTTCATTAAAAGAGCTGACAAGTTTGTCTAATATAAATTTAAATCAAACTATGACGGCAAGACAATGGCTGAATTTTTTAAGAGCTATGCAGTGCGGTGACAAGGGAAATTCTTATTTTATGTCAGAAACAGGCGAGAAAATAAAAATATCGGTAAAATTTGAAAAAGATGAAATATAACAAGCAAGAATTGATTGATATTAAGCTCCAAAATTACATAACAAATTTAAATGAACTGTTAGACAGAAAAACAGTTTTAGAGTCTAAGCCGCTTTCGGTTCAAATTTTGTTGACAAATATATGCAATTTAAATTGTATAGTCTGTAATTTTAAGGATTATCATAACGGGACAATGCTGGATAAAAAGATTATTGAAAATACGCTAAAAAATAATCCTCAGCTTATTACAGTGGAGTGGTCAGGCGGCGGAGAACCGCTAATGCATCCCGATTTTGAATATTTTATGGATTTGGCGCATTTTCTCGGGATTAAACAAATACTTATAACAAACGGATTGTTGCTCACAGAAAATATAATTAAAAAAATAGCACAATACGATGTTAATCTTGTATTGTCTGTCGATGGGCATTCAAAAGAAATTTATGAAAAAATAAGAAAAAAAGCAAATTATGAGACGCTCATAAAAAAAATAAAGATTTTAAATAAATACAGGCAGGAATATAATTCAAAAGGTTTTTTAAGAATATATTATATTGTGTTGAAGGATAATTATAAACATCTTAATGATATGCTTTATTTTATAAAAGAATATAATATAAATGAGATATTTTTTAAAACAGATTCAACACACAGCGAATTTGATATTGTTTCACATGGAACAATTGAAATGAAAGCCGGATTGCAAAAAAATTTAAAAGAAGCTATGTCTTATGCCTCTGAACACGATATTAACTGTATGATTGATGAAGGCATGAGGCAAATTTTGAATATGGATTTTTCTGGGCAAAATCAATTAATTGGCGCCGAACCGGAGATAAAAAATGACAGTATTTGTTTAGTACCCTGGCAGCAGGTCAGAATATTGCCGAAAGGAGATGTTGTGCCGACATATTTTTGCTCTGTTGTTATCGGCAACATAAATGCAAATACTCTTAATGATTTATGGAATTCGGATGTAATGGTTGAATATAGAAGAGATATATTAAATTTTAACGATAAAACATGTACAAAACATTGCCATGCAAAAAAAACAACAGCTAAAACTCACAGCGGCATGGAAAGGTTTTTACATACTTTATTAATATAAAACAGAGGTTTGACTATGAGCAAAGTTATAGCGATTGCAAATCAAAAAGGCGGTGTGGGCAAAACAACAACGGCTATAAATTTAGCCGCAAGTTTAGCGCATCTCGGGCAGGAATGTCTTTTAATCGATATGGACCCGCAATCTAATACAACAAGCGGTCTTGGAATCGATCAAAATGTTATAAATAAATCTATTTATAATGTTCTGATAGATGAAGTTGCGCTGGAAGACGTTTTAGTTACTACAGAAGTCGACTGGCTTGATATAGCGCCGGCCACTGTTGATTTAAGCGGAGCTGAAATAGAGCTTGTCAATCTTGCGCATCGTGAAGAAAAACTTAAAATGGCTTTGGAAAAGTTTCAAAAAGTTTATAAATACATTATTATAGACTGTCCCCCTTCTTTAGGTTTATTGACAATAAATGCTCTTGTTGCCGCCGATACAGTTATGATTCCTATGCAATGCGAATTTTTTGCTTTACAAGGTTTGGGTCAGCTTTCAAAAACAATATTTGCGCTGATGCAGCATTACAATCTTGAATTAGAAGGCGTTTTGTTTACAATGTTTAACAGCCAGACAAATTTATCGCATCAGGTTGCCGAAGAAGTTACTAAACATTTCGGGGATAAAGTATATAAAACAAAAATACCGAGAACGGTAAAACTTGCTGAAGCACCCAGTTTCGGCAAACCGATCATGATATATGATAAATCATGCAAAGGAACGGAATCTTATCTTGACCTCGCATGGGAATTTTTATCAAAACAAAATTTACCAGAGGAGACAAAATAATGTCAAAACAAAAATTGGGAAGAGGCCTTGATGCCATATTATCGCCGCTTACTACAAATAAATCTAATGAAACGGCCGGTAATTTCATTAATATAGGAATTAATAAAATAAAGCCGAACAGCCAGCAGCCGCGTAAATTTTTCAATGAAGTGAAACTGCAGGAACTTGCCGATTCAATCAAAGAAAACGGGCTTATTGAACCTATAATCGTCACAAAATCTATAGTTCCCGGAGAATATGAACTTATTGCCGGTGAAAGAAGATTAAGAGCATCAAAGATTGCCGGTCTTAAAGAAATAAAAGCCATAATTTCAAATTCGGCTTCAGACAGAGAAAGGCTTGATCTGGCTCTTGCCGAAAATCTTCAGAGAGAAGATTTAAATCCTATAGAGGAAGCGCTTGCTTATAAAAAATATCAGCAGGAATACCAATATACTCAGGATCAGATCTCACAAGTTGTAAAAAAATCAAGATCTGCCGTAACAAATACGATGAGACTTCTCAATTTACCGTCGGATGTTCAGGATTTGATTTCTGCCGGGAAAATATCGTCAGGTCACGGGAGAATGCTGGCGGGTATAGAAGATGAACAGAAAATAAGAGAGCTTGTAAATCAAATATTAGAAAACGGCTTAACCGTAAGAGAAATAGAATCAGCAGTTTCAACAAATAAAAAGGGAAAGATATCTAAAGAACGTTTTTCTGGTCAGGATATTGAAATTGTTAATCTTACTGAAGAACTTCAAAGGCTTTTCGGAACAAAGGTTGTAATAACAGGAAACGGCAAGAAAGGAAAACTTGTTTTTGAATACTCAAATCTGCAGGAATTGGAAAGAATTGCCATAATGTTGAAAAAATAGGCAGTGATTGTGTATAAACTGCCATAAATATCAATAATATGTTAAGTTTTTATGAATAATCTAATCAAAAAACATTTGAAAAATAAAACACTTTTATAATTGATAACAAAAAACATAAAAAAAATTAAATTTGTTGACAAGTTGTGGATAACGTTAAAAAACAAGAAAAAAGCACTGTAAAATAAAAAATAATACGGATTCAATAAATGATAATAGAATTAAATGAAGATTTCATAAGAGCTCAAGAATTAATAGCTCAAACTAATGATAATATTTTTATTACTGGCAAAGCCGGTACAGGCAAAACTACATTTCTTAAAGAATGTATAAGAAAAAGCTCTAAAATGACCGTAGTACTTGCCCCGACAGGTGTTGCTGCTTTAAATGCGGGCGGAGAAACAATCCATTCTTTTTTTAAATTTAAAACAGATATTACTCTTGCCAAAGTATCAAAAAAGAAAAACAGTACAATGTATAAAGAGATAGATACCGTTGTCATAGATGAGGCGTCAATGCTCAGAGCAGATTTGCTCGACTGTATCGACAAATTTTTACGCCTTAACGGAAAATTCTCAAAACTTCCGTTTGGCGGAGTTCAAATGGTGTTTATAGGTGATTTGCACCAGTTGCCGCCTGTTGTAACCGAGGACGAACAATATCTTTTTAAAGGTTATTACGACAGTCCTTATTTTTTCAGCGCAAAAAGTCTTCAGGAAACATTCTGCCATATTATTGAATTTAAAAAAATATACAGACACGTCGATAACGACTTTATAGATGTTTTAAATGCGGTCAGAAATAATCAGGTCAGCGACAAAACCATGGAAATTTTAAATAAAAGAGTAGGCAAAAACTTTACGGGCAAAAAACTTTCAGTCTATTTGACTACTACAAATAAATTTGCCGAAGCTTATAATGAAAAATATCTAAGGCAGCTGCCCGGAGAAGAGAAAAATTTTACCGCTGAAACGGAAGACGTGGAAAATATGAAGGCTTTCCCCGCCAATTACGAGCTTAAATTAAAACCCGGCGCCCAGATAATGATGCTTAACAATGATTCCAAAAACAGATGGGTTAACGGCACGCTCGGCGTTATAACATCGATAGAAAAATCCTTAAAAACAGATACGGATATTGTATTTGTCCGTCTTGAAAACGGAAAAACAGAGCCTGTCGAACCTTATAAGTGGGAGCTTTTCAAATACAAATGGAATGAAGATTTAAAACAGATAGATACGGAAAAAAAGGGTTCATTTTCGCAGTATCCCATGAAACTTGCCTGGGCTGTTACAATACATAAAAGCCAGGGCAAAACATTTGACAATGTAATGATTGATCTCGGCTGGGGCGCTTTTGCGCACGGGCAGCTTTATGTTGCACTGAGCAGATGCAAAACGATGGACGGCATAAGTTTAATAAGGCCCGTAAAAAAATCAGATGTTCTTGTGGACGATAAAATAGGAGAACTTCTGAAAAAACGTGAAAGAATAAATTATTTGACGGATCCTAAATGCAGGCTTGTATAAAATTTTATTTTCAAGAGGCAGAATGTTTGGGGTGCTTTTTAATAAAAAAACAAAACGGGAACAAAAATTTTTAGAAGATAAAATTCTAAAAAATAAATGCAGACTGGCTCTTTTTGGAGACGGTGTTTTTTTAGAAAAGACATTTGAATATCTTTCATCCAAAAAAATAATTCCCAAAGCTTTTTGCGCAATCGAACAAAAATCCGATTTATTAAATATCAAACAAATAGCCGCAGGCGATCTTAAAAAATATACTGTTGTTATATGCTGTCCGAACAGTCTTTTTAAAAAAGCCGAGCAAATTGTTTTAAAATCAGGCTGCAAAAACTATATTTTTTATTACGATTGTTTTTATAATATAGATTCTCTTTGTGCAGACGATTACGGGAAATATTTTCAGATTGCATTTCCGGCTTTTTATAATCTGTGCGTCAATTATCAGTTTACGGCGCCTCACGGCATAAAAATACTGCCTTATCTTGAACTTGTAATAACCGAAAAATGCAGTTTAAAATGCAAAAACTGCGCAAATCTTATGCAGTATTATAAAAATCCCGCTCATGAAAATTTAAACAAACAGATAAAAGCGCTTAAAAATATTATTAAGTGTTACGATCAGATCAATATTCTGCGTCTGATAGGAGGAGAACCTCTTCTTAACAGCCAGATATGCTCCTATATTAAAAAAATATGCGGTTCAAAATTGAAAAATAAAATAAAAGCCGTCGAGATAATAACAAACGGAACGGCAGTACCCGATAAACAGCTTGTTTCTTTAATGAAAAAATATCAAATTATTTTTACGGTATCAGATTATAACCTTAAAGCAAGCAGATTGAACGTCATTGTCAGGCAGTCATTGAAAGAAGAATACTTTTTAGCCGTTGCCGCAGGCGCCTGGATTAAATGCGGCTCAATTAAAGACAGAGGCGAGAAAACGGCGGTTTTAAATTTCATCAATTGTTTCATAAAAAATTTCAATACCGTTAAAAACGGCCGCTTTTATATCTGTCCTTTTGCGGCGCATGCGCTGTCGCTTCAGGCAGTTCCTTCTTCTTTTGACGAGTCCGTCAATTTAATAAATAATAAAAAAATACTAAAGGATTTAGATTTTTTAAAAAGCAAAAAATATTTAAAAGTATGCCGTTACTGTCATATAGAAAATATGAAAATGAAATCGGCAAAACCTGCCGAACAAATAAAACATGCGCTGTCATATAAGGTTTGCATATGAACCATAAAAATAAAGCTCCTATATTTTCGGTAATAATGCCTGTATACAATAAAGAGAAATATGTCACAAGAGCCGTTAAGTCTGTTCTTTCGCAGAATTTTGAAGATTTTGAATTGATAATAATTGACGACGGATCTACGGACGGGAGCATAAGTGAAATAAGGAAGATAAAAGATAAAAGGATAAGGATATACAGTTTAAAAAGAAACCGCGGAGCAAGTTACGCAAGAAATGCCGGGATAAAGAAAGCGAAAGGCGATTATATAACTTTTCTAGACGCCGATGACGAATATCTTAACGGTTTTTTAGAAGAAATAAACAGACTTATAAAAAAATACAAAGGATTTAAATTTTTTGCGGCTTCATTTTTGTTTGTCGATAAAAAAGGCGTTAAAACCCATAAAAGATTCGGCTTTAAAAAAGATCTTGCGATAAAAAACGTAATGCTTAAAATGATAAATTATAAATTCTTCTTTCATATTTCAAGCATAGCGGTCGCAAAAAGGGTCTTTGACGATATAGGTCTGTTTCAAAGTTCTTATAAAGGCGGCGCGGTAAACAGCGTAATAAGCGAAGATTCCGATTTATATTTGAGAATATCCGAAAAATATAAATTGGCATATTCAAATAAGCCCGGCTGTGTTTATTACAGAAATATTGCCGGCAGCGTTACAAACAGCACCGATAAAAAAATCAATATCGATTATTCGTTTTATGAAAAAACGCTCATTGATTTTATAAATGCATCAAAAAACAAGGCTGAAAAAACGGCATTAGGCAGACTTCTAAACCAGCTTTACGAAAAAGTCGCCATACGTTTTCTTGAAAGAGGAGAATACAGGAAAGCTTACAAAGTTTTGTCAAAAAGCGTTGCTAAAAGCAAAAGATTTTATAAAATAAAAGCGTTAATAAAAAAATCTGAAATTTTAAAAAGATTATCTTAAAATGTTAAAAAAAATAATGCAGGACAAAAAACTAAAGAATCTGATTTTAAACGAGCGTGAAACGGCCGAAGGCAAAATTATTTTGGATTCCTATCCGCGCCAGATTCACATTCTTTTAAATTCAGAATGCAATTTAAAATGCATAATGTGCGGCGTAAGAGGCGGCAAATATAAACTATCAGATGCAAAATTTAAAGAACTTATAAAGCTTATGCCGTATCTTCAGCTTCTGATATTGCAGGGCGGCGAAGTTTTTCTTGATAAAAGAATAAATACGATTTTAAAACAAGCCGTAAAACATAAAGTTAAAGTTGATTTATTTACCAACGGCCTTTTAATAAATAAAAAGACCGCCGAAATGATAGCCGAAGGCAATATCAATCTTATTTTTTCAATAGATTCTCCTTTTAAAGAAGATTACCAGGCCATAAGACAGGGCTCTGATTTTGAAAAATTAAAAGAGAACATAAACTTTTTTAATAAAGTGAAAAAACAGAAAAAATCGCAAGTCCAAACGGCGGTAAATATGGTTGTCATGAAAAGAAACTATAAACAGATAGGCGAAATGATAAAATTTGCCTCGTGCCATAAATTTGATACTCTCATACTTTCTGCCGTTACAGGCAGTCTCCCGCACAAATCTGAAAATTTTTTTGACGGTATCCGCGATAAAAAAATAATAAAAGAATTAAATGAAGCAATGCCTTTATATGAAAAACAGGCTTCCGCGGCTGGAATACATCTTTTTAATCATATGCCTTTAAGCGCCGAAAAACAAAACAAAAAGCAAAGCCGGAATTCTTTCTGTAAAATTCCGTTTTTAAGGATATCAATAGACGATAAATTTTATTCTCCGGACTGCCGGTGCCCAGATAAGCTGGAAAATAAAAAATATGATTCAATACTTGAAATGTGGAACGGTCCGGCAATGATAAATTACAGAAAAAAAGTTTTGAATGTAAAAAAGCCGAAAGGGTTTTGCCGCACTTGTTTTCAAAACCAAAAACACGGAGTTTGCCAGTGAAAAAAGCTCCTATATTTTCGGTAATAATGCCTGTATACAATAAAGAGAAATATGTCACAAGAGCCGTTAAGTCTGTTCTTTCGCAGAATTTTGAAGATTTTGAATTGATAATAATTGACGACGGATCTACGGACGGGAGCATAAGCGAAATAAGGAAGATAAAAGATAAAAGGATAAGGATATACAGTTTAAAAAGAAACCGCGGAGCAAGTTACGCAAGAAATGCCGGGATAAAGAAAGCGAAAGGCGATTATATAACTTTTCTAGACGCCGATGACGAATATCTTAACGGTTTTCTTAAAAACATTTATGCCGTTACGCGCAAATACAAAGAAATTAAATTTTTTGCCGCAGCTTATAAAAAAGTATTAAGCAGTAAAAAAACCGAAATAAAAAGTCTCGGCAAAAAAAACGATTTTATAGTTAAAAATTTTTTACAGGCGGTTTCAAAAAACAATTTTTTCGTGCATATATCGTCTGTTGCCGTTCATAAAAGCGTTTTTAAAAAAACAGGCCTTTTCGGAACTGCCGCAATATCACGCTTCAAAACTAATGCCTACGGAGAAGATTTTGATATGTGGCTTCGCATAGCTTCCAAGTTCAAACTTTGTTACAGTAACAAACCGGGCAGCATATATTATAAAAACACCGGCTCAAATATTACTTTAGACAAACAACACGGTTACAACTCGAGCCCTTATGAAAAAACGCTTGTCAAATTTATAAAGACGGCCGAGCCGGGCGAAAAGAAAATATACCAAGCTCTGCTTGAAAAATTATATAAAAGAACAGCTCTCCAGCACGCTCTTACGGGCAGTTTTAAAAAAGCCGAACAATTGACCGGCGGCAAAATGAAAAACGATAAAATAAAAAAACTTATAAGTAAAATTAAAGCAATAAAGAGGCTGACCGTTTGAAAATAGTTATAGTAAATCCATTATGGAGTTTTATAAATTATCCGCCCGTAAATCTTACGGAACTTGCGGCCTATCTTATAAAAAACGGTTTTAAAAATACACAAATAACCGATTTGAATTTTGAAATAAAAAATAAATTTGAAATTGACGGTATTCTTGAAAAAAGCTTTAAGATGATTCTAAAGCAAAAACCTCAGACAGTCTGTATAACATGCAATGCCGTCCAGATGCCGTTTGTATGCGAGCTGTCGGCTCTTATCAAACAAAAAACAAATATACCGGTAATAATAGGCGGCGTTATGGCGAGCCTTGCTCCCGACATTATTTTAAAACTTTCAAAAGCTGATTTTGTAATAAGGGGAGAAGGCGAAAAGACTCTTGCGGAACTTTTAACCTGTATTAAAAATAAAGAAAAGACTGATAAAATAGACGGCATATCATATTTATCAAAAAACGGCGTTATCGTCAGTAATAAAGACAGAAAACTTATGAATATAGACGAGCTGCCGAGCCCTGAATTTAAGCTCATATCAAAAAGTTTAAAAAACAGCGCTAATGTATGGCTGACGGCGTCCAGAGGCTGCGCGTATAAATGCAAATTTTGTTCCGGCAACGAAATCTGGCAAATGCAAAGAAGAAAAAATCCGCAAAGCATAGCGGATCAGCTTAAAATTTTAAAGACAAAATACGGCATAAAAAAATTTGTATTTGGAGACGACTGTCTTACTTTAAATAAGAAATGGCTTAAAGAACTTTGCTTAAAAATAAAACCTTTACGGCTGCAATGGGGCTGTCTTGCAAGGATAGATTCGATTGACGCAGATATTTTAAGATATCTGCATGAAGCCGGCTGCCGTCATATTTATCACGGAATAGAATCCGGAAGCGTAAAAGTCAGGCAGGGCCTTGATAAAAAAATGGCAAAGACAAATGAATTTATTTTAGATACAGTTAAAAAAGAAATTGATGCAGGTTTTAAAACCACATGTTCTTTTATGACGGGAATTCCTTTTGAAAATAAAAGCGATATTATTAAAACAGCCAAGCTTGCCGGACTTATAAAAAAAGCCGGCTCGCGGATACAATTATGGCTTTTAACGCCGTATTACGGATTAAAAATATTGAGCGAATATAAAAACAGGCTTGTAAAAACAGAAAGACAGCCTGCCGGTTTGCAGGCGGACGTATTTGACCGCGGACAGATGTTTCTCTACAGTGCATTTATAAAAAAATATTCAAAATATAATCCCGATAATTTTATGTTTTTGCCGAAAGGCATGACACAGCCCCGATTTATAAGGTTATTTGCTAAAATGAGAGCTGACTTAAATATAGACGTTAACAAAAAACAGCTTACAGCCAAGGAAATTTTTATTTTAAAGAATATAAAACAATGAATTTTATTTTAACTTCAAAATGTTTCGCCAACTGTAAATTTTGTTTTGTTCCGCCCGCATTTAAAACAAAGCGGCGGGAAATGTCTTTTGCCGATGTTAAAAAATATATTGACCACATAAATAAATCATATAAGCAAACAAAACCTTCTTTGGGGATACTCGGAGGCGAACCGACTGCCGCAAAAGATTTTGCGCTTATAGCGGGTTATTTAAAATGCTATGAGGGTTTTGTAAGAATTTATTCTAATTTGGCGTCTTCCAAAAAAAATATGGCATATTTTGCCGGTTCAAAAAATATTGCTGTTGTATGGAATATAGGAGCCTATTTAAATTCTTCGCAAAAAAACAGAAGAATGATAACAGAAAATATTAAATTTCTTAAAAAACAGAAAACTAATATAATTGCTTCAATCACTTTATATACGGGCTTTAAAACCGAAGATTTCGTTAAAGCCGCCGTCATTTTAAAAAAATACGGAATCAAACAGATAAGAATAGCGCTTGATTCAACAAACCATCAAAAATTTATAAACTGCGGAGACGGTGTTTTTTCTTTATGTTCCGCGTTCAAAAAGCAAGGATTTGAAATAATATCTTCATACTGCGGTCATTTTTTGAAAGGGATGTTTGACAAAAAACAGGAAATCTGGATGAAAGACAATATTTTGAATTTTAATTATAACGACTGTTCAAAAAATTTTCCCGTTGATATTCTTCCGGGCGGCGCGGCAGTCCCGTGCATGGCTTTTTGCACGGCAAAAACAAAAATAAAGCTGACGGATTTTAAATCTTATTCTTCGCTCAAAAGGCAGCTGCGCAAAACATATCCTGCCTGCAAAATAAAAAAAGGAGTCTGCGTTTTAAGCAGATAAAATGATAAATAAATTTAAAATTGTAACAGGATTAACTCCGCAGGATGAAATATCAGCCGTAATTAAAGACGGTATAGATGAAGTTTACTGCGGATATTATGACAGCCTGTTTAATAAAAAATGGCCTGTTGCTTTTACTACTGTAAACAGACGCGGCGAAGGCGTTAATTTTAAAAATTTTAAAGATCTTACCGCCAAAACAAGGCAGCTGTTCAAAAAAGGCGTAAAATCTTATATAACTTTCAACGGCTGTTATACCGAAGAACAATATCCCTGGCTTATCAAAAATATAAAAAAGACGGAATCTGAAAAATCGATAGAAGGTCTTATTGTAAACGATATAGGACTGCTTCTTTTGCTTAAGAAATTGAAATATAAAAAAAACATAACCATATCGACTCTTGCTTCTGCTGTTAATAACAGCGCCGTTGATTTTTATAAGAAATTCGGAGCATCAAGAATAGTTTTAGACAGACAGCTTACAGCAGACGAAATAATAGAGACGGCCGTAAAATATCCCGAACTTGAATTTGAAGTTTTTGTCGTTTCGACCGGAGGATGCCTTTTTATAGACGGATACTGTTCTTTTTTTCATTGCCTGGAAAAACCGGGTAAAATAATTAAAGGGCAGATATTGCATATACGCAAATATGATATAACCACTTCAGGCGCCGGCTGCTGCGAACTTTTAAACTGTTTTTCAAAAAAACAATACAGTTCAAATGCTCAAACGCAACCGTTCAGTCTTTCAAAAACGCTCGGTTTTAACTGCAATATCTGTATGCTTTATAAGCTTAAAAATATTAAAAATATTTCTCTTAAAATTGACAGCAGAGGAGCAAACGGAACGGGAGTAACCGGCATTGAAATGATTAAAGAACTTTTGAATGCGGCCGAACAATCAAAAAATCAAAAACAGTACTCTTCCTTTGCAAAAAAAATTCTTATGAAATTTAAAAAAATAAAATGCAATCCTGCCATTTGTTTATGCGGCGGCAAATTATGAAATATGCTTTTTTAACGGACGATTTAAAAACATTGGCGAAAATAAAAACTCCCGATATTCTGTATTTCGGCAGCGAATTCTGCGTCAATATGATGCCTGATATAAAAACTTTGGAAAAAGCTTTGAAATTTTCTTTAAAAAGAAAAACAGGATTTGTTTTAGTGCTGCCTTTTATTTCAAACGATAAAATAAAACAGGCCGATAAACTGCTTGCTTTTTTAAGCAGACATAAAAAACGCGCTGAAGTTATTTTTAACGACTGGGGCGCTCTTTTGCTTATTCTGAAATATAAAAATCTTGAACCCGTGGCGGGCAGGCTTCTTACAAAGCAGAGAAAAGATCCTGCCGCTTTTGACATTATTGAAAACAAACAGCGGAAAATGAAAATTACCGTTATAAACGGCCGTCAGACAATTCTGGAATCAAAAAAAATACCGGCAACTTTAAAAGAATATTTTCAAAAAAGTTTCATTGATGCGCCCGGCGTTTCGGAATTTATGGCTGAAAATAAAATAAAAAGATGCGAGCTTGATCTTTTGCCGTGGTCAATAAAAATTAAAAAATCAAAAAAAATAAAACTAAGCGTTTATTTTCCTTACGCAAATATTACCGTTACAAGATACTGCGGCGCGATAAACTTAAATTATTCGAACAGATGTGCTAGACTATGCGCAAGCAGAATTACGGAAGTCGGAGCAGGCAGGCTTAAATATCCGTATATAATAAAAGGAAATGCCGTATTTTACCGAACCGGCATCGAAATGCTTGGCAAGGCTGTTTTGCAAAATAAAAATATAGACAGAATAGTTTTTAATGATGCGGAAAGTTTTAATAAACATAACACAATAATATGAAAATTTTAGGAATATCGGCATTTTATCATGATTCTGCGGCAGCTTTAACTGTGGACGGCCGGATTATCGCCGCCGCCCAGGAAGAACGTTTCACGCGCCAAAAACACGATCCGTCTTTTCCGGCAAACGCGCTGAAATTTTGTTTAAAAAGTTCCTGTTTAAAGATAGACGAGCTTGACGCCGTAGTTTTTTACGATAAGCCGTGGCTTAAATTTGAAAGACTGATGATGACCTATTATATGCATGCTCCGAAAGGGTTTAAATCTTTTGCAAATGCTGTTCCCGTTTGGACGAAAGAAAAAATGTTTCTCTACAGAGTCATAGAGCAGGAACTTGCTTCAGTTGAAAAATACGACGCTTCAAAAATTAAAATATTATTTCCGTCTCATCATTTATCGCATGCGGCAAGCGCTTTTTTTGCAGGGCCTTATGATAAAGCCGCCATTGTTACTATAGACGGAGTAGGAGAATGGGCTACAGCCTCAATTTCTTACGGCGAAAACAATAATATTACGCTTCTTAAGGAACAGCCGTTCCCTCATTCGCTCGGTCTTTTTTATTCGGCCGTAACTTATTATCTCGGTTTTAAAGTAAATTCCGGAGAATATAAAGTGATGGGCCTTGCGCCTTACGGCAACATAAACTCGGCGGCGGTTGAAGAATATAAAAATAAATTAAAAGAAAATATCATAAAAATAAATGAAGACGGTTCGTGCAGGCTTAATCAGGATTATTTTGATTATTCGACCGGTATGAAAATGACTGAAAATTCCAAATGGTTTAATCTTTTCGGGTTTAAAAAAAGAGAGCCGGACGACGAATTGGCTCAGAATCACTGCGATTTCGCTCTTGCCTGCCAGCAGATAACGGAAGAATCGGTTCTCAAAATGGCAAAAACGGCAAAAGAAATAACAAAGAGCGAAAATTTATGCCTTGCGGGCGGAGTCGCTTTAAACTGCGTTTCAAATACAAAAATTCTGAAAGCCGGTATATTTAAAAATGTATGGATACAGCCTGCAGCAGGAGACGCCGGCGGAGCATTGGGAGCGGCTTTGGCTGCGGAATACATATATTTCGGTTCAAAAAGAGATGTCGGTCTCACAAAAGATATTATGCAGGGCTCTTATCTCGGTCCTGAATTCTGTGCGTGTGAAACAGAAGAAAACGTAATTAAAAAATATAAAGCGTCTGGCGAATATATTGATGATGAAAATATTCTGCTTGAAAAAACAGCCTCCGAAATTTCAAACGGGAAAGTAATAGGATGGTTTCAGGGCCGGATGGAATGGGGTCCGAGAGCTTTGGGAAACAGGTCAATAATTGCCGATCCCAGAAATGCAGAAATGCAGATGAAGATGAACTTAAAAATAAAACACAGAGAAAGTTTCAGACCGTTTGCTCCGTCTGTTCTAAGTGAAGACGCAAAAGATTATTTTGACGTAGAAACGGATTCTCCTTATATGATGCTGACAGCCTGTGTTAAAAAAGATATTTGTTTTGAAGTGCCTGAAAATTATGATAATTTTACCGTTAAAGATAAATTATATTATAAAAGATCAAAAATACCTGCCGTTACGCATATAGATTATTCGGCCAGGCTTCAGACGGTGGACAAAAATCTGAACTCCAGATACCATAAATTAATTTCAAAATTTAAAGATATTGCAAAATGCTCTGTTTTAATAAATACAAGTTTTAACGTGCGCGGCGAGCCTATAGTCTGCACGCCGGAAGACGCTTATAAGTGTTTCATGAATACCGAAATGGATATCCTTGTAATAGGCAACTACTATTTTGAAAAACATAAACAGCCTCAATGGCCAGATCAAGACAGCCGGCAGCAAAAAATTATTTTAGATTAATACGCTTTAATATTTTAAACTTTTGCACCTGTATGTATAAATAAAATAAACGCAAAATGATATAATTAAACTTATGAATAAAAAACTGCTGATTTCTTTTTTTATGGTTGTTTCTTTCAGCGCCTGTCTTTTTGCAAAAGACAGAGCCGTGGTTTTCTTTTTTGAGACAGCCGAAGGCATCAGCCAAAAAAATGTACAAAAAATGCTGTCATCAAAAAATTTTGGATTTTGTTCCAGAATAGATTCTTCAAAACAGATGCCGGCAGCCGCCGCAGAACTTCTCGGAAACGGCAAACTGGAAGCGGTGCTTACCTCTGATTCCGACCCGTATCTGCCGTTTGTTTCAGCTCCTGTCAAGATAAACGACTCTTTTTCGTTTGATATAACAAAAGAACTGAAAAGATTTCTGTCAGATTATTCCGATTTGGCCGCTAAATTTTTACAGAAAGAAAAAACAGGTTTGTTTTTTGATTATTATTATACGGTTGCGGATACTTTTAAGTATTTTTCAAAACATTCGATACGCTGGTTCGCCTCAAAATTTCCGGAAGAAACGCCCAAAGGCGTTTACATAAGAGACGGAGTCGTAGTTTTTGTTCCGTATACAGATTTTCCCAAAAATTCAAAAGATATTGAAAACTGGTTTATGACAAAAAAAGAAAAGATAATCCCCATATATCTTTCAAAAGAGCGTATACGCGATGAAAGACTGATGTCTTCGGTTATTGAAATTTTTAAAAACAGCAAATACACGGATGTTATTCTGCCTTTTGAAGCTTGTAAAACTATTTTAAATAATGCAAAAGAATATGCGGTTTTCGAACCGCCTGCCGAACCGCGTCTTGCGCAGAAAACAGTTTTAAAAATAGCGGTAGCGGCAAAAGAAACGGAAGAACAGAAAGGCTCTGAGTTATATGAAAATATATACGGAGAATTTCAGAATATGTGCAGCGCCGCCATCATAGACGGCATAATAAAAAATGACCAGCGTTCAATTACTCTTTTTGACGTATCATATTCGAATATTTTCAAACTTTCAGGCAAAGCGGTGCCTGACGCCGAACTTAATAAAATTGTTTTTGACCCGGGCCAGCCTTATCTTAAACAGTTCGGTTTTAAACAGGGGCAAGACTCGTACATAATAGAAAACAGCAGCGGCATAATAAAATCTTTTACTGTAAGAAAGACGGATAAATCGGTTGATTTTATTATTGACGCAGATATGACGGGCGCAGACGTTTTTGACATATACATAGATATGAACGGTATACAGGATACCGGCTGCAGCATAACACTGAAAAACACGGAAGGTTTTTTTGTGCCGGAAAATTACTGGGAATATGCGCTGAGAATATCCGATAACAGAATAACGGTTTACAGGTTTTACGTTGATGAAGTTACCGTCATAAAAAATATCGCAAAAACCGGTAATGTAATCAGTGTTCCGTCCGATATTTTAAGAGGTAATCCCTATAACTGGAGCTATCAGGTTTTAGCTTTAAAAGAAAATAAGCCGGTTGATTTTTTAGACGATGAAATGGAAAAAGAAAGAATAAAAAACACGTATCCGCTCCAGTTTAAAATGTTTAAGTGCGAATAAATTTAAAAGCAAAAAGAAAAACAGAGGTGCAGCATGTCATATTTGGTATTGGCAAGAAAATTCAGACCGACTAATTTCAGCGAAGTGGTCGGGCAGGAACATATTTCACAGACGCTTAAAAACGCAATAGCCGACAATAAAGTTGCCCACGCTTATATTTTCAGCGGACCCAGAGGAACCGGCAAAACGACAATGGCAAGAATTTTCGCAAAAGCGTTAAACTGCCGGGAAGGTCTTTCTTCCGAGCCGTGCGGCAAATGTAAAAACTGTCAGGAAATAAGCACAAATCAAAGCTTGGACGTTCTTGAAATAGACGGCGCTTCAAACAACAGAATTGACGAAATAAGAGAAATAAGAGACAACGTAAAATTCGGAGCAATGTCTTCAAGATATAAAATTTACATAATAGACGAATTTCATAGAATAACGCCTCAGGCTTTCGACGCTCTTCTGAAAACTCTGGAAGAGCCGCCTCCGCACGTTATTTTTATACTTGCGACCACCGAACTGCAAAAAGCTCCGATAACGATTCTTTCAAGATGCCAGAAATACAGATTCAGACTTCTTTCAGCAAAAGAAATATCGGAAGCAGTCAGAAACATAGCAAAAAAAGATAATTTTGAAATAGACGACGGCGCCCTTGAAATAATAGTAAATTCGGCAGGCGGCTCAATGAGAGACGCTTTAAGTCTTCTCGATCAGGCCCTGTCATCTTCAAACGGAAAGATAACGTTTGAATATATGAGAAATCTTTTGGGGCTTCTTCCCAAAGAAATAATAGCAAAGACCACCGAAGATATTGCAAACAATAATGCCGAATCTCTTCTTATGACCTGTAAACAAGTCTATGAAGACGGCTACAATATTCTACAGTTTGCAAAAGATTTAAGAGATCATCTCAGACAGCTTATGATTTATTCGGTAAATCCCGATATTTCCGAAGTTTCCCAGTCGGACAGAAATCTTTACAATAAACAGAAAGTTTTTTTTACGATGTCTCAGTATGTCAGGCTCGGCAATCTCATATCAAAAGCGCTTGAAGACATGAAAGACCACGACCAGCCGAGAATTCTGCTTGAAATATATCTTTTGAAAATGGCCGAACCTTATTACAGCATAGGCGAACTGATATCTAAAATAGACGAAATTTCTTTATCAAAAGGCGGCGTTTCAATCAATCGGGAATCAAAAGAAGCTTCTGTTGAAACTGACGAGCAGCATGATGTCGCCGAACAGAAAAATGAAATTTCAACGATGTCGGAAACTGAAAATGACGACATACTTGAAACGGCAAAACAGGCCGTGTGCGAAATCGCCCACAAGCATCCGATGAGAGCCGAAATTCTTAATTCGGCCGTAATAAAAATATTGAACAACAATGCCGTTCAGCTTTTATTCAGAGATAAATATGAACTTACCATGGTAAAGTCCTATGATGAAGTTATAAAAAAACTGATTTCAAGAAAATCGGCAAGAGACGTTTCGGTAAGCATGACAGTGGACGAAAATATTCCGCAGACAAAGCAGGAAGAAATAGTGTCGCCTAAAGAAGAAGAACAGCCGAAAGAAGTTTTTACCGTAGTGGAAGATTTAAAAGAAACGGCAAAAACGGCCGTTCCCGCAAAAATTGAAAGCATCGCAAAAAAATTCGCAGGCAAAGCCGTAAGAAAAAATACGGGCCCGCAGCAGGAAACGGGCGAAGTTAAAAATTCTGAAAATGAAAACACGGAAGATTAAATATTTATGAACAGACCACAAGTTATAGAGCGAATGATAGAAAGCATGAAAAGACTGCCCGGCGTAGGTCCTAAAATGGCTGAAAGGCTTTGTTATCATATTCTAAAAAGTCCGAATTACGAAGTTGAAAGGCTTATTGATGCGATACAAAAGGCAAGACATAAAATAAAAATATGTTCAGTTTGTTACAATATGAGCGAAACAGATCCGTGTCCCGTATGTTCCGATTCGATGAAAGAAAGAAATATTTTGTGTGTTGTTGAAACTCCGCAGGATCTTATAGCGGTAAGCAAAGTTAAAGATTATAACGGTTTATATTTTGTGCTGGGCGGCGCGCTGTCTCCTCTTGACGCCGTGGGGCCCGACGATATCAGAATAGATAAACTGATAAACAGGCTTAAAAACGATAAAATTTCCGAAGTTATACTTGCTACCGATATGGATTCAAAAGGAGAAACGACGGCTGTTTATCTGGCCCAGCTTATCAAGCCGATGGGAATTAAAGTTTCAAGGCTCGGCTACGGAATACCTGTCGGAGGCGATATAGAATATGCCGACGAAGTCACAATAGCAAGGGCGATAGCCGGCAGAAAAGAGATGTAATTTTTATTTGGAGTATAAAGCGATATTTTTGTAAAATAACGGCGTTGCCTTAAAAAACTGTTTAAAAAACAACAATGAAAAAAATTAAAAATTTTAAAATAACCATAAGACCGAGAGAAATTTCCAGAATAATGCGCAAGCTTTTAAATGTTACCGAGCTTGATATCGAAACGGAAGAGTCAGTGCAGAGAGCATGTTACTTTTACGGGAAAACCATAAATCCGGCCGTTGTTTACGAAACATTTCCGAAGGATAGTACCGGTTTTGTTTTTGACAATCCCGAAATTCCGTCAAAATGGGTCGCGTTAAATTATTATATTCTTACCATAGGCAATTCATTAAAAGAAGAATTTGAAAAAAATAAAGACATATTCGGCCGCTATACAACGCAGATAGTATCTGCGATATCAGCCGATACGCTTGAACAATCAAAAAGTTTTGTGCAGAAGCTAATATCATCGGAAGCTTCCGACGAGCAATGCGAATTGTCAAGAGGCATCGAACTTCCTCATGACAAATACGCCGAAATATGTAAAATTCTTCCTGTCGAAAAAATAAACGTTTCCGTGCTTGAAGACGGAAAAATAAGCCCCGAGTATACGGTTGCCGGCGTTTTTTACTGGATTCCGGTAAAAAAAAGAAATAAAAAATAAGTTTCAAATTACTGTAATCCGATGTTAAGTGTTTATAAACGGGATTTTGCAATGTTAAAGATATTTATCATAATCTACAATATGGTTGTTTTGATTTTTTTAGCGCCCATTCTTGTTGCCATAGCTCTTTCCGGCAAAAGAAACAGGAACGATTTTTTTTACAAAATAAAAGAAAGACTTGTCATATACGAAAACAATCCTGTTTTTGATAAGAATAAAAAAACCGTCTGGATACACTGTGCGTCTTTGGGCGAAGCAAGAGCCGTTGAGCCGATGATGGAAAAATTAAAACAGCATAATATTGCCGTTACCGTAATAACGAAATCGGCAAGAGAATATGTTTCAAAACTCCCTTATGTAAAATTTTGCGCGCTTGCGCCCGTTGATTTATATCCGTTTGCCGCAAAAGCCGTTTCAAAAATCAAACCCGATATTCTTCTTATTGTAGAAACCGAATTCTGGCCGAGTCTTATTTACTGTGCGGCTGCGGCAAACGCAAAAATAATTACGGTTAACGGCAGACTTTCAAAAACGGCATTCCCGTATTATAAAGCGACGTCATCGGTTTGGAAAATTTTTCTTAAACCGGTCACGCGCATACTTGTAAGAAACGAACAGGATTACGAAAGATTTGCCGCAATAACGGATATGCCGGGCAAAATAGAAATAACCGGCAATATCAAATATGACAGAGACTGGCACAGCGAAAGTTTTGACAGAAATACCATAGGATTTGACGGAAAATATTTTCTTTTTACGGCAGGCAGCACCAGAAACGGCGAAGAAAAAATTATTTTGGATATTTTTGAAAAACTTAAAAAAAAATATATTAACTTAAGGCTGATAATTGCTCCGCGCCACATATCAAGAGTGTCTGAAGTAATTACTCTTATTAAAAACAAAAATATAAAATACGCGCTGTTTTCCGATACTGATAAAAAACAGGAAGATATTCTTCTTGTTGATGTTTTCGGGAAACTGCAGATGCTTTATTCTGTTTCCGATCTTGTTTTTATAGGAGGCTCTCTTATAAAAAAAGGCGGACAAAATCCTATAGAGGCTTCGGCATACGCCAAACCGGTTATTTTCGGACAGCACATGTATAACTTTGAAAATGAATCAAAAATTCTTAAAAATTGCGCCGGCGCTTTTGAAGTTTCCGATGCCGCTTCTTTTGAGGAAACGGCCGACAGGCTTATTTCCGATGAAGATTTAAGAATAATGACGGGCAATAAAGGTTTTAAGGCCGTTGAAGAGCAAAAAGGCGCCATAAATAAAAATTTAGAAATCATAGAAAAATATATAAATGAATAAATTGAAAATAATATCCGCCTCCGCCGGAATAATTTTAAAAATTATCGGAAAAACTTTCAGAATAAGAAAAGTAAAAATCGCCGATATAGAAAAAATGCAGTGCGTATGCGCATTTTGGCACGGTGATCTTCTCTCATCTTTTTACGTTAACAGAAATATGAAGGCTGCTGTGATGATAAGCATGTCCAAAGACGGCGAAATACCGGCTGGTATTGCAGATATGTTCGGATATATACCGGTCAGAGGTTCTTCGTCAAGAGGCGGCGGAAAAGCTTTATACGAAATATTTAAATATGCAAAAGAAGGACATATAACAGCGTTTGCCGTAGACGGACCGAGAGGCCCCGTTCATAAAATAAAGCCGGGCATTTTGTTTTTGGCGCAAAATCTTCAGATACCCATAGTCCCGATAAGCGCAATAGCCGACAAGTCGGTATCGCTTAAAAAATCATGGGATAAATTTAAAATACCGCTTCCGTTTGCAAAGATTGCCATGGTATACGGAGCGCCTGTCAATATTCTTCCGCAGGACGATCTGAAAGAAAAAGCGGCCGAGCTCGAAAAAGCTCTTCATAAAATAACCGATTTTGCCGCAAATTATGCATGGACAAAAGACGTCAAAGAGTATCTTAAAAATCATCCGCGTCCTAAAATTTTGATAGTGCAGCCGAGCAGAATGGGCGATATTATATTTGCGCTGCCGGCAGTCAATGCCTTAAAAAAACAATATCCGCATGCTCACATAAGCTGGATTGTGGATGAAAGATGCGCCGGAATAATCAAAGGGAACAGTTTGATAGACGACCTTATAATTTTTGACAGAACAAAAATATCGCTTTCATATATAATCAAATTTTACAGACTGCTCAGAAAAAACTGTTACGATTTAAGTATAGATTTCCACGGGCTGTTTAAATCTGCTTTTGTCGTTAAGCTTGCAGGCGCAAAGTTTAAATTGGCTTCTTCTTCGACAAACGGCATGAGGGAATTTTCATGGCTTTTTTCAAAAGAGATAAAACCGAAATCTGTTAATACGCACTGCATTGAAAGACATCTGGCGGTTGCGCAGTATTTAGGAGCTCCGTCTCAAAAACCTGAATACGGATTGAAAGTTACGGCGGAAGAAATTGAAAACGTAAAAAAAATTCTCGAGCACAACAATGTTGATTTAAATAAGAAAATAGTGGCGGTTCATCCCGGAGGCGGCTGGATTTCAAGAAGATGGCAGACTGAAAAATTTGCAAAACTTATAGATCTTATCAGACAGCATTTTGACGTCAATGTAATTCTTATAGGCGGTAAAGAGGGCGGAGCGAGCGAAAAAGGATTGAACGAAGAAATAATTTCTCTTTCAAAAACAAAAGATATAGTTGATTTGACAGGCAGGCTTTCTCTCAGAGAACTTATGGCGTTTTTAAAATTGTGTTCCGTGTTTGTCGCAAACGAAGCAGGTCCTATGCATATAGCTACGGCTCTGAATGTGAATGCTGTTGCGATTTTGGGGCCTACGGATGCAAAAAGAACGGGGCCTTTCGGCGGCGAAACGACAGTAATCCAGAAAAAAGTAAAATGCCAGCCGTGCAGAAACAGAAAATGCACAGACGTTTCATGTATGAAACTGATATCCGTTGAAGAAGTTTTTGATTTTGTCTCCAAAAAATTGTTTAATAAATCGGCGTCGGATTAAATAATTTTTTTTAATCGCGCCGTAAAATTTCGCCGCATTTTTTATATGCGTAACGGAGCATAAACAATGGGACAGATAAGTGCCGCTCATCATGCCAAATTTTTTTTCGGATTTATTTTCTCGCCGGACTTTAATATTGAAGACGCATATAATAAGCTCGAATCTGTTTTTGATAATGAAATCGATATAAAAAGCGAAATAACAGATTTTAGTTTTACCGATTATTATAATCCCGAAATGGGAAACGGACTCAAAAGGCAGTGGGCCTCTTTCAAAACGCTGCTCGACCCCGAGAAACTCGCGGCTATAAAAGTTGAAACAAACAATATAGAATCGGCGTATGCAAACAATAAAAACAGAATAATCAACATAGACCCCGGTTACATAACGCCGGCAAACGTAATACTTGCTTCAACAAAAGATTTCAGCCACAGAATATATCTTTCAAAAGGGATATATGCGGAAGTGACGACAATTTATAAAAAAGAAGGGTTTGTAAAGCTGCCGTGGACTTATCCTGATTATCTTTGTCCGCAGGCGGTTGATTTTATGCTTAAGGCAAGACAATGTCTTTTAAAACCGAAAGGGAAATAAGCAAATGATAAATACGGCAGTATTTAAATCGCTAAACATAAAAAATTACAGACTATTTTTTTTCGGACAGACAGTATCGGTAATGGGTACATGGCTTCAGATGACGGCGCTTCCATGGCTTGTTTACGGCATGACAAAATCAGCCGTTCTTTTGGGAGTAGTCGCTTTTTTAAGCCAGATATTTATTTTGATAATATCGCCTTTTGCCGGCTCTTTCGCCGATAAATACGACCGCAAAAAACTTCTTTTTATAACGCAGGGTGCCTTAATGGTCCAATCTGCTCTTCTTGCCTATCTGACCATAACAAACAATATTCTTTTATGGCATATTTTGGCGATATCTGTAACGACCGGTCTTGCAAATGCATTTGACATGACGATAAGGCAGTCTTTTATAATTGATCTTGTCCCGAGAGAAAATCTGATGAACGCAATAGGATTAAATTCTCTTATTTTTAATCTCGGAAGGCTTGTCGGGCCGGCTGTTGCGGCGATAATAATAGCAAAATTCGGAGAAGGATATTGTTTCTTTTTTAATACCCTGTCCTACATAGCGGTTTTTATAGCTTTGGCTCATATTATTCCTTTAAGACAGGCGATAGAATCTCAGACGGAATCTTTCAAAGAGAAATTTACGGCAAGCTGGACTTTTATTAAACGCGATGAAAAAATCAAGGCGATGCTTATGCTTCTTGCCGTAAACGGAATAGTTACGGTATTTCCGATAGTTCTTATGCCAGTTTTTGTGAAAGAAGTTTATAATATGCAGGCCGACGGACTCGGTCTTTTCATGTCTTCAATAGGATGCGGAGCTTTATTTGCTACGATAACTGTTGCCGGAAAACAGAATACGGACAATATAGGAAGCTGGGTATATAACAGCTCTATTGTGCTCGGTTCTGCAATAATATTGTTCGCTCTTATAACAAATGTTTATACTTCATGTTTTTTTCTTGCGGTAGCCGGTTACTGCATGGTTGTCGGCATGAGTCTTACAAATACGTATATGCAGATGCATGCTCCGGCAAAATATAGAGGAACCATAATAGGTTTTTTTGTTACGGCTTTTTTAGGGTTTACCCCTATAGGCAGTCTTTTCGGAGGGAACCTTGCTTATGCGGCGGGCCCTCAGATAACTGCAATTGCAGGCGGTCTGCTTACTCTTGCGACCACTTTGTGGCTCAGTTCAAAACTGAGAAAATAATTAATATGTCCGGAGATTGATATGAGATGGTTTTTAATATTTTTTATCACCGTTTATCTGAGCCTTCACTATTATATTTTTTACAGAATATCAAACGACTTAAGATTTTCGCACGGCGCGGCAATATGGTTCTTGCTGGCCGTAAGTTTTTTGGCGTTTTTCGGCATAGTCAGCCAGTTTTTTCTTTACAGGCATGTTTCGGGATTCGGGTTTGCCGTTGAAACGGCTTATATATGGATGGGGCTGCTTTCAATAACGGTTACATTTCTGTTTTTGGGCAATATTATGTTTTTGTTTTTCAAAAGCCCGCAGGCAAAATTTTATATAACCTCGGCCGCTTTAATTTTTTCGGTCATTACGGCCGCATATTCATATATTAACGTAAAAATAAATTCGCCGGTAATCAAAAATATTTCAATAAACATTAAAGGATTAGACGGAAAATTCAAAATAGTGCAGCTGTCGGACGTTCATATTAACTCTTTTACAAAAAAAGACGAAATAAAAAATATAATTTCCAAGGTAAATGATCTCGAACCGGATGTTGTCGTTATAACCGGCGATCTGGCCGATTCGGATTTAACTTTCAATTATAAAGATTACGGGCTTGACGCTATACAATCAAAATACGGAATTTTTGTAATAAGCGGCAACCATGAATATTACCGCGGAATAGAAAAATTTGAAAATTTTATCGCAAATTCCGGGTTTACTCTTTTAGACAATAAAAATGCGCTCGTTAATGACAGCGTATATTTTGCCGGCATTTCGGACTACAGAGAATCTAAAAGATTTGATCAGAATGTATATGATTTTAAAAAAGCTTTTGAAAACGTGGATTTTTCAAAGCCTGTTATCTTTTTAAGTCACCAGCCTGAGGCTTTTAAAGAAGCTTCAAAATATCCTTTTGCGCTGCAGCTTTCGGGCCATACTCACGCCGGACAGATACCGCCGTTTGATATAATAGAAAAAATTATGTTTAAACATTTTTACGGACTGTATGATGAGGGCGGCAGCAGATATGTTTATGTTACTTCCGGAACAAGATGGTGGGGCCCTGCCATGAGGCTTTTTATTAAATCGGAAATAGTGTTAATAACTCTTTACGGAAAATAAAGAATAAATTTTGTATAATTACGGTATATAATATTAAAAAGGTGCGTTTAAAAGTGTTTGAAAAAATAGAACTTCTCAAACTTATAGTAAATATACTTCTTCTTTCGCCGCTGGCCGTTCTTTTATTTTACAGGCGTTTCGATGAATTTTTTATTTTTGTGGCGGGCTGGTGGCTTTTTTCTTTTTTCTTTGTAATACTGCACGGGCTGGCAGTATCGCACTATATAATAGAATATATAGCACATCCTCTTATTTTGGTTGCCATGATAGCCGTAATAATAGCGAATACTGCCGTTGTTATGCTTATAATACCCAGAATAATGAAGGATGATAAATAATTTACGGCGGCTTAAATGAGACAGCCTCACGGCCAAAACTTTTTAACAGACAATAATATAGCATCAAAAATAGTAAAATCAGCCGGCATTTCAAAAGACGACTTTGTCATAGAAGTCGGCCCCGGCAAAGGCGTTTTAACCGATATTTTAAAAACGTTAACGGATAAACTCGTTATAGTCGATATCGACAAAAAACTTGCCGCCGATCTCAGCGTTAAATATAAAGATAATGGAAATATTGAAGTTGTAAATACGGATTTTCTTAAATTTAATCTGCCGGATGCAGGTTTTAAAGTTGTTGCAAATCTTCCTTATAACGTCGGCACCGCCATAATACAAAAAATACTTCCAAATCCAAATCTTATTTCAGCCGTCGTCATGCTTCAAAAAGACGTGATTACAAGGCTTTTGAGCCCTTCCGGCTCCAAAGAATACGGATATATTTCAATATTCAGAAATTATTACGCAGACGGCGAATTTCTTTTTGACGTTCCTCCGGGCTGTTTTAATCCTAAACCGCAGGTAATGTCTTCAGTGGCAAAATTTACAAATAAAAAACCGCAGAATCCGGATCAACAACTGTTTCCGTTGGTTAAACAGTGTTTTTCAATGAGAAGAAAAACAATTTTAAATTGCCTTTCTTCCTATATGAAATCAGATAAAGAACAGGCATTTGCGGTTCTTGAAAAAGCAGGGATTAATCATATGGAAAGACCGGACAAATTAGATTTGCAGCAATATATAAAACTTGCAGATTTACTGTAAGGCATTAATTGTTTTATCCGTTTTGCAAGTCTTATGTTTTTTGCTGTGTATTTTCCGTTGCCCAGCTTCTAAACATCACGGCTTCCAAGCTTCTGTTTTCGTTTGATTTACTTTTTAAAAACTGGTAATATTAAACAAATTATATTTACGGAGAATTTGTATAAATGAAAAAGATAATAATTGGGCTTTTTTTGTTTTTTGCCGCACAAACAGGTTACTGCGCTTATGCCCCGGTTGACCTTATAGATACTCCCACCCGTTCGATACTTGATTACGGCGGATATGAAATGCAGTATAGAATGTTCTCGGGCGGCGGCGTTCTTACAAAATTGAATTTCGGTATATTTAAATCGCTCAACCTCGGAGTAGGCTGGGAAATAAGCAATATTATAGGCACCGGAGACGTTGTCGTGGCTCCTCCGACTCTTCAAATTAAGTTCAGCGTATACGACGGAGACGTAAAATGGCCAGGTTTTGCTATAGGATATGACGGACAGGGTTATTTTTATGATGAATCTCAGGCTGAATTCCGCCAGAAAGGAAAAGGCGTTTACGTAGTAGTCGGCAAAGAATTGTTTCTGCCTACTTTGAATTTTAACGCAGGTCTTAACATAAACGATTTTAAAGAGGCAAGAGTAATAGGTTTTGCAAACTCGTCAATAGTAGTTATAGAAGACGCGCTGTTGTTTATGCTTGAATGCGACAATATAGGAAAAGGCGATGATATAAGGCTTAACAGCGGTTTGAAATTGTGGGTTACAAGATCTTTTACCATAGATTTTGCGGTCAGAAATCTTACAACTTCCGATGAGGCAAAGTTCGGATGCGAAAGACTTTTCAGAATAAATTACCAGAGTAAATTTTAATTAAGGATATACAATGACAGAATTCGTTTTGGATTTTGAACAGCCGGTTGTAGAACTTGAGAAGAAAATTTTAAGTTTAAAAGTGTCCGGTGAACACAGCAAAATTGATTTTTCGAGCGAAATCGCCGACCTTGAAGCTAAAAAAGAAAAATTAAAAAAAGAAATATACGGTTCGCTGACTTCATGGCAGAGAGTTCTTCTTGCCAGACATCCGAACAGACCGTATACATACGATTATCTTAAGATAATATGCGAGAATTTTGTCGAGCTGCACGGAGACAGAGCATACGGAGACGATTTGGCTTTAGTCTGCGGTCTTGCGACTATAGACAATGTTCCGGTTGTGGTAATAGGCCACCAGAAAGGAAGAACAGTTCAGGAAAATATGGACAGAAATTTTGCCATGGCTCATCCTGAAGGTTACAGAAAGGCCATGAGAATAATGAAAATGGCCGAAAAATTTAACAGACCGATTATAACGTTTATAGATACGTCCGGAGCTTATCCCGGAATTGCCGCCGAAGAAAGAGGACAGGCTGAAGCGATAGCAAAAAATTTAAGAGACATGGCTCTTTTAAAAGTGCCAGTCATAAGCATAGTTATAGGCGAGGGCGGTTCCGGCGGAGCTCTCGGTATAGGCGTTGCCAATAAAGTTTTGATGCTTGAAAACTCGTACTATTCCGTAATTTCTCCCGAAGGCTGCGCGGCGATTTTATTCAGAGACGCGACAAAAGCCAAAGAAGCTGCCGAAGCTTTGAAAATCACGGCAAAAGATCTTCTTAAAAGCAAAGTAATAGACGAAATAATAAAAGAACCCGTCGGCGGAGCGCATATGGATGCCGTCGAAACGGCTATGAATATAAAAAGAGCGGTCAATAAATATATAGCGCATTATTCAAAAATGTCTGATGAAAATATAGCCCGTGACAGATATGAAAAATTCAGAGCGATGGGTGTATTTGAAGAAGAAGCCGCGTCAAAAATAAAGAAGACGGAAAAAATAAAAAAAAATAACGTAAAAACCGGGAGGAAGTAAAATGCCATTAGTACCTATGAAACAGATTTTGGAAGAAGCAAGAAAGAAAAGTTACGGAGTCGGAGCTTACAACGTAAACAATATGGAACAGGTTCAGGCAATTATGGCTGCGGCGAAAGAAACCCAGTCTCCTGTAATCATTCAGGCCAGCAGAGGCGCATTGAAGTATTCAAATTTCACTTATTTGAAGCACATCATGTTTGCCGCCGTTGAAGAAAATCCTGAAATTCCTATAGCCGTTCATTTGGATCACGGAAATTCATTGGCGACAGTAAAGGAAGCAATTGCGATCGGATTTTCATCTGTCATGATAGACGGTTCTCTTATGGAAGACGGAAAAACGCCTTCGGATTACGCATATAACGTAGCCGTAACAAAATCTGTTGTCGAATATGCCCACCAGTTCGGAGTAACCGTTGAAGCGGAAATCGGAAGACTCGGCGGAATTGAAGACGGAGTAGGTTCGGGATCGATTCATTTGACGGATCCTAAAGAAGCAAAAAAATTCGTCGAAGAAACCGGAGTTGACGCTTTGGCTATCGCAATCGGAACTTCGCACGGAGCATATAAATTTAAAGGTTCAAAAGAACTTGCTTTTGACGTTTTGAAAGAAGTAAGATCTCTTATAGATATTCCTATAGTTCTTCACGGAGCGTCGTCTGTTCCGCAGGAACTCATAGACGCAGTCAACAAATACGGCGGGAAAATGCCGGGAGCTACAGGCGTTCCGATGGAAAGCCTTCAGAAAGCAATAGAGCTCGGCGTAACAAAAATCAACGTCGATACTGACGGAAGACTTGCAATTACCGCAGCAATAAGAAAAGTATTTGCGGAAACTCCTGAAAAATTTGACCCGAGAGATTACTTGGCTCCGGCAAGAGAGGCTTTGAAAGGCGTTATCGCAGGCAAGATGAAAGCTTTCGGAACAGCAGGACACTGCGGAGAATATAAAGGCGTTTCTCTTGAAGAAATGAAGAAGTTTTACAAGTAAAATCTTGTTGACATAAACGGATTAGTCTAGTATAATTACTCGTGTGCAGCAATAATAGTGTTGGTAAAATATAAAGGGAGGATAGCATGGCAAAGTATGAAATAAAAGGCGTTCTCGTAGGTTCTTTGGTGAAAAATTTCCCGGTAGTATTTGCATTGTTGGGCGCGTTGATCGGTATTTTTACGTTCTTCATATTCCCTACGGAATTGGCGGCTAATCTTGGTTTTGGAGCAAAGTTGTTGTCATGGCTCATTTTCATTGTTTTGTATACATTGATAATGTCAGTAGGTATCATTGCAGTTGCTTGGATTTACAATATCATCGTCGGCAAGATTGGAAAAGGCGCAGTTTTGGAATTGGAACAAGCCGAATAATTTATAAACAAAAAACCGGTCTGCCGTTTATCGGCAGGCCGGATTTACTTTTTTTAAAAGGGTATTTTTGATGAGCCTTAGATTTAAGTTTACCCTGTACATATCTCTTCTTTTGCTGCTTGTTATTTTAGGCGTGTCATATAATATCTACGTGGCGCAAAAAAACTTTCTCACGCATCAGTTTTCGGAAACAAGACAAAAAACAATCACTACTTTTGTGGCAATGTGCAATGAAGCTTTAAGACTTCAGGATGAAGTGCAGATTCAAAATGCAATTGAACTTTTGATTAAAACTTATAATCCGTCGGTAGTTTACGCCGGATACGTAAATTCAAACGACGTTACGATTTATCTCTCCAGAGACAATGATAAAAATATCGACACCGAATTTAAACCAAGAATAAAAAAAACAGGCATACCGTATTCGGAGAATTATTATTCTCTGACGGGTCAGAAAATATTTGAATCCTGCGAGCCTTTGAGAAACAACGGGCAGTACGGCGGAACGTTTGTTATAGGTTTTTCGCAGGAATATTTTGAAAAACAAATAGCTCTCGGTATTTCGCAGATGACAACCAGAATAAAAATAGTTTCGGTTGTGGCTGTATTTGTAGGAATACTTCTGGCAAATTTTCTCGGTTATACTTTTGCAAAACCTTTAAAAATTCTCACGCATGCTTCCGAAGAAATAACAAAAGGAAATCTTGATGTTGAAATAAAACTTAAAAGAAACGACGAAATAGGAGTTTTATTCAATACTTTCAATAATATGGCAAAACAGGTAAAAGAACTTGATTCGATGAAAGACAGTTTCGTTTCAAGCGTTTCACACGAATTAAGATCTCCGCTTGCGGCGATAGACGGATACTGTGATCTTCTTATAGACGGCATAGCGCAGGGACATCCTAAAGAACAGCAGCTAAAAGGCCTGCAGATAATAAAGCAGGCGGCGACAAGACTCACGAATTTTATAAATAACATTTTAGATCTTGCAAAAATAAAAGCAAATAAACTGGAGCTTAAAAGAACAGAAACCGATATCGTTGCGGTTATTTCGGAGATAGCCGCCTTGTATCAGCCTTTGGCGGTGCAGCAGAAAAAAACAATAGGGCTTGATATAGTTTTCAGAAATCCGATAATCATATACGCCGATCCTGAAAAAATAAAACAGGTTGTTACAAATCTTGTAAGCAACGCCATGAAATTTACGAAAGAAAACGGGAATATAATTCTCAAAGTCCTTGAAAATTCTGCGGGATACGGCGATAATTATATAGAAGTCTGGATAAAAGACGACGGAATAGGTATTCCGAAACATCAGGTTGATCTTGTTTTTGAAAAATTTTTCCAGGTTCAGGACGGACAGTTCAAAAGGCCGAAAGGCACCGGGCTTGGACTTACGATAGTAGCCGAGATGATAAAACTACACAAAGGATACGTATGGGCCGAAAGCGATTTGGGATGCGGGACTACTTTCAAATTTGTTTTGCCTAAAAATTTATGACAAAAGTTCTTGTGATTGACGATGAACCTTTTTTAAAGGAAATGCTGCACGATATATTTTCAATGGCCGGCTATGACGTCATTACGGCTGAAAACGGCAAGGAAGGCCTTGATAAAATATACGGCGAAAATCCGGATTTTGTGATTCTAGACTGCTCTATGCCTGTAATGGACGGGTTTGAAGTTTTGTCCATTATAAGAAAAGAAGCGAGATTTGTTAATCTGCCCGTCATAATGCTTACGGCTCTAGCAGGAGATGCGGAACAGATAAAAGGGTTAAGTCTCGGCGTTGACGATTACATAACAAAACCTTTTAAATCTTCCGTGCTTCTTACAAAAGTAAAAAATATTTTGGAAAGAAAAAAGCAGAGTCTTGACGTAAATCCGCTTACTTCTCTGCCGGGCAATATTTCGATACAAAAATATGTGGAATCGAAAATTAAAGATAAGGCTGATTTTTCAATATTGTATTTTGATCTTTCAAATTTTAAAAGTTTTAACGATAAATACGGTTTTTTTGCGGGAGATCTTGTAATTAAATTCACGGCTGGAGTTCTTGATAAGGCCGTTAAAGAAGTTCCCGGCAATAAATTTATAGGACATATCGGAGGAGATGATTTTGTAATCATATCCGAAATAGAATACGGAATAAAAATAGCCGAAACCGTAATAGGTCTTTTCGATTCCGGCATAACAGCTTTTTATAACAAAGAAGATATAGAAAAGGGATATATCGTGTCACTTGACAGAAACGATAATATACAGAAATTTCCCATAATGGGAATATCGATAAGCATAATAGCTACAAATATCGCCGACATTGTTGATTTTGCCGATGTGGCGCAGAGAGCTTCCGAACTTAAAAAAATAGCCAAAAAAAATAGTAAAAGTTCGTATGTTTTTGAACGCAGGAAATACGGCAGATAAATTCTATTACCGCGGGGTTTTTAAATGATAGAAAACAACAAAATAGTAATAGTTGACGATGAAGAGGAAATCAGAGAGTTGGTCGCTGATGTTCTTGAAGCCGATAATTTTAAAGTCATAAAATGCGCCGATACGGATGAAGGCTACAAGAGGATTTTAAAATCCAAACCCGATCTCGCCATCCTCGACGTAAAAATGCCGCAGATTGGCGGAATAGAATTATGCAGGCTTTTAAGATCCGATCCATCAACAAAAAATATACCCGTAATCATGCTTACCGTTGAATCTACCGAAACCGATAAAGTGATAGGGCTGGGAGTAGGGGCCGACGATTACATAACGAAACCTTTCAGCAACAAAGAGCTTATAGCAAGAATAAGGGCTCTTTTGAGGCGCGTTTCAAGAAAAGAAGAATCAAGCGATATAAAAATAGACGGACTTATAATGAATCTTGACGCAAGAACCGTAACGCTTAATTCAAAAGAAATCAAATTAAGACCTAAGGAATTTGATCTTCTGCATATGTTTCTTATTAAACAAAATATAGTTCTTTCAAGAGATTTTATTCTTGAAAATGTTTTTGAATATAACGTGGCAGTTACGACGAGAACTATTGATACCCATATAAAAAATTTAAGACAGGCTCTTGGAGACTGGGGCGATAGAGTAGTTACCATTTTCGGACGCGGTTTTAAATTTGTTCCCGGTACGAGAAAAAAATAAAAAATTTGATATAATTTCTGAGAAAGGTGCTTATGAAAATAAAAAAAATAGCGGCAGCAATTATTACGGCAAGTCTTGTTTTTGCCCATTCGGATCTTAAAGCGAGCGCTCTGATATACGCTTTAAATCCCGATCCTGTTTCTGCGGCGATGGCTGATGCCGGAGTAGCTCTTGTATCCACGGTTATGCCCTCGGCAGTCATAAACCCGGCTTCAACGGTAGGTATTTACAGAGCAGTTGCTTCAGTAGGCGGTTCAAACGTAACGGGCGATATACAATATACTTTCGGTTCCGTAGGATTTGCGACCAATATAGGTATTTTCGGAGCATCGCTTATGTTTGTCGATTATAATACCGGTGAATATTACGATAACGCAGGAAATACGATAGCTTTCGGCAAAACAACAGATATGGGAGCTATTTTAACGTATGCTCTTCCAATAAAAGAGTATCTGCCCGTTTTTATAGACCACGGAGGAGTAGGTATTAATTTTAAACTGCTCAGAAGTTCGCTTGCAGATTATGTTTCGGAAACTTCGTCGGTGGATGTAGGAGCCGTTCTTGCCGTTCCGAAAATAAGAAATATGAGTATCGGTTTTGCTTTTAAAAATTTAGGAACATCGGAGAAATTTGTAAAATCATCTTCCGAACTTCCTCAGATGATGACGGCAGGTCTCGGATATGCCGATAAAGATTTATATAATTTAAAGCTTGCCATTGATTTTACCGACCAGAAAAATTACGAAGATTTTACGTCCATAGGTTTTGCAATCAGCCCGGTCTACTTTATGACTTTAAGAGCCGGTGTAAAATTGGGCGGGGAATCCATTTTAAACAATACGAGAATGGGCGTCGGGCTTCAGTTTGAAACAATAAGCATTGACTATGCTTTTATTCCGTCTCAGGATTTGAATGCCACGCACAGTTTTAATTTAAGTTTTGCGTTCGGTTCTTTTGCAAACCAGAGAGCCGCTTATGAATACTATCTGGAAGATAATTTCAGAAAGGCGCGCGCCAGTTTTTATGCCAAAGATTTTGTAAATTCAAGACAGCAGTTTGACGATATACTTTCCGTTTATCCCGATCACAGGCCTTCGCAGGAATATTTAAAAAAGACAATCGAAGAGCTTGAAAAAATCGATGATTATAATTTTGCAAAAGTAAATAAATATATGAAAAAAGCCGATAAGGCCAGAGAAAAAAATAACGTCGTAAAAGCTGACAGATATTACAGAAAAGTTTTGGAGCTGGATCCGGAAAACAGAGTCGCAAAATCGGCCATAGAAGATATAGGGTCTGCGACTTCCGACGTTAAAGCTCTGCAGGAAAGAGACGCAAACAGCGACAGAATAACTTATCTGTGGGAAAGATATGAAAAGTTTTATAAGAAAGGTGATCTTATAAGATCGAAAGATTCTCTTAAATATATTTTAGATATAGATCCTTCAAACGATCTTGCAAAAGAAAAAATGGTTGATGTTGACAACCAGCTTTCAAAAATCGCTTCGGATAAAGCTAACGAAATTTACGAACAGGCGATGAATTATTACAATAAAGGCGAATACGAAGAAGCGATAAAATATTTTGAAGCCGTTGTCGTTGCCGCTCCTCACAGGCTTGATGTGAGAACATTAATAGAAAAAGCGGAAAAAAATATTCAGGATATAGCAGAGTACAAAAGGCTGACCGCTCTTGAAAAGGAACAGAATAAAGTTAGATCCCAGCTTGTAGGTTATTTTGAAAACGGGCTCAAGAATTACGAAAAAGGAAAATATGAAGCGGCCGTCGAATATTTTAAGAAAGCAAAAGACATAGCCGAAAAATATGAGTTTAGCGAATATTATAAAAATGCAAATAATTACATATCAAAAATGAGTTACAGCCTGTCGGAACAGTATTATAAGAAAGGCTTTAACGCCTTCAGAGAAAACGATTTTGAGCTGGCGGCGCAGTCATATAAAAAATCTTTGGAATATAATCCAGGAAATACCTCGGCTTCATTTGAACTCGAGAGAGTCGCCGACAGCGTAGCGCAGAAATATTATGAAGAAGGAATGAACGCTTACAGCAGCAACGAGATGGATAAAGCAAGGGAATATTTAAGAAAAGCTTTGTATTATAAACCGGATAAAACTGAAGCAAAAAGAGCTTTGGACAGAATCAGATAAAATATATGAGAAAAATAATTGCCGTTTTAATTCTTTTGGCTGCGGTTTTTTCAATAGCTCAGGCCGGCGTAAAAGTGTTTCCTAATCCGTGGATACCCGAATCGGGACAGTCTCTATCGCCCAGCGGAGGAGATACGATAAAACACGGCAGCCTTAATGCTGACGGATGGATAAAATTTGAATTTAACGATCCGGCTGAAATAGTTTCATCGGGAGAACTTGTTATATATGACGTTATGGGAAATCTTATAAGAAAAAGAAAATGGATTCTTCCGGAACATGTTCCTCTGCCCAATACAAATACAACCGAAAATGAGAACCGCACAATCCACTGGGACGGTAAAGATGAAAGATACAGTTATGTGCCCAGCGGCGTTTACATCTGGATTATATATATAGACGGCGGCAAGAAATATACAGGCAAAGTGGTTATTGTCCGTTAAATAACGCTTAAATACAGCTCTTCGTGGCGCTTAATCATATAATCAATACTGAAAGTTTCATTAATGGTCTGCCTAGCCTCAAGGCTCATTTTATCTTTAATTTCCGGATTATTTGAAAGATATAAAATTTTTGCGGCAGTATCTGTTATATCGTAAGGCTGTATAAGAAATCCGTTTTTGCCGTCTTTTATGATTTCTCTCTGCCCGTCGACATCGTTTACTACGGGGACAAGTCCGCAGCTCATGGCTTCTATAGTTGAAATAGGAAGCCCTTCCCATAAGGAAGTCATAACAAAAAAATCACTGGAATTTAAAATATTTGAAATGTCTCTTCTCCAGCCGAGAAGAAATATATTGTCCCAAAGCGCATATTCTTTTATTAAACTTTCAAGTTTCGGCCTTTCATCGCCGTCTCCCGTAATTATAAATTTAAAATTTTTGTTTTTCTTAACGATTATATTTGCTGTTTTTATGAAATCGCCTAAATTTTTCTGCGGTTTAAAAGGACCTATTGTCGTTACAAGTTTATCGTTTTCGCAAAGGCCCAGCTCTTTTTTCAACAGAGGGGCATGGCTCAAATTTTTAAAATTTTCAATATCTATGCCCAGACGTATATAATGATACTGTTTTTGCGTGCCTATTTTATAAGAGAGGCCTTTTACGGTATTTTCCGTACTTACAGGTATGAGAATTTTTGAAATTTTTGCGCACAGTTTTTCAAGCGTTATATATAAATTTTTTTTAAAAAAAGACTGAGTATCGTTAAACGGAAATCCGTGGATAGTGTGTATTACGGCTTTTGTTCCGGCAGCAAAAGCGGTAATTCTTCCGATGATACCGGCTTTTGAAGAATGAGTATGCACGATATCGGGTTTTTCTTTTTTTAAAATTTTATATATTTCAATTCCGGCTTTAAAATCTTTCAGCGGATTGATTTTCCTTACAAGATCCGGTACGAAATACACTTTTATGCCGTTTGCAGTTTCGTCGTCAAGAATTCCGCCCATCCCGCATATCATAAAAGTTTCAAATTTATTTTTATCGGTTTTTTTGCACAGGTCAATCGCCACTTTCTGAGCTCCGCCCAGTTCAAGCTTCGTTATAATTACGCACACTTTTATTTTTTTCATATTTTGTCCAGTTTTGAAGCAAGATTTTTTGCATCTGTTATATTTTTTTCTATGAAAGAATATTCCCACGCTCCGTATCTGCCTATTGAATATATAGAGTTTGAGTTTAAAAAATCCTTTACGTCATCAAGTGCTTTTTGTCTGTTTTTGTCAAATATAACGTAAGCATAAGGCATATCTATTATGTTTGCCGTTAATATTTTATCGTCACTTCCTATAATGCCGGCCGACTGAAGCTGTTTTATTATATCGGCGCAGTCCGGATAAACGTTATTTTTGCCGGAGAATTCTACATATAGGCTGTAACATCCGGCCGGAACAAGTTTTTTGCTGACGTTTGAATATATGCCTGCCCTGTAAAAAGGATATTTCTTTTCCGGCAGATAAATCCAGTGTCTGTCTTTTATATTTTCAGGAAGCCCTTTTTTGCATTTTATTCCCAGGTTAACGCATCTTACCGACGTCCATTTTAATTTTTCTGCCTGTTTTTTTATATTTTGTGGGGCATTTTTTAAATTTCTGATAAGTTCAAACAGAGGCTGTGTTGAAATCAGCCTGTCATAAGAATAATATTTTCCGTTTACAAATACAGTTTTATTTTTGAAATCTATTTCTTTCGCTTTTGCATTTTTTATTACACTGTTTTTAATCTGTCCGTAAAAAGCGTCAGTTATCTGCCCGCATCCGTTGATGTCGGGATAAAAAAACGCGCTGTTGTATCCGTAATCTGTTTTATTTGCGCAATAAGCTGATTCTATAATGCTTTCGGCCGAAGGTTTCGGCACAAAAGGAGCCGTCCATGCGGCGGTCAGTTTATGGAGGTCATAATTCCACAGCTTTTCATTGTAGGGCTGCATAAAATATTTCGTTATGCCGTTTCCGAACATGGCCTGCGACCATTCAATAAAAGGCATATCGCTGCTGATTTTTACATTTTTTCTTTTTTTTATGCCGGCAATACATTCTTTCTTTTCTTTTTCGCCCAGATAATAAAGGTTTGCCTGAAAAGGAAACGGGACAAAATAGTTTTTAAGATATATCGAGGCGTTTCTTTTTACAGTCAAAAGTTTTCTGCCTGTTATTTTCTCAATGATTGTTTTTATTCCCGGATTTTTTATATGGACAAAATGGCCTGAACAGTCAAAAGTAAATCCGTCTTCTTTTACGGATCTGCACAAACCGCCCGCAGAATCTGACGCTTCAAACAATATAAACGGTCTTTTTGTAAAATAACCGTAAGAAAGCCCTGTAATGCCTGCGCCTATTATAATATCGCTCATTGTTAATTTTAATCCATTTTAACTTTTGCAAGTTTATAAGATATAAGAATGCAGATAAAAGCAACAAAACACAAAATGAATACGGAAATAGACTGCGAAGCGTTTACAAAAAGGTATGCGAAAATTCCGAAAATCAAACAGGCCGCATAAACGGCTAAAAGTATCTGTTTTCTTGAAAGACCTATTTTTTCAAGTCTTAACGGAAAATGGTCTTTGCTGCCCAGAAAAGGAGATTTGCCCTGTTCAATCCTTACAAGGCTTACAAATATTGTTTCAAAAATAGGAACGGCAAGTATTAAAAGAGGCGCGAAAACGCCCGTTATGTTAAGTTTTGTATAAGAAGTTCCCATGGCAAGAGTGGCAAGTATAAAGCCTATTGCAAGACTGCCCGTATCACCCATAAATATTTTTTTCTTTTCGGAAAGATTATAAGGAAGAAAACCGAGACATGCTCCGGCAAGCGCTATCGCCGAAAAATTGACATAAAGCATTTCGCTGGGAAGAGCTATAAAGAAAAAGAAAAACGCGGCTATGGCAGCTATTCCGCACGAAAGACCGTCCATAATATCTATGAGATTGAATGCGTTTGAAAGGCCTATGATCCACAATATGCTTAAAGCGACCGATATAAAATAGTTGTCTATAAAAGTTATTCTTATGTCAAAGCCGACGGTAACGATAAGGCTTGCTGCTATCTGTATCAAAAATTTTATCTTAAAGCCGAGTCCGCCTTTTTTAACGTCGTCAAAAAGGCCGAGTACAAGAAACATGAGCGACCCGGTAAGCACAGCCCACAGGTTTGTAAGAGTTCCCGTAGGAAAATGCGTAAAAAATCTTATCGTTACAAGTGAAATCATCCATGCCGACCATATGGCAAGCCCGCCCAGATACGGAGTGCTTATTTTATGCGTTTTTACGGCTGTAAGAGGTCTGTCGTAAATATTGAGCTTTACCGCCGCCGCCCTGAAAAACAGAGTTCCGGCAAGCGATACGGCAAGCGAAATAAAAAAACATAAAACGTAAAAATTTTCTGTCATCATATTAAAATAACCCGCTCCATTTTTCACAGGCGTATTTTTCCGCCGCAAGCCCGGAGGCTTCTTTTATTTCGGTTTCTCTCATATTTTCGCGCGTTACATTACATTTTAAAATGCCGGCAAGCCCGTCAAAAAACATATTAGCAAATTTTTCTTGTGTTTTGTCATCAAAGTGCAGGTGAAGCGATCCTTCTATGAGAATTCTTTTTCCTCTTCTTCTCTGGCAAGAACCGGCAATTTTTTTACCGTTTAAAAATAAGTCGTCTTTGTAAAATGTATCTACGCATGAAAAATTATTTTTTGAATGTCCGAAATTTCCGCCGCCGTCGCATATAATGCCTAAAGCTGCAAGAGAACTTCTTAAATTTTCATGAATGATTTTATAAGATTTTTCCTGTTCGTAAATATAAGGCCAGATATCGTCCGACGCTATAAGAGAGAAAGAAAGATCTTTATCGTGAAGCACGGTAAGTCCGCCTGTCATTCTGCGTATAACGGGAAGATTGTTTGCGTTTTTTATTTCCGCAATTTTCTGGAAATATCCTATCGTATAAGCGGCTTGCGTCCATGTGTAAAATCGGAATGTCGGTTGAAAATTTTCAGCCGTGAAAACGATCTCGTCAAGCGCTATATTCTGCGCGCAGTCTCTTGGTCCGTCAAGTATGCATCTTAAATTCATATCAAAATTCTCTTTATATTTCCTGCGCCGATACGGTTTTAAGGAAGGCGTCTACAACTATCGGGCTGAACTGTTTGTTTTTATTTGAACTGATTTCTTTTATGATTTCATTTTTTTTCATGGTTTTTCTGTAAGGTCTGTCGCTTGACATTGCGTCAAAAGCGTCGGCTACCGAGATTATAGACGCTATAAGCGGTATTTCATCGCCGAGAAGATTATAAGGATATCCTCTTCCGTCATATCTTTCATGATGGTATTTTACGCCGAGCGAAATGATCTTGAACTCATTTATAGGTTCAAGAATTTCAGCGCCCATAGCCGGATGTTTTTTGACAAGATCCATTTCCTGTTTTGTAAGGAAAGAAGGTTTGTTTAATATATCTTCGGGAATTCCTATTTTGCCTATATCGTGAAGAAGAGCCGCTATCTTAAGAGAATCTTCAAAAGACTGATAGGCTACTTTAAGATGGCCAGGGATATATTTTGCAATGCTCATTGAATATTTCGTAACGCGTTCGGCATGACCGTGAGTATATTCATTTTTTACGTCTATGGCGTTTGCAAGAGCTTCGACAGTATTTAAAAGAAGCCTTTTATTCTCTTCCAGCTGCTGCTTTGTATCTTCAAAAAGTTTTGCATTTTGTATTGCCATAACAACGTCCGATGACAATACTGTTAAGAAGTCTATTTCGCCTTTGGTAAATTTTTTACCGTCTTCTTTTTTGCCTATAAAAAATACGACAAGCAGATTGTTTCTGAAAAAACCCGGCACTATAAGTTTTGCGCGGTAAAGCGAGATGTCATTTTCCAGATTGTAAATAAAATCGAGAGTTTTAGGATCATTTTTATATTTTCTTTTTAAGGCAGGAAGCTGTGTTACGAGAAAAAAATCTTTATTTACTTCAGGAAGAAGATTTTTGTCGCTGAAAAATTTTATGATAGGACGCGTACTTTTTATTTTTGCGAACCCGACCGGTATTTTTAAGCCTTTTTGGCCGCTTGAAACATTTATTATGTATTCCTGGCAATTCTTGTCGTAAAGGAAAAGCCCGGAATATTTTACGCCCAAGGTTCTGGTGACTGTTCTTATTACCATTTTTGAAAGCAGATCGGCGTCATGTATTAAAATCATCTGCTTTGCAACGTGTGATAAGTATTCCTTAAAATCTTTTCTTCTTTTCATTGTTTGATGTAATTTAAGATTTTTTCTTTGAAATCCGATAAATCTATAGGTTTTTGTATATAATCTACGACGCCCAGAGAGTGGACGTCTGTTTTTAAATCAGAAGAAATATTGCCGGTTATAATCATTGCTCTTACTTCGGGATCAAGTTTTTTTAGAACTTTAAGAACGTCAACTCCGTTCATTCCGCCAAGATGTATATCAAGAAGTACGAAGTCAAAAGAGTTTTTTTTATAAATTTCTATCGCATCTTCGCCGGAAATTGCCGTTGCCGTATCAATCTCAAGCCTTTTGAGAAATCTTGCCATAAAGGCGAGTATTTCTTCTTCGTCGTCTACGATAAGGACTTTTTTTCTCACCTCTAAACTCCAGCCAAAAGCAATTTAACATCTTAAAATAGTATAACAAAAGTTTTATATATTTGGCAACTCAATGAATATGTCGGTTCCGTGCATGTATGTGGACTCAATCCATATCTTTCCCTTAAGGTTTTCGGTTACGATTCTTTTGACTATATACATGCCTATGCCGGTGCCTGATTTAGTAGATGATTTTGTCGTAAAAAACGGAACGAATATTTTTGATATATTTTCTTCTTTTATCCCTATTCCGTTATCTGATATATGCAAAGTCGTAATCTTGTCTTTTTTTGAAAGGGATATTCCTATCTGCGGCGAATAAGCTTTCAGGCTGTCGCCTGCCAGAATATTGTATTTTTCGCATATGGCTTCATAAGCGTTGTCTATCAGATTGTAAACTATTTCCATCATATGCGCCTGTACGGCAAAAATTGTGACATCATCCTTAAAATTATTTATTATTTTTAAACTGCCCATATCGGTTATTTTATGTTTTGCACTTAAAAGTTCAAAAGACAAATCAGTTATATCTTTAAATTTAAAATGTTCAAACATAAGTTGTTTTGATTCTATTTTTGCATAATTTAAAATACTGCTGACGACTTCGTTTGTTTTTTTGACGTTTGTTTCCAGAGACTCGGCTATTTTTGTAATATAAGCGAATGTTTCATTTAAATTTTTATTTTCGGAAATCGTTTTATCCTGCTGTTTTGCGCAGTCCATTATTTCATATTTCAGGTCTCCCGCAAGCACTGAAAACTGGTGAAGCCTGTTTCTTATCTGATGAGCAACGCCTTCGGCAAGGCCTCCGATAGAGGCGAGTTTTTCGGCGGTAAATATTTTTTCCTGCGCCTGTTTATATTCGTCAAAAAACAAACAGTTGCCCATTGCAAGAGACGTCTGTCTGGCAAGCATTTTAAATATATTTATATCGTCTCTTGTAAAAATATCTTTGTTATTCTTTTCGCCTATCACCATAAAACCTCTTACTCCCTCGTAAAATGAGGGTATGACAAGCGCCACTTTAAAAGGCAGCACTACAGAATTGGCTATATACTGCGGAATTTCGTCAAATAAAAAGGGGTTTTCTTTGTGCTGTATGAAGTTTATGAAAGGATGTTCATAGTCATAGGAAAAAAGCAGCTCGTTTGCCGAATTTGAAAATGATCTTAAAATCTTAATTTCAAAATTTTTCTGTTCTTTATTTTCTAGAAATATGGCGACAAAATTAACTTTTATGGTTTTTAGGACGATAATTGCTATAAGTTTGAGAAGTCTTTCAAGATTATGTTCCTGGGCCATTCCGCTTGCCGCATGCAGAAGCAGGTTCTGGTAATGTTTGTTTTTTGCAAGAAGCAGATCCTCGGCTTTAAGTATTACCCTTTTATACAGCAGAAAACATCCTATAGTCAAAAGAAAGGTAAAAAGATTTGACAGAAAAATATTATCCGAAAATTTTGCTACATGGCTTGTTATAAAAAGGACAAGAAGAAGCATAAAAGAAAATATCACAAGTTTTATAGACAAAACTTTAAGATTTGCGATATTGTAATTTGATATTATAAGCGCCGATGTCGAAAGACAGAAAAGTATAATAAGATGAGTGATAGGTTCGAAATTAAAAAAATCATAGAAGAAAAGATTGTCAAAAATAAACAAAATGAGAAACAGCATGTAAGTAAGCATCAGATAAATGGCTTTATGTTTTTTAATTGACGATATATCATCTGTTTTAATATATGCCAAAATTCTTTTTAATCCGAATAAGATGACTGCGGCGCTGTATATTATGAAAAAAACGTGAAGCCGCCCGTTCTGCGGATATATACCCCATTGGGCTGTTTTTATTCCGCTTACAAAAAAACCTGACAGTATAAGAGACAGAGCAAAAAAAGCGCCAGGCGCAAAAATAAGCCAGTAAGTTGTTTTCTTTATAGTATCCTTTATAAAAGACAATATAAAAAAAACTGAAAAAGCCGGCACGAAAATCATTCCGACAGTTCCTGCGGTAAGCCAGAAAGAGGCATTTGCAGGTTTTGCCGTAATCATCTGCGCATAACAAAACAGCCATATGAAAGAAGCCGCGCATAATGCGGCAAAAGATAAGCTTATCGGATTTTTTTTGTTTTTTGCGAATATGAAAACCGCAAGAGCTGCTGCAGCGATCGAGGATGTATATAATAGAATTTGCTGTAGATTATACATTTTATATCGGAATTATATAAAAAAATATGCTTATTTACAATTTTAATTTTAATAAAAAAACCGGCTTGTTTTTCAAGCCGGTTTTTTTTAATGCCGTATCAAAAATATTTTACTGGTTGTTATTATGTTCTTTATCTATCATTCTCAGTTCAGGTCTTCCCAATAATTTTCTGGACCACATTCTGAATGAATTCATATATTCAAAAATAGCCGGTACGATAAGAAGAGTCAAAATAGTAGAGCTTACAATACCGCCTATTACGACTATCCCCATACTCATTCTGAATTTTCCGACCTCGCTTAATCCCATTGCGGTAGGAAGCATACCTGCCGACAAAGCTACTGATGTCATCAAAATAGGTCTTAATCTTTTTTTGCCTGATATTACGACCGCTTCTTTTATGTCATATCCTTTTCTCATCATCTGCTGTATATAGTCAACAAGCAAAATGGAGTTTTTGGCAACGATACCTAGCAGCATTATAAATCCTATCATCGTAAACATGCTGATCGACTGGTTTGTCATGTAAAGAGCCAGAAGTCCGCCGACGATTGCCAAAGGAAGAGCCACCATGATGGTAAAAGGAGTTACAAGAGATTCATATAAGCTTGCCAGAACCATGTAGATAAACAAAAGAGAAAGACATGCCGCAATAATCATGTTTGTAAATAATTCTTTCATTTGTTCCGAATCGCCTGAAAAATCGTAAGTTAAATCTTTCATAAACGTATTTTCCGGTTTTGCTTTTTCTTCTTTTATAATTTTTTCAACCTTTTTCTGTATACCCTGCAGGTTTGCATGTATTGAAAGATTGCCTTCAATTGATATATACGTTGACCTGTCACGTCTTGATATTTGTGTCGGACCTTCAGCGTTTACAAGCGAAGAAACGTTTCTTAGTCTTATAAGTTTATTGTTTGTGTTACCTATATAAATATCATCAAATGCGCTCATAATATCTTTCTGGTTATCCTGTAATTTGACTCTTATGTCATACTCAAGTCCGTTTTCTCTGAATTTTGCAGGCAGAACTCCTTCAACCATTGCTCTTAATTCGCTGCCGGCAGTGACCGAATGTACTCCCAAAGCCTGCATTTTTTCTGGGTTCATAACAACCTGTCTTTCCGGTTTGCCGCTTCTGAAATTAGTTGAAATATCAAGAAGACCGTCAATATTGCTGAATTTGGCTATAAGGTGATTTGCCGTTTTAGACAGAGTGGCGGTATCATCTCCGTAAAGCATAAGAGAGAATGATTTTTGGCTTCCGAAAGATCCCATATCGTCCAAAGATATAATAAAATCCTTGTCAAATTTATCTTTTAAAAGATCTCTTAAAATTTGTTTCATTTGGCTTGTAGATACTTTTCTTTGCTTATCCGGAACCATTTTTACGAAAATACTTGCTTTGTTAAGTTCCTTCTGCGGGTTGCCCACCATAGTTACGCTGAAGTCTATATTTTTTTCATTCATCAATGCTGTTTCTATTTCTTTAACATAATGATTGTCAAGATAATCCAAAGAAGTTCCAGGTTTTGCTTCAAGGTTAACCATAAATTCGCCGTTTTCATGGGCCGGCATAAATACTATAGGCAAAAATTTAGCAACATAAAGAGATGAGAAAAATATAATGACGGTCGCGAAAAGAACTTTCTTTTTGTTGTTAAGAATGTATCTTATTGATTTTTCATAAAATCTTTCAACAGAATGGTAAAGCCTGTTAAACCATCCTATGGTAAGCATTCTGAAAATTCTTACAAAAATATTTTGTTTTTTCTCAACGATTTTTCTTTTGGTTATCATATATGCCGAAAGAAGAGGCGCTATGGTCAAAGCGTCAAGAAGCGATATTATCATGGCAAAAACTACAGTCAGTCCGAATTCTCTGAAAAACTGTCCTACAATTCCTGATAAAAACCCTATTGGTAAAAACACGGCTATAACAGTCAGAGTTGTTGCTATAACGGCAAGTGCAACCTCATTCGTTCCTTTTTCGGCAGCTTCAACCGGATCTTCCCCTTCCTCGAAATGTCTGAAAATATTTTCTCGCACAACGATTGCATCATCTATAAGAAGCCCTACCGTAAGAGATAAAGCCATAAGAGATATAACGTTTATGCTAAAGTCAAAAAGAGACATAAAAATAAATGCGCCGATTAAACTGTTTGGCAAAGCAAGAGCCGTAATAAATGTTGATCTCCAGCTTCCCAAAAAGAAATAAACAACTACTATTGCAAGAAATATACCTTCAAATATCGTAGCTGTTACGTCCTGGATATTTGCTCGTACAGGCCATGCGGCGTCTTTTACTATTTTTAATTGCGGATTTCCTTTTATGGAGTCTGATTTTTTATTAAGTTCGTTTACTTTGGCTGTTAAGCTGTCAGAAATTTTAACGTCATTTGATTTTGATTGTTTATAAACAGCCAAAATCAGAGTTTTTTCGGATTTAATTTTTCCGTTTTCTCTTACATTGATTCTTCCTACTGTATATGTTTCTTCTGTTGAATCTTCAACTTTTCCGATATCTTTTACCGTAACAGGGATATCGTTGCCTACAAAATTTACAACAACATTGCTTATTTGTTTTATTGAACGGAATTCTCCGATTGTCCTAAATGATATGTCTTTCGGACCTTTTGAAACATGTCCTATAGGAATATTTGTGCTGTTTAGAGCGACTTTGCCCGCAACTGCGGTAAGAGTCATATCATGCTTTCTTATCTTATTTTTATCAATGTTAACATGGATTTCTCTTTTTGTTCCGCCGAAAATGCTGATTTTTGAAACACCGTCTATTCTGGAAAGTTCTTTTTTGAAATAATCGTCGGCAAGATCATAAATTTCATTTCTTTCGAGATCTGCCCTTAAGGTAATAAGCAGTATGGGTTGTGAATTCATATCCAGTTTTTGTATTACCGGTTCTTTTATGTCGGTAGGGAAATCGTTTCTTATTTCAGCTATTTTGTCTTTTACTTCCTGAAGAGCTATATCAGGATTTTTGCTTAGATTGAATTCGGCATAGGCGATAGCATAGCCGTCCTGGCTTGTAGAATAAATATGTTTTATGCCCGAAACCGAACTCATGGCATCTTCAACTTTTTTGTTTACCAAAAGTTCTATTTCTTCAGGGCCTGCTCCGGGATATTGTATCGTGACGGCCACATAAGGAAATTCAACATCGGGAAACATTCTTACAGGCAGAGTTTTCATCGCCAGCAAACCCACGACTATTACAGCCGTAAGTAATGCGAATATAAATGTAGGTCTTCTGATTGCTATTCTTGCTAAGTTCATAATTTTTTACTCCAAAGTAATAATTTGTGTATCGTACAGCATCTGGCTTTCCAGCAATATAAAAATTAAATCCATCGACAATTGATATTGGCCCAAAACCGCGTCGTCAAGGTCATCTTCGCTTCTTATCATATCCGAAGTTGTGCTTCTCCCTCTTTTTAACAGTTTCTGCTCTTCAATATTTCTTTCCTGCTGGATTTTATTTATTTCTTTTGCTATTTCGTATTTTTCAATCGTATTTTTCCAGTTTGCATTCAGCTGATTCCAGTCATTTTTTTCCGCCAGTTCGGCAGCTTCAGCCTGTTTTGAGGCTGCGTTTAGCTGGGCTTCAAATCCTTCGTTTACGGATTTCTGTATTGAAAAATCAAGGGGCATTGAATAAGATAAACCAAGTGCCCATGACGGATAATTAAGCTTTGCCATTTCGGATGATGCTCCGGTAAAAGAAGAATCTGCTCCGTTAAAAGCAAACTTTCCGCTTACTTTTAAATCGGCGCCTATAGATTTGTTTTTTTCTTCGGCAGTATATTTTGTATTTTCAACGGTTGCAAGCGCCGCAAGAACGTCGGCTCTTTTGCCTCCGTTTCTTTTAAGTTCGGAAATTCCCTTAAAATATTTTTCCAGATTGTTTATTGATTCTATTTCATAATCGGACGTGTTTGATGAAATATTCATCATTTCATTGAAATTTCTTGAAGCCGTCATTACGTCAAATTGAGACTGTTTCAATGCAAGTTCTCTTCCTTTGTAAAGAGCTTTGGACTGCAGAACGTCATTTTTTTCCGCCAAATCTCTGTTGTATCTTGACTCGTTCCATTCAAGAATTTTTCTGCTTCTTTCAAAAGACTGTTTTCTGAAATCTGAAACGGTTCTGGCATACGAAAGAGCCCAGTAAACTTTCTTTGCGTTTAAGAGGAGCTGCTGTTTTTTATATGTCTGCAGATACAGCAAAGACTGGGATGCAGATTTCATTTTTGATATTGAAATTTTTGTAAGGTCTCCGTTAAAATTTTTCAGAAGAGACTGTTCAAGCGCCACATACGGAGCCATATCGGTAGTTTCGTACAGCGGCAGTATATATTTAACCGACGAATAATTCGTTCCGTATCCGGCTGAAAAAAGCGTTCCCGTTTCAAACTGTTTGTTTACGGAAACATCAAAATTTAAAGCTTGTATTTTCTGATCGGCAAATTGTCCTGAAGCCGCATTGTAAGCTCTTGTTTTATCGTTTGCATAGGTAAGATTTGAGCCGAGAGTCGCAGAATATGCTCTGAAACTTTCTTTAAATTGTTTTGATATTGCTTCAATTTGAAAGTTTATTTCTTTCAACGAGCTGTTGTTTTCTTCAACTCTCTGTACGTAACTGTCTACAGTCAAAAATTCCGCGCTTGCGGCGTTTGTTAAAAAAAAGCATCCGCATGCAAATACAAAAAAAAGTATTTTTTTTGTTTGTTTTTTCATTTTAGTCCCCTGAATATTAAATCTGCCAATTTATCAATATAAGTTTTTAAATCAGCATTCTTTTCCATAGTAATATTTCCGTCTGAGTCAATATCTGTTACTTTAAACAAATCGGTTGCAACTGCAAAATTCGGCACAGGCAGAATAAGAGGCAGTATGTGCTGTATCTTTAAATTTTGTGCTATATCTTTATCTTTTTTGCATTGTTCTATTATAGGTATAAGAAAGCGCACTTCTTCTTTTTTATGTTTTGTAAGCAGTTTGTCAAAAGATCTGTTTAGCATTTCTTTAAAAAATACCGTGATGAGCTGTTTATTTGTAAGCGTCATCAAGGCTCTTTCATAAATAACGGCTCTCAGCTTGTCCTTGGCTCTTAAATGTTTTTCTGCGGCTTTTTTCTGGCGTTCCAGATGTTTGTTAAAAAGACTTTCAAACAAAAGCTCTATAAAATTTTCTTTCGTTTTGAAATAATAATGAAACATTCCCGGATTTACGCCGGCTTTTTTGCACAGATGCCTTACGCTGAATTTTTCGAAACCGACTTCAATAAGAAGTTTTTCACCGGTATTAAACAATAATAAATCTATGTTATGAGATGGTCTGGTCATACGTATAATTATACACAAGTATAATTAACTTGTCAACAGATTTTTTTATTTAAATTATTTTTTGGTATTTTTACTTTTTGTATCTGTTCTTCCAGCAGGAGAGTGTAAAATATACTGTAAAAAAAACTGCGGCGTACAAAATTACGCTCTGCCTGAAAAAACCGTTGAAAAAGAGAGGGTAAACCGGATTAAAAACAATGCCTGTAAACAGAAAGAACCAAAAAAATAAATTCGATTTAAATTCCTTTCTGAGATAATATACAAAATAAAATGAAGTAACTGCAACAATTGTTCCAAGAAGAACATAGAAAATATCGTTATGTTTTGCGCTGTGGGCATATATAAGCATTACGGCCGATACGATCAAAGGTAAAAATTGATAATAATTATCTTTGAAATTCACTTTATTCACAAGTTCAAGCGAAAGCAAAAGAATAAAAAGAACAAACCATATAAAAAGAATTCTGGCAAATTTGCTTTCAGCTTCATGTATAAAGTTATTTTCCCGGCTCAATAAAGAATGTTCCTGAAGCCATGAAACTTCATCCTGATAAGACTGGTCTTTTGAAATTTCAATCGAATTTTGTGTTATTTCGTCGGCGGGATTTTGGCCCATGCCGGAGACGAAAGAATAAAGAATCCGCTCTTCCTGAGCTATAGACTGGGATATATTATTGTTTATTTCAGTGTTCAGCGGGACTATAAATATATTCCAGAAAGAAATAACAAAAAGCAAAACAACCAAAAAAAGGAGGATGATCATGTAAAAATACTTATCTATAAATTTCATAATCATAATTTTTCTCCTTTACGCTTAAATCAAAAACAAAAAGTCAGTTCGGTTTTAAAAAAAGATCCGCTTTTCAATTTTTCGTTATTATAAAAATCCCCGGCTGTAAAATATTCGCCGTACAACAGAAATCTTACATTTTTATTAAACTGATGGCAAAATTCGCCCAAAGCAAGACTGCCTCTGTTTTTGCCTGTTCCGAATATACTTCCCGTTACCGTCTGGTTTGCGTAAAGTAAAGCATAAGTGGCGGCAACGTATGTTTTTTTTGAAATATGAAGTTTATACTGCGCCTGGTACATTTTTAAATTTGACCAGTATCCGACGTCTCCTGTTTCAGGCAGATAGATAAAACACATCAGATCGGACCATATAAACATTCCTCTTCCGTATAAATTATTCCAGCCTTCGTCTGCGCTTGTAGCTTCATCGTCTCCGGATAAATAATACCCGCCGATGCTTACGATATCGTTAAAAAATACTTTTTCACGCTCGATAAATCCGTATCCGCCGTAAGCCGTTCCGGTTTCATTTAAATTATCTCTCATCTGTCCGGCAAACTGTCCTTTAAAAGTCCAAGGGCCGTTTTTATATCGGACATAGCTGCCTAAAGTATGTATATTTTCGTAATAAGCTATGTTTTCATTTTTGTATATGTAAAAAGGTTCTATGTAAAGTTTATTTGAAAGATTGCTTTTTACAAAAATCATCGCCGAACTTTCATCGCTGTTATTAAGTTTTGAGGAAGGATTATTTTGATTTAAAACAGGCAGATACTGTTCGTATTTTGTTCCCTGATGAGCTACAATTTCTATTGTGGCCGGTTCGGTTTTTACGGTAAATTTTGCGGCGTTAAAATATATTGATCTGGATCCGTCGCCGGGTGTGCCTTCCCATACCAAAAATCCGTCTCCGTAATAAAGATTTTGTCTTCCGATACGTATGTCAAGAATGTTGCCGAAAAGATTTTTGGCGTCAAAATATAAATTTTCAAAAATAAATTCGTTTATGCTGTAATCGGATGATTTGCCGGGCATATTGTATATGTAAGGCCTGTTTTCATTCATAAGTTTTACATAAGCGGAATAATTCGGGCTGAAATCGGTTTTTAAACCGACAGCTGTTTTTATTCTGAAAGTATTATAATTGAGATTTTTATAATTATTTTCAAAATCCTGAACCACATAACGCAGTCTCATATAAAAATCCGGAGTTATTTCAACGGCTTTAACGGAAGCCGCATACGACAAAATACAAACCAAAGCCAATATAAAACGTTTCATTTTCCTCCGCAAGGCAAAAAATAATAACTAGTACAAGGCTGGCGGTTGAAAGCCATATCATACTAGTTTTTACAGGCACAAATATAACAATTCTGCGAGCCTGTGTCAATAAAGTATAAAATTTACGGCATAATTGTCAACCGTAAATAAAAATAAGTTGACAATTATGCTTTTTTGAAAACAAGTCCGTCAGATGTTTTTGAAACGTCTATTTTAACGGCAGTTCCTTCCGTAAATTCTCCGGATATGATTTTTGCCGAAAGAGGATTAAGTATGTAAGTCTGCAAAGCTCTTTTAAGAGGTCTTGCTCCGAATGACGGTTCATAGCCCTGTTCCGATATGAAATCTTTAGCTTTGTCGGTTAAGGAAACAGTTATCTGTTTTTCCGAAAGCCTTTTTGCAATGGCGTTTAACTGAATATCTATAATTTTTCTTAAATCTTCTTTTTCAAGCCGTCTGAATATTATTATTTCATCGATTCTGTTTAAAAACTCCGGTTTAAAATGAAGATGCAGCGCCTCGTCGGTTTTCTTTTTAATTTCAGCGTAATCCGAACTTTCCTGTATCCACTGGGAACCTATATTTGAAGTCATTATTACGACTGTATTTTTAAAATCGACGGTTCTTCCCTGGCTGTCAGTCAGACGTCCGTCGTCAAGCATCTGAAGCATTATATTGAAAACTTCAGGATGCGCTTTTTCTATCTCGTCAAATAAAACTACCGAGTAAGGACGTCTTCTTACGGCTTCGGTAAGCTGTCCGCCCTCTTCAAAACCGATATATCCCGGAGGAGCTCCGATAAGTTTTGAAACGGCGTGTTTCTCCATATATTCCGACATATCTATTCTTACAATATTTTTTTCATCGTCAAATAAAAGTTCTGCCAGAGCTTTTGCGAGTTCAGTTTTGCCTACGCCGGTCGGGCCCAGAAATATAAAAGAACCCATAGGTTTATTCGGGTCTGAAATACCTGAACGAGATCTTCTTACGGCGTTTGATATCGCCGTTACGGCGTCATCCTGCCCGATGACTCTTTTATGAAGTCTGTCTTCCATTTCAAGAAGTTTTTTCATTTCGCCTTCAAGCATTCTTGAAACAGGGATTCCCGTCCATTTGCTTACGACAGCCGCTATATCATCCTCGTCAACTTCTTCTTTGAGCATCTTCTTTTCTTTTTGAAGAGAATGCAGTTTTTTATTTTCTTTATCGAGTTCTGTCTGAACGGAAGGTATTTTTCCGTAACGTATTTCGGCAACGGCGTTTAATTCTCCGTTTCGTTCGGCTTTTTGTTCGTCAATCTTAAGTTGTTCCACGGTTTCTTTTAATTTTCTTATTTTTGATATTGCGTCTTTTTCTTTTTGCCAGTGAACTTTCATGGCGCTTGAAGAATTTTTCAATTTTTCAATTTCAGACTCAATGTTTGCAAGACGCTCCTTTGCCGAATGGTCCGTGTCTTTTTTTACGGCCTGTTTTTCAATTTCAAGCTGTGTTATTTTACGTTCAACGGTATCAAGTTCAGCCGGCATTGAATCGATTTCAATTCTTAATTTACTTGCCGCTTCGTCAACAAGATCTATTGCTTTGTCAGGAAGAAATCTGTCGGTGATATATCTTGAGCTTAAAGCTGCGGCCGCCACAAGAGCCGAATCTTTGATTTTTACTCCGTGATGGACTTCATATTTTTCCTTTAAGCCTCTTAATATTGCAATAGTATCCTCTGCGGAAGGCTCTCCTGTGTAAACCGTCTGGAATCTTCTTTCAAGAGCTTTATCTTTTTCTATATATTTTCTGTATTCGTCAAGAGTAGTCGCTCCTATAAGTTTCAGCTCTCCTCTTGCAAGAAGAGGTTTCAACATATTTCCGGCGTCCATTGCTCCTTCGGTCGCTCCGGCTCCGACTATTGTATGAAGTTCATCTATAAAAAGTATTATTTTGCCCTGGGCAGACAGAATTTCTTTTAAAACGGCTTTAAGCCTGTCCTCAAATTCTCCTCTGTATTTTGCTCCGGCTATCAAAGCTCCCAGATCCAAAGCTATTACTTTTTTATCTTTAAGAGATTCAGGCACGTCTTTTGAAACTATCCTCTGCGCCAAACCTTCGACTATAGCTGTTTTTCCGACGCCCGGTTCGCCGATTAAAACGGGATTATTTTTAGTTCTTCTTGAAAGAACCTGAATACTTCTTCGTATTTCCTCGTCTCTTCCGATTACCGGATCAAGTTTGCCTTTTTTTGCCAGATCGGTCAAATCTTTGCCGTATTTTTCAAGAGCCTGATATTTGTCTTCCGGATTTTGGTCGGTTACTCTGTTATTGCCGCGTATTTCAACAAGAGCTTTTAAAACATTGTCCTGCGTTATAGAGTATTTTTTTAATATTTTGCAGGCTTCAGTATTTGGGAAACTTACGACGGCAAGCAAAAGGTGTTCCGTTGAAACATATTCGTCTTTTAAATTTTTTGCAGTTTTTTCGGCCACTGAAAATATTTTTTCCAAATCCTGCGATATATAGCTTCTTGCTCCGGAAACTTTTGGTTTTGATTCGATTGAGTTTAGCAAATCTTTTTCTATGAGCTGCTGGATATTTTGTTCCGATGCGGACAATTTTGATATTATCGAACTGACTACGCCCTGTTCCTGCTTTAAAAGACTGTAAAGAAGATGTTCAGGCGTAATTTCCTGGTTGCCGTGTAAAGAGGCAAGCTCCTGAATATCTGCAAGAATTTCCTGTGATTTTATAGTGAATTTGTTTATATTCATCATATTCCTCCTATAATTAGCACTCAAATTATTTGAGTGCTAGTATATCATAAGGAATCAAATTTGTCAATTGCCTTTTATAAAAGTCTTGATTTTTGCAGTTTTGTAATATATAATAATGGCAGTAGTGTAATGTTTAAGCGTTTCGGAGAGGACATAAAATGAAAAAAGATAAGAAAAAAGTTTGGACTAAACCTAAACTTACCAAGATTAAAGTTGAAATAGATTCTGTTATTTCAGCCAGCGACATGTATTATTAATTATGAAATTTCGTTAAAAAAATATTAAAATGTATCCACCGGTTAACGGTGGATACGTTTATTTTACGGGTAAAATATGAAAATAGGCATAGATATCGAAGAAGTATCAAGGTTTTCTAAACTTGTAAAAAACAAATCTTTTCTGAAAAGAGTTTTTTCACGCGAAGAAATAGAATACTGTCTTTCTAAAAAACATTCCGCAGCCCAGCATTTTGCAGTTCGTTTTGCCGCAAAAGAAGCCGTCTGGAAAGCCGTAAATCATTTGAAAAACATAGTCATTACCGATATATTTATTAAAAATGAAAACACGGGAAAACCGCAGGTTTTCATAAAAAATAAAAAGGCCGGATTTATAGACGTTTCATTGTCTCACACGGCAAAAATTGTTGTTGCCGTTGCAGTTTCTTCAAAATAAAATGAAATTTAAAAATATTTTTAAAAGAAAAAAAAACAGTCATAAAAACGATTACGGACATGTTTTTATAGCTGCCGGTTCTTACGATATGCCGGGAGCGGCAGTTTTATGCGCAAATGCCGCAATTACCGCAGGGGCGGGTCTTGTCACTTTGGCTTTTCCGCGTTCATGTTATAACGGCATCTCAAAAAAAGTTAAACCCGAAATAATGCTGCTTCCGTTAGATGATTCCGGCGGCAGACTTTCTCAAAAAGCAAAAAAAACAATCGTTAATTTTATAAAATCGCGACGCGTAACTTCGGCGGTATTCGGATGCGGGTCCGGCAGAAGCGGAGCGTTAAAAAATATTATCTCCGAAGTTATCAAGAGTTTTGAAATTCCTGTAATTATAGATGCCGACGGATTAAATGTTTTTGAAAAAGAACAAAAAAACGGGATTATAAAGCAGTTCAAAAATGCAAAAGCGAAAATAATATTAACTCCCCATCCTAAAGAATTTGAAAGGATTTCAGGTCTAAAATATAAAGATTCTCAGTCGGCCCGAAAACAGCAGGCCAAGCTTTTTGCCGCAAATAATGGTACAATCTGCGTATTAAAAGGCAGCGATACTGTTGTGTCGGACGGCTTGTCCGTTTATGTCAATAAAACCGGAAATCCGGGAATGGCCACGGCCGGAAGCGGCGATGTCTTATCCGGGATAACAGCTGCTTTTGCAGGTTACAGTAATACGGATTTAATGTTAAAAGTTGAGGCGGCTGTTTATACGCACGGGCTTGCCGGCGATATTGCGGCTGCAGAAAAAACGCAGATTTGCCTTACGGCAGGCGACATTATAAATAATATGTCTGAAGCGATCAGGAGAATAATAAAATGAATTTATCTGAAAGACTTAAAAATATAAGAAGAACCATACACGCAAATCCGGAGCTCGGAAATGAAGAATTTAAAACGGCGGCTCTTGTAGAAAAAATATTAAAAGAACATAAAATAAAAACATACAGGCTTTGTAAAACAGGAGTCGTAGGAATTTTGGAAGGCAAAAAAAACGGGCCAAAAAAAACGGTTGCTTTAAGGGCGGATTTGGATGCGCTTCCCATATCTGAAAAAAATAAAGTTTCGTATAAATCAAAAAATAAATGCATAATGCATGCCTGCGGTCATGACGGAAATACCGCCATAATGCTGGGAGCGGCGATTGTTTTATCTTCTCAGACCGATGAATTTTCAGGCAGAGTACAGTTTATATTTCAGCCTAACGAAGAATCTTCCGGCGGAGCAAAAAGAATGATGGAAGAAGGCGTTCTGTCAAAAAATAAAGTTGACACTATTTTGGGCGTTCATGTAAGTCCGTGGCTGAAAACAGGACAAATAGGTTTAAAATACGGAGCCATGATGGCCGGCGTTGACAGATTTATAATAGAAATAAACGGAGAGACAGGGCACGGAGCATATCCGCATCTTGCAAAAGACGCGTTAGTATGCGCCTGCGAATTTGTAATGTCTCTTCAGACGATAGTTTCAAGAATTATCAGCCCTCTGGAACCTGCAGTTGTAACGGTTGGCGAAATTTCAGGCGGTGAAAAATACAACATTATATGCGGAAAGGCCAAGCTTGTAGGCACCGTAAGAACTTTAAACAATGATACGAGAAATAAAATTAAAAGCGAAATCATAAACAGGCTTGAAGGAATGTCTAAAATATACGGAATGTCTTATACGGTTGATTATAAAGCTTTGGGCAATCCTCTTATAAACGATAGTGATATAGTTGATATATGCAAACAAGCCGCCGAAGAATGTTACGGTAAAAATAATGTATGTCTTCTGTCCGAACCTTCAATGGGGGGCGAAGATTTTGCGGAATATCTGCAAAAAGTAAAAGGATGTTTTGTGTATGCAGGCACCTCGTGCGGAAAAAACACTTCATATCCGTGGCACCACGAAAATTTTGATATAGATGAAAAAGCTCTGCCTAAAGCCGCATCGTATATAGCGCACGCCGCAAAAAAAATATTAAACGGTTAAATTATTTAAAATCAAGATCTGCCATCGGCATGGGACTCAGTGAATTTATAACGCTTAAAAATCTGAAGCCCTCAATATCTTTTCTTATCGGGTCAAAGCATTTTGCCGAAAATCTGTCAAAGTATTCCTGCTCTTCAAGCAGAATTTTACTTGCCAGTTTTTTTGCATAGTCAAGGTTGCCTTTTCTGAGCATTTCAAAAGCCTTGATAAAGTTATTTTCAGGCTTTGAGGAAGATATAACTTCAAACGAATTTTCAATCATTTCTATAATGGAAGAAAAATCCGCATCCTGCCTTAAACGGTATATAAACTGCAAATCATCGTCCAAAAGTTTCTGCAATATATCAAGAGATTCTTTGTTTTTAGACATCAAAATATTTGCTTTTGCCTGCATATATTTTGATTCAAGCGTTTGATAAATATTTTCGGAAATAACCGCAAATTCAAGCATCTGGCCGTATTTTGCCGTTACAGGTTCCGTTAAAATTTCATTTTCTTTAAAATATAATTCATTGCCTGCTACCAAATACAATACAGACAGATGAAGAGCGATTTCCGCCACCATTTTTTTAATTTCGTGAGTTTCTTTTATTTTGCCTATAAGTCTGGGTGATGTGAGTTCTGCCTGTCCGTAACGCAGCGCTTTTTTTAGATAAGATTCAGCTTTGTCCGTATTAATAAGATTTTCTTCGCTGTTATTACAGTAAAGATATATTTTTGCTACCTGCAGATTTACAAAAAAATCTGAATCGTCAAGTTCTATCGCTTTTAAAAAAAACTCAAGCGCTTTATCAAAGAGGGATACCGAAAGTTTGTTTATTCCGCTTGACCGGTATTCGCAGGCTTCGGCCATTTTAGGATTTTTTTGCGGTTCTCTGAGTTCGTCAATATAAGCAAGAAGCATTCTGAGATTTCCGTTGGCGACCGTTATTGTATCTATAGGAAGCGACAGTTTAAAATCAAACATATTGCCCAGATTTTCTATTGTGGCAGTCATGCTGGGAAGACGTTGTACGGCGTTTTCATTCATGCGGTATGCGTCATTTGCTATTTCTGAAAATCCTTCAGGCAGTCCGTTGACGTAATTCTGAATATAATTTCTTATTAATGCATTAGGAGTTGTTTGCAGAATAGAAGGCATAAACGTATACTGGCTCCAACTCATATTTTTATTTCTTTGGTATGTCATTTTTATCTCCGCCGCAATTAAAGAGATTTCACAGCTTTTTCTATAAAATCAACTTTTCTTTTAATTTTTATCGCCGCTTTTATATCTTTGTCTTCAAGAATGTTTCTAATATCCGAGGCTGTGCCTGCAACATCATTCATTCTTGCTTTTGCAAGCGCCCTGTTAAAAAATGCAAACGGATTTGGAGACAATTCGATCGCTTTATCAAAAGCTTCAATGGCTTCCTGATATTTTTCAAGATGAAAAAAACATAAACCTTTGTTGTAAAAAAATTTGTAATTGTAGTTGCTGTCGGCCAAATTAAAATAGTTTATAGACTCTTTATAATTGTTCTGAAGAAAATAAAATATTGCCAGCTCATAATATTTGTTTTGTGCCTTTAAAGAATCCACTATCGAATTTTTCTTGGTGTAAACACATGCTATTTCATAGTCTCTCTGAGTGATAAGAGGATTGGTTCTATTGTTGTAAATGTTTATTATGTAGTCGTAATGTCTGCCTCTGGTAAGGCTCATGTATTCATCCTGGTTTTTTTTCAGGTTGTCTACAAGAGCTTCTTTTTTTTGGGAGGTTTTCAGATACAGCGATATCAATATTCTGAAGATCATAAAGCCGGCTATCAAAAAAGACGGAACCATCGTAAGAGGGAAAAGCAGCCCGCGTGAATTATGACTGAATATCAGAGCCGTCCATACTACTGATGCAACTGCTCCTATAAATAAAAAGAGAAATCCGATGCTTCCGCCGTAAGACTGTGTTCTTGTTCTGTAAGAATAGAAAGAATAGAATATGTAGTGCAGTATAAAAAAGAAAAGAAACATCCCTATAAAAAGCAAAATTTTTGCAGCCATTTGAAATTAATCCTTTTTATCCGTCTGTTTTTTACATAAAGGATTATCTCAAATTTATTTTTTTATTTCAATAGCGTTGAAGTATTGTTTGACAAATAAAGAATAAAAATATAAAATCTCTCTTACGTTTTATAAATCGCGGGGTGGAGCAGCCCGGTAGCTCGTCAGGCTCATAACCTGAAGGCCGTAGGTTCAAATCCTACCCCCGCAACCATATTAAAAGACCGGAATTCAAATTCCGGTCTTTTCTTTTTTAGACAATAAATAATTTCTGTAATAGACGGAAGTATCGGTCAAGACAAGAAAAAAGTTAAAAAGATACAGATAAAAAACGCCGTCGAAACTGTATAAGTATTTATGCAGCATTCCTGCGATGTATCCCACAAGAACAATATACAAAAAAATTATGCTTTTTCCGGTATTTTTGCGTGATTTATAAGATTTATATATCGAAAAAGGCCATGCGCTTGCAAAACATAAAAGCATTGTGATTTCAAAAATACTCATGATTGTCTCCTTAAAGACGAAGCCGGGAAGCTAAGACGCTTAGCAGCTTAGCAGCTTAGCAAAGGCTTTAACGGCAGTTGTGTTGCTTAACTTCCAAGCTTCCCAGCTTCTAAACTTCCGTATTGCTGCCGGCAAGATATCCTGTTGAAAAAGCAATCTGCAGGTTAAATCCTCCGGTCGGTCCGTCAAGATCAAGAATTTCTCCGCAAAAAAATACATTGTCTGCAAATTTTGATTTCATTGTCGCCTGTTCTATTTCCGAAACGGATATTCCGCCTCTTGTTACAATAGCCTCATTGAATTGTCTGGTGCCTGTTATTTCAAACCGTAAATCCTGAAATCCTTTAAGAAGCCGGGCTCTTTCTGTTTTTGAGACTTCCGAACATTTTTTTGTTATGTTTATGCCGTTTATTCTCATAAACGGTTCAATCATCACAATAGGCATCATTTCTTTGAGCATTTGTTTTACCGGCATTGACCCGAAAGAATTCAGTTCTCTTACAAGGCGCATATCAAGGGTTTTATCGTCAAGACCGGGTTTTAAATTTACGGACAGTTCGATTTTTTTATTTTCTTTTGCCAGCTTAAAAATATTTCCGCTCATCGTTAAAATAACGGGGCCTGTCATTCCGAAAGACGTAAATTCAAAATCCCCGAAAAGTTTTTGAAAAGTTTTTCCGTCAGCAAAAAGGGTTATTTCGGAGTTTTTTATTTTAAGCCCGTTAAGTGTTTTAAGATAAGGATTTTGTGAAGTTACCGGAACAAGGGCCGGAGAAGGTTCCGTGATTGTATGTCCGAATGTTCTTGCAAATTTATATCCGTCGCCCGTAGAACCGGTCTGCGGATAAGAAAGTCCGCCCGTTGCTACAATATACTTTTTTGCTTTCAAAGTTTCGCCGTTTGCCAGAATAATTTCTGTTGCGGTTCGGTTTTCTTTTTTTACTGAAACGACTTCAGCCGATGTTTTGATTTTTACATTATTTTCTTTTACATATTTTATAAGAGCATTTACGACGCTGTGGGCATCGTCGCTTAACGGGAAGTATCTTCCGCCTCTTTCAAGTTTTGTTTCAACTCCGTGTTTTTCAAAAAATGAAATAAGATCGCCGTTAAAAAATTTGTTGAAAGCGCTGAACAGAAATTTGCCGTTTGGACCGAGTTCGGCTATAAACTCGTGTATTTGGGCGCTGTTGGTTATATTACATCTTCCTTTGCCTGTAATCGAAAGTTTTATGCCGGGTCTTGATTTTTTTTCTACAAGGCATACGCTCAGCCCGAGTTCTCCGGCTCTTCCTGCAGCCATAAGCCCGGCAGCGCCTGCTCCGATCACTATAACGTCAAAATTATCCATGATATTTTGATTTCAGTTCTGACATAAGAGAATTTATTTTTGAATATAATTCGGAAATACCAGAAGCGTCGTTTATAAAAGTAATGTCTGCCATAGATGCGCATAACGCTACCTGCTGTCCGGAACCGGAACTCTGTGATTCTTTTTTTTCAAGTTCCGCAAATTTTTCAAAAGAGTCGGGGTCTCCCGGTCTTTTTCTTTTTTGCATTCTTTCAAAGCGGATTATTCCGGGAGCGTCAACGTTTATAAGCACGAAATTTTCTATTGTTTTAAATTTTTCAACTTCCTTGCTGTGTCTTATTGATGTTATGCAGTAATTTTTTCCGGTTTCAAATTTTTTAATTACAGACTTTGCCAAAACATCGTTGCCTTCATTTTTTCTCAGATTTGTTCCGAAGACTATCAAATTTTCTCTTGTCGGTTCAATTCCGGCTTCTTTCATAAGAAAACGTATTTCGTCTGAAAGAGAGAAATGCCCGAATCCGTAATTTGAAACTATATATTCGGCAACAGTGTCTTTGCCGGAACAGTAAGAGCCGGTTAATCCTATTATCATATTATCTTTTTACAACCTCCCCGAATTTTACGGAAAAAGAAAATCTGTGAGTCATGCCTATATCTCCGTAAGGAACAAAAGCATAATCAAACGAGAAGTCCATATAATTTATTCCGAATCCCGTATTAAGCCAGTTTAAACCGGGAATATCTTTATTTCTGCCGTCATAACCGGCCCTGAGAAAAAAATCAGTTTGTGATGATAAAGAAAACAGATATTCTCCGCCGGCATTAAAATACAAATTATTGTCATTGGGAAAATTTAAATCAAACGCTACAAGAAGTTTATCGGTTACATAGCTTGATATTCCGGTTTTTAACAATACCGGAAGTTTTTCAGATTCATTGTTGAATTTGATGTTTGTGCCTATATTTGACACGGCTGCGGCCACTGATGTCTTTCCGTCAGATAAATCAAAATTTGTTCCCAGGTCAAATGCAAAAGCGCTTGCCGAATTTTCTATTTTACAGTTAATGTATTTCAAATTTGCCCCGAACTGGAGATTTCCGTAAGATCTGGCATAAGAAAGATACAAAGCCGTATCAGCAGGCGAGAAAGACCCTTCTCTTTCGGCATGAGAATTTATTCTGTCTATGGTTCCGTAAGAAACATACTGCAGCGCTACGGCAACAGTGCCGTTTTTTTCAAAAGGGACTGCAAAAGATACCCATTCGTAATTAATGTCTTCAAACCAGGCAGTATGTGAAAATGAGACAGTTTTTTGTTCTATGGCAGCAAGATTTGCAGGGTTCCAGTAAACGGCATCGCTTCCGCACAAATTGCTTACGGATGCATTTCCCATCGCGGCGTTTTTTGCGCCTATGCCCAGTTTTAAAAACTGGGCTGCCGTGGTGCCGGCATCCTGCGATGACAGAAAGGCATGGGTATTACAGACAGCCGATAAAAATAAAATAACAACAGCCGCCGGCTTGATAAGTTTTTCCATTGGCATATTGTATCAAATTTTCCCGAGAAATATTTAGTTGATACAAGATTTTTCTTTTTATATAATTTTCAAAAATAATCAGGGAGGAACAATGGCTCTAAACATCAATGAAGAAAATTTTGAAAAGGAAATCCTCAAATCGGATATTCCGGCGCTGCTTGATTTCTGGGCTCCGTGGTGCGGTCCGTGTAAAATGTTGTCTCCGATTGTTGACGAACTGTCAAAAGAATATGAAGGGAAAATTAAAATATGTAAAGTAAATACGGATGAAAATATGAATTTGTCGTCTAAATTTCAGATCACTTCCATACCGTGCATCATAATATTCAAAGGCGGAAAACCAATAAGAAAAATAGTCGGATTTAAACCAAAAATAGAGATAAAAAGAGACTTGGATGAAATTATTTAAATTTATCGTTCCGTTCTTTTTGTGTTTTTTTATTTTTTCATGTTCGGGCTCCGTCTCGGATCCGGCCGGATTCAGTCTTAAGGATATGCAGGGAAATACAGTTTCGCTTTCAGATTTTAAAGGTAAGGTTGTTTTTATTGATTTTTGGGCGTCATGGTGCCCTCCCTGCAGACAGTCGATTCCCTCCGTTGAAAATCTTCAAGCCGCATATAAAGACAATCCCGATGTTGTTTTTCTGGGCATTAACATAAATGAGGATAAACAAACTATTGACGGCTTTGTAAAAGAACAGGCAATAACTTACAAAATATTGATGGCCGATGAAAAAGTGCTTAAAAATTATAAAATCAGAAGCATTCCCGTTTTCTTCGTGCTTGACAGACAGGGCAATATAAGAAACAAACATATAGGTTTTATGCCGGGTCTTGAAGCGCAATGGGACAAAGATATAAAATTTTTGCTTGAAAAATGATTCAGGAGATAAAATGACGAGTGATATAATTTATGACGTGATTATTATAGGCGGCGGGCCTGCCGGACTTACGGCCGGCATATATGCCTCAAGAGCCAGGCTTAAAACTCTTTTAATTGAAAAAGCAGGCTGCGGCGGGCAGATCGCCATGACCGACAAACTTGAAAATTTCCCCGGATTTGAAGACGGCATTAACGGATTTGAGTTTACTTCAAAAGTAGAACAGCAGGCAAGAAATTTCGGTACGGAAATAGTTTACGGCGAAGTGCTTTCTCTGGAAGCAGAATCTTCCGTAAAAAAAGTTATTCTTTCAGATCATACATACGCCGCAAAAACAATCATAGTCGCAAGCGGGTCAAGTTTTAAAAAACTCGGCATATACGGCGAAAATGAATTTATTGGCAGAGGAGTCTCGTACTGCGCAACATGCGACGGTCCTTTTTTTAAAAATAAAACAGTGGCAGTAATAGGCGGCGGCAATTCGGCGGTGCAGGAGGCTCTTTTTCTGACAAAATTTGCAAATAAAATTTATGTTATTCACAGAAGAGACACCCTCAGAGCCGTGCAGCTTCTTCAGGAAAAAGTTTTTGCCGAAAAGAAAATAGAAGTCGTTTTTGACACAAATGTTGAAGAAATAGCAGGCGGACAAATGATAGAAAATCTCAAAGTAAAGAACGTAAAAACCGGCAAACCCGGCAGTATTGCGGTTGACGGAGTTTTTATATTTATAGGCTGGAATCCGAATACGTCGTTTCTTTCCGATAATAAAATTGCTCTTGATGAAAACGGGTACATAATAACGGATGAAAAAATGCAAACGTCGCTTGAAGGGGTTTTGGCCTGCGGAGACGTCAGAAAAAAAATGCTCAGGCAGGTTGTTACTGCCGTAAGCGAAGGGGCTACGGCGGCAATAAGTGCCCAGCATTTGATTGAAGCCGGACATTGATTTTACGACGGCGGACAGGCGTGTGTTTTTGCTCCGAGGACAAAACCGGGTTTCCTAGAGAATAAAACATATTGACAAAATAAAATAAAAAATATATTATAACGACAGTTGATGATTTTTGAGAGAGAAAAACTAAACAATAACTAAGAAAACAATTTGATTGTTATTGACCAACTTTCTTGGTTTGAATAAAAAGCAGCAACATTTCCTGAGGAGGAAAATTATGGCAGAAAAAGTTTTCAAAGTTGGCGTAAAAAGAGAAGACGGTTATCTCTATTTCATCGACAAGAACGGTGATGTTTCAAGAGCTCAGATGGCAAGAGGCGGCAAAAAAGGCGGCAAACCAAGTAAAGTTGCCAAAGCCGGCGTAAAGAAAGAAAAGGGATTCCTTTATTTCTTGGATAAAGCAGGAGATATCTCAAGAGCGAAAATGAGCAGAGGCGGAACAAAGAAAGCTAAGAAAGCCGTAAAAAAAGTTGCTAAGAAAGGTAAAGCTAAAGGTAAGAAAAAATAAGATTTCCAAAAGAAAAAGCCCGGCATTTTTTGCCGGGCTTTTTTTTGTTTTTTGACAAAATAATATAAAAGGCTTACAATATAGGCATTATTATAATATTCTAATACACCCTTTACAAAATATAATATAAAAACTAAAAGGAGACGAAAAAAAATGAAACTAAAAGGTTTTACTCTTGTAGAACTTGTTATCGTGATCGTTATTGTCGGTATTTTGTCCGTAGTTGCAGTTCCTGTTTACAAAGGATATACAAAAAAAGCAATGGCAACGGAAGGCAAAGCATTGCTCGGAGCCATTCATACGGCCCAGAAGGTTTATTTTGCGGAATTCAGCAGGTTTGTTACCGGCGCACAGTCAACTTTGCTTGATGTTAGCGCAACTACAAATAAATATTTTAGAACTTTTTCTCTTACCGGTTCGGCAACAGGTTTTACGGCAGTAACTAACGGTTCCGGTTCGGCTAACGGAATCAGACTTACGTTGAGAGCAAGTTCAACGGCAGGCCCTTTTCTTACGGAATCAGGTTTGTAATTTGGTTTTTATTTCAAGTCTCCGGTTTCTTTTGGCCGGAGTCTTTTTAACTTGACGCAAAATCAATTATAAGTTAAAAATATTTTTAAAATACCGTCTGATATGTAACTTTTTTAAAAAAACGTTGACAAATAAAATCAAAAGGTTTAAAATATATATCGTCGCTATTCTGCAGCGCGGAATACGAGACTTAATCGAAAAACATATAAAAAAAAGGAGAAATCAATGAAGAGTATGAAAGGTTTTACGCTCGTAGAACTCGTTATCGTGATCGTTATTGTCGGTATTTTGTCCGTAGTTGCAGTTCCTGTTTACAAAGGATATACAAAAAAAGCAATGGCAACAGAAGGAAAAGCGTTGCTCGGCGCAATCAATACTTCACAGAAAGTTTATTTTGCCGAATGGGGCAATTTTGCACAGTCAGCCGTATCAACAGTTCTCGATGTTAATGCAAACACAAATAAATACTTTACAACTTACTCAATCAGTGCTGCTACAAACGCAGGTTACACCGTAACGACAGGCGGAACAGGCGGAGCAACAGGTATTGCTTTGACTCTTACCGGATCATCAAGCGGCGCATCTAACATCATCGAATCAGGTCTATAAAATATTTTTGCGTAACCGGGAAAAATTTCCCGTTGCGTAAATAGAGTTTGTAAAATTTTAACCCCGGGATTAAATCCCGGGGTTTTTTATGTGCATGAAAGTTTTAATATTTTTTTCGGCATCTTTTAGACGCTGTTTTTTTGGTTTAAAAAGGGTATTGACAAAAAAATTCAAATCGTTTAGAATATGCCCCAGTGCAATGAAAGGCGGTAAGTTTTTTTAACCGTAAACCGTCTTGAAATTTCGTTAACAGGGACTGAAACTCTGTTTTTTGAAAAGGTGAAAACGCAAACGGGTGTTTTTATAAAACACCGGCGAATCTGAAATAAAAATTCAGAAAGAAAACTTAATAGACGTTTCGTTAAACTTGGGTGAAAAACCCGAGTTTTTTTTAGGGGTCAAAAAAACCTAAAAAAGCATTGACAAAAGCGCTTTAATGGTTTAAAATATGGCTTGTCGATATTCTGAAGGTCGGAATAAAAGACGCGCCATATAAAATAAAAAAAAGGGAGATTCAAATGAAGAGCACGAAAGGTTTTACACTTGTTGAGCTGGTCATCGTAATCGTTATCGTTGGTATCTTGTCTGTAGTTGCAGTGCCGGTTTATAAAGGATACACAAAGAAAGCAATGGCAACAGAAGGAAAAGCATTGCTCGGCGCACTCAATACTTCACAGAAAGTTTATTTTGCAGAATGGGGCAATTTCGCAGCTTCTGGACAGTCAGCTTCTTTGGATGTTGATGCTACAACAAACAAATACTTTACATCTTACACAATCGGTACGGCTACAAACGCAGGTTTCACTGCAACAACAGCAGGAACAGGCGGAGCAACAGGTATTGCTTTGACAATTACAGGATCATCAAGCGGAGCATCTAACATCATCGAATCAGGTCTTTAAAAATCAGCAAAGGGCGGGGGAGTTATTTCCCCCGCTTTTTTTTTTAATTTAAAAAAAGAGAGTATACTGTATGTTACAAACAAAAGGATTTACGCTTGTAGAGCTTGTTATAGTTATAGTTATAGTCGGTATTTTATCCGTTGTTGCTGTCCCTATCTACAAAGGATATACAAAAAGAGCTATGGCTACGGAAGCTGAAGGGACTCTCGGCGCGATTAACACGGCTCAGAAAGTATATTATGCGGAACACAGTTGTTTTTTGGCCACGGTCGGAGAAGTTTCAAGCAACGGAACGCTTGATATAAACCTGAGCTCAAATAAATATTTTACTGCGTTTCAGGTTAATACAAATTCCACCGGTTTTACGGCAACAACATCAGGGACAAGCGGAGCATCGGGTATTTCTGTTACTTTGACAGGTTCTGACACGGGCGGAGCTACAATAACAAGAAACGGTATATAATACCGCTTTTTATTTATTGTTTACTGCATAGTCATTTCTTTTGCATGCTTCAAGGCATGTTCGGTTATTTTTTCACCGGAAATTATCTTTGCTATTTCTTCGATATGTTCTTTATTGTTTAAAATTTTGGCTTTTGTAATATTTCTTCCGTTAATCGTTTCCTTATATATGTGTATATGGCTGTCTGCGTTTGAGGCTATTTGAGCCTGATGCGATATAAGTATTATTTGTTTATGCACAGATATATTCTTAAGTTTTTTCCCTATTTTTTGGCTTGTCTGTCCGCTTGTTCCTGTATCTATCTCATCAAAAATAACAGTCGGGATATTGTAGTGGTCCGATAAAGTTGCCGCTATGGCAAGCATTACCCTTGAAAGTTCGCCTCCCGATGCTACTTCCGAAAGAGGATATAAATTTTCTCCGGAATTTGCGCAGAACATAAATTCTATTTTGTCGGCTCCGTCGCGCGTAATTTCTTGTTTTTTTACGGAAATTTCAAATATTATTCCCTTCATATTCAGTTCTTCAAGTTCTCCGGCTATATTTCTTGCCAGTTTTTTTGATACTGTTTTTCTTTTCTCGGATATTTTTGAACATAATGTTTCCAGTTCTTTTTTTGAATCTGAAATCTGTTTTTCGATCATTTCAATATTTGAGTCGTAGTCGGTAATGCCTTTAAGTTTTTCTTCAATATCTTCTTTATATTTTAAAATTTCTTCTATGGAACTTCCGTATTTTGATTTTAATCTTTTGATAAGCTGCTGTTTTTCAAGCATTGCGTTGAGTGTTTCGGGATTTATGAACGTATTTTGATGAACCGAATTCATCTCTCTGTAAAAATCGTCCGTTTGAATATAAATGTCATTTATAGTTTTTAAAAAAGCAGAAGTGTCGATTCCAAGCTGCCCGAGAAGTTCAGTTTTTTTAATTGTTTTTGAAAGTTTATCAATAACCGCATTATCGGATTTGTAGAGAGAATCTATGATTTCAGCTGTTAAATTTTGTATTTTTTCGGCATTTTTAAGTTTCGGAAGCTCAGATTCAATAAGAATTTCATCGTTTGTTTTCAAATCGGCTTTTGTTATTTCCAAAATCTGGAAATTGTACAAATCGGCAAGACGTTCTCTTTCCGCAAAGGAGATCATTAATGCTTTCTTTTTTGCTTCAAGTTCTAAAAAACATGAATATTTTTCGCCGAGAGTTTCAAAAATCTGCTTATTTCCGGCAATGTCATCTATAATCTGTCTTTGATAACTTTCGTCAAAAAGCATATTGCTTTTATTCTGCGCATAAAAATCAACAAGACGTCTGCCTATTTCATAAAGAGACGAAATATTTACGGCTGTATCGTTTATAAACGCTTTGCTTTTACCCGCAATATCAATCTGTCTTCTGACAATAATTTCTTTGTTATCGGATTCGATGGCAAGTTCTTCAAGCATATTTTGAACATGTTTGTTGTTTGAAATATCAAATACGGCAGAAACGCTGCAAGAAGAAGCTCCCGTCCTTATTGATGAAGAGGCCGCTCTTGCGCCAAGCAAAAGGTCGACAGATTGTATTATTATTGATTTGCCGGCTCCGGTTTCTCCGGTTATTACGGTCATCCCTTTGGTAAAATCTAAAGATATATCTTCAATAAGAGCGTAATTTTTTATTGACAAACTTGTAAGCAAATTAAACACCCCAGTTTAATTTTGTTTTGAGAGTTTCAAAATAGTTGTCTTTATGGATTTTTATAAATCTGGCCGGTTTCAAATAGGCTTTAACAGTTACTTTTTTATCGTGTTTTAAAACATAATTTTCCTGGCCGTCTATCGATACCACAAGATCGTGTTTTTTTGAACTTTTTGAAATGGCAAATTCGAGTGTTTTTTCAGACGGAACAATCATAGGCCTGTGGGTAAGAGTATGAGGCGAAATCGGATTTATTATAAAAAGAGAAAGAGTAGGATAAACAATAGGGCCTGATATTGCAAGCGAATATGCCGTTGAACCCGTAGGCGTTGAAACTATAATTCCGTCTCCTTTGTAATTGCACAGAAAATTGCCGTCGATAAAAGCGTCTATTGAGGCAAGCCTTCCGTCATAAACCGAGCGGATTACGCAGTCGTTTAACGCCGTTGTTTTTATTATTTTTTTGCCGGAGGCAAATTCCACATAAAGCATCATTCGTTCCTGGCAGCACAAACCATGTTTTAAAACGCAGTCAATTGATTTGAAGATTTCGTCGGTTCCTGTGTCTGTTAAAAATCCAAGAGTCCCCATGTTGACGCCTATTATGGGTATTGAAAAAGGCGATACTATCCTGCTTGTTCTGAGCATAGTGCCGTCGCCGCCAAGCGAAATTATAAAGTCTATTTCAGGATTTTTTGTCAGATACTTGGAGATTTTTTTTACGCCTATGTTTCGTTCAAGAAGCCATTTCTCTATTGTGCGTGCATATTCCGCGGCTTTTGTTTTTGATTCGTTGAAAATTATGCCGACTTTGTTATATTTCATATGTGTAATCTTTGCGTTAAATTTGTTATAATCACAGGCGTATTGTTTGCTGCTATTATATATAAAAACTCAGAAATATTAAAGGTAAAATTTATGTTTTGGCAAAAAGAAATTGAATTGATGGACACAGGCACGCTCCGAAAGTTTCAGTTGGATCATATCAATAAATCGATAAAAACCGCAAAAAATTCGCAATTTTACAAAAAACAGCTTGAGAAAATAGATTCAATAAAATCGCTTGAAGAAGTAAGAAATCTTCCTTTTACTACAAAAGAAGATTTAAGAAGTGCTTTCCCTTACGGATTTCTCGCAACGGACTTGAAAAATGCCGTAAGGCTTCATTCATCCTCGGGAACTACGGGAAATCCTACTGTTGTTTTTCATACCCTGGAAGATATTTCAAACTGGGCTAATTTATCGGCAAGATGTATGTATACTGCCGGAGCAAGAAACACAGACGTTTTCCAAAATACTATGGGATACGGGCTTTTTACCGGCGGGATAGGATTTCATTACGGAGCGGAAAAACTTGGAATGCTCACGATACCTGTAGGTCCCGGCAACAGTAAAAGACAAGTTTGGTTTATGCAGAATTTCAGAACTTCCGTTATGCATATACTGCCGAGCTACGCTTTGAGATTATACAGAACCATAGAGGAAATGAATATAAATGTTAAAAAAGATTTGAATTTAAGAATTGCTTTTATAGGAGCAGAACCTCACAGTGAAGAGATGAGAAAAAAAATTGAAGAACTTTACGGAATAAAAGCTTTTAATTCTTACGGATTATCCGAGATATGCGGACCGGGAGTCGCTTTTGAATGCTCGTGCCAGAACGGACTTCACGTCTGGGAAGATTTTGTTTATCCGGAAATCGTAGACCCGAAAACGCTTGAAGTTTTGCCTGACGGTCAGCAAGGCGAACTTGTTTTTACGACTTTGCAGAGACAGGCTATGCCTCTTATAAGATACAGGACGAGAGATTTGACCAGCATAATAAACGAAAAATGTTCATGCGGAAGAACGCACAGAAAAATAGCAAGAATTACCGGAAGAACCGACGATATGATGATAATAAACGGAGTAAATATATTCCCGATACAGATTGAAAAAACAATAATGGCAATACCGGAAGCAGGTAAAAATTATATTATAGAAATTCTCGAACAGAATTTTATGGATAAACTCCGTATCAAAATAGAAATTAACAATGACGCGTTCAGCGGAACTCTTGAAGATATTGAAAAACTGCAGCACAAACTTGAGAACGAGCTGAAACAGGAAATAGGAGTAAGTCCTGCCATTCAGTTTGTAGATGCAGGAAGCCTTCCCGTTGAAGAAGGAAAAGCAAAAAGAGTTTTTGATTTGAGAAAGAAGTAAAGAAGTTTTATTTTTACGGAGGTGCGTATGCTTTATCACATATCTGTGTTTTTAGTGAACAGTCCCGGCAAACTTGAAAAAATTACAAGTATTTTATTTGAAAACAATATCAATTTGAGAGCGATGTCTCTTGCAAGTTCCGGAGATTTCGGCGTTATGAAACTTCTTGTAAATGATCCCGAAAAAGCTTTTGAAGTTTTAAAACAAAATAAATTTACGGTGACGAAAAGACATATTATAGGGGTTATTGTTGATAATAAGCCCGGCAGTTTTAATGTTCTTCTTAACAAACTGGCCTCAAAAGGCGTTAATATTGAAGACTGCTACGGTTTTCTTTTAAGCGACGGCAAAACAGCCGCAATAATATTGGAAGTTGAAAACCAGCCCGAAGCCGAAATTCTTTTATCTGATATAGGATTTAAGGCTTTGACGGCCGAACAGCTGTACAATTAATCGAATTAATATATAAACGGGGGAGTTCATGATTGCGATTGTAATGGTAAGCGTTTTTGTAATAATGATGATAGCCGTCGGTTTTTGGGGAATGAAAAAAACTGCAACGCTTAACGATTTTTTTCTCGGAGGAAGAAATATAGGTCCTTTAGTTTCGGCATTTGCTTACGGTACATCATATTTTTCGGCCGTAATATTTATAGGATTTGCCGGCCAGTTCGGCTGGAAATACGGATTTGACGTTTTATGGATTGCGCTAGGAAATGCTTTGTTCGGTTCTTTTCTGGCATGGACAATTTTAGGAAGAAGAACAAGAGTAATGTCCCAGAATTTAAACGCCATGACGATGCCTGAATTTTTGCAGACAAGATATAACGGCAAATATATAAAAATAATAGCGGCAGTTTTGATATTTATGTTTTTGCTTCCATATTCGGCATCTGTTTTTAAAGGGCTCGGCTATTTATTTGAAGTGAATTTTAATATTTCTTTTGATTCCGCGTTATTGATTATTATGACGATAACGGGAATATATCTTATACTCGGCGGTTATTTTGCCGTTACCGTAACGGATTTTATACAGGGTTTTATAATGCTTATAGGAGCAATAGCAATGGCTCTTATCCTTACGGCAAAAGCCGGAGGATTGTCGGCTGCAATAGAGACAGTTTCTCTCAATTATTATAAGCATGTATATTCGGTCGCAAAACCCGATTATATGCTTCTGGCGTCTCTGATATTTATGACCTCTTTCGGAGTATGGGGCATGCCTCAGATGATTCAGAAATTTTATGCAGTTAAAAACGAAAAAGTCATAAAAATGGCCGCATGGACGACCTTTCTTTTTGCCGCAATAATTACTGCGTGCGCTTATTACACGGGAGCTCTTACTCATGTGTTTTTTGATGCTCCGATTATGAGCGCGGCAGGCAAACCTCAGTTTGACCAGATGATTCCGCAGCTTTTGGTGACTTATCTGCCGGAAGTTTTGGTTGCTTTCATACTGCTTTTAATTTTATCGGCGTCAATGTCGACTATATCGTCGTTAATTCTTGTATCCGCTTCAAGCGTTTCAATAGATTTATATAAGGGCAATATCAATCCGAATATTTCAAGCAAAAATTCGGTGATGATGATAAGATTTTTAAGCGGCGTATTTATTGTTATTTCTTATTTTATAGCAAGATACGAGTTTTCGTTTATAGTGACGCTGATGTCGTTGTCGTGGGGCGTTATAGCAGGAGCTTTTCTTGCTCCTTATTTTTACGGATTATTTTGGAAAAGAGCGACTCTTATCGGAGCAAAAGCGGGGATGATAACAGGAATTGCCACGGCAATAATTTTATTTTACGCACTCGGGCCGGCAAAATCTCCTTTTTCGGCAAGCATTGCTATGATAGTGCCGTTTTTTGTAGTTCCTGTAGTAAGCTTTTTTACTCCAAAAGTTAATAAGAGAATACTCGTAAAGGCGTTCAAGGGAATTTAAAGAAATATCGTTGCAAAAAAAGATATATTTATTATATAATACCACACAATTATATTTAAAAAATTACGGGGGAAAAATGGCAATTGAAAGACTTTTGATTTTGATCAAGCCGGACGGAGTAAAAAAATCGCTTACCGGTAATATTCTGACTAAGCTTTCCGAGGCAAAACTGACGATTATAGGTGCAAAAGCCGTTAAAGTCAGCAGAGAACTGGCAGCCGAGCATTACAAACAGCTCAGCGATAAACCTTTTTTTAACGAACTTATAGATTATATACAGGGCAAAATGTATGGAGCGCCCTACGACAGAGTATTCGCGTTTGTTTATCAGGGAGAAGACGCGATAGCCAGAATGAGAAGGATTGCGGGAGCCACAAATCCAGAAGAAGCAGATCCCGTTTCAATAAGGGGAGCTTACGGAAGAATTACGACAAAGGGCGTTTATGAAAACGTAGTCCACTGTTCTTCGGACCCGCTTGAAGCCGAAAGAGAAATTAAACTTTGGTTCAGCCCTGAAGAATTAACAGAAGACGTATATCCTACTAAAATTACGGAGACGTGCGCCAAGAAAAAAGTTTGGGCATAGCAGCAAGCCGTTAAGAAGTGGAGCTCTACTTAACGGTAGCAAAGAGAGCTTCAATTTTTAATCAAGAGGTAAGGAAAAAATGACAACACCGTTGCAAAAGTGGGTAAAAGATTTAACAGATTTGATGACGCCGGACAAAGTTTACTGGATGAACGGTTCCGACAAAGAAGCAAAAGAACTGGCTAAAATGGCAGAAACCGAGACTGTAAACGGAACGCCTATCCTGACTAAACTTAACGACAAGGAATTTCCTAATTCCTACTGGCACAAATCAAACCCTAACGATGTTGCCCGAACAGAACATCTCACGTTTGTTTGTACGCCGGATAAAGATGACGCCGGTTCAAATAACATTTGGATGGACCCTTCTCAGGCAAAAGAAAAGATGAACGGATTGTTTAAAGGATGTATGAAAGGAAGAACGATGTATGTAATTCCTTTCGTTATGGGAAATCCGAAATCCAATTACGCAAAAAACTGCGCTCAGGTTACAGATTCCGTTTATGTTGCGCTCAGCATGAGAATAATGGCAAGAGTCGGCGATGTTGCCGTTGAAAGAATCGGAAATTCCGATGATTTCTTTAAAGGAATTCATTCAATAGGAGAAGTTAATCCTGAAAGAAGATTTATAATGCATTTCCCTCATGAAAATTCGGTAATGAGTTTCGGTTCCGGTTACGGAGGAAATGCGCTTCTGGGCAAGAAATGCTATTCGCTCAGAACAGCTTCATATCTCGGCCGCAAAGAAGGATGGCTTGCCGAACATATGATAATCATAGGAGTCGAAGCTCCTAACGGAAAGACGACTTATTTCTTAGGCGCTTTCCCGTCTGCATGCGGAAAAACAAATCTTGCTCTTTTAGATCCTGTTCTTAAGGGATATAAAGTTTGGACGCTGGGAGATGATATTGCCTGGATTAACGTAGGGCCTGACGGACAGCTCTATGCTATTAACCCTGAAGCCGGATTTTTCGGAGTAGCGCCGGGAACAGGCATGAAAACAAATCCGATTATGGTTGAAACTTTAAAGAGCGATAAATTTTTCCCTACGCTTTATACAAATACTGCAGTTGATAACGATAACAATTCTCCATGGTGGGAAGGTTTGACTGACGAAACGCCTGAAAATCTGACAGACTGGCATGGAGCAAAATACGATAAAGCTTCCGGAAAACCTGCCGCTCATCCTAATTCAAGATTTACGGTTTCGGCAAAATGCTGCCCTACGATGTCTCCGGAATATGAAAATCCGCTAGGAGTTCCTATATCGGGAATTATATTCGGAGGAAGAAGAAAAAGTACAATTCCGCTGGTTTACGAATGTGAAAACTGGGATCACGGAGTATTTACGGCTTCAATCATAGGTTCTGAAACAACGGCAGCCCAGTCGGGCGCGGCAGGCGTTGTAAGAAGAGATCCTATGGCTATGCTCCCTTTCTGCGGATACAATATGGGCGATTATTTCAAACATTGGCTGACTTTTAAAAATAGAGCCAAAAAACTGCCTAAAGTATTTATGGTCAACTGGTTCAGAAAAGATGAAGACGGCAAGTTTATGTGGCCTGGTTTCAGAGACAATTCAAGAGTATTAAAATGGATGATAGACAGAATCGAAGGTAAAGTCGAGGGTGAAAAAAAAGAACTCGGACTTTTCCCTAAAATAGAAGATTTGGATTTGTCAGGTCTTGAAATTGCAAAAGAGACGGTTGAAAAACTTTTGAGCGTTTCAAAAGAAGAATGGCAAAAAGAAATCCCGATGATTGAAGAATTCTATTCAAAATTCGGAGATAAGATTCCGAAAGAGCTCAAAGACCAGCTTGACGGATTAAAAAAGAAATTTGCTTAAAAACATGAAAATCAAAAGCCTGCAAGTTTAAAAACCTGCAGGCTTTCGGATTTCTTAAAGGAAGTAGCAATATGGAAAAAGAAAAAAATTTAGAAACATTAAGACATTCCGCGTCGCACGTTATGGCTGCGGCTGTTTTGGAATTATTCCCCGGCACAAAAGTGGCGATAGGCCCTGCTATTGAAGAAGGCTTTTATTATGATTTTGACAGAAAAGAGCCTTTTACAGTCGAAGATCTTGCAAAAATTGAAGAGAAAATGAAGGAAATTTCAGATAAAAATTCTCCTTTTGAATGTACGGCTGTTTCAAAACAGGAAGCGATAAAACTTTTTGAAGAAAAAGGCGAAAAGTATAAAAAAGAACTTGCGGAAGCTGTTGAAGGCGACACGGTTTCTTTTTATAAGTCGGGCGAATTTACGGATTTGTGCAGAGGCCCTCACGTAAAATCAACGGGCGAAGTAAAACATTTTAAATTATTGTCCGTAGCGGGCGCTTACTGGAGAGGCGATTCAAACAGAGAGCAGCTTCAGAGAATATACGGTACGGCTTTTTTTACAAAACAGGATCTTGACGATTACTTAAAGAAAATAGAAGAAGCCCAAAAAAGAGACCATAGAAAACTCGGGCGCGAGCTTGACCTTTTCAGCGTAAACGACGCAGTCGGCGGCGGTCTTATTTTGTGGCACCCCAAAGGCGCGGTTTTAAGAGATGTTATAGAGTCAAACTGGAAAAAATTCCACGTTGAAAACGATTATGAGCTTTTACTTACTCCTCATATAGCCAGCGAAGAACTTTTTGCGATAAGCGGCCATCTTCAGACTTATTCCGAAAATATGTATGCTCCGATGGAAATAGAAGGAAAGCCTTACCGCGTAAAACCGATGAACTGCCCTATGCATCTGATGATTTATAAAACAAAACTGCATTCTTACAGAGAGCTTCCCATAAAATACGCGGAACTCGGAACGGTTTACAGATTTGAAAAATCAGGCGTTTTACACGGACTTTTAAGAGTAAGAGGTTTTACTCAGGACGACGGACATATCATAGTCCAGCCGGAACTTCTTGAACAGGAAGTTATCACATGTTTTGAAATGGCGATAAACTGTTTAAAAATGTTCGGATTTCAGGATTACAAGATTTATCTTGCTACAAGACCTGAGAAAAAATACGTCGGCGAAATAGCAAACTGGGACAAGGCGCAGGCGTCACTTGAAAACGCTTTGAAAAAAACAGGCTACGAATATGAAGTTGACGAGGGCGGCGGAGCTTTTTACGGTCCGAAAATAGACATAAAAATAAAAGACGCAATCGGAAGACTGTGGCAGTGTTCAACGATACAATTTGATTTTAATCTTCCGGAAAGATTTGATATTTATTACATAGATAAAGAAGGTAAAAAGGCAAGACCTTACATGATTCACAGAGCTTTGATGGGTTCTCTTGAAAGATTCATCGGAGTTCTTCTTGAACATTATGCAGGCGCTTTGCCTGTATGGCTGTCGCCCGTTCAGGCGGCGGTATTAAATATAGCTGCCGAACACGAACCTTTCTGCAATGAAGTTATTTCAAAATTGAAAAAGGCCGGTATAAGAGTAATTTTTGATTCAAGAAACGAAAAGATAGGCCATAAAGTAAGAGAAAACGCAATGCAGAAAATTCCTTATATTCTTGCAATAGGCGATAAGGAAATGCAGGCAGGATCGGTTGCCGTAAGAGCGAGGGGCAATCAGAATCTAGGGATGATGAGTGTTGACTCTTTCATAGAGCTTGTTACGAAAGACGTTTCAGAGAAGAAATAAATATAGCGGCTTTAATATTCGGACTACAATAAAAAATTCAAAGGGCTTATGTACCGTGTACACTTTCGTACACCGCACCCTTTGAATTTTTTATTTCGTTACCGAATCTTAAAGCCTTTAAAGACGCAAAATTTTACTCTTGTGTTTCTTCATTTCAGCTAAAATCTTAAAGCCTATAAAACCACAGAAACATAATAATAAATCTCTAATTTTATAAAAACCCAAACTTTGGAAAGATTAATATATAAACGACATAATGGTGTCGTTTATATATTTTATAATTATAAAAAAGGAGGGTTTATGAAAAAAACAAAAATTAAAGTGATGGGTATTGAAATGGATAATGTGTCGGAATATGCGGCAGAAGATATAAATAAAAAATATGAGGAAATTGGCAAAAGATTTCCTTCTCACGATCCTGAAAAATTGAAAATGTTGGTTCTTTGTGAATTTGTAGAGGAGACACACAAGCTAAAAGCTACCGTAAGTTATTTAGAAGCAGAAGTAAAGGAATGGGTTAGAAGAGTTAAAATTGCAGAGGAAAGATTGGCGGAAGCGGAAGATGAAAAATTTAACTAATGATAACAGATGTCCGATTATAAAAGATTTAATTCAACCTGCTATTGCGGATTTGGAAATAAGGTACAGCGGTATAGATGAATCAAGGCCAATGAAAGAATTGGTTGAAAAAATTGATTATCTGCAAAAAATAAAACAGACCGATCTGATACTTATAGCCGGCGGACGATTGGCAGAAAACACCGAAACGGCATCTTGGATTGTATTAAATACGCTGTTTTTAAAAAATAAAGCTGTTTTATATTTTTCTTTGGGTATACATAAAAATGACTTAATAAATATGTTTTTATGTCTAGATGCAGGGCTTAATTATGAATATATAAAAAAAGGATTTTTTACTGAATTAGATTGGACAAAAATAATAAAATCAGCCCATAAGTTATCCGAAAAGCTATTGTATATATGCGATTTACAATTAAGAGCAATTAAAATTATTGAACAAATAGAAAAACTTCATACAGAAATAAGCATGAAAAAACAAAATTTATCCTTGGTAATTATAGATTATTTCCAATTGATTAAATGTAAAGAATTCTCAAAACAAAAAAATTCTGAAATGCTAAAATTGTTAAAACAAGCAGCAATAAAGTTAAAGATAACTATAGTTTTATTGTGGCAATTTGATTATAACTTTTCAAAAAATCCTGATGAATTTATTGTTCCGAAGTTTGAAGATACTCAAGAGTTTGATATTATTAAAAAAAACGCAGATTTTGTCGGTTTGGTTGAACCGTATGAAAATATATTTAAAATTTATAAACCCAATATGCAAGAAATAAGTTTTTAAATGTAAATAATATATAATCTTATAACAGATATAATGGGAGGGGATATATGGAAATGATAGAAATTGATGGTAAAGAAATGATGATCATTGAGTTTATTGAAAAGAAGATTAGAAAAATAATAAGAGTGTGCAGTGCTAATGGCAGTAGCATAGAAGGGATTGTTAGAGAAAATGGATTTTTTTATAGCGAAGATGAGTTTCAAATTTCTTTAATTCGTGAATTTGAAAAATATTATCCTGAAACGAAAGTTTTTTATGAGTATCCAAATCCAAAAAACACAAGAGAGCGAATAGATATTGTTTTAGAAACAAATGACAAACAGTTTTTTATAGAATTAAAATATTCATATGATGAGTATGGTGCTGGTAATAAAAAAGATATGTCTGTTGGTTTTGCAGAGGATATAAATAAAATTAATAATATTATCAAGGAGGCAGATAGAGGTTATTGTATTCTGTTAATAAAAAATAAAGAAGATATCAATAAAGAAGATATCAATAAAGATATGAAAGATAAACTAGACAAATTTGTAATTCAAAACGGAACTTTAAGTGGGGAAATCAAATGGAAAGAAACAATCAAAGAAGTTAAAGATGGAATAGAAGAAACAATTGAAAAAGAGATAAAAATAGAGGAATTACCTATAGCCAGATATGACACAATAGAAAATTTCCATTATTTAATAATTGAAATTTCTAAGCAAAGTGCTGAAAAAATAATTTCAAATGATAAATAAAAAAGAAGTTAATTATACATTTTGGTTTGATACAGAAACTACAGGATTAGATTCTCAAAAAAATTTTGTATTCCAAATAGCATATATCATTAAAAAAGATAATGAGGTTTTAATTGAAAAAACAATTGAATGCAGACCGGACAACTATGACAATTTTGTTTTTGATGATAAAGCATGCAAAACTCATGGCTATTCCAATGAACAAATAACAGCTATGCAAAGTGAAACTGAAGGATTTAAAGAATTTATATCTGATTTAAAACAATTTGACGGCATACAATTGACAAATTGCGGATTCAATGTTATTTTTGATATACGCTTTATAAATGCGATGTTTGCAAGGAATAATATGACCGCAGATGACTATTATAAAATTTTCCGGTATAAATATTTAGACGTATATTGGATGGCTTGGCAGTTAAGAAAAGACGGCAAACTGCCGCTTAAATCTCTGGGATTGGAAAATATATGCGATTATTTTAATATTGACCATTCAGGCGCACATCATGCCATGGTTGACATTAAAAATACAATAAAAGTTTATGAAAAATTTTTGAATATATCTTCTGATAAAATATAACTTTTATTTGTAATTGTAAAAACAGAGGTAATTAGTTATGTATAAACCGCAAAAAATTATAGGAATTTTAAAAATTCTCAATGAATTAAATAAAGGCCAAATTGTTCTTAAAGAATTAGAACAAGATATGGGGTTGAGCCTCAGAACAATTCAGCGATATATCCGTTCTATTGAAGATGCAGGGTTCCCGTTATATAATCCTTCAAAAGGTTCGTATGCCTTTGTTGAAGGTTTTTCACTGCAGAAATCAAAATTGTCTGATAAAGAAATCAGCCTTTTGGCGTTGATTGATAATTTTGTTGCAAGTTTAGGCAATAAATCAATAACAAATATTTTTAAAAATTTAAAAACGAGATTGTTGAATAACAAAGATGCAGAAAATCCATACTACATAAAACTTCAAGAAACAATCATTCCGTATATGGCAAATCAGGTAACAAGTAATTTAGAAGATGCGATAAAATACAGAGAATACATAAATATTATATATGAATACGAAGGTAAAAATAAAAAAATTTCAAATTTAAAACCTGTCAAAATAGTTAATTTTGATAATTTTTGGTATTTGGTATGCTTAGTTGAAGAAGATAAAAAAGTTTTGAAATTTAAAGTTTCGCAAATAAAGGCAGTTCGCCTGTTAAGTAAATATTTTAAATATAATAAAAAAATAGATAAAGTACTAAAAGAAAGCAAAAATATTTGGTTTGAAATGAAACGGGATATAGAAATTGACTTACTGGTTTCTAAAGATGTGGCAAAATATTTTAAAGAACAGAAATATCTGCCGTTACAAACCATTCAAAAACAAAATGCTGACGGCAGTTTGATATTAAGTTGTAAGGTTGCCAAATTTGAAGAGATTATTCCAATAATTTTTCAATGGTTCCCGTATATAAAAGTGATAAGTCCCGCAGAATTGGTTAAAATAATCGCAGATACGGTAAAAAAATATCAAAAAGATATAAAATAGATAAAGTTACTTTTTATCACGAGTAGATCATGTGCGGAGGCTCCGCACGACGCCATACTTTTTTCTTTAGCAAAAAAAGTATGCAAAAATGCCATCGCTAAGCACATTCGCTCGTATTTTGAATGCCGTTTCTGAACTTATCATTTTTGGACTGCACATTGAACCAAAAATGATTTCAAACATTCAGAAACTAAAAGATTTAAAAGTTTATAATCTTTTACATTAAAAATACTTCGCTCATAAACGTGCTTTAAGGCGAAAAGAACTAAAGACATCTAATTTGGTAAAGAACTAAGCTTCCAAGCCGCTAAGCTTCTCAGCTTCTGTCGTTTATAGACGTGCTAAATCCGGCAAAACCTAACAGCATAAATAAAAGACACAAGTGAAAACAAAATCACTTGTGTTTTTTTATTTTAAATTTTTGTATTACATATTTTGGTTTTCGGGGTCTGACGGTTCAGGTTCTGTTATAACTTCGGATGGTTCTGTTATAACTTTGTTTTCGATTTCTTCAATTACAGGCGTTTCTTCACTAATTTCAGATGCCGCTTCCTGAGATGTATCGCCTTCAAAAGGCAGTTCCTGCCCTTTTTCTTCAGAAGGTTTTATTATTTCGCTGGCATTTTCTATAACGGGCAGCTCGCTTAAATGGCTTAATCCAAAATGTCTTAAAAAATCCTGAGTCGTTCCGTAAAGCATCGGTCTTCCGATAGTTTCTTTTTTGCCGACTATTTTGATAAGTTTTCTGTCAAGAAGCGTATCCATTACTCCGCCCGAATCAACGCCTCTGATGCTGTCTATTTCGGCTCTTGTTATAGGCTGTTTATAGGCGATTATCGCCAAAACTTCCATTGCCGAAGCCGACAGTTTTACTGTTGTTTTATCTTTGAGAAGAATTTTTATCCACGGTGAGAATTCCGGTTTTGTCGCAAACGTCCATCCGTCTGCTACAAATTTTAATTCAAAAGCTCTGTCCAAAAATTCGGAATATTCCTGCTGCATTTCATTAAGGATGTTTTCAATATTGTCGTTTTCGGAAAGACTGTCTTTAACGATGTTTTTAATTTCTCTTGTCGTAAGAGGTCTGTCGGATACAAACAATAAAGCTTCTATGATTTTTTTAATTTCCTTGGTTTCCATCGTTTTCCTCTTGTGTAAATTTTTCTTCGGGAATTAATTTTAAATCTTCAGTCTGTTCGGTTTGAACCGGCTGTCCGATTTCAAGGCCCAGAGTGTCTTCTTTTATTTCATTTTCTTCTTCCGAGAAATATACTCTGTAAATTCTTATTTCGTCAAACAAATCGGACTGTTTTGCAAGAATTTGCTTATTTTTCATCAGTTCCAAAACGGCCATAAACGAAACTATCATTGACTGTCTTGTCGGCTGCAGTTTTAAAATTTCGGTAAAAGAAACGTATTGTCTTCCTTCAAGAACATCAAGAATTTCCCTTATTTTTGTTTCAATAGGGATTTCCTTAAACATTATTTCTCTTACTTCTTCAGGCAGTGTTCTTAACGCTTCCTGAAAACTTTCTATAAGATCGTATATTGTAGCGCTTAAAACAAAATCATCCGATTCTATTACCGGTTGCGGTCTGTAATAAGTCTGTGAATATCTTAATTCTTTATTTGCCAGAATTTTAGAAACTTCTTTATATTTCTGGTATTCCAAAAGCTTTGCTTTTATTTTATCAAGTTCAATATCTGCGTCGGCCGCATCTTCCTGGTTGTCGGGATGCAGAAGTTTTGCCTTAATCTGCATAAGCGTTGAAGCCATAACTATAAAGTCGCCGGCCACGTCAAGATTGAGATTTGTCATTACTTCAAGATAAGATAAATATTCAGACGTAATTTCAGATACCTGAATCTCTTTTATTTCAAGATCGCTTTTTCTTACAAGATGCAAAAGAAGATCAAGAGGTCCTTCAAAAGTATCAAGATGTACGTCATAAGCTGCCGTGTTTATCATATTTTAATAGCCTTTTTAATTTCATTTAATGTGGCTGATGCCGTTTCTCTTGCTTTTTGAGCGCCTTGTTTTAAAGTATTTTCGATAAGCTGTTTATCGTTTAGAATTTCTTCTCTTTTTTTCATCATAGGCCCCGTAAAAGAGCAGATAAGTTCTGTCAATTCTTTTTTACATGCCACGCATCCGATTGTTCCCTGCGTGCATTGTTCTTTTCTTTTTGCGCAGTCTTGATTAAAAATTTCATGGAATGCAAATACTACACATCCGTCAGGATGGCCTGCGTCGGTCGCTTTTATTCTCAGAGGGTCCGTATACATTGTTTTTACTTTTTTTGCGACGTCGTCATTTGTTTCGGCTATTAAAATCGAGTTGCCGTAAGATTTTGACATTTTTCTTTTATCGAGACCGGGCACTCTTGCCGTTTTTGTAAGAAGAGCCTGCGGTTCCGGCAAAACATTTCCGTAAAAATTATTGAAACGTCTTGCTATTTCTCTTGTAAGTTCAAGATGGGCAAGCTGGTCTTCACCTACGGGAACTGCCTGCGCTTTATAAATTAAAATATCGGCTGCCTGTAAAACGGGATATCCCAAAAAACCGAAATTATGAAGATCTTTTGATTTTACTTCAGCTATCTGCTCTTTATATGTAGGGCATCTGAAAAGCCAGCCCAGAGGAGTAATCATTGACAGAATAAGAAAAATTTCCGCATGTTCGGGAACGTCTGACTGTTTAAAAATTACGCTTTTTTCCGGATCAATTCCTACCGTAAGCCAGTCTGCGACCATATCAAAAGAATTGTCTTTAAGAGCGGAAGTATCGGCATAATCGCTCGTAAGAGCATGCCAGTCTGCAACCATATAAAAACAATCATACTGTTCCTGTATTGAAATCCAGTTTTTAAGAGCGCCGAAATAGTGCCCTAAGTGAAGTCTGCCTGTCGGTCTCATACCTGATAAAACTCTTTTTTTTGCCATTTAAAATCCACCGCCTATAAGTGCTATCAAAAAATAAATAACGGGACTTATAATTTTCCATAAAATACCCGTAAACAAAAGCGCAAAAATGATAATAAAACCGTATGTTCCTATTTTATCGTACTGTATTGCAAGTTCTCTGGGGAGCAGATAATATACAACTCTTGATCCGTCAAGAGGAGGAATCGGAATCAGATTTAATACCGGTAAAACTATATTTATTACAAGAATAGTCTGCAGTATTTCATAAGCCGGAACAAGAATAGACATTTGTGAAGAACCGTAATTCCTTATGAGTGCCATTCCTAGACCTGCCAAAACCGCAAGAATAAAATTTGCAGCGCATCCCGAAAGAGAAACCCAAAGCATATCCGTTTTTGGTCTATATAGTCGCGCCGGATTAACAGGAACCGGCTTTGCCCATCCGAATACAGGCGCGTTTGCAATCAAAAGAAGCAGAGGAAGAACGATACTTCCGAACAAATCTATGTGAGGAAGCGGATTAAGCGTAAGTCTGCCGAGCTGCTTTGCGGTCGGATCGCCTCTTTTGTAAGCGACATAGCCGTGTGCAACTTCGTGAATTATTACGGAAAAGAATAAAACGGATAATTGTAATATGTATTTCATTGTTTTGTTTGATTTTTCAATAAAAAAACTACAAAGAATTTTATATTTTTTAGTGCTTGTTTGTCAATTGGTTTTTCTGAAATAATAATACTAAAAATACAGTTTTGTTAGCAAATTCAATTATAATTAGTTATTATATAGCGGCAGACGGAAATATTTTAAAAAACGGGTAAAAATGGCATTTTTACAGTTTATTCTGTGCGGAATCATCACTGTCCTTTTACAGATTTTTTTTATAAGGGAATTTGTTCCTATTTTTCACGGGAACGAATTTTCAATAGGGATAGTTCTTGCCAACTGGCTGTTTGCCGCAGGCGTTTCAAGTTATATTTTTATTTATTTTAAAAATAAAAAAGACAGCCACAAAAAAATCATAACTTTATTTATGCTTCTGATATTTTTTCTTATAATGTCTTTTATTTTTATAAGAAGCATAAATCTTCTTACCGGAACGGATATAATCAAAGGCGTTTCTCTGAAATCATCGGTGATATTTGCTTTTATTTCGATAACGCCTGTATCTTTTGTCACAGGCCTTATTCTGGGTTTTATAAATAAAAGTTATCTCAGGAAAAATGTCAGTTCCGGAATAAATGCCCACACTTACGAAATGATCGGGTTTGCCGCAGGCGGCGCCTGTTTTTCTTTTTTTCTGCCGTCGGTTTCAACAAGCGTTCTTTTGAGCGTAATAATTTTCACCGTCTTTACAAGTTTGTTTCTTCTCTTTAAAAAAAATATTTCAAAAATTCTTACCGTTCTTACCGCATTAATAATGGTCTATATAATTCAAAATTATACCGTCTTGATAGAAAATTCTACCATTCTTAACAATTATAAAAATTCGGAAAAAACGGAAGTCAGCTATTTTGACAATCAGCAGTATGTCCTTACGGAATCAAACGGTGAATATGCCTTTTATAAGAACGGCGTTTTGAATTTTGCAGTGCCCAGTCCGACTATTTTTGAAGATGACGATTTTTCCCATATTCCTATACTTTATCATTATAATCCCGAAAACATTCTTCTTATAGGCGGCGTTCAGTATATACCGGCTGTAATAAAATCCGACGTGCACAGTATAGATTATATAGATCCCGACAAATCCGTAATCGGGCTTCTTAAAAATAAAATGGCAAGATTCGGCTATCTTTTCAATGATGACAGAATTAACAGATACAGCGGTAATGTAAGGAGATACCTGCGCGACTGCGGCAAAAAGTATGACGTGATACTTGTCGGACTCGATTTGCCTATAAATACCGCGACAAACGGTTTTTATACGCGTGAATTTTTTGAAGCGGCAAAAAACAGTTTAAGCGACGACGGGTTTATAGCCCTGAAACTGCCCGGCGCAATGGTTTATTCCGATGAGCTTATGAGCGGTCTTAACGCGTCGGTTTACAATGCTCTGGACGGTGTTTTTAAATCAGTTGAAATTATACCCGGCACAAGAAATATTCTGATTGCTTCAAAAGATAATATTCCTTACAGATTTTATTTAAAACAGAGATTAAAAAGCATAGAATACGATACTTTTATACTGTCAAAAAAATATGTAGACGAAAGAATGGATACTCAGAAAACAAAATGGCTTAAATTCCAGCTTTACAAATCGGGCAACGAAAAACTTATAAATACCGATAAGAACCAGAAAGCCGTTATATATTCGATAATGTACTGGCAGTCGGCATTTTCTCCATACCTTATGGAATTTTTCAGAATACTTATAGATTATTCATATATATTTATGATTATACCCGTTCTTTTGTTTTTTTTATCAAGACACACTTATAAAATAACGGCGTTTGTGGCCGGGGCAAGTTCAATGTGGCTTCAGATGATTTGTTTCTGGGCTTTTCAGATTTATGCGGGTAATATATACAAATGGTTCGGTCTTTTAATAGCTGTTTTTATGGCCGGTTCTTTTGCAGGAGTAATGTATGTCAAATACAGTCCGAAAACGGCTCCTTTAAACAAAACTTTTTTCAGAACCGAAATTGTTTATCTATTATGGATAATATTATGCTTTACATTCATACAATTTCAGACAATAAACTGGATATATATACTGATTTTTTTATTCGGAACGGGCGTTATTACGGGCATACAGCTTTCCCAGATATCAAAAGCATACGGCATAGTCAGAGAAGAATCAAGCCAGATGAAAATATATGCCTCGGATGCTTTCGGAGGATGTTTTGCAAGCGGTCTGGGAGGAGCTTTTCTTATACCTGTATGGGGTATTGAAAAAGCTCTTATATTTATACTGTTTTTTAAATTCCTTGTGTTTGCGTGGTGGAGCCATAAGAGCAGACACGGTTTATAAAAATGAAAAAAATCCTATTTTCTTTAATCTGTATTTTTATTTTGCAATCGGCCGGCGCAGAGATTTCCGTTGAATATTTCGGAGGAGCCGAGAGAGTTTCCGGAACATGCGCTCTTTTAAATACGGATAAAACTTCGGTTATAGCCGACTGCGGGACATTTTATGAAGAAGATAATCTTGAAGCCGACAATAAAAATATTCCTTCAGAAATTTTAGGCGCAAAAGCGCTTGTTTTAACTCATGCGCATGCCGACCACTGCGGCAAAATTCCGCTTCTTGCCGCTGAAGGATTTAACGGTAAAATTTACTGCACAGAGGCGACAAAAAAAATAGTTTTTGAAATTTATAACGACGGCTGGGATTTTGGAAATATAAAACGCGGTTATTACTGGTCGGCCTCGCAAAGAAAAAACTGCCAAAAAAAACAACTCGGGACTGTAACTCTTCATTGGACTGCCGATTGTTTCAATACAGTTAAAAACAGAGAATCGTCGTCTTTTTCTCAGACGCAGGAAGAACTTTCAAAGCAACACGGAGTCAGATTCAGGCTTTGCAGAAAATGTCTGCAGGAATATCTTAAAGAATTTTCACAAAGGTTTGTAACCGTCAAATACGGCCAAAAAATTAAAATATCGCAAGATGTTTCGTTTACTCTGTTTAACGCGGGACATATTCCGGGCTCGGCGAGCATACTGTTTGAAGCATATGAAAACGGATCGGTAAAAAGAATATTTTTTTCGGGTGATTTGGGAAGCGGCTATTCAAAACTCGCAATAGCCAAAGATAAGGCGGCAAAAGCCGATTACATATTTATGGAAAGTACTTACGGAGCTTCTGCCAGAAAAACAGGCTTGGCTGATTATAATTTATTTCAAAAAAGCATAGCAGCAGAACTTAATAAAGATAAAATAGTGTGGATTCCGGCTCTTTCGCTTCAGAGAACGCAAAAAGTTCTCTACGAAATTAAAAAAGCACAGGATAACGGGATAATAGAAAAAAATATTCCGGTTTACAGTTTGTCTCCTTCTTCAAACGGTCTTACAAAATTGTATGAATCTGAACTTTCACAACCGTCAGGCGAAAAATGGTTTGATGAAAATATCTATTTTGAAAAAACCATACTGCCGGCCGGATATTATATTTCAAAGCCTAAAAAATATACAAAGCCTTCAATAATTATCTCGGCCAGCGGAATGATGGATCAGGGCGTTTCACGGTCTGTTTTGGGCAAACTGCTGCCCAGAGACGACGTATCTGTTTTTCTTGTAAGTTATGCCGGACCGCATACGCCGGCAGGGCAGTTAAAAAGCGGCAACAGAAATATTAAAACGAAAGAAGGGCCGGTCAGCGTAAGGGCTTCCGTAAAATCTTTTGATATTTTTTCGGATCATCCGGATATAAACGAAAGTATGCGCTGGCTTACGGCTGAAAATAAAAATTCCGTGATTTATCTTGTGCACGGCAGTAAAGAAGCGGCTGCAGCTGCCGGCGCGGTTCTTAAACAAAACGGATTTCCAAAATCCGAAAAAATGATGCTTAATAAAAAAGTAATAATAAGATAGTTTGACATTTATAAATCTTTATACTAAAATAAATCCTGACGTGAAACAGGAGAAAAAATGTTAAAAACCCTCGGTATCAGCATGCTTTTTGTGGTAATTTGCATTATCGCCTCAACAGGCGGTAATGGATGCAGCGTTTGCTGAAAAAAGGGAAATATTAAAAGCCAATTATAAACAACCTTTCGGCAAACATCTGAAAGGCTGTTTTTTTTAAGCCCGTTCTTTTTATAAATCGAGCCGGCAAATAAACAGTAAAGGAGGATCAATCTAAAAAAACAGACGTAATAAAAACACATTTTATATATACGGAGGCATATATGCTGGAAAATATCAGATTGATTGCGCAGCGAATTAAGGAATTAAGGGTGATTTCGGAACTTTCCGTTGAAGATGCCGCGAAAGAATTGAAAATAGATGTTGAAAAATATAAACAGTATGAAACAGGCACAGTTGATATTCCGGTTAGTTTTCTTTATGAAATAGCCGGCAAATTTAACGTTGAACTTACGGCTCTTCTTACCGGCGAAGAACCTCGGCTTCAAAGATTTTCCGTAGTAAGAAACGGCAAAGGACTTTCAATAGAAAGAAGAAAAGAATATAAATATCAGGATTTGGCGTTTAATTTTATAAATAAAAAATCGGAAATATTTGTTGTTGCCGTTGACCCTTCAAAAGAAGAAAAAAACGTTAATAAATATTCTCATCCCGGCCAGGAATTCAATTTTATTCTGGAAGGGCAGATGAAATTTTATTTTCAGGACAAGGAAGTTATTTTAAATCCCGGCGATTCGGTGTATTTTAATTCAGGGTATGAACACGCCATGTCGGCTTTGGGCGACAAACAGCTGAAATTTCTGGCTGTAATTTTTAATTAAGAGGAAAAAATGTTAAAAGACAAATATATAAAAAGACAATTTAATTCATACGAAGATTTCAAAAATAATTTTAATGTTGAAATACCTGAAAATTTTAATTTCGGCTTTGACGTCGTTGATGAAATTGCAAATAAAGAGCCAGGCAAAAAAGCGATGGTCTGGTGCGATGAGAAAGGCGACCACAGAGAATTTACTTTTGAAGATATTAAAAAATACAGCAATAAAACGGCCAATTTTTTCAAATCGCTCGGCATAAAAAAAGGCGATGCCGTAATGCTTGTTCTTAAAAGAAGATTTGAGTTTTGGTTTGCCATTATAGCTTTGCATAAAATAGGAGCCGTTCCTATACCGGCAACGCATCTTCTTACCGAAAAAGATATCGTTTACAGAAATAACGCCGCAGATATTAAAATGATAGTGTCTGTAGCAACGGACAATGTCCCGTGCGCAGTTGATAAAGCGCAGCCAAAATCACCGACTTTAAAATTTAAAGTAGCGGTAAACGGAGAAGTTGACGGCTGGTATAATTTTGATAAAGAGATAGAAAAGCAGTCCGATATTTTTGAAAGACCTACAGGTGCCGAAGCTACTAAAAACGACGATAAATTTTTATTATATTTTACGTCAGGTACTACCGGAATGCCTAAAATGGTGCTGCATGATTTTACATATCCTCTGGGACATATGATAACTGCCACATGGCAGAACCTCAAGGAAAATGGACTTCATCTTACAGTTGCCGATACAGGCTGGGCAAAGTCGGCATGGGGCAAATTATACGGGCAATGGATTTGCGGATGCACGGTTTTTGTTTATGACTATGAAAAATTTACTCCGAAAGAACTTTTGGAAGTAATATCAAAATACGGAGTAACTTCTTTCTGCGCGCCGCCGACAATTTACAGATATTTTATAAAAGAAAACGTAAAAAAATACGATTTAAGCAAATTGAAATACTGTACGATCGCAGGCGAGCCGTTAAATCCCGAGGTTTATAACCAGTGGAAAGATTTGACAGGTTTAAAATTAATGGAAGCGTTCGGACAGACGGAAATGGTAGCTCTTTTATGTAATTTTCCGTGGATGGAGCCTAAAATAGGATCAATGGGAAAACCGTCTCCTCTTTATGACGTTGATATAATTGACGAAAACGGCAATTCGTGCGAGGCCGGAGAAGTAGGACAGATTGTTGTAAGAATCGGCGATAAAAAACCGGTCGGATTATTCTGCGGCTATTACAGAGACGAAGCTCTTACAAAAAAAGTATGGCATGACGGAATGTATTATACGGGCGATACCGCCTATAAAGACGAAGACGGTCATTACTGGTTTGTCGGAAGAGCGGACGATATAATAAAAAGTTCCGGTTACAGAATCGGGCCTTTTGAAGTTGAAAGCGCTTTGATGGAACATCCTTCGGTTTTGGAATGTGCGATAACGGCAGTTCCCGATCCTGACAGAGGGCAAATCGTTAAAGCTACGATAGTTCTTGCAAAAGGATATGTAGCAAGCGAAGAATTGAAAAAAGAAATACAGAATCACGTTAAAAGAGTTACGGCTCCTTACAAATATCCGAGAATAGTTGAGTTTGTAACTGAACTTCCGAAAACTATAAGCGGAAAAATAAGAAGAGTCCAGATCAGAGAAGAAGGCGACAAATAATCAAAAATAATTTGAAACATAAGCGGCAGGATTTTATAATCCTGCCGCCGAGGGTGTTCTGCGCCGTTAATCAAAAATTTAAAAGAGGGTAAATGAATATAAACAATAGAGGATTGCGTACAGTTATAGCATCGGCTGCTATACAATTATGTCTTGGTACGGCATACGTATGGAGCGTATTTCAGACAGGAGTAGCAAACAGCATATTTAAAGGAGATAATGTCAAAGCAAGTCTTGCGTTTTCTCTTTTGCTTGCAATGCTTTCGGTTGGAGGAGTTATAGGAGGAAGACTTGCGGTTAAATATTCACCGAGAATCGTTATTATCGCCGGCGGAATAATTTTGAGTTTCGGTTTTTTTCTGGCTTCGCTTGTAAATGAAAATATCGCATGGCTTCTTTGGGTTTCATACGGGGTACTCGGCGGTATCGGTATGGGTTTTACTTATACCACTACAATAGCATGCGCCCAAAAATGGTATCCGAATAAAAAGGGATTAATTACCGGAGTAATAGTTTCATCGTTAGGGCTTGGCGGAGTAATTTTTACGCCGATTATAGAAAGGCTTATAAAACTTTTCGGAGGACAGGGTGCAGGCGAACCGGGTACGTTTATGGTCCTTTCGGTAATATTTCTTGTTGTTTGTACGGCCGGAGGTCTTTTTATTCAAAATCCTCCCGCTGAAATACTTACTTTAACGGCCGACGACTCAAAAAAAATGGTCAAAAAAGATTATACTCCTTCGCAGATGTTCAAAGAGCCTTCTTTCTATATCGCTTTCACCACATTGATGTTTGCATGTATGGGCGGCCTTATGATGATGGGCTTTGCAAAACCTATTGCCGTTGCAAAAGGGCTTGTTGAAACTGCGACGATAGGCGTTTTGCTTATATCTGTTTTTAATTCTGCAGGACGGCTTGTATGGGGAATTATTTCCGATAAATTAGGCAGAGAAAATACTATCATAATTCTGCTTATCGGAACGGCAGTAACGTCGCTTCTTGTCAATATGGCAAACGGATATTGGATTTTTGTTTTGATAGGAGCGATAGGTTTTTTTTACGGAGGTTATTTGAGCAACTTCGCGCTTCTTACGGCAGATTTGTTCGGGCCTAAATATATGTCGGCAAATTACGGATTCGTCCTGCTCGGTTTTTCGGTCGGCGCGATAGTTTCTTCGCAGATTGCCGGTTATTATAAAAATATTGCCGCAAACGATATCAGTTTAATGTTTCCGGCTTTTGTAATAGGGGCAGCTTTTGCCGTTACGGGTGTATTTTTGATGCTTTTATTAAAAAAGATAAAAAACAGACAGAATATTTAAAACGACATAAAATAAAAAACGGGCAGATATAAATTATCTGTCCGTTTTTTATTATTTTATTTATCTTACGTCAAATTCACTTTTTTCGCCGGTAGGTTCGGTATAATAAACGGTCATTATATTGCCTTTTGATTTAAACACGTGTAAAACTACCTCAACTCCGTAAAGAATCGTTCCTTCCGAACTTGTTTGGACGGTGAAGGCTGCTCCGTCAACTTTTCCCGGCACATATACGGAAAAAGTTTTAAAATATTTGTTCAGTCTTGCGTCAATTTCAGGCACTTCCGTAAATGAAGCGTTTTCGGCAGGTTTATATTCGCTAAACTCGGCATAATACATTTTTTGTATTTTTGCGATGCTTGATGCAAGCATTATTCCTTCGCTTGTTTTCGCCTCTTTTACAAATATGCCGTAAGAGCCTACTACAAGAACTATCAGGATGGCAAAGACGACAAACGTTATCACAAGTTCCATTAAAGAGAACCCTTTATGATTTTTTATGCTCACAAAAACTCCTTTTATATAATTTACTTAGTTATAGTTATGCCGTCTATAATTAAAATATTGGTCTTGTCGTCAAAAGCATGGAGTACTACTTCGGTTCCGGCAAGAATGTTATTTTCGGATTTTGTGACAACCGTAAAAATTGAATTTTGATATGTCCCCGGAACCTGTACAGAAAAAGTTTTGAAATATTTATTAAATCGTGCGTCAATTTCCGGAACATTACTGTAAGAAGTTTCTGAAATTGCAGTATATCCGCCTGCTTCTGTATAAGAAAGTTTTTGTATTTTTGCAATGCTTGAAATAAGCAGTTTGCCTTCGCTTATCATTGCGTCTTTTACAAATCTTCTGTATGAAAATAACGATATTGAAACAAGAATACTGAAAATAGCTATTGTAATAATAAGCTCTATAAAAGTAAAACCACGGTTTAATTTAGTCATAAAGGTATCCTTGTTGTGAAGTAGTGTTGTTCTTTAGCGTGAATAGTATCAAATTTGATTTATGCTGTAAACGTATTTTTTGCGGTTGTGCAAAATTTCAAATTGTTGTATAATCAACGTCAGCAAATAATATTAAATGGAGAGGTCGCATAGCTGGTCTAGTGCGCCGGTTTGCTAAACCGGTGTACAGGTGAAAACCTGTACCGAGGGTTCGAATCCCTCTCTCTCCGTTTTTTTGAGTTCTTTTGGATTGATACTTCGTTGCTCAGTGGTTCGGGTACTTCCGGCTCCGCCTGTTCACAGTACACTCTCACCACTTCGTGCCTCGTCTAAATCCAAAATCATCTCAAAAAAACTTAGTAAAAAGCAGTTTTTGAGTTTTTTTATTCTTTGGACTCGTTACCGCTCGGCTCTGCTCGATATACTTTGTCCAAAAATAATCAAAAATCATCTTAAAATACTTCGTAAAAATTGGTTTTTGAGCCCTTTTGAATTTATACTTTGTTGAAAAGTTTTTCGGGTACCTCGGGACTCCGTTCCTTTACAGTATACTCTTCGGTTTGCTTTGCAAATCCGCCCAACATCCAAAACTTTTTGCCTTGTCTAAATCCAAAATCATTTCAAAAAACTTAGCAAAAGTGGTTTTTGAGTTTTTTTTATTCTTTGGGCTCGTTACAGGCCTGCTTTCTAAATAAATATAAGAGTTTTCATTATGCACCTGTATCAAATATTACTTCACATTTTCAGTTTTAATGAGGATAAACAATGTATAAAAATATGTGTGATATGATAGATAATAATTTGCCGAAAATAAAAACAATTCTTTATCAAATATTTTTGTTGACATTGGGAAACGCATTATGCGTCTTTGCAGTTATCACTATTCTTCTACCGCATAAATTTCTCTCCGGCGGTCTGACCGGGTTGTCCCTAATTATCTACTATAAAAGCCAGATACTGCCTGTAGGATTTCTCTATCTTTTGATTAATATTCCTATATTTCTGATTAGTTTAAAGCTGTTGGGGGTGAGGTTTGTTGTTTATACAGGAGTGAGTATTTTGATTTATTCAACAATGCTTTTTATTCCGGTGTTTCCTTTACCAATTACAGATAAATTTTTGGCAGCAGTAACTGCAGGAATATTTAGCGGAGTCGGAGGCGCGCTCATGATGCGCTCCTATGGTTCTCCGGGAGGGGCAGACATTATCAGTATCTTGTTGTATAAATATGCAGGTATTTCCGTTGGTGTGGCATCCGTTATTTTTAACGCCGTCATAATGGCTGTTTCCGTGTTTATATTCCCGCTTGAAAATATACTCTATACCTTTATTTTTATCGTAGTTAGCGCAAAGGTCCTGGATATGATTTTTCACGGCTTAAGTAAGAGAAAAGCATTCATTATTATATCGGTTCACTGGAAAGATATTATTGATGAAATAAATAATAAAACACAAATCGGGGCTACTCTGCTTCAGGGAAAGGGCAGTTTTAACGGTGGGGAGAATCAAATCATATATTCAATAGTCACAAAAAAAGATGTAATGCCTCTTAAAAAAATGATCTTGAAAAAGGATCCGTGTGCATTCATTGCTATTTTGGAAGCATCTGATGTCGTTAGCGAAAATGTAGGCAATCAGCCTCATTGGTAATAAAGTGCCGGTTCTGTTAATGATTTTTTGACAATATAAAGTAGATGGTTAGGTAGTAGACAGTAATGTCAATATTGAACAAAGGAGGAAATTATTATGTCAAACGCAAAGTACAGATCAATCGTAAAACTTGATTTCCAGTATGCACACAGGTTTATGAATTATCCGGGAGAGGCAAGCTATCTTCACGGACACTCCGGATTACTAACAATCGAAATTGAAGGTGATTTAAACGAACACAATTATGCCTATCCGGTAAAAGAGGCACAAAAATTGGCATGGGCAGTAGCCGATAACTTCATGCACGCAACTATTTTTCAAGAAGGCGATCCATTGCTTGATTTAGTTTTGCAGGGATATGAGAAAACAGGAATGAAAGGCACAACGAATAGATTCGGGACGCCTGCAAAAGCTCTCAATCATGAATTGGTAAAATCGTTTCCTGAAAGCAGAGTAGCTGTAAGTAAAGGTCCTTCAACTTGCGAATGGTTCTGTACGGTATTCTATGAACTATTGAAAGACAAGTTGAATATTAAAAAAATAGAATTCCGTTCTTCTTCGTTGAACTGCGCATCAAGAGAGTTTTAATAAAAAAGACGTAATAGAAAACATCCGCCGGTTTATCGGCGGATGTTTTTGTTTTGTAAACAGAAGTGATGTTTTAAACACATACGGGATATTTGATATTCTTCGCTTTACATAAATATAAAAAACTATAAATAATTTTCTTTTTGATTTTTTCTGACAATACTAATCTTTGATTTTATTATAATATTCTCAATATGCGGTATTTTTTGCTATAGTTGGTCATAAGCCAAAATATTCGGGGGATAGAGATGATAAGTTTTAAAAAGACGCTTGAATCAATAATTGACAATGCGGGGGTTTCGTTGATTTCTTCGGTGGACGAAGAGGGGTTTCCTAATTCAAAAGCTATGCTTCCGCCCAGAAAAAGAAGCGGGCTGAAAACTTTTTATTTTACGACTAATACGTCTTCAATGCGCGTAAAACAATATAGCGCTAATCCGAAAGCATGCATATACTTTTTTGATAAAAGATTTTTCAAAGGGATTATGCTCAAAGGCGAAATGAAAGTTTTAACCGATGCAAAAACAAAACGAATGATATGGCGTGAAGGCGATACCATGTATTATCCAAAAGGCGTAACTGATCCCGATTACTGCGTTTTAAAATTTACCGCCTTCAGCGGCAGATTTTACAGCAATTTTTCATCTAAAGATTTTAGTTTAAAATAATTAAACTGCGTTGTTATAAAAATATCGGAGAGAAATTTTATCGGTATGGAAAAAAATAATTTAAAACCGTTGGCGGTTACATTTTTTATAAGCGGTATTTGGGATTTAATAGCCGGCGTAATATATCTTTTTTTTATCGGAAACGGCAGACTGATTGACAATCCGCAGGCTCATCCGTTTTACTGTGTATTTCTTGCTTCGTTCTTTTTCTGTTTTGCTTATATTCAATTTTTCTCGGCTTTTAATATGCGCAGATATCTGTTTAATGTCGGCTGTCTGATTTTCGGCAGACTTTTTTATGTTGTGCAACTTTACTGGTATATTTTATTTTTTAAAGATTTTCCCGCAACATTCTGGTTTACCGGCATAATTGATATGACATTTGTAGTCTTATACTTTGTTTTTGCTTTCCGTGCGGGATTTGGAATGAAAGATTTATTTCTGCCTTTCCGTGAAAACGCATAGAGTAAAATATTTTGTAAAATATATCTTATATTTAATCTGGTTTAAACCGGAGATGCATTATGAAAAACAGATTTAAAGAGATAAAAAAGCATTTTGAAAAAGAGGCTGCCGTATTTGATGAGTTATTTTATAAAATAGTTCCTCAATACAGACAGATGCTCGAAATTCTTGTTCAGTCCATGCCTTTTAAAAAAGATGAACAACTAAAAATCATAGACCTCGGATGCGGCACGGGTAATCTCGGAGCAAAAGCCAAAGAATATTATCCGAATGCGCATCTTACATGCCTTGATATATCCGAAAATATGATAAAAATGGCTAAAACAAAATTTGAAAAATATCCCGACACGGTTTTTTGGCACGGAGATATAAGAAAATTTGATTATTCAAAAAAATATGACGCCGTAATATCTTCTATGGCTCTGCATCACGTGGAAGGAAACGAAAAAATAAAATTTTATAAAAAGCTGCATAAAGCTCTTAAACACGGCGGTGTTTTTCTGAATATGGATATATTTATAACAAAAGATGCGTCTATTCAAAAATTTTATACAGATAAATGGATTTCTTTTATGAGTGAAAACGGGCTTGCTTCAAATAAAGTAAAAGAAATGATTTTACGCCATAAAAAAGAAGACAGACCGGTGTTTATAGACTGGGAACTTTCGGCTTTGAAAAAGGCGGGATTTAAAAATCCCGATATAATATTTAAAAATTTTAATTTTGCCGTTTACGGCGCTAAAAAATAAAAAGAGGATACAATGCCTGTTTATTTTATAGTTGGAATCAAGGAAATTTTGACAAAGAAAAATATATGCAGTATATGTCTAAATTTCCGCCTATAGTTGAAAAATTTAACACATGGCGGCATTCGCCGGAATACAAAGCGGTCGCTCCTCTCAGAGAACAGTCTGCAAAAACAAATGCAATAGTTGCCGACGGCGTTTGAAATAAAAAACACCTCTTAATTATATTCATAAATAAACCGTTATTGACAAATATGTTTTTTTAAAATAAACTAAATAGCAAATAAGCTATTTAGTTTTTGGGAGATTTGTATGAAGATGCTGGAGAAAACGCTGAAGGTATTGGCTGACAAAAACAGAATACGTATTCTTAAACTATTGGAAAATAAAAAAATGTGCGTGTGCGAACTTTCGCGCGTTTTGGGTATTACCCAGCCGAGCGTATCAAGGCATTTAAAAAAACTTAAATCGGCAGATCTTATAAAAGACGAACAGGACGGTTTTTGGACAAATTATATGCTTAATAAGCCTACTAATATATACGGGGCAAAATTAAATAAGCTTATTAAGGAATCTCTTAACGACGATATTGTTGTCAAACAAGACTTAATAAAAAGCAGTAAGGTAAAAAGAGAACATGTTTGTAAGAATAAACAATCAAAAGGATAATAAAATGAAAATTGAAATTTTAGGAACGGGATGTCCGAAATGCAAAAAGCTGATGGAGTTAACGGTTGAAGCCGTTAATGAAACAGGCGTGAATGCCGAAATACAAAAGGTGGATCAGATAAACGATATAATCAATTACGGAGTAATGATTACGCCTGCTCTTGCTATAGACGGAAAAGTTGTTGTCTCAGGCAAGATACCGTCAAAAGAAGAAATTAAAAATTTAATAAAAAAATAAGGAGAGATAATATGAAAAATAACTGCTGTGAAGGCGAAGAATGTTCTTGCGGGTGTACCGGCGACAGAAGTAATAAATTATGCGAGCTTACAAAACCTTATAACAAATTTGACGTGAATAAAATTATTCCTCTGGTGAATAAACCGAAATATTTTTGCCGTTGCTGCGGAAGGCTTGCAAATGACGCGGAACATCTTTGCAATCCGCTAGAAATAAAAACAGGAGTTTGAAAATGTTAAAAAAAATATCATTATTGCTTATCGCCGGCATTGTTTTCATCGGATTGTCCGTAGGAATTACGGCAGAGAAAAATGTAACCAAAAAAGATATTCAGAAACAGGAACAAAAAGTTTTGCCTGATAAGAAAAATATTAAAGTTATTTTTATTGAATTAGGTTCTGTTAATTGCATGCCTTGTAAAATGATGCAGCCTGTAATAGCTGATATAGAAAAAGAATATGGCGCGCAGGTAAATGTGATATTTCACGATGTTTGGACAAAAGAAGGAAAACCTTACGCTGAACAGTACGGCATCAGAACAATACCGACGCAGATATTTTTGGACAAAGACGGTAACGAATATTTTAGGCATCAGGGATTTTTTCCGAAAGAAGAAATTATAAAAGTATTGGAAAAAGGCGGAGTGAAAATATGATTTTGGAAGTTTTCACATATCTGACGAACGCTTTGCAGTCAACTCCGCTAATCGCTTTGTTAAGCGCTTTTATATGGGGGATTTTAAGTATTTTGCTCAGCCCGTGCCATCTTGCAAGTATTCCTCTTATAGTTGGTTTTATTGATAAACAGGGGCAGCGTTCAGTTAAAAGGGCTTTTATGTTGTCGTTTTTATTTAGTTTAGGCATTCTTTTAACGATAGGGCTGATAGGTTTAATAACAGGTTTTTTTGGCAGAATGTTAGGCGATATCGGCAATTACGTGAATTATTTTGTAGCTGTTGTTTTAATTATTATAGGGTTATATCTTTTGGGGATTATAAAATTTTCATTCGGCAATCCGAACCAGCCTTCTTACAATAAAAAGGGATTGTTTGCATCGTTTATTTTGGGATTGATATTCGGCGTTTCATTAGGCCCGTGCACATTTGCTTATATGATGCCGATGCTGGGCGTTGTTTTTGCAGTTGCTTCAACGGATTTAATTTTTGCCGTCAGTCTTGTTTTGTTTTTTGCATTGGGCCATTGCGCAGTTATAGTGTTTGCAGGCACTTTTACGGAAATAGTCCAGAAATATTTAAACTGGAATGAAAAATCAAAAAGTATTCAAATAGTGCAGAAAGTATGCGGAGTGCTTGTAATTTTGGGAAGTATATATTTGATTTGCAAATAAGCAGTCCCGGGAGAAAATACAGAAATGGGAAATGAGAATCACAGCCACAGTCATAGCTGCAGCCATAATCATGCTCATGATTATACGGAATTATCAGGCTCAAAATATCTGGGAGTAATTATTTTAAACGGCTGTATTACGCTTGCGGAAATAATCGGCGGAATAATGTCCGGCAGTCTTTCTCTTTTATCCGATGCCGTTCATAATTTCAGCGATACTGTTTCGATAGTTTTCAGTTATTGCGCATGGAAAATTGCCGGCAGAAAAAAAGATGAAAAAAGAACATACGGATATAAAAGAGCTGAAATAATAGCCGCTTTTATTAATGCATCCGTATTGCTGGTAATTTGTTTGTTTTTGATATTTGAAGCCGTAAAACGCTTCCAAAATCCCGAAACAATTAACGGCACAATTATGTTTATTGTTGCAACAGTAGGTCTTTTGGCAAATTTTATTTCCATGCTTCTATTGAAAAAAGAATCGCACAATAATATGAATATAAGATCAAGTTATCTGCATATTTTGGGAGATACTCTTTCATCTGTAGGCGTTGTGCTGGGAAGTATTGCGATTTCAGTTTGGCATATTTTTTGGATAGATCCCGTTATTACCTTACTGATAGCAGTTTATATTATGATAGAAAGCTGGAAAATAGTTAAAAAAACCGTTGATATTCTGATGCAGTCTTCAGCCGATCTGGATTATGCCTCCATACAAAAAGATATTGAAAGTTTTGAGGAAGTCCGCAGTATACATCATGTCCATACGTGGATGTCTAACGAAAATACGGTTTATTTTGAGGCTCATGTTGATATTACCGACTGTATGCTGTCGCAGGCTTGTTCTACCGCCGTAAAAATTGAACAATTGCTGAAAGAAAAATATAAAATTGACCATGTAACGCTTCAAATTGAGACTGACAGATGTTCACAAAAAGATTTTTTTAAAAAGTAGAAGAGGGGATGTCTAATGAAGAAGTTATCTTTTCTTGACAGATTTTTAACGGTTTGGATTTTTATTGCAATGGCGGCCGGCGTCGGTATCGGTTATCTATTACCGTCAATATCGGATTTTTGGAACACATTTCAGTCCGGCACTACAAATATTCCTATTGCGCTCGGTCTTATAATTATGATGTATCCGCCTCTTGCAAAAGTAAAATATGAAGAGCTCGGCGATGTTTTTAAAGATAAAAAAATACTTATGCTGTCTCTGGTGCAGAACTGGATTATAGGGCCTGTTCTTATGTTTTTACTTGCCGTTTTGTTTTTACATAATTATCCGGAATATATGATCGGTTTGATAATGATAGGGCTGGCCCGGTGTATTGCGATGGTAATAGTATGGAACGATCTTGCCGAAGGCTCAACCGAATACTGCGCGGGGCTTGTCGCTTTTAATTCTATATTTCAAATTTTGGCCTATCCGTTATACGCCTGGATTTTTATAACAGTATTTCCTAAATGGCTCGGACTTGAAGGAGCAGTAGTGAATATCACAATAGGCGAAATTGCAAAAAGCGTTTTTATTTATCTTGGGATTCCTTTTATTGCAGGCATGGCAACAAGATTTATTATGCTGAAATTTAAAACCAAAGAGTGGTATCACAATGTTTTTATTCCTAAAATCAGCCCCGTTACTTTGATTGCATTGCTTTTTACTATATTTGTAATGTTTTCTTTAAAAGGGGAATATATAGTAAAAATTCCTTTTGACGTTTTAAGAATAGGAGTTCCTCTTTTGATATATTTTTTAATTATGTTTTTTGTTTCTTTTTATATGGGTAAAAAAGTTAAAGCCGGCTACGAAAAAACTTCAACGCTTGCTTTTACGGCGGCAAGCAATAATTTTGAACTTGCTATAGCCGTTGCGATAGCGGTATTCGGCATCAATTCCGGGCAGGCGTTTGCGGGAGTTATAGGCCCTTTAGTTGAAGTGCCTGTTCTTATCGCTCTTGTAAAAGTTTCGTTATATTTTAAAAGGAGGTATTTCAATGGATAAAATTAAAGTTCTTTTTGTCTGCGTTCACAATTCTGCAAGAAGCCAGATGGCTGAAGCTTTTTTGAAAAAACACGGAGGAGATAAATTTGAAGTTACAAGCGCGGGGATTGAGCCCGGAACGCTTAATCCTGTTGTGGTTGAAGTTATGAAAGAAATAGGGATAGATATTTCAAATAACAAAACGAAAAGCGTTTTTGATTTTTATAAAAATGGCAGTTTTTTTAATTATGTTATTACCGTCTGCGACGAATCCCAGTCTGAAACATGTCCAATTTTTCCGGGCGTTGTAAAACAAATCCACTGGAGTTTTGCCGATCCATCTTCTTTTAAAGATAATCTTGAAGAAAAGAAAGCAAAAACAAGAAAGGTCAGAGACGAAATAGAGACAAAAATCAAACAATGGCTTGAAGAGATAAAGATGTAACGATATCTACAGCTTTAAATTAAAAAGTTTCTGCAAGTTTTTGCGCTTTTTCAACAGCCGCATTAACAATTTGTTTTACGTCGGCGCCCATTATATCAAGTCCGTCGGCACATATTGTGCTATAGTTTATAACGCCCAAAAAATTTAAAATTGTTTTTACGTAGCGTTCGCCGAATTCAAAATTTGACATCGGTTCAATATCGTATTTTCCGCCACGCGCGGATATATATACGGCATTTTTATTTTTTAAAAGGCCAACAGGGCCTTCGGCTGTATATTTAAAAGAGATGTCTTTGATGGTAACATAATCAAAATATGCTTTTAATATTGACGGCACTCCCAGATTCCAAAGAGGCGAAGCAATAACATATTTATCGGCTTCGGCAAAAGTATAAGCATAAGAAAGCAGAGGATTCTTTTTGCTGCTTGCATCTTTCGGTCCGAAAATTTGCTGTATAGATTCCATAGTCAAAAAATTAATATTTTCTTTGTATAAGTCTAAAGTTATTACTTTGTCCTGAGGATTTTTTTCCTTGTAGCTTTCAATAAATTTTTCTGAAATTTGGAATGTTCTGGAAAGTTCGTTTGGCTTTGGATTTGCCTTTATGTATAAAAGAGTTTTCATTTTAATATTTCTCCTTTTGTTTTGATTAAATTAGTAAATAAAATAATAAATGTCAAAGTTTAAAAAAAATGTTAAAATATACTATCAAAAATATTTTCGTTAAAAAAGGAAGTCAATGTCATTTGAATTTTGGTTATTTTTTATATCGCTTCTAATTTTTATAAGTGTTCTTTCAAGTAAGGTTCTGGACAGGTTTGCGGTTCCCGTTCTGCTTGTTTTTTTGGGCATAGGAATACTTGCGGGCTCTGAAGGCATAGGCCGTATTTATTTTGACAACGCGGTATTTGCAAAATCAATAGGAACAGTCGCTTTAATATTTATTATTTTTTCAGGCGGCCTTGATACCGACTGGAAAGAAACAAAACCTGTTATTTTGCCGGGAATAATACTTTCGACTTTAGGCGTTTTGATTACGGCGGTAGTAACGGGATTTTTTGCCGTTTATATTTTAAATTTTTCTCTTCTTGAAGGAATGCTGCTCGGTTCGATTGTATCCTCAACAGATGCGGCAGCCGTATTTACGACTTTAAGGTCAAAAAATATCAGTCTTAAAAAACCGCTTAAACCTCTTCTTGAATTTGAATCGGGAAGCAATGACCCGATGGCTGTTTTTCTTACAATCAGCGTGATAAGCCTTATAACAGTGCAGGGTACAAAATTTATTTCTCTGATCCCGAGTTTTGTTATAGATATGGGAATGGGTTTGGTTGTCGGTTATATAATGGCAAAGTTCAGTTTGTTTCTGATTAAAAGGCTTAATCTTGAATATGAAGGGCTTTATCCGGTTATAATGATTTCGCTTGTTCTTCTCACTTTTACGATTGCAGGTTTTGTAAAAGGAAACGGATTTTTAGCCGTTTACACGGCTGGGCTTATGCTCGGTAAAGTTGAATTCCAGAATAAAAGAATGATTAAAAAGTTTCACGACGGAATAGCGTGGCTTATGCAGATAGTCATGTTTGTTACGCTCGGCCTTTTGGTGTTCCCGTCTCAGATGCTTCCGTATGTATGGAAAGGGCTTCTTATAACAGTTTTGCTTATGGTTGTTGCAAGACCTGCGGGAGTTTTAATAAGCCTTCTTCCGTTTAAAATGAAATTTGCAAAAAAACTTATGATTTCATGGGTGGGATTGAGAGGTTCCGTTCCGATTATTCTTGCCACGTTTCCGCTGACAGCTGGAATAGATCAGGCAAATGTAATTTTTAATATCGTGTTTTTCGTCGTTGCAATGTCTGTATTTATACAGGGAACATCAATCCCGATAGTTTCAAAACTTCTCGGACTTGATGCTCCGATGAACAAAAAAATAAATTATCCTATACAGTTTGAAAAAATGGAAGGAATGGACGCGGAACTTACCGACGTTCCCGTTCCTTACGAATCACCTGCAGTAGGCAAAACAATAGCAGAACTGGGAGTGCCAAAAAAACTGCTTATAGTCTTAATTTCCCGTCAGGGCCAGTTTATCGTCCCGTCCGGCTCAACAGTCATAGAACAAGCCGACATATTATTGGTCCTTTCCAATAATGAAGATATCCTCGCTCTCCAAAAACTCATCTCCACTCAAAAAGTTTAAAATATTGTTTTTATAAAAATAAATTCATAGAATAAATCCTAAATTATAAAGTTCTTTTAAATTGGCACAAGCGATAAAAATCGGAATGCCCGCTATATGGAGAACTCTGTTTGTTCAATTACAAATGGAGGTAGTAATAATGATTCAACTTGGTTGTTTTGTGTTTGATTCTCATATAATGGTGGAAGTCTGGTTAATGGGGAGTTTCCTCATGAAAGCGGCTTTTGAAATGTAAAATCGTTTTGTGCTGGTACACCAGATGAAGGGGCAATCCCTTCTCTCCCCACTATTTAAATAAAGTCAGTTATATAGTTACTTCAATGTTATCTAAAAATTTATTTTCTTTTTGAATTATACCTAAAGCTTTTTTAGCAAAAGTATTGTCTGGCTCTACTTGTAACCAAAAATTTATTTTACCTTTTAATCTATCAAGATATATTGGATCAAAAAAATTATTTTTTTTCATATGTTCTAAAATGCCAAATTTTTCAATATAATATATCTCCTTTCGTAAATCTCTTTTTTTATTTTTGGGTAATTTTGTTTCTCCTGAAGATATTGAAATGCCTGTTACGATTTTTTTTGATTTAGATTTTGACAGTATTGTTTTTTCTTTATTAAGGATAAAACCTTCTTTCATAAGTTCTTTTTCTATAAAAAATACTAAAGAAAATCCTATCTGATTTCCTGATATTGTAATATCGTCAGCATATCTAGTATATTTCAAATTATTTTTTTTGCAAAATCCTTCCATTTTTCTGTCAAATTTATACATAACTATATTGCTTATGGCTGGACTGGTAGCAGCACCTTGAGGAATTGCATTTTTAAAACAGCATATTTTTGCCAGATAAGAAGATATTTCTTTGCTATATCCTAATTTTTTAAATATTCCATATACTCGTTTTATGTTAATTGTAGGGAAAAAATCTTTTATATCTAATTTCAATAAGCAGTTATTTCCAAGGTGTTCTCTGGCATTCCCTACAATATTTTTCCCTCTAACAAAACCGAAAGCATTACTTGAAACAAAACATTTTAATAAAATATCTTCATTTACTTGTCTTTGTATTTGTAATAAGGAAGGCATGGGCATTGATATTGTTCTAAATCCGCCTTTTCTTTTAGGAATTTTAAATTCTCTATAAAAATTATTTGAGTTATAAGCTATTTGATATAGAAAAAAAGAAGAAATTTTTAAATGTGCGGCAAGTTGATCAAAGTTTAATATTACAGGTAATCCCTTGTAATTAAGATTGTTGAAGTAATCTAAAACTTTTTGTTTATCTTCTTTTTTTATAGGCCAATGTGTTATTATGTCTATTAATTTGTGCATGATGATTATTATAAAGAGAAAGGGAATTACCAAATAAACTATATCAGTCTGCAAGCTGCAGGCCTAAAGGCTTGCAGCTTAACAAGGCAAAAAGCTGCTCTTTGCCTTGTTGAGCTATTTAACGTCAGCCTTAATTTAAGGAGCGAATCCACTCCTATTACTCTAATTCCCTTTCTCTTTTTTTAAAATAGAGAGTTTAGATGGACTTAATGAATAATCTTCACTATCTCTATTAAAATTAACAATTGCCTTATTTATCATAGATAAATTATTGCTATAAATGGCATATCTATTTTTTAATAACCATTTTTTACCCTTTTCTGTTATTGATAGCATATTATTTTGTAACATAAAAATTCCCATCTTTTTATATTTTAATATAGACTCTACAACGTTTTCCGGAGATAACTTAAATTTTTCTCTAAAATGAAAGCAATCTGTAGGATTTTTAGCTATAGTATCTAAAATTTCTTTATCTTTTGAGTCTGGATATTCTTTATATATTTTTTCTTTTGGAGTAGGAATTTCGCTTTTAGTAAGTCTATTTGTAAATATCGGCTTCCGATTTTCATCATTATTACGAGACCAAAAAATTGGGAAAGTGTTGTTTGGCGTATTGTATCCATAGCTATATAATGTTTCAGATTTTTTATAACCAAAATGGTATATATTGTCTAAATCATTCAATTTTTTTTCTAATTCCGTCATTGTTAGTATAGATTCGGTCAATTGTTGGCCTATAAAATAATCACTTATACCTTTATCTAACCATTGATGCGAAAAATAATGGATATTCATTGAGTCCAAAATATTTTTTGATTGTTTCATAGATGCAATGGTGCAAAAATAATAGTTGTGTTTTGGAAAAATATTCTTTATTTTTTTGATAAATTTCTCAATTTTTTCACCAGTGCCTACAAAATCATCTATAAAAATTATATTGCTTATAGTAGAATCTTTGGATAAAAGTTCTTTGAAGTTATCTATATTTGTGATAAGTCTTTTTTTCCAATCGGCATTTATAACATTTCGTAAATCTGCTAAAAAGCTTTGAGAAGAATCCATATCAAAAGAATCTCTGCTAACGGTAGAAATTACAGTATCTTGAGCAGATAATTTAAATTCATCTTGAATATATTTGTATATATTTTGTAGTGCTTCTTCAATTTTTATTGAATCAAAAAAATTAAAATTTCTTATAAGAAAAAATATTAAATCTTTTTGATTTTGATTGTCGCAAATATCTAACAATTCTTTGAGCTGTCTACCTCTTGGACAAAGCCAAGGTGCATCCAACTCTTCTCTTATGAGCTTGTTATATTCTTTTTCTGGATAATTTTTATCAGGATTTCTATTGTCTAAAATTTCTTTCATATTCTGGCTGAATTATATAAAAGTAGTAAGGATATATGCAATAGCGATTAGATAAAAAAATACATCTAAATTTCTAACTATGATTTTTATTTCTTTATTTTTAGTATATTTTAAGATTTGAGATTTTGGGCGGACGGCTGTAAGTCCAAGATGAACCAAAGTGTTTTGCCTTGCAATTTTTACGAAGGATTTTAAGATGATTTTTGATTTTCTTTTGGACGAGGTATACCTAGCAGAGCCGAGCGGCAGCGAGAAGGGTATCCGAAGTTCGGAAAAAAATCGAAAAGGGCTTAAAAGCCGAAGTAAAAAAACTCCGAGACCAATACAGAGTGCGAAAAGCTTATAGCCAATAGCTATTCTGAATTACTGGAATTTCATACATTAATTCCAGCAATTAACCGATTGGTATCGGATGTTCAATTAAATAATGATATTTGCAATATGCCAATGCGAAAGGCCACATGCTGCTAGTATTACATAGAAACGAAAATAAAAATATTAAAAATTTGTTTTTTAGTTATTAAGTAAGAAAAAGAAAAGAAAGGGCGAATTTAATGAGTAGTTACATTAAATACGACCTCGTGCAAAGCACGAAAAGAGAAGCATAATGTATGAATTGAAATAAAACAAAAAATTACAGATAAAAAATAAGGCAGAGTATGTATGTGTTATTATGTAACATAATCAATAGCTCATCAATAGCTTATCAATAGTTGAACAATAGTTCAACATTATCGTAGTTTTTAAGTTTATGCAAAGTGCAACATAACTATATAAATTATTTCAACAAACAAATTCAGTTTCTATAAAATTTTGTTTAGTATCTTCTGCCATAAGCATTTTTTTAGTAAAAGTTCCTATAGATTTTGTTGATAGAACATCTATAGTCGCTCCAAGTCCTGCTCCAAATAATGGCACTGCTTTTCCTAAATTTATAAAACCTTTTTGTCCAAATTTTGTTATCAATCTAAAACCAACTGCTTTGTTTATTATTTTTATAACATCGCCTGGAATTCTTTGTATTAATTTTACTCCAAACTTTTGTACTATCTTAACTCCTGTTCCTTTTATAACATTTTCTATACTTTGTTTTACTAAGCAACAATATATTAAAGTTTGAACTTTATCATTTTTAACATCATATCCACATAAAATTGCTATTGTAGCTATCATTCTAAGTTGTATTATTATAACACTTGTAATGTTTGCTGGTAATGTAACTGTCATTGTGAGAAATCCACCCAAACCTGTCATAGCACCAGATAATCCTGCTTTTGTACATTGCCAATTTATAAGAGAATCTATTTGTTTTGCTAAATCATTGGGATATTGTTTTTTATAATCTTCTGCCAATTTATAAGCAGAAGCAAAATCTGGTAATATTGGAACTTCTACTCCATTTATTGCTGTGGTATAAGCAAAATCTAAAATTTTTTGTATTGTTTCTTGTGATATTTTTGCCATTTTCAAATTATGCTCCTTTTATTTTTATCCTTCTACTTAGACAATGTGTTCACAACAAAACGCCTCTGTTCTTTCATGCAAAGTCTTATCTATCTTTTAACCCATCAACTAATGCTTTATGTTTGTCAATCAGGTCTTTGACCCATTTCTTTGGTTTAAATTGTGATTGTTTCTGTATAATCTTCATAAACCTTGTCCTATATTTATTATTCGTTAAATCATATATTTTATTGTTTATCTTAACCTTTTTTATATCATTCCTATATATAAAATCACTTAATACTGACTTTTGTAATGTTGTAAAATCAGATTGCGTATCTGACTTTTCTACATATGCTATTTTATCATAACTTCCAAATCTCAATATATCATAATCTATTACTTCTTTTAGAGTCAATCCTAATGCTATTACCGAACTTGAATGGCTATCCCTTATGACTAAATATGTACCATCTTGTAGTATAAATCCTTTTGTATTATCACTTATATTAGCTTTTGAAAAGTTGGTTTTTAATATATTTTCTATGTTATACATTTTATTTATCCTTCAATAAATCCATCAGAACTTTATGTTCTTTCACAAATTTAACAGCCCAGGCTTTTGGTTTAAACCCTGTCTTTTTATCTGTGTTTTCAGCCGTTTTAGTTTCAATTTTAGTTCTTTCTTTAATTGCCATTTTATTTTGTATCATATTAAGTATCTTCCATACAAACCTAGTCAGATCATAATTCTTGTAAAACTTATCATACGTTTGGCAAAACTCCATGACAAGTGTAGCTCTCAATCTTCTTTTTTGCCTGGATTTTCAACAATTGCCAATATTAAAGCATCTACCCCCAACCTAAAAGTGTCCATCCTAAAAATAAACACAATAAGAAAATAGCAAGAGTATTTTTAATTTCCGATTAAAGCTTTTATTATCTGCCACATCTGGGAAAGGGTTACTTCTGTAGGGCCTGTTACAGTAGCCTTCACCCCAGAAGAGTTTGCTATAATGTGTCCATTTTTTGTAAACCATATAGCCCAATTTTCTAAAAAAAGCGATTCATTGTTCGGATTAATTTGATATTTTTTAGGCGTAATTTTTTTTGATACTTTTTCAATTAAATCATCCCAAGTCATATCTTCCGTGCCTAAATCTATTAAAGGACAATTTAAACATATATCATCTACATCTGTTTCTATTCCTTCACGAGTTATACAACATATATTAAACATTTTTTGGCATTTCTATTTTAATTGCTATCATATTCTAAATCTCCTATTTAATAGTTTTTATTATCCACATTCGCACTACTATTGCCGATTACTTCATATTCTTTTCTAACACACCTTCAATCTCTTAAAAAAGACATTTGTTTTATTATACTAAATGTGAAAAATAAAGACATTTATTAAACACATTTATTTTTGTAGAATAAGTAAAAATATATATATAACGTTTGAGTTATACAAAATGTTAATTAAAAATTTATCAAAAACAAAAGAAATAAATTCAAATTATTTTGACGCCAATACACTTTCTGATAAATATTTAGCAGAGAATATTATTAAAAATTTAAAAATTTTTAATAAAAATAATATTACCAATACTAACTCAATTAAAACAAACAATCCAATAGAAGATGATATTGCTAAAAAATGTGTAGATGGACTTAGGGGTACATTAATATTATATAATACCAAATTTTCTAAACACCGGTTGTCTACCAGACTAATAAATGTATTAACTTTAAACCAAATATATACAGTTGGAGATATATTTAAATATTCTAAAGATGATTTAAATGGTTTGCCTTATTTTGGAATTAAATGTTTTAATGAATTAATAAATTTCCTTTCAAAAAATAATATTAAATTATCCTATAAAGGTAAATTTGTATTGGAAGAGAAATGCCAAACGATACCAAATTACGTACTCAATATCACATTCGCAGAGAGCAACATATCCAATAAATTATTAAATGTATTACAAAAATATCATATAGCAAACATACAAGATGTACTTGAATATTCTAAAAAAGAATTAATAAAACTGAAAGGATTTTGTCATAAATATTTTTTTGAATTAAATAACTTTATTGAAAAATATAATGTTAAGCTAGATATACCATACACAGTTGTGTATCGTAATATCGCTCTAAATACACAAAATGAAATTTGTCAACAAATACCAAGTTCTATACTCAATATTAGCTTTCAGAACACCAATTTATCCAATAGACTTATTAATGTCCTAATAAAACATCATATATTCAAAATAAAAGATATAATTAAATATTCAGAACACACATTAATGTCTTTTTCTAGTTTAGGGCAAATATGCATAGATGAATTAAAAAGATTTCTATTAGGATATAATATCACATTACCTGTTTTGTATTATACTGCTATAAATGACACTCAAACAAACACTCAAGTAGATTTTGTAAGCTATATACGTTATATATATAACAATAAAATTAGCGATATGATAATATCGTATTTTGGTGGTGAAACTCTTGAAAGTATTGGGAAAAGATATAAAGTTACGAGAGAAAGAGTTAGGCAGATTTGCAATAAACTAAATATTCATCAAATTGAAAAAGTTTTATATGAAGATAAATATAAAGATATTTTTCACAATTATGAGTGGGATAAAATAACCTTTTGTAAAGTAATGAACGAGAATACCATAACTTATCAATATCTGCTTAAAAGATATGGTATTGGCAGAAATAAATTAGATAATATACTTCATGATCCTTTTTTTTCTAAAGAACAGCAAATGATATATATATCTTTAAAAAAAATGGCTTTTAATACCGAGGGAGAAATTTTATCGAAAGATAATTTTTTCAAAACAGTTGTCGTAAAGTATGCATTAGATGAAATTTCAATAAAACATTTAGCTAAAAGATATTCTGAAGAATTACTAAAGTATCCAGAATTAAAATTAAAACCACTTACAGAAAGTTATTTAAAGCTACTCCAAAATACTAGTAATTATATTTGTTCTTGTGCTCATAATAGTTTAAGATATTATGAGTTAGAAAGCGTATCTAAAGGGATGTTAAGAAAAATACTACCAACAGAATCAGGCTTTTATTCTACAGAATATTTATTCCAAAATAATATAAAGTTAATGAGGGAACTAGATATACGAAACAAATATGAATTACATAGCATTTTAAAATTTAAATTTAACAATGATAAAAATGCCAATATAATTTTTTTAAGGATGCCAAATATTTTAATCAAATATAAGAATAAAGAAACATTTATACTAGATAAAATTAAAGAATATTCACCAATTTCAATAATAAAACTAGCTAATATTTTAAAAACAGATTATGGGCATGATAAACCTACAATTAGTACATATTTAAGCTATAATTTTTCTAAGTACTTAAGATCAGATGGGAACCTTAATATAGAAATAAAGACTTTAAGTGATAAACAAATTGATTTATTAAAGACATATTTAACAAAAGATATTTATTTAATGGATGAATTAAATAAAATAATATCCAATTTAAATTATACGGCATCAGATGTCATAAACAAGCATAATTGTGATAAATTAGGTTATAGATTAGAAAGTAATTATATAATGTCAAAACGATTTCGCTCTATACCTAGTTATTTAGATTATCTTATTCAAAAAAATGATGTTATTAAAATAGATGATGAATATATAAAATTACAAGGATTTTACTTCCAAATAAATAATTATTTGTCAGAATATAAATTATTTAAATTAGATGAAACTAACACATATATTACAAAGAAGAATCTAGAAGCATTAAATATTAAAAATGTTGATTTGCAAAATTTATTTAGCACAATAAAAAAATCATTTGAAAACAAAAATTTCTTTAGCGTGTACAATTTATTAGATGAGTTTGATTATTCTAAATTTGAAAATGTTGGTTTGTCTGAAACCTTTTTGGAAAATATTTTAAATAGCATGCCTAACCTAAGTTCAATGAGAATATGCAATAACAAATTATTTAGTTTAAAATTACAAAAAATAACGATAGATAATTTTGTTGATTACCTCATAAACAAGTATTCTGCAATTACATTAACCGATTTAAAAAATGAAATTACTAAATTATATAAAATTCAAATACCAATAGAAGAACTACATGCATTTGTTTACAGGATAAATAATATATTTTACAGCAATATACTAGATAAAATATACACAAATAAAAAAGATTATTATACGGAGGTATTTGATGAACAATAATTTAGATTTAACAAAACTTATAGGGAGTTTAGAAAAAGATGGAACTAAAACTATGCATTTAAAAGGCACAAAAAAGAACATGGATGTGTATAAAATACCATTGAATTATTTATACTACAATGACCAAAATGACAGAATCGCTACATGGGTCAATAAATTTGAAAGTGAACACTCTAGCATTACTAATCTAGAAAAGGAAGCTTATAACGATGAAATTCAAAACTACATAAAAAAAGCCGACAAACATAGATTTGAAAAAACAAAAAAAAATATCCAAAATTTTTCTCAAATAGAACCTGGAGTTGTTTTCTCAGATGGAAGAATTATAGATGGTAACAGAAGATTCTGTTGTCTTAGAACATTGTTAAAGGAAACTGGTGGCCAATCTTTTGGCTACTTTAAAGCAGTTATACTATCAAAAGAAATTAGCGAAAAAGAAATAAAACTCATGGAACTTATACTACAACAAGGACAAGAAGGAAAAGTAGATTACAACCCTATAGAAAAATTAGTTGGAATTTATAGAGATATTATTAAGAAAAAACTTTTTACTTTACAAGAATATGCCACAAGTATTGATTCATCAATAAAAGATGTTGAAAAATCACAAGAAGTTGCAAATTTAATGGTAGATTTTTTAGATTATATTCATGCTCCGGAACAGTTTTATATAGCTAAAGAATTGGAAATAGATGGACCATTGTTAGAAATATATAATATTAAAAAACGTATAGGCCCTGATGAAAACAAATGGGAAAAGGCAAGAATTTCCTTATATGATAATATGTTGATGAAAACAAATAGTGAAGATAGTGGTGATATTACAAGAATTATTCGTGAATTTGGCAAAAAAATAGTAGGTAATGATGATTTATTTAACGAATACTCTTCATATCATGACGAACATTCAAGAGAATTGCATAATAAATTACAAGATGCAGATGTTATTAATACAGAATATATTAGAAAAGAAATTAGGGAAAATGATACATTAAGAAAAAAAATGAATGATAATTTGGAAAATGTTTTATATAAGGCAAAAAGAGATTTGGTTAGGAAGCAGCCTATAGAAGCATTGAATATGGCAATAGACAGTATAGAGAAAATTGATTTAACAGCTGTATCACGCCTAAAAAATAATGATAGAGAAGACTTTGAAAGGGATTTAAAACTAATTCTTGAAAAAATTAATATAATAGAAAGTAAATTTCATGAAATTATCTAAACTTAATTTTGAATTAGATTATAATTCATACAAACAAGATTTAATTAAAGATTTTTACATAAAATCTTTATCTGCTGCAAAATATTATGATAGAGTTTCTGCTTATTTTGACTCGAGAATTCTTGCACTATATTCAACAGGAATAGAAAATATATACAATAATGGTGGACAAATACGTTTTATCTTTTCGCAACAAATTTCTGAACATGATTATAAATTAATGATGGAAGGATATATAAAACGTTCTAATGAAATTTTATATGATAATTTTAAAAGAATTAAATTAACAAACGTGGAGAAAAACAGAATATCCAACTTATCATTTTTGATACAAAAAGGAATAGTAGATATAAAAATTGCCTTTACAAAAGCTGGAATTTTACACGATAAATTTGGGTTGATATATGATGACAAAGATTCTTTGTATTTTCGTGGTTCTAATAATGAAACTATTGCTGCTATAGAGCAAAATCATGAAAGTTTTGAAGTTTCTTGCAGTTGGTATAAAGAAAGGCTAGAAAACGAAAAAATAAATAACGCACATCAAAATTTTGAAAAGATATGGTTTAACCAAATGGATGGAATTACTGTAGTAGATATACCCAACATTATAAAAGATGAAATAGCTATATATTCAAATGGCAAGCTGATACCTGAAGCAGATATATTTTTTTATAATTCTATTATTGCTGATATCAATTCATCTAACCAATTAATTGTACGAAATAGATTAAATGATTTTTATGATTTTAATAAGGACTATGACTATGATAGACATATAAAAAGGTATGTTGTTGAATATTCTTCTGACAAAGTTTTTTATTTTAGAGAAAATACAAATTATATAACTATAAAACACATAATAGAACATTGGCTGGAAAGCTCAATACGAAATAAATATAATTTTATAGTTTCGGAAAAACTTCGAGATTATCTTAAATTTAAAGATATAGAAATTGAAAAGTTAAAAGAACTCGGTAAAGCCATAAAGCAGAGAAAATCTCAACAACTATCATCAAATTTAAAAATTAATATTTTAAATGAATTTAATAAATTTTCTAATATAGTAAATAATGAGATGAGCAGAAACTTATATGAAAGTCAAATGTGGGAAGCATTTTTTATTACGAAAATGAAAAAATCTGCTAATTTTTCAGTTCCTGGAGCAGGAAAAACTTCAATTGTTTATGGCTCATTTGCATATTTAAATTCTAATACAATTAAGCAAATCAACAAACTTATTGTAATTGGGCCAAAAAATTCTTTTAAAGCATGGAAAGATGAATTTAAAAAATGTTTCGGTATTAAAAAAACTTGTAGAATATTTAATATACAAGATTCAAAATTTCATGTAAATAAAAGACAAGCATTTTTACATCTTAGATTTGATAGTGAAAATGATAATTTAATCCTAATTAATTATGAACAATTACCATCTCTTGTAGATGTATTAAAAGAAATAATTGACACAAATACTATGTTAGTTTTTGATGAAGTTCATAAAATTAAAGCAATCAATGGAAAAAGAGCTCAAGCTGCATTGGGAATATGTAAAAACAGTAAATACACTACTGTGCTTACAGGAACTCCAATACCTAATTCTTATTTAGATTTATTTAATCAATTAAATATTTTATTTTCAGAAGAATATTCGACTTTTTTCAGATTTTCCACAAATTCTTTAAAAGAACCAAATTCTGTAATGACAGAACAAATAAATCAGGCAATATATCCATTTTTTGTTAGGACTACAAAAGCTCAATTAGATATTCCTATGCCTAATGAAGATGAAAAAATTATTACTTATGCAACTTCTAAAGAAGAACAATTACTTTCCCTTATCAGGAGAAAATTTTCTTATAATGCACTCATTTTATATATTAGATTACTTCAAGCTGCCACAAACCCAAAACTTATATTAAATGAATTAACTGATGATGATTTATCGAGTATATTATATTCAGAAGAAGATGATAATGATGAAGAAGATAAAACGATAAAAATAAAAAATATTTTTCAAAAATACTCAAAAGAAGATATTTCTCTAATTAACAATTTTGATATGACAACAAAATTTTGGAACGGCATAAATTTAATAAAAAAGCTAGTTTTAGAAGGCAAGCAAGTTTTAGTATGGGCAATATTTGTTAATACAATAGACAGAATAAAGCAAGAATTAAAAAAAATAGGAATTATATCTGAAGTAGTTTACGGGCAAACTCCATTAGAAACTAGAGAACAGTTTATAGAAAATTTTAAAGATAGAAAAATAAATGTATTAGTAACAAATCCACATACACTTGGAGAATCAGTTTCTTTACATGAAACTTGCCACGATGCTGTCTACTTTGAATATAGCTTTAATTTAACTCATATGTTGCAATCAAGAGATAGAATTAACAGATTAGGATTGTCTGCAAATCAATATACGCAATATTACTATTTGTTTTTATGTAGTAGCATCCCAGAAGAAGATTCAATAGATTTAAAAACTTATGCCCGTCTAAAAGAAAAAGAAATCATTATGTTAAAATCTATAGAACAAGAGAGATTAGAGTCTATCAATTTTTATGTTATAGATGATCTTATTAAAATTCTTTCAATGAATTAGTTAATAAAAATATTCTATTTTATTGTTTAAAATCAATAATTAAATTCTAAAGAATACCTATAAATGAAAATTTATGGGTATTTTTTATTTATGCATACAACAGCATACCTAATCATTTTTCAATTGTATAAATTATAAGTTTTCAGAAGATTTCTTGAAATATATACAAAAGAAGTTTTTGAAACATTGCTAACAGAGAATTAGCCTCTGAAGATTGTCGTGAAATTGCACATAACTTAATAAACTTGGAACTCTGCCTGAGAGAATTGTGGAAGAAATATGAAAAAACGAAATTACCGGACTAGTCATGAGTAAGTAGGTTCAAAATGGTTTTTAACATAAAGTCTCCTTTTGAACATAACAATTTTATCAAAAAAAAGGAAAAATAATCTCTATATTGTGATATAATAAGCAATGTAAGGAGAAAATTATGTCTCGCAAAAGTCTTTCAAAAAAAGCATTCTCTAAAACATCTAAGAAAGAACCTGGTTATAAATATAAAGTTACCCCAAATCAGTTAAATATAGGTTTTATATCCTATAAAAAAGAATTATTATACAGAGATAGAACAACTGCTAAATATCTACCAAAACCTACACCGAATACTATAACAGAAGAAAGATATAAATATATCTATTGTAATAACGAAAAAGATGTAGAAAAACACCAAAAAAAAGGCTTTATCGGTCTTTCAAGTTATTATAAAGCCATACAGCGAGCTATTAATTTAAATGAAATTTTAAAAGATTTTATAAAAAAATATAGAATGCCAACTTTCTATCTTATTGATAATAATATAACAATAACAGAACGTAGAAAATCTCTGTTAAAATATAAATGTGATACGATTGATTTTATTAGTACAAATGTCAATGAATTTAATTTAACAAGGATTCAAAGTGTGGATTTGCCATTAAATGATTATGTAATACATAGTGAGATTTTAAAACAACTTCCTTTTATTTTTGAATATGGTGCTATTTTGTTGTTTAGACCAGAATGTGAATTAGTTTTCAGAGAAGAAAAAGAAGAAGATATTAAACAGGCAAATGATAATAAAAGAGATAGTATAGATTTATTAAAAAAAATTGATAGTTGTCAATCAATTAAAGAATTAAACAATATAAAACAAAGTTTATTGTTTTTAAGAACAAGAGATAATTTAGAAGAAATGATTAAAAATATATCAACTAGATGGAATGACATTGAAATGTTTATTCATGATCAGAATAGTGTTTTGCCAAAATTTAGATATTTTCTGCAACACAAAAGTTTAAATTTACAAATAAACTTTAACATTGCTCCTGAGAATATTAAAGAATTTATAGATGATAATTATGAAATTGTCAAAAAACAGATGGAACAATTAGATGAAGAAAGCAAAATTACAATAGAAGAAAGAGATTTGGATATTATGAGAAAAAAGATAAAAACAATTAAGACTTTTGAGCAGATAGGACAAGAATATAATATAAGCGCTGATACCACTCGCATTGCTTTTAACCGTGCCAAGGATAAAGTATATGAATTGTTCCGTTTTAAAGATAGTAAAACAAATAAAGAATTTTTTAAAAAATTATATCCATATGGCAAACCTAAAGAATATAACCTTCCGTTGTCTGATTATTAATGCGTGGTATAATCTGTAAGCTTTAAAAAATATTATGGATTTTGAACAATCTTATTCCTTTTAATTTTAATTATTTATAGGAAATATTCTCTTAAACACAGAATATTAATGTAACAGAAAAAAACCTTTTTTTTGTTACAGAGATTATAGTCATTATTTTGTTTTAATTGGTTGCATGAAACAAAATGATGATTTTTTTATTATCAATCAGAAGGAATATCAAGATTTACTAGTGGCGAATAACTATGAGCTAGTATGTAATGAGATGGACTTTCTATGTTCAAAAAATAGCAACGATTCTCTCCGTACATCCCTTGAGAAACAATACGGAAAAATGAACGAGCAAGAGTTTTTTGAATGCAAACAAAACTTATTTAATTTTTTTGCTTTGCTTGATGACATTTCCCAAGAACAAGAAACAAAACAACTGAAAGAAAAAGAAGAAGTTGGGGGTAGTAATGTCGACAATTAAACTTATGATCCCCAATCCAAAAATAATTTCTGGTTTTGATATGTATAAAGAAAATCCTCAAGCACTTTTTCAGCCACCATACAGAATGCCAGATAATTATTATAACCTTAAAGGGAGTTTTAATACATATTTTAAATCTCAAATTAATGGATTTAATTATATACCAAAGATAAATATTGTTCATAATTTATATTCAGGACTCGGGCCTCAGTTGTACATAGAAAATTCAATTTCAAAAGCTCTTTTTGGTAATAATTATAACGAATGGCAGGATGAAGATTTGAACCAATTTGTTCAATGGCTTATAAGTATTTTAAAATCAATAGGGATAAAAGTTACTAAGGACGCTATTTTAAATTCGAGAGTAGATAAGTTTCATTTTTCAAAAAATATTCTGATTGATAAACAAACTTTTGACTTAATTCTTGAAATGCTTGAAGAGATAAAATATCCCTACTTAAAATGTAAAAAAATGAAATATAGGGGATATCGCTATCATAGTCATATATGGGCTATTTCTGTTTATGATAAATTAGATGAATTATCAATAAAAAAGCCAGAGTTAGTTAATGAATTAAGAGCAAAAGGTATTAATTGTGTTTTAAGAATAGAAATTCAGTACAATAATATGCAAAAATTACGGAGATCCATGAGAGAGTTTGGTATTCATGGAGATATTACCTTGTCAACCATATTTCAGATTAAAATACTTAAATCCGTATTTGATAAAGTATTGCATACATTAAATCAAAAAGCTCCATCTTTTTATAGCATAAAAGAAAAAACAAATATAGAAATATTCAAATCTATCAAGGCAAATTCTATACAAGAACTTACAAATACATTTGCTATACTGAAATTATTGGAAGATAATGATAATGATATGGATAGGGTAAATAAACTTATATTAGAACATAATATAAAAGGTGGAGAAAAACTGCTAAAAAAATATAACATAAGATTAACTTCAAATCCGCATATCCCAAATATATTCTCAAAATTGTTAGATATGGTCAAAAAATATGAACCAATACAACATAGTAAGTTTAACGAAAAAAATTTATTTTAAAATTTAAAACATATTGATGCATTACAAATAAAATCATAGAATCCTTATAATAAATAAGGATTCAGGAGAAAAAATGAGAGCAATTACATTAGCAAGAAAATCAAGCAATTTACAAGGAGAAGACACAATAACAGCTCAGTCGTCAAAGACAAGAGAATATTGCAAAAACAAAGGTTTTTCCTTGGAGGAAGCAGATGAACACTTATTGACGGAAAGTTCTACAAAAGGAAATAGAGACAAGTTTAATGACATTATTTCTGAGATTAAGAGAAGTAAAGAAAAAATTATTTTTGTGGTTGAAACTATTGATAGATTGCAAAGAAGTTTTAAAGAAACCATTGAATTAGATGGGATACGTAAGGAAGGCAAACTTGAACTTCATTTTTTGAGAGAAAATCTCATAATAAATGAATATTCCAACAGTGCAGATTTATTGCGTTGGGATATGGGGGTAATGTTTGCAAGAAGTTATGTTTTACAGTTATCAGATAATGTAAAAAGGAGTATCAAACAGAGATTTAATGAGGGAAGAATTTTAAATAAGGCTCCGATTGGTTATAAAAATGTTACAGATGAAAAGACAAGTAAGAAGTCTGTTATTATTGATGAAGAAAGAGCAGCAATTATTAAGCATGTATTTGAGGATTATGCCACAGGTAATTATTCTTTAGCTGAAATAGAGAAAAAATATAAGGACATGCTTAAAGGAACGGAAGAAGGAAAACCCATAAGGAGAAATTATTTCCATACAATATTACAAAACCCGTTTTATGCAGGCTTACAAATTTATAAGCATCCTGCAGGAAAAGTTGAATTAAAAGAACATATTTATCCACCTCTAATATCGCTTGAACTTTTTAAACAGTGTCAATATGTAATGAAAAAAATTAATTCCTGCCATGATACTCCTATAAAATATCAAAGTAAGCCCTTTGCATTCAGAGGTCTTATCAAATGCGCTTGTTGCGGAGCTACAATGTCGGTAGATATTAAAAAAGGAAAGTACTACTACATATTTTGCAATAATGCTAAAAAGGGGAAATGCGACAACAAAGAATATGTTAAACAAGAAATTGTTTTAGAGCAAATGTCAGATATTCTTAAAGAGATAGAAATTAACGACACTGTGTTTGAAGAAGTACGTAAATTTTTAGAAAATAGACGTAATCAAAATATTAAAGATAGAAATGCTGAAGTGCATAAACTTCGCAGAGATTTTAATAAAAAACAGTTAGAAATAGATAATTTAATGGCTTCGCTTACAGAAGCTCAAAGTAAAAATAGCATGCTTGCAGTTAATGCCATTATTGACAGTGTAGAAAAGAAACAAAAAGAAAAAGAAGAGCTTAACTATAAATTACAGAATTGTAATGAAAATGATGATAAAATAAATCTTTCCATAGCTACTGTTTTTAAATTAGCAAAGGATGCTCATCAACTGTTTGGAATTTCGAACTGTGAGCAAAAAAGGCAGATTTTGAATTTTGTTTGTTCGAACTTTAATATGAAAGAAAAACACATTGATTTCATATACAAAAAACCATTTGATATGATAAAAAAAGGACAAATTGACGGAGTATACTCCGAGACTAGGATTCGAACCTAGACAAAGAGATCCAAATTCTCTTGTGCTGCCATTACACCATCTCGGAATCAAATTCCGGGCTATATTACTTTTGGTTCTTCCGCTAATTTTTTATCATAGGCGGTAAGTACGATTTTTTCGAGCTCGCCTCTGAATTCATTTGTTATAGGATGGGCGATATCCTTAAAGGTTCCGTCGTTTTTCTTTCTTGACGGCATACAGACCATTAAACCCTTTTCACCTTTAACGATCCTTAAGTTGTGTACTACAAAAACATTGTCGAAAGTCACTGCAGCGTAAGCTTTTAACTTTTCCTCATTCTTCGGGAAAATCCTGACTTCGGTTATAACCATGTTCTACACCCCCGCATTATCATGCAATTCACATGAGCTGACAGCCCAAGTATTCCATTTATATATGCTTAATCGCTTAACTATCTCCTCAGATTTCTCATGAGACGACGTTAAAGCGAATACTGTAGCCCCCGAACCGGACATCAAACTGGCACAACCGAAACTTTCAAGAGTTTTCTTGATTCTTTCCACCTCTGAAAATTCAGGAAAAACGAATTCTTCAAATCTGTTAAATAGCAAATCTTTAGCCGTTTCCGACGTAAAAGAGCAGTCTTTCAAGACGCCCGTAATTTTATGAATTTTACGTTGATTTGTCAACGGGAATTTTACTTTTGAATACGCAAGAACAGTCGATACTCCGAAATCGGGTTTTACAAGAACGGCCGTCAGATTTATTTTTGACGGAATTTTTTTAACGATTTCTCCGATTCCTTCAATTTGGGCTGTTCCGCCGGTAAGAAAAAACGGAACGTCGGCGCCGATTGTTTTTGCAAAATTTTCAAGCTCTTGTTTTGAAGCGTTTATATCCCACAGTTTATTGAGGGCTTTTATTACGGCTGCCGCATCGGATGATCCGCCTCCCAGCCCTGCGCCCATAGGTATGTTTTTTTCAAGATGAATTTTTATTCCGCGTTTTACGCCGAATTTATCCTGCATTTTTTTTGCGGTTTTATAAACGAGATTTGTGGAATCTGCCGGAAGCGATTTATCGCTGCATGTAAGCTCTATCAGGTTATTTTGATTTAAAGAAAATTCAAGCGTGTCAAAAAGGCTTACGGTATGCATGATTGATTCTATATTATGATAACCGTCCGGTCTTTTGTTTATAATTTCAAGATACAGATTAATTTTTGCCGGCGCTTTGAGTATCATCTGTTCCTCTGAAATTTTCAAATTCATCGTTTGTCGGAAAGCCCATTTTTTTAAGGCTCATTTTGCATTTGAATTTTGTTTTCAAATCTTCAAAAATCATTTCGTCGGGTATTTTTGCAATTTTATTAAACTGCTTAAATGACGATATTTTTAATACGAACAAATCTTTTTTTGACAGCTCTTTTAAAAGGCCCGTTTTTTTATTTATTTTTACGGTTATGCCGTCTTTGGAATATGTTACGATGTTTCCTTTTTCAGATATCTCGGATTTTGCAAACATCTGCACAAAATCTTTTGAAAATATAAAACTCATAAAGTCAAACATTTCCGCCGTTTCGGCTCCGACACTGTCTTTTATTGCGGACGGAATAAATACGGCTTCTTTTTTATCGAACAAAACGCTAAATCCCGGCATTGTAAGTTTAGGGGGAAAATCCGCTTTTATTCCGTATTTGCCGTTATAAAGAACAGACATATAAGTGTTTATTCTTGAGACGGGAGTTTCTATTTTTAAAGAATAGCCGGCTTTCAGAGAGATTACTCTGAAAAAATTATGGAGGGTTCTTTCATAAACTATTTTGTTTAATTCTGCGGGATCGGTTTTTTTTGCGACAAGTTTCATTTTGCTTTTTGCAATGTCGGATCCCATATCGTAAGCGACTGAATAACAAAGCCATGCCTGTGGAAATTTTTTCAATTCAACGCTGATATCACCCAGATGTTCGTAAAGAGTTTTGTCAAAAAATTTAGGCTCGGTGTTTATCGCCATAAGCATATATTTTTCCGCTTCTTTATAACGGCCGGTTCTGTAATACATCCATGCCAGAGAATCCAAAAACGCAGGTTCATTTGGAGCAAGTTCAGTTACTCTGATAAGAAGTTTTTCGGCTTCGTCAAGTTTTGTATTTCTGTCGGCATAAAAATAACCGAGATAATTCATCGCTTTTATATCGTTTGGATTTGTTTCAAGAATTTCTTTAAGTAAGGATTCCGTTTTATCGAAATTTCCGAGTTTTTCGTTTGCAAGAGCCATATAAAATTTTGCGTCGTTGAAATCAGTTTTAAGACTAACTGTAAGCTCGAATTCTTTTAATGCCTGCTGGTATTCTTTCATGTCCATAAAATTCAAACCGTTTATGTAATGGAATTCATAATTCAGCGGCTCCATTGATATCGCCTTGGCGAATTTTAATTTTGCGGTTTGAAAATTCTGGTTTAAAGCGTGATAAAAACCGAGCCTTGCGATTGACGGCGCGTTAGGTTCGTTTTTTTCTATAAACTCAAAAGCATCTATCGCTTTTTCAACATTAAAAAGTTTTTCATAAGTCATTCCCAAAAGATAATGAAGCGGGATATTGTTGGGCGCGACATTTTTTGCCTTAAGCAAAATACTCTCGGCATCCGTATATCTTTGCTCTTCAAAATAGCATTTGCCAAGATATAAAAGTATGGAGATGTTATCGGGGAAAACGGTTATATAATTTTCGTATTCTTGTATTGCCAGTTTGAAATCTTTCTGCGTTTCGTAAATTCTTGCCCTTGAAAGATATGCCTCTCTGGCTTCCGGTTTTAATTCGTTTACTTTTTTATATGATTTTAAGGCTTCTTCAAGAAGCCCGAGTTTTTCCTGAACAAGTCCTAGCTGGAAATAACCTTCGGAAGATTCCGGTTTCTGCTGCAAAAATTTATTCCAGTAATCTGCAGATTCTTTCAGTCTATTGTCGGAATAATAGTAAGCGGCAAGATAAACTGTCGCAGTTTCGTTTTTCGGGTCAAGTTCGAGAACTTTTTCCCAGCATTGTTTTGCAAGGTCCATTTCATTTGCCGAAAGATAGAAAGTTCCCAAAAACATATTGGTTTTTACGTTTTCGCCGTCAAGCTCCTGTATCTTTTTTGCCGTTTCAAGCGCTTTTTTGCCGTTTCCTTTCTGCCAGTAAATAAGGGCAAGGTCTTTATATGCGGAGATTGCGGTACTGTCGTGTATTATCACATTTTCATATTCTTTTAGAGTAGTTTCAATGTCGCCTTTTTTTAGCGCAAGCAGTCCTCCGAGATAAGATTTATATCCTTCGTAGCTTGCATAAGACTGAGTCAAACAAAATGACAATGTGATTAAACAGACTGTAATTTTTTTCATTTTTAACTGAGCTCTCTTTTTTTAATTTTATCCGTTTATTATAGCAAATATATTGAATTTTCACCTGTTTTTGCATACGCGCAGCGATAATTGTTATTTTAGTATAAAAAAACTATAATATATAAGTTGTATTGGCGACGGATAACACGGAGGTTTTTTGTGAATTCAAAAATTGCTTTTATACTTTCAGGCGCTCTTATAATTTCTTCGATTTTATTCGGTATGTTTATTGTTGCATCAAGACAGCAGGAAAAATCGGTAAGAGTTGTGGGGCTTGGCACAAAAAATGTTGTTTCCGATATTGCAAAATGGACGATAGTTTTAGGGCAGAATACCGGAATCGGCAACCAGCATGACGGATACCGATTTTTAAAGAGAGATTTGGAAAAACTTGCCAAATTTTTAAAATCAAACTCAATTGACGAGAAAGATATAACGGTAGATCCGGTAACATCTTATCCCAATTACGGAACAAACGGAATAACGGGGTATGTTTTTACGCAAAAGATTTCGGTAAAAACAACGGATCTTTTGAAAATAGAAAAGATGGCGCTTGATACTGATTCGATAAGTTCGTCAGGACTTGTTCTGCAAAATTCGACTATTGAATATTTTATTTCCGATTTGGCTGCTTTGAAATCTGAAATGCTTGCCATAGCTACAAGCGACGCAAAAGCAAGAGCCGTTGAAATAGCAAAAAGCGCCGGTAATAAAGTCGGGAACCTGATTTCGGCAAAATCGGGGATTTTTCAGATAAGACAGCCGCTTTCGAATGAAATTTCGGATTACGGAGTTTACGATACGTCTTCAAAACAGAAAGAAGTCGCCGTTACGGTTAATGCGGTTTTCAAATTAGAATAGGAAGGGATGATAAATGTCAAAAATAGACGATAAATTAAAAACAGAATCAATACTTGTGCACGGCGGGCAGGAACCGGATCCAAATACCGGCTCGATTGCCGTGCCGATACATCAAACTACGGCTTATAAATTTAACGATACGCGCCATGCGGCGGATTTGTTTGCGCTTAAAATTTTCGGCAATATCTATACAAGACTACAAAATCCGACCACTGATGTTTTTGAAAGAAGAATGGCTCTGCTGGACGGAGGCGTCGGAGCTCTTGCCGTTTCAAGCGGAATGTCGGCAATTATGTGCTCGATATTAAACATAGCGCAAAACGGAGATGAAATAGTTTCAGCCGATAATTTATACGGCGGAACATATACTCTTTTTACGACTACATTAAAAAATCTCGGCATCAAAGTTAAAATAATCAAAGCAAATGATTTAAACGAAATAGAAAAAGCCATAACGCCTAAAACGAAAGCGCTTTACTGTGAGTCGCTCGGCAATCCGAAACTTGACGTTGCCGATATTGAAGGGCTTGCGCAAATCGCCCATAAAAAAGGAATTCCTCTTATAGTTGACAATACGCTTACGCCTTACATTTTAAAGCCTATAGAATACGGAGCCGATATCGTAGTTTATTCAGCCACAAAATTTATAGGCGGACACGGAACATCAATGGGCGGAGTAATAGTCGATTCCGGAAAATTCGACTGGACAAACGGAAAATTCCCTCTTATAGCAGACCCTGACGCCGCTTATCACGGATTGAATTTTGTAGAAGCTTTTAAACCGTTCGGCAATATTGCTTATATAGTAAAAGCGAGAGTCAGGCTTTTAAGAGATACAGGAATGGTTATATCGCCGTTTAATTCATTTTTATTTTTGCAGGGGCTTGAAACTCTTCATTTGAGAATGAAATGTCACTGCGACAATGCTTTGAAAGTTGCGAAGTTTCTTAAAGAAAACAAAAACGTAGAATGGGTAAATTATCCCGGATTAAAAGAGAGCCCCGAATATGCAAGAGCCGAGAAATATTTGAAAAATTATAAAGGGTCTCTTGTCGGATTCGGCATCAAAGGCGGAATTGAAGCAGGCAAAAAATTTATAGAAGCGCTTGAGCTTATATCGCATGTCGCAAATCTCGGAGACGCTAAAACGCTTGCCACGCATCCTGCCACTACAACTCATCAGCAGCTTTCAGACGAACAGCAGCTTTCAGCAGGCGTAACTCCGGATTTTATAAGGCTTTCAATAGGAATAGAAAATACCGAAGATATAACAGCCGACATAAGTCAGGCTTTGGAGAAATCACAGAAATAGAAAGATGAAAAAATATTTTAACGGAATTATCGAAACAATCGGAAATACTCCGATGATCAAATTGAATAAGCTTTCAAATGATCTGCCCGGCAATATTTTTGTAAAGGTTGAAAGTTTCAACCCTCTTTCAAGCATAAAGGACAGAGTAGGCGCAGCTCTGATAGAAGACGGAGAAAAAAGAGGGCTGATCAATAAAAAAACAACGATAATAGAACCTACAAGCGGAAATACCGGAATAGCTCTTGCTTTCGTGTGCGCCGCCAAAGGATATAAGCTCATTTTAACTATGCCTGAATCAATGAGCATAGAGAGAAGAAGGCTTTTAAAAGCGCTCGGCGCACAGTTAGAGCTCACACAGGGTTCGAAAAATATGCCCGGCGCCATAGAAAGAGCAAACGAATTGAAAGACAGCATAGAAAACAGTTATATTCCCGGACAATTTACAAATCCCGTAAACGTGATGATACATAAAAAAACGACTGCAGTTGAAATATGGGAAAATATGGACGGCAGGATTGATTGTTTTGTGGCAGGAGTCGGAACTGGCGGAACGATTACCGGAGTCGGAGAATTTCTTAAAGAAAAAGATGAAAAAATAAAAATAGTTGCGGTTGAACCGAAAGAATCGGCGGTTTTATCCGGGAAAAGCGCAGGTTCGCACCGTATACAGGGGATAGGAGCCGGATTTGTCCCCGATATATTGAATGCGGCGATTATAGACGAATATATAACCGTTGAAGGCGATGATGCCGGAGATACTGCAAGAAAACTTGCTCTTGAAGAAGGTATTTTCGGAGGTATTTCATCAGGCGCAAATTTATGGGCTGCTCTGCAGATGGCAAAAAGAAAAGAAAACAAGAATAAAAATATAGTAACTGTAATAACAGATACCGGTGAAAGATATCTTTCAACCTGGCTTTTTATGGGTGGAATATGAATTCAGAAAAATTAATTGTAGAAACTCAATATCTGACTTTTGATAATCTTGTTCTTGATAACAAAGAAGAACTTCAGAAAGTCACGATAGCTTACGAAACCTACGGGCAATTGAACGAAAAGAAAAATAATGCGATTCTTATAACGCATGCTTTTACCGGCGATGCGCATTGCGCCGGATATCATGCCGGCGATGAAAAGCCCGGCTGGTGGGACAATATGATAGGTTCCGCAAAAGCTTTTGATACGGATAAATATTTTATAATATGCTCAAACATTTTAGGAGGATGCCAAGGGTCTACGGGTCCTTCCTCGGTAAATCCTAAAACGGGCAGAGAATACGGACTTGATTTTCCGGCGATATCAATATCGGATATGGTCAGAGCCCAAAAAAAACTTATAGATTTTCTCGGCATTAAAAAATTATTTTCGGTGGCAGGCGGATCGATGGGCGGAATGCAGGTTCTTCAGTGGGTAAATGATTTTTCGGACAATATTGTGTCTGCAATACCTATAGCAACAACAATGAGACATTCTCCGCAGCAGATTGCTTTTAACGAAGTCGGCAGACAATCAGTAATGGCCGATATTGCATGGAACGGCGGCCATTATTACAGCACCGGAAATCCGGAAAGAGGCCTCTCGGTAGCCAGAATGCTCGGACATATAACTTATATGAGCGATATATCCATGAAAGAAAAATTTCCCATAGAAAGAGAAAAAGAGAGAAATTCAAAATTTAATTTTAACGCTGATTTTGAAGTTGAAGAATATTTGAGGCACAGAGGAAGCACTTTTGTAAAAAGATTCGATGCAAATTCGTATCTTTACATATCCAAAGCCATGGATCATTTTGACGTTGAAACGGACGATTTTTTAAAGGGGAAAAATGCCGATATAAAATTTCTCGTTTTATCTTTTAAATCAGACTGGCTTTATCCGGCTGAACAGTCGGAAAATATAGTTAAATTTTTAAAATTAAGAGGGCAGAAGGTAACATACTGCAACATAGAATCAACTTACGGACATGACGCGTTTCTGCTTGAAAAAGAAGACGAAGGCAAAATAATAACGTCTTTTTTGAATAATTTATACGAAGAGGTTATAAGTGGAAAATAAAAAGGTTTCGTTTGAACATTTAAAAATATCAGAATTTATAGACGAAAGATCAAGCGTTCTTGATTTGGGATGCGGCGACGGCGAACTGATGGAATATCTTGAGAAAAGCAAAAAGGCGAACGTTCAGGGCATAGAAATTTCGGAGAGCGACATATATAAATGCGTTGAAAAAGGACTCTGTGTGCTGCATTCCGATTTCAATAAATGGATAAAAACTTACGCCGACTCAAGCTTTGATTTTGTTGTTTTGAGCCAAAGTCTGCAGCAGGTTCAGAATATAGATTTTGTTCTTGAACAGTCTTTAAGAATCGGCAAAAAAGTAATAATAGGATTTCCTAATTTTGCCCATCTTTCGCTGAGAGCCGATATGTTTTTCAACGGCAGGGCTCCTGTTACAAAATCTCTTCCCGGCAGTTGGAACGATACGCCTAATATAAGATTTTTAAGCATAAAAGATTTTGAAATTTACTGTAAAAATAAGAAATATAAGATTATAGCTAAGAGTTTTATCAGCAGGGAACAAAGCGTACGCTGGATGCCGAATATTTTTGCACAGCAGGCAATCTTTGTGATTTCAAAATAAAATGCTCAAAAAATTCTTCCTTGTATGTGTCGGCATTATTGCTGCGCTGGCTGTTGCAGAAATTTTAATGTGGATTGTTTTCTTTTCAATTTCATATTTAGAACAATATTTCAACAGACGCCAGCTGATAAAATATTCAGAGCAAAATGTAGTCTTGTGTATCGGCGAATCTACTACGGCAAAACAATATCCAATACAATTGCGCCGCATATTAAACAAAAAACATAAAAACGGTTTTGCAATTATAGACTGCGGAATTCCGGGCACATTTCTTTCTGCGATTTCAGATACGGTTGATAAAGATATAAAACTGTATAAGCCGGATATTGCAATATGCATGATGGGTATCAACGACACAAATAATATAACCGATGACGGAAGTTTTTATATTGAAAATATAGGAAATAATGTCAAAATTTATAAATTGTACAAATGGCTTAGTAAAAATTATAAGATTAATTTGAGGGACAGGCAATTTTCTGATAACAGGGCAATAAGAAAATATATTGAAATCAACCCTATGGTCGGATATGCCGTTAAATTGTTTTATAAAGGAGAGCGCGACAGGGCAAAGCAGATTTTTCAGACAATATTAAAAGAAGATCACAACAATGAGGTGGCTTACTATTATTTGGTTTTAAATGCTTTTTTTGATGACAGAAAAAAAGGCGTCGAGATGTCAAAGAAAGCAATAGAACGTAATTTTATGTTCAGAAGAGTCGATTACTATACATGGATTATAGAATATTATTATGATACTGATAAAAATATAAGCAAATATTATGCAGAAACAGCTTCAGGCGATAAAAAGCTGGTTGCCGGACCTGACTTTTATGTTCTTGTAAAAAATATTATTGGCTCTTCAAAAAGAAAGGGTATTATAGATAAAATAGCGAAGAATTATTCTAAAGATGTTCTATACGGGATGATTGCTCTTGAGGAAATGAAAAGAAAAAATTATAAAGAAGCGGATAAATATTTTGAGGCGGCAAAAAATATAAGATTAAAATATCAAGATGAGGAATATAACGGCAAATACAGAAGCATAATAAAAAAACTGATAGATAATAATATTAAAGTAATCTGCATGCAGTATCCTGTAAGGAGCATAGAACCGTTAAAAAATATTTTAAAAAATGAAAAGTATTATGACCGGTTAATATTCGTAAATAATGAGGATAATTTTAAAAATATGCTGAAAATGAAAAAATACAATAATATATTTCAGGACCAGTTTGCCGGGGATTTTGGCCATTGTACCGATTTTGGCAATATGATTATAGCCGAAAACATAGTGGATGTTCTTGAAAAAATTGTCAAAGATTCAAAAGGCATATAAGTTTTTTACATGGTAATGTAATAGAAAATATTCTGTAAAATATGTAAAATTGTAGGGTTGAAAAATTTAAAGTATAAAGCAGATAAAATAAATTTAACCATATAGGAGTTACAATGACAGACATTAAACACTGGCACAGTATGGAAAATGAGGAAATAGTCAAAGATTACGGGAGCAATGCCGAGCTTGGTCTACATCCGGATGAAATCGGGATTTTTCAGGCAAGATACGGCAAGAATGTCCTTACTCCGAAGAAAACTGACGGACCTGTAAAAAGGTTTTTGCTTCAGTTTCATCAGCCTCTGCTTTACATATTGATATTGTCCGGGTTTGTAACTCTTTTTTTAGGTGAATATGCCGATTCCTCCGTAATATTCGGAGTTGTAATAATAAATGCGATAGTCGGTTTTATACAGGAAGCTAAAGCGTTAAAATCTCTGGAAGCTCTTGCAAAATCAATGACTACCCAGGCGGTAGTTATCAGAGACGGCAAAAAAATGCATATTAACTCTTCGGAAGTCGTTCCTGGCGATATTCTGTTTTTTATATCGGGCGATAAGGTGGCGGCAGACGTAAGAATTATACATTCAAGAGATCTGCAGGTAAACGAATCTGCTCTTACGGGAGAATCGACTCCTGTTGAAAAAAATACTGAGATTCTTGGTGAAGAAACTGTTCTTGCCGACAGAAAAAATATGCTCTATGCTTCAACGCTTATCACTTACGGAAGCGCAAAGGGCATAGTCGTTGAAACGGGTGACAATACCGAAGTCGGTAAAATTTCACAGCTTATTTCAAAAGCCGATTCTTTAGATACGCCTCTTACGGTAAAAATGTCGCAGTTCAGCATGTTTTTGCTTTGGGTTATAATATCGGCAGCGGCAATCGCGTTTGCCGTAGGCGTGTATCACGGACAGCCTCCGAAACTTATGTTTCTGGCGGCGATAAGTCTTGCAGTTGCGGCAATTCCGGAAGGTTTGCCTGCCGCAATGACTATAACTCTTGCGATAGGCGTTTCAAGAATGGTTAAAAGAAAAGCGATAATAAGAAAACTGCCGGCAGTTGAAACTCTCGGCAGCACGACCGTAATATGTTCCGATAAAACAGGAACTCTTACGGAAAATCAAATGACAGTCATGGAAATTTTTGCCGGCGGCAGACTTTTCAACGTGTTTGGCACGGGATATAATACTGACGGAGAAATTAAATATAAAGATCAGGTTGTAAATATGGATTTTTCAAGGGCTTTAAGAACGTGTTTAAGAGCTGGATATTTATGCAACGATTCAAAGCTTTTGAATATGGACGGCAGAAATTCAGTGCAGGGAGATCCGACAGAGGGAGCCCTGATAGTTTCGGCTTTGAAAGCAAATCTTGACGAATCTTTGATTCTGAAAAAATGGCCTCGTTTAGACACGATTCCTTTTGAATCGGAATACCAATATATGGCTACTCTTCATAAAACGGAAAAAGAGCCTCTTGTTGCGGTAAAAGGCGCTGTTGAAAAAATCATTTTAATGTGTTCGTCGATGATTGATGAAAATGACAATATTGTCCCGTTTGATAAAACACAAATAATTCCGATAGTGGAAAATATGGCGTCCAGAGGTTTAAGAGTTCTTGCGTTTGCTTTTAAAGCATGTCCGGCAGGCACGGCTCAGATTCATCATCCTGATGTTGAAAACAATTTAATATTTGTGGGACTGCAGGCGATGATAGATCCGCCCAGGCAGGAAGTTATAGAGGCCGTCAGAAAATGTCATACGGCCGGAATCAAAATAAAAATGATAACGGGAGATCATGCTCTTACCGCTTCGGCCATAGCAAAGGTTATAGGAATAGTAAAGGGCGATCATGCGAATTATAAAGCAATTACCGGCAAAGAGCTTGAAAATTATAACGATGATCAGCTCAAAGATGTTGTTAATGATTATTCTGTTTTTGCAAGAGTGACTCCTGAACAGAAACTGAGACTTGTCAGAGCTCTTCAGGCAAGAGGCAATATCTGCGCAATGACAGGAGACGGGGTAAATGATGCTCCGGCTTTAAAACAGGCAAACATAGGAATTGCGATGGGCATAACAGGTACGGAAGTAGCAAAAGAATCGGCAGATATGGTTTTAACCGATGATAACTTTGCATCAATAGTAGCAGCCGTTGAGGAAGGAAGAGGTGTTTTTGACAATATAAAAAAATTCATATTATGGACACTTCCTACAAACGTCGCGCAGGGTTTTGTAATGATTGTGGCAATATTTTTAAATATGGATGTTCTGCCGATTTTACCGGCTCAGATTCTTTGGATAAACATGTCTACCGCAATACTTTTGGGGCTCATGCTTGCTTTTGAACCTAAGGAAATGGGGATTATGGAAAGAAAACCGATAGATCCGAAACTTCCGATAATAGACGGTCTTTTAATATACAGAAATATTTTATTCGGAACAATAATGGCGGTTGCCGTTTTGTTCATGTTTGATTATGAAATAAAAACAGGCTCTACTTACGAACAGGCCCGAGGAGTTACAGTATCGGCTTTTGTAGTGGCGCAGAGTTTTTATCTTCTAAGCTGCAGATCGTCATATTATTCAATTTTCAAACTCGGACTTTTTACGAATCCTTTTATATGGCTGGGCATTACTCTTATGTTTATTTCACAGGTAATATTTTTGAACATATCGCCTGTCAATAAATTTTTCAAAGTGGAACGTATGGATTCGGATTCTCTTTTCAGGCTTCTTGTGCTCGGAATTTTTGTTTATTTCATAGTTGAAATTGAAAAATACATCAGAAATGTTATTGCCAAAAAAAAGGATAAAATAAATGCTTGATATTTTATTGTCGCTTATAATAGTTATAGTTATAGTTATGCCTCTTATCAGCAAACGCATAGAGGAAAATCTTGAAATATTCATTCTTGCAGTAGGTATTGCGGCGGCTACAATTTCAAATATATGGAACAAAGATCTTATAAAAATGACTTTGGAACATCCCGTGATGATTTCAATTACCGTGCTTATAATGGGGATATTATTTAAATTGTTCAATTCGCAGATAATAGTTCTTATCAACAAGATGACAAAAAAAATAGGAGTCAGATGGATGCTGGCGTTATCAACGATTGTGCTCGGGCTTGTATCAAGCATGATAACAGCCATAATAGCTTCGCTGATATTATCTGAAATAGCGGCCGTGATAAATATTAAAAGGCAGGATAAAATAAAATTTATAGTTTATGCCTGTTTTGCAATAGGAATAGGCGCCGTATTAACGCCTGTCGGAGAGCCGTTGGGAGCTATAATAATAAGCAAACTGTCCGGAGCTCCGCATTATGCCGGTTTCTTTTATATGATAGATATGCTTTGGATTTATATAATTTCATCAAATATATTTTTGGCCTTTATGTCGTACAGAATTATAAAGGGAACGAAAAATTACGAAGGGCATATTATTGTAAACCGCGAAGATACGTCGAACAAAGAAATAATTTTGAGATTTGTGAAAGTTTATGCTTTCGTTGCCGGCCTTATTCTTCTGGGAGACGGATTAAAGCCTCTTGCCTATAAAACGATAGCGCATTTGGGCGGAGTTGAGCTTTACTGGATCAATATGCTGTCTGCGGTTCTCGACAATGCCACAATGGCTGCGATTGAAATCGTGCCGGAGATGACGGTTGAGACTTTAAAATATCTTATAGTCGGACTTATAATAAGCGGAGGCATTATGATACCGGGGAATATCCCCAATATAATATGCGCTTCAAAACTGAAAATAACGAGCAAAGAATGGGTAAAAGTAGGATTTCCCATAGGAATGGGAATGCTTGTTTTTTATTTTCTTTTTATAAAATTTATTTATTGATATAAAGGAGTTTGAAAAATGGAAAGAATTTTTGAAAGGCTTGAAAAAGTGCGGACTGTGGCACCGCTTGTCCACCACATCACAAATTATGTAACGGTTTCACACTGCGCGAGCATAACAAAGTTTTTCGGAGGATCGCCAGTAATGGCTGATGCAAAAGAAGAAGTTGCGGATATGGTAAATCTTGCAAGCTCGCTTGTTCTTAACATAGGGACTTTGAATAATATGCAAATAGAATCTATGAAAATTGCCGGCGTTGCAGCAAACAAAAAGGGAATTCCCATAGTGCTTGACGTATGCGGAGCAGGCGCAACAAAATACAGAACTCAAATGTGCAAAGAGCTTTTGGAAGCTTTTAAAATTTCGGTAATTAAAGGCAATTTTTCCGAAATTGCAACGATAGCAGGCTTAAACGTTCAGACAAAAGGCGTTGATTCCGGAAAAGTTGCCGCCGATAAATGTGAACTCGCAAAAACTCTTGCCGCAAATATAAAAGCTGTTGTCGTTATTACCGGAGCAGAAGATGTTATTTCAGACGGGACCAGCACATATTCAGTTAAAAACGGCGTGCCTGTTATGGGGGCAATAGTAGGAACCGGCTGTATGGCATCATCCGTAATCGGAACTTTCTGCGCTGTTGAAAAAGATTATGCTCTTGCCGCGGCTTCGGCTTTGGTATGTTATGAAATAGCCGCCGAAAACGCAGAAAAAACGTCAGACGGCTCAGGTACGTTTATAGGCAGTTTGTTTGATAAAATACTTATGTTGAGCGAAATTTCGGTAAATAAAATGAAACTTATTTCAAAGATATAAAACGGGATTAAATATGACAGAAGAAATAAAAAATAAAATAAATGAATTGAAAAAACAAAGAAATGCCGTAATTCTTGTTCATAATTACCAGCGCCAGGAAGTGCAGGATATAGCCGATTTCAAGGGCGATTCTCTGGAGCTGAGCAGAAAAGCAGCCGAAACAAACGCCGATGTAATAGTTTTTTGCGGCGTTCATTTTATGGCAGAAACCGCAAGTATTTTAAGCCCTCAGAAAAAAGTTCTTTTGCCAGATCCGGCTTCCGGATGTCCGATGGCTGATATGATAACAAAACAGCAGCTTATACAGTTTAAAAAAGAAAATCCCGGCGCTACAGTAGTTACATACATAAATTCAAGCGCCGAAGTAAAAGCCGAAACCGATATATGCTGCACATCTTCAAACGCCGTTAAAGTGGTGCAGAGCATAGACAATGATAAAATAATATTTTGTCCGGACAGAAATCTTGGTTCTTACGTGCAAAAAGTTTCAAATAAAAAACTTATTTTATGGCAGGGATTCTGCCCTACGCACATGAGAATGCTTCCGGAATATTTAGACGAAAAAAAGAAAAAATATCCGAATGCTCAAGTTCTTGTTCATCCGGAATGCAGCCCTGAAACGGTTGCTCTTGCCGACCAGGTTTTGTCTACGACCGGCATCATGAATTATGTCGCCCAAAGCAGTCATAATGAATTTATAATAGGAACTGAAAACGAAATAACGTTTACGCTCAGAAAAAAATATCCGGATAAAATTTTTCATACCGTTACCGAAATTGCCGTATGTCCGAATATGAAAAAAAATACTCTTGAAAAAGTTCTTTGGACTCTTCAGGAAATGAAAAATGAAGTAAAGGTTGCCGAAGAAATCAGAGTTCAGGCATATAAACCTATTAAAAGAATGCTTGAGATTTAATTTTTTTGTAATTTTAAAACAGGAGATTTATGGCTCTGTCCTTTGAAAATTTTCCGGTTTTTGCAAGTTTTGCCGCAGGTATTTTTACTTTTATAAGCCCGTGCGTGCTTCCTTTGATACCGGCTTATATAAGTTTTATAACCGGCATTTCTGTCGATAAAATAAACGACAGGCAAAATATCAGACGTGTTTTTATAAGTTCTCTTTTTTTTGTTTTGGGCTTTTCTCTTGTTTTTGTTCTGCTCGGTCTTACCGCTACTTTTATAGGAACTCTTCTTTTAAAAAATTTGAATATTCTAAAGTATATAGGCGGAGCCGTAATAATAATTTTCGGGCTTCATCTGTGCGGAATATTTAAAATACCTTTTTTATACAGACAGATTTCTGCATTAAATATCGCCGGTAAAAAAATCGGCTATCTTACGAGTTTTCTTATAGGCAGCGCATTTGCTTTTGCATGGACTCCTTGCGTAGGTCCGATATTGTCGTCAATACTTATACTTGCTTCAACGCAAGGGCGCACTCAGGACGGCGCGCTTCTTTTAAGTTTTTATTCGCTTGGACTTGCCGTTCCGTTTTTGCTTACGGCTTTATTTATAAATAAATTTCTGGCTTTTTTTAATGCCGTAAAAAAATATTATATTTATATAGAAATTTTCTGCGGGATTCTTCTTATTTTGGTCGGAATAGCCGTAATGACTGATTCTTTTAACAGAATAACAGGATTATTTTTGGCGGCTCAATAAACTGTCAGAAAAAAGTTTTCGCTTTTGGAATCGGAAGTGCCGTATGAGCCGTCTTCCGTGTTTTCAACTGCGGTTTCATAATACCATCCGAAATCATAAACCTTTTTTTTATGCATCGAAAAGTAAGTGACGGAAGAAAGAACTATAAATAAAAAACCTGCCGCCAGCATCAATAATTTTCTTTTGGGGACCGTGTGTAAAAAACCGGCCGGACTGATATTCTCTTTGTTTTTCAGCATTTTCATTATTTTATTTTCAAAAGAATCCGGCAGCAAAATTTCTTTTTGCGAGCCGAGTAGTTCTTTTATCCGCAGCAAATCTTTGTAAGTTTGTCTGCATGAGGAACATTCTTCAAAATGCTTGAGCAGTTTTTCAAGTTCGGCGCCGTCAAGCTTATTGTCTATATGCAATGAAATTAAAAATTCCATATCGTTGCACTTCATTCTAAATTACCTCTTGTTATAATTTCCCTAAGCTGCTGTCTGGCTCTGAAAAGCCAGATTTTTACTTTGTCCATTGATATGTCCATTGTCTCGGCTATTTCATCGTATGACATATCTTCAATATCTTTTAATATCAAAATCGTTTTATAGTTGTTCTGCATTTGCCGCATTGCTTTTTGTATCATCAGCTGTGTTTGCTGTCTCAAAAGTTTTTCTTCCGTTGAATAGTCGGAATCGGGCAGCATATTGACAAGTTCTTCGTCTTCTTCCGGTCCGACTTTTTCGTTTAAAGAAATGACATTGTTTTTTTTCTTTTTACTGAAGCTGATGCTTTCATTTATCGTTATTTTATAAAGCCATGTGGAAAAAGAAGAATCAAATCTGAATTTATTTAAAGAACGGAAAACTTTTATAAATACGTTCTGGGCAATATCCTCATAATCGCAGCCGGAGCCGCAAAAAGAATATATAAGCAGAACAACTTTATTTTTGTATTTCATTACCAGCAGTTTAAATAAATTTTCCTGGCCGGCAATAATTTTTTGTATAAGTTCCCTGTCATTCATTAATGTACCTACTTAGACCGGATATTTTTAAAAAAGTTACGGGGGATAAGGGAGAATCCGGGTTTTATGCTGATAAAATTATTTTATTTAGCCGTTTTATTCTTTTTAGGTGTTCCGGATGTTTTGTTGGCGCCGGATGTTTTTTTTTGTGCAGACGATTGTTTTTTTATTCCGGTTTTTGTTGAAGTTGAAGTTTTTACGGAACTCTGCGTTTTATTTTGAACGGCTCTTTTCTGCATAGATTGGTTGACGTCCTGTTTTTTTAAATACGCGTCAATGATTTCTTTTGAACTTTTTTTATAGCTATTTTCTTCTGCTTTTGATTTTAATCCGTCTTTTGTGTATCTGCATGCCGCATTCCAAAGCATCCATGTCTGAACGCCTGAATCATAACATGCCTGAATCTGTTCCTGAATATGTTTAGGCCCGTATTTTACGCCTCTCATTGAAAAATCCTGAAGCCACGGTCTTAATTTTTCAACAGGAATTCTTTTTTTTGCACCCTGAAGAGCTATATAAACAGTTCTGTAAGGTTCTTTATTAGGATCGGCAATTCCATATTCTCCGTAATTATAATGTGACGGGTATATCATAGGGCTTACAAAATCTACGTATTCGGTCATTTCAACAATTTTCTGGCCGATTCCCATATCGGTAGTTTCAGTAGTCGTTAATCCGAAAACGTCTATAGAAGTTTTTATTCCTTTCGGAGCAAGTCTTTGTTTGGCCTGTTTTAAAAAATCAACTATTTCAAGATAGGCAGTGGCAGTTGAACGGGGAACTTTGTATCTGCAGTTTCTTGTGTTTCCGTCAGACGGGAAACGTATATAATCAAACTGAATTTCGTCAAATCCGATATCCGCCGTTTTTTCAGCTATATCTAAAATATAATCTTTTGCGTTCTGGTTGTAAGGATCGAGCCATGTTATCCCCTTGCGGTCTTCCCATAATCCGCCTTCAGGATTTTTTACGGCTAAATCGGGGCGTTTGCGCGGCATTGTGTTATCTCTGAATACCACAACTCTGGCTATGGTATACACATTTTTTTCTTTCAGATGTTTTATATATTCCTGAGGATTTGGAATGCTTTTTGAAAGAGCCAAATCTCCGTAAACGCCTTTTATTCCTATCGCTCCGTCTATTTCTTTAACGTCTATTACTACTGCGTTTAATTCGGTATCGGTAAGAAATGAATCTATATAGTCTCTCTTTTTGGATACTCCCGGCATATAAGCCGTTAAGTGAACGCCCTTAGCATTAATCTGCGGTTTAGGCTGTTGTTCCGGTATCTCTTGGGTTTGTTCATTTTGAGCAAACGCTGAATGCGTTAAAAGAAACAGTAAAGTAAGAAAAATTGAAAAGCGCAATATTTTATTCATAATGTGTTAAATTGTATTTTAAATCTTGGTTTTTGTCAATAAATTTTGACGAGATAAAATACAGATGAAATGACTGCCGTGCAAATTTTAAGGAACCGATTTAAAAGCGGAATACGTTTTTTTAATGTTTTTTTCAAGTTGTTCTATTGAAAACGAATTATCTATTACAATATCGGCAAGAATCATTTTTTCTTCAATCGGCATTTGAACCGATATTCTTTTTTCAGCTTCACTGCTTGATATATTATCTCTGTTTATAAATCTTTCAATCTGTATGCTGTGTTTTGCGTATATCACTATCACTTTGTCGCATATTCTGTCCAGTCCTACTTCAAAAAGAAGAGGAGCGTCTATTATGATGTCGGCCTGATCATATTTTTCGGCTACAATTTCATTAATTTCCCGTATTATATAAACATGCAGAATTCGTTCAAGCTGCAGTTTTGCGCCTTTATCGCTGAAAATCAGACCGGCAAGTTTTTTTCTGTTGAGGCTGCCGTTTGAAGTAAGTATATCTTTGCCGAATGATTCTTCTATTTTCTGCAGAACTGGAGAACCTTTTACGGTTAATTCTTTTGCGATTTTGTCGGCGTCGACTATAAAGCATCCCATATTTTTAAATATTTTTGACGCTTCACTTTTGCCGGTGGCTATGCCGCCTGTTAAACCTATAATCATATTTTATCCATCTCTGCCCAGTTTAGACCTTTTTTCATGTCTACGATTAAAGGGACTTTCAGAGTCATTGCATGTTCCATTTCATATTTTATCATTTTTAGCATTATATCTTTTTCGTTTTCAGGGACTTCAAACAAAAGATCGTCATGAACCTGAAGCAGCATTAGGCTTTTAAGATTCTGTTCTTTTATTTTTGCCGCAATATTTATCATCGCTATTTTTATTATGTCAGCCGATGTGCCCTGCACCGGAGTATTTAACGCCATTCTTTCTCCGAACGATACAGTTTGTTTGTTTGAAGAATTTATCTCTGGGATATAACGGATTCTGCCCGCAACAGTCTGTACGTAACCCGTCCGTTTTGCAAAATCGGTAATATCTGACATCCATTGTCTTACGCCGCTGTATTTTTTAAAATAATTGTCTATATATTCTTTAGCTTGTTGTATAGGTATTGCCAGCTGTTTGGAAAGTCCGAAAGGCGAAATGCCGTATACTATTCCGAAATTTATCGATTTTGCGGCAGAACGCATTTGCGAAGTTACATCCTGTTCTGAACGCGCCGAAAAAATTTCCATTGCCGTGGCAGTATGAATATCTTTGCCGTTATTAAAAGCATTAATAAGGGTTTTATCTTCGGATATGTGGGCAAGAGCCCTTAAATCTATCTGCGAATAGTCTGCGGAAATAAATATGTTGCCGTAGTCGGCTATAAAAGCTCTTCTTATCTGGCGGCCGTAGTCCGTTCTGACAGGTATATTCTGAAGATTCGGCTCGGATGAAGACAGTCTGCCTGTTGTCGTTACCGCCTGGTTAAATATCGTGTGTATTCTGCATCCTTCGGCGCCGCAATACCTAAGCATTGAATCAATATAAGTCGTTTTTATTTTCTGAAGCTCTCTGTATTTTAATATTTCGTTTGCTATTTCATATCCGCTTAATTCTGCAAGGACAGACTCATCCGTCGAATAGCCGGTTTTTGTTTTTTTTACCGCAGGCAGGTGCATTTTTTCGAAAAGAATTTCTGCAAGCTGTTTTGGCGAATTAATGTTGAATTCAGCATCAGAAAGCTGAAATATCTTTTTTTCGCAGGATGATATTTCTAACGTTATTTTTGAATCGAATTCTCTTAAGAAATCAGAATCGATTTTTATTCCGGACTCTTCCATTTGTGTTAATACCGACATAACCGGCATTTCTATTTTGAAAAAAAGACTTTCAAGGTTTTTTAATTTCAAATCGTTTGAAAATTTCGAGGCAAGCATATAAGTTAAATACGCTTTGAATCCCGAATGCTTTGAAAGAACGTCTATGGCGAGCATATCGGGCGTTATTTTTTTTGAGCCTTTTCCCAAAAGAGTTTCTTCCGAATCAAGTTTAAAAGCAAATATTTTTTCCGACAGGCTTTCTATATCGTGCGAAGCCGACGGATCGACGCAATATGAGGCAAGCATTATGTCGAAATAGGCGTTTTTTAGATTGATTCCGAGTTTCTTTAGAATATGTTTTGCGAATTTTAAGTCGTAACCCGTAAATTTTATTTTTTCAGATTCAAAAAGTCCGCCGAATACAGATTTGAATTCTTCAGGCGGCAGCTGTTTCAGCGTGAAATCGCTGTGGCTGACAGGTATATAATATGAAAATCCGTCTTGGCAGAAGAAAGATACTGCCACAAGAAAGCTGCTCGTAAAATCGTATCCGTTAGTTTCGATGCTTATAGTTATGTTTTCTTTAGTATCAAGAATTTTTCTGAGTTCCGAGGCTGTTTCATAAGAATCAATGATTTTTATATCCGGAAGTTTAAGCTTTATTTCAACTTGAGATTCTTTATGAGGTATTAAATCAGGCGTTACGGCCGGCGTCTGAGCCAGTTTAGCAGTATTTGAGCCGTTTGAGTGCCACCCTGATTTTATAAAACTGCCGAACTCGTATTTTTTGAGAAATTCAGCGGCGTTTGCAAAAAGATTTTCATTGAATTTCATTTCTTCAATTTCAAAATCAACGGGAGCGTTTAATTCGAGCTGAACAAGTTTTTTGCTCAGAATTGCAGATTCCGCCCCATATTTTACAGTTTCGGCAAGTTTCCCTTTAAGCAAAGAGGCGTTTTGTATTATATTTTCAAGCGTTTTGTGTTCCTGAAGAAGCTTTACGGCCGTTTTTTCTCCGATTCCTTTTATTCCGGAAATATTATCGCAGGCGTCTCCCATTAATGCCAGCATATCAACAATCTGTTCAGGATATATGCCGTATTTTTCATAAACTTTTTGAGAATCAAACATAATATTTTTTGATTCGTTCCATATAGTTATATTTTCGTTTACAAGCTGGAACATATCTTTATCGCCTGTTACTATTACCGTGCGGATATTTTCTTTTTCCGCTTTTTTGGCAAGAGACGCTATTAAATCGTCGGCTTCATAGCCGCTTTTTTCCAGAATGCATAAATCCATGGCTTTTACCGCTTCTCTTGCTATCGGCATTTGTTTTATCAGATCAAGGTCTATTTCGGTGCGGTTTGCCTTATACTGCGGAGAAATTTCATGCCTGAAATTTTTTGACGGATGGTCAAAGCATACGGCTATATAATCGGGCTTTTTTTCATTTTTTATTTTATTTATAAGTTTTATGAAACCGTAAACAGCGTTAGTGGGCGTTCCGTCCGAAGTCGTAAGCGGACGTATGGCGTGATAGGCTCTGTGAATATAAGCGCTTGCGTCAATAATATATAAAACTTTCATTATATCCTTTTGTAACGGTATTTTTTATTTTGCCCCGTTATCGGAAAGAATTTTAATGATTTCCGGCACGGATTTTCCTTTTGCATATGTCAAAGCTGTGTTGCCATTGTTGTCTGTTTCGTTAACATTTGCACCTTTTGCGATAATTGAATTGATAACTGCAATCCGTTCATCGCTTAACAGGAAATGAGATGAAGCATACATTAATGCTGTTTTGCCTTCATCATCTTTCTCATTAATGTTTATTTTTTCGTTTAGCAATATTTTAGCTGTTTCCCAATTGGCATTTTTTAGAGCTAACATTAACGGAGTTCTTCCGTCATTGTCTTTGGCGTTGACATCTGCCCCTTTAGAAATAATCATATTCACAATTTCTGAGCTATCATAATTATATATGATTTTTTGTAATGTTGTGTACATTAGAGCCGTTTTCCCGCTTTCGTCTGTGTCATTAATATTTATCTTTTTGCTTAGCAATAATTTAGCTGTTTGCCAGTTGGCGCGTTTTAGAGCTAACATTAACGGTGTTCTTTTGTCATTGTCTTTGGCGTTGACATCTGCCCCTTTAGAAATAATCATATTGATGATTTCAATCTGTTCTTTTTTAAATGACGGATAATCCGCGGCAAACATTAAAGCTGTTTTTCCCTCATTATTTTTTTGGTCTATAATTATTTCTTTATTAAGGAGAGATTTGACGGCGGCTAAATCAGCCCTTTTGACGGCATACATTAATGTTGTCATTCCATAATTATCTTTAATGGTTGCATCTGATATGGTTTCTGTGAGAATTTCAACTGCTTTGGTATTGTTTCCCTGTATTGCGACCATCAACGGCGTTTGGTTATATTTGTTCTTAACTGTTGCGTTCATTTTTTTATCAGTGATGAAATATTGCAGAAAAACAAATCCCCGTTTATTTCTTGAAGCGTAAAATAAAACATTCTCTCCGTTATTATCGGTTAAATTGATGTTTATTCCATTGCTTATAAGGATTTTACTCGTTTCAAATTTCTGTGCATTTATTTTGTCCATCGTTTGTCTGTAAAATTCATCATATTCTTGTTTGGTTGAACCCTTGAATCCTTCTATTACGGGTTCGTTGAATTCTTCAACGGCAAAAAGTAAGGCGTTTTTATTTTCGGCATTGACGGCATTGATATTTGCTCCTTTTTCTATAAGTAATTTGACAATTTCAGTATAACCCAGCTTTGATGCAGTCATTAATGCCGTTTCGCCGTATTTATTTGTTTCATTAATGTTTACGCCTTTAGAAAGGATAAAATTTATTACATCTGTTTTTTCGCTTAATATTGCGGATGTCAAAAGGTTGTTGTAAGAATTGTTTACACTTGCTCCTTTATCTGTGAGCAACTTTGCTGTTTGCAGATCACCCTTGTGTAAAGCTTTCATTAAAACTGTTACGTTAAAATTATTTTTGGCATTTACATTTGCACCTCTGTCAATAAGCAGTTTTATCATCTGTGGATCACCCATGATATCTTTTGCATTGATGTTTGCACCTTTGGCAATAAGCAGTTTTATCATCTGCGGTCTGTTTTTATCATCAATAGCATACATTAAAACTGTCTCGCCGCTGATATCTTTTGCATTGATGTTTGCGCCTTTGTCCAGTAATAACTCTGCAACTTTTAAATCTGTGTTATTTAGCGCATAAAATAAAGCTGTTTTGTTATGTCCGTCGTGGTAATCATTTTTCACCCATGGCAGCCCACATTTAACTCTGGGACCTTCGTAAAAATAAGTATTGACTGCGTTAACGTCGGCACCTTTTTCTATTAACAGTTTAACCGTTTCAAAACTGCTGCGTTCTGCGGCAAACATTAAAACTGTCATTCCGCCGTTGATAGTCCAGTTTACATCGGCGCCGTCCCCAATTAATTGTTTTATTTTTTTCAAATCATTAGCTAAAACAGCTGCCACAAAGGGTACATATTTTTGGTCTTTGTCAGCTGCAGTTGTGTTATTATGGGCAACAGGTAAATGTGTTTTATATGCCTGCAGTACAGGCGCGGTTGCAAAAAGAAACGCCGACACCAAAAGAAAACAAAGAATTTTTTTCATTTCTTCTCCCTTATGAGGCTATATTTTTGCAAAAATATACTGTATGTTGCTTCGATGATTAGATGCATTCTCATACCATTGTATAAAAAGAAAACATAGGTATCAATATAAAATTTATACAAGTAACGTATATATGTCTCATTTATACTGAAGCCCAAAAACATATCTTTACATTGACTTTTTAATTGATTTTTAATATATTTTTTAAGCAGAAGATTTAAAACTTATAGTGATTTTTGGGGGAATTAATGAAAAAACCGGATGTCATAAAACAAATAGCCGATGTTTCCGGCTTAACACAGGCAGATGTCAATATTGCCATAAAAGCGCTTGTTAAGGTTATTCAGAATAATCTTAAAAACGGAGAATCTGTTTCTCTGTCGGGGCTCGGTTCTTTTAAATCTAAGGACAGAAAAGCCCGCCAGGGCCGCAATCCGAAAACAGGAGCAGTCGTGCCTGTGCCTGCAGGCAAGAAAGTTTCTTTTAAGCCTACAACAACTTTAAGAAAATTGATTCAAAAATAAAAAAACAAGAAAAAATATTATGATAAAATTAAAACCGTCAAAAAAATTAGATTCGCTGCCTCCTTATTTATTTACAAGAATTAACCAGCTTAAACTTGAAGCTTACGCAAAAAATCTTGATGTAATAGATTTGAGCATGGGCAATCCCGATATGCCGACGCCGCACCATATAGTCGATACGATGTGCGACACTGTTAAAAACCATACAAAAACGCACAGATATCCTCAGGCTAAAGGAATGCCTAAATACAGAAAAGTTGTTACTGAGTGGATGGGCAGAAGATTCGGAGTAGAGCTTGATTATAAAACTGAAGTTGTCTCTCTAATAGGTTCAAAAGAGGGTATAGCCCATTTGTGCATGGCTTATCTAAATCCGGGAGACTATGTTCTGGTATGTGATCCTGCTTATCCCGTTCACTTTAACGGAGTTATACTGGCCGGAGCAAAAATACATTCAATGCCTCTTTTAATTGAAAATAACTTTTTGCCGGATTTTTCAAAAATTCCGGCTGCAGTAGCAAAAAAAGCAAAGATAATGTTTTTAAATTATCCTAATAATCCGACGGCTGCATGCGTTGAGGATCCTGCTTTCTGGAAAGAAGCCATAAAGTTTTGCAAAAAGTATAACATACTCCTTATATCGGATAACGCTTATTCCGAAGTAACTTTCGGAGATTACGTCGCTCCGTCAATTTTTGAGTTTGCCGGCGCTAAAGACGTTGCTTTGGAGTTTCATTCGTTTTCAAAAACTTTCAATATGGCAGGCTGGAGAATAGGCTGGGTGTGCGGAGCAAAACAATTGTTGTATCCGCTTGAAAAATTTAAATCCTTTTTGGATTACGGAGCTCCCACGTTTATACAGCTGGGCGCAGTTGCAGCTTTAAACGGTTCTCAGCAGTGTGTAAGAGAACAGGCCGCAATATATGAAAAAAGAATGTTGAAAATGGTTGAAGGCCTCAATAAAATAGGCTGGAAAACAAAACAGACCAAAGGTACAATGTATGTCTGGGCCGCTCTGCCGGAACATCTGAAAAAAGAAGGCTCTCTTGCAGTTGCCGAAAGGCTTTTGCAGGAAACCGGAGTTGTTGTTTCGCCCGGAGTCGGGTTCGGTTCATGCGGAGAAGGTTATATAAGAATAGCGCTTGTTACGCACGATAAAAGATTTCACGACGCGCTTTTAAGATTTAAAAAATTTACAATCGGCAAATGAGGTTTTATTTATTATGAAAAAAATTTTAAATATAGGAATAATAGGATACGGGACCGTAGGAAAAGGCGTTCTGAAAATACTTGAAAAAAATCAGCTTATCGCCATCAGAAAGTCGGGCGTTCCGATAAAAGTAAAGTCTATATGCGATATAAGGCCTATAGACAGACAGGAACTCTACGTCGATAATTATAAAACGATACTTAAAGATCCGGAAATAGATATAGTAGTTGAACTTATCGGCGGATATGAGCCGGCAAGAACCGTTATTACGGAAGCTTTGAAAAACGGTAAAAATGTAGTTACCGCAAATAAGGCTGTTCTTGCCAAATACTGGGACGAGATATTTTCGCTTGCTCAGGAAAATAAAAAACTTGTTTATTTTGAAGCCGCTGTCGGCGGAGTCATTCCCGTTATTCAGGGATTAAACGAAGGGCTTGCCGCAAATGAAATCAAAAAAATAAAGGGAATTCTTAACGGCACGACTAATTTTATTCTCAGCAAAATGACAAATGAAGATATGACTTATGAAGATGCTTTAAAAGATGCCCAAAAATCCGGTTTTGCAGAAGCAAATCCGTCTTCCGACGTTAAGGGTTTTGACACTGCAAATAAACTTGCGATACTTTCTTCTATAGCATGGGGAAGCTGGATAAAAGTAAAAGATATAAGAGTAAAAGGAATAGACAAACTCTCGGTTGAAGACGTAAAAATCGCTGCCGATTTCGGATATGTCGTCAAACTTATAGGTTCTGCTTTAAAAACAGAGCAGGGAGTAGACCTTTGGGTTGAACCGTGTCTGGTAGACCATCATCATTTTTTTGCCAACGTGCATAACGAATATAATGCCGTTATGATTAAGGGCGACGCTTCCGATGACGTGGTGTTTTACGGAAAGGGAGCCGGACAGCTTCCTGCCGCTTCGGCTGTAGTTTCCGATATTATAGATCTTGCCAAGTTTACGGCGACCGAAACCGCCGGAGAAGTTCAGAACGTAATTTATTCAAAAAGAAAAAATATAAAATTCTTGCCTCACGGCAAAAGCAAAAGCGAATATTATCTGAGATTTACCGTTGTCGACAGACCCGGCGTTCTTGCCAAAATTTCAGGAATTCTGGGCGATTACGGCGTTTCTATATCAAGCCTCTATCAGAACGAAAGAAACAAAGATAAAAAAGTCGCAATAATAATAACAACGCATAAAGCCGTAAGCGAAAAAGTTGAAGAGGCTTTAATTGAAATAGATAAACTTCCTGTGGTAAAAGCAAAGACCGTAAAATTAAGAATAGAAAAAATATAAAATAAAGTTGAAAAACAAATTGCGCATGTGATAAACCGGTATTTTGGAGTTTTGTGCATTTTGTTTTTCCTGTTTTGGAGATATTATGGGCGGATTAATTACCGTATTTTTATCGGTCTTTATGGCCGAGTTGGGCGATAAAACACAGGTTGCCACTTTGCTTTTTGCCACAAATTCAAAAATGTCTCCTGTGATGATTTTTTTGGCGTCAGCCGGAGCTCTTGTTCTTTCTTCGGCAATAGCGGTTCTTGCCGGAACATGTGCCAAAACATATTTACAGCATATCCCTCTTAAACTTATAGCAGGTGTCGCTTTTATACTTATAGGCGTTTGGACGATATACGATTTTTATAAGGGATGAACATGAAAAAAATTGTTTTTGTATGTTTCTTTTGTTTTCTTTTTTGTCTTGCAGCCGAATCGTTTGCCGAAACCGTGGTAATGAATGACGGAACAACTTATAAGGGGAATATCCATCATCAGGATGATAAAGTGGTTTATATCATACAAGGTATGGATCTTATAAAACTTCAGGCATCTGATGTTAAAGAAATAATAAAAGACGAAGAAGTAAAAAAAAAAGATGAAAATCTGAATTTTGACGATTCTGCCCCTGCGGTAGTCAAGAATACGGAATTTATTTTAAAAGCCGTTTATGATTTAAACGGTTCTTATAAGGTCAGCGGCAGCTCCGACACATCGTCTGCGGGTATAGGGATCGGCGCAGAGTTTTACGGCTATCCTTATAATAATTTGGGGTTTGGTTTGGGCGCCGATATTCAGAATACAAGGGGAGCCGGCGGCTTTCTCGGCGATTTTTATTTCATTCCGGTATATGCTTCAATCAAAATACGTTCAAATCCGACAGTTCCGTATAAATACGGTTATGCCGTAGCCCATCTGGGTTATAATTTTTTCCACTCGCAAGGCGGTCTGAATAATTATTTTACCGATGCCAAAGGCGGCGTATGTTATTCGGCCGGATTCGGTTTCGTTTACAACAGAATGGTTTTTGAACTACTGTGGTCTGTTAACCGCGGCAAAATAAAAGTTTTAAATACAGAAACGGATGTCGAATATTCAAAATATTCTTTGTCGGCCGGATATGCTTTTTAAAAGCAGTTTTATAAAGGCGTTAAAAAAATAAAAATGAATCTTCATTCCGAAGTGAAATATCTAAAAGGTATCGGCCCTAAGAGAGCGTCAATGCTTTCTAAACTGGGAATCCGCACTGTCGAAAATTTAATAACATTTTTTCCCAGAAATTATCAGGACAGACGTGAAATAACTCTCGTCCGGGATATTTTTTTTGCGCAGCATTACTGTGTTTTCGGAAAAATAATAAATGTTTACGAGCGTAATATCGCCAGAGGACTTGCGATTTTTGCCGTTGATATTGCGGATGAAAGCGGAACCGTGTCGGCAAAATTTTTCAGAAAGTTCAATCCTTATTCGAAGTATGATATTTTTTCATCTGTCAGAAAAAGTTTTTCAAACGGCAGATATGTTTATATATACGGCGTATGTGAAATTCAGTTTGGTCAAAAACAGATAAGCATAGACGACTATGAATTCGTCGATAATCCTGCGGATGTTCCGGAATTTTTTAAAAAACTTGTGCCTGTTTACGATTTGACGGCCGGCATAACAAATAAATTTCTCTTGTCCGTTATGAAAGACGCCGTTAAAAATTTTGCGGAATTTTATCCCGACCTGCTTTATGATTTGGGGTTTGCCGAAAATTTTCTTACGGCAGCGGAAGCATTGCGAAAACTGCATTTCCCATGTGATTTTGAAGAGGCGGAACTTGCAAGACGTTCTTTTGCCCTTCAGGAATTTTTAATTTTGCAGACAGCTCTTCAAACGGCGAAAAACCAAAACACTGTAACGGCAAAAAACCAGAAATATGAAATAAAAAGAACGCTGCTCTCCGAATTTAAAAAGAGGCTTCCTTTTGAGTTTACAAGAGCCCAAAAAAAAGCGATAAATGAAATTTTTGCCGATATGACAAGTTCTTTTGCCATGAACAGAATGCTGATGGGCGACGTAGGATCAGGCAAAACAATAGTAGCCTTAAGTGCGATTCTTCTTGCAGTTGAAAATGGATTTCAGGCGGCAATAATAGCTCCGACAGAAATTCTTGCCGAACAGCATTACCTTACTTTTTCAAACATTCTAAAAGATATAAAAGTGAATATATGCCTTTTGACATCCTCAACTTTAAAATCAAAAAAACAGCGAGGCGAACTTTTGGCGGAAATTGAAAACGGTTCAGTTAATATCGTAATCGGAACGCATTCGGTAATGGAAGAAAGAGTGAAATTTAAAAATGCCGCTCTGATTGTAGTTGACGAACAGCACAGATTCGGAGTAATGCAGAAAGTTTCGGCGCTTTCAAAAAGTTCTTCACCGGATATACTGATGATGACTGCGACTCCGATCCCCAGAGGGCTTGCAATGACTGTTTACGGAGAAATGGCTGTAAGCGTTATAGACGAACTGCCTCCTTCAAGAATGCCTGTCGAAACAATCTGCTGCAGCGAACATGAAGCTTATGATAAAGTGCTTGCCGAAATAAAAAACGGCGGACAGGCCTATATTGTATATCCTCTTGTAGACGAGTCTGATAAGATAGAATTAAAATCGGCAGTATGCGAGGCCGAGAATCTTTCAAAAACAGTTTTTGCAAATATAAAAGTAGGTCTTTTGCACGGTAAAATGAAACCTGTCGAAAAAAATGCCGTGATGAAAGATTTTAAAGACAGAAAATTTGATGTTTTAATTGCCACAACCGTTATAGAAGTGGGCATTGATGTTGCTAATGCGACTATGATTGTAATTCAGCATGCCGACAGGTTCGGACTTGCAACGCTTCATCAGTTAAGAGGAAGAGTAGGCAGAGGCAGAAAAAAATCTTTCTGTCTTTTGATTTCAGATTCAAAAAGCAAAAATGCAAAACAGCGTCTTGAGATAATGACAAAAACGACTGACGGCTTTAAGATAGCGGCTGCTGATCTTGAAATGAGGGGGCCGGGTGATTTTGTCGGAATAAGCCAGCACGGCTTTCCGGAATTTAAAGCGGGCAATATAATAAAAGATATAAAACTTATAGAACTTGCCAAAGAAACTGCCGTAAAAATAATATCGGAAGATAAAGATCTCTCTCTTGAAAAACACCAGAAAATCAGGATGCTGCTGCACGATTCGAATTCGGTAGTTTCAAAAATAATACGCGTCGGATAAATCAGCTTTCGCGGTTGCGCTGCATGGCAAGCGTTTTCATAAACTCATTGCGTTTATCAAATTCCATTGATTTTACTACGTCTGAAATGTTTCCGCTTAACAGCTGTGAGCCCGGCTGTCCGTTAGGCGGGCCGAAGCGTTCTTTTTGCCAGTCAAGCGATCTGTTAAACGAAAGATAAACTAGAGCGGTTCCGATTATAACCGCAAAAAATATAAGAATGATTTTAAAAAATTTATTTGAGACCGAATATAATCTCACAGCCCCCTCGGCGGCAATGAAAAAAAGACCCGTAAATGCCAGATAAACGTATCTGTCTGCGACAGGCGCTATCCCCATAGGCAGAATCCCGCTTGAAGGAAGAAGAACTATCAGAAAAAATAAAAAACCGAAAAATATTTTCTTTGTTTTTTTAAGGCTTAATAGTGCGGCAAAGATAAGCGCATAAACTATTACAGGGGAAATAAGTATGTGCAGCGGAGGCATTGCCGATGCATTGTAGAAAGGATGATACATACAGTATAAATTTACAGGCAGAATAAATTTATAAATATAAAATAAAACATGAAAATGGGCGTTTATTATATTTTTTGCCAATGTCAAAAATACAAAAGTTGTATGCATATCCTGCCTGTAGTGAGACCAGATTCCGACTCCTATAAAAACTGCCGAAATTATAAAATACGGAAGATAAAATCTTATATTTTTTTTAGAGAGTCTGTTCTGAAAATAATCCGTAAGAATCAAAACAAGAGGAAGTGTTATCGCCATAGCTTTTGAAAAACACGAAAGAATAAAACACAAAGAAGAAAGCAAAATAAGAGTTTTTGTTTTTTTGCCGTCGTATGTTTTTATATACAGAAAAAATGCCAAAAGATAAAATACCGAATACAAAGTATCTTTGCGCGCGCTTATCCATGCTACGACTTCAACGTGCATAGGATGAATCGCAAAAAGAAAAGATATTATATATGTGACTGCAAACGACTTTGTAAGTCTTGCAAAAATTAAAAAAACAAGAACAGTGTTAATCAGGTGAAGAAGCATATTGTCAACATGATAAAAAGCCGGAATCATTCCGAAAAGAGATCGTTCAACAGCAAATGAAAGAGTTACAAGAGGGTGGTATAATCCCAGATGGTCGGCCGTAAATATATTGAATATTGTTGATGCTGTCAGTTTTGGCACCGTGTTTGTGCTTGCAAGAATATAGATATCGTCAAGACTTGCAAAGTTTGCCATTACTGCCGGGAAATATGCGAAAAATGAAAGAGCAAGCAGCATAAAAAGCAGAAATATCTGGTGTTTTTTAAGAGTTTCCATATTTCAAAATATATTACATTTTAGACATTTTATAATCAAGTCAAAAAAAAGATTGATATTTCCCAGATTATTGACTATACTTAGAACGCAAAAAATATTGTAAAAACAGAACAAAAGATTTCACAAAGATTTCACAAAAAGTTCTGGAATTTTTTTAAGTAAAGAATTACAATATGATTGAGGAAAAGCGGAGTTAAATTAAAGTAAGGGGGTGGACGCCATGAACAAAAAAACGGTCTCTTTTGTCTTGGCAATGGCATTAAGTATCGGTCTTGGTTTTGGCAGCGCATCGTCAGTTTTGGCAGCAGAGGATTGGAGCGGTGCGATGGCTACGCAGACTTTGCCTGAATACACGGTAAGCGCAAGTTCTTCAAGTTCCGGAATAGGAGCTCAGGCTTCTGCGAATCAGGCAGTTTACAAGTTGTCTATGGTTTTTCATTATCTGGCAGGTATCATGACGAGTACTATGGATTCAAACAGAAATATTACTCTTATGTCGATGAACCAGCCTAAAGCAATGCTTGCTTACGATAAGGAAGCAGGAAAATGGACTGTAGCAAACATGAATGTTGACGGAACCGATTGGGATGAAATTACAAAAACTGAAGTTTCTCAGGAAGTTCTTAATAAATTTTCAGCAGCGTTCCCCGGAAAAACAGCAGATGAAATTAAACAGATGGCTCAGTTGTACCAGTTTCTTCTCAATGCAGGAGTACCGGAAGCTTCTATGACTGTTTCTTCAAAAACAGGCAACGGAGAAGCTAATATCGACGAACAGAAAGTTGCAGCTTGGTTTGAGAAAGCCGTAGATGCTTTGGAATCAGGAGTAAATTATTCAATCAATCTTAATTTTACGGCAGCCGGAGGTTCAACATGCACCGTTTCTGAAAACGGCAAGCCTCAGGTAACTTTCTCTTCTGACTACACTACAGACGCCGGCGGGAAAAGATCAGCTTTGATAGTTGAAACTTATAAATACAACGAAGGCGGCGTTAACGACGGGCTTCTTGACGTTGTTTACAGACTTAATTTTGAAACAAAAACACAGGACGACGGTTCGATTAAAGTAGAAGCGAAGTATACGGCCGAAGTCTATAACAATTACCTCCAGGCTTCTACAACAATAAGCATGGGTAAAGACAGTTTCTCTCAGTTGTCTAACGGAACGCTTTCTCTTTCGTCTGCTATGGCAAAAGCCAAAGACGGCAAGGAAGGTTTTAAAGTAACATTGACGACAGAGTTCAATAAAGACGGAAGCGTAAGAAAAACAACAGACGGTGAAGGCAATTATACGCTTTACAGCGGAGCTGCAAAAACAACCTACAACAAAGAAGGGACAATCACAGGCAAAACGGTTGATTTGGGTAACGGCTTTACAATGAGCGAAAGCTACGGCAAAAACAGTACAGTTACTTCAAGAACTTATGTAAGATTCGGAAGAGTCCTTTATACTGAAAGTTTCTCCGAAACTTCAACATCGGATCCTTTATTGAGCAATCCTGCATCAGCTCTTGCGGCAGCCCAGAAAGCAGATCAGGTATACAATGACTACTGCAAAATTTTGGACGAAGGCGGTACAAACGTTAAGGATAAACTCGCAGCATGGCGCAATGCAAATCCTAACATAAAAGATGTAGCCGTTTACGGTTCTACGCTTGCAAAAATGGAAGTCGACGCATTGAAAATGCTTTTCAATTTGAACAGCACAAATAATAATGATTATCTGGCTTTTAAAGCTAAGCTTTTGGCTATGGACAATGGAGTTTCTCAGGTTGCGTCTGTTTCATTTGAAACGATAGCCGCAACTACTGCAACTACTTCAGTTCATGCAGCTACTTTCGGAAGTTCTACGAAAGCCGGAAAAGACGGAGTAGGAATAATAACTACAGTCTGTGACAGAGGCATGGCGTTTCAGAAATTTGAACGTATTACTCTGATAGCGGCAGAAAGTGCTCTTGTAACTATAAAATGGGATCCGGCTGTAGACGGTACTCTTGCAGGTCCGAAATTGTCGGATGCGGAAATTGAAAAATTGTTCGGTTTACCGGAAGGATCAGTCAAAGACGGCAAATACACAGATCCTGAAACCGGCGAAAAGATTTCAGTTTTTGACAAAGAAAAAGGATATGTAAATCCGAAAGATAAAAACCAGTCATTCAAAGACGGTTATCTTACCGTAGTTGATGAAGAAGGAAATACTACAAAATACGCCGTTGTAAAAGATGCGGAAGTAAGCGTACTTGCCGGTGAAGGCGAAAACGGCACCAATAAATTCGAATCTGCAAACGGAGAACTTATACTTGTTGACGTATCTGAAATAGATACAGACAAGCTTCCGAAAGCGGGCGAAAGAGTAATGTTTATGGGTGACGTAAGAGCAGACATTAACGGTAACGTTACGATGGCTGTAAACACTAAATACGCAACCGAATTCGGCGACGGAATGGTTGTGGGAGATGCAGAGATAGATTCAGTAAAAGCTGAAATAGCTGCAGGGCTTTCAAGCAACCTCGAATGGGTCAAAAATAATACAGCCCAGAACCAGCAGCTGTTTACCCAGCAGGGTGTAGCAGGAGCAGGCTGGCAGGCTCAGTGGAATACGCTTGTTGAAACTGCCGGATATACGACTCCTGAAAAGGATCAGCAGATAATCGAGCAGTTGAAGAAGATGAAAGAAGGACGCGTAGAAGCAGCGTTTTAAAATAAGTTTTTAGCAAGACAGAGGCGGGGTTTAGTTAACCCGCCTCTTTTTTTATTGGGTAAAGTATTTTTTGACAAAATTTTTACAAATTTTCTATTTACAATGCAGGCGCATTTTTGTAAAATCAATCTGTTTGAATTTACAAAAAGACTTAAATATAAATTAAGTATAGAGGTGGCAAAATGAGCTGCAATTGTTCAGAAGAAGTAAAACACATGTGTGTTGTTGCAAAAGGGGCAAAACACGGACCTGCTCCGATACCTGAAGAAGGAAAATGGGTAAAGGCAAAGGAAATAACCGACATCAGCGGTTTAACGCACGGAGTAGGATGGTGCGCTCCGCAGCAGGGTGCCTGTAAACTTACGTTAAACGTAAAAAAAGGTATCATTGAAGAGGCTCTTGTTGAAACGATAGGATGTTCCGGAATGACTCATTCAGCGGCAATGGCTGCCGAAGTTTTGTCCGGCAAAACTATTCTTGAAGCTTTGAATTCAGATTTGGTGTGCGATGCCATAAATACAGCCATGAGAGAATTGTTTTTGCAGATAGTTTACGGAAGAACACAGACTGCATTTTCGGAAGGAGGACTTCCGATAGGCGCAGGTCTTGAAGACCTCGGAAAAGGATTAAGATCCCAGGTCGGCACGATGTACAGCACGAAAGAAAAAGGCGTCCGCTATCTTGAAATGGCGGAAGGTTATGTTTTGGAAATAGGACTTGATAAAAATTCCGAAGTAATCGGTTATAAATACGTCCACGTAGGCAAAATGATGGAGCAGATAGCCAAAGGGACAGATCCTAAGACGGCTTTTGAAAAAAATGTCGGCACTTACGGAAGATTTGCAGAAGCAGAAACAAAAATAGATCCGAGACATAAATAGAGGAGCATATCATGGTAAAATTTGAAGGTTATGAAAGAAGAATAGACAAAATAAACGCTTGTCTTAAAGAATACGGAATGAAAGATTTGGAAGAAGCAAAAGCAGTATGCGACGCAAAAGGCGTTAATGTAGACGAAATTGTCAGAGGCGTGCAGAAAATAGCGTTTGACAACGCGGTCTGGGCTTATACATTGGGCGCGGCGATTGCTATAAAAAAAGGAGCTAAAACAGCAGCGCAGGCAGCCGAAATTATAGGAATAGGACTTCAGGCTTTCTGTATACCGGGTTCTGTTGCAGATCAGAGACTTGTAGGCCTCGGACACGGAAATCTTGCGGCTATGCTTTTAAGAGAAGAAACGAAATGTTTCTGTTTTTTGGCAGGCCATGAATCTTTTGCAGCAGCAGAAGGCGCAATCGGTATTGCAAGAACGGCGAACAAAGTCAGAAAAGAAGCTTTGAGAGTTATTCTTAACGGACTCGGAAAAGACGCATCTTATATAATTGCCAGAGTAAACGGATTTACTCACGTGGAAACGGAGTATGATTATGCTTCAGGTAAACTGGGCGTAACTAAAGAGACTCCCTTTTCAACAGGAGACAAATCAAAAGTTAAAGTTTACGGAGCCGACGATGTTTCCGAAGGCGTAGCAATAATGATAAAAGAAGGAGTTGATGTTTCCATTACCGGAAATTCAACAAATCCTACGAGATTCCAGCATCCGGTTGCCGGCACTTATAAAAAATGGGCAGGCGAAAACGGGAAAAAATATTTCTCCGTAGCTTCAGGCGGCGGAACAGGCAGAACTCTTCATCCCGACAATATGGCGGCAGGTCCGGCATCTTACGGCATGACAGACACTATGGGCAGAATGCACGGCGACGCACAGTTTGCAGGTTCTTCATCGGTACCGGCCCATGTTGAAATGATGGGTCTTATCGGAATGGGCAATAATCCGATGGTAGGTGCATCGGTAGCAGTTGCAGTGGCTATAGAACAGGCCAAGTAATAAATATTTTAAATATTTGAAATCCGGAGGGTTTAGAGCCCTCCGGATTTTTTATTGAAAAAGAAGTTAAACTTAGTTATGATATTTGAGTGTATAAAAAAACATTTTTTAATCAGATTTGTTTTTTTGTTTCCTTTTTTGTGTGCTGTTGTCTGATGTGCGCGCAGCAAGCAGGATGTTCAGGCATATCGGCAGACGGTGCTAAAACTCTTATAAAAGAAGAAAATGCTGTCCTTATAGACGTGAGAACAGCCGAAGAGTATAAAGAAGGTCATTTAAACGGAGCACTTTCTATTCCTTATACTGAAATATATGATCTTGCCGAAAAAACAATTCCGGATAAAAATACAAAAATCATAGTTTACTGCAGCAACGGCGGCAGAAGTATAATAGCCGCAAGAAGATTTGCATTGCTTGGTTATAAAAATGTTTATGATTTGGGTGGATTTCGGGATTTTAAAGATAAAATTGAAAAATGAATTGTAATTCAAACTTGATTTTTACAGGCTCAGTTGATATAATTTGCTTTGATGTTTATTTTAAAGAAGGCATAAAATGTTATCGAAAAAATTAAAACTTTTATGTATTACCTGCCCGAGACATGATATGTCTTACGCCGAACAGGTTGAACTGGCCTGCCAGGGCGGCGCTGATATGATACAGTTCAGAGATAAAAATATTACGGACAAAGAACTTTACAATATTTCTTTGCAATTAAAAGAAATATGTAAAAAATATCATGTGTATTTTACGATTAACAACAGAGTTGATATAGCTTATGCTGTTGAGGCGCATGGCATCCATATAGGGCAAACTGACCTCCCGGCTGATAAAGTAAGGCAGCTTATGGGTCCTTCAAGAATAATAGGGCTTTCTGCTTCAAGCTATATGCAGGCTATGGACTGCATCAGGCAAAAAATAGATTATATAGGATTCGGGGCCATTTATTCCACCGATACAAAGCCTGAGGCAAAGGCGACAGGTCTTGAAGCATTGTCTCTTGTAAAAAGCAAAACAGATATGCCGTTGATAGCAATAGGCGGAATAAACGAAAAAAATGTTGAAGAAGTTATACTTGCAGGCGCTGACGGAGTTGCCGTTGTGCAGGCCGTATGCGGAGCAAAAGATATAAAAAAATCAGCCCGGTATATTAAAGATTTAATAATGCAGGCTGAGCAAAAAAAGGGAAAAATAAACGATGTCATTAATGGAAAATGCTAAGAAAAATATTGTAACCGGAGAAATCCGGGAAGTGGCTTCTTACGAAGGAGTTTCGGCGGAAGAAATAATAAGAGGCATAAATGACGGCACTATAGTAATACCAAAAAACAAGAACAGAATTTTAAAAAGAGCCGTCGGCGTCGGAAAAGGGCTTAAAACAAAAGTAAACGCCAATATAGGCACATCGCCCGACCATATAAGCATTGAAGAAGAAGTAGAAAAAATGCAGATTGCCGTTAAAGCCGGCGCAGATGCCGTTATGGATTTATCAATAGGCGGAAATCTTACGGCCATAAGAAAAGAAATACTATCGCAGTGTCCGGTATGTGTCGGGACGGTTCCGATATATCACGTTGCCTGCGAAACCGTAAGAAACGGTAAAAAAATATCGCAGATGGACGGCGAATTTATGTTTGACGTAATAGAGCAGCAGGCTGAAGAAGGCGTTGATTTTATGACGATTCACTGCGGGATTACAAGACAGACTGTTGACGTTCTGAGCAGGCAGCCCAGACACATAGGAGTAGTCAGCAGAGGAGGATCTTTTTTAGTTAAGTGGATCAATGCAAATAAAAAAGAAAATCCTTATTACGAACAGTATGACAGACTTTTAAAAATAGCAAAAAAATATGACGTTACGCTGAGTTTGGGGGACGGATTCAGACCCGGCTGCGGAGCAGACGCTTCAGACGGACCTCAGATTTCTGAACTTTCGGTTCTGGGAGAACTTGTTTTAAGAGCAAGAAAAGAAGGCGTGCAGACGATGATAGAAGGGCCGGGACACGTTCCGTTAAATCAGATAGAAGCAAACGTGATGCTTGCAAAAAGGCTGGCGCATAATGCTCCTCTTTATTTTTTGGGGCCTTTGGTTACCGATATAGCTCCGGGATATGACCATATAACTTCTGCAATAGGCGGCGCGATGGCTGCAAGTTACGGAGTGGATTTTATATGTTATGTTACACCCGCAGAACATTTAAGACTGCCGGATAAACAGGATGTTCACGACGGCGTTATAGCGGCAAGAATAGCAGGACATGCAGCAGATATAGTTAAAAACGTCAAAGGCGCAAAAGAACAGGATTTTGAAATGTCAAAATACAGAAAAGACAGAAATTGGGATAAGCAGAAAGAGCTTTCCATAGACCCTGAAAAATTTGAAAAAGAACGGGCAAAACTATTGCCAAAACAGCAAGATGTTTGTACAATGTGCGGAGAATTTTGTTCGATGAAGGAAGAACTATGAAAAAGATAAAAGTAAGAGTTCCGGCTACTACTGCCAATCTCGGCCCGGGTTTTGATATTTTCGGTGCATCGTTATCGATGCATAACGAGGTTGAAATTTGGCAGGCAAAAAATTCAAGCGGTAAATTTATTGTGACGGGCGAAGGCAAGACGGTTCTTCCGAGAAACGAGAAGAATATCTTGTGGAAAGCTATGGATGCCGTATTCGGGCTTCTGGAAGTAAAAGACAAATATAAACTTTCGGATTTTAACATAAAATTAAAGAATCATATTCCTTTAAGTTCGGGGCTTGGATCATCGTCTGCGGCAAGAGCTGCCGGTATTATAGCCGCCAATGCGATATGCGGAAATAAAATGTCGCTCGGCGAAATGGTTGATCTTGGCGTAAAGCTTGAGTCTCATCCGGATAATATAGTGCCTGCTTTTTACGGAGGAGTCTGCATTTCCGTTGAAGGGCCCGGCGAAGAATTTTCAGTTGAACAGCTTCCTGTTCCAAAACAGCTTAAGGCCGTCGTATGCACGCCCGGTTTTGAACTTGCTACCGAAAGATCAAGAAATATTCTGCCTCAAAAATATGATGTTAAAGATGTTGTTTTTAACGCTTCAAGAGTTGCTCTTCTTACAAAAGCGTTTTGTCTGAACGATTTTTCTGATTTATCGAGAGCCATGCAGGACAGAATGCATCAGCCTTACAGAGCAAAACTGATTCCGGTAATGGATGAAATAATAGAGTCTGCAAAAAAAGCCGGCGCTTACGGAGCATGTTTGTCCGGTTCGGGTCCGTCTATGATTGCTTTTTGCAGCAGTAAAAAAGCAAAAGAAGTTTTGGCTGTTATGACAAAAATATGGAAGAGAGAAACCGTGCCTGTAAAACAATTTATTCTTGATTTTGACAGCAGCGGGGCTCGCATAATAAAATAGTTGGAGAAAAAATTATGGCACTAGTGGTTATGAAATTTGGCGGTTCTTCGGTTGCAGACAGCGACAAAATGAAAATAGTCGCTAACAGAATTATCGAGAAGAAAAAAAACGGCAATAAAGTTGTAGTTGTCGTTTCGGCTCCTGGCGATACGACGGATGATTTAATTACGATGTGCGAGAAAATAACTTCCGATCCTAATCCCAGAGAAATGGATCTCCTGCTTGCTACCGGCGAACAGATTTCAATATCTCTTCTTGCGATGACTGTTCACACTCAGGGAGAAAAAGCAATCGCGCTTACGGGTCCGCAGGCGGGCATATATGCCGATGCGTCGCATTCAAGAGCGAGAGTTACAAAAATAATACCAAAAAAAATATTTTCTTTTTTAGATAAAGGAAATATCGTAATTGTGGCCGGATTTCAGGGCATAAATCCAAAAGGCGATATAGCTACGCTCGGCAGAGGCGGTTCAGATTTAACTGCCGTAGCTTTGGCAGCTGCAATGAAAGCAGATGTATGTGAAATTTATACTGATGTCGACGGAGTTTATACTACTGATCCGAGAGTCGTAAAAGAAGCCAGAAAAATAGAAATGATTTCGTACGAAGAAATGCTTGAAATGGCAGGTTCGGGCGCACAGGTTATGCAGGCTAGAAGCATCGAAGTTGCAATGAAATACGGAATAGAAATACACGTTAGATCGACTTTTTCTGGCAAAGAAGGCACCTATATAGTCAGCGAAGAAAAAATAAGGAGAAAAAAAATGGAAGCGTTAATGGTTTCAGCCGTGACTTTTGATAAAAATCAGGTAAAATTTTCACTTATAGACGTTCCGGATGTTCCGGGAATAGCCGCAAAAGTTTTCGGAAGTCTTGCAAAGCTGGGTATAAATGTAGACATGATTATACAGTCTGCCGCTTTGGACAAGAAAAACGATATTTCATTTACGGTAAGCAAGGCAGATCTTAAAAGAACTCAGGCTAAAATAGAAGAACTTGCAAAAGAATTGAAAGCAAATTCTTTGTCATGCGACGAACATGTAGCGAAAGTTTCCGTAGTCGGGGTAGGAATGAAGAGCCACGCCGGAGTCGCTTCAAAAATGTTTGATATCCTTGCAAAAAATAAAATTAACATAGAAATGATTTCAACAAGTGAAATCAAAGTTTCATGTGTGGTAGACGAAGCTCATTTGAATAAAGCCGTAAGTGAATTGCATAAAGGATTCAAACTGAATAAAAAGTAAGCAGGAGGCAGAATGAAAAAAGTTTTATTTGGACTGATTTGTTGTTTGTCTTTTGTCGCGTATGCCTGCAACAGGAATGTCGCCGAGGTAGACGATGAATTTTTGAAATACATGGGGTCTGCTCAAATTAAAACCGAAAAAGGTGATTTTAAAGGAGCAGCCGAAGACTATGTAAGTGCTTTAAAAATAATGCCCAACTCTCCTAAGGCTTTAGTCGAACTGGCAGAACTGCAAAAAAGAAGCGGAGATCATGCTGCGGCAATTGAAAATTTAAATAAGGCTGTGCTTTTAAGAGGCTCGAGTGAAGATTATTTAAAAAGAGCCGATGCTAATTATGCTGCCGGCAAAAATCAGGATGCTATGCAGGATGTTGAAAAAACGCTTTCAATAGATTCAAAAATCGCATGGGCATATTTTATAAGATCTGAAATAAAGAAGGCTTCCGGCGATAAAAAAGGAGCTCTTGACGACATTAATTTAGCTGTTGAAAACAGTTCAACCGATATCGAATTTAATAAGGCGGTATATTACGTTTCCAAGGCCAGACTTGAAGCCCAGATCGGAGATAAAAAAGTTGCTTTGGAAAATATGGACGCCGGATTAAAGATAATGAAGGATCTTGGTTTTGTAAATCAAGAAGAACTTGACAAAATTGTTAACGAAAGAGACGCAATTAAAAAAGGACTTTAATAAATAAAATTTAACAGGAATATAAAATGAAAAAATATTTATTTGTTTTGATGGGTTTTTGTTTTTTTGCAGTAGGATGTGAAAAGCCGCAAGATAAACAGTCTCTTGAGGCGGTTCAGCCGGCGGCAGAACAACAGGTTCAGGCTGCGCCAACCGGAGATCCGGATGCTTTGTACAGAAGCGGACAAGAAAAACTTGACGCAAAAGATTTTGCAGCCGCAATTGAAGATATGACGAAATCACTCCAATTGAAAGAAAGTAATTTTGTCAGAGGCGATTTGGGAAGAGCCAAAGAATCTGCCGGAGATTTTGAAGGAGCCATAGCCGAATATACAAAAGCTATTGAGCAAAACAAAAGAAGCGTTTATTATGAATGGAGAGCAAGAACTTATTTAAGGCTCGGCAAAGAAGACGAAGCAAAGAAAGATATTGAAGAAGCGGCAAAATTGCCTAAAGAATAATGAAAAAAATATTTGTTTTTGACACTACTCTCAGAGACGGTTCACAAGGGGCCGGAGTATCTTTTTCGGTGGAAGATAAGATAAAGATAGCTCTTGCTTTAGACGGCTTTGGAATTTCTTACATTGAAGGCGGCTGGCCGGGATCGAATCCTAAAGACGAAGAATTTTTTAAGGCTGCAAAAAATAGAATAAAAAAATCAAAACTTGTTGCGTTCAGCTCGACAAGAAGAAAAAATATAAAAGCAAAAGATGACGCCAATATAAACAAAGTGGTAAGTTCCGGAGTAAAAAGCGCCTGCATATTCGGCAAAAGCTGGGATTTTCACGTTATACACGCCTTAAATACTACCCTTGATGAAAATATAAATATGATTTCCGACACGGTATCATATCTGAAATCAAAAAAAATAGAAGTTATTTACGATGCGGAACATTTTTTTGACGGATACGCCGCAAATCCGGAATATGCCGCAAAAACAATAGAAGCCGCAATAAAGGCAGGGGCCGATTTTGTGTGTTTGTGCGAAACCAACGGAGGAAAGCTCCCTCTTGAAGTCAGCGACACTGTTAAAGAAATGAAACGCAAATTTCCGGGCGTAAGATTCGGTATTCACGCTCATAACGATTCGGACTGCGCAACTGCAAATTCGGTTATAGCGGTAGAATCGGGATGCGAAATGGTTCAGGGGACAATCAACGGAATAGGAGAAAGATGCGGCAATGCAAATCTATGTTCAATAATACCTGCTCTTCAGTTAAAGAGAGGATACGCATGCGTGCCGGCTTCAAAGCTTGAAAAACTTACAGAGCTGTCGATGTATATATATGAAATAGCAAATCTTGTTCCCAATGATCTTCTTCCTTATGTCGGTCGCAACGCATTTGCCCATAAAGCGGGAGTGCATGTAAGCGCAATAGAAAAAAATTCAAAGACTTACGAACATATAAACCCTCAGCAGGTCGGAAACACAAGGAGAATTCTTGTAAGCGATCTGTCCGGAAAAAGCAATATACTTTCAAAAGCCGGAGAGATGCAGATAAATATTGACGATAAATCTGATAAAATAAAAGAAGTTATAAAGGCCGTCAAGGAAAAAGAAAATCAGGGGTATCAGTACGAAGATGCGGACGGATCATTTTTTGTTCTTACAAAGAAAATAGAAAAACAATGCAATAATTTTTTTACTTTGAAAGGATACAGGGTGAGCGTTGAAAAAAATATTGACGGAAAAATAATTTCTGAAGCTACCGTGAAACTTGACGTTAACGGCAGAGAAGAACATACGGTTGCCGAAGGAGAAGGCCCTGTCAATGCGCTTGATAAATGTTTGAGAAAAGCGCTTGTCAGTTTTTATCCCGAAATAAAAGACGTGCTTCTTATAGATTTTAAGGTTCGTGTTATAGACAGCAATGCAAATACTTCGGCAAGCGTTAGAGTGCTCATAGAATCAAAAGATCAGAAACATACATGGGGCACAATAGGCGTGAGCGAGAATATAATAGACGCAAGCTGGCAAGCGCTTGCTGATTCAGTAGAATATAAGTTATTAAAAAATAAAATAGAGAGCAAAAAATGAAAAAAATAATTGTGCCGGCGATACTTGCGTTGTGTCTTCTTTTTACGGGTTCAGTCGTTTATGCCAGAAATTACCAGCACTGCATGGATGAAGGATTTGAGTCAAAAAATATTGGAGATAGTGATAAAGCGCTTGAATGTTTTGAAGAGGCTTTAAAATATAAAAATGAAGATCCGACAGCAATGTTTAACATAGGAAGAATATACGAAGAAAGAGGCGATATAAAGAAGGCATCTGAATGCTATGAAAAAGTTTTGGCAATAAGCTATCATCCGCAGATGACCTACGAAATAGGCGGTTTTTACATCAGAATAGGAGATTTGAACAGAGCAGAGGAAATATATACAAGGGCATTGAGACACAGAGTCAATCTCGTTGAGGCAAATCTCGGTATGGCAGATTATAATTTTGCGATAAAAAATTATGATAAGGCAATCGAGTTTTATCAGTTTGTCATTGAAAGAGACCAGAAAAGGGCAATGGCTTTTTTCAGATATGCTCTTTGTCTTGAAGTTGTAGGCAAAGACGATAAGGCTCTTGAAATGTGCGAAAAAGCGATGAGAATCGAAAACTCTGAAGAGATAAGAAAATTTTACAGGCACTTGAAAAATAAAAAAAGGTGATAAAAATGAAAAGCGATACAATTAAATGCGGCGCAAACAGGGCTCCAAACAGGTCTCTTGTGTATGCAACAGGCATCAGCCCGAAAGATAAAAATAAACCGTATATAGGAATTGCTTCTTCTTTTACCGATCTGGTTCCGGGACATATAGGAATGAGAGATCTTGAAAGATTTATAGAAAGAGGAATAGCGGCCGGCGGCGGCGTTCCTTTTATATTCGGAACTCCTGCGATATGCGACGGTATTTCAATGGGTCATTCCGGCATGCATTATTCGCTTGCTTCAAGAGAACTTATATGCGATATGATAGAATCCGTTGCAAACGCGCATTGCCTTGACGGTCTTGTGCTTTTGACAAACTGCGATAAAATTACGCCCGGCATGATTATGGCAGCCTCGCGTTTGAATGTTCCTTCGATAGTCGTTACGGCAGGCCCGATGCTTACCGGTTTTTACAATAAAAAAAGAAGATCTTTTGTAAGAGATACCTTTGAAGCTGTCGGCTTATATCAGAGCAAAAAAATCAATCTTAAAGAGCTTGAAGAGCTTGAAGTCTGCGCATGTCCCGGAGCGGGATCATGCCAGGGCCTTTATACTGCAAATACGATGGCATGTCTTGCCGAGACTATGGGAATGTCTCTGCCGGGCTGTGCTACGGCTCCCGCAGTGTCTGCAAAAAAAAGAAGAATAGCTTATGAGTCGGGAATACAGATAGTTGAACTTGTAAAAAACAATATAACGCCGAGATCGATTATTACGAAAAATGCTTTGCATAACGCTATTGTCGTTGATATGGCCTTAGGCGGCTCTTCAAATACCGTGCTTCATCTTCCTGCCATAGCGCATGAAGCCAAAGTCGATTTTGAACTTGATCTGTTTGATAAAATATCAAGACAGGTTTCTCATATAAGTCTGCTTGAACCTGCAGGAGATCATTATATGGAAGATCTCGAAAATGCCGGCGGAGTTCCTGCCGTGCTGTCTGCGGTCAAGGCAAAATTGCTTCCAAATAAAACAGTCTCAGGTCTTAATATAAAAGATATAGCAAAAAATTCAAAAGTTTTAGATACCGATGTAATAAGAGAAAAAAATCCTTACCACAAAGAAGGCGGAATCGCCATCTTGAGAGGCAATATTGCTCCCGACGGCTGTGTTGTAAAACAGGCGGCAGTCAGCGAAAAAATGAAAAAATTTACGGGTAAGGCGAAAGTTTTTAACAGCGAAGAGCTTGCGATGAACGCAATTATGGCCGGCAAGATAAAAAAAGGCGATGTTGTAGTCATAAGATACGAAGGGCCTAAAGGCGGTCCGGGCATGAGAGAAATGCTTGCTCCTACAAGCATGATACACGGAATGGGTCTTTCGGATTCAGTCGCTCTTATAACAGACGGCAGATTTTCGGGCGGCACAAGAGGTCCGTGCATAGGACACGTTTCGCCGGAAGCGATGGAGGGCGGTGTAATAGCGGTTATAAAAGACGGCGATATAATAGATATAAATATACCTGAAAGAAAGATGAATGTTAAACTTACTAAAGAAGAAATAGATAAAAGATTTAAAACATGGCAGAAGCCGGAACCTAAAATTAAAACAGGCTGGCTTAACAGATATGCAAGGTTTGTTACTTCGGCATCAACAGGCGCGGTTTTAAAGTAAAAATTATATTATGTAATAGATCAAAACGGCGGAGGTTTTTAATCTCCGCCGTTTTTTTTTTATTTTTGTTTTGTCTTAAATTGATTCTTAAGCCGCAGACAGAATATTTCTTGTTATATTGATATCCTGCTGTGCCAGCGCAAGGCTTGCAACATCTACTTTTATATCGTTTGTATCCGCAAACGGCATCAAAAATATAATAGTATTTACCGCAATAACGTCGGGCTTTGATTTTGAAAAAGCTCTATTCGACAGAGAATCAATATTGTCTTCAATATATTTGCGCATCTGCTGTTCCTTGGAAAACTGATCCTGTATTTTATCTATTGCTTTTACATTTGCGTCTATATCCGTGCTGTCGGCTGAGGCGAAATTTAAAAATTTTATTTTCAGCGCCTTGGCAAGCATATTTTCATAGCTGCGGTTTTTTAAGCCGATTTCTTTTCCGTATTCCGCCAGTTTTCCGGCCGCTGCTATTCTAAATACAATCTGTTCTATGAAAGATATATCTTCATCGCTTATCCGGGCATTATTAACCAGTTTTTTAAAGTCAAAAAATGCGCTTAAATCCTTATGGGCAGTCAAAGCCGCTATAACATCCGAATAATCTTTTGTTGTAAGAGTCTTCATGTAAAGAGCAAGTATCCGGTCAATATCCTCGCGGCTGAAATTTTTTGCAAGGCTTTCTATCGAATAAGTTTCCGCTATTTTTGCCGATAAATATTTTGATTTAAGAGTTGAAATAATTTCGGTTACTTTCGTCATTGAGAAAATATTTCTTAAATCGCCCGACAATATACTGTCTTCTTCGTTGCTGACTGCTTTTTTGAGAAGACTGTTTTTAAATATTATCGGCTGCTTGCTGATATTTTTTGTTATAGCCGATATTATTTTTTCAACAGTGTCAGAGCTTTCGTCAAATGCGGCAGTTATTTCATCGTTTGTAAATTTATCGGTTATCATGCACGAATCTTTTGAAATAATTTCTATTGTTCCGCAAAGATTATCATTCTTAGATACTTCTGTTTTTTCAGCGTCCGATGCCGTAAGAACGTAAATGTTGACATTCTTAGCTCTGGCTTCGGCAAGAACTGAATTTAATTTGTCCTGTCCGAAATCTTCCGTAAGTTTGGCATATTGATCATATTCAAGAACAATCTGGCAGCTTATGTTTTTCTGCTGTTCAATTAAACTTAAAAATTCTTTCATTCTGTCTTCTTTTGAGGTTTCGGTGCTTAAATCATCCACATATCTGTAAATGCTTTCTCTTAAAGCAAATGCGTATTTTTTCAATACGTTCATATACGAACCCATGATTTCTTGCTGTCTTTCAAATCCCGATGCTGCGTTTAACAAAGGCATTTTTATCGTAAACAGTTCATTGTCCCAGCTTACGGATTCTTTTTCGGCATTAACAACCTGGGCAAAAATAAATTCAGTTTTCTCTGATTTTATATTTACTCCGTATGCTTTTGAAATAAATTCAGTTATTTGACTATTGAGAATTTCGGAATTTTTTGTATCATTTACCGTTTGCCCGTAATCTGAATTTTCACAATATAAATAAATGCCTTTTGCAGTGACTGCCGTATATAATATCTGGCCGTTTATTTTTAATCCGGAAGATTTAAAGTTTGATTCCCGTATTTTTTCGGCCGGCATTTTTCCTGTTATTACAAAAACATTTGCAAATAAATCTTTTGACATCTGTGTTTGCTGCGTATCGGGTATTTCATCGGACGTTATTTGTTTGTAAAAAATTCCCACCTTATGAGCCGGATTGTTTTTGTTGCCGTTGTAAATAAATACGCCCATAATCATCGAGGCAAATATCAAAATCATGTCAAAAGGCATCACCAGTTTGAAGTTTGAAAGAGTGTATTTGTTTTCTTTTGACGCATAATTGAGGATATCTTTTGCAGTTGCCTGTACAAATACCGGTTTTTCCTCTTCGGCTATATTGTTGTTGCCGGCAAGAATCAAGGCGTATTGTTCAACTATGCCTTTTACGGCTTCATTTTTATTTGCCTGGGGAGAGAATGTGGTATAAGATTCAATGTCGGAATTAATGGCCGCAATTAAAGCATTCGTGTCTTTTGCCGATACATCAGAATATTCTCTTTCTATAAAATCAGAGAAACTGTTTAAATATGTCTTAATTTCCTGATCGGTAAACAGTTTGCTGGCTTCATCAATGTAGCCCGTTATAAAATAGGCCTGAGCCATATCCATAATTTTAAATTTACAATTCGTAAATTTGCCTTGACTTATATATTCGCGTATAGATTCATCCATTACCGCAGTTACATCTATTGAGGCAGGATCTGCGCCTGCAGTTTTGGCTTTGAAAATTTCTAATACACCAAGGAGCATATTTCTTTGGAATGTCATTTTTTGATCTGTCGCCGTAATATAATTTTTTGCAGCAGTATCAAGCATTTCAAGCCCTTCGTCTCCCGAAATCTGGGATATTCTGTCGTTTAAAGCATAAGCTATTTCAAGATAAGAGCTTTGATTGTTGATATCCGTGAGTTTGACCTGCTGCGTTCCTTCTACGGGAATTGATAAAAGTTTAGACATTCTCAGAGCGCTTATAGTACCGTATAAATCGACGAACGATGATTTTGCATTCAGATAAGATTTTGTATCATACATTGAGTTTAAGTCGTTTGAGATTGCGGCAAGAAGAATAGGGTTTGAAGTCAAATTTTTAAAATGTTCAGCCACAACGTTATATGCATAAACATTGGTTGATGTAAGATCCTGAGAATCTTTAAAAATTGTCGGTTCAAACAGTAAAGCGCCGGTAGCGGTTTCATCAAAGTTGTCCGTTGAAACAAATTTTACCATTGCGCATAATGTTTTCCACTCATAGATATTATGGATATTTGTGAAATCATAATCCGAATAATTATATTCCTGCAAATATTTTTCAACTTCCGCTTTGTCAATCATTTTTAATATTTTAGAATCATCTGCGCTTTTGTCTATAAGCAGCATGTAAGCGTAAAATCTGTATTTTAAATCTTGGTCGCTTTTAACTATATTTACAAGCTGTTTTTCGTTGCCGAGTTCCATTGAACTTACCAGAGTGTAAGGCAGCGACGTCATCTTTACATATTCAAATTCGTTTTCCGTGTATGCCTGTTCAAAAGAATCAGCGTATTTTTCGTTTGTTATTGCTTTTGAGTTTCCGGCCAGAATTGTATCTAAATCTTTTAATACGTATCTCCATATCGAATAATAGGAAGAATCTGATATTTTCGGAGAAATATCGCTTTTGGGATTTACCATTTCAGTTCTTATCTTCAATAATGCTTCAACAAACTGCTGTTCTGTTTTTACATCCTTGAGATAGTGTCCGACCTTGTCATGCAGAAGTTTTACCTGCGGCTGTCCGAGATATGAATCAATATATTGTCCGAAAAAATTCTGGTAATTCATTATTTTTGAAACTATTTCCTGTTCTCTTGTTTCTCTTGAAGCGACAGTTATTTTTCCTGCTGCTGTTTCTGAATCGGCAACCTTTTGGGCGAATGCAACAGTAATTTCATATATTACTTCTCGCGTCGCTTTACTTTCAAAATTTGCTTCAGATTGGTATTCTTCTATAGCCTGCTTTAAAAATTCCGCATATTCGGGACCCATTGACGTTTTAACTGATTCAAGAACCAAGCTTCCGGCATCGTGTTCCTCAGTGCCGTCTCCGATTTCAGACATTGCCTGCTGGCTGCTTGTTTCAATGTCAAGTCCGGCTTCAAATTCCATAACGGTCTGTGAAGAATAAGCGTATAATTCGTGAACCGACATCTTTGTAAGATAAGATTTTAAAAGACCGGAAACTAGATTGTAATAAGTGTCTTGCGTAAAAGGATTGTTCTCTTGCGACAATATTAAATAAAGCTTGTCATGGCCTATTTCATGCGCGGATGTCGAAGATAAATTAGCGTTTTTGTCTGCGCTGTATGATAAATCGGCTCTTGCAACTATATATGTATCTTTGCTCAAAATCATTCTTGACCATTTCTGAATGAAATCAGCCGGAACATTTGCGTCAACAATAAAATTCATTATGTAATTTTCAACCTGCCATTCAAAATCCGTTGCGACTTGTCCTCTTTCATTTTCAGATTTTATCCAGTTCAGAGTCGCCTGTCTATCGAACAGTTCTGCAAATTCGCCGTCTTTCGGAGTATAATCGCCTTCGGCAATAAGAGTCATATGGGCGAAATATCTGTAATCTCTGTCTTGAGAGGCGTCATTTATTATTTTAATAAGTTCGGCCGGTTCTTTTCTTATTGACAATATTTTCAAATAACCTATATCTCTCTGGCTGTAAATGCTTTCCAGTTCTTTTTTCAGTGTTTCATTTTTCATTATTGTATCAAGTCCGTCGACAATCTTATCTTCAACGTCGTGCAGCTGATACTTCCATACCGGCGTATAGTAGATATCCATCATTTCCGGAATAAAATCTTCGGATGCAAGATTTTTTCTTATTTCAAGAAGACTTGAATAATATCCTATTGTGCTGCTGTGATCGACCGCCGTTATTGTATAAGCTGTCGATTGGCATGTGGATACGAAATCTGAAGGAGAAATTATTGCAAGAGTTCCTACCGAAAGGCCTATAAATAAAGCGGCGGTAACGGCAAGTTTTTTTGCCCATCTCAAAAGTCTCGGTGTTTTTGCCTGTATTCTCTTTTTTTCTAATTTTATTTGTTTTTTATTCCATTTCTTATGGGCAAGAACGTTTGATATTGTTGAAGTTATCTCGGCAATTTTTGACGAATGTGTCAACTTCAGAGTAAATTTATACATTCTGTTGATTTTGCCGAGTATTTTTGTCATTCCTTTTTCGTATTCTTCTCTTGTAATTTCATTAAAATCTGCATGCTTTTTAAAGAAATCTTCTTTTAAGGCATCTGATTTCTTTACGTTTGTTAAACCGGCTTTATAGATTGCGCTCAATAAAGGCGCTTCGGATACGGGAGCTATTATTACGGAATATGCATTGTATAAAAGAGTTCTTATTTTTTTGTTTTTAATATTTTTTATTTTAGAAACTATTTTATTATCTATGGTGAATCTGAATGTCGGCATAATGCTCGTTTCTATTTCTTCGATTCTTGCGTCTTTCTGCTCGCTCTGAAGAGCTCCTGCCGTTATTTCGGCTTCCGCGGAGATTACGGCGTAGCGGTGTATTATTCCTTTTACTGTTTCTGCTTTTGCGCTGTCTATTGTAAATGTGCTGTATTGATCTGCGCTTGCAGTAAGAAGTTTTTTAAGTTCAGCCGCATCTTGATATGAAAAACCTGTTGTATTTGCATAAGTTATAAAATTTTCAAGTGTTTCCCGTCTGGATTGTTCTGTAAATAATTTATCCGCCTCAGTCAGATAAGAACTGATAAAATAACCGGTGGCCATATCTTTTACCGGCAGCTTGCATGAGGTAAATGAATTTTGCTGCAGATACTGGTCTATAGATTCCTGTAAAACCTTTTCAATATCGATATTTTTTATGTTTGTATCTTGAATTTTAGTTTCAAATATCGACAATACTCCGTAAAGCATATTTCTGGTCATAGTCATTTTTTGGTCTGAATTGACTATTTGGTCTTTTACGGCCTGTCCCAGTATGTCCAATCCGTCTTCGCCGTACACACTGTATATTTTTGAACTTAGAACAGTTCCTATGTCTGCAGCGGTAGAATTCTGATTTATCGCCGTGACTGCAGGCAAAGATTCATCAAGCGAAAGTGTGCGTGATATTTTAAGTATGCTCATGTTTACAAACATGCCGGTAAATTCTTCTTTTGTGTTTAACATGAATATTTTTGTATCGGTCAGAGAATTTATGTCATTTGCAACTGCCGCATAGATTACAGGGTTTGAAGAAATATCTTTTAAGTATTCTTTGACGTAATTATAGACGTATATGTTGTAAACATAATTTGTGTTTTCCGGATCTACTTCGCCGGACAGTATTGTCGGTTTGAAAAGAAGATTGCCTATTGTGTATGAGTCCAAAGTATTGCCCGAAACAAAACTTACCATTGCGCAAAGAGTCTGCCATTCGTATATTCCGCTCAGCGTGCTTGAAAAATGTGAAGAGTCGGTATAATCGGAAAGATATTCTGTGATTGCCTTTTTGTCCATAAGAGAAGCGATCGAATCATCGGCGTTGAATCTCTTTAATGCAAGCATATAGGCGTAAAATCTGTATTTCATATCCATATTTTTATTATTGATCACCGACACTAAACTGTCTTTTGTTTTTTCATTCTGCATTTCGGTTATTTTTATAAAAGTTATCTGTTCGTCTGTATAAACAGAATGATATTTTTCAGACAGATTCAGTTTGTTTATGGTAGGTTCGCTGTTTACTATAGTTGAGTCAAGACCCTCAAGCATATATTTCCATATTGCATAAGAAGATTGTTCTTCAATTGTAGGCGTGAAGGAACCGTCCGGTTTGTTCAGCTCGGCTCTTATGGTCAGCAGTCTGTTGAAAAAATCATATTCGTTGTCAGTTCCTTTTAAATTGGAAAGGAAATAGTCGTTAATTTCCTTTACCAGCGGATTATCTAAATACGATTCAATAAAATCTCCAAAATAATTTTCGTAATTCATAAGCTGTATTACAATTTCTTTTTTTCTTTCAGCTCTGCTTGTTGTAAGCGTATTGTTTTGTATTTCCTGGTCAACGACTTTGTCTGCAAATATGTTTACTATGTTAAGAACAGTTTCTCTTATTGATATTTTCGGATCTGAATCAAGGCTCATCTGGTATTCTTCTACCGATCTGGACAAAAGAGGCATATATTCATTTCCAAAATTTGTTTGTATTGAATCTATTACCATGTTTCCTGCATCATGAACTTCAGTCTGATCCATCATTTCCGATATAGATTTCGGACTTACGTTATGAACCGGAACATTTAATTCAAGCGAAAGGGTGTGTTGTATGGAATAAGCGTATAATTCTCCAATTCCCGATAACAGATAGCTGCTTTTTGAGCCGAGCATATTGAATAATCTTCTGTGCCCCAACTCATGTGCTGCAAGCGATGACAGTGTCCCGGCCGGTATGCTATAAGAAAGATCCGATCTTGCGGCAATATTTGTTTCGCCGTTTAAAACAAGTCTTGAATTGCGCAGAATATCTTTTGCCGATACGTTGGCTTCATAAAGATAATTCATTAAATAGCTTGCAACTTTTGCATCGAAATTGGTTTTGTCCTCAGTTGTTTCCTGTCCTACCCAGTCAAGAGTCGCCTGTCTGTCGAACAGTTCCGAAAACTCTCCTTCTTTCGGCGTATAAGTTTCTGAAGCCATAAGAACCATATGGGCATAATATCTGTAATCTCTCGGCTGGTTCAAATCATTTATTATTTTTAATAATTCGTCATTGTTGTTCCTTAATGAAAGGATTTGCAAAAAACCCTGGTCTTTTTGCGTATAAGCGCCGTCAAGTTTTTCTTTAAGAGCCGGGTCAGCTGTTATTATTGATAATCCGTCTGCGATTTGGTCTTCTACAACAGCAAGCTGTTCTTTCCACCATTTTATATAGTTGGCGTCAGCCATTGAGGCTATATATTCTTCGCTTATAAGATCTTTCTGAATGCCTATAAGTTCGCTGTAATAAATGCTTGTGTTTGACGAGTCCAAGTCCTGAATTCTTTCCATTATTTCAACAACCTGCGCTTGTCTCAATTCCGAATTTTTAGTTACGTCGATGTAGGAAGAAGCGTCAATTCCCGTTAATACTGTAGATACAATCGGTATTGATGATAAATTGCTGAAAACGTCACTTACTCCCGGCATTGATAAAATCATGGAAGGTATGGCGGTCAAAATAAAAATAATTGTAAATGCTTTTATAATTCTTTCTTTAAGAGTAAGGATCTTTTTGCCGTTAGCTCTTGCTATTTCATTTTTATTCCATTGGCCGTGCACAACAACGTTTGATAAATTCACTGAAAAACCGGATGCAAACGCAAGAATCTTATTTCTTGAAAAGAATGTATTTGTTCTTTCCATTGCGTCTAATATTTTTTGAATTCCCAATTCATAGTTTGTCTTGCTGTTTTTGTTAAAATCCTCGTGGCGGTTAAGCAAATCGGAAATCATTTTCTTTGATTTTTCGGGATTTGTTTTTGCTGTTTTATAAATTCTGTTTAACAGAGGGGCTTCAATTACCGGCGCAATGATTACCGAATAAATTTTGTAAGACAATCTTCTCATAAAAGGGCTGCGGATATTTTTTATTTTCTTAACAATATTATTGTCGGTTATCAAAACTGCAGGCGGGTTTGGCGGATTCATTTTGTTTTTTACTGTCTGAGGAAGGCTCTCGTAAAGATATTGCTGAATAAGCTCAGGAAGTCTTGCTATTACCGAAAGATCTATTCCTTTTATGCTGATTATATTATTGTTTTCCGCATTTCTGAGTTCAAAAATAAGTCCGTTTGAAAAATTTAATTCAGGATTATTTTCAAAAAGAAAATTTATATAAGATGAATTTATTTCAGCCTGAGAGTATTCGTCAAAGTTTTCTTCGGCAGTTGTATTTTTAATTGTGCCGTTATCGTTTGTAAGTGTAATTTTTCTTGTTCCTGCTGTTATTGTTGTTTTGTCATTATCAAATTCAACTGTAACTTCATCTTTAACCATTGCTTTTAATTCTTCAGTTACGGCTTCAATTGTTTCTTTTGAATAAGCGCCGCCGAGAATTTCAAGACCGGCATTTACAGCCATATTAAACTTAAGAAAATCGCTTACGCTTGAGGCTATTGTAAAACTCAGAGCGTTTGCGTCAATAGAGACTTCTTCTCTTATCATATTTCTGTAAATTTTTTCGGTATTCTCAATATTTTCTATTGCGGGAGTTATTGTCACAAAACTTATATTTTTATCTTTGAAAAGCTCCTGGAGTCCTTTTGAATGGAATCCTCCGCTTACAACGACTACGATATCTCCGGAACGTTCAAAAATATTTTTGCCCTGAGGTGAAGCGACGTAGTTTACGTTCTTATTGTTTAAAATTTTGTCTGTAAAAATTAAGTTTCTGTCATTGTTTATTTCGTAATATTTATTAAGTTCAGCAAAATAAGGAGTTAAATTTTTAAGTCTGTTTACTACAGTGTATTTTGTATAAATATCGGCGAATTTTTTGTTTTTTGAAATAAAATACTGATAATTGCCGGCAGTTAAATTTGTCGACATATAGTCTTTAAATACCGTATAAAAGTCCGACAGAAAAGAAATTTCGTATTCCGTCTCATTTTTTGAAAACGCCTGCCTGAGGGTGTTTATAAGAATTCTGTCTTCCGATATAAGATCCATAGGATTGATATTTGCGGCAATCATGCTGCCCGTGATAAATTTATTTAAAGCAGGGTAATCCTTGGAAAGATTAATCCCGTAATTTACCGCAATATTTTTAAATGCCGCCGGTATTTTTTTTGAATCGGTAAATTTTACAGTTTCTGTTTCAAGGTTCTTATATTCATCGGAAGGGAGTTTTCCTTTTAGCATGGAAACAAATGCTTTCGCATCTTTTAATAAAGCTTTATTGTCCGGCATCTGCATTTGCGCAATATATAAATAAGTATTGATCGTTTTAAAAGAGGAAGACGTCAAAGGAATTATTCCGTTATATCTTTCAGGATATTTGGCGGCCTTATCAAGCAGTTTGAATAGGCGCAGATAATATTCTTCAGTGCTTAAAGATCCTTTGTGGAATTTATCAAGAATTTTTGCGAGTTTTCTGTTGTCTCTTGAGAAAACTGAATTGCTTAAAAAATCAATATCTGCTTTTATTTTTTGCAGTTCTAAATCAAATGTTTTTTGTTTTGACATTAAATCCGCAAGCCTTTTCAGATTGTCTTTGTGTATGTTTTTGTCTTCAAGTCCTTTTAGAAAATTTTCTCTGCCTGACAGGTACGTAAAATATTCGGCCCCGGTAAGTCTGCCTGAAGCAAAAAGTTTTTCTGATAATTTGTTTCTGAAAGATTCATCTTTAATGTTTTTAAGCCATGCCAAATTTATATTATCGTAGCCGCCTTCTATAAAAACGTTTGAAATATCATAGTTTTTATCAAGGGCTTCCAATATATTTGTTATGTTTTTTTGCACAAAATAGTTAGAATGAAGGTCCTGTATATTGACAACGAGAAGGTTGCTTTTGGCGTCAGACTCGTAAACTATTTTGCCGTAATCGGCAGGAATCAGAGTTTGTATTTTAAGGGAATCGGCGTTTATGGCGTCCCGGTCTTTTACCGATGCAAATATATTTGCCGGCAACAGCGTAATCACAAGGCATAAAGCCGTAAAAAAAGCCACATTTTTTTTGAAATTCATAAATTTGATCCCCCAAAATAAAAAACACATAAATTGAATTTATGTGTTTCTAGTAAAATATTTGTTTTAATAATAATATTATCATAAAAAAGGCGCAGCAGTCCCAGATATCTAATCAAAAATGCTATGAGAATAAACAGAATAAGCATTAAAGTTGAGGTGTCTGCCGCATGAAATACGATGCCTTTGTCCGTTTTTGCGAAAGAAAGAGAAGAATTTGCGATCGAGTTTTTTTCGGATGTAAAAAATATATTGTCATTTGCCGAAAAAGACAAATCTTTTTTATGTGATGCGTCTGCCAGCATTGCAGAAACATCTCTGCTTATAATGTTGCCGATATTCAATATAAAGCGTTTTGTCTGGTTATAAACAGCGCATTGCACTTTAATGATATCGGAAATGCCCCGGGCTCCGTTTTCTATATTAAAGTTTTTCGCTTTAATATAAGTTCCGGCGCTTAAAGGCGACAATAGTATAATTAAAGATAAAAATAAGCCGATAATCTTTTTCATGCTGACAAAGTATAGTATAAAATAATATTGAATTCAATCATTTTACAACAATTTTACAAAATTTTTACAAGAATGCTTTAAACTGCCTGTATACAATATATACATGCGGACAGTTGTTATTGGAATTATGATATTTTTGGTTTTTGCGACTATTGACATTGCCGGCTGAATAATGTATAATTCACAAACTTGTCTGCATTGCGTCGTCGCTGTTTTGAAAGCGGGGACAATGCGGAAGGTCTGTATTTTTTTACTGTTTAATGTAAAAAAATAATGCATATTTACGCAAAAAATATGCGTTAATGTTTTTTTTACTTTTTTGTTTTTGAAACAAAAGTCCGTATGCAAATTGCGGCACAATAAATTTTTGAGGGAATCAAATGGCTAGAGAATTCGCATTAGAGAAGATTAGAAATTTCGGTATTACAGCTCACATTGATGCAGGAAAAACGACGACGACCGAAAGAATCCTGTATTATACGGGAAGAACACATAAAATAGGTGAAGTTCATGAAGGCGCTGCTACTATGGACTGGATGGAACAGGAAAGAGAAAGAGGTATTACTATATGTTCAGCGGCAACCTATTGTAAATGGCAGGATATGCAGTTTAACATAATCGATACTCCCGGCCACGTTGATTTTACGGCTGAAGTTGAAAGATCTCTTAGAGTTTTAGACGGTGCGGTCGTTGTGTTTGACTCTGGAAACGGAGTTGAACCTCAGTCGGAAACTGTATGGAGACAGGCGGATAAGTATCACGTTCCGAGAATCATATTTTCCAACAAAATGGATAAAATAGGCGCAGATTTTTATATGGTTGTTGACCAGGTCAGAGAAAAACTTGGAGCAAACCCTCTTCCTATACAGATTCCGGTAGGACAGGAATCTGAATTTAAAGGAATAGTAGACTTGGTGGAAATGAAGGCTCATATTTGGGACGGCGAAGAATTAGGCGCAAAATTTGACGTTACCGATATTCCGGCAGACTTAGTAGAAAAAGCAAAACAGTACAGAGCTCACATGATAGAATTGCTCGCAGACCACAGCGAAGATGTTATGAACGCTTATATGGAAGGAAAAGAACCTACCCAGGCTCAGATCAAACAGGCAATCAGAAATGCAACACTCAAAATAAAATTAATACCTATATTGTGTGGAACGGCATTCAAAAACAAAGGCGTACAGCCTATGTTGGATGCGGTATGTGATTATTTGCCTTCGCCTCTTGACAGAAAAGATTTGAAGTGCATAAATCCTGAAACTAATGAAGAAGTTGCAAGACCTGCTGACGATAATGCTCCTTTCGCAGCGCTTGCATTTAAAATACAGGCAGATCCTTTTATAGGAAAGCTGACCTACATCAGAGTGTACTCCGGAACTTTGAACAGCGGCTCTTACGTACTCAATCCTGGTAAAAACAACAAGGAAAGAATATCTCGTATCGTAAGAATGCATTCAAACAACAGAGAGGAAATCAAAGAAGTAAGAGCGGGCGATATTGCTGCCGTAGTCGGATTGAAAAATACGACGACAGGTAACACGCTTTGCGACGAAGCAAGTCCGGTAGTTCTTGAATCAATGGATTTTCCGGATCCGGTTATCTCGGTTGCTATTGAGCCTAAATCAAAAGCGGATGAAGAAAAACTTGCAAACGCTTTGAGCAGACTTGCCGAAGAAGATCCTACGTTTACGGTCAGAACCGATGAAGAAACAAACCAGACCATTATTTCAGGTATGGGCGAACTTCATCTTGAAGTTCTCGTAGACAGAATGAGAAGGGAATTTAACGTTCAGGCAAACGTCGGAAGGCCTCAGGTTGCATACAGAGAAACAATCAGAAAATCTGCAGAAGCAGAATCTAAGTACATCAGACAGACCGGTGGTAGAGGTCAGTACGGCCATGTTGTTATTACGGCAGAGCCTCTTGAAGCCGCAAAAGGATTTGAATTCGTCAACAAAATTGTCGGCGGTGTTATTCCAAGAGAATACATACCGGCAGTTGAAAAAGGTATTAAGGAAGCTCTTACTGCGGGAACACTGGCGGGTTATCCTGTAGTAGACATAAGAGTTACATTGACTGACGGTTCGTTCCATGAAGTCGACTCTTCAGAAATGGCATTTAAGATCGCAGGATCAATGGCGTTCAAAGATGCATGTAAAAAAGCAAATCCTATAATTCTCGAACCAATCATGAAAACCGAAGTCGTCGTTCCCGAAGATTATATGGGAGACGTAATCGGAGATTTGAATTCAAGAAGAGGAAAAATAATGAACATGGATTCAAGGAACAAAGTTCAGCATATAAAAGCCAACGTTCCTTTGTCAGAAATGTTCGGTTATTCAACTACGCTTCGTTCGTTGACGCAGGGAAGAGGAAACTATTCAATGGAACCTTCACATTATGAAGAAGTTCCTAAGCAGATAGCAGATAAAATTTTGGAAAAGAAAATATAATAGTATAAAAAGCAAAGGAGAAAAAGATGTCAAAAGAGAAATTTGATAGATCAAAACCGCATGTAAACGTAGGAACGATAGGACACGTGGACCACGGCAAAACGACATTGACAGCAGCGATAACGAAGGTATTGGGAGACAAAGGATTAGCGACATATATATCATACGATCAGGTAGCCAAGGCATCTGAATCACAGGGAAGAAGAGACGATACAAAGATCGTAACGATAGCAGTCAGCCACGTAGAATATTCTACGGAGAAGAGACATTATGCGCATATAGATTGTCCCGGACATGCTGATTACGTAAAGAACATGATCACTGGCGCAGCGCAGATGGACGGAGCGATCTTGGTAGTAAGCGCATTGGACGGACCGATGCCTCAGACCAGAGAGCACATTTTGTTGGCCAGACAGGTAAACGTACCGAATATCGTAGTATTTTTGAATAAATGCGACGCGGTAGAAGATAAGGAATTATTGGACTTGGTAGAAATGGAAGTAAGAGAACTTTTGACCAAGTACGGATTTGACGGAGACAAGACGAGCATAGTAAGAGGAAGCGCATTATTGGCATTGCAGGGCAAACAGGAAGGAGTAGATTCAATAATGGCGTTGATGGATGCAGTAGACAATGATATAAAGTTGCCGCAGAGAGACGTAGATAAACCATTCTTGATGAGCGTAGAAGACGTATTCTCGATAACAGGAAGAGGAACAGTAGCTACTGGAAGAGTAGAGAAAGGAAAAGTAAGAGTTGGCGACAACTTGGAAATAGTCGGAATAACGGAAGATACGAAAAAGACAGTAGCAACCGGAATTGAAATGTTCAGAAAGTTGTTGGATGATGCGCAGGCCGGCGACAATATCGGAGTCCTTTTGAGAGGAATCGAAAAGAACCAGATCGAAAGAGGGCAGGTATTGGCAGCACCTGGAACAATCAAGCCGCATAAGAAATTCAAAGGACAGGTTTACATATTGAAGAAAGAAGAAGGCGGAAGACATACGCCATTTTTCAACGGATACAGACCGCAGTTCTATTTTAGAACTACCGACGTAACCGGAGTAGCGAATTTGCCTGCAGGAACCGAAATGGTAATGCCTGGCGATAATATAACGATGGATATAGAGCTTATAATGCCTGTAGCAATGGAAACACAGCTGAGATTCGCAATAAGAGAAGGCGGAAGAACTGTAGGATCGGGCGTCGTAACTGAAATAAAAGAATAATTATACAGGAATAAACTATGTCAAATGAAAAAGTAACAGCAAGTCAGCCGCAAACGCAGAGATTAAGAATTAAGCTTCGTTCTTACGATTGCAAAATGTTGGATGATTCTCTTAAGAAAATTGTAGAAACAGCAAGAAGAACGGGCGCAACGATAACAGGTCCGATACTACTCCCTACAAATATTAAGAAATACACGGTTAACAGATCAGTTCATTCTGATAAGAAATCGAGAGAGCAGTTTGAAATGAGAGTTCACAAGAGACTGGTTGATATTTGTGAACCGTCAGGATCCACAGTTGAAGAATTAATGAAATTAGATCTTCCTGCTGGCGTTGATATTGAAATAAAGATGTAATAAAAAATTGTATTAGAGAGAAATTATGTTAAAATCAATAATAGGTTCAAAAGTTGGAATGACACAAGTTTTCGATGAAAAGGGCAGACTTGTGCCGGTTACTGTAATAGAAGCCGGTCCATGTGTTGTCACATCCGTCAAAACAGTTGAAAATAACGGCTACAATGCCGTTCAGCTCGGGTTTGCAAATGTTGAAGAAAAGAAACTCAACAAAGCCCAGGCCGGACTTTTTAAGAAGAATAATATATCTCCTAAAAAAGTCTTGAAAGAAATAAGACTCGACGATGTTTCAGGTTTGACTGTCGGCCAGGAAATAAAAGCCGATATTTTCAAAGCCGGAGATTACGTTGATGTTACCGGCGTTTCAAAAGGTAAAGGATTTGCCGGCGTTATTAAAAGACACAATTTCGGACAGCAGCCTGTAACAAGAGGCGCATCCGACAGAACAAGAGCAAGAGGATCGTCAGGTTCTCAGGGACCTCAGAGAGTTTTGAAAGGCATGAGAATGTCGGGACGTCTCGGACAGGATACAGTTACAATTCAGAAACTTCTTGTGGTAAATGTTGATGTCGAAAAAAATGTTCTTCTTGTCAGAGGATCAGTTCCTTCGGTAAAGAAAGCAACTCTTGTAATAAATAACACAGTAAAGAAAATTCCTGCTGTTGTTGTTAAGAAAGAAGAAAAGAAAGCTAAAAAATAAAATTTGTAAATAGGACAAAAAGATAATGGATACAAAAGTTTATACAGTAGAAGGAAAAGAAAAAGGAAAATTTGAGCTTCCCGCGTTTTTTAACACGGAAGTGTCAACAGTTTTGCTTCATGAAATAACGACAGGTTATATGGCTAACAAGAGAGCCGGAACTCATGCTACAAAAACAAGAGGAGAAGTTTCTTTTTCAGGCGCTAAGCCATGGAAACAGAAAGGAACCGGTAACGCAAGAGCCGGCCAGAAAAACTCCCCTCTTTGGAGAAAAGGCGGTATTATATTCGGCCCGCAGCCAAGAGATTATTTTCAGAAAATGTCAAAACAGAAAAGACGTTTGGCTCTTAATATGGCGTTTTCAAATTTGGTAAGCAAAGACAATCTTATTTTGATTGATCTTATTAAACTTGAACAGCCTAAGACGAAGAAAATCGTTGAATTTTTGAAAAATCTTAAAATTGAAGACAAAAGAGTTATAATAGCTCTTGCAAAAAAAGACGAGGTTATTCAGACAGCGGCAAAAAACATTAAGAACGTTGTTGTTGAAAATATTGCAAATCTAAACGCTTATCAGGTTATGTGGGCGGAGAAGATAGTTACTACGCCTGAAGCTATAGACAGCATTAAGGCGAAACAGGTTCTTTAAGAAGCGGTAAACCGTTAACCGTTTTATGCGGCATACGGCAAATGACAGATAAACAGGGAAAGAAAATGGAAATTAGAAACATTATTAAAAAGCCTCTCATTACCGAAAAGTCTTCGGTTGCGAAAGAAAAAGAAGGAAAATATACGTTCGTTGTCGACAAAGACGCCAACAAGTACCAGATTAAACAGGCAGTTGAGACAATGTTTAACGTAAAAGTAAAAAGCGTACATACCGCGATTTTTGCAGGAAAAGCAAAAAGAATGGGAATGCGCGAAGGTTATAAAAGCGACTGGAAAAAAGCTATAGTAAAGCTTCAGGACGGTCAGGAAATATCAATAGTCGACGAAGCATAAGAGTTTCGTAAGAAGCAAATATGGGTTTATGGATTTTTAAAATTCCTGCCCGACAAATAGGAAAAGAGAGAATATGCCAATTAAAACATTTAAGCCGTACACACCTGTAAGAAGATTTATCACGATGGAAGATTTTTCGGAAATAACGACGAATAAGCCTGAAAAATCGTTGACAATGCCTGCAAAGAAAACCGGCGGCAGAAATAATACCGGCCAGGTTATGGTTCGTTTCAGAGGCGGAGAACATAAAAGATTCTACAGAATCATCGATTTTAAGAGAAATAAAATCGGAGTTCCCGCAAAAGTCGTTTCAATCGAATACGATCCGAACAGAACCAGCAGAATAGCATTGCTTGAATATAAAGACGGAGAAAAAAGATACATTATACAACCTAAGGGTTTGAAAGTAGGAGATGAGCTGATGTCCGGTCCGGATGCCGAGATAAAAGATGGTAATGCTCTTCCTCTTTCAAATATCCCTGTAGGTACGTTTATACATAACCTCGAATTAGTTCCCGGAAAAGGCGGACAGTTAATCAGATCGGCAGGTTCAGCTGCGCAGTTACTCGCGAAAGAAGATGAATATGCCCACGTCAGAATGCCTTCCGGAGAAATAAGATTGGTCCTGGTTAGGTGTTACGCAACAGTGGGTCAGGTCGGAAACATTGAACATGAAAACATGGCAATTGGTTCTGCAGGAAGAAACCGCCACTTCGGTAAGAAACCTCATGTGCGTGGTACGGCCATGAACGCTACAGACCATCCTCACGGTGGTGGAAGAGGCAGATCTAAAGGTAATAATCAGCCTCGCAGCCCATGGAACCAGCCGGCAAAGGGTTTCAAAACAAGACCAAAGAAGGTTTGGGATTGGATGATAGTAAGTCACAGGAATAAAGCTAAGGCATAGGAGAAATAAATGAGCAGGTCAGTAAAAAAAGGTCCTTATGTAGATGCCAAACTTTTGAAAAAAATGGAAACGTTGAATAAGTCCGGTGAAAAAAAGATAGTAAAAACCTGGGCGAGAAATTCAACGATTACCCCTGATTTCGTAGGACATACGTTGGCAGTTCATAACGGAAAGAAATGGTTACCGGTTTATATATCGGAACAGATGGTTGGTCATAAGCTTGGTGAATTTGCGCCTACCAGAATATTTAAAGGTCACGGCGGAATGACAAGACAAGATACATCGTTAACATAAAAAGCAAAGGACAAAAAGATGCAAGCAAAAGCAATAGCAAAATTTGTAAGATACGCACCTAGAAAAGTCAATCAGGTTTTGACCGTAATAAGAAACCAGAATGTTGAAAAAGCATTCGAGATTCTTTCTTTTTTGCCTAAAAGTTCAACAGAACTTGTTGAAAAGGTTTTAAAAAGCGCGGTAGCAAACGCCGGCAAACTTAAAGATTTTTCAGGCCTTAAAATTAAGGAATGCTGGGTAGGCCAGGGTCCTACTCTTAAGAGAATGAGACCGGGTCCTATGGGCAGAGGAATGCCGTATAAAAGAAAAACTTCACATCTTACGGTAATCGTAACCGATGAGGGAGTTGTGGCAAAGAAAAGCAAGAAAAAAGCAACGGTAAACAAACCGTCTGCGGCGCCTGAAGTTAAGGCTGTTAAAGAAAATAAAAATAAGGTAAAAAAAGGGTAAGGTTCAATGGGTCATAAAATTCATCCTAAAAGTGTTCGTATAGGTTATATTAAGGATTGGGATTCCAAGTGGTTCAACCTGAAAGAAATGCCTGATTTCGTAGAAGAAGATTTCAGAATAAGAAGATACTTGAAAGATAAATTAAAAAGCGCTTCAGTTTCTAAAATCGGAATTGAAAGAGCAGGAAAATACATCAGAGTAAATATCTACACGTCAAGACCGGGAATAGTAATCGGTAAGGGCGGACAGGGTATGGAATCGCTTAGAATGGAAGTCGAGCAGATGACGCAGAGAAAAGCGTTTGTTAACGTAATGGAAATTAAGAAACCGGAAACGGATGCTCAGCTCTGTTCTGATAACATTGCATATCAGCTTGAAAAGCAGATTGCTTTCAGAAGAGCGATGAAAAAAGTTATGGAAAAAGCGATGTTGGCAGGAGCTAAAGGCATAAAGATTATGTGTGCCGGCAGACTCGGCGGCGCTGAAATTGCAAGAACGGAATGGCTTAAAGAAGGCAGAATTCCTCTTCAGACATTCAGAGCTGAAATAGATTACGGTTTTTCCGAAGCTAATACAACGATGGGAAAAATCGGAGTTAAAGTTTGGATATTCAAAAAAGAGCATTTCCAGAAAACCGCAAAGGAACTTTTGGAAGAAGCAAAACTTGTTGAAAATCCGGCTGAAGCAACAGGAAACGTACAGGAAGGAAAGTAGTTTATTTAAAAGTTAAGGAAGGACAAACATATGTTGATGCCAAAAAGAGTAAAATACAGAAAGACTCACAGAGGAAGAATGAAAGGTTACGCCAAGGGCGGAACCGAATTGTCTTTCGGAACGTATGGTCTTCAGGCTTTGGAGCCGGTTTGGTTAAACAGTAACCAAATTGAAGCTGCCCGTATAGCTTTGACAAAGTTCATAAAGAAAGGCGGAAAAATCTGGATAAGAGTATTTCCTGATAAACCCGTAACCAAGAAACCTGCTGAAACAAGAATGGGAAAAGGAAAAGGAGATCCGGCGTTTTGGGTAGCGGTAGTAAAGCCGGGAAGAATAATGTTTGAAATGGAAGGTATTTCGGAAGTCGACGCAAGAAGAGCGTTGAGACTTGCTTCCGACAAATTGCCCATACTTTGCAAAATCTTAGTAAGACAAGAAATATAACAACGGAAAAGAAATATGAAACAGAAAAATTGGCAGGAAATCAAAAGCATGGCAGGCAAAGAATTGACGGCTAAGCTCAGCGAACTTGAAGAAAAGTATTATAAACTTAAATTCAGAAATTCAGCGGCTCCGGTCAAGAATCCTCTTGAAATAAGAGAATTGAGAAAAATGATAGCAAGAGTAAAAACGCTTCTTGCAGAACAGAAAAAAGGGAATTAGTCCCGTAGGAAGGAAAAATGGTTGAACGTGGAAAAAGAAAAATATTGCAGGGCGTAGTAATCAGCGACAAATCTGCAAAAACAAGAATTGTCTCTGTTGAAAGGACTATAGCGCATTCAAAATACGGAAGAGTTACCAGCATGAAATCAAAATTCTCGGTTCACGACGAGAAAAATGAATCAAAAGCCGGTGATTTGGTATCTATAATGGAGTCAAGACCACTTTCGAAAACGAAAAGATGGGTTTTGACGTCGATAGTAAACAAAGCGTAAGGAAATCAATATGATTCAAGAAAGATCAATTTTAAATGTTGCAGACAATTCGGGAGCAAAAAAAGTTCGTTGTTTCAGAGTATTGAAAGGTATGAAAAGAAGATATGCGGGACTCGGCGACATTATAGTCGCTTCCGTCCAGGATGCAATTCCTCACGGCAATATTAAGAAAGGCGACGTAGTAAAAGTCGTTATCGTAAGAACTGCCAAGGAATACCGCAGAGAAGACGGAACCTACATCAGATTTGACGATAACGCAGCTGTTATCATCAACGATGAAGGAGAACCGAAAGGTACCCGTATTTTCGGACCTGTCGCAAGAGAATTGAGAGAAGCAAACTTCCTCAAAATAATTTCTTTGGCGCCGGAAGTAATATAATTAATAGGATAGAAATATGCTTAACATTAAGAAGAAAGACAAAGTAGTAGTTTTAACAGGCAAAGACAAAGGCAAACAAGGTGAAGTTTTGAAATTGTTTTTGGACGAGGGAAGAGTAGTCGTTTCCAAAATTAATTTTGTGAAAAGACATACAAAGCCCAACAACAGAGGAGAAGTAGGCGGGATCAAGGAAAAAGAATCTCCTATTTCGATTTCAAACGTTATGCTTGTCTGTCCTAAATGCAATAAGCCTAACAGACCGAAATTTGATAAGCTCTCAGACGGCAAAAAAGTAAGAGTATGCAGAAAATGCGGTGAAATAATAGTTTAACAAGGGAAAAGAAATATGAATCAAGTTCCTAGAATGAAAGAAATTTATTTAAAGAATGTAGTACCGGTTTTGGAAAAAGAATTCGGATTTAAAAACATCAACGAAGTTCCGAAACTCTCAAAGATCGTTGTTAATATCGGTCTTTCGGAAGCAAAAGAAAATATTAAAGTTGTTGAAACTGCCAGCGACGAGCTTGCTGCGATAACCGGCCAGAAGCCGCTTGTCTGTAAAGCAAAGCAGTCAGTTTCAAATTTTAAAATACGTGAAGGAATGCCTATAGGGATAAAAGTAACTCTCAGAGGCGCTTTAATGTATGAATTTTTGGACAGACTGATAAACGTTGCTATGCCCAGAATCAGAGACTTCAGAGGAATCGAACCTAATAAATTCGACGGCAGAGGCAATTTTAATCTCGGTCTTACAGAACAGTATATATTCCCTGAGATCAACGTTGAAAAGTCCGATAAAGCAAGAGGAATGAATATTACGTTTGTAACCACGGCAAAAAAAGACGAGCATGCCAAGAAACTTTTGGAATATCTCGGAATGCCGTTTAAGAAAAGAGAAACGAAGTAGTTTTAAATTTTTAAAAATAAAAACCATAAGATGTTTATAGAGAACGTAAAATAAAAAAAAGAGGTTATTATGGCAACACTATCAGCAGAAGCAAAAATGCGCAAACCTCAGAAGTTTGCAACTAGGTACAGGAACAGATGTCGCCTGTGTGGAAGACCTAGAGGCTACTACAGAGATTTTGGTCTGTGCAGAATTTGTTTCCGTAAACTTGCGCATAACGGAGAAATTCCGGGTGTAACAAAGTCAAGTTGGTAACAGAAAGAAAAATTTTAAAGTAAAACAAAATTAGAAAGAGGTTGGTAATGATTACAGATCCTATATCAGACATGTTTGTGAGAATAAGGAACGCAAATTCCAAATTACACGAAAAAGTTGATATTCCCGCGTCAAAAATAAAAACTGAAATTGCAAAAGTTTTGAAAGACGAAGGTTATATTACAAATTATAAGAACATAGAAGATCAAAAGCAGGGAGTTTTAAGAGTTTACCTGAAATATGATTTAAACGGTAAACCTGCTCTCAGCGGTTTGAAAAGAGTTTCAAAACCGGGGTTGAGAATATACAAAGGCTATGAAGATTTGCCTAAGGTACTCGGCAGTTTCGGTGTTGCTATTATTTCTACGCCAAAAGGAATGATGGCAAGCAAGAAAGCCAAAGATGCTAAAATCGGCGGTGAATTGATCGGTTACGTTTGGTAAATTTTTATATTGAGGTTGCAAAATGAGTCGCTTAGGAAGAAAGCCAATAGCAATACCTGAAAAAGTTAAAGTAGAATTTAAGAACGGAGTACTTGAAGTTTCTGGTGCAAAAGAAAAACTTTCTCAGAAGATAGATGAGAGGTTGGATGTTAAGCTCGATAAAGGTTCTGTTATTCTTGAAATGAAAGAACAGACCAGAGAAGCTAATATGCTTCAAGGGCTTATCAGAGGTCTTATCGTCAACATGATTGAAGGCGTTGTCAACGGATATAAGAAAGAGCTCGAATTGAACGGTCTTGGTTTTAAAGCTGTTTTAACAGGCAGCCAATTGACTCTTACCGTCGGTTTTTCTCATACCGTTACAAAAGAAGTTCCTAAAACCGTTAAAGTCGTCGTATCTATGAACTCGGATAAAATGCCGGTTCTTACGATCACAGGCGCCGATAAACAGGCAGTAGGAGCTTTTGCAGCCGAAGTCAGAGCGGTAAAACCGCCTGAACCTTATAAAGGGTTCGGCATCAGATATACCGGTGAAAAGATTATAAGAAAAGCCGGTAAAGCAGCAGCGGCCGGAGCAAAGAAGTAAGCTGAATTTTCCGTCATAAAATAAAATGACGGATCCGGTTGTTTGAAAATAAAAGATGTTTACAAGCGGAAGAAGTTGAAAAACTTCTAAACTTCTTGATAAAAAAGAGGATATAGTAATGAAAGGGTCAAAAATAAGATCAGATTTCAGAAAGAAAAGAGTCAGAACCAAAATTTCAGGAACAACGGAAAGACCTAGATTAAACGTAAAATGCGGACATAAACATGTTTATGCCCAGATTATTGACGACGTCAAGGGAGTTACTCTTGCAGCGGCGTCTACGTTATCTGCAGAACTTAAAGGCAAGTTGAAATCGAACGATACGGTCGAAGCCGCAAAAGCGGTAGGAAAACTCGTTGCCCAGAAAGCCGCCGAAAAGAATATTAAGTCGGTTGTTTTTGACAGAGCCGGTAAATCGTACGAAGGCAAAATAAAAGCCCTTGCGGAAGAAGCAAGAGCCGGCGGATTGGAATTCTAAAAATTTTTATATGGTTATAGTCGGGAGGATAAGTTGGCTGACAATAAATTTAACAAAGAAAATGAAAGCGGTTTGATAGAAACCGTAGTATCCGTTAACAGAGTTACGAAAGTTGTTAAGGGCGGAAAGAGAATGTCCTTTAACGCGCTTGTCGTAGTCGGAGACGGAGCAGGAAAAGTTGGCTGCGGTCTCGGTAAAGCAAACGAAGTTCAGGCTGCAATCAAAAAAGGAAGCGCAAGAGCGCAGAAAAATATGGTAGGCGTCTCTATCAGAAATACAAGCATTCCTCATGACGTTATAGGCATAAGCGGAGCAGGAAAAGTTTTGCTTAAACCTGCCGTCCCCGGAACAGGCGTTATCGCCGGCGGTTCTGTAAGAGCTGTTCTTGAAGCGGTCGGAATAAAAGACATTCTTACAAAATCGATGGGAACTGCAAATCCTTTTAACGTAGTATATGCTACAATAGAAGCTCTCAAAAGTTTGAGAACTAAAGAGGATGTTGCAAAAATAAGAAATAAAGAGGTTGCAGAAATATGATAGGATTAAATACATTAAAACCTGCGGAAGGTTCAAGGCACAGAAAGAAAATCATCGGCAGAGGAGTCGGTTCGGGTCACGGTAGAACTTCTACCAGAGGAAGCAAAGGCCAGAAAGCAAGATCCGGCGACGGCAGCAAGATGTCTTTTTTTGAAGCCGGTCAGACAGCTATCGTCAGAAGAATGCCTAAAAGAGGTTTCAATAATACGGCATTCAAAACAGTATATGAAATCGTAAATTTGGATGTTATAGCATCAAAGTTTAACTCAGGCGACGAAGTTACCGTTGCAAAACTTAAAGAAGCCGGAATCATTAAGAAAGGAAAACTCGTAAAGGTTCTTGCAAACGGAACAATAGACAAAAAGTTGAATATTTCGGCAAACTCTTTTTCAAAAACAGCAAAAGAAAAAATTGAAAAAGCGGGCGGTAAAGCAGTTGTAGTTGAAGCATAGTTTTAAATTTTTTGCGTTTTAAAGAATAAAATCCCTATATACAAAGGTGAGACAATGTTAAAAACATTCGGCGACGTATTCAAAATTCCTCAATTGAGAAATAAAGTTTTATTTACCCTTGCGATCATTATCGCCTACAGAATAGGAGCGTCAGTTCCTATACCTGGCATTAATGCTGAGGCTGTCAAGTCTCTTTTTGCCGCTAACAGCAACGGGTTGCTGGGATTTCTTGATATGTTCTCCGGCGGTGCATTAAACAGGATGTCAGTATTTTCCATGGGAATAATGCCGTATATTAACGCATCCATTATAATGAGTTTGATGCAGGGTGCGCATGTCATACCTTATCTCGACAGGCTTGCAAAAGAGGGAGAGCAGGGAAGAAAAAAAATAACACAGATTACAAGATACGCTACGCTTATACTCGGCGCTATACAGTCATTCGGCTTGACTATGGCTATAACAAGAATGCCTACTCCGAGCGGAATGCCTATAGTTTTGGATCCTACGATGGCATGGATGACGATGACCGTTATGACGCTTGTAACGGGAACGGTTCTTATTATGTGGCTTGGAGAACAGGTTACGGAAAGAGGAATCGGTAACGGTATTTCGCTTATAATTTTTGCAGGTATCGTTGAAAGGCTTCCTTCGGCATCTTTAGGAGTAATAAAACTTGTCCGTATGGATGAATTGTCAATTCTTCTTGCATTGGTCCTTGTGGCTTTGGTTTTGGTAGTTTTGGCCGTAGTTATATGGGTTGAAACTGCTCAGAGAAGAATACCGGTTCACTATGCAAAAAGAATGGTCGGCAGAAAAATGTACGGCGGCCAGACTTCGTTTTTGCCTATTAAAGTTGACCAGTCGGGTGTTATCGCGGTTATTTTTGCGGTATCCATTTTGTCTGCTCCTCTTACGATAGCGCAGTTTGCTCCGGATTGGACGGTATTCGGAATACCTTTGTCTAAAAAGATACTTGAATGGTTTAACCGCAGTTCGCTTATATATAACGCGGTTTACGCATCTCTTGTAATATTTTTCTGTTATTTTTACAATTCAATTTCTTTTAATCCGAAAGATTTGTCCGAGAATATGAAAAAGTCCGGCGGATTTATACCGGGAGTAAGACCGGGCGATCCTACGGCTCATTATATTCAAAGAGTTCTTGAAAGAGTAACGCTTGGCGGCGCATTGTTTGTTGCCGGCATAGCAGTTCTTCCGGATTATATCAGATCATTTATGGGAGCGCCTTTCTTCTTCGGAGGAACATCGCTTCTTATCGTTGTCGGCGTATCGCTTGACACCATAGGCCAGATAGAGTCTCATTTGATTATGAGGCATTATGAAGGGTTTATGAAAGAGGGACGTATCAAGGGTCGTTGGTTCAACGTCAAATAAGCAACCGAATCTTTTTAATTTAAAATGACGATTTAAAAATCTTATGTGCCGTTTCACTTACGCACACTGCAATTTTTAAATCGTCATTTTTCTTTTAAAAATCTTCTAGTCGTTTTAACGGCAATTTTGCTTTAAAAATTCTTCGCCTCACGCAAAATCTTACTTCGTTTTGCTTCGCAAATCCGCCCAACAGCAAGTTGCAGAAAATATAAATAAAAACTCTCAAGTTAAAATGATTGAGAGTTTTTTTATTTTAAAAATATATAAATTGACAAATCAAAATGTTGATGTTATAATTCTATTGTTTTTAATGCATTTTTTTTGGATGAGGTTTTGTGAATTTTATTGTTAAAAATATTTATAAATCTTTTAGAAAATCTACTGTTTTTGATTCAATACCACAAAAATTTATTATTTTGACAGGAGAAAATGGCTCAGGTAAAACCCATTTTTTAAATGCTATTTATGAGGGTATTATTTCAATAGATGGAAATGTCATAGATAAAAAAGATATTGTGAAAGAGAGTTTCATTTCAATACAAAGTAAGATAGTGGCAAATAGTAGTGGCAGTATAAATGCTCATGCTACAAGTATACATAATGCTATTATTCAGAAATCTCCAGTTCCTATGGAGAATAAGATTACTATAGGTAGTAAAGTATATGTGTTTAGAGATTTAATCAAGGATATTGAAACAGGATATCCAAATCCAACAAAAGATCAAATTAAAACATGGATCTATGAAAAAATTTTCAAATTACAACCGTTTGAAGGTAATTTTTTGGGGGATATTTTTCGTGATTATAAAATGTTGATGATAAATAATTTTATATGCCAGATGGAAGGTAAACCCTATTTAAATGATATTGAGTTTATAAGCAAATATGGGAATAAGCCTTGGGATATCCTTAATGATATTTTGAATAAACAGATAAATTTGAATTTTAGATTTGAAGAACCAGAAATTATAGATTTTTCTTCGCAATATAATGTCGTTTGTAAAAATGGCAATGGAGATTTTTTTCTTGTTTCAGATATATCAAGTGGAGAAAAAACTTTATTATCGGTTGTTATAAGTTTATTCTCTTCAATTAGCAATAAAATGTCAGGAGCGAAGTTGCTCCTATTGGATGAGCTCGATTGTTCTTTGCATCCATCAATGATTAAAAATTTATTATATTTGTTGGATGAAATATTTGTAAAAAAACATGGGATTAGTGTAATTCTTACGACCCATTCTCCAACAACGGTGGCTCTTGCAAAAGACGAATGTCTATATTATGTAAGTTCTGATAATGCAAATAGGGTAAGAAAAAAAGATAAAGATTTTATATTGAAAAAGTTGGCATATGGGCTTCCATTGTCTATATCGTACATGAATAGAAAAAATGTTATAACAGAAAGTGAATATGATACTGTAAATTTGAGTAATATTTATAGAATATTAGTAGATTATGGTTATATGTCTGATGATATTAGTTTGAATTTTATCGCTTCAGGGGTAAAAAAAACAGAAGTTTCTGGAGATTGCAATAGAGTGCGTTGTATTGTTGATGGATTTGCTCCAGATTCAAACGTATGTGGTGTCTTGGATTGGGATAAGCAAAATTCTACAAAAGATAAAATATTTGTGCTTGCTGAAAATGAAAGGTATTCTATTGAAAACTGTATATTGGATCCTTTGCTTATTGCTATAATACTTTTATACGATGTCAAGAATCCTATTAATCCAGAGGAATTGAAATTAAAAAAAACATTTGTATTAAATAGAGATTTTATAAGTGATTTCAAACAAAATATACAAAATATATCTGATAGTATTATGGATAAATTAAAAGATAAACTAAATTTTATTGATGTTTTAAATATTAGAACAATAAAATATGTAAATGGCTTACATGTTAATGTTCCTGTTGAATATTTGGAACATAATGGACATGAATTAGAAACAGCAGTAAAAGAAATTTTTCCACAACTAAAAAGATATAAGAACAATAATGAATTAAAACAAGCAATTATAAGTGTTTTGAGACAGTATCCTGAATTGATACCAGATTGCTTCAAAGATGTTTTTTCTAAAATTTTAGGGAATTAAATGCTTTTTTATGTCAAAAGAAAAACATTGAAAAATCATATAAGATTTTATTTTGTGATTTTTTATTTCGGGATTAAGGTTTTTTCTCAGCTTCTGTCGTTAGCGTCGTTGCTAAGCTGCCAAACTTCCCAGCTTCCAACATCAGAACTTCCAGTCGTCTGATGTGTTTCTGGCAAGGGCTTTTAGGCCGGAGGCGGTTATTTTGTAAAGGCCTTTGGTTCCTACTTTTACAATAAATTCTTTTTTTTGCAAGTAAGACATTGCCCATAATATTCTGTCGGTAATAACTGCAGAGATTTTGCTTGGCAGTAAATTTTGTAAATCTTTACTTGTAAGTCTTAAAATAGGACTGACGACAGCTTCTATTTGTTCCTGTGTCTTTGCTTTGCCGTCATAAAAAGCTTCAAGGACAGGTTTTACACATTCTTTACGTTTGAGTTTCAGCATAAATCCTCTCTGTTAAATTGCAACAATCAATATCTCAACTGAATTATACATTAAAATTGTGTAAAAGAAAAACATTGAAAAATCATATAAGATTATAGTTTTTGATTTTTTGTTTCGGTGTTAAGGCTTTTGCTAAACTTTTTGCCTTCTGCCGTCAGCATTGTTGCTAAGCTGCTCAGCTTCCAAGCTGCCAAGCTTCTGCCGTTAAAGCAATGCGTTGATGTCTGTGGTTGTGTTTAAGGCTTTTAATCCTGAAGGCGATATTGAGTAGAATCCGTTGTCTCCCATTTTTTTAAGCATGCCTGCTCTGACGAGTAAAAATATTGCCCATGATACTCTTTGTTCAACAATAGTTTCCGTTGCATGCATTGCAAGCTGTTTTGCTTCTTCATCTGTAAGATTTAAAATTTTGGCAACAAGAACAACGGCCTCTTTGTGCCTTTTCGGCGTACTGTCCGAAAATGCCTTTAAAACAGGCCTTAGAAAATCTTTGCGTTCAGGGATTGCCATAAAACCTCCGTGCTGCGCTAAGTCTGCAAATATCGGAAGCTATGAACAATAATCGTCTTTTTCCCTAACACAAGTATAGTCTAAAATACTCTAAAAATCAATAAGATTTTTATTTTTAAAATATAAAAACCTTTGACTAAAATCTATTTATGGATTATAATAAAAACTGAGAGGATAAAAAATAAAAAAGGAAGGTTTCTTTATGGCTAAAGCCCAAGAGGCAGAAAAGATTTTTAAAGACGGCTACAATTGCTGTCAGTCTGTTTTTTGCCCTTTCTGTAAAGAAGTAAATATGGATTTTGAAACATCGTTAAAGCTGACTTCGTCGTTCGGAGGAGGTATGGGCAGGCTCCGCGAAGTATGCGGCGCCGTCACGGCAATGTTTATGATTGCAGGTTTAAAGTACGGATATGCCGATCCGAAAGACCAAAAGGCAAAAGCAGAGCATTATAAGCTTATTCAGGAACTTGCAGGCGAATTTGAGAGTGAGTTCGGCTCAATAATATGCAGAAAACTGCTTGCTCTGCCCGACGGTAAAAAAGAAAGCCACGTCCCTTCGGAAAGAAATGAGGCTTATTACATAAAAAGACCTTGTTCGGAATTCGTATCATTTGCGGCAGGTCTTATTGAAAAAATGATCCGCCAAAAAAGCTGAAAAAAGAGTTTTTAAAACAAATAAAAACCTCTTCAATAAACGCTTGACATTGCAATCAAATTTTATGTATAATTTGCAAATCTATCTGTGAGGTTATGACGTTAAAATGCTGTTTTTCCGTCATAACCTCACTGATATATTTTGTTTTTTGTTAAATTACTATGGAAGGTAATTATGAAAAACTTTATATTATTCGGACCTCCGGGCGCGGGTAAGGGAACACAGGCAAAAACGATAAGCAAGACTTACGGTGTTGTGCATCTGTCAACCGGCGACATGATCAGAGAAGCAAAAGACGATCCTATGTTTGCTCCGTATATGACGTCAGGGAAGTTGGTTCCGGATAATGTAATAGTCGAGATGGTTGTAAAAAGGCTGAAAAAGCCGGATTGCAGCGAAGGTTTTTTGCTCGACGGATTTCCGAGAACTTTGGCTCAGGCCGAAGAACTCGACGCTTTTTTGAAAAAAGACAATAAAAAAGTTTCCGCTGTTTTCTGTATTCTTGCAGAAAACGAAGAGATTGTAAAAAGGCTGTCCGGAAGAAGAGTTTGTCCGGCATGCGGCGGAAGTTTTAATATGGATTCAATGCCTCCTAAAAAAGAGGGAGTCTGCGATCTGTGCGGAGCAAATCTCGTGCAGAGAAAAGACGATAATCCCGATACGATAAGAGAAAGACTTGCCGTTTATGACAGGCAGACAAAAATTCTTATCGATTATTACGGCAAGAAAGGCATTCTTGCAAAAATAGACGGCATGTTGCCGCCTGAAGATGTTTTTAAACAGATCGAAGATTATGTAAAAAAGATGTAAAGGGTCGTTATTTTGAGTAATAAACTTGAGTTAAAAAACCGGTCCGAAATTGAAAAAATGCGTATAGCCTCAAAGGCGATTGCGGAAATTTTGGAAGAGCTGAAAAGTTTTGTAAAGCCCGGAATTACGACGCTTGATATAGATAATTTTGTTGCAAAGAAAATAAGATCTTTCAATATGAAACCGGCTTTTTTGGGGTATGGTGGGTTCCCTGCATCAGCATGTGTTTCGGTAAACGATGAGCTCGTACACGGAATCCCGAATGATTCCCGCGTACTTTCTTCCGGCGATATTGTAAGTGTTGACGTCGGCACAATTTATGAAGGCTATTACGGTGATGCGGCTTATACCTATAGCGTCGGCAAAGTGTCGGATGAGACAAAGAAATTATTGCAGGTTACGGAAGACTCATTGTATGTAGGCATAGAGCAGGTCAAACCCGGTAACAGGCTGGGCGATGTCTCCTACGCAGTCCAAAAATACGTTGAAAGCTTCGGTTATTCAGTCGTGAAAGATTACTGCGGTCACGGTATCGGCAGAAATCTTCATGAGGAACCGAGCGTTCCGAATTTTGGGAAAAACGGGACAGGCGTCAAACTGGAAAAAGGTTTGGTTATTGCTATAGAGCCAATGGTAAACGTCGGCAGACATTACGTTGACGTATTGTCTAACGACTGGACGGTCGTAACAAGAGACGGAAGTTTATGCGCCCACTTTGAGCATACCGTCGCAGTTACGGAAAGTGGTTATGAGATTTTAACTAAAATCTGACCAAGGAAAACAAATGAGCAAAGAAGAAAAAATTGAAGTAGCCGGGAAGATCCTAGAATCTTTGCCTAATGCAATGTTCAGGGTTGAAATTGAAGGCGGGCATGTCATTTTGGCGCATATCTGCGGAAAGATGAGAATGCACTACATTAAAATTTTGCCGGGTGACAAGGTCAAAGTTGAGCTTTCTCCGTATGATTTGACGAGAGGAAGAATTACTTACAGAGACAAATAAATTCAGGAGTATTTTAAATGAAAGTTAGAGCATCAGTAAAACCTATCTGTCAGAAGTGTAAAGTTGTAAAAAGAAAAGGCGTAGTAAGAGTCGTCTGTGAAGATCCTAGACACAAACAGAGACAGGGCTAATTTTTTTTAAATTGATATAAGTAATATTTTTTAACGGGGGACATAAATAATGGCAAGAGTTGCCGGAGTAGATTTACCTAAACAAAAGAGATTAGATGTTGCGCTCAGATACATTTACGGTATCGGACCGATACTTTCAAATGCTATCATAGCCGAACTTAATCTTGATCCAGCCAAAAGAGTAAAAGATTTGACGGAAAGCGAAGTCAACCAGATCAACAATCTTATAACGAAAGAATATAAAGTCGAAGGTGACCTGAGAAGAGAAATTCAGGCTAACATCAAGAGACTTATTGACATCGGAAGCTACAGAGGCGCAAGACATAAAAGAAATCTTCCTGTAAGAGGCCAGAGAACAAAAACGAACGCCAGAACAAGAAGAGGAAAGAGAAAAACAGTAGGAGCCGGAAAAGCAGCAGAATCAAAAAAATAATTACCGGACATAAAATATAAAAAACAGTTTTCGGAGGGAATAAGATAATGGCAGAAGTAAAAAAACCGGTTGTAAAAAAGAAAATAAAATATGTCGGCGGAATAGCAAGAGCTTATATACAATCTACTTTCAATAACACAATAGTAACTATAGCTGACGACAAAGGAAATACTTTGGCTTGGGCATCGGCAGGCGGTTCGGGATTTAAAGGAGCAAAAAAAGGAACTCCGTTCGCCGCTCAGATGACAGCAAATGCAGTAGGCAAAAAGGCTTTGGATATGGGCGTAAAACAAGTTGCAGTTTTTGTTAACGGCCCTGGGCCGGGAAGAGAAACAGCCATCAGAGGCTTGTATGCATCAGGACTTATGGTTGCGGCTATTAAGGACGTAACCCCCGTTCCTCACGACGGATGCCGTCCGCCAAAACCAAGAAGAGTATAGTTTTTAAAAATTTTTTCGGAGGATTTTAATAGATGTCAAGATATACAGGGTCAGTATGTAAACAATGCAGAACGGAAAGAGAAAAACTTTTTTTGAAAGGCGAAAAATGCAATTCAAAATGCACGCTCGATAAGAAAAGAGGCAAAAATGCACCGGGACAGCACGGAGCAAGAAAAGGAAAAATGTCCGATTACGGAAAACATTTGAGAGAAAAACAGAAAGCAAGAAGAGTATTCGGTTTATCCGAACAGCAGTTTAGAAGATACTTCGGCGTTGCCGATAAGATGCCGGGAATGACAGGCGACAATCTTCTTAAACTTTTGGAACTCAGACTTGACAATACCGTATATAAACTCGGCTTGTCTTTTTCAAGAAAAATGGGAAGACAGCTTGTTATGCACGGAAATGTTACAGTTAACGGCAAAAAAGTTGATGTTCCGAGATATCAGGTTAAAGCCGGCGACGTAATTTCCGTAAAAGATAAATACAAAACAAATGCAACTCTTGTAAAATTGATGGAAAATCCGGTTGCAGTTCCGTCATGGCTGGAATTTGATAAGAATACCATTACAGGTAAAGTGAAAAATGAACCTTCTGTAGAAGAATTTTCACATCCGATCAACAGCCAGCTGATAGTTGAATTGTATTCGAAATAAAAATAAATAACCGCTTGAAAAAGCGCGTTAAATGGAGTTATATAGGATGAAAACATCAAATTTAAAAAAATTAGAAAAGTTGCAGTTGGAAGAGGCAACAGCTTCTAAGACTTTCGGAAGATTTTTTGCGCAGCCTTTTGAAAGAGGATACGGTCACACGATCGGAAACTCTTTGAGAAGAATTCTTCTTTCAAGCATTGAAGGATCCGCAATTACTTCCGTTAACGTTGTAGGCGCTTCTCACGAATACTCGGTAATCAAAGGCGTAAGAGAAGACGTTCTCCAGATTATTCTTAACCTCAAAAAGGTAAGAGTAAAACTTCTTTCCGAAGGACCTGAAAGACTTGCTTTGAAAGTTTCAAAAGCAGGCGTTGTAAAAGCAAAAGACATAGAAAAGAATGCATCTGTCGAAATTCTTAATCCGGATCAGGAAATAGCAAACATAGACGCAGGAACAACTCTTGAAATTGAGCTTGAAGTTTCAAAAGGCAGAGGCTATGTTTTGGCAAGCGATATCAAAAATCATAAATATTCGGCGGGAACAATCGTTATGGACGCTCTTTTTTCACCGGTAACGAAAGTTAACTACGAAGTTGAAAATACCAGAGTCGACCAGTCTTACAATTACGACAAACTCATAATGGAAGTCTGGACAGATGGTTCAATCAGCCCTCAGGACGCATTGATAGAATCGGCGAAAGTATTGCAGGCAAGTCTTGCAATATTTACCGGTGTAGCAAGCGTAGCCAAAGAAGTTGAAGCAGTCGAACCTGCAGAACCGAAAGTTGAAGATAAATCGGAAGAAGTAAAATCACAGCCTATCAGCATTCTTGATCTTTCCACAAGAGCTTCAAACGGCTTGAAGAACGAAGGAATCGAAACAATAGGCGAACTCGTAAAATATTCTGAAGACGAACTTCTCGGTCTCGATAAATTCGGACAGAATTCTCTTAAAGAAATAAAGAAAAAACTTGAAGAAATAGGTTTGACTTTGAAGGAGCATAAATAAAATGATTAAGAATCATAATACAAGAAAACTGGCAATAACACCTTCTCATAAGAGAGCTATGATGAGAAATATGACAAGAGAACTCTTTTTGCATGAAAAAATTACTACAACTGTTCCAAGAGCAAAAGAAGTTGTAAGATTTGCAGAAAAGCTTATCACAAAAGCAAAGCCGGCTGATTTGAATGCAAAGAAAGTTTTGCACGGCGAAATCAACAGCAAAGAAGTTGTTAAGAAACTTTTTGAAGTGTTGGTTCCGAGATATAAAGAAAGAAACGGCGGCTATACGCAGATTTTGAAGCTTGAACCTAGAAGAGGCGACGGCGCACAGAAAGCGATAGTAAGGCTTGTTATCTAATATCTAACAATATACGTTTAAAAATAAGGGCACTGTTTGTTCACACGCAAGCGGTGCCTGTAGTACGTTTACACACTATAGCGGCTTTAATATTTGGACTACAATAAAAAATTCAAAGGGTTTATGTACCGTGTACACTTTCGTACACCGCACCCTTTGAATTTTTTATTTCGTCATCAAATCTTAAAGCCTTTCAACAGCCACAGCAGAAAAAGCTTCACTTTGTAAATTCTTCTCCTCGCACAAAATCTTTCTAGCCTTTAATGGCAAAAAATTATTTGATTCTTGACAAATTCACAGGTATTTTATATTATCCAGAAAACACAAAGCTTTGTTTAAAAATATAGTGTTTTTCTGAAAAAAAGGAAAATAACGGAAATGAAATATTTTGTGCTACTTGGACTAGAATTTATGTGAGAGAAAAAGGTGTTGTTATAGTAGTTTCTTCCCACTTGTAGTTTCTATCCATAGAAGCAAATAATCATTAGAGTTGTAGAAGTTTTAATATGTTTTATTTTTATAAATTTTCTATTGTTAATATATTTTTTTATTAATATATGAAAATTTATGAAATAACTTAAAATTAAAACGCTGTAAGTATTTTGCATTTTAAATTTGGAAAAGAAAGGCAAAAGATTTATTTATATAAAATCTTTTGCCAAAAAGGTCGACTCTAGCCTTTGTGAGAGAAAGCTAGAGATGCAACAAGTATAAAATCGAAATTCAAGCCTGTGAGAGTTTACCATTTTATACCTTGATTGTAAATATCTTAATAGGGGGTAATAAAATGGCGAAGACAAAAGTTGTTGTTAGGAGTGCAATTACAGGAAAATTTGTAACTAAGAGTTATGGGCAGAATCATCCAAAAACAACAGTTAGAGAAGTAGTCAAGAAATAAAATTTACAAGTCCAACCCAAATATATATTTATGTTTGGGTTGGATAAAATTTAAGAGGTGTTTTATGGAAGATACAACAGAAAAAACAAGTTCCAATGAAACTCAATCTGTACAAGATTTTAATAATTTAAGTGACATTAGTAAAATTTTTGAATTGGCAGATGCTAAAAATATTAGTGAAAATAAAATCAAAATGCATTTATCAGATCATATAAATAAATTAATCAATGTCCAATGATAGCTGATAAATATTTATTTTTATTCCTTTATGACGAATATCAAAGTATTGATGAAGGGATGGCAGATAGAATATATGCCTCTATCCCTAACAATAATACAAAACCAATTTTATTAATTTTACATAGCAGAGGTGGTTCTATTGAACCAGCATATTTGATTAGTAAAACTTGTAGAGAGAATTCACAGGAATTTTCTGTTGCTGTGCCAAGAAGAGCAAAATCAGCTGCAACTTTAATATCTTTAGGGGCTAAAAGTATTCATATGGGACATATGAGTGAATTAGGGCCAATAGACCCACAGTTTGGTAGATTGCCAGCATTAGGATTGAGTAGTTCTTTGGAAAGAATAGCAAAAATTGTTACTGCTTATCCAAAATCAAGCGATATGTTTGCTAGATATCTTAGTGAAAAATTAGAATTGCCTTTATTCGGATATTTTGAAAGAGTTTCAGAGTCAGCAGAACAGTATGCTAAAATTTTGTTAGAAGATAAAAATACATTAAACATAAATGATGTAGCAAATCGGTTGGTGTATGGATACAAAGATCACAGTTTTGTCATAGATAAAGATGAAGCCAAGAAATATTTAAATGAGATGATCAAAACCAATACAGATGAATATAGGTTAGCAAATACAATACATAAATTTATGAGCAAGTTAAATATTATATTTGGTATAGAAAAGAAAATAAGGTTTTCTATAATAGGACAATCTAAAAATTTTATAAGTAACAAAATTGAAGAATAAAAATCAAATAATAATTTTTTTTGTTCTTGAATAGAATTTTTAAATTCAATGACAGATTGAAGATTTATATACGTTGATGATTATTTTAGCAGTTCTATGGTTCTTAAAATAAAATCAATAAGACTTAGAATCATTTGTTTGTCTAGGTTCTTTTTAATAAAACCCCAAATAAATTTGATGAAACTAACAACGCTTTTTTTGTTCCTTTTCATTTCAATACCTCGTTTAGTTATTTTTACATCTTGATTTTGCAATAAAAATGAAAATTCAATCTGATAAATTAGAAAAATTTATGAATTTCTTTTTAATGATTTTGTTGCTTATAGAATTGAAGGCTTATGTATGTAAGTGATACCTCTATTTGATATAACACTTTTTATAACAAAAGTTGGTTGTTTTAATCGTAAGATTGTAGTTTTGTGATTATTTTGTAGATAATTCAATTTGATTAGCATATTATATAACATAAATCATAATAACTTTAGAGAGACAAACTGTAAAAAACTGAATTTATTTGGTGGAAAATGTTAGTGAAATGGTTGGAATCTTCCCTTTCGGGAAGATTTATTATTTTTTTGTCAGTCCATTGACAAAACTTTTATTTTTGGTTAAAACAACTCATTTCAGTTTTTACAAAAAATTGATAAGTTTTCAAACATTTTTTGGATTTAAGTATTATAATATTGGCGTGAATAAAGATATGCTTAGAAAATAGTATTTATTGTTCTTACTTTAGATAGCTCTTACTGCTTTTTTTAATGTTTTCGCAATGTGTCTGAAGTGCTGCACAACAGTTAATTCCGACGGGGCAGGCAATTTTTACGACGGATTTTTTTATTTTAAAGCGTAATATCGGATAATGTGAATTTCAAAATTTTTTCAAGTTCGCTGAGGTTTGTTTCAATTTGGTAGCCTATTTTGCCTGCACTGAAAATTATAACAGGATTTAGCTGCGCGCTTTTATCTATTACGGTTGTAAAATTTTTTTTCATTCCCAAAGGCGAGCAGCCTCCGTGTACATATCCGGTAAGAGCAAACAGGTCTTTGCTTTTTAACATATCAATTGATTTCTCGTTAACGCTTGCGGCCGCTTTTTTTAAATCAAGTTCCTTTTCAACAGGTATCATAAACACATAATGCTGTTTTGATTTTGCAACGGTGACAAGAGTTTTAAAAACTAAATCTGGATTTTGATTCAACGCTTTTGCTACCTCAACGCCGTTTACGGCGCTGCTGTCAACATAAGAATATGTTTTGTAAATTATTTTGCTTCTGTCCAAAATGCGCATTGCGTTAGTTTTTTCCATAATTGATCACATCGCTTTTTACTCAGGCTGCTGGGAAACAGTTACTGTATTTGTAGAAATTTCCGGTTCTTGAATTTCATTGTCGTTTTCATCATGTTTCTTTAAGCCGAGAAGACTTGAAAATCCTTTTTTAAATCCGTCGGCAACTACATTGTTCAAAAGAGACTGGCTTACTATTGAAGAAACGCTGCCGAGCAAACTTAAACTTCCCTGAGGATTATCTACGGTTCCTTTAATTTTTATCATTAACGGCATTATTCCGTCGTCTTCGTGTCTGCCCGGCGCGGTGTGGACTTTTAAGTTTATATCGTTGTCTTTAAAATTTATATTGCCGGTTATTTTAAAAGAAAGAAGGCTTGAAACAAAAGAGCATTTTTCAAAATTTGCGATACCGTCTGTAACTTTAATTTTTGTCGTAAAAGAGTCAAAATCTATTTTGCCGTCCATCTTTTTCTGAGATTCATCCGTCTGTGCTTCCTCTTTTTTTTCGGATGAAAAAACAGATTTGCCTATATTATCCAATATTTCTATAACATTTAATGCATTTATTACTTTGCTTACTACAAATAAAGATAAAAATAAGCTTTTTGTCAGCATATTGGCGTTTGTCAGTTTATACAGATCTTTTATAGTTCCTTTTTCTGTTTGAAAATTCATTGAACCGTTTACGGCGTCCATGACAGGCGTAAATCCTAAGATGTTCGTGTTAAATACGATATTTTGTCCTTTAAAGAATATTGTGTCTAAATCTTTAACGGCAAAATCAATTTTTATATTCAATGGCGTTGACTGTTCTTTTTTAGTCTCCAGCTGTTTTTGTTCGGTTGTTTTTTTATCGGGAGCGGGAGCTGTTTCTTGTTGTTGTTTTATTGAATTGTCAGGTTCAATTTGCCTGTATGTTATTTTATCGGCTCTGAAAAAGAAAGATACATCCCCTGCATTTTTTGTAATTACATACGATGCGTTTGCCGTAAAAGGATTGTCGTTAAGATTGCCGTTGAGTTTCGGTATTTTAATATTCTTTAAATTTTCTATTCCTATTTCTGAGTTTATATCCGTAAAAACGCCGGTATTTGCGCTTACAAAACCTGCATTTATAAAGCGGCAGATTCCTTTGAGCGGATTTTTATCTGTTGTTTCGATATCGCTTTTAAAGGTCCCGTTTATTTTGTAAGGTTTCAGCATATCAATAAATCCGCCTATTTCTTTAAGTGAAATATCGGAATCTGTTTTAAGATAATAAGCAGGTTCTTTGCCGCCGTAATTAAAAAATCCGGAAGCGTTTATAAAGGACTTTTCAGTTTTTAATGAGAAAGATTCGATATTGACTATGCTCTTAATGAGGTCAGCCGACAATTTTGAACGTATATTAATATAAGGGATAAAAAAAACTGGCATTTCTGTTATGTTTTTAAAGCTTTCGGAAGACAGATTATTTATTGAAATATCGGTCGTGATTAACGGATTATTAAAATTTTCAACGGTTCCTTTTAATACAACTGATGCGTCTTGGTATTTTATCACGAAATTTGAAATATTAATGCCTGCTTTTTCAAGATTAAGATCGTTAAGATTTAAAGTGGAATTAAAGGCTGTATAAATGCCGTTAAGTTTTTTGTCTTTTAAGACGACATCTGTTTTTAAAGCGGCGTTAAATTTAAACGGGCTGTCAAAAGAAAAATTTTCTACATAAAAGGATATGCCGTCTATTTTTATATCTGTTTTGTTTTTTAAATCGCGGTATCTCACGGAAGCGTTTTGAATATTTGTTTTGCAAAATAACATTTTTATGAGTTTTTTTGTTTCTTTTTCGTCTTGTTCGTCCGGAGTTGTTTGAGCAGCGTCCGTATTTGCAATAAGATTTTCAAAATTAAAACGGCCGGTTTTGTCTTTTGTTATATTTATTTTAATGCCGTCAAAATCTATCCCCATTACTTTTATTTTGCCTTTTAATAAAAACAAAGGTGCAAAATATACATAAGCCCTGTCGGATGCAAATAAAAATTCGCCGTTTGATTCAACGCCAACATTCTCAAGTTTTAAATCAAAAAGATTTGCCGATATGCGGCCTATTGTAACATCGGCTCCGGTTTTTTCTTTAATAAGACGTGTTATTTTGCTTTTTACGTCATCAAGAGGTAAAATATACACTAAGGCAAAGTGCAGCAATGAAATAACTAGCAAAACTGCGCATAATATGACTGCTAAAACTTTCAGGGTTGTTTTCACAATGCAAGTATTATACAAAAAATAAACACTGTTGCCGCAGATGTTTACTTCCGCAAAATAATTTGATAGAATAAACGTTCAGTTTGGAAAAACTATATTTTAAGTATAAAATACGGGGGAGTTGTACGATGGTATCACAGAAAAAAGAAGTAGTAGAAAAATTTAAAACACACGCTACTGACACGGGTTCACCTGAAGTTCAGATTGCGCTGTTGACTACAAGAATTAACTATTTGGCAGACCATTTCAAAAAGTTCCCTAAAGATTTTGCATCTAGAATCGGATTTTTAAAGATGATAGGGCAGAGAAGAAGTCTTTTAGATTATTTGAAAAGAACCAAAAAAGAATCATATCAAGATATATTGAAAAAACTTGATTTGAGAAAATAAAAAACAGGTTCGTCATAAACACAAAGGATGCGAAAAGTTACATGCTTATGCATGTGATTTCTTGGATCTTTTGTGTGATGTTTATAGACGGACTACAGGAGTTAAAATGGAATTAATCAAAACATCATTGAATGTTGCAGGCAAAGAGATTTTTTTTGAATCAGGCAAGCTTGCAAAACAGGCAAACGGATCTTGTGTAGTAAGAGTAGGCGATACTATGGTAATGGCAAATGCCGTTGCTTCAGCAGTGCCGAAAGAAGGAATAGATTTTATGCCTCTTACCGTTGACTACAGAGAAAGAGGATATGCCGCAGGTAAAATACCGGGCGGATTTTTCAAAAGAGAAACAAAGGCAAGAGACAGCGAAATTCTTGTCAGCAGACTTATAGACAGAACAATCAGACCGCTTTTCCCGGAATACTGGAGAAACGATACGCAGATAGCAAACATTGTTTTATCACATGACGGCATAAACGATACAGATGTTATGAGCATAATAGCTACTTCGGCAGCGCTTCATGTTTCCGATTTACCTCTTGCCAAACCGGTAGGAGCAGTAAGAATAGGAAGAGTTGAAGGCAAGTTTATTGTAAACCCTACGCTTGAAGAACAGAAACTCGGCGATTTGGATTTGATAGTCGGCGGAACGGATGAAGCCATAACCATGGTTGAAGCCGGAGCAGGCGAATTGTCGGAATCTGAAATGCTTGAAGCTTTAAACATAGCTAAAGAAGAAATAGCAAAAATATGTAATTTTATTAAAACGCTTCCTTCAAAGGTGAAAATGGTTGTAACGGAACCTGTAATAGATTCCGCTTTGGTTGCCGCAGTTGAAGCCGAAGCAATACCTAAAGCCAAAGAATGCGTAACTATAAAAGAAAAAACACAGAGAGATTCTGCATGGTCGGCTTTTAAAGCTGATCTTCAGAAAAGATTTGCGGAAAAATATCCTGAAAGCTCAAAAGACATTGATTCTGTAATGGAAAATGTATTTTATAAACAGGCAAGAGAACTTGTTCTCGGCCAGAAAGTAAGAACAGACGGAAGAGCTCTTACGGAAATCAGACCTATAACATGCGAAGTCGGCTATCTGCCGAGAGCGCACGGTTCTGCAGTATTTACAAGAGGCCAGACACAGGCATTGGCTTCCGTAACTTTGGGAACTCCGGGCGATATGCAGATTATGGATGAATTGACCGGTGAATATAAAGAAAGATTTATGCTTAATTATAATTTTCCAGGCTTTGCGACAGGCGAACCTAAACCTGACAGAGGTCCCGGAAGAAGAGAAATAGGCCACGGAGCTTTGGCAAGAAGAGGTTTAAGCGCTGTTCTTCCTTCCGAAAAAGATTTTTCTTATACAATGAGAATAGTATCTGATATATTGGAATCAAACGGATCGTCTTCGATGGCTTCTGTTTGCGGCGGATGCCTTGCATTGTTTGATGCAGGAGTACCGGTAAAATCTGCATGCGCAGGTATTGCGATGGGGCTTATGAAAGAAGGCGACAATTACGTTATACTTACCGATATTATGGGAATGGAAGATCATCTCGGCGATATGGATTTTAAAGTTGTCGGTACAAAAAAAGGAATCACTGCATTACAGATGGATATTAAAATAGCAGGTCTTACAACCGAAATTATGGCAAAAGCGCTTGAACAGGCAAGAATCGGAAGACTTGAAATACTCGGCAAAATGGAAGCAGCTATTTCCGAACCTAGAAAAGATCTTTCGCAGTATGCTCCGAGAATGGTTACAGTCGTTATACCTCAGAGCAAAATCGGCGGATTGATCGGCCCAGGCGGCAAAAACATAAGAAATATTCAGGAAACAACCGGCGCAAAAATTGATATAGAAGAAGACGGTACGGTATTTATATCTTCTGACAGCGCAGAATCTCTTGCAACTGCAAAAAATATGGTTGAATCTTTGACTGCCGAAGTTGAAGTTGGTAAAATATACAAAGGTAAAGTAACAAAGATAATGGCTTTCGGAGCATTCGTTGAAATATTGCCGGGCAAAGAAGGACTGGTTCATATTTCAAAGTTCGGAAAAGGTCATGTTAAGAAAGTTGAAGATGTAGTTTCGGAAGGCGAAGAAATAGTTGTAAAAGTTGACGAAATTGACAAACAGGGTCGTATCAATTTAAGCAAAAATATATAATTGAGGAAATCCTTTATGCCAAGCGCTGAAAAAGATACTAATTTGCAGCATCAGATACAGTCTCTTTACGAGATTATGCAGGAAGAAAAAGTAGAAGAAATTGAAATAAAATCTCCTGATTTGAGAGTTCATATCAGGAGAAAAGGTGCAAATACGGGGCGTCATGCCGTTCAGCATTCTCACGGCGCGCCTGTTGAACCGGAACAAATATCAGAACAGCCTAAAGCTCAGCAGTCTGTTGCCGGAGATACTATGAAGTCGCCTATTAACGGCACTTTTTACAGATCTCCGTCTCCGTCATCTCCGATGTATGTTAAAGAAGGAGATGTCGTTGATACCGGCAAGACTCTCTGCATAGTTGAAGCTATGAAGGTTATGAACGAAATTAAAGCTACCGAAAAAATGAAAATTGTAAGTATTATTGCAGAAAACGGAAAGACGGTTGAAAAAGACCAGGATTTGTTTGTAATAGAAAAGTTATAATTTTTTGAGAGGAAACAAATGGTAGATGTAATAGGCAATATGGCAGGCCAGATCTGGAGATATCTTGATTCAGTCGGAGGAGAATCTACTCCGATACAGTTAAAAGCCCAGCTCGGTCTGTCGAATACGATGCTTTATCTTGCTTTAGGATGGCTTTCCAGAGAAAATAAAGTGGCAATAATACCTTACGAATATTCATATAAAATAAGTCTCATAAGAGACTGACTTGGTACTGGAAGTTAAGATGGCAAAAAACTGTGGAATGTCTTAAAATTACTGCATGAAAAATTTTTAACTTCTGAGTTTTAAACCCGTCTAAACTTTCTTGTTTTGAGGGGTAAATTATGGCAAGTGCAAAATCACAAAATACAAACCGTTTATTGATAGGAACAGCATGCGCGTTCTTATCATTTTTTTTGCTTTATTGCCTTATATCTCCGCAAACTACGGGCCTTATCGGCGCTTCATTTAACAATATAATGAGAAAACTTTTCGGTACGGCTTCTTACGCTATACCTCCCGTTTTATTGTGGTTTTCAATATTATATTTCCGTATTTCTCTGCAGCTTAGAACAAGGCTTGATATCGTTTTTGCCGTGTTTACGGTGATTTTATTTTCCGTTCAATTTGAGTTGTTTAAAAAAATTGCCGGAGTTTCAGGCGGTTGGACCGGCGAAAACCTGGTTCCTTTTTTTATGGAACTTTTTGGTTTTTATATAGCTGTTATCGTAGTTTTTCTGCTTATTATTTTTTTGATAACAAGAATATTAAGGCTTTCAACCAGAAAAATGATATCGTATTTTTGGTTTTCTTTAATTGAAGATATAAAGAACTGGAGAGCTGCAAGGCTTGCAAAACAGCAGGAAAAAGCCAGAATAATAAAAGCCGAAAAGCCGAAAGAAATAAAGAAAGAAGCGCCTGCCGTTCAGGAAAAACCTAAAATTGTAGAACCGGATAAACTGGAAAAAATAAAACAGCAGAATCAAGATCAAAAAATAGTAAAAGAGGCGAAAGAAAAAGTTGATGTTAAGGGATTTCCGTATAAATTGCCGGTTCTCAATCTTCTCAGAGAAGGCGGCGATTTAAACGTTGTTTTAAGTGAAGATGCTTTGCAGGAACGTGCCGAAAGATTGAGGCAGACGCTTGCTGATTTCAATATAGAATGTTCAGTAAAAGATATCATTCCGGGTCCTGTAATTACCAGATATGATATTATACTTGCTCCCGGCATAAAAATACAATCGGTTTTGAATCTGTCCGACAATATTTCTTTGGCTATGAAAACATCCGCCATAAGAATAGTTCCGGTTCCTGAAAAATCTGCGGTCGGCATAGAAATACCAAATCCGAGAGCATCTCTTGTCAGTTTAAAAAGCATACTTGAAACTGAAGAATTTACTTCTTCAAAATCTTTGCTTACGCTTGCTCTTGGAACGACAACAGAAGGAAAAGGCTATGTTGCCGATCTTGCTAAAATGCCCCATCTTCTTGTTGCAGGAGCCACGGGTTCGGGAAAATCCGTAGGAATACACAGTATTATTTTATCGATTCTTTATAAAGCAAGGCCTGATGAAGTCAAGTTTATGCTTATAGATCCGAAAAGAGTTGAAATGACTGTTTATCAGGATATACCGCACTTGTATGACCCGTGCTGCATGGCTGAAGACGCTAAAGTCATTACTCAGCCTAAAAACGCCGCATCCGCTTTGAAAAGACTTGTTGCGATAATGGAAGCAAGATATGAAAAATATGCAAAACATGTAGTCAGAAACATAGATGATTTTAATAAGAAAATGTCCGAAACGGGCGAAGAAGAAAAAGATTATTTTATTGTGGTTATAATAGACGAACTGGCAGATTTGATGCTTGTGGCTGCAAAGGAAATTGAAGATTCAATACAGCGCCTTGCCCAGATGGCAAGAGCAGTCGGAATTCATTTGATACTTGCCACTCAGAGGCCGTCAACAAACGTAATAACGGGCGTTATTAAGGCAAATTTTCCGGCAAGAATATCATTTCAGACGACATCCAATATAGATTCGAGAGTTATTCTTGATACGATAGGCGCGGAAGATTTAATCGGAAAAGGAGATATGCTGTTTTTAACTCCGGCAGAATCAAGACCTGTCAGGCTTCAGGGAGCTTTTGTTTCAACAAAAGAAGCTTCCAGCGTCGTAAAATTTATAGCCGATCAGGAATTTCCCAGAATATATGAGCCTTTGATAGTTGAGGTGAGTGCAAACTCCGTCGCAACAACTGAAGATAAGGCAAACAAAGATTTGATACCGGCTCTTAAACTTATTCTTGAAAGAAGAAGAGTTTCGCAGGATCTTTTAAAGGCGAATTTCGGGTCATCCGCAAGAGCAACAAATATTTTAAGCGTTCTGGAAATGAGAGAATTTATATCTAAACCGGAAGGAACAAATAGATGGGAAATAAATTTTGCTAAAATAGAGGAATATATAATGCAAAATGAAAGAGGTGCTTTATGAAAAAAATAATTTATTTAGTTTTAATCTGCTTTATGTCGTCTGCGCCTGTATTTGCGCGCGAGGGCAGTTCGGTTGCTACAAAAGTTATTAAATCAATGGAAGAAGCGCAGGCTTCTATAGTTGATGCGGCTCTTGAATATACTCAGACGATAACTTATTTTTCAACAGGAGAAAGACAGGTAACTAGAGGCGAAATAAAAATGAAAGAGCCGAATATATATATTTACCAGAGGCAGCCGAAATACCAGCACACATATATAGACGGCAAAAAGATGATTACTTACGTTCCTGAAAATAAACAGGCGATAATTGAAAGCTGGAAAGAAATTTTAGAAAACAACATTCTTCTTGCCGCCGCTTTGAATTTCAATAAAAATTATAAGAATGCCAAAATAGATTATAACGTTACTATGGTTGTTCAGACGGATAAAGAATACTGCCTTATGGTAAAATCCGTAAACGTAAATGAAAATTGGAAAATTTATTTGAATGTTGATTCAACAAAATTTCTTGTAAACAGCGCAATTTATGAAAATAATAATTTTAAAGTCGAAGTTAAAATGCACAATTACAAACTGAATACGGGGCTCAGTGACAGCATTTTTGAATTTAATGCTCCCAAAGACGTTGAAGTTGTAGAAATGTAAGGGAAAGCCAGAATGAAAGAGATCGGTAAAATTTTAAAACAGACAAGAGAAAGCAAAAAAATTACGTTTGAAGAAATTTACAAAAAAATAAAAATAAAACAGACTTATATAATTGCTCTGGAAAATGACGACGTAAACGCTTTTTCGGCGGAGCTTTATTATAAGAATTTTTTAAGAAGTTACGCTAAATTTCTAAATCTAAAACCTGAAGAATTTATAGAAAACTATGAGCAGGCAAGAAGAGAAGAACAGAAACAGGAAATAAAACAGCAGGAAGAGACGGCTGTCGTAAAAGGCAGACTGCAAAAAAAAATGGTGCTTACTCTTATTTTTGCCGCTGTTATGTTTGTTTTTCTTGTCTGGTTTGAATTTTTCTTGAAACAGCAGTCAAGAAAAGAAAATGAAAAATATACTGCCGACGCTGCAGTTGCAGTTTCGACTTATACTGTTAATGCTGCTGAGGTTGCAGTTTCAAGTTCGCAGGTTGTTTTGCAGACCACGGCTTTGCCGGCAAAACAAAAACTTGTAATAAAAGCGGGCGGGAAAACATGGATAAGCATTTTTGCCGACAATAAAAAAGCTTTTGAGGGAACAATAACTTCCGGAGAATCAAAAGAGTTTATGGCTGACGGAGTTTTTGTTGTTAAAATGGGAAACGTATTAAATGCCGTCGTTTATTTTAATGATAAAAAAATTGATATAACCGCAGGAGCAGGCAAAAACAACGTTAATGTAATAACACTAAAAAAACCGGAAGCATCTGCAATTGGCAAATAAAAAAGTATCAATCATTACTCTGGGATGTTCAAAAAATACCGTTGAATCTGAATCGGTGGCGGGCCTTTTTTTAAAAGAAGGCTTTGAGCTTACCGGCGATATTTCAAAAAGCTCAATAATAGTTATCCATACATGTTCTTTTATAAAAGACGCTCAGCTTGAATCTGAAAAACAGATAGAATTTGCATGTTCTCTTAAAAAGAAAAGTCCCGGTTTAAAAGTTTTCGTATCGGGATGTCTGCCTCAGCTTTTAAAAGACGAGTTTGTAAAAAAATATCCTTTTACAGACGGATATGTCGGAACCGGCAATTTCGGAGAAATAGTAAAACTTATAAAAAAAGATTCTTTTTTTCATGATACGTCGGTAGCCGGCGGTATGAATGATCCCAGAAAAAGGGTTCTCTCGGCAAATCTTCCTACAACATATATAAAAATATCCGAAGGGTGCAATCATAAATGCAGTTTCTGTATAATACCGTCTTTAAGAGGTTCTTATGTAAGCAGAACAGTAAAATCAATAACAGAAGAGGCGAAAGCTCTTGCCGGCTGCGGAATAAAAGAAGTTAATATTATCGCTCAGGATACGACTAATTACGGCATTGATATTTACGGACGCCCGGCCCTTGACAGACTTCTAAAGGAACTGTCAAAAATAAGAGATTTAAAATGGATAAGACTTTTGTATGCATATCCGTCTACAATAAACAGAAAACTGCTTGACGTCATAAACGAAAATTCAAATATCTGCAAATATATCGATATGCCCATACAGCATGTTTCCCGCAGCGTTTTAAAAAATATGGCAAGGCCTTTAAATACAGGCGCTGTTGTTGAAAATATAAAAAAAACATATCCTGAAATAATATTAAGAACGTCGGTGATAACAGGTTTTCCCGGTGAAACGAAAAAAGATTTTAAAGAACTTGCCGGATTTATAAAAGAAAACTATTTTGAACACGTCGGGATATTTGCTTACTCCGATCAGCAGATAGCAAAGTCTTTTAAATTAAAAGAAAAAATAAAACAGGAAACAGCCGAGGAAAGAAAACAGATTTTAGCTTCTTTGCAGTTTGAAAACGTATTAAAAAACAATAAGGCCAGAAAGGGAAAAATTTTTGAAATTCTTGTTGAAAAAGTCAATGCGGATAAAGCTTACGGCAGATCATGGTTTCAGGCTCCGGAGATAGACAGTCAATTTATTATTGATATTAAAAACAACTCTTTCAAACGGGGCGAATTTAAAGAAGTAATGGTTTCAGATGTTAAAGATTATGATATAATAGGTCAGTCTTTAAAAAAATAAAAGGGTTTTTTATGAATTTAGCAAATAAGCTGACGGTTTTAAGAATAATACTTGTTCCTGTTTTTGTGGTGTTTATGGCTATAAACAGTTTCTGGTGCAATATTTTTGCGCTGTTTGTTTTTATTTTTGCGTCAATTACCGATTATTACGACGGCGTTATTGCAAGACAGCAAAATACTATCACGACATTCGGAATATTTCTTGATCCTCTTGCAGATAAACTTCTTGTTACTTCGGCATTTGTTTCTTTTGTGGCAATAGAGTCGCTTCAGATACCGGCATGGATGGTTATAGCGATAATAGCAAGAGAATTTATCATTACGGGTTTAAGATCTTTAGGAGCTTCAAAGAACGTAATAATACCGGCAAGCATATTCGGAAAATTTAAAACAACTTCTCAGATAACGGCCATAATTACGATACTCGTAATTTTAATAGCCGAATCTGTTCTTATAAAGTTTTTTAAAGTAACACGGTATGATTTATTTGAAATGTCCGGCTGGCAGTATATTATGGGCTGGATTTTAATAAATTTACCGTATTGGCTGATGTTTATAGTCACTATTTTGACTGTTTATTCCGGATTGAATTATATTTTACAGCATAAAGACGTATTCAGGGACAGTTCTAAATGAGCAGGATGAAGGTAGTCTCCGTAATTTCAATCGGATTGATCGAATCCAACTGTTTTATAGTTTACGATGAAGTTTCAAAAAAATGCATTATTATAGATTCCGGAGAGAAAGCCGATGCCGTTATAAAAAAAATTGACGGGCTTGGCTTAACACCTGAACTTCTTATAAACACCCACGGTCATTTTGACCATATAGCCGCAGATGACGCAATAAGAACAAAATATAATATACCTCTTGCCATACATGAAATTGATACTGAGATGCTTAGCGATCCTTATAAAAATGCTTCCGTAATGACAGGAAAAGACTTATACGTAAAAGCGCCTGAAATTATTCTTAAAGAAGCAAGCTATAAGACAAGTTTTTGCGATTATTCCGTTATTCATACGCCGGGCCATACGCAGGGTTCAGTGTGCATTTTAATTGACAAATGGCTTTTTGCCGGCGATACTCTTTTTAAAGGGACGATAGGAAGAACAGATTTTCACGGCGGAAGCGCTGAAATGATGAAAAAATCTCTGCAAAAAATAAAACAACTCGATAAAGATACGGAGGTTTTTCCGGGCCACGGAGATTCTACTTTTATCAGAGACGAACTTGCCAAAAATATATATTTGAGATAAAAAATATTTAAAAAAACCGGAAACTATTTGAATGGAAGAAGAAACGCTTAAAGAATTTATCAGCTATATCCTTATGGAAAAAGGGCTGGCAAAAAATACGGCTTTGTCTTATAAGAGCGATTTAAGCGTATTTTTAAAATATATCAAAGATAAAAACATCTCGGCAGACGGCATTTCCCATGAGGAAATTACAAATTTTCTGTGGCATCTTAAATCCGATAAAAAACTAAAAGCAAGAAGTATTTACAGGATGATAGAATCTGTCCGCCAATATTATAAATTTCTTATTTCCGAAAACATAATCAAAACAGATCCGACCGTATATCTTACTGTTCCAAAAATTCCGGTTAATCTTCCCGATGTTTTGAACAGACAGGAAGTTGAAAAACTGCTTGGGTCCGTGTCGGGCATTGACGACTGTTCAATAAGGAACAGAGCGATGTTTGAGCTTTTATATGCGACAGGTCTTAGAGTTTCGGAACTTATAAATATTAAGTTTTCCGACATAAATTTAAATGAAAAATTCATAAGAATTTTAGGAAAGGGAAATAAAGAAAGGCTTATTCCTTTCGGAGAGACTGCCAGGATATACGTTAAACGCTATCTAAAAATCAGAAAAGAAAAAAAACAGACTGACACGGTTTTTCTTACAAGGCTCGGCAAAGGAATTTCAAGAGTCGAATTCTGGAGACAGCTGAAAAATATGGCGCTAAAAGCAGGATTGGTTCAAAAAGTAAAGCCTCATACTTTAAGGCATTCTTTTGCAACGCATCTTTTGGCTGCAGGCGCAGATATAAGATTTGTTCAGGAGATGCTCGGACACAGTTCAATATCGACTACGCAGATATATACTCATATATCGAAAGAGTATCTCAAGGAACAACATAGTAAATATCACCCGCGTTCATAATTATAACGATTTTATATTTTGGGCTGCAGTTTTGCAATTTAAAGTCTTATGTACCGTTCGCTCCGCTTCACTTCCGTACACCGCGTCTTTAAATTGCCTTTCTTCGCTCCAAACTATAAAATCTAAAAAGACAATAAAAAAAATATTTGAGAAAAAAACTTTATTTCGGCAGAAACTTTGAAATCTCTTACGATAATTTTTTTGAACACCACAATTTATTTTTTTGCCGGATTTAGCGGCTGTGGTTTTAGCTCGGGGTGAATTGTTTTTATCACAGGCTGAGTCTGCTCAATTTCTATTTTATTAAGATCGCCGACCGCTATATCTCTGCGTATTTTGAAAAGATCTTTGTCCTGTCCTTTCAATACGACAGAAGCAGGTGTTTTCATTTTTAGAAAGTTAAAAAATTTACCGTTGCTTTTGATTCTGAAATCAAGATGCGGGCCCGTTGCCGTGCCGGTCATTCCTACAAAACCTATAACCTGTCCCTGTTTTACTTTTACGCCTCTTCTTACGCCTTTTGCATATCTTGAAAGATGTCCGTAATAAGTTTCATATCCGTTAGGATGTCTTACGATTATAAGATTTCCGTAACCGCCTGACGGCTGTGATTTTGTTACTATGCCGTCTGCAACGGAAGAAATGGGCGTTCCTGTAGGAGCTGCGTAATCTATGCCTTCATGAGGTCTGTAATATTTTAAAATAGGATGGAACCTTTTTTTGGTAAAAGATGAGCTTATTCTTGTAAACTGCAGAGGAGCTTTTAAGAAAGCTTTTTTCAGAGAATGACCTTCCTCGTCAAAATAAGATTCTGTTCCTTTTGTGTTTTTATAGAGGATTGCGGTAAAGGTGCTGTTTATCATGCTGTATTGTCCGGACAAAATTTTTGCAGAAGTTATAGTATTTGTTTTTTCTACAAGATCAACTTCATACACCACTTTAAAAGTATCGCCTTTTCTTACTTCGGTAAGGAAGTCGATTTTCGAAGCAAAAATATCGGCGAACGACATTATTACGTCCGGTTTTAATTTCTGCAGAGCCATCGCTTCCCATAATGAATTTTCAATTGTTCCGCCGGCTGACAGCGTTTTCTTTACTGTTTGAAGTTCAATTTTATCGCATGTAATCACATTGTCGGTAGATTTTTTTAAAGAGTAATAATAAATATCCTGCGGAAAATAATTAAAAACAGACCAGCTTCCGTCCGGCGAATATGTAACTTCATAGTAGTCGTTCGGTTTGCATTTATTTACGTTAAACATCTTCTGAAGATGTTTTAATATTGCGTTTGTATCCTGTTCGGACAGCCTTGTCTGTTTGAAAGTGTTTATTAAAATATCACCGTAGTTAAAAAGAACTGTTTGGATTTGGTCAAGATGAAACATTTCTTTTGCCGTTTCAACCGGTTGTTGTTCTGCTTCAAACTCATCCTGTTTATATGCGGAACATCCCGAACACAAAACAAACAATATAAAAAACAGTAAAGAATTAAATTTTTTCATAAGTAATCTCAAATAATAGATTTTAAAATATTGAAGAAAAAATATTACAAAATAATACCTTGTTTTTCAATAAAAAAATGTAAAAAATTTAAAAAATATTCAATTGTTTTTATTTACGGAGGCTATTGGTTTGCCGGTTTAAAAAATGTTATAATAAAATAGTATGCAGGTGTATTACGGTAAATTTTATTAGAGGGAAAGCGATGAAAGAGATGACAGGAGCTGAGATTTTTGTTGAAAGTTTATTGTTGGAGAATGTAGACGTCGTGTTCGGCTTGCCGGGCGGCGCCCTTCTTCCTATTTTCGACAAAATACACGGTTCAAAATTAAGATTTGTCCTTGCCAAGCACGAGCAGGGCGCTTCTCATATGGCTGACGGTTTTGCAAGAGCAACAGGCAAAACAGGAGTTTGTCTTGCCACATCAGGTCCCGGCGCTACAAATATAGTTACAGGTCTTGCTACGGCATATATGGATTCTATTCCTATGGTTGCTTTTACCGGACAGGTTGCAACTACGCTGATCGGAAATGACGCTTTTCAGGAAGCAGATACTACAGGCATAACAAGGCCGGTTACAAAACATAATTTTTTGGTTAAAGACGTAAAAGAACTTGCTCAAACCATAAGACAGGCTTTTCATATAGCAAAAACAGGAAGGCCGGGTCCGGTTTTGGTTGATATTCCTGTTGATGTTCAGCGCGCAAAATGTAAATTTGTGTGGGAAGATCTCGTAGAAATTCGTTCTTATAAGCCTAATTACGAAGGACATAAAGGCCAGATAAAAAAAGCGGCCGACGCTATAAATGCAAGCAATAAACCGGTTTTGTATATAGGAGGAGGCGTTATCAGTTCAAACGCTCAGGCCGAGGTTATGGCTATTGCAAAAAAAGCGGATATACCGGTAACATCGACTCTTCTTGCTCTTGGAGCTTTTCAGGGTGAAGAAAAACACAGCCTGGGAATGCTCGGCATGCACGGCACATACTGCGCCAATATGGCTATGCAGAACAGTGATCTTATAATAAGCGTCGGTTCAAGATTCGACGACAGATGCACCGGAAAAGTATGCGGATTTGCTCCGAACGCAAAAGTTGTCCATATAGATATTGATCCTACTTCAATTTCAAAGATAGTTAACGTCGATATTCCTGTTGTAGGCGACGCAAAGATGATTCTTTCGGAAATGATTAAAATAACGGATGCCAAAGAACATAAACAATGGATTGCCGATATTGCAAAATGGAAAAAAGAAGTTCCGCTTCAGTACGATAATTCCAAAGGATTAAAGCCTCAGTATATAATTGATAAGTTGTCTGAAATAACAAAAGGCGATGCCATCATAGTTACCGAAGTCGGACAACATCAGATGTGGGCGGCCCAGTATTACAAAGCGTCTGCTGCCAGAAATTTTTTAAGTTCCGGAGGACTTGGAACGATGGGATTTGGTTTTCCTGCAGGAATCGGCGCCAAAATAGCATGCCCTCAAAAAGAAGTTGTTGTTATAGCAGGCGACGGTTCGTTTCAGATGAATATACAAGAACTTGCAACGGCATCATTATACGGTATAAACGTAAAAATATTTATTTTGAATAATCAGTATCTCGGTATGGTAAGACAGTGGCAGGAAATGTTTTACGGCAAGAGATATTCTCATACATGTTTGAATAAATCTAAAAATTGTCCCGAAATATGCAATACTCCCAACAAAAATTGTCCGGTTTATATACCTGATTTTGTTAAAGTTGCCGAGGCTTACAGCGCTCATGCCGTAAGAGTAACGGACTCAAAAGATGTTGAAGATGAAATAAAAAAAGCTTTGGCATTTGACGGAGTATATTTAGTTGAGTTTATGGTTGACAGAGAAGAAAACGTTCTGCCGATGGTTCCGGCCGGGGCGAATTTGGATGAGATAATTACCCGCTTAGCTTAATTTTTATAGCGGCTTCAAATTTTCGCCTGCAACTTTGTATTTTCAAAACTCATTTACCAATCGCTTACGCTTTTTTATGTAAACTTCGTTTTGAAAATACTTTGTTTCGTCTGAAACTTTGAAGCCTTTAAAAATATCTGTTAAAATTCAAAGGGTTTCCCTAAATGAACCATTTGAATTTTTTATTTCACTTCGGATTATTTATTTTTAAAATATAATAATCCGCCCAACATCTACAAATCTTAAAGTTTTTTTATTTGCTCTTGCGATATTTCATTTCGCTAAAAATCTTAAAGTTTTTAAACGTATGTTTCGTTCTTGTGTTTCTTCATTTTAGCTAAAATCTTAAAGTTTTTAATTTGGTAATAAATTCAAAAGTAATATTTTGAAGGCTGAGGGGAAAAGGCGTTTTTGATATGCTCTATTTCATCTTGGCATATTGATACCGTGTCAAAACGAAAATCTCCGGAAATATTGTTTTGTTTTAAGTATAACAGTGCTGTTTTTATGATTTTATTTTGTTTTTGAATGGTCACAAATTCTGCGGGAGTTCCGAATTCTTTTGACTGTCTGTATTTAACTTCAACAAAAACGAGAGTTTTTTTGTCTTTGGCTATAATATCGATTTCGCCTGTTTTTGAACGGTAATTTTGCAGTATTATTTTATATCCGGATTTTTTTAAGAAATCCGCAGCTTTATTCTCGAAATTTTTTCCTGTTTCGGTTGTTAACATTTTTTTATTTTATAAAATCTTTTATCGGCGCGAAAGTTTTTCTGTGTATTCTGCACGGGCCGAACTGCTTTATTCTTTCAATATGGTTTTTTGTTCCGTATCCTTTATGCGTTTCAAAAAGATATTGGGGAAATTCTTTTGCATATTCTCGCATAAGCCGGTCTCTTGTGACTTTCGCAAGAATTGACGCACATGCTATGCAGGCGCTTTTGGCATCGCCTGAAACGATTGCCTGCTGTTTAACGGTTATACCGGGTATTTTATGATTGCCGTCGACAAGAACCAGATCCGGTTTTGTTTTAAGATTTAAAACGGCTTTTTTCATTGCGGCAAAAGTTGCCTCAAGAATATTTATTTTATCGATAGTATCGTTATCTATTATTTCGATTGAGTATGAAACGGCTTTTTGTTTTATTATTTCAAAAAGAAATTCTCTTTTTTTTTCGGTAAGTTTTTTTGAATCGTTTACGCCTTCAATGATTATTTCCGGCGCAAGTATAACTGCCGCCGCTACTACCGGACCTGCTAAAGGACCCCGCCCCGCCTCGTCAACTCCCGAGACAAAACTGAGTCCTTTATCGTAGTATGATTTGTCAAAAAGAAAAATTTTATTTTCCTTTTATTGTTATTTTGTCTGATCCTGAATGATAGACTGAACCTGTTTAGCCTGCATTTCGGATATTCTGGCTGCTTTACCTGAAAGATCTCTCAAATAGTAAAGTTTTGCTCTTCTTACTTTACCTATTCTGACAACTTCTATTTTGTCGATTCTAGGTGAATTTATAGGGAATATTCTTTCAACGCCTACGCCGAAAGAATTTTTTCTTACCGTAAATGTTTCAGAAAGGCCTGATCCTTTTCTCTGGATCACAACACCTTCAAATACCTGTATTCTTTCATTTCCGCCTTCAACAACTTTGAAGTGGACTTTTACGGTATCTCCCGATTTAAATTCCGTTTTTAAGGTTTTTTTCTGAGCGGCTTCTACTTGTGCTATCAGTGACATTTTGCTACTCCTCTGTTTTTTAATAAGTCAGGTCTTCTTTTTTTTGTCCTTTCCAAAGCCTGTTCTTTTCGCCATTTTTCTATATCTGAATGGTTACCGGATAATAAAACCGCCGGCACTTTCATTTTTTTGAATTCTGCAGGTCTCGTATAATGCGGATAATCAAGCTGTCCGTTATAAAACGAATCCTGTTCAACCGACAATTTGTCCTGAACTACTCCGGGAAGCATTCTTGCAATACAGTCTGTTAAAACCATTGCCGGAATTTCTCCGCCCGTAAGAACATAATCGCCGATTGATACTTCCATATCAATCCAGTTTGACACACGTTCGTCAACGCCTTCATAGTGTCCGCACAACAGAACAAGATGTTCAAACTTTGCCAAATGTTTCGCCAGGCACGTATCCAAACACCGTCCCTGCGGACTCATATATATGACGAGCGGTTTTTTAAACGGATTTTTGTATGCATTATTCCGTTTTTTTACGCCTGTGCTTGTAAGCGCATCGTAAATCGGTTCCGGTTTCATAACCATTCCCGGTCCGCCGCCAAACGGTCTGTCGTCAACTTTTTTATGTTTGTCTTTGCTGAAAGAACGAATATCTATGCAATTTATGTCTAAAATCTTTTTATCTTTTGCTTTTCCGATAAGACTTGAACTCAAAGGTCCGTCAAACATTTCCGGAAATATCGTAAGAATGTCAATCTTCATAAACTATATAACCGGCATATTCCAAAACATCATCAAGTTTGATTTTTGTTCCGTAAATGCTTTCATATCCCTCAGGCAGAGTAACAAAAATCTTTTTTCTTGAAATGTTTACTTCCGTAACAACGCTTTTAAGGGCAGGTATCAAAAGTTCTTCATCATGCGATTTAATAACCCATATATCGTTTGCGCCGGTTGTTATAACATCTGCCAAAAAGCCTAGTTTGCTGCTTTTGCTGTCATAAACTTCAAACCCGAGAATGTCAGCTATTTTCCATTTCAAATCTTTTTCTGTCATATTGGTTACTCTACAATTTCAACATTTGTTCTTTTGTCTAATTTTGCCGATGCTGAATTAACTATAGTTCTGATGGCTTTTATTATACGGCCTTCTTTGCCTATAATTTTGCCTCTGTCGCTTTCGGCAACTTTCAGTTCAAGTATTGTCGATTTTTCCCCGGCAACTTCATTTATTTCAACCTGTTCGGGATTGTCAACAAGAGCTTTTGCTATATAAAGAATCAAATCTTTCATGTCCCCTCCGAAATTAAACAGTAATTACTTTGCAGGCTGCTGTTTTTTTACCAAAGAAGCAACCGTGTCAGAAGGTTGTGCACCCGTCTTTACCCAGTATTCAAATCTTTCCATTTTTATGTTAAGTTTGTTTTCCTGAAGCAACGGATCATACTGCCCGAGAATTTCTATAGGTTCTCCGTTTCTTTTTGATCTTCTGTCAATAGCAACCACCCTGTAGTAAGGTCTTTTAGGTCTTCCGATTCTCTGTAAACGAATCCTCACGCTCATCTGTTTGTCTCCTTAAAAATAATACAACCCGCTTTTTGCAGGCTTAGAAAGTTATTCTATATGTTTTTGTATGTTTTGTCAACAATGTAAATATTGTTCTTTCGGTTATAATAAAGCCTTGTAGTTTTTTCTTTTTTTGCTTACAATTATAAGATAAGCGCATTTTTCGGCTTTCACATTTTATTTACAAATTTTTAATACAAAAAAAACAAATTTTTACTATAAAGTAACCAATATGAAAAAATATATCGCCAAAACAACAGCATGTTTACTGACAGTATGCCTTATTATCGTAAATTTTCCGGTTTTTTCTGCAGCAGGGATATTTCGCGGGTCTGCGGATACATTTGAATATTTGGCAAATGACAATTTCTCATCTTACGGCAGCATAACGGACGTTTCGTATGTGCCTGGAGCTCCCGTTTTTGTAGTTATAAATGATCTTCACGGTGATTTTGCGGCACAATCCAATATCGATAATATGATAGAGTATTTTAAAAATAAGGCAAAAATTGAAAATCTTATAGTTGAAGGCGCCCCTGCAGGAAAAAACAGCCTGAAACTTTTCGAGACAATTCCGGTCAAAATAAGAGAAAATATATTAAGAACGCTTTTAAATTCCGGAGAGCTTTCCGGAGCCGAATATTTTGCCGCGCACAATAATTTTACAAATATTTACGGTCTTGAAAAATGGGATCTATATTTAAAGAATATAAGAAACGCCGAAACTCTGAAAAACAAATACAAAAACGAAGCAAAACTGTTAAAAAAATATTTTACAAAGACTTTTTTTGTGCGTGAAAATAATTTAGGCGAATTATATGAAGTTTTTTTTGATGATGAAAATTTGCAGTCAAAAATTTTAAAAACAGCCGATTTCTGCGCAAAATATGATATAGATTTAAGCCGATATAAAGATTTGTATTATGCGGTAAATTATTACGCCTACAAACAAAACGGATATGCCGTAAAAGAATTAAAAGCGGTTTTGGCAGATGCATCAAAAAAACTTCCATACACATTATACGTTAATATGGTTAACGCTCTTAAAAAAGGAGACACATCTCTTTTTTACGTTCTGTTAAAAAAATACTGTCCGCAATTGCTTTTGAAATATGAAAAACTTGCCGAATATCTCAGCTATGAAGATTCTGTTTCTTCCGTAAGAGGCGATTATGTTATTGAACAGCTTGATATACTTAAAAATGAAGTATTAAATAAATACGCTTCAGCCGAACAGAAAGAAGCCGTAAATTTTTACGGACTTATATCGCTTCTTGACGAATATGCGGGACTGTCAATTACATACGATAATTATCTCAGATTAAATTTACATAAAAACAGATTATGCGAACTTGCGTTTAAATATTTTGAGCAGGATGACGCCGAAACTGTCTGCAATATTATAAATGACAGGCTGCTTCAGGAATATTATTCGGTCAATGTTGAGAGAAATAAGATATTTTATGAAAATGTATCTTCTTTGTACGGCCAGACCGTCAGAGTTGCAAAAAACGTAAAATCAAATGACAGGCAGTTGTTTTTTCAGGATTTAAAAAACGATTTGCCGCTAAATATTATAGTTGTCGGAGGATTCCACCGCGGTTTTTGCGAAATGCTTAAAAATGATAATGTCACCGTAGTTTCGGTCTTCCCTAAAACGAAGTATGACGGCTATTATAAACAGGCGCTTGCCCCTCCGCTTAAAATTGCTTCAAAAGAACCTGTTTATCTTGCATCCGTAATAAATGAATGGCTTAAGCAGATGAAAGGAGTTGTCGATTTAAATGTTCAGCGCGAAACAGTAAAAAAATGGCTTGAAGAAAATTCCATAGACGAAGATTTTAGTTTTGATGAAAAAGATATTCCTTATTTTGCGGATGTGCCGCTTTCGGAACTTGTTGCAGAGGTCAGCCGAAAAGAATCTTATACAACAACACAGGATGTATCTGCAAAAAAAACATCACGGATTATAAGAAAAATTATTCCTTATGTTTTAAAACCGGCGGGATTTCTTTCCAAAGCCGCTCCTGTTGCATCAGATTATTTTTCAAATACTATTCTTGAACAGAACGTTCTTAAGAATGAATATGCCAAGACGCTTGACTCTTTAAAGGGCGATATGCCCGATGTTATAGTTTTTACCGTTCAGGATGACGGCGATTCCGATTTTTGCCGTGAAATTTTGACAGAACTGAAAAAATATAAAAAGTTTGCCGCTGTAAGAATAGAATTTGTCAAGAAAACAATAAACGGCACGGGCGGTTCTTTTATTGAAGCTGTCAAATGCATAGAAAAAACAGCCGCTGAATCAGGAAAATCAAAACAGGATTTAAAATCTCTTGTAATAGATATTGACCATGAAAGAAAAAATATTTTGAACAGTTTAAAAATACCGCTCAGTTTCGGAACAAGAAATATAATGCCTCTGGAGCTTGCTGTTTTGAACGGAATAAGAAGTATTCAAAATTTTAAATCAGGCGGAATTGCCGTTATTGATCCGCAGACAGTATATGTAGGCGATATGCGTTCGGCTGGAGATATTACTTTTATAACGTCATTCGTTAATATGAAAGAAATAGAAAACAGGGAAATGTCTCTTGTTATCGCCGATCATCCTGACAGACTTGAACAAATATATTATGGTTTTAATCCCGACAGCATATCTGATGTTGTCGAAAAGAAAGGTCTTGAAAGAAAAGGATTTTATAATTTTGACAATAAAAGTATGAGGCAGTTTGAAGTAATAACCGGCAATATTCTTATAAATTTCAAAGACGGCTCGCGGTATTCCGAATTTTTTAATCTTATTGAACAGCTCGGGGATTATCTGGACTCAGCCAATTACGATATAAATCTGATAGGCCATATTTTCATTCCGTTTTTAAGAGCTAAAAACGGACAAAATATATTGTCTTATCTCGCGAAAGTCAGAAATAAAGAAGGTATCGAGACAGAGCGTTCCTTCTTCAGAAATTTCGGGCTTATATTTAATTCGGAATCCCATCCGGTTTTAAAATCTGCCGGATTAAGCGTTTATCATCAGCCGAAATCTTTTTTCAGCAACGATTTTCAAAACAGAACATTCAGAGTTTTAAAAAAAGTATCAAGAATGACATCGGATGAAAAATACGATCCGTCTGTTTCAAAAATAAAAAATAACAGAAAAATAAGCGTCGGTCAGAAACCGGCTTCCGATAATGCCGTTGCAGCCGGATACGAACTTCTGCGCAAAATAACGGATAACGAATTCAGTTATGAGCAAAATTATGAAATGATCATAGAAATGGCAAGAACAACGGCATTTCAGCGCCAGATTTATACAAATTCAAGAGAAGACGCCGCCCGTTTATACAGGCAGGCGGCTGAGATTATAGGCAATATCATAATATCGATAGACCGGGATATAATGTTGCAGAGATATGACGCTGAATATCTGCGCAATATTAAAAATATGTATCTGTTTTTGCAGAATTACTGCATAGAGTATCTTCAAACGATAGACTTTGCCGCAAACGTATCTATATTCGGCTCGTATGTTTTTCCCGAAACATCTCTTTTTGAAAAAACAAAAATAATGCCCCTTAACAGAAAAGCGTTTGGCTTTGATTCAGGATTTCGCAGGGCGAAAAGGGATTTGAGAAAACAAATAGTAAGTTTATATCTTTCCGGGAATTTTCTTATAGATTCATTGTATTCTTTCCCGGTCATGAAAAAAGACATAGAAGCATTTATAAATGAACATGAGGAACCAAAACAAAAAACATACGTCGGAATGCAGAAACAATGGCAGGACAGGGAAGCTCTGACAAAGATCCTTTCGCTTGTAACGGCCGTGCAGGCTTTTGCCACAGCTTTGATAGCCGAAATGTTTTTGGGAGGGATAGGCGGTTTGGGAGCAACAATAGCCGCGCTTGCTTCCGGCATAGGACTTTCAATTTTTCTTCATGTGTTTTTTAAAAATACAGGATGGATTAATCTGTTTTATTATTCAAAAAAGAGAGAGATAATTAAAGCTCTTAACGGACAGACAAACATGGTAAAAGCGATAGAGCTTTTTTCAAAAAATGAGAAAATGTTTTTTAATCTTAAAAAAATAATGAAAAAAATTGCCAAAAATAAAAATTCAGGTGATTCGGCGCATGAAAAAGCGGCAAGAAATCTGGAGCTTATAGAACAGTACGAACATGATTATGATTTTTTTGTAATAAAAGAAATAAAGACAAACAGTTTTGACATAATATCGGAAATAAACGACGAGAATATAAAAAAACAGATAAGAGAAATTTTTACATATTTTGAACAGATGAGATTTTCCGATCCGGAAAAATATGACGGGCTCGGTTACGGATTTGAAAGCGAAGATTCTCTTATGCATGAAAATACAAGACGTCATCTTGAAAACTGGATGAAATTAAACCAAAGAAAACATTTTGATAAAAATTCAATAGATGCCGTGATATTTAATGCTATGCAGATAATAAGGCTTACTTCTTTTTCGGCAGATGTCGTAAATGAAGAAAATAAAAATAAAATAGTTTTGGAGCTTCAGGATTTCATATCGTTCTATCAGGAGACGATTGAAAAAATCACCGGGCTTTCTCCTGAGGAACAATCCGGACTTGAATATGAAATATCCGTTTTAAATGAGGCCGGCAGATATGCCGTAATGTATTATGATGCTGTAAGCAATATGTTTAACGTAGATATACTTTCAGGATACAGGGTTTCAAAAGGCAATGTTTTTTATTTTCTGGAAATTGTAAAAATAATGGCTGCCGTAAGAGTAGTTTTCGGTATAGAGAGCGGAATCTTGCTTTCTTCAAAGCGTTTAAAAAAATCAATGAAAGAGGTTAAAGAAACAGGCAACAGTCTGATCCCCGGGCTTTATAGTGACAACTTTGACTCCGATGTCGAGAATTATCTTTATAAAAAAAGTCATCCTGAATATTTTCATCTGGGAATAAGCGAAAGCTGGAAAGTCAGAGATATGCTTGTAAGGCTTTTCCCTCTTGTTTTTTTTGCATCTTCAATGGCGCACAGCATACTTTCCGGCGGAGTTTCATGGGAGCAGATATTATTTTCTTTTATAAAAGGAATAGGCCTTTCAATAGCGCTTCACTGGCTTCCTATTTTATACGGTTATTTTAAAACGGGCATAACAACAGGTAAACTTATAGGCACAATAAAACAAACATTCGGTCTTAAAACAAAAGAAGGGATAAATATAAACAAACAGAAACTTCTCAAAAAGCAGGTTGAAAGGCTGGCAAAAGTTCCCGAGGGGCAGATGCCGGATCTTACAATAATGGCAGGCAGTTCGGAATTTTATAATGCTGAAAATATGAGAGATTCAATCGCATCGATTACTCGTTTCGGCAATCTGAGCAAAATGAAAACGGCTTATGTGGTTTCAGACGGTTATGGAAGCGGCAATTCAATATTAAGCGTATATGAATATTTAAGGTCCGAAAATTTTAAAAATGATTATCCCGAACTGGCCGGCAAGCCTGTATCTGAACTAAAAATAGCCGTTATCAATATGGATTCTTCGCATCCTGACGATATAACTTCCGAATTTGATATTAAAATTTTAAATAACCGTACAAATGCGGCAGAACTTGCTTTGTTAAATGCAATTTCTCTTATGCAGAACTCAAAAAAAGAAACAGGCAATATGGTCATAGTTAATCCCCGGTATATGTATCTTGGAGATTTGACGGCTCCGGGCAATATTACACTTCTGGGTTCAAAAGTCAGCTACGGGCAGATGCAGAAGCAAAATCTGCCTCTTATGATATCGGCTCATTCGGATTCATACGCTGATGCAGGCCAGCTGAGAAAAATTTACAGCAGATACAGCGATGATAAAATGACTAATATAGTCGTAAAAAACATGCTCAGAAAAACTTATAACCTCAATGATAAAACCACCGAACAGATGCCTACATTTTCAGGCATTATGTCGTTAAGTTTTGATGACCCTGAAAAATTCAGGCATATTGAAAGAATTCTTGTGGCAGCCGGGCAATATCAGCTGAATTACGACGGTAAAAAATTTCCTGTTGATATGATGAATCATCTGCTTATACCTATACTTATGCTTATAAACGGCGAAGATATATTTGTTTATCTTGAAACCTTTCAGATTGATCCGAAAATGCCCAAGGAGGATAAAGCGGCATACGACAGATTTTTTTACGGATTATTTAAAAAAATAGAAGATGTATATAAGACAAACAAAGTGCTCGGCAGAGAAGATATAGTTATTACGCCTGGTCTTAATTCACAAATGTCTATAGTCCAGCCTTTCGGGCAGGAATATAAATCTTTTATCAGGTTCCTGCAGCTTCTGACTGACTGGGGCGAGCCTGTTAAAGTTTTAAATCCCGTGTCAGAAAACACGGACGGCGTTCTCTATAGAAAATCTGACGGCAAGAAAAATCAGTTTGTTTTTATCGCGCAGGGGCTTACGATGGCGGTTAAACAGCATATAAGAGCCTTTGACAATAAAGAGGCTGACGTAATAACGATTGTGCCTTGCGGCAGCCTTTCGGCGCCTAAAAATACCGGACTCATTGTAAATGTTACCGTAGACGGAGCCGAAATACCGGCAAAAGCCGTATATGAAATATTTGCTGATGCTTACGGAAGCAGGCATATTTTAATATCGTTTGAGCCTGTCGCGGTGATGCACGAAACTGACGGAAAAGAATCTGAAATTATAATGGATTTGCGTTATGGTGACGGCAGTTCGTTAAGACAAAAAATATTTTTGGCAAGAGCTTCTTTGAGTTTTATAAAAAAACTCCAAACCCTTGGCAATGCGTCCGGCTTAGAGCAAAACGGACTTCGGTTTTTAAAAGATTTTAAGCCGTCTTTTATTTTTTCTTTTGATAATGCCGGCGTTTTTTCAAAACCGGAACTGTTTGAAGACGAATTTTTTAATGATAAAGAACTTGCGCAGATAAAGCATGTAGGCATAAAAGTTTCCGAAAATGACGCCTCTGCTGTCAAAACCGGCGAAATAAAATTTTCAAGATTATTTAAAAATTACGAGTTTGGCGCAGAAATTGATTTGGAAGATTTAGAAAAAATCGTAAGTGATTACGGAGTAAATGGCCAAGAAATCAATTCAAAAATTCTTTTTTCTGATGTTAAAAGTTATTATAACCTGTTTATGAAAAATCTTAATGGCGGTTTATCTGATTCATCTGAAAAAGAATTTTCAACAGAACTGAAAGATACGGAAATAATACCGACGGTTAAACTGTCTAAATTTGCGGATATTTATCACTATATTGAATTTTTCGGGCGCGGGATTTTTAAATCCGTTATATTGAAGGATGTGTATTATGATGACGGTATATTTAATTTCGGCAAGGTTTCTATAAGCCGTGAAATAGACCGTCTTAAAAATCCCAATATGAACAAACTTAAATTTCTTATCAATGAATCTAAATCCGGCAATGATTTTGATTTAAATGATCCGGCATATGTTTTTGTTCTTGAACAGATGCTTTCTTATATAAGAGATAATGCCGAAGAAAATGAAAAACTTGTAAATTTTATTGAATCAAGAGACTCTGATTTTATGAATAAAATGCAATTATATACGGCTTCGGTTATTGCCGGAGATAAAATTAAAACGGTTGAAAGTGCCGATCAAATAAAATATCAAGATCCTGCCGGATGGAATAAATACCATTCCCTAAGTATTTATATGCAGTATATCGCTTATATTCAGTTTGCGGAACTAGAGCATTATCTTGCTTTAAATAATATCCGCCCTTATTTATCGGATGATATTTTAAAAGAAAATAATATTCCCACAGCTGATTTTGCTTCAATAAGTTTAGAAAATTTAAAGGAAAAATTAAAAGATGCGGCAATTATAAATATTGATATAACGGGTGTTTTTGAAAGAATCGGAGTTTTGGAAACGTTTAAAGAAATCGCTTCACTCAAACAGTTAGTCATTGCAGAAAATGATTCTTACAAATCGGGCGTAAAAGATGCGCAAAAATTTGAGGAAATGATTTTAGGATACGGCATTAGCAATAAGATTGATATTTCTTGGCTTGAAAATGCGGACGGAGCAACCATTTTCGACCGTGCCGAACAAATCTTTTATGAAGCAGATACGGCAGATGGAGAGTATCAGGCTTTGTTATTCTATATAAGTAAACTTAAAACCGCATATAAGTTTTCAAATCAACGCCAAAAAGAAGAAACAATTTTAAGATTAAAAGGATTTTTGAATGCCGTTTATGAAATGCAGGTGCTGTCAGGCTTTGATTCGGTTCCGTATATGCCTGATACCGAAATAATAGAGGCAATGCTTGCAAGCGCTTAAGTATTCCGCCTTGATTTAATAAAAAAAAGTTTGTAAAATCCAATGTAGTTTAAAAAGTCTCAAGAAGGAGAAAAAAATGGCCGTAAAAAAATCAGTAAAAGCATCAGCTGTAGAAAAAGAGGTTGAAAAAAAGAAAGTTGCTGCAAAATCAACCAAAAAGACAACAGTAAAAAAGCCGGCGGAGAAGAAAGCGGAAGTAAAGCAGGAAAAGCAAATTATTCAGCCTGCCGCATCTGCCAGCACTTATGTGATTATTGATCATCCTTGTGAAAAAGAAAATATATCCGGAAGCGAATACGTTATAAGAATAGGTGCTTCAATGGACGGTTATGTTGAAATATCTTTTAATGATTCAGAATGGCAGCCCTGCAGATTTGCATCAGGTTATTGGTGGTTTGACTGGAAATATTTTCAGCCGGGCAGCGTAAAAATAAATGCAAGATTAGTATCAAATGAAGGACAGATCGTTAAACTTTCAGATGTAAGAAAATGCAAGGTCATATAAATGGCCTGCGGAAGCGGTAAGAAATCTTGCAGCTTGACGGAAATAATATCTTTGGCGGCAGTTATCATATCTGTTTTTGTTATAGTTTTATCTGTTTTTTCCGGAAAAAAGCAAACATTACAGGAAAGATTAAAAAATGTCTATGACGGTTTATCTCCACAGGATTATGAATAATCCGTATAAACCGTTTCGGTAATATATAATGTACTTAAAAAAATTGGAACTTTGCGGCTTCAAATCTTTTGCTGACAGAACTGTTCTTGCGTTTGAACAGGGTGTTGCTTCTATTATAGGTCCTAACGGATGCGGGAAATCAAATATTTCCGATTCTATCCGCTGGTGCCTTGGCGAACAGCGTGCAAAATCGATGAGAAGCAAGGCTATGCAGGACGTTATTTTCAGCGGAACAAAATCAAGGCCTGCTACGGGCATGGCTGAAGTTACTCTTGTTTTCGACAATTCTCAAAATACAATCCCCATAGATTATTCCGAAGTCGCCATAACAAGGCGTCTTTTCAGAAGCGGCGAAAGCGAATATTTTATAAATAAAACACAATGCAGGCTTAAAGATATCAGAGATTTGTTTCTTGATACGGGTATCGGCAGCGGCGGTTATTCAATAATAGAACAGAATAAAGTTGAAGAACTCGTTATGGCTACGCCGGAAATAAGAAGAGAATTTTTTGAAGAAGTCGCAGGTGTTGCCAAATATAAAGCAAGAAGAGAAGAAACTCTGCACAGGCTTGATAAAATAGAAACAGATATGTCAAGGCTCAAAGATTCCTTAAATATATATGAAGATCAGATTAAAAAACTTGATGTTCAGGCAAGAAAAGCAAAACAGTATAAAAAATATCAGGAAGAGCTTGCGAAATATGAAATAGCCGATATTGTAAATAATCTGGCAAGAGGCTACGAACAGATAGAACAGCTTAAAAAAGATCTTGAACCGAAAATAAGAGAGTTTGAAACAACTAATACTCTTTTGACGCAAATAGAAACGGAAGTTGAAGAATTGAGGCTTGCCCAGATAGAAACCGACGAACAATATGTTTATTTAAACAATGAACATTCACAGCTCAAAAGCGCCGTTACTATCGCAGACAGCACCATAAAAAATCTCAGACAGAAAGACACAGACCTTATAAACGAGCAGGGCCGTCTGAAAACCGAAATCGACGATGCCCAGGAAAAGATTGCAAAATATGAAAACGATATTCTTACTTTAAATACAAACGATGACGGCATTGAAGAAGAAGTTGCCGCTCTTAAAATTTCTTTTGAGGAAAAAGAAAAAGACTTTAACGAGCTTAAGGCAAAGATTGCCGATTTTGAAAACAGAGAAAATCAGACAAGAGAAAAAATATATGAGTTTGAACAGCAGAAAGATACTTTTATAAATTCAAAAACAAGCATATACCAGGAACAGTCCGAGGCTAATGCCGAGGTCGGTTCTCTTACTCGCCAGATAGAAAGACTGCAGTCTGAAATTCAGCCGTCAAGCGACGATATAGAAAACGACAATGCGTCTCTTCTTCAGGCTCAGGCCCAGCTTTCTGAACTTGAAAAAAAAGAAGAAGAAACAAAACAGGTTGTTTTAAATATAGAAACAGAAATTACGAATTTAAGAGATAAAGAAAGTATATTAAAACAGGAAATAGCCGCCGTTGAGTCAAGGATAAACACTCTAAAAGAAATGGCTGAGCATGATCCGATAAGAGCTTCGGTGAAAGCCGTTATAGACGCAGGTTTTGCAAAAACGACCGTAAGCGCCATAATCGCTCCTGCCGAAGATAAAATAGAAACCGTAGCATCTGCTTTGGGCGACAAACTTGATTATCTTATATGCGATACTTCCGCTCAGGCTGAAGAAGCGGTGAAATTTTTAAAAGACAATAATCTGTATAAACTGACTTTTATAATAGCCGAAAAGATAAACGATTCGGGCTCTTCCGGATTTTCAGCGCAGGGATCTGAGCTTTTTTCAATGCTTAATTGCTCGCAGGAAAATGAAAAAGTCGGCAGGTTTATAGCTTACGGCACTTATGTTTCAGACGGCAAAGTTTATACTCAGGCTACTGTTTCAGGAGGAGCAAAAAATCTTTCCGATAAGCCGGTTCTTGTTGAAGAACAGATAAAAAAATTAAGCCACGATATAAACGCAAAAAAACAGGAGCTGGAAACGGTAAATGTCCAAATATCCGCACAGGAAGATAAAGAGTTAAATGTAAATCTTGACAACAGGACAAATTCAAACGAAAAAACGAAAGTTGCTTTAAGAATAGAATACATTAAGGAAACTATTGAACAGAAGAAAGCAAATATATCCGACACGGTAAATGAAATAGAAAAACTTAAAAACGAACAGATTTCAAAAAAACAGCTTGCCGATTCGGTCAATGAAAAATTTGAGGAAATAGATAACCGCCTTGCCGAAATTGAAATAGAAAAGTCTCGTCTTGAAGAAACGCTTTCTGAAATAGAAACGCAGTATAACCGGCTTAAAGAGCAGCAGGAACAGAAACAGCAGGATTATATGGCGTCTTCAACAAAATTTGCACAAAGACAGAGCGATTTGTCTAACAGACAGCAGGGCAGACAGTATATAGAAGATAATATTGCCAATCTTAAAGAACAGATCACGCTTAAAACAGCAAGAATTGAAGAAATAGAAAAATCTTTGCAGGATATATTGACGACACAGCAGCAGGAAACGGCAAATATACAAAAATATAACGATGAAATGATACAGAAAGAAACTGAACTTCAGCTTGTAAAATCAAAAAGAGATGAGATTATGGCAGGCATTGAAGAAAAAAATATAGTAATACATGAAACCAGAACAAAAGTAGAAACGTTAAGGCAGGAAGTAAGCAATATGGAAGGCGACCAAAAGAGTTTTGTTACTCAGAAAAACTTTTTGGAAACCAGAATCAGCGAGACTTACGGAAAAACTTTTGATGAATTGAAAGACGAATATCTGGGTGTTGAGGTTGATAAAGAATCGATCTCAAAAATAAAAAGGAAAATGGAAGATATGGGACAGGTTAATATGGCTGCCCAGGAAGAATACGACCAGCTTTCGCAGAGATACGATTTTATCGTAACTCAGCAGAATGACCTTATAAAAGCAAAGAAAGATCTTGAAGAAGTTATACAAAAAATAAACCAGACTACCGTTGAAAACTTTAAAAAAACTTTTGATGTCGTCAGAGAAAATTTTAAAACACAGTATAAAAAACTGTTCGGCGGCGGCGAGGCGGATCTTACTCTTACAGATGAAAATAATCTTCTTGAATCAGGCGTTGATATTGCCGCGCAGCCTCCCGGAAAAGCTGTCAAAAATATTCTCCAGTGTTCCGGAGGAGAAAAGGCTCTTACGGCAGTTGCGCTTCTTTTCTCATTCTTTCTTACAAAACCGTCGCCTTTCTGTATACTTGACGAAGTCGATGCGCCTCTTGATGATGCCAATATAGGAAGATATATAAACGTTATAAAAGAATTTGCCCAAAAAACACAGTTTTTGGTTGTTACGCATAATAAAAGAACGATGGAAATGGCTGATGTCCTTTACGGTGTGACTATGGAAGAACAAGGTATTTCAAAAATCATATCGGTCAGAATGAATAAGGAAAGCGAGCAGGAGATAGACCATATTCTCGAATCCAAACCCAAATAATCTATAACGGCTTTAATAATCCAACATAATATTTTTCAAATATTATGTCCCCAACATCATGCTTACAATTTTGAAACACAAGAACTCATGTACTCCTTACGGAAAATGTACACTTCGTTCTTGTGTTTCTTCATTTCAGCTAAAATCTTAAAGTCTTTCAATTTGCCTCGCTCTTGCGATATTTCGTTTCACTTCGGATTATCTATGATAATCCGCCCAACAGCTCAAAATCTTAAAGTCTAAAACCTTAACAATAAAATTGAGAATTTAGTAAACTTCGTTTTAAAATCGCTTCGGTTCGCACAAAATATTTCCAGTCGCTGAGCGCACAACTAACAAAAACTAAAATCTTAAAGTCATAAAATTTTTTCGGTATATTTTCTTTTTATAAAATAAATTTTTAAGTATAATATCGGTATGTCTAAAACCCTCATATCATCATTTTACTGCAATACATACGATCAGGCCGCCGTTGATGAAACCGTTTTTAAAACAATAGAGCCGCTTGGCGTTTTGGATTTAATAAAACCGGGTTCCAAAATTCTTATAAAACCTAATCTTTTAAGCGACCGTTTGCCTGAAGAGGCAATAACTACTCATCCTGCCGTAGTAAAAGCCGTCATAAAAATAGTTAAATCAAAAGGAGCAGTTGTTACAATAGGAGACAGTCCGGGAAATGTTTTAAAAGGTATGGAAAATGTATGGGACAAAACCGGAATGGCTTCTGTTGCAGCCGAAGAGAATGTAAAACTTTTAAGCTTTGAAACTTCGGGTATCAAAGAAATCACAATAAATCATCCTACGGTCCAATCAATGACATTGGCAAAAGCAATATTTGACTTTGATTTTATAATAAACATTCCAAAGTTAAAAACGCATACTCTTATGGGGCTTACATGCGGAGTCAAAAATTTTTACGGCTGTGTGCCCGGCATAAGAAAAATAGAATATCATAAAATGGCTCCTTCTCCCTACGATTTCGGGCTTTTGCTGGCAGAAATTTACGGCATTTTGAAAGATAAAATTCTTTTTACCGTTATTGACGGGATTGAAGGGCTTGAAGGAAACGGGCCCAGCACAAAGGGAATAAAAAGAAATTACAATATAATATGCGCGGGAACAGATGCCGTGGCATTAGATACTTTTATAATTAATTGTATGGAAAAAAAATATAAAAATAATTTTTTTATAAAAATACTTAAAAACTACGGCAATACCGATTACGATAATTTCAACTTTGCCGGATATGGCCCGGCAAAATTTAATTTTGAAAATGTGAAGCTTCCGATAACTAAAATTTTAAATATGATACCTGTAAAACTTGCAAGACTTGCCGGTAAATATATAGGCAGATTTTTGTGGATAAAGCCCGTGATAGAACAGGATAAATGCGTTAAATGCGGACAATGCGTAAAATCTTGTCCGGTAAAAACAATAATCAGAAAAGATAATGGTATAATATACATAGACAAAATAAATTGCATATCGTGTTTCTGCTGCCACGAGCTGTGCGGATATAAAGCGATAGATATTGAAGAGAGCTTAATAGCAAAGTTTTTTGTAAGGTTAAATAAAAAGAAAAAATGAAAAAAATAAAACACTACGTTGAATATATATCTTTAAGAATAGTTATGTTTTTGCTGTATCTTGTTCCTGTTAAGGCCGCAAAAAAAATAGGTATTTTGCTTGCGTCATTTTCTTTTTATTTTGTGCCTGTAAGAAAAAAACATGTTGTAGAATCACTGACAGCGGCTTTTTCGAAAAAATCGAAAGAAGAAATATTAAAAATAGCAAAAGACGTTTATAAACAGTTTGTTATTACTGTAGTCGAATTTATTTTTTTTAGAAAAATGACAGGCGATGAAATCAGAAATATGTATCAGGATTCAGATTTTAAGCTTATGGAAGAATCTTTAAAACAAGGCAAAGGAGCCATACTTCTTTCGGGTCATTTCGGCAATTGGGAACTGCTTGCAAAATCTTTTGCACAGAGATATCCGACTTCTGTTATAGTGGCCCAGCAGTCCAATCCTATGGTAGATAAACTTATGAACGAAACAAGAACTGTAAAAGGATTTAATACGATATATAAAGACAGTCTTGTTTTCAGGGCAGTTTCAAAGGCTTTAAAAAGAAATGAATTTGTCGCCATCTTAGCCGATCAGGATGCGGGAAGACAGGGAGTTTTTGTCCCGTTTTTCGGAAGACTTGCTTCTACGGCAAAAGGGCCTGCGGCATTTGCGTTAAGATGCGGATGTCCGATAATCGCGGCTTTTGCGATAAGAAAACCGGACGGAAAATATAAAGCTCTTCCTGTCGAAATAAAAAAGCCGGAAGGTGTTGATGAAGAAAAGGCCGTTGAGATGATTATGGCTGATTACAGCAGGATTCTCGAGCAGCAGATAGAACAGTACCCTTCATACTGGTTTTGGTTCCACAGACGCTGGAAAACCAAAAAACCCGAATCAATCTAAATTTTTATTATTTTTATTTTTTTGTCTTGAGGAAGAATATCGATTATTTTATCTATTATTTCTTCTCTCGGAAGGAGATTTTTTGTTCTGTAAAATCCGGCATCGGGATTTTTTGCCGTACCGACGGTAAAAGAAATTCTGTTTTCATTTTTCAAAAGACCGCTTAGAATTTCCGCGGTTTGGTTTTTCGATTGTTTGCCTGCGAGAATTTTATAGCAGCAGTTTAAAGTAATTATTCCTTCGGAAGCTAAAAATATTCCTTCTATTTTATAATTTGCGCATGGAAGTCCGTCAATTTCTGAAAAGAAAATTTCAGGCTTTATATTCAATGCTGAGCAGAATGCTTTCATTGTAGAAGTGCCGCAGATGACTTTTATGCCTTCTGTTTTTGCAAAATCAGAAAACAGTTTAAAATCTTTTGTTCTGTTAACCGGAAGACCGGTTAAAATAGACAGCATTTTTCAATTTTCTCCATCAGTAAAACGGTTGACGTTTTTTTTGTTTTGGACTATACATATTGTGCCGGTGGTTTGGTCCACCAAGCTCTGCAAAGCAGAAAGCTTCTGGAAAACCGCCGGCACTTTTATTTTTACTGAATTTTTTTAATTTCTTCGTCAATCGCCTTTTCGGCAAGTTCGACAGTGCATTTTGTTATTACTTTTGAACCTATTCTTACAACAGGTCCTTTTGAACATTTTTCAAAACAGAATGAAGCCTGTACTTCAACTGTGTCTTTTATTCCTTTTTTGTCTACAAGTTCCAAAATCTGTTTGAGAAGTTTCTGTGAACCTCTTAACATACAGCTTGTTCCGAAACATACGTTTATCTTAAGATGTTTTTCGTCAATACCTTTATGTATCGTAAAAGGATTTTCGGCAAGTCTCTTTCTGCTTGTATGTTTTGCATGCAGGCATTCATGCGCTTCGTGGCTGCCCGGTTCTTTTAGGAAATCTTTATATATTTTCTGAACGTAAGGATTGTCCTGCGGCTTATGAAGTTCAAGCACCTTATCGTTTTCATAAAGACATTTCGTTCTTTTTTTTCTTACGTCTAAATCTTTATAAACAGGCTGTCCAGCTCCTCCGATGCATCCGCCGGGGCAGGCCATAACTTCTATGAGGTCATATTTTTTTGTAGCTCTTATGTCTCTTATCACTTTTCTTGCGTTGCCAAGTCCGTGTACTACGGCGACTTTTAAATCTTTTCCGTTTACTTTGACAGAAGTTTCTCTTATTCCGTCTTCTCCTCTTACAAAACTGAATTCATCCACTTCGTTTGAATCGGCTTTAGCGAGAACATTTCTTAAAACAGCTTCGGTTACTCCTCCGGAATTTCCGAATATTACGCCGCCGCCTGTTTTAAAACCCATAGGCATATCAAACGCCGACTGTTCAAGAGTCGAAAAGGTCAATCCTGATTCTTCTATCATTCTTGCGAGTTCCTGCGTTGTTAAAACAAAATCCGTATCCTGTATTCCGTCTGTTGAAAGTTCAGGTCTTTTTATTTCAAATTTCTTGGCTGTGCACGGCATTACCGAAACCACCACTAAATCTTCTTTTTTAATTCCGTACATTTCCGGAAGGATTTTTTTTGCTATAGAACCGAACATTCCCTGAGGAGAACGGCAGCTTGAAAGATTTTCTATCATGTCGGGATAATACTGTTCGACAAACTTTACCCATGCAGGACAGCATGAAGTAAACTGTGGAAGTTTTTCTCCTGCGGAAAATCTGTCTACAAATTCTTTTGCTTCTTCTACTATTGTCATATCCGCGGCAAAAGAAATATCAAAAACTTTTTTAAAGCCCATAGTTCTTAAAGCCGTTACCATTTTGCCTGCAGACGATGTTCCCGTTTCTTTTGTGTCTCCGAAAGCTTCGCCGATTGCGGCTCTTACCGCCGGCGCTATCGCTACTATTACTGTTTTATTTTTGTTGCTTAAAGCGTTCCATACAGAGCTTACGTCTGATTTCGGAGTTAAAGCGCCCGTCGGGCATACTCTTGCGCACTGTCCGCAGTAAACGCATTCGGAAGATTCAAGATTTTTTCCAAAGCTCGGACATACGGCTGAATTTGAACCTCTGTGAGCGAAATCTATAGCGCCGACAGTTTGTATCTCTTCGCAAAATCTCACGCAGTCGCCGCAGAGCACACATTTCGTAGCGTCTCTTACGATTGATGGCGTTGAAAAGTCGACAGGTTCCGGTTTTCTTACATTTTGGAATCTGACTTTATGTATTCCGAGTCTTCTTGCAAGAGTCTGAAGCTGGCAGCTTTCGCTTTTATGGCAGCTTGTGCAGTCTTTATTGTGGTTTGCAAGAAGCAGTTCAACTATCATCTTTCTCATTTCTCTTATTTCTTCGTTGTTTGTCACAACAACCATTCCTTCTTCGGCCGGAGTTGAACAGGCCGGAAGAATTCCTCTTCCCTGCACGTTGACCATGCAAAGTCTGCATGCGCCGTATGTGCTCAGTTCCGAATGGTAACAGAAAGTAGGAAGTTCGATATTTGCCTTTCTTATTACTTCAAGAAGATTTTTTTCATTATCAAAGGTGTATTTTTTTTCGTTTATAGTAATAGTTTTCATTTTTTATCCTCTCTTAATCGCTTTGAATTTACATGCGTCTATGCAGACTCCGCATTTTACGCACAGGCTCTGTTCTATAACATGTTTCTGTTTTTTCTCGCCTTTTATCGCTTTTACCGGACATTTCATTGCGCAGACCGTGCATCCTATACATTTATCCGGATCTATCGTTATATTTACAAGACTTGTGCATGAACCCGACGGACATCTTTTTTCTTTTACATGTGCGTCATATTCATGTCTGAAATATTTTAAAGTTGAAAGCACGGGATTGGGGGCGGTTTTTCCGAGGCCGCACAGAGAACCGATTCTTACCGTGTGTGCAAGTTTTTCAAGAAGAGGAATAGTCTCGGATGTCGCTCTTCCTTCGGTGATATCTTCAAGCATTAAAAGCATTTGCCTTGTGCCTTCTCTGCACAAAACGCATTTGCCGCATGATTCATTCTGTGTAAACTGCATGAAAAATTTTGCTACGCTGACCATGCAGGTTGTCTGGTTCATAACTACAAGTCCTCCGGAACCTACCATTGCTCCGACCGTTTTAAGAGAGTCAAAATCTAGAGGAAGATCAAGATGTTCCTGAGTAAGACATCCGCCTGAAGGACCTCCGATCTGCACGGCTTTGAAAGCGCCTTCTTCAACTTCTCCTTTATCGTTTGTCACTCCGCCTGCTATGTCAAATATGATTTGTCTTAAAGTCGCTCCGAAAGGAACTTCTATAAGGCCTGTGTTTTTAACGTGTCCCGTCAATGCGAATGTTTTTGTCCCGGTTGATGTTTTTACGCCTACGCTTTTAAATTTATCAGATCCGTCTTTTATTATAAGAGGAACCGTCGCAAGAGTTTCAACATTGTTTATGACTGTCGGTTTGCCCCAGAGTCCGCTTTGAGCCGGAAATGGAGGTTTAGGTTTAGGCATTCCTCTTTTTCCTTCAACAGATGCTATAAGAGCCGTTTCTTCTCCGCAAACAAAAGCGCCTGCACCTTCCATTACATGAAGAGTAAAATTATGATCGGAACCGAAAAGTTTTTCTCCTAAAATTCCGTATTCAGTCGCTTTTTTTATGGCTCTTTTCATTCTTTCAACGGCAAGATGGTATTCGGTTCTGACGTATACGTATCCTTCGTCCGCGCCTATTGCTTTTGCCGCTATTATCATTCCTTCTATAACGCTGTGAGGGTTTCCTTCAAGAACACTTCTATCCATGAAAGCTCCCGGATCTCCTTCGTCGCCGTTACAGATAACGTATTTTTTCGGACCCGGCTGTATTCTTGTCAGATCCCATTTTCTGCCTGTCGGAAATCCGCCTCCGCCTCTTCCTCTAAGTCCGGAATCTATCATCGTTTTGCAAATCTCTTCGGCGCTCATTTCAAGACATGCTTTTTTTGCACCTGAATATCCGCCGAGGCTTATATATTCTTCAATATCTTCGGCTCCTATAAATCCGCATTTTTTTATAACAAATCGGTGTTGTCTTTTATAAAAAGGGATTTCTTCGGGACCTTTGAATATTTTGTCATCTTCAGTGTAACAAAGTCTGTCTATTATTTCGTTTCCGACTATGCTTTTTTCAAGGATTTCTTTTACGTCTTCAACTTGTACTTTCGTGTATAAAATATTATCCGGCATTAAAGCTACAAGAGGTCCCATCTGGCAGAAACCCTGGCATCCGCTTTTTGAAAGCATTAAACTTGTGCTTTCTTCTTTTTTAAATTCTATGCATACGTCGATTTTCATATTGGCGGCAGTTTTCATAAAAGCGTCATAAACTTTCAAGGCGCCGTTTGCAACGCATCCGGTTCCCGCGCAGAGAATTATTCTTTTCTTTATATTTTTTGACGCCGCTTGGACATCTTTTGAAATTTTATCAAGATCTATCATTTTAGAGAGTCTCCTCTTTTTTAATTATATCGTCGATTATTTTTGAAAGTTTTTCAGGAGTTACCTGTCCGTAAACATCGTTGTCTATAAGCATAACTGGTGCAAGTCCGCACGCTCCCAAACATGACACTGCTTCAACGGTAAATAACATATCTTTTGTCGTCATCTCAGTTGTTTTGAGATTAAGTTTTGTTTTCAGGGCATCGATAAGCAGCGTTGATTTTTTTACATGGCATGCCGTGCCGTCGCAAACTTTTATAATGTGTTTTCCTTTCGGTTTAAGCGTAAAGTGGGAAAAGAAAGTTGCAACGCCGTAAACTCTTGCCGGCGAAATGTTTAAAGATGAAGCGATGAAAGCAAGAATTTCTTCCGGAAGATATCTGTAAACATCCTGAACTGCCTGCAGAATCGGAATAAGTTTTGCTTTGTCTCTGCCGTTTTCTTCAAGAATCTGGCAGACCTTGTCGAACTTACCGTAATTTTCCATACAAATCTCCTGATATTAAATATTTTTATTTATTCTTAAATCTATTTTTTTTGACAGAACAGCAAGAGAAGACGCGAGATTTTCATGCTGTACTATTATATCGTCTTTTACGTTGATTCTTACCGGAGCAAAATTCCATATTGCTTTAATTCCGGCGCTAACCATTCTGTCGGCAATTTGCTGCGCGTATGCCGCAGGGGCGGTTAAAATCCCTATTTCGATGTTCATTCTTTTTATTATTTCTTCGAGTTTGTCGATGTGAAAGACGCTTTTTGTATTTATGAATTTTCCTACTTTGTCGGGGCTTGTATCAAAAGCGGCTACTATTTCAAGTCCGAATTCTTTAAAACCGTGATATCCCAAAAGAGCATAACCCAAATGACCTGCTCCTACCAGAATTGCTTCATTTTTAATATGACAGCATAAAAATTTCTCAATATTTGAAACTAATTCTCTTAACTCATATCCTACTTTGGGTTTTCCTGCAACGCCTGTAGATTCTATATCTTTTCTTACCTGTATAGGGTTCATATTTAAATCATTTGCTATCTGAGAACACGAAATTGACTGAATATTTTTGCTTTCTAGTCCTTTTAGATACTGCAAATAAATTGGTAATCTTCTTAAGGTTGGCTCTGAAAAGTCATTCATCGTAGTTAAAATATCTTGATTTTTCAATTGTTTTCTCCAATAGATAAAAATTTATAGATAAAATTATATTTATTTAATTTTTTTTTGTCAAATATTTTTTTTAGAACCAACCAGAAAAAACAATAAAAGGTATTTTATTTTAAAAAATTTTTTTGTCTGTTTTTTTGTCTGTTTTTTAATCAAAAAAAATCTGATAAATCAATAAATATTACATTTGCAAAAAAACAGAGTATTTTATATAATCAGCGATATTATAATCAAAAAAACTCCGGGAGATGATTTTTATGTCAAGTCCTTTAGAAATTCTTGAAACAAAAAAACAGCAGGCGAAAAAAAATCTTGAAGAAATCGGTTATTTTTCAGACGTAAAAGTTTATGTCGGCATGGCTACGTGCGAAATTGCGGCAGGCTCAAATCATGTGATGGAAATTTTTCAAAATGCCATTAAGGAAGACAAATCTTTAAAAAACGTTTACTTAAGCCAAAAAGGATGCGTTGGAAGATGTAATCTTGAACCGACCGTTGAAGTCTACCGTAAAGGACAAGAACCTGTCAAATATGTGAAAGTTACTCCTGAAAACGCAAAAATTATCATTGAAAAACATATAAAAAAAGGCGAAGTTATAAAAGAATGGGTGGGCAAATAAATGGAAAAACAAATGTTTACTGACAGATTTGCTTCGGTTTTCGGTACGGAAAGCTTTTTTAAAAAACAAAAAAGAATAGCTTTAAAAAACTGCGGTCTTATAGATCCTGAAAACATTAACGATTACATATACGCCGACGGCTATAAGGCTCTAGGCACTGTTCTTACAAAAATGACTCCCAAAGATGTCGTTGAAGCCGTTAAATCTTCCGGATTAAGAGGAAGAGGCGGAGCGGGATTTCCGACGGGACGCAAATGGGAATTGACCGCCCAGCAGGAATCTGACGAAAAGTTTGTAGTTTGCAACGCCGATGAAGGTGACCCCGGAGCTTTTATGGACAGAAGCGTAGTAGAGGGAGATCCGCACAGCGTTATAGAAGGAATGGCGATAGGCGGATATGCGATAGGTTCTTCAAAAGGAGTAGTTTATATAAGAGCAGAATATCCTCTTGCTATAAAAAGACTTATAAAAGCGATTGATGATGCAAGAAAAGAAAATTTTTTAGGAAAAAATATTTTAGGTTCAAATTTTTCTTTTGATATAGAAATAAGATACGGCGCGGGCGCTTTTGTCTGCGGAGAAGAAACGGCTTTAATACGTTCCATAGAAGGATTAAGGGGAATGCCAAAATCAAGGCCTCCGTTTCCTGCCGCAAAAGGTTTGTTCGGAAAACCGACTCTTGTAAATAACGTTGAAACATGGGCAAATATTTCATCTATAATAGTTAACGGAGCTGATTGGTTTTCATCAATAGGAATTGATAAAAGCAAAGGCACAAAAGTTTTTGCTCTGGCCGGAAAAATCGTAAATACCGGCCTTGCCGAAGTTCCGATGGGAATGACTCTAAGAGAAATTATATATGATGTCGGAGGCGGAATACCCAACGGCAAAAAATTTAAAGCAGTTCAGACAGGCGGTCCTTCGGGCGGATGTCTCACTGACAAAATGCTTGACACAAAAATAGATTATGAATCTTTAATGCAGGCCGGATCGATAATGGGTTCCGGAGGAATGATCGTTATAGATGAAGATTCATGTATGGTTAACATTGCAAAATTCTTTTTGCAGTTTACTCAGGATGAATCGTGCGGCAAATGCATCCCATGCAGAGAAGGAACGAAAAGAATGCTTGAAATTCTTACAAGAATAACTGACGGCGAAGGAAAACCGGGCGATATAGAAAAGCTTGAAGAACTCGGAAACGTAATTAAAAAAGCGTCTCTGTGCGGACTCGGGCAGTCGGCTCCAAATCCCGTATTAAGCACTATTAAAAATTTCAGAGAAGAATATGAAGAACACGTCTATCAGAAAAAATGCAGAGCGGTTGTATGCGAAAAGCTTATAACTTACACGATCAACAACAAATGCATAGGATGTTCGGCATGCAGAAGAGCATGTCCGGTAGTCGCAATAACCGGAGCTCCGAAAGAAGCTCATACAATCCATCAGGAATTGTGTATTAAATGCGGAAAATGTTTCAGAAGCTGCAAATTCCATGCCATTGATAAAACTTCCGAAGCCAAGGAGCAGAAATAATGAGCACTGTTAAAATTTTTATAAACAATCAGGAATATAACGTTGATTCAACTTACACGATAATGAAAGCATGCGATGAAATAGGCATAAAAATACCGAGGCTCTGTTATCATCCCAAACTTTCAATATCGAGCGGATGCAGAATATGCATAGTAGAAGTGGAAGGCATGAGAAATTTTGTGGCTTCATGTTCTTATCCTGTTTCCGAAGGAATGAAAATTCATACAAATACCGACGCAATAAGACAGGCGAGAAAAGATATTCTTGAGCTTATTCTTGACAATCATCCGAAAGACTGCAATACGTGCGTAAGAGATGAAGTGTGTGAACTTCAGCAGCTTGCCTCGTCAATAGGCCTGAGAGAAAGAAAATTTGAAGGCGTTTTAAGAACTCCTTTTGTTGACGCTTCATCACCTTCAATAGTAAATAACCACGATAAATGTATTTTGTGCGGAAGATGCGTCAGAGTATGCGCGCAGATACAAAATGTTTCAGCGATAGACTATGCGAACAGAGGATTCAATACGGTAGTAGTTCCGGCATATAATAATCCGATAGCCGAAAGCGTATGCACTTTGTGCGGACAGTGCGTTAATATCTGTCCGACTGCGGCGCTTACCGAACAGAATTATACAAAAGACGTTTTTTCGCTTCTCAACGATAAAACAAAAGTAAAAGTGGCGCAGATTGCTCCGTCGGTAAGAGTTGCAATCGGCGAAGCTTTCGGAATAAAACCCGGCAATAATATGGCAAGAGAAATAGTCCATGCTCTTAAACTTTTGGGGTTTGACTATGTTTTTGACGCTCAGTTTTCGGCAGATCTCACGATAATGGAAGAGGCAAGCGAACTTCTTGAAAGATTAAACGGACACGGAAAACTTCCGATGATAACTTCATGTTCTTCGGGATGGATGAAAGCTCTTGAACAATTTTATCCGGAGCTCATAGAAAATGTTTCGACATGCAAATCTCCGATGTCAATGCTCAGTTCGGTGGTTAAGTCATATTTTGCCGATAAAATAGGCAAAAAACCGACAGAAATAGCGAACGTCGCGATTATGTGCTGCGTAGCTAAAAAATATGAAGCAAAAAGACCGGAACTTGCGATGGAAGACGGAAATCCCGCAACCGATTACGTCCTTACTACAAGAGAACTTGCATGGATGATAAAATCCGCCGGTATAGATTTTAAAAATCTTAAAGGAATGGATTTTGACGCACCGCTCGGTTTTTCAACCGGAGCAGCCACCATATTCGGAGTAAGCGGCGGCGTTATGGAAGCAGCTGTCAGAACTGCTTACGAACTTGCCACAAAAAGCAAAATGGAAAATATAAATGTTACGGCGGTAAGAGGAAATGAAGGCATAAAAGAAGGAGCCGTAAATATAAACGGAACCGAAATAAGAGTTGCTGTTGCAAACGGTCTTGGTAACGCAAGCAAGCTTTTTGAAGAATTAAAAAAAGATCCGAATAAATATCATTTTATAGAAGTTATGGCATGCCCCGGCGGTTGTATCGGCGGCGGCGGACAGCCTTATGCGGGTATACAGGATCTTCCTTTTGACCCGAAACTTGTTAACGAAAGGGCAAAAGCTCTTTATTCTTCAGATGAAAAAAATACGATAAGAAGAAGCCATGAGAATCCGTCTATAATTCAGCTTTACAAAGATTTTTTCGGAAAGCCTCTGAGCGAAAAATCTCATAAATATCTTCATACCCATTACAAACAAAAATTCCCTAAAGGGATACTTCGCAAAAGCGGCAAGGAGGCAAAATAATGCATACAACTATTCATCATAACCAGCAGGAAGTAAATGACCAGCTGAAAATTTTTATAGACGAAATAAAAAAGAGAGAAAGATCCGATTCTCATCTTATAACTATTCTTCACAAAGCGCAGGAACTTAACGGTTATCTTTCGAAAGAAATCATGGATCTTGTCGCCGAAGAAATGCAGATCCCTACGTCGGTAATATGGGGCGTTGCGACTTTCTATCATTATTTTAAACTTTCTCCTATAGGCAAATACAATATTTCGGTATGTATGGGAACGGCTTGTTACGTTAAAGGCGCAAGCGAAGTTCTTGAAACGATAAAGGAAACTCTTGAAATAGAAATAGGTGAAACTACCGAAGATATGATGTTTTCGCTTCAGGAAGCAAGATGCATAGGCGCATGCGGACTGGCTCCGGTAGCTATGATAAACGATAAGATTTACGGTGAACTAAATCCTAAAAAAATCGTGGACATAATAAATAAGTTGAAAGAAGAAGCTCTGGAAGAAGAAAAAATAATAGAAGAAATAAAATAGTTCTCTTATTTCGGCCGGACGGTTATTCGGCGACATATTAATGAAAAAGTTTTTAAATTCAAACTTATTTTTTTTGTTTTTTCTTTCAATTTCGATTTTTGCGATATACGGGAAAAGTTTAGGGTATCAATTTGTGGATTATGATAACCCCGAACTTATTACCGACAGAATGGATTTTATTTCCGATTACAGAAATATCCCTTCATTCTTTGTAAATTCATGTTTCGGGTACGGGCAGGATGCGTACTACAGACCAATTCTGACATTGTCGTTTGCCTTCAATGCTGTTGTCTCGGGCAGTAATCCTAAATTTTATTATTTAACAAACATAGTGCTTTTTATATTAAGCATATACTGTATTTATCTGTTTTTAAAAGAATTAAAATTTGAAGATGTTGTTCTCAAATTTGTATGTCTTGCGGCTGCAGTTCATCCGGTATGCGTTTCAAGCATAGTGTGGATTCCCGCCAGAAACGATACTTTGCTTATTATATTTTTGAGTTTGTCTTTTCTCTTTTTTGTCAGATATTGCGAAATTCAAAAAATAAAGCACTTGGTATATTCTTCTTTATTTTTCATGGCGGCTTTGTTTACCAAAGAAACAGCATTTATACTGCTGCCGGTTTATTTTATGACGGCATATTGCTTCAATATTAAAATAACAAAAAAACAGATTGCCGCAGTTTTTTATGCTTTTGGCGCAGTGCTGTTTTTATATTTTTTTATGAGACATATTGCTGTGGACGGACAAGGAATGTTTGCGCGCATAAAATATCTTCTGACGTCCGATATCTATTATAAATTCTTGAGAATTTTAACGTATGTGGAAAAAGTTATAATGCCTGACAATATTCCGGTTTTTCTTTACAAAACAAATATTTCCTTGACGGGAATTTTGACCGTATCAGCTTTTATTGCATCAGTAATATGGGCATATTATAAAAAAATTATTAACGGCCGAATATTGATTTTTTCGGGTGTTTTTTTTGCCTTAAACATGTTATTGGTTTTGATGCTGAATGATTTATGTTTTCACAGAGTATTATTTGCGATATTTTCTTTTATTGTTTTAATTGTGCATGTTATAAGCCGGCTGAATCTGGAATATGCTTTTTTGAAAAAATATTTTCTGGGACTTTTTATAATTGTTTTTGCGGGATTCGGATACGCTTCATTTGTGCAGGCTGATAAATATAAAAGTTCGGATGTTTTCTGGACAAATGCTTTTTTAGATTCTCCGGAATATGACGTAGTCTGGAACGGAGTAGGCAAAAGGTATTTGTTTTACAAAGATTACCAAAAGGCGAAAGAATTTATAAGCGGCGCAAAAAAAATAAAGAATAATTACGATTATGATCTCAACCTTGTAACGGTTTATATAGCCGAAGGCAATCTTGATGAGGCTGAAAGCAGGCTTCTTAAACTTTTGAGCTTAAAAGAAAATTTAACGGTTCTTCTTTATTTAAGCGAAATTTATTATGTTAAAGGCGATATAAAAAAATCCCATGATTATGCTTTAAGAGCCTCTGCGATACAAGAAAATAATATTTTCCTTCTGCTGCATCAGGCAAAACTCTGCGGTGCGTTAAATGATTGGAATGCGGTCTCTGATATTTATTCAAAGCTTTTAAAATTGGACGGAAAAAAACAGGAATATTATCATAATTTAAATATTGCTCGGGCAAAATCAGCCGCCCAAAAAAATTGAATTAACTGCCGGAAATTAATATTTTATAATCGTTAAAAAATCTTTGCAGTTAAAATTTGATATAATATCCCGAAAGGACGCGCAAAATGAAACATATAGATGAAGCAAAAATCAACAGACTTATGCAGCTGCCCCAATGCAGCCGTCAGGAATTTGATGCGATTATAGAAAAATCAAAAAATCTTCAGAGGCTTACTACCGAAGAAAGCGCCATGCTTTTAGCCGTAAAAGATCAGGAACTCATAAACATTATTTACCGCACGGCCGAATATGTAAAAAATACTATTTACGGCAAAAGAGTCGTTTTATTTGTTCCTTTGTACATAAATAATATTTGCGCAAACGACTGCCAATACTGTTCATTTTGTAAAAGTAATAAAATTACAATAAGAAAAAAATTAACGATAGATGAAATAAAAGAGCAGACCAGAATTCTTCTGGAAAGGGGTCATAAAAGAATTCTTATGCTTTCGTCCGAATCGGCAAACGAGGACGCCGATATAGATTATTTTGTAAAAGCCATAGAAGCTATTTATTCGGTTAGTGTCGGCAAAAATAAAGTAAAAAGAATAAATGTCAATCTTGCTCCTTTAAGCATTGAAAGTTTTAAGAAACTTAAAAAAGCAGGTATTGGAACATACCAGATTTTTCAGGAAACATATCATGAAGAAACATATAGAAAATTGCATTTGTCAGGTCCGAAATCAGATCCGGATAAAAGGTTAGATGCGATAGATAATGCTTTTAAAGCCGGTCTTGATGATGTCGGAATCGGTCCTTTGTACGGACTTTACAATTATAAATTTGAAACACTTGCAATGTTTGAACATATTGCTTATTTGGAAAAAAAATTCGGGATCGGGCCACATGTAATTTCAGTGCCAAGATTGGAACCTGCGTACGGTTCCGAAATTTCTAAAAGTAAAAAATATGCTTTTTCCGATGAAGAATTTAAGCAAATGGTTGCGGTTATAAGACTGTCTGTGCCGTATACCGGCATTATTATGTCAACAAGAGAAACTGCCGAAATGAGAAATGAGCTGTTAAATCTGGGAGTATCGCAGATAAGCGCCGAATCAAGAGTTTCTCCGGGAGGATATGAAAGACCCGACGACCGTAATGCAATAAAAGATGTGCAATTTCAATTAAACGATCAAAGAAGCATAGAAGAAATTATCGGCGATTTAATAAAATATGGGTATATACCCAGTTTTTGTGCAGCATGTTACAGAAGAGAAAGAACGGGAAAAACTTTTATGGATTTGGCCAAACCCGGCAATATAAAAGAAAAGTGCACGATAAATGCTTTAGTAACGTTAAAAGAATATTTAGAAGATTTTGCAACACCGGAAGTAAAAAAATATGGTTATAAACTGATAGAAGAAAAATTGGCTGCAATATCTGAAGATGACAAAAAAATTGTGTTAAAGTTTTTTGAAAACATAGACAAAGGCAACAGAGACGAATATATTTAAAATTTTATTGCCGCTTTGCTCTGCAGGGCGGAATCATTCCTGTTTTGTTCTAAAGCGGCCTTAAAATTTCGGGATTTCTATGAATTTTTTTAAGGTTTTGATTAAGCGGTTAAATCATAAAATTATAAACTGGCAGATGAACAGAGGGCATTCTTTTGTTTTTGGAAAACCGTATGCTCTATTTCTCGACACTGCCAATGTATGCAATCTTGAATGCGTGTGGTGCCCGACAGGCATGAAAAAAAATACAAGAACTTTTTCAATAATGCCTAAAGAAAAAGCTTTTGAAGTTATAGATAAAATAGGCATATGTCTGACCGAGATACTTTTTTTTAACTGGGGAGAGCCTTTTTTAAATAAAGATATAACGGAAATTATTGATTATGCAAAGAAAAAATACGCACCTTATACGGTAATTTCATCTAATATGAATGTCGCTCTTTCTTATGAAGACGCATGTAAAATAGTAGACAGCGGACTTGATAAATTTATAGCTTCAATAGACGGAGTCAGCCAAAATGTTTATGAAAAATACAGAAAAGGCGGCAATGTCCGCTTTGCTTTTGAGAATCTCAGGATGCTTATAAAAGCAAAAAAAGATAAAAAATCAGAAACTCCGCAGATAGTATGGCAGTATCTTGTTTTTAAACATAATGAAAATGAACTTGATGCTGCAAAAAAACTGGCAGCCGAAATGGGCGTTGATAAGATTGAATTCGAAAAACCGTGGTGCCCCGTAGAATGGGCTGCAACAAAAGAAGAATACAGCAATTATGTTCAGGGTAAATCTGAAAAAGAATATAAGAATCAAAATCCGCACTGCAACTGGCTTTGGAATTCTGTTGTTGTAAATGCAAACGGGTCAGTTTCACCGTGCTGTTCCGTAGAGGACGAAAAAGACGACTTCGGCAGTATTTTCGGGCAATCACTTTTTAAATTATATAATAATAAAGAATTTGTGGCGGCAAGACGTTATAATAAAAACAGAAAAAACGGAGGACACATTAACAGATGTACCGTATGCAGACATATCGGGACTACATCAAATAAGTGTAATTAAAATGATACAGACACCAAAATCTTTAACTCTTCACATAGGAATATTCGGCAGAACAAACGTCGGCAAATCAACGCTTGTAAATTATATTACAGACCAAAAAACTTCCATAGTTTCAAGCGTGCCGGGAACAACTACAGATTCCGTATTTAAAACTATGGAACTTCTTCCGATAGGTCCGGTAACGCTTATAGATACGGCAGGGCTTGACGATACGTCCGTTCTTGCAAAAGAAAGAATAGAAAAAACAAACCATATATTTACCATGGCGGACGTCGCCGTTATAGTGGCCGAACCAAATGAATGGACGGAATATGAAAAAAATCTTACAGCAGAACTTTCTTCAAGAAAAACGCCTGTGATGATACTTGTAAATAATTATAAAAATATTGAACTTAACAATAATTTCATATCCGAAATTTCAAAATATAAATACCAGGTTTCTTCTCTTGCAAAAGGGGACAGAGACGCTTTTTTGAATGAATTTAAAAAAATAATATTTGAAATAACTCCCGATGAGATTTTAAATAATCTGCCGCTCACAGACGTTATAATAAAAAAATATCAGACGGTTGTTTTGGTTGTTCCTATTGATTTGGGTGCGCCTAAGGGAAGGATTATTCTTCCGCAGGTCCAGATGATAAGGGCAATACTGGATGTAAACGCCATAGCTCTTATAGTAAAAGACAGCGAGCTTCAGCAGTGCCTTGATAATTTTAAAACGCCTCCGGATCTTGTGATATGTGATTCTCAGGTAGTTAAAAAAGTTACCGATATTGTTCCTAAAAATATAAAAGTCACGACGTTTTCAATTATATTTACGGCAAACAGAGCCGATATATCGCAAATGATGAACGGAATTGAAAAAATAAAAAATTTAAAACCCGGCGATAAAATACTTATAGCAGAAGCATGCACCCATCATGCAAGCGCAGATGATATCGGAAGAATTAAAATTCCCAATCTTGTAAAAAAATATCTCGGTTTTGACGTTCATTTCGACGTTACGGCAGGACACGAATATCCTAAAAATATAAAAGATTATGCTCTTGTTATACACTGCGGCGGATGCATGATAAATAAAAAACAGATGGTTTCAAGAATGAATTATGCAGTTGAAAATAATGTTCCCGTCACAAATTACGGTATAGTCCTTTCTTTTGTCAACGGAGTTCTTGAAAGAGTAATTGAACCTTTCAAATCTCTTATTTTGAAATAAAAGTAGGTGCGTTTTTGGGGGTAAGGCCTTTTTTGACTTTATGATAATAATCGTAGGTCATTGAAGGTTTATCGTTTAAAACTGCGGCGTTTGTCAGTTTTCCTAAAAAGACTGTATGAGTTTCTGTGTCCAAAACGGAAATTATGTCGGCTTCAAAATAAGCGTTTGCAAAGTCTGTTACAATCGGGATTGAATTTTGCCCGTTTATGAAATTAGTTCCTGCAAACTTGTCAAAATCCCTTGAGCTTCTGAATCCGAATTTTCCTATAAACTCAAAAGATGCTTCTTCGGTAAGGCATGAAACTGCAAATTTCCGGCTTTTTTCAAGAAGAAAATGAGTGTTATTTTGTTTAGATATGCTTATTGCAATAGTAGCAGGATCTGAAGTTATCTGGAAAACGGTGTTGGCTGTCTGTCCGCCTGATTTGCCTTCAAAACTTGAAGTTATTAAGAACATTCCGTAATGTATTTTCGTCAAAGCTTTTTTGTCCATTTTGTAAACTCCTTTTATTTAAAAATACCGCCGGTCTGCATACACCACAAAAGCAAATCCATATGAGACATTGGAATTTTTACTTTTTTGCAGAAGATGTTCATTTTTTCTTCTATTTCAAGATATTTTTTTACGGTCAGCGTTTGCGGTACGTCGTCTATTGCTTTGAATAAGTATAAATTTTTCAGTATATGGCGGTCAAGGATAGCAAGATTAAGGCCCATACCGATATTTCTTAAAAAGTGTGCGGCTTCCTTATATCCGAATCCTTTTATATTGTCAACAAGCCATTTTCTTAATTCAAAATCGTTTTCAAAAGATAAAATTTTATCTTTGATTTTTATTTTACCTTTTTCGGTAAAAAGATTTCTTGCTTCAACAAGATATTTTGCTTTATTGTTGTGAAATCTTACGCCTGTTATGTTTTTTGCAAGTTCTAAAGGTCCGGCTTTCAGAAGAAGATTTTTTTTATCAAGCGTTTTGACGGCCTGCCAGCATGATAATGCTTTTGACTGCGGAGTAAATATGCAGAAAGCAAGCTCCGCGAATATTTCTTCGTCGGATGCGGTTTTTTTTACGGATTCAAAATGGGAAACTCTGGATTCAAGATCTTTTTTGACCGATTTCCAGAACGATACAAGTTCTTTGGTATTTTTTAAACTGATATTTTTGGAGTGTAAATCAACGAATTCTATATGTAAAAACATTGTGTTTTCAGGAGCGCCCCCAAGGAGAATTGAACTCCTGCTGCATGATTGAAAATCATGTGTCCTAACCCCTAGACGATGGGGGCACTTTAAGAGTGAGCCCGGCGCGACTTGAACGCGCGACAGCTTCATTAAAAGTGAAGTGCTCTACCAACTGAGCTACGGGCCCTTAAATACGCACAAAAAATGCCATGTAATACTGACAATGTCAAAGAGTCTATCAAAATTTAAAAATCTTGTCAAACGAAATACTTTATTTGAAAATTTAAATATATTATAATACTCAGAACTTAAATTTAAATGCTTCAAAAAAATACTTGGGCGGAGTTTTATAAAATGAAAAAATTAAAAATATTTTTGATGGATAACTGGGGAAAAATCGCAATCATTTTCGGAGTTATAATGTTGATGATTCTTTCCGTTTGGGGCTTGAGCCGTCTAGAATCATTTTACAGAAATATGACTCTTGCAACTCTTCCGGTACAGTTGTTTATAGGTGCAATTCACGCAATGATTTTTGTCGGCATGTACCTGTATTTTTTTAGAGGGGCATTCGGCAAGGTCAAAAAAAATAAAATCAAAGCCGGAGACATAAACGTAAAATTCAGCGATGTCGTCGGTCTTGAAGCTGTTAAGAAAGAAGCGATGGAAGTTGTGCAGCTTATAAAAGATGCTCCGAGAATAAAAAAAATAGGCGGCAAAATAGTTAAGGGAATTCTTTTGATGGGACCTCCGGGCTGCGGAAAAACTTTGCTTGCAAAAGCAATTGCGACGGAAGCAAAAATGCCGTTTTTATCAATGTCGGGAAGCGAGTTTGTTGAAGTTTTTGTGGGAGTCGGAGCTTCAAGAGTCAGACAGCTTTTTGAAAAAGCAAGAAAACTTGCCTACGCCGAAGGCGCATGTATTCTTTTCATAGATGAAGTTGAAGTAATAGGCCGCGGCAGAACGTTTTCATACATGGGCGGCGGAGAAGAAACCAACAGTACTCAGAATCAGCTTCTGGTTGAGCTTGACGGACTTGAAAGCAGAAAGCATAATATTATTGTAATAGCCGCTACAAATGCAAACGAAAGCGTTTTAGATAAGGCTTTGTTAAGGCCCGGACGATTTGACAGAAAAATTTATATAAATCTGCCTAACTTGAAGGAAAGAGAAGATTTGTTTAAGTTTTATCTTAAAAAAGTTAAAGCCGACAGCAATATAGATGTTGCAAGACTTGCAAAAAAGTCTGTTTATAAATCGCCTGCAGAAATAGAAAATATAATAAAAGAATCAGCTTTAATAGCTACCAGAAAAGGACAGGACATTATAACCATGGATGATATTTCAGATTCTATGGACAGAATAGATCTGGGACTTGAAAGCCACATTACTATGACCGATAAAGAAAGAGAAATGACGGCTTTTCATGAGGCAGGTCATGCTGTTACGCTTTATTATTTGCATCCTACTGATGACGTATTTAAAGCTACCATAAAATCGAGAGGGCAGGCACTGGGGCTTGTTTCTCATAATCCGAAAGAAGAACTGCATACGCAGAACAGAGAAAAATTGATAGCCGATATAATAGTAAGTCTTGCCGGCTACAGCGCTGAAAAAATAAAATACGGAACAACCTCTACGGGAGTCGCATCAGATTTTAAAAAAGCCATGGCGATTGCTCATGCAATGGTTTGGCAGTTCGGTATGGGAGAAGAAGGTTTTATAGGTGATTTTACGGTTATTCCTTCTGAAAATATGTCCAGCGATTTGAAAGAAAAATTAAATACGCAAACGATGAAAATATTGAATTCTTGTCTTGTAAAAGTAAATGAATGTCTTAAAAATGAGTGGGTAATAGTTGATGAGATGGCAAACGCCCTGCTTAACAGGGAAGAATTGGATTACGACGATATCAACGAAATTTTTGCCAAACACGGCAAAAGCAAAGAACAACCGGTGCTTGATACAAATATTACAATAAGCGCAGATAAAAATCTGCAAGAGAGCAAGAATGTTTAAGGATTTACTGCTTATCGGATGTTGCGCCGTTCTTTTGTCTTCATGCGGTCCCAGCTATCCTAAGGGAACGCTGTTGCCCGATATTGAAAAACTTGTAAAACAAGAATCGGGCTGCGACAGCAAAGCGTATCTGGTAAAGGATACGCTTTATCTTGATATGCCTATGGACAATATGGTTTCTTCTGACAATAAAGTGTTTTCTCAGGCGCTCAGCTCTCTTCAAAACGGAATTTTTGCTGTTACAAGAATTGCATTAAGTTCCGATGCCGATGTTAAAATTATAGTTATTACTGCATTTGATCCTCAATTTAACGTTGCATTGAGAATGCTTCAGAATATAGATGATGTGAAAAGTTATTTTTACCAGCGTATTTCAAAAGATGATTATGAACAGCGGCAGCTTATAGAAATTGAAGGCTCTGATACGGCCAGACAGTCGGTAGAAGACAAACATCATGTGACTAAAGAAGAATTTGTCGCAAGACTTATAGTTTCCCAGTTGAATATGCTGGGTAGGACAAATCCGTTTCTGGCGACTGTTATAAATTCAATGAATCTCAAATACTCGCATATGGAGAACGGGAAAATATTTATACTTTCCGAAGGCATCACAACGGCTGTTTCTGAATCTTTGATGAAAAAATTGATATCCGAAGAATTAAATAAAAATATCAAAAAGTACAAGCTTTTTTCAATAAAATATGTTAGGATATTATCTAGAAAGGGAACTGTTGTTTTTGAAGTCCCGGCAGTTTTGAAATAGAGAGTGTAAATGCTATGAGTAAAGTCTTTTGTTTTATCATCGCTTTGCTTATGCTTCTTGGAAGTGCTTCCCCGTTGATTGCGTTTGAAGTTCAAAAAAACGCATCGTCTTGTTTTGAGGAATTTGTCGCGGATCAGATTTATAAAAATTTTTCCTCTACGATTTCTGCCGATCAAACAAATTCTTCTGAAAATGCAGCCGCAGTAATTACGGATGTTTTAAACACGGGATCCCAATTCAATTTTTCAGGAAATCGTTATTGTGACGATAATAAAACAATATTAAAAGATTATGATAATTGCTCGAGCGACGTTTTGATGTACTGCGATATCTGGCGGCATCGAACACGTCATTGCGGTTTAAGCCAATACGTTATAAATTTAAATTCATTTATTGCCGTAAATACGGTCAGAGACATGACTGTATATTATAAAGCCGTTTAAAAAGACTGACAGAAATGTCAGTCTTTTTATTTTGGAGTGGGATATGATAAAAAAACTTTTGTCGGTCTTAATCGCTTTTGCTCTTTTGGCTCCTTCATTGCCGGCCAATGCGTCTGGGGCATCGGTAAGCCCTTCATCGGGACTTGATGCATTCGGTAAAGTAACATCGGCCAATTTTTTTAACAGCGATACGGTTGTAATAAACATACAAGACCTTCACAATCATAAAGAAGTTCAGGAAAACACTTATAAACTTTTGAATTATATTTCAAATAAATATAAAGACGTGGACGTTTATATTGAAGGAGCAAACCGTAATGTAAATATGCCGGAATTCTATAAAAACATAGATAAAAATTCGGCTGATACGGTTATGAATGCCCTTTACGGACAAAACATTATAAGCGGCGCCGAATATTTTGGCTATAGTAATAATCGAATTTTAAAACCTCTTGAGGATGATACGGTATACGCTGCAAGCATAAAAAATTTCGCATTTTTAATTGAAAATCAGCAAAAGATAAAAGATTTGCTGGAAGTAAAAGAAAAAAATATAAAAATTCTTGCCGATAAATATCTCAATACAAACCAAAGAAGAGTTTTAAGATCTTACGGGAAATACCTCGGCAAAAAAATAGATGCGGCTAAGTTTTACGACAGGCTTGATGTTGAAATTTCCAAAGCCGGCATAAATAAAGAAAAATATATAAATTTCAATCTTTATTCCGACCTTCTAAGACGCAATAAAAAATCGGATAAAGCTAAGGCCCAGTACCAGCTTCAGGAGCTTCTTGCTGTTTTAAAAAGCAAAGTTTCTTACAGCGAATACAGCGATCTCTTAAAAGATTCAGGCAATCTTGCCGACATAGGCATGGTTTTTTCATATATAACTGCCAAAGTGCCGGTTTCGCAAAGATATTCAAAGTATCCTGATTTATTCAATTTGATAGATCTTTTTGAACGCACAAGTCTTATAAGTCCGGTCGAACTTGTTTACGAGGAAGGTCAGATAATAAACGATCTTCTTCTGTCATATTGTAAATATGCTGTGCAGAAAGATGCGGTATTTTTAAATAATTTTATAAGTATTTATGAAAATCTTCTTTTGGGAAATATAAGTCTTTCGGAATATAAAACTTACAGAGAAAACATCACTCTTTTTTACAAACTGTATGGCAAGTATTTTTCAAAAGACGATTTTACGGGACTTATGCCTTATGCCGACGCAGCGATTTCGTTTAATGAATTAAATTTAAAGAGAAATGATATTTTCGGCAAAAACCTTTTATCTTCAGGCGATTCCGGCAATGTCTCAAATGCGAAGCCTTTTTTGGGAAGATATGAGAATACCGACAAAATATTAAAAAATCTTCCGAATGCAAAAAAAATAAAAGTAGTTGTTGCCGGAGGATTCCATACTTCAGGCATAAATAAAATATTGTATGACAATAAAGTTTCATATATTTCGATTATTCCTAAAATAACATCCCGAAACGACGGATACAAGAATCGTTATTTCAGCGATATCGCCGCCCAGGCAGCAGCCGATAAAAATGCAATAGCGGCAATGCCGATGGCTGAAAAATATCCGGCGCCTTTTGCAAAAGATCTGGCCGAGATTATTTATTCGTTAAGACAATCAGGCAAAAACTGGCAGGAAATATCTTCAATATTCAATCAGCTCATCAAAGAAAGAGGGTTTGAACAGTCGGTCAGGTTCTCATACGATGCCGGCAGGGAAAAAGCTTCATTTGAAATAAAGAAAACGGACGGCAAATTAAGGACAATTAAATACAAAAAGGGCAATATTGAGGTTGACGGCCAAAAGATTCAAAGCGCCACGGCGCTTGGAACAAATTTAAAAATGCTTATAGTGCAGGCGTTAAAAACGTCTGAAATAAGAAAATATCCGCAATTTAGAGAAAATGATTATCTGGCCAGAGCGTTATTTCTGCTTGATACGCAGGGTGTATTGCTTCCGAGCATAAGAGAGGCTGTGTTAGGTTATTTATTCTTTTTTGAAACAGACAATTCGGAATTTGAATATGAATCGGTGGTAAAAGACGCGTTGATCAAAAAAGGCATAAATGATTTTAATATTGTAATAGGCAAATATCCTTATCTTATAGGCAAAAAGGACGATACTTTCGGACACAGTACGGAATACGGCTGTCTGGCTTATGTTGATTATGATAAAAAAACATTCTTCATTCATTCCGATTTAATAGAGTATTTAAAAAATGACGTCAAGGCTATGAGCAAAAAAGAAGCTGAAAAAAGAATAAAAGATTTTTTCCAAAGTCTGGTAATACATGAAATGCTTGAAAAATCTGCTCTTTCGGGAAAGTTTGCAAAATTTAACGACTATCTTTTAAAAAAACAGCTTCCATATTCTACCTCGTCATTTCACAGATTTTTAAACAGCAGGCATGCGGAAGGAGTCATAAGCTCTGATGAAATAAAAAATCAAAAAGAACTTCTTATAGATCTTTCAAATGTTATTCATGATGTAAATTACGGACGCTCAGAATACGGAGACGTAATTTCAATAGTTCAGGCTGCAGCCGCCTATGAGCCTTCCGTAAAATCGGATTGGCTTGCAATAAGATCCGGCAATATGCAGAAAATAAATCAGTATTCCGGAACTTTGGCGGATTCTATTTTTGAACAGATAGAAAACCAGCCGGATTTCCGCGGAGAATATGTTATTGCCTACAGGAAGTCATCGACTCAGAAATATATGCAGGAAATAGTCAAAAGCATAGAGTATGAATTAAGAGCCAAAAAAAAATCTATAAAAATAAAGATAGTTGAAGTCGAGGAAATATCTTCCGACGACAAATCAAAAACGGGAAGATTTAGTGTTGAAAATGAAGCTGATATAAAAGATAAAAAAATATTTTTTGTTGATGATATTATCTCAAAAAAAAGCAATACGTTTAACGGTATTTACGAGTATTTTAAAAACAACGAGAGTGTCGTGCAGTCTTGCGTCTTTTTTGATTTGTCGCAGGAAGATCTGAGCAATACTCTCAGCGACCAGGTATATGCCGATATTTTGAATGATCCGCATGAATTTATAACGCATCTTAATAATTTTGATCCGCAGATTACCAAATATCCGCTTTACTGGATAGTAAGAATGTTAAATGATGCAGATGTTTCTTCCAAACAGTTTAATAAATTCATAAACAGCCTTAACAAAAATACCAAAAGAAAAATACTTGCGGCCTGTTCGGAACTGCTTAACGCAGAAAATAAAATAAAAGGCGTCAGCTCAGGAGATCTTGTTTTTCTTATGGCATGTTTATTTGCAGGAAAGAAACTGGAATTAAACGAAGCCGGAGATGTTTTAACGTCATCGCTGACAGATCCTGCAAATGCAGATATAGCCGCTGCTATCGGAATAAATAAGGCCGGAAGCAAAGCCGTTGAAATTGATTATTATGATTGGCAGGATAAGATAGCGCTTGCCATACCTTACGAAAAAATTAAAGGTTATACTATGCTTAATGTTCTGCATCTGGGTTATATGACCGATATTCAGAGAGATTTAGTCGCTTTCTACGGACAGAAATATAAAATTGTTTTTGAAGATGAAAAAAGAAAGTTAAAAAATAAAAGGATTACTCCTTACATAGGCAGCGGAACAAAAGAAGAAATAAATAATTTGCAAAAACAGCTTGCCGCTTTAAAAAATGAGTTTAAAAATAAAAATATTACCAGCGTGGCGTATGCCGGCAGAGTCAAAGTTGTTATGGACAAGGCTGTTGATGTATCCGTTAAAATTGCCAACGATAATTATAATATACAAATCGACAGAAGTTTATTTGACATAATAGTCGGAGGGTCTCTCGGCAAAGGGAATATGATGTTTGATTCCGACATATATTACGATATCGTTACGCCGAACGAAGATATGTCCATACTGATTGATGAAAAGTTTGCACCTATATATTCTTTTGTTTTAAGCACTGTAGGTCTTGAAACGTATGCCGTGACAAAATATTCAAGCAGTTACGAAAATAAACAAAATATGAGTACAATACCGGATGAAAGAGGAATTGCCGTTTTTCTCGATTACGAACCTCTTTATGATACATCTGCCCCGTTGGGAACTGCCGCCGCAGGCGAACAGCGCAACATTAAACTTATAAACAAATATCTTAAAAGTTTGTTGAGACAGGCTCTTGAAAATAAAGAGCAGACCTTAAATCTTATAAGAAGCATGACAAAGAATTACTATGCTGTTTCGGTAAACGGATTCGGATGGATAGGAAATTCTTTTGTTCAGTCTCATGATTCGGCGTCAGCCAAATCATTTAACACAAGATATACTATACTTGCTCTTGAATCAAAGCTTAAAGAAATTATATTTGAATATTTGTCGAGTCTTGAAGGTAATCAGGCATACTCCATAAATCTTCCAAAAGGAGTTGAAAAACAGATCGAGTTTATAAGGGCAAACGTCAAATCAATCCCTTCGGAAACTATTGATGATCTTTACAGCGCATGGAGAAGCCTTTCTTTAGTGCGATTTGAAAAACCCAAGGATACATGGACTGATTTTTACGATGACCTTGATAAATACGGATTGAAAAATGAAACTCAAGCCAGAAAAATAATAAACGATTTTATCAATATTGATATTTCTCAAGCCTCTGCGGCAGATGGGCATAAGCACAGTTTTGATTCATCTGATTTTCTGCAGATAACGGAAGCTTTTATATACGCCAATCCGGGAGACGGCGCTGCTTTTAAAGCAGCTTACAGAAAATACAGACATGTCGAAAATCTGCTTGTCAATATAAGAGAAACCGAGGATAATACGGAAGTTGCAAATATGGCAAAAGCCATAGTTCTTCTGAGCGGTCTGGATGAAACAACATTAAATAATTTTTATGATTTTCCTAAAATTTCAGGCAACGGCAATATAGAAAAAATCAGAGAATACGTTGCTGTTGTTAAAAAATCAATAGAAGTTATCAGAGAAATAGAAAAGCTGCCTAAATATTCCAAATTGGACGGCATAAGAACTTTGCAGAATTACTGGGATAATATCGTTAAAATGTCGGATAATCCGCAGACTTTGCTCGCACTTTTTGCTTATATGATTGAAAAAACGAAAAAAAATGAAGATAACATAAAAACTGACGACGATAAAATAAGAGCCGAATGGCTTGAGACTATGTACAATATTTACCTGCCGTCAATATACCGTATTTTGGGAAGCGGAGCCTATGAATATGCGAGAAACAATATATTTATATCCAATAATCCTCTGGAATACCTGAATATTTTAAGGCTGATAAAAAAAATATACGGTGCTGATGTTATGCAGCTTACTGAATTTAAAGATGATGAAATTGTAGGCGATTTGAAAAAATTTTTGGCAGCCAGAGGATTTAATTTAAAACATATCATTATAAAATCAAGAGTTAAAACGCCTTACAGCGTTTTTGAAAAAATGACTTCCGGCAGAAGATATGAAACTTCAAAGGATTTATTCGGAAAATATTTTGATGTGGATGATCCGGATATGAAAAAAGAATTTCTGCAGCAGGTCAGAGATCTTTTGGGCCTTCATATTATAGTCAACGGCAGTGATATAAATACGGAGGCTTTGGCAGGAGCTGTCGAAGAATTTGTAAAACAAAAAACCTCAAAAAAAATTACCGAAAGCGAAAATACTCGCGAACTTGAGAGAATAAAATATAATTTTGACATTGCCTATGCCAAAGGGAAAACAAGCGTTCCGATAGAGTCTTGTATTTACTCTATGAAAGCATACCAGGATGAAACTTTCGGCAGATATGACCCTGAAAAAAGCGACGTTAAAGAACCTCATTTTATATATAAACTCGGCAAAACAAAAAAAGAAATATATTACGGGGGAGTTTTTGTTAAAAAAATAAAAGACAAAGAATTTTTGATAACTACCGATGATGAAAATATAAGCGATGATTTTTGCGGCAATTTCAGCAACATAAAAAGCAAGATAGAGTTTAATAAAAATATTACGTGTTTCGTTGAATATTTAAACCAGGTTTATGTGGTAGACGTGCCTGCGGGCGCAACAATGATGGATGTTCTTTTCCAGCCTTATTTTGCCGGTGAGGGAAACAAAGTGCTTGTTGTTTATAATTCGGACGGGTATCTTCTGAATAAGAGCATATCAGTCGTTGCCAACGGCTATTATAAAATATCTGACGGAGAAGACGGTCAGGAATATGAAGATTATGAAACTATGGAACCAAAAACTCTCAGAGCCCGTTTATATGCGGAAATAAACGGCAGAACAGAACGTTTTACGGCTGAATCCGACAAAATAAAAATTGTTAAGGATACGCAGTCCGTTATTGACAAATTAAATTCGGAAGGATTGGATTTCCCTTTATTTCTTGATGTTCTTTCCGACACGCAGCTGTTTGACGGAATCTTAAAGAAACCTTATGAATATAACAAAATTATAATTAGGTCGCAGTTTTTAACCGTTGAAAAAATATTAAAATCGTTAGGCAAAATTGAAAATCTGTCTCCGGAAGAGCTGCTGCTGATTTCGAAGATTAGAACTATTGCTGAAAAACTAAAAGCCAATAAAGAATTTCTAAGCGGCGATGATAAACAGCTATTTGACGAAACAGTCGGAATGCTAAAAGGGAAAATGAATAAAGACGATTCAAAAAATACGGGTTTGAATTTGCAATATTTAAGCGTCTTATATTTCCTTGAATCAAGACATTCTCAAATGGCAGGTTTAGCCGAAGAATCTGCAATAATCAGAAAGGGATATCTTGATATAGGTTCCGTTACGGTTTCCGACTTTTTTATTAATTCCGTAAAAATCGCCGCTCATTCTAACTTTTTAAATCTTTCGGAATTCTGGCAGTCTTTGATTCTCGGGATTATAGACAAACATGTCGTTATAGAACATCCCGACGGCAGAGAAGCGGAACTGGCCAATTACTACGACCCTGAGTATAAAAATAAAATAATGCCTTTAATATCGCTGGGCAAAAATCTGAAGGAACTTTTGCGATATATTTCAGGAGCTTCTGCGGCCGATGAGTATGCCGGTTTTGCTACGGAAATTTTGCTTAGCTTATATAACAGCGGAGCATATGATTTCGGCGTTTTATTGTCTCAGGAAACTCCGTATCTTCTTGAAAAAGAAGCGTCTGATATTAAAGAAATGATACAAAGCGGATTTGGAGTTTCAAAAGTCGAAATAAAAGTTTCTCCTTCAAAAGATTTGTTTATTAACCAAAACGCTTATTCTTTTGCAACGGCTGACGTTAAAGAAGATTCGGCGGTTCTGTATATAAGCGAAATGTTTTTGAAAAAACTTGAAACTCTTCAGGATGAAGAAAGGACAAGAATACTTACAATGCTGTGCGCCCACGAAATAGACGAATATAATTTTCTGGTAAGCAATTCCGGCGCTTCTTACGAACAATTTCATGCCCGCGCGGATCAACAGGAACTTATTGAATTTGCCCAAAAAATTGCCGCTGAAATAAGTGAATCCGAAATGAAAAATAATCTTGACGATGTTGCCGGCTTTAATGCTGAAATTTTGTCCGGGCAGACAAAAGAACAAACGTCCGATATATTGGCCGATTTTTCAAAATATTTTGTAAGTCTTATTTCAGAAATTAAAACTCAAGACGGTGCCGGAATAAATTCAATTCCTTCTGAGATTTTAAAATCGGTGCTTTTTGTCATTGAAAATTCTTCCGATTCTAAAGACAGTTTAAGGCAGCAGATGGGACAGTATTTCAGAGACAATTCTGTTTTTGCTTCCCGGGATAAAGTATTGGCGGAAATAGCAAAATCAGGCGTAAGCCCTGCCAAATACAAATTAGTTGAACAATATATAAACTTCATATATAAGCCGGTCATTATGCTTGAGCCGGCGACCGAATTTAAACAGAATATAACAGTTAATTTAGAAAAAGATATTGAAAAAACAAGGAAAATGCTTGCTGCTGCCTAAAAATAATACTTGTTTTAATATTCCAAAATATATATAATCAAAAATCTGAATTATGAAAGATTGTATTTTTTGTAAAATTATATCGGGAGAAATTCCCGTTAAAAATAAAGTTTTTGAAGACGATAAAGTTTTTGCCTTTGAAGACATAAATCCCCAGGCTCCCGTGCACATACTGATAATACCTAAACAGCATATAGCCTGTCTTAATGAAGTAAACGGTGCAAATGCCGAAATTCTCGGATATATACAGATAGTAGCCTCTCAGATTGCAAAGCAGAAAAAATTGGAAGGCGGATACAGACTTATAAATAATTGCGGAGCCGATGCCGGCCAGACTGTTTTTCATCTACATTATCATTTACTTGGCGGCAGGACTTTTGCATGGCCTCCGGGCTAATTAGGATTGAATTTATACAAAAAGGTGGTGTAAGTTTCAATGGTCAGCGTTAAAGTCAGAGATGGTGAATCAATAGAAGAAGCCATAAGAAGATTTAAAAGAGAATGCGAAGGCAGCGGTATAATGCAGGAGATCAAGAATAGAGAATTCTACAAATCTCCCAGTGTGCTCAGAAAAGAAAAGCTTGCTGAAGCTAAAAGAAAAATTCGCAGGAAAATGATGAAAGACAATAACTGGTCAAAGTAGTTGTTGCTTAAGTTAAATTGCAAAATACAAGAGGGTATATTGTATAATCTACCCTCTCTTGTATTTTTGTATTTGGAAGGTAAAAATGAATTTAAAGCAAATGTATGAATTTTTTATCGAAAACGGAATTAAAAATGATCCCCGCGGAGAAAAAGAAGTAAGGACTCTGCTTGAAGAAAAAAATAAAGATTATGAAAGCATTGATGAGACGCAAAAATCCTTTTTCGATAAAGAAACTCTTACCAATCCTTATTATGATTCAAGAATAATTTACGGAACCGGCAATGAAGACATTAAATCAGTCATGGTCGGAATAGATATAGAGTCGCCGGAGCTTTTACTTGCAAACCAACTTAGATTGTCAGGCAAAAAAATAGACATGGTTCTTGCCCATCATCCGGAAGGCAAAGCCTATTCGACTTTTCACAATGTTATCAATATGCAGTCTGAAATCATTAAAGGCCAGGGCGTTCCGATAAATATTGCCGAAAGTTATATTTCATCAAGAGCATCCGAAGTCGGAAGAAGCGTAAGCGGACAGAACCACCAGAGAGTTTTTGACGCAGCAAGACTGCTTGATATTCCTTTGATGACGGCACATACCGTCGCAGACAACAATGTTACAACATTCCTTCAAAAAGAACTTGATAAACTCCAGCCAAGATATTTAAAAGACATAATTTCTTTTTTAGGCGATATTCCCGAATATAAATACGCAAAAACATACGATAACGGCCCTTACATACTTAACGGGACCGATAAATCAAAATGCGGCAAAATATTTGTAGATATGACGGGCGGAACGGAAGGTCCTACTGAAATTATAGAAAAACTTGCCGTTGCCGGAGTCGGGACAATCGTAGGTATGCATATGAGCGAAAAAAATTATAATAATGCCGTAAAAAATAAGATAAACGTAATAATAGCCGGACATATTTCTTCGGATAATCTCGGAGTTAATCTTTTGCTTGATAGTCTTGAGAAGAAATACGGAGCTGTTGACTGCATAGAGTGTTCGGGATTCAGAAGATTTAAGAGATAAAAAATATATAAGTTGGCTTAATGGCTATTTCAGAACGCGTTATTGATCAGATAAGGGCATCTTCCGGTATAGAATATGTTATACAGGAATATGTTCCAGATTTAAAAAAGGCAGGAAAAAACTGGAAATGCTGTTGTCCTTTCCATAATGAAAAAACGCCTTCTTTTGTCGTAAGTCCGGAAAAAGGAATTTTCAGGTGTTTCGGATGCGGCGCGGCAGGAGACGTTTTTAAATTTGTAATGCTTATTGAAAATATTCCGTGGATTGAAGCGGTGAGAAAGCTTGCGCAGAAAAGCGGAATAACGATACAGGAATCGAAAGAAGATAAAGTCGCTCTTTCGGAAAAAGCAAGATTATTTGAAATACTTGAAAGCGCGGCGAAATTTTATCACAGATGTTTTGTTGAAACTTCGGCTGCAAAAATAGCCAGAGATTATGCTCAAAGCCGCGGCTTAAGCGACGCAACTATAGAGAAATTTTCAATAGGATATGCGCCAAACGGAAAACTGCTTGAATCTGCTTTGAAAAAGGGCTATTCTTATGAAGAATTGGCAAAAGCCGGACTTGCCGTAAAAACGGATTCCGGAAGGTTCTTTGAGTATATGTCGGACAGACTTGTGTTTCCGATATTGGACATACAGGGCAGAGTCATTGCTTTCGGCGGCAGAACTTTAACGAACAGTAAAACAAAATATCTTAATACTCCTGAGACACCCGTGTATTCAAAATCAGCAAATTTGTACGGGCTGTTCCAGACGTTGCCGGATTTGAAAAAAGATAAAAGAATTATTCTCCTTGAAGGTTATATGGATGTTGTAATGACGCAGCAGTACGGAGTCAGCGGGGCCGTTGCGTCACTGGGAACTTCTTTTACTTCCCAGCAGGCTAAACTTATCGCCCGTTATGGCGAAGATGACATAATTGTTCTTTTTGATTCCGATGATGCCGGAAGAAACGCCACTTACAGGGCTCTTGAGATTTTTGCCGACAATGATATTCCGGTAAAAACATCTGCTATGCCGGAAGGAGTTGATCCGGATGAATATTTGCTTGAGCACGGCAGACAGGCTTTTGATAATCTGCTTAAGGCAAAATCGAAAACGGCTATAGATTTTATGATAGACAGAGTTGCGGCCGGCAATGATATTAAAATTCCGGCAGCCAAGGCAAAAGCAGCTTCGGTTTTACTTGATTTTATAATAAAGAATAAGAATGCGATAATACAAAGAGATTATATAAAAGAGGTTTCTCAAAGACTCAATCTTGAAGAGGAAATCCTTTGGCAGGAATTGAAGAAAAGAAAAATTTTTAAAACTGAAAAAATAACAAAACAGGATTTGCTGATCAAAAATACCGACGGCAGAGAAGATATTTCAATTGAAGACAAAATGATCAAATTTTTGCTGCAGCCTGAATGCAGAGTTTTTGTCGGTAAAATAGAAGAAGGGTTTTTGACGTCGCAAAGATGTGTTAAAATATACGGTTTTTTGAGAGGTAAAAAAGATATAACGGCGGCCGAAATACTTTCAAAACTTGAAAGTGCCGACGCCCGGTGGTTTTCGAAACTTGCAATAGAAGCCGATTCCAAACCTGGAGACTTGGAAGAAATTTTCGGTGTTTTATATAAAGATATCGAGTCTGAAAAGATTGAAAACAGAAGAAAAGAGCTTGAAAAAGAAATATTGCTTATGAGCGAAGGCAAAACTGCCGGCAACGCCGAAAAAATTAAGGAATATAAATTATTAACCTCTAAAATAAAAGGTTCGGGGAAAAAGAAATGACAAAAAAAGATCTTTTTAAAAGTTTGATTGAGGTGGGCAAAGAGCAGGGCTATGTTACTTACGATGAAATAAATAAACATGTTTCAGAAAATGATCTGACATCTGAAAAAGTCGACAATCTGTTTATAAAGCTCGGAGAGCTCGGAATAAACATAGTGGACAAACAGCAGTCGTCAAAGAAAAATAAAAATGTTGCCGAAACTTCGGATATAGTCGTCAAATCAAGCGACGACGATGAAATGAATCCGGTAAGAATGTATCTTACGGAAATGGCAAAAGTTCCTCTTTTGCAGAGAAATGTTGAAGTTGAACTTGCAAAAAATGTACGGGAGAATGAAAAAAAATTAACATATATAGTTTTGGAATCGCCTCTTATCATAAAAGAGGTCAAGAGCTGGGATACGCTCATAGAACAGGATGAAATGACTCCGAAAGAACTGATGCCCAGAGGAAGAAAATCTACGGCGCAGCTCAGAAACATGAGAATAAAAGTAAAAGAAACAGTCAAAAAAATAGGACAGCTTGAAAAAAATATAGAGTCTGCCACGGAAAAGTTAAAACATAAAAGCATTTCCGAAAAAGAAAGAACAAAACTTACTGAAAAAAAAGCGGCTTTAAGAGCAGAAGTAATTTCTCTTATAATCGGTTTGAATTTAAACCAGGATAAAGTAAAAAGACTCATAAATAAAATTAAAATAACGGCAAGCAAATTAAACACCATAACTTTGGAACTTGAAAAAATAGAAAGAAAATATAAAATGCCTGTATCAAAACTTCAGGTTTTGTATAAACAGTTCTCAACCGGAAAAATAACTGCCGCCGCATTTAAAAAACAGTCAGGAAATTTTGTTGCTGTTGAAACTGCCGAAGATATTTCTAACATAGAAAATCTTTTGGCAAAACAGACAAATATAAAAGAAGGTTTTTCAATTACTACCGACGAGCTTCTTGAAACGGACAGAAAAATAAGAGAGCTTGAAGAAGTAATACACAGAGACAAAATGAAACTTATAGAGGCAAATTTCAGACTCGTTGTTTCCATCGCAAAAAAACATGTCGGCATAAGCAGTCTTGAATTGTCTGATTTAATACAGGAAGGAAACCTCGGTCTTTCAAAAGCCGTAGAAAAATTTGAATGGAAAAGAGGGTTTAAATTTTCCACCTACGCAACCTGGTGGATAAGACAGTCAATAAACAGAGCCATAGCCGATCAGGCAAGAACTATAAGAATCCCCGTTCACATGAAAGAGCTTATTTCAAAACTTACAAAACTAAAAAAGAAATTTCAGCAGGATGAGGGAAGAGAACCGACTACAGAAGAATACGGCAAGATATTGAGAATGTCAACCGACAGAGTCAGAAAAATATTAAAAATGATGCAGGAACCTGTATCTCTTGCAACGCCTGTGGGTGAAGAGGAAGATTCAAAGCTGGAAGATTTTATAGAAGATCAAAACAGCCCTAATCCCGTTACAAAAACACACCAGTACAGGCTGCAGATAGAACTTGAAAAGGTTTTGAATACTTTGACTCCGAGAGAAGCCGAGATAATAAGGCTCAGATACGGCATAGGCGTCGGATATCCTTCGACTCTTGAAGAAGTAGGCAAAAAGTTCGGAGTTACCAGAGAAAGAGTCAGACAGATAGAGGCAAAAGCCATAAGAAAACTTAGACATCCGAGCAGATGCAAATCGCTTAAGGAATATTTAGAATAACAGAGTTCAAAATTCGTTGACAGTTTATTTTTAAAAATATTAAAATGATTATCTAAAATAAATTAAAAACAGGTGGTATTGAAAATGGGTTTTTACATTGGAAGGGACAGAGAAGCAAGAAGGGCTTACGGATTTGATGAAGTTGCAATAGTTCCGGGCACGGAAACAGGAAATCCCGAAGAAGTTGACGTTACTACCGCAATCGGACCTATTAAACTTGAAATTCCGTTTTTGGCAAGCGCCATGGACGGAGTCGTTGACGTAAATTTTGCAATAGCGATGGGGAAAATGGGCGGTCTGGCCGTTCTTAATCTTGACGGAGTTCAGACAAAGTATAAAGATCCGGCTTCTGTTTTAGATAAAATAGCTTCTGCAAGTCCTGAAGATGCTACGGCTTTGGTTCAGAGCGTATATAAAGAACCTATAAAAACCGAGCTTATAACAGAAAGAGTAACACAGATGAAAAAAGCAGGAATAAAAGTTGCAGTTTCATGCATACCTGCAAATGCCGAAAAATTCGGACAGATTGCGCAGGATGCCGGCGCAGATATATTTGTTGCGCAGGGAACCGTTATAACCGTAAAACATAAAGCAACCCAGTATAAACCTATAGATTTGGCTAAATTCTGCCAGAAAACAATGAAGATTCCGGTAATACTCGGAAACGTTGTTTCTTATCAGGCAGCTCTTGAACTTATGGAAACCGGATGCGCCGCAATACTTGTAGGAGTAGGCCCCGGAGCAGCATGCACATCAAGAGGAGTTTTGGGAATAGGCGTGCCTCAGGTTACCTCTACGGTTGACTGTGCAAACGCAAGAGATTTTTATTATAAAAAGACAGGAAAATATGTTTCAATAATTACTGACGGCGGAATGAATTCCGGCGGCGATATATGCAAAGCTTTTGCTTCCGGAGCCGATGCAGTTATGGTTGGATCTGCTTTTGCAAGAACGCATGAAGCACCCGGCAGAGGATATCACTGGGGAATGGCGACGCCTCATCACAATTTACCGAGAGGAACAAGAGTAAGAGTAGGCGTAACCGGTTCTCTTGAAGAAATACTTTACGGACCTGCAAGTCTTGACGACGGAACACAGAATCTGGTAGGGGCACTCAGAACTTGTATGGGAACAGTCGGTGCTATGACAATAAAAGAAATGCAGATGGCCGAACTCATAATTGCTCCTGATATAAAATCAGAAGGCAAATTGTTCCAAAGAGCGCAAAGAATCGGTATGTGCAAATAAGTCTGACTGGGTTTATCGATTGAAAAAATACGTAGTGGCGTTGTTTCTGTTTGTGCTTTTTTTAGCATCGTGTTCACGAGGACATGATGCGTCTTCCGGCGTTGCAATGCAGATTAAAGGTTCTGATACCATAGTAAATCTTGTGCAGGTCTGGGCTGAAGAATACGTCGGAGCGCATCAAAACTGCAATATAGGAGTAACGGGCGGAGGAAGCGGAACAGGTTTTGCCGCTCTTTTAAATAATACGTGCGATATTGCAATGGCTTCAAGACAGGCGGAAGACAGAGAAATAAATTTAGCAAAAGAAAAAAATATAGAATATAAAGAATTTATAGTCGGTCTTGACGGACTTGCAGTTTTAGTTAATAAAGATAATCCCGTAAACCATCTTACGATGGAACAGTTGCGGGATATTTTTATGGCAAAAATTACAAATTGGAAAGATGTCGGCGGCGATGATAAACAGATTGTTATTTTATCAAGAGAAAGCAATTCCGGCACACACATGTTTTTTAAGGAACATGTTTTGAGACACAGCGAGAAAAAAAATAAAAATGAGTTTTCTCCGTCTTCTTTGTTAATGCCGTCCTCACAGGCTATTTTTGACGAGATATACCAAAATCCGCACGCTTTGGGATATGTAGGCATGGGTTTTATAAACGAAAATGTCAAAGCATTAAGCATATCCAACTGGGATTCAGATGAATTTGTTTATCCGAGTATTGAAAACGTAAAATCGGGAAAATATCCTATTTCGAGACCGCTGTATCTCTACACAAACGGTCAGCCTCAAAAAATGGCTAAAGATTTTATAGATTTTGCATTGTCTCCGCAGGGGCAGAAAATAGTTGTTGAAACTGATTTTGTTCCGGTCGGTAAATAACTGTGAGACATATTGTTATAAAAATTTTTGTTTTGGCCGCAGGTCTTTTTATAGGATTAGCATTATTTATAATTGCAAACGCAGCTTTTTTTCCTGACAAACTCCGTATTGATTTTTGTATGCATCATAGATCTTCAGATACAATACTGGGATATGAATTAAATAAAAATTTTACAGATTTGGGTGTTATAAAAATAGTTGTTAATTCCCATGGATTCAGAGACAGGGAATTTTCAACGGCTAAAAATGAAGATACAAAAAGAATTTTGGTTTTAGGCGATTCAATAACATGTGCTACAAATATTGCCGACAAGGACAATGTCTTTACTTCAAAACTTGAAAAACTTTTAAATTCAAGCGGATTAAAGGCAAAATATGAAGTTTACAATATGGGCGTTGACGGATATAATACTGTGCAGGAAGCCCGAAATTTAAAATTGAACGGATTAAAATATAAGCCAGATATAGTTGTTGCGGCTTACTGTTTAAATGATGATGACCTTGTGAACAATATTTATTATGCGGCGCTCTTTAATAAAAGTAAAATAAATATGTGGCTGATGAAGTCGGCTGTCTATAGAAAAATATATTTTTTTGTTGTATATAATATGTTTAATATCGAAAAAAAATGGAATAATGCGGTATTTGCAGATAAATATAAAAGTTTTAATATGCTCAATGTCGGTTTTGAAATGTTGAGCGATTTGCAGAAAGAATATAAATTTCAACTGTATGTTTTTGTTGTTCCGTATTTAAAGGATTTTAAGAATTACAGCGATATTGGGATTCACAAAAAAATTATTGCAGAATTAAACCGCTATCCCGATATCAGAACTTTTGATTTGCTCGGCTGTTTTTCTCAAATTACTGATGACGGAAAGATATTTCGCAGCCATAATCCGAAAGATTTTTGTCACCCCAATGAAAAAGGCCATGAGCTTATTGCGGGTTTTATGTATGATAATTTAAAAAAAGACGGAGCGCTGGATTAAAATATGCTCAGAAAAGCAACAGATTCAATAATGGAAAAAGTAGTTTTTATATGCGGAGTCATGACGATAGTTTTTGTCATCTTGATTTTCGGTTTTTTATTTAAAGAAGGTTTTTCTTTTTTTAAAGACTACGGTATTTTTAATTTTCTTACCGGAAAACTGTGGTATCCGACATCAAATCCTGCAATGTACGGGGTTTTTTCACTTATAATAGGTTCGCTGCTTGTTACTCTGGGCGCTATAGCACTGGCGGTTCCGCTGGGAATAATGGCTGCCTTGTATATAGCCGAAATTGCGCCTGCATGGATAAGAGATATTTTAAAATCGGGCGTTGAGCTTATGGCCGCGATTCCTTCAGTTGTTATAGGTTTTGTGGGGATGGTGACGCTTGTTCCGATGGTCAGAACAGTATTTGATATACCGACAGGCCTTACGGCTTTTTCAGGTTCAATAATGCTTGCTTTTATGGCAATGCCCACAATAGTTTCTATTTCAGAAGATGCGATAAGATCTGTGCCGTGGTCGTATAAAGAGGGAGCTTATGCTCTTGGCGCAACAAAATGGCAGACTATCAGAAGAATAGTTTTAAAAAATGCTATGCCGGGCATTATTGCCGCGGTTATGCTGGGAATAGGGCGAGTCATAGGCGAAACTATGGCCGTTATGATGATAACCGGAAATGCCGCTCATATTCCGTCAAGCATATTTGAGCCTGTCAGGACTCTAACTGCCACTATCGCCGCGGAAATGGGCGAGACAGTTAAAGGCGGACTTCATTACAGAGCGTTATTTGCGATAGGGCTTGTTCTTTTTGCGATAACTTTTATTATAAATTTTATAGCCGATTTATTTTTGAATAAAAACAGGAAATAATGAATTTTAAATTAAACCCTAAATTATCACAGAAAATAGCCTTTTCTCTTCTTCTGGTTGCTACGATATTTGTTATTATTCCTGTTTTGGTAATTATTTTTAATATAATTAAAAACGGTTACTCTGCAATATCATGGGAATTTTTGTTTTCAATGCCGAAAGACGGTATGAGGGCTGGAGGAATATTTCCGGCAATTATAGGAACACTTTCAATAGTTTTATGCGCGATATGCATTACGCTTCCGATAGGAGTTCTTGCCGCAATTTATCTTAATGAATATGCAAAAGACAACCTTCTTACAAGAATAATAAAACTTGCTATAGTAAATCTGGCCGGAGTTCCGTCAGTCGTTTACGGACTTTTCGGTCTTGGAATATTTGTTATGCTTTTAAACTGCGGAGTTTCAATTTTGGCGGGAGCTTTGACTCTTTCGATTATGGAGCTTCCGGTTATAATTACAACTTCAAGGGCCGCTTTAAACAGTGTTCCTTATCCTTTCAGGGAAGCGAGCTGGTCTTTGGGTGTAAGCAGATGGCAGACGATAAGATATGTTGTTCTTCCGAATGCTCTGCCCGGCATTATGACCGGCGCTATTTTGAGCATAGCAAGAATATCCGGAGAAACCGCGCCGATTCTTTTTACGGCTGCCGCTTTTTATGTTCCGCATCTCCCTAATTCTATGTTTGATCAGGTTATGGCGCTTCCTTATCATTTGTACATTATTTCAACGCAAATACCAAATATGCCAAAGAATATAATATTCGGAACGGCGCTCGTTCTTTTAATGCTCGTTCTGTCAATGAGTCTTGTGGCTATAGTGGCAAGAATATATTTTAGGAAAACCAGAAAATGGTAGATAAAATAAAAGTTAAAAATTTAAATTGTTTTTACGGCGGCAAGCATGCTTTAAAGTCGCTCAATATAAATGTAATCAAAAATGAAATACTTACGATTATCGGTCCGTCAAACAGCGGAAAAACTTCATTTTTAAGAACATTAAACAGAATGAATGACAACAACATCAATTATTCAAGGAAAGGCGAAGTATTTTTGGACAATGATAATATATTTAAAATGAATCAGGAATTGCTCAGAACAAGAGTCGGAATGCTTTTTGCAATGCCGATTCCTCTGCCCATGTCAATTTACGATAATATTGCTTATGCTCCAAAAAGAATAGGGCTTATGTCGAAAAAAAGCAAAATAGACGAAGTTGTTGAAAAAGCTTTAAGAGATGCTTCTCTTTGGGATGAAGTAAAAGACAGACTTGATCATTCGGCCATAAAACTTTCCGGAGGGCAGCAGCAGAGACTTTGCATAGCAAGAATTCTTGCCATTGAGCCCGAAGTTATTTTGTTCGACGAGCCTTGTTCGGGACTTGATCCGATTTCAACTTCAAAAGTTGAAGAGGCGATGATAAAACTTAAACAGAAATATACGATAGTTCTTGTAACAAATAATGTTAAACAGGCTTCAAGAGTCGGAGACAGAACGGCTTTTTTCCTTATGGGAGAATTGATTGAGCTTGATGAGACGGCGAAAATGTTTGTTTCGGCTAAAGATAAAAGAACGGAAGATTATATAACCGGAAGGTTTGGATAATGACAGATATTGCGATACATGTAAAAGATCTTAATTTGTACTATACAAAATTTCACGCCGTTAAAGACGTGAATATTGATTTTAAAAAAAACCAGATAACGGCGCTTATAGGCCCGTCGGGCTGCGGGAAATCCACTCTTTTAAGAACTTTGAACAGAATTAACGATACAATAGAAGGAGTAAGGATTACGGGCGATGTAGTGATAAACGGATATAACATTTACGCCGAAGGCGCAGACGTAGATAAAATAAGAAGAAATGTCGGAATGGTTTTTCAGAGGCCGAATCCTTTTCCTCTTTCCGTTTATGACAACGTAGCCTTCGGATTGCAGATTAACAGAATAGTAAAAAGCAAATCCGAAACGGACCAGATTGTTAAAGAAAGCCTTGAAGACGTCGAGCTTTGGAATGATCTGAAAGATAAATTAAAAAGCAACGCTTTGAGCCTTTCTCTTGAACAGCAGCAGAGGCTCTGCATAGCAAGAGTTGTGGCCGTAAAACCGCACGTAATTCTTCTTGACGAGCCTTGCTCTTCTCTGGATCCTATGGCTACGGCGCACATTGAAGAATTGATGCAGGAACTTAAAGAAAAATATACGATAGTAATAGTTACGCATAACATGCAGCAGGCCGCAAGAATTTCAAAAGAAACGGGATATATGCTTTTGGGAAGACTTATAGAATTTGATAAGACTGAAAAAATATTTACAAATCCATCGCAAAAAGAAACAGAAGATTATGTTTCCGGACGTTTCGGATGAGATTTCAGAGGGGGAAAAAATGAGACATTTTGATATGGAAATGACTGAATTAAAGAAAAAGCTGGTTGATATGGCAAGTTCAGTCCAGCAGATGATAAAAATATCAATAGATGTAGTAGTCAAAAGAGATAAAGAACTTGCAAAAGAAGTTTTTTCTATTGAAAGAGAAGTCAATCTTGACGAAATATTCGTTGACGATACATGTTTGAAGCTTATAGCTTTAAACCAGCCTGTTGGTTCGGATTTAAGATTTATTACTTCCGCTATGAGAATAAACAGCGATTTGGAAAGAATGGGAGACGAAGCGGTTAATATATGCGAAACAGGGCTTGAATTATTGGAGTATCCGGAATTAAAACCTCTTATAGATATTCCCAAAATGGTTATTATTGTTACCGAAATGGTAAAAGAAAGTATAGAGTCTTTTAATTTAAGCGATACGGAACTGGCTCAAAAAGTTTTGGAAAAAGACGATGCGGTTGACGAACTTAAAAGAATAATATTAAAAGATTTGATTGAATACATGATAGAAACAAATGACAGAAGCACAGTTATAAGAGCAATGAATCTTGTGTCCATAGCAAAAAGACTTGAAAGGCTCGGCGACCACGCCACCAACGTATGCGAAGACGTAATTTTTATGGTTCACGGCAAAGATATAAGACATAATAACAGATCTAACTGATTTATTGCCGTATGACGTATAATTTAGTATAATCACTTTTGTAAAAATGCAGCAATATATAGGATATGGGTGGATGGCGGAACTGGCAGACGCACAGGACTTAAAATCCTGAGGCTCGCAAGAGCCGTGAGGGTTCGATTCCCTCTCTACCCATTTCTTTTTTTTACAAAAAATATTTCTGCATTAAATTTTCGGGACGGTGTAAATGGACCAACATAATTTGCTTGATTTCAATTCAATAGAAAAAAACTTTAACGCCTACACTTTAAAGAACAAAGGCGTTCACGCTATTGAAATAGACAAGATAGTCGGAAGCATCGGCAGATATTTTGATTTCAACGAAAATCTTCTGCCAAAACGCGAAGTCGTCACCGCAAGATATAACGATATAAAAAACATTATGGAAAACGGAGGAATTCTTCCTCCCATACAGGTTTACCAGGTTCTTGACAATTATTTTGTTATAGACGGACATCACAGGCTTGCCGTTGCGAAAAATGAGCTTAAGGCAAAATATATAGACGCGGAAGTTATTGAAATTAGATTTAAATTTGAACTTTCCAGCGATAAGAAATATACTTTTGATACGGAACATACGAAAAAGTTTTTAATAAAGCTTGAGGAAGACGCATTCCGCAGATCAACTTTTTTGAATAATGAAATATTGGTAGAGCCTATAAAAGTTACCGAATTAAAAAGCTATACGAGGCTTCATGAAGAAATAGTAGATTTTCAAAAAACATATAATAAAGGCGAAATTGCAAAAAAACACATTGTTTTTGCTTCGCTGAGATGGTATGCCGAAAGATTTTTGCCGGCGGTAAGAACAATGGAAGAAGAAAAAATATTGTCTAAATTTCCGGACAGAACACATGCCGATTTATATGTGTGGATTCAGAAACATAAATATTTTTTAAGCCAGCAGGCCGGCTATGACGTTGGCTTTGAGTTTACCGCGCAGGATTTTACGGAAAAGTTCAAAAAAAGAAAATTTTTTGACATAATTCCGCCTGTGTTTACTGATATTTTAAAAAATCTTGTTAGATAATAATATTAAGGCATTTGTTCTATTTTAAGCCAAAAGGGTTTGCCGTATTTTTATGCGGCGGATAAGGAATTTATGAAAATTCTTGCGGTTTCCGATAAGGATGATTCAAAACTTCAGGCGTGTATTCTGCAAAACTGTAAATTTTTGCATGATATAGATATTGTTATATCATGCGGTGATATTTCTAACCAGTATCTTGAATTTCTTGCCGACAGTCTGAAAAAACCTTTATTTTTTGTAAAAGGAAATCATAAAAATTTTCATCCGTCTGACCAAAAAGGCTACCTTGATAAATTCATTTCTGATTTATATGATTCCGATAAGCAATTTATCAACGGCGGAGTGAATCTGCATGCCAGAATAGAGATTTACGGCGATTATATTCTTATAGGCTTTGAAGGGTCAATGAAATATAATTCGGGCCCGTCTCAGTATACACAGCAGGAAATGACAAAAATCGTAAAAAAAATAGAGACCGCATTATATCTTGTCCAGTTGAAAGACTCTATACTCGGTAAAAAACAAAAAAAGATTGTAGTCGTATCGCATGCTCCCGTCGCGGGCATTCATGACCAGCCTGATTTGTGTCATCAGGGTTTTGCAAGATTTAAAAATTTCATAAATAAGTTTAAACCGGCTGTATGGCTGCACGGACATATTCATTTTAACGACCAGCGCGATGCCCAGATTACAAAAATTGAAAACACTCTTGTCGTTAACGCTTACGGATTTCACGTAGTAGATATTAATGATGATAATATAAAAGTTATTTCAAATACTAAAAATTTTTTATAAATACAGTTGCAAAAAACAGGGGTAAATGAATGAAAGTCGGGATTATAGGAGCCGGATATGTCGGCCTGCCGACAGGTCTCGGTTTGGCTGAGCTCGGTCATAAAGTAATATGCGCCGATAACGATGTAAATAAGATAAAATTGCTAAGCGGCGGCAACATAACTTTTTATGAAAAAGGTTTTGAAAAACCGCTTTTTAAAAATATAAAATCGGGTAATATAAGTTTTACGCCTTCAGTTCGGGAATGCGTGGATAAATCAGATGTGGTTATAATAGCTGTAGGAACTCCGATTTTGGATTCGTCATTAAACATGTCAGATATGAACGGCATTTTTGAAGTTATAAAGCAGATTGCTCCGATTCTTGGCAGATATAAACTTATAGCCGTAAAATCAACGGTTATGCCGGGCACCTGCGATGCTGTTGAAACACTTATAAAAAAAATAAATCCCGATGCCGAATTTGACGTTGTTTCTCTTCCTGAATTTTTAAGGGAAGGATTTGCCTTTGAAGATTTTTTTAATCCCGACAGAATAATCGCCGGCGCCAAAAATGCTAAAGCCAAAAAAATCATAAAAAAATTATATGCCGGCCTTTTGAAAAAAACAAAGATTGTTTTTGTAAACAGACAGTCGGCCGAGCTTATAAAATACGCTTCCAATTCCTTTCTTGCTTTAAAAATAGGATTTATAAACGAGCTTGCCGATTTTTGTGAAAAAACGAAAGCCGATATAAGAGAAGTTTCTTCAGGTATAGGTTTAGACAAACGCATAGGGCCGGCTTTTTTAAATCCCGGTCCGGGATACGGAGGAAGCTGTTTCCCTAAAGATACTAAGTCTCTGAAATCAATGGCAAAAATAAACGGCGTTGAAATGCCTATTTTAAATGCTCTTATAAAATCAAACGATAACCGCAAAAAACAAATAGCTTTTAAAATTTTAAAAAATATTAAAAACATAAAAAAATCGAAAGTAGCCGTACTGGGGCTGGCATTTAAGGCCGGAACCGACGACTGCAGAGAAAGCCCGGCGGTTGAAATAGTTCACGAGCTTTTGAAGCATAACGTTAAAATCTCCGCCTATGATCCCAAATGTATGGATAACTGCCGCAAAATTTTAGGCTGTAAAATCGAATATTCAAAAAATATTTATGAAGCGGCAAAGGGTGCAGATGTCGTTGCCGTGCTTACAGAATGGGACGAGTTTAAAAATATTAATTTTAAAAAACTTTATTCGGTTATGAAATCTAAAAATATTGTTGATGCACGCAATATTGTTAATTTTGAACAGGCTTTGAAATATAAATTCCAATACGATTGTATCGGAGGTAAAAATGCCTAATTTTAAAAGAATTTTAATTTTGCTGTTTATCGCTGTATCGGCAGTTTCTGCTTATGCAGGTGCTCCTTCCGAGATAAGATATAACGGAAAACTTAAAGCTTACGGCAGCGATGCCAACGGCGTAAAAACCATGAATTTTTTAATTTTTGACGGATTGACCGGAGGTTCTCTTTTGTGGCAGTCAGGCAATCAGTCGGTTTCTGTTTCAAGCGGTATTTTTACTTACGTTATGCAGCCGTCAAACGTAAATTGGCAGATAAAAGACTGTTATATTGAAGTTGTCATAGACGGCAAAGTGATGACGCCGAGAGAAAAATTTACATCTGTCCCGTATGCCATGCATGCGGATAACGGGCTTGTAAAAGGCATGATTATAATGTGGTACGGCAGCGAATCTTCAATCCCCGACGGCTGGGCCTTATGCGACGGACAGACGCACAACGGCGTTCCCACTCCTGATTTAAGAAACAGATTTATTGTTGGAGCAGGTTCGGAATATAATTTAAGCGATACAGGCGGCGAAAAAACTCATACGCTTACAATAGATGAAATACCAAATCATGGACATAGATTTTGGCGTAAAGATACAGGTGGTTCATATGGTGATGGAGCTGGGACTAACTATAGTTCTTCATCTGGAAAATATGAATATAATTGGGAGGGTGTTGCAACGGTAGAAAGGACAGGTGGGTCTCAACCTCATAACAATATGCCTCCATATTATGCCGTATATTATATTATGAGAGTAAAATAAAATGACAAAAATTTCTATAATTTTAGTAACCAGAAATTCAAAATCTGTATTGTTTGACTGTTTAAAAAGTTTAGACAATAACGATATTTTATCTTCATATAAGAATTCCGAATGGATTATTGTCGACAATGCAAGTTCAGACGGTTCAATAGAGGAAGTAAAGAAAATATATCCTGATGTTAAAATTATAAAAAACAATGAAAATCTCGGTTTTGCAAAAGCCTGCAATCAGGGAATTAAAATTTCAACATCCGAATATCTGCTGTTTATAAATACTGATACCGAAATACAGCTCAATGCAATATCAAAACTGTATGACTGTATATCAAAAGATGAACATATGGGAGTTATAGGTCCGCGCTTAATAAGGAAAAATGGCACGATTCAGAAATCAGCATATCCCGAAGCGACGCTGTTTACAGAAATTTTTAAGCCTGTTGTTAAACTTTATGTTTCCGTAAAAGAAAAACTCTATTCTTTAAATAAGCCGAATACTGTCCAATCGTTAAGAGGAGCCTGCTTTATGGTAAGCAGAGAAACTGTTAATGCAGCCGGATTATTTGACGAACAATATTTTTTCTATCTTGAAGAAACTGATTTGTTCAGAAGAATCAGGCTGGGCGGTAAAAAAATATGTTATCTTCCTGATTCAAAAGTATATCATTACGGCGGCCTTGGAAGCGACGATAAAATGACTTTCGATAAAAAGAAAATGTATAACGCTTCTCTTTTAAAATATTTTGCAAAAAACAGAAATAAGTTTGAAAATTTCGTTATAAAAAAAATTATAGGGAATTAAAATGAAAATATCTCTCGTAATGATAACTAAAAATGAAGAGAAAAATATTGCCAAATCGTTAAAAAGCGTTATTGGTCTTGTTGATGAAATTGTAATAGTTGACAGCGGTTCGGACGATAAAACGGTTGAGATAGCCAAACAATTCGGAGCCGTTATAAAAGAAAGAACTTTTGATTCTTTTTCAAATCAGAAAAATTATGCTCTTTCTCTTGCAAGTAACGAATGGGTTTTGCATTTGGACGCGGATGAAATTATTTCCGAAGCTTTAAAAGAAGAAATAAAAAATACTCTCGAAAATACTGAATATGACGCTTTTTATCTCAGCAGGAATAATTTCTTTCTCGGCAGACAAATGAAACATGCCGGTCTTGCCGTTGAAAAAAGAATGAGGCTTGCCAAAAAAAGCCTGTCAAAATATACGGGCGGACTGATACATGAAGAATTAGTCGTAAACGGCAAAGCCGGTTTTATGGAAAATACATTTGAACATCATCCGTACCGGAATCTTGATAACTTTTTTTCAAAATTCGACCAGTATACAACGCTCGGCGCAATGAAAATGTATCAGCGTAATAAAGAATTTCACATTTCAGACGTAGTTTTCAGGCCTGTTCTTGAATTTGCAAAAAGATATGTGTTCAGGCTGGGTTTTCTTGACGGATTTGAAGGATTTATATGGGCGGTATTGGGGACGTTTTATGTTTTTGTTAAATATATAAAGCTCAGACAGCTTTGGATTGAAAAATGAATACTATTGAAAAAATAAAACAAATCAACAGAGATGTAAAAACGGTAACGCGCCCCATAAGGGATGTTATCGCAAAATTTATTCTTGATAAAAAACAAAGATGCGTTAAAAAGCTGGATTTCGGCAAAGTCAAAACAGTTTTATTTTTAAGAGACGATAATAAAATAGGCGATATGGTCGTTTCAACTATTTTATTCAGAGAAATAAAGAAAAAATATCCGAAAATTAAAATAATCGTTTTGTCCGGCAAAGACAGCAAAGAGATAATCAAATATAATCCTTATGTTGACGAAATAGTTGCAACAACAGGTAAATTCTTAAAAGATTTAATTATTTATTTTAAATTGCGGAAATATCGTATTGATATAATTGTCGATACTCTTTCTTTTACGCCGAGACCTTTATATCTTTTAAAATTGCGTATTATAAATCCGTATTTTCTGATAGGTTACGATAAACAGCGTTATAATGTTTATGACCATTCCATAAAATCAGATAAGTATTCACATATAACAAAAAAGTACGGAATGCTTTTAAATTATTTTGATATCGATGAATATTCTTTAGATTATGATATATTTTTCGGCGACATGACTTATAAAAATATATCCGGGGATTACGGCAATCTCTCCGGTAAAATTCTTATAAATCCTTTCGGAGCAAGCAGCCATAGAACTTTAAGCTCCGCAAAACTTCAGAAACTTGTAGATAAGATTAAAGCCGGAATGAAATTGTGCAATATTTTTATTTTATGCCAGAATCACAACTATGACCACGTCAAAAATATTGCCGGCGCGAAAATACTGAAAGTTTCTACTCCCTTGGAAACGGCATATATAATTTCAAAATCAGACTGTGTAGTTACGCCTGATACTTCTGTAGTTCATATTTCAAGGGTATTTGACAAGAAGATGGTGGTTATGTCTTTGGATTATTCAAATAATGACGAGAAAGTTAACCAAATATGGGCTCCTCTTTATGATAAGGCTGTCCAAGTTTTTGTTGATACAAAAAATGATACGATCGGCAACGATATTGAAAATATAAATATTGATTTTGTTGCAGATTCCGTATTAAAAATAAATTCTTAACCATATGATAAATATTATTTCAAAAATCAATTTTTTATTTGCGTCGGGAGTAATTCTTACCCATATTATAGGCTATGCGCTGTCTTTTGCGGCGTTGTTGTTTATATATAAAAAATGGGATGTTTTAAAACATGAAAAGATTTTTATCGCAATGTGCATCTTTTTGGGATACGGATTCATTTTATCATTATTTGCCGTCGATAAAACAATCGCTTTTTCCGAAATGTTTAATTATTTTGCCAGCTGGCTTCCTCCGTTTGTTTTGGGATATTATATTTCAGATGCCGCTTTGAAAAATAAAATAATAAAAACTTATCTTTTTACTTTTACGGCAGTTGCCGTTTTATCAGTTTTGGCGTATTACGGGTTATTCTATAAAACTATTTTTAACGGACATTTTGCCGGCGAGGGTTTATACGGACACGTTAATGCTTTATTGTGGCATATATCCTTAGGCGCAATGTGTGTTTTGATATCTTCAATTTCGCTTGTGTTTTTGCTTTTTAAAGAAGATCTTTCAAATAAGATTAAATTGTTTTTATCCGTTTTCTCTGTTTTTTGGATAGCTGTTTTGTTTTTGACAGGCTCAAGAGGTTATTATATAGCAGGTTTTATAACATATTGTTTAATAGTGCTTTTTTATGTCTATAAATTTAAAAAAATCAAAATGCCTTTAATAATATTTGCAGCCGTAAGCTGTATAGGGCTTGTAATATATCTTAACAATCCTTATATGCAGCAGCGCATAAAAAATACAAGTTTAAATTCGGAAGAAAGCGTTACATACAGACTGCAGGCATATCCTGTCGTGTTTGAAATATTTAAAAAATCTCCCGTATTCGGAGTAGGGCCCAGACAGACTATAGAACAGCCGGAACTCAAAAAAATAAATTTTGTTGCCGGCAGACATATGCACAGTTTCTATATCAATACTTTGGCTGATTTCGGACTCACAGGCTTAATTTTATTTGCAGTTCTTATTGTCCTGATTCTTAAGAAATTATATTCAGTATATGCCAGTGAAAATTCATTGTTTGCGCTTGCAATGATATTTGCGTGGATGTCTCTTTTAATAGGCGAGAATTTTGATACTATTCTAAGAGGGCCGAGGGTGGCGATGGATTATTTTTGGATTACGGGGCTGATACTTGGCGGAACCCTTGCCCAGAAACTTGAGAAAAAAATATAACGATTTTATATTTTGCGTTACAGTTTTATAAATTCAAGTCTGATCTGCCATTCGCTCCGCTTCTCTTACGTCCACCGCAACTTGTATTTGCTTCACTTCGCTACAAACTATAAAATCTAAGGACATAACGATATTAAAATTATTATGCGGAGATTAAATTAATAATCTCCGCATTGTTTTTATATATAAAAAACATTTCTTTTTGTTTATTTTCATATTGACTTTGCGGAGAATAATGGCTATAATATCCGCAAGATGATAAAATATATATATCAAAATAAACAATGGCCTGATTTTTATTGGAACAAAGAAAAAATACTTTCCTTGTTAGCTGATGTTAAACTTGCTAAAGGAATCTTATTCGGGAAAATGATTTATATCGGTTTTGATTTACAGGAAAAAGCAGATCTAACAATTATAACTCAAGATATTGTAAAAACATCGGAAATAGAAGGAGAACTTTTAAATCCGAAAGAAGTCAGATCTTCAGTTGCCAGAAAATTAGGAATCAACATAGAAAATAGTATAGACAGCAGAAGAAATGTAGACGGAATTGTTGATATGACCATAAACGCAATATATAAAAGAAATGACAAATTAACACAAGAACGATTATTCGGATGGCATAATGCTCTGTTCACAAAAGGATATAGTGGGCTTCACAAAATAAAAGTCGCAGGTTTTAGAGACGATTCAGGCGGTCCTATGCAAGTTGTGTCCGGCCCGATAGGCAAAGAAATTGTTCATTACCAAGCACCTTCTGCAGAAAAATTAAATTTAGAAATGGAAAGATTTCTTGATTGGCTAAATAAAGATGATAGTCATGATAAAATTATTAAATCCGCAATAGCGCATCTGTGGTTTGTAACTTTGCATCCTTTTGATGACGGCAATGGTAGGATTGCAAGGGCTATAACAGATATGTTGCTTGCTCAATCCGATGATAATAATAAGCGTTTCTATAGTTTATCTTCACAAATTCAGCAAGACAAAAATAATTATTATAATATTTTGGAAAAAACCCAGAGGGGAAATCTAGATATTACGGATTGGCTGGAATGGTTTTTGAATTGTTTATTATCGGCAATTCAAAATTCGGAAAAAGTTTTAAGTGATATATTTCAAAAACATAAATTCTTGCAAAAAATACTAACTCAAAATCTGCAGGCAAGACAAATAAATGTTATCAAAAAAATGTTTGAAGATTTTCAGGGAAAATTGACTACATCAAAGTATGCAAAACTTTGCAAATGTTCTCAAGATACAGCAAACAGAGATATTGATATTCTTGTTGAAAATAAAATATTGTTAAAACAAGGCGATGGCAGGAATACACATTATATAATCAATAATGATTTGTAATTTTGTGTAAGTTGTTGTGTTTAGGTTTTAAGTTTTCGTAATGAAATGAAGTATTTTAAAAGTGAAGTTTACATAAAAGAAAGCGGAAGCGATTGGAAGCTAAGAAGCTCGGAAGATCAGAAGGTCTGAAAAAGCATAAAACAAATAACTAATCCTATTTTTTCAATAAACACATTCTAAGTGCATTTATTCGTTTGTTAAGAATTTCAATTTCGGTATTTATAGTACTAATATTTTTTAAAAAATTAAGTTCAACACATATTGTTAGTATGGCAGAAGTTTCAGATAGTGAACCCGAAGCTATATTTAAAAAATTAGCAAAATCTTTTGCTGATTTTCTATTTTTACCTTCGGCAATATTTAAAGCAACAGAGATAATTGCTCTCTTCAGTTGTTGTTTCAAATTATATTCTTCAGATTTTGGCAATTCATTGGCAATTAAATATATTTTTTTAATTAATACTATAGATTCTTTCCAAATTTCTAAATCTTTATACACAAAATCTCCAAAAATTTCTGTTATAGTTATGCCGATAAGCTTCTAAGTTGTTAACGTTGTCGGTATCGTTACTAAGCTTCCAAGCTGCCCAGCTTCTCAGCTTCTTTGTTTTTGCAGTTATTGTTGTTAAAGCCAAGCTTCCCAGCTTCTCAGCTTCTAATAAGAACCTTTTGGAAACAGCACAACCCAAACAGTCCTGAACAATATTTTCAAATCCAGTCCGAAACTCCAGTGTTCAACATAAAAGACATCTAAATCTATTCTTTTTTCATCACTTAACAGTGATCTTCCGGAAACCTGCCAAAGACCTGTTATTCCCGGCAAAACTCTTAATCTTTTTTTTGATTTGCTGAAAAATGCTTCCTCTACCTGCTTTGCTTCCCACAGAACAAGAGGTCTTGGCCCTACAAGGCTCATATCGCCTTTTAAAACATTAAATAACTGCGGTATTTCGTCTATGCTGTATTTTCTTATAAAGGCTCCGACTTTTGTTATTCTCGGGTCTTTTTTTACTTTGAAAAAGACTCCTTCTTTTGAATCATTATCGCTTTTAATGTCTTCAAGCTGTTTATCGGCGTCCGCGACCATAGAACGGAATTTATAAAACTTAAAATGTCTGCCGCGGTACCCCTGCCTTATCTGCGTGTAAATTATATTTCCTTTGCTTTCAATTTTTATTGCTATTGCCAAAATAAGCAATAACGGCGACAATAAAACAAGAATGAAAAGAGAGATAAAAATATCCATAAGTTTTTTCAAAAAAGATTCAAGCCCGTTCATTGAATTTGAAATAAATTGAAATACGGGTATTCCGAGCGCCGAATCTACTAAAATTTCTCCTCTGCATATCTGCAGTTCGCTCGGAAGAACTTTAAAGAGTATTCCGTTAAATTCAGCCCAGTCGTAGAATGCCAATATTTCCGAATCTGACACTGAATGGTCAACTATAATTATCTGTTTGATTTGTTTTTTAAGAATTAAATTTTTTACTTTTTCGATATCCTGTATTTTAAATATAAACGGATAGTAAAAAACTTTGTTTAAAGGATTATTTTTAAATAATTCTCTGTATTTTTTTACATTTTTGCCTATCATTAAAATATTATTTCTTTTATTGAACAGTTTTAAGGCGTATCCGGCCCATATTTTAAACAGCTGTCTTTCAAAAAACATAAAGCCTGTAAGCATAAACCACAAAAATATGAATACTGTTCTTGAATAATCCTGTTTTACCAAAAACAAAAAAACTATAAAAGATAAAACAAACACCGAAACAACTTTTACAGTCCGTACAAATTCGTCCATAGGCGCTGCAAAAAAATTCTTGTAGTTTTTTGATATATTTATGGTTATAAGCCAAATGGGGATCAAAAATTTTACGGCAGTTAAATACTTCAATAAAAATGATTTGTCCAAAATCTGCGGTGCGAAAAAAGAATCAAAAACAAAAAATCTTAAATAAAAAGCTGCGCAGCACGCCAGCAGCAGAGCCAGAGCGTCCGCAATAAGCAACAAAAAAAATAATGAAATTTTTTTCTTTGAAATTCTCATCGCCATATTATAGCAATTAATTTTTTCTTGTTTTTAAAAATATAAAGAGCTTTAACAGCGGTCTGGCGGTTTTATAATACCATTCATCTTTATAATGTTTGTCATAATACAGAAGCAATGAATTGTAAAAATGGTTTGATATGTTCTTTTTTATGTTTTCATTTGCGCTGGAAAGACCTGATTTATACTTATGGTGTATTATTTCAATTTTCGGATAATATATTATTTTATAACCTGACATTCTAAAACGTCTGCATAAATCCATATCTTCGGAATACATAAAAAAACGTTCGTCAAAATACCCGATTTTTTTTAAAACGCTGGTTTTCATTATCATGCAGGCGCCCGTTACCGCGTCAACTTCATGAGTTTTTGATAAATCTTCATAGAACATATGATATTTATTGAAAAATTTAAATTTTGGAAACAGTTTTTCAAATCCCGTAAAATAAAAGAAAATATCTAAAAGATTCGGTTCTCCTCTGTGGCACGCCGGATCAATATGTCCGTTTGAGAGCAGTAATTTCGGAGTTATTATTCCGCTATCCGGATTATCTTCAAGATAATCGGCTAATATATCGATATTTTTTGATTTTTCGGTCAGTTCCATATCGGAATTAAGCAGCATTATATAGTCTGCTTCAGAAATTTTTAAAGCGAGATTATTGCCTGCCGAAAAACCCGTGTTTTTATCAGATTTGATAAGATTTACGTAAGAGTATTCATTTTTTATGATGTCTGCCGTTCCATCCGAACTTGCGTTGTCTACGAGGGTTACTTTTATATTATGTTTTGAAAAAGGAATATAAAATCTTTTCAGCGAATCAAGCGTTTTTCTGAGCCAGAAACGCGAATTGTAGCTTACGATTACTATTTCAAGAGTTTTCATTTTTATTTTGCTCCAAAAACAGTTTTTTTGAATAATAATATATAAAAATAAATATCCATAACCCGTCGGAATAATAAGAACCGTTTCTTATCAGTCTTAATATTATGTATATCAAGCATGCATTATTAATAATTATAAAATAATTTGTTTTATTCTGAAAAGATAAATCAAAAATATAATTGTAAAATAAAAATATCAGTAAAAGCGTAATGCCGAAAAGCCCCAGTTCCGATAATATTCGAAACAATGTATTTGCAACGTCTTCGCTTGATACTTGAAAGAACTTTTTATAATGAAATTTTTTATAAACTTCAACGGCGTGTTCGGGATATGTGTAAGAACCGAGGCCTGTTCCGAAAAAAGGTTTGTGTTTAAAATCGTCAAACGCTCTTTTCGCATGAAGCGCCAGATAATAAGATGACATATTTACATATTCTTTGGTTTCTTTGTTTTTAAGATTTACGGAATGCGTAAGTTGTTTGTATGTGTAAAAAAATCTTTCTGAAACGGCGTTTTTACCTAAGCCAAACAAAAACAGACCTGTTGCGATAAATAATAAGACTCTTGAAAATTTTATTTGCCGGATATTCCAAAATAATATTGAGACAAAAGAAAGAAAAATACCGGTATAACCTAAAGACGAATAAGTTAAAAATACGCATAAAATAATTGTTATATTTCTCAATTGCACAAGAAGCGTTGTCTTTGCTTTTATTAAAAACGACGACAAGCATATATAAAAAGCAGGCATCAGGGCATAAATTAAAAAGGAAGGTTCATTTGTCAGGCTTGTCACGCGCAGCATGCCGCCTGAAAAACTCAGTTGATTGTTGATATGTATGTAATCGTAAAAATATCCGTATTTAAAATCTATAAAATGCGAATATTCCTGAAAAATTCCGACAGCGGCAAATATAAAACATATTTTTATATAAAGATTTACGATGTATTCAAGATTGTTTTTGTTGTTAAAAACGAACATAAATGAAATAAAAGCCGTAACCGAAATGATAAGCGCCTGTTTTAAAAATAATAAAAGGCTGTTGTTGCCGGCCGATATGTTATAAATCGATATTGCCGCGATAAGCGCGGCTGCAGCCGCAATGAACCTGTGTTTTTTAACTAAATCAAAAAAATTAAAGGATAATATAAAACTTTTGATATGTATCAAAAAATAAAAAATATAGATCAAATATGTAAATCTGATATCCGCAAATTTGCAGTCTATATACAGCGTAAAATCAAGAAAGGGTATCAACAAAAACAGAAAATCAGCAGATTTATATATGAATTTAATATTCATTTTTTATCAGTAACGGTTTAATAAGCCGTCAATAAGCCCTTTATATATATTTTTTATCTTTACATATTTTTGTTTTTCAAAAAACAGTATTTTTAAAGGAGCCAGTAAAATAGAGCTTTTAAGCAGCAAAAACGTCATTGAAAAAGGGGCATAGCCGAAATAAGTTTTCAGCATATATACAGCGTTTTTTGAACTGTAATATCTTCTTTGTGCGGATAAATTGGCTATTTTAAAAAATAACTTATAAACGGGTTTACCGATTTCATGCATAAAATTTATGTTTTCGGCAGTTTTGCATTTAAAACCGTTTTTTCTTAATTTAAAACAAAAATCCAGATCTACTTTGTCTATAAAAAGTTTTTCTTCAAAAAAGCCGGCCGATGCGAACACCTCTGTTTTTATAAGGCTTCCCGAAGTTATAATCAGAGTTTGATCTTTCCATTTTATTTTTTCAACAGGCGGAAGAGAAAATGCTTCATTTGTTTCGATATCTATCTTTTCAATATAAGACGGAGCAATCAATACGGTTTTTGCTTTATCCGCAAGAGCATCATAAGCGTTAAGAAGTAAATCGTATGTTCCCTGTATAAATTCGCTGTCCTGATCTAATGTTAAAAGCCACTTGTAATTATTGGCAATTGCATAGTTTGCGCCGATATTTAATGCTTTTGCCACTCCGTAATTTTTATCGTTATAAATAACTTTAACTTTTTCTGCCATACTTTCAAGAATATCTTTAGATGTTTTGCAGCTGCTTGCGTTATCTACGATGATAACTTCATCAACCTGTTTGCAGATTGAATCATAAAGCCTTAATATTGCTTCATTAGGCTCATAACTTATTATCACGGCGCATATCTTTTTATTTGCATCTTCCGTCATTTTGCATCTTCTTTTAGTAGTATTTTTTTTGCTTCTTCAAAAACCATTTCAGGGGTAATATCATTCATACACTGTATATTATTGCAAATTTTTCCGGTTAGGGCTATTTTTTCATTACACGGAGAGCAGCTCCTGTAAGAACATAACGGAACCGCCTTATGGCTCATAGGACGTGACTGTTCCGGCAAAGTGGTTCCATGAAGCGAAATAACCGGTATTTTTGCAAGGCTTGCTATATGGATACAGCCTGTGTCAACCGATATCAATAAGTCGGTTGATTTAAAAAACTCATGTAATTCCAATAAAGATGTTTTACCGCAAAGATTTCTTATATCGGCATAGGGCATACTTGTTTTTAAATTATCGGCTTTTTTTATTTGGTCCTGTCCGTTTCCTACGATGAAAAAAGTGGCGTTTATTATGCAATTTAATTTTTCAATAACTTTTTTAAAATAATCCAAATTCCAATATCTCCATTGTACCGAACCTTGCATGCAAAACACTATTTTATATTTTTTAGTTTCCGTCAAAATATTTTTTATTTTATCCGACAAATACAGCGTATCGGGAAATAGCGGCATTGACAGATTGTAAGTTTTAAATAAGGCTCTTATAAGAATTTGATATCTTGCTGACATATGAATTTTGTCTGAATCGGCAGGCATGGATATAGTTTGAGTATAATACTTTGCGTCTCGGTTTTTAATATTATAACCGAACCATGTCAGATCGGGTCCTATAATATTTTTTATTCTGAAAAAATATTTTGAAGCCAATGTAAACCAATGGATTTGATCTAAAAACAAAATAGTTGTATATCTGCGTATTTTTCTGTAATTGACGATACAAAAAAGAATTTTATAGGCATGTCTCAAAAATATGTTTTTTGAAGAATGATATTTGGCGTCAATTAAAATAAATTCATCTATTGCCGTTTTTTTATCCGTTAATTGTAAATTTGAGTCAGAAGTGATAAGTAAAATTTTTGTTTTGATGTCGGTATTTTTTATAAGAGATAATGCTGATGTTGCCCATAAAAAATCACCGATGCCTGCAGATGCAAAAACTATTATATTTTTATACTTTAAAGTATTGTCCATATTAAATTAATATCTGTTTAAAAAACCGTCTATAAATCCTTTGTAAGTGTTCTTTATTTTTTTGAATTTATCGCGTTCAAATAACAATATCTTAACTGAAGCAAAAAGTATGCCGCTTCTTATAAGCAATATTGTTGTTGTTAAGGGCGCATAAAAAAAATAATTTTTAAACAGGTATACGGAATTCCTTGAAATATAATATCTTCTTTCTGCGCAATAATTAAAATTTTTTAAGTAAAATTTCTTTTCAGGGTGCGCAAGTTCGTGGGCAAAAAATACATTTGTTGCGATCATGGCAAGATACCCTTTTTTTTGAATCCTCAGGCAAAAATCAAAATCAACTCTGTCTATAAACAATTTTTCTTCAAAAAAACCGATTAAATTAAAAACCTCGGTTTTTACCAGGCACCCGGAAGTTATAATAAAACTTTTGTTTTGCCATATTATATTTTTAACAACAGGCAGGCAAATATCGTTAAGATTTTTAATATTAATTTTTTCTTTATACTGGGGGGCAATCAGCATTGTTCTTTTCTTTTCAGGCAAAAGTTCATAAGCGTTAAGAAGTAAATCGTATGTTCCCTGTATAAATTCGCTGTCCTGATCCAATGTCAAAAGCCATTTGTAATTATTGGCAATAGCATATTTTGCTCCGATATTTAATGCTTTTGCAACTCCGTAATTTTTATCGTTATAAATAACTTTAACTTTTTCTGCCAGACTTTCAAGAATATCTTTAGATGTTTTGCAGCTGCTTGCGTTATCTACGATAATAACTTCATCAACCTGTTTGCAGATTGAATCATAAAGCCTTATTATTGCTTCATCAGGCTCATAACTTACAATAACCGCACATATTGCCGTTTCTTTTTTCATTTTGATTATAAAAATTTATGCTGCCAATTTCCTTAAAAATTTTCCTAAATGCAAAGATTTAAATAATTTTATTATTCCCACATAATTAATATTATATTTTAAACAAAAATATAACAAATACATTCTTGCCGATGCATGTAAATTTTTTTGTTTATAAAATTTTATATCTTGATCATTTAAAAATTCATATTTTAATTTATAAAACGTATCTTTTAATTGTCTATACGGCAATTTGGAATTGCCGAATGAATTAATAATTCCCGCCATAGCAAATAAAAAGAAAGGCTGTTTATAAAACCGGTATAAATTTTTGCCGTCTAAATATTTTTTAATTTCGCGCAATCCTTCAATATAAGCGTCTGCATAATCCGATCTTGTCAAAGAATTATTTCTGTTAAGTCTGTAATAATATATAGTTTCATCTATAAATCTGAAATTATCGCAAGCCAGAACTGCTTCCCATAAAAATAATGAATCTTCTAATTTATTTAATTTAAAATAAATATTATTTTTTTTCAAAAAATCTGTTCTGTATATGCGAATCCATATATAATTGTTGCTTAAGAACAAGAAATATCGTTTTTTTAATGGGGAATTAAAAGGTCTATTGTAAAAATTTTTCGGGCATTTATTCTCTTCTGTTTGTCCTGTTGCGGCATCATAAGTATAAAAATTTGCCGATATCATATCACAATTATATTTTTCTATGCTGTTGTATAATTTTTCGATATAGTCTTCGGTTATCCAGTCATCGGAATCTATAAAAACTATATATTTGCCTGATGCGATTTTAATCCCTTCGTTTCTTGCACTGCCGGCACCGACATTTTTTTCTAAAAATACATTCACAATTCTGCTGTCGTTTTTTTTATACTCTTCTATAATTTGAGAACTTTTATCTGTAGAACCGTCATCTATAATAATTATTTCAATATTTTTAAACGTTTGAGATATTATGCTGTCCAAACATTGTTTTAAGCACGATTCCACATTATATACAGGAATGACTATTGAAACATCCATGTTTTTCTCCGCACAGTTTAATTAAAAATTTATTTATGATCCCTGCCCCGTATCATTATAACAACTATCTTTATGTTTTGAAAAGCCCGATTTATATATATGGTATAATAAGCAAAATTTATTAAAGAGAATATTGTGGATATAAAAATATGCTTTGCCTCCGATGATAATTACGCCGTGCATATGGCGGTTACGATCGCTTCAATTCTTAAAAATGCAGGTCACGGCGATAATTTATTGTTTTATGTTTTAGACGGCGGAATATCAGACCGCAGCAAAGATAAAATATCACGTTTAAAAAAAATAAAAGATTTTTTTATTGAATACATAGACTGCGGAGCTTTTAACTCTCACGGGTTTCAGCTGCTGCTTCCGCATTTTTCGCAGACTGTATATTTAAGGCTCAGAATGGCCGATTTGCTGCCGAATATCGATAAAATCATTTATTTGGACAGTGATATGGTTGTTTGTTCAAGTTTAAAGGAGCTTTTTGAAGAAGATACAGGGGAATATTTTATCTCGGCGGCTGAGGATATAGGATATTTTTGGGCGCATAATGCGTTTGGAAGAAAAGAAGAAAAGTTTTATGCCAATTCCGGCGTTATGGTTATTAATCTGAAACTATGGCGCGAGCATTCAATAGGCGAAAAACTGTATAAATTCGCCGGAACGACAAAAGAAAAATTACATTTCGGCGATCAGGATGTAATAAACAGCGTTCTCAAAGATAAAATAAAACCTTTGAACCTAAAATGGAATGTTCAGACTTCCTTTTTTGAGTTTTACAATGTCCTTAATCATCCGTTGAAAAGAGAAATTATAAAAGCGAAAAAAAATCCTAAAATAATCCATTATATCACATGGAAAAAACCATGGAATTCTTATGTTCCGAAACGAAAATTATATTTTTATTATTTAAATATCGCAGGTTTTGTTTCTGATTTGACTTTTGCAAATAGGATTAAAATTGCAAAACAATTCGTGATTCATAACATTAAAGCGGCTGCGTATTTTTTAAGATATATTATTTCGCCGGTTATAAAAGGATATAAAACCGACGATAAAAAAATAAAAATTAAGATATTTAATTTTCTTGAATTTATTCTTTGTAAAACAAAATAAAATATTCTTATATTTTCCCGGACCAGTCGGGAGGCTGCGGATTATCCGAAGTTTCCCATTTAAAATAATTAAAATTATTTGTGCAGAATCTGCATGTTTCTTCAGGTTTTTTCAGATAGGATAGAATTTCTTTGCCCGTATGTGTGTAGATGTTGATTCCTTCGCCTTGCGCTATTGAAGCGTTGAATTTTTTATTGAAATATCCGATATAGGCGGCTATGGCGCACATATACATATTGTCATCTTTTAAAATGGAACAAAATTTGCCGGTGCAGTTTAAAAAAGTTTTTTGTTTATCGGAAGTGCCGGCCGTGTTTAATACGCCGCAAAAAGAAAATATTCTGTTTGACAAAATATATTTGACTTTAAACAAATCAAGATTTTTGATTATTTTTTCAATAGTATTAAATAACGGCGGATAAACGCTGATTTCAATCGTTATATCGTTTTCGCGGCAGATTTTGAAAAAAATATCAGGCATTGACGGCAGCAGAGTTCCGTTTGTTATGATAATTATATCCGTAAAAGGAACGGTTTTTCTTGTTATTTTTAAAATCTCGCAGATTTCCGGATGCAGAAGAGGTTCTCCGCCGAGTATTTTAATTTTTTTTATTTTGCCGAAAATTTTATTAAGGCGTTCAAGGCGTTTTTGTATAAGGAGACAGTCCGTAAATTTTTCGCCCGCTATATTTGAAAAGTGTGTGCACCCTTTACAGTTTAAATTGCAGTGTTCGGTTACATGGAATTCAAGATGGTCAAGAATCGGACCGTATATCAGATTTGCCGTGAAAGGCTTTATATCAGCAAGAAATGGAACTTTGTTTTTTAAAAAAACTTTTAGCTTTTTCATATTAACGTCTGACAATTATATCAAATAATTTTATATAATAGTCGAATCATTAAAAAGGAAATAAATAAAATGAATATTAACATATGTTTTACTCCTTCGGATAATTACGCTCAGCATATGGCGGTTGTAATCGCTTCAATTTTGAAAAATGCCGCAACGGATGATGAGTTTTCTTTTTATGTTCTTGACAGCGGAATATCGGACTCAAACAAAAATAAAATATCGGAACTTCAAAAAATTAAAAAGTTTAACGTTAAATACGTCAAGCTTGACACATCTGTTTTAGACAGCCTGCCGATAGTGCTTAATCATTTTACGACAGCTATATATTACAGATTTATGGCGGCCGATTTGCTGCCGGAAGTTGATAAAATTATATATCTGGACTGCGATCTTGTAGTATGTTCAAGCCTGAAAGAGCTTTTTTCCCAAGATGTTTCAGATTATTATATAGCCGCAATTGAAGATATAGGTTCGTATTACAATCATCTTGTTTTAAAGCCGGAATTTGAAAAACTTCAGATAAATTCGGGTGTTATGGTTCTTAATCTTGCAATGTGGCGCAAAGATGGTCTGGGAACAAAATTGATTAAATTTGCCGTTGAAACGAAAGAAGAACTTGTTTTTGGCGACCAGGATGTTATAAATAAAACTTTAAACTGCAAAAGACTGAATTTTAAATGGAATGTACAGTCTTTTCCGGCATTTCATGTTTATAATAATGTCGTGTTTCATCCTTTAAAAGATGAGATTATAGAAGCGGTAAGACGTCCCTCAATAATTCATTATATTACAAAATGCAAACCGTGGAACTGCGACGTTCCTTTCGGACATTTATATATGAAATACAGGCAGATGACGCCTTTCAAATATAAAAGTTCGGAAGTTTTTTTAAAACAGTTTAAATATTTTCTTTTAAGATGCCGAGAAGCGTTTAAATTCGTATTTTTTCCGGCGTTTATAATATACCGTTCGAACGGTTGGATTAAATTTTCGTTGTTTAATATTATAGATTTGAAAATTTTCCCTTCCAAAAAGTAAAAAACTCAGCGCAAAAATTATAAGTCTTTCTCAGAATTCTTCCGATAACGGCGTAATTTATTCCGTATTTTAAACAAAGATAAAAACAGAAAAGTCTTATTTTATAAGAAAACTTATCATATGTTTTATAAAACGGAATATTCATTGCGTTAAAAAATATACGTTTTATAATAAACGATATTTTTGCAAGCTGGCCTGAAGAAAGAGACGACACTTCAAATTCAGCCGCAAAAAGAAGGGCAATATACGGATAAAAAGATTTTTTATACGTTTCAAATAAATTTTGCGATTTTAAAAGTTTTTTTAACTCTGCAGCCGCTTTTATGCAGTTATAGATTCTGTCGGTTTTATTGGACATTATTGAATTTTTTCTGTTGATCCGGTAATAGTAAGTCGCGTCTTGGATAAACATAAATCGCGCAGATTTTAATATGGTCTCATAAATAAAAATAATATCTTCCATTTTATTCGTTTTAAAATAAATATCGTTTTTTAAAAGGAAATCCCTGTCGTATATTTTATTCCACACAGACCATATCATTCGCAGAGTCAGGACTTCTTGTTTTTTTGAAACAGAATCAATCGGCAGATTATAAAATTCTTTTTTTTGTTTAAACAATTTGCTTTTTTTGTCGTATTATCAAAAGTATAATGCGTGCCTATTATTAAATCGCATCCGTTTTTTTCAATTGCATTGTGCAGAAGTTCAATATGATTTTTACTGACCCAGTCGTCGGCATCTATAAAAACTGCATATTTGCCGCAAGCGGCTTTTAAACCTGTATTTCTTGCATTGCCAAGTCCCATATTTTTTTCAAAATTTATGATTTTTAATCTGTTATCTTTTTCTGAATATTTTTTTATTATATCGCCGCTTCCGTCTGTTGAACAATCGTTTACTATGATTATTTCCAGATTTTTAAATGTCTGCGATATTATACTCTCAAGACAATGCTCAAGATGGGGGGCTACGTTGTAAACCGGTATAATTATCGACACGGATTGATTTGTCATTTTATTTTTCCGGATAAAAAATAATAAGTCTTTTTTAGTGTTTTGCCGAAGATGGCATAATTTATATTAGATTTTAAACAAAATTGAAATAACAAAATTCTTGCTTTGTAAAAAATATTGTCAGGGTATAAAAGTTTTTCGCCGTTTTTAAAAAAATAGTTTTTGATATCTGAAAAAATAGGTTTCAAAGCTTTTAAAGGCAGGTTTGATTCTTCAAATTCAAAGGCGAAACATTTTGCGGCATGAGCCAAAAAGGCATTTTTAAAATCACCGTATGATTTTTTTTCATTGAGACGTTTTTTTAAAAACAAGAAACATTCAACCATATTATAAATTCTTTTAGGCCAATTATATGTTGCGGAACATTCAATGTTTTTCCTGTAAAAATAAAGTGAGTCTTTTATAAACATTATTGAAGAGTCCGAAGTTAAAATATCATAAGTAAATATAATGTCTTCCATGGGGCATTTTTGAAAATAAATTTCATTTGCTTTTAAAAAATCGGCATTGTATATTTTACCCCAGCACGGACATATGTGAAGCACAGGAATGAGTTTTTTCTTTGAATCTTTTGATTTGAATTCTTGCCCGTAAAATTTTTCAGGCAGTATTTTTATGCGCGTTTTTTTAGTTTTTTCGTCGTAAAAAAAATTTTCTGACGCTATAACGTCACATCCGTATTTTTCAATTGTATCGTGTAACACTTCAAGATAATTTGAGCTTAACCAATCGTCAGGATCGGCAAAAGAAATATATTTGCCGCAAGCGGCTTTTAAGCCGGAATTTCTTGCTAGAGAAACGCCGCCGTTTTGTTGTGAAATTATTTTAAATCTTTTGTCTTTTTCAGAGTATTTTGTCAGAATGTTAAGAGAAGAGTCTGTCGATCCGTCATTGATGCAGATACATTCAAAATCCGTAAATGTTTGATTTGATATGCTGTCCAGACATTTTTTTAAATAGATTTCAGCGTTAAATACAGGCACTATTATTGAAATTTTAGGAATATCCAAAGTTATCTGCCCCTGATTTTTGCCACATTCTATCAAAAACAATGTGTTTTTGCTTTAAATAAAGCTAAATTTTGTATAATAGAACAATGTATCCTGAACTTTTTACCATCGGCGGCATTACTGTTTATACTTACGGAGTATGTGTTGCGCTCGGTTTTTTTGTTGCGCTTCAATACGTTATCAAATACAGCTCAAATGCAGGCATGTCAAAAAGTCAGATTTATGATTTTTTCTTTTATATAATAATAGCAGGTATTATAGGCGCAAGACTTCTTTATGTTCTTATTGAAATCAAATATTTTATTTCAAATCCTTTGGAAATTTTTCAATTGTGGAAAGGCGGGCTTGTTTATTACGGCGGTTTTATAGTGGCTGCCGCTGTTGCCGCAGTATATCTGAAAGCAAAAAAAATAGAGTTTCCGGTTATTGTCGACCTGCTTGCCCCGGCTCTGGCGCTCGGTCATTTTTTCGGCAGAATAGGATGTTTTTTTTCAGGATGCTGTTACGGTAAAGAATGTGATTCTTTTATAGCAGTTCATAACAGATATCCTACACAGCTGACAGAAGCTTTTTTTAATCTCGTTATATTTTTTATTCTTCATAAAATAAATTCAGTAAAACATAAGCCGGGATTAACATTTTGGACTTATCTTATTATGTATCCCGTATTGAGATTTACCGTGGAATTTTTTAGAGGCGACGATAGAGGAATGTTCTTTTTAGGACTTTCAATAGGTCAGATTATATCTCTTGTAATGATGGCTGCGGCAGCTGCCGTTATAATTTTAAAGTACAGAAAGGCATATGAAAAAAAATAAAATAATTTACGAAAGCGCAGTTCCGGAAAGATTAGATTCTTTTCTTAATCAAAAACATTTAGAGTATTCAAGAACTTATTTTCAGAAACTTATAAAAACCGGCGGTGTTTTTGTAAATGGGAATCAGATTCTTCCAAGTTATAAGTTAAAAAGCGGTGATGAAATTATATACTCTTTTGAAGAACAGGAAACTTCAATTTCTTTAAAACCGGAAAAAATACCGCTTAAAATAATACATGAAGATGATGATATTATTGTCTTAAACAAACAATCTGATATGGTTGTGCACCAGTCTTTCGGCCATGAGTCGGGAACTTTGTTAAATGCGCTTATGTGGCATTTAAAAGGCAAAGTAAAACCTTTTATGGTTCACAGACTTGATAAGGATACCACAGGCGCGATAATTTTTGCAAAAACGCAGAAAGCAAAAGTTTCTTTATCAAAGCAATTTCAGAAAAGAGCCGTTAATAAAACGTATGTAGCGGCTGTTTGCGGAGTGCTTGCCGAAGAAAGAGGCAGAATCGAAGCTCCTTTAGGCAGATCTCACAGAGACAGAAAAATAATAGAAGTCAGTCCGTTTGCTAAAAGAATGGCTATTACGGAATTTAAAGTATTGGCAAGAACAAAACAAATTACGCTTTTGGAAATAAGAATTATAACCGGAAGAACGCATCAGATAAGAAGTCATATGAAATATATAGGCCATCCCGTTCTCGGCGATGCGGCTTACGGCGGAAGCACAAGCATTGATAACGTTGAGTTTAAAAGGCAAATGCTTCACTCATACAGAATAAAATTTTCACATCCTAAAGCAGGTAAAATGGTTGAATTTAAGGCAGACCTTCCGAAAGACATGTCAGGATTGTTTAAAAATATCAAAATATAGCTTAAAAAATAAAAAAGTGCTGAGGGGCGGAATCGAACCGCCGACACAAGGTTTTTCAGACCTTTGCTCTACCGACTGAGCTACCTCAGCACTTCACATCAAATTTATATTTAATTCTCTTTTGAGCAAAACTTCTTCTCAATGGCAGACTTGCCTTCTTCTACCAGACTTTTTCCTTTTTCTTTAAGGTCAAGCCCCAGCTTCTTAAGATCTTCTCTTGTTTCTTTGCCTGATTTCGGAGCGAACAAAACACCGAGCGCAGCGCCTATGGCTATGCCGGTCAAAAGCGCAAAAAATGAATTCTTATTACTCATTATCTGCCTCCTTGCATTTTTTTTTCTTAAACAAAGAACCTGCAATCTTAGGTATCAAAGAAACCGCAATACTGACCCATGATCCGGATATCAAACTTCCTAATCCGGAAACATATCCAAGAATTTTTCTTATACCTGCTATGTCGGAATCAAGTTGGTCTATTAATATTTCAAATTTTCTGATCGTTTTTGTCAGTTGTATGAGCGTTATCACTAAATATACGGTAGCAACAACTACTGACGCAGTTACAACAACGATACAAACTAATATTACCGTATCCATATCCAGCTATTATAACAAATAAGACTATTTTTTGCAAACATATAATAAAATAACATTAAAGGTTTTTCTTTATTCTTTTGAATATAAAAAACAGAAGACATGCTGTTGACGCCCCGAGGACTGCGCCCGCAAGAACATCGGACGGGAAATGACATCCGGCATATACTCTTTCAAACGCTGTTGCAAATGCGTATATTATAAAAATATATCTGTATTTTTTTATCAAAAGAATCATGCCTGCAGCCAGCGTAAACGCAAACTGTGTGTGCCCCGAAGGGAAAGATGCGGAATAAAATTTTTCCCAGAAAATATTGACGTTGTTTTCTCCGAAGAAAGCAAGAGGTCTTGCTCTGTCGAATAAATCTTTTAGAAAATGGTTAAGAACGCTGGATGTTATTATAATGCACAGTATCAGAGCAAAAAATATCCAGAAATTTTTCCTTTCATATTTTAATAAAATAAAGATCGAAAAAAGAGACATTATAATAAGTGGAACATTTATGCCTTTAGAATCAAAAAAAGAAATTTTTGAAACAAGAGCGTCAAAAAATCTGTTTTTTAATGACGAATTTATAAATTTAAACAAAGAATAATCCATATCTGACAGACCCGCTGAAATTGTTTTTTTTGCGCCAAGAGCGCTTGTGTTGTATTCGCATGTAAGCATTTCGGGATTGAAATTTTTGCATACGGTGAGCCAGAATTTTTTTACGATTTTGCCGTTTCTGTAAATTCCCAATTCAGACGGTTTTTCAAATGATTCAAAAGGATAAACATATTCGTGGTTGAAAAAATCAAAAATATTGCTTGTTATAAAAACTGCGTCTTTGTTTTTCAAATTTGATATGTCATTTTGCCATAAATCATAAGCGTCTATTTTCGGACTAAAACAATAAACGCGTATATCAGGAGTGCAAAAATAAATTTGGCTTGCGATATAACTTTTGTGAGTAAAAATAAAAGGTTTTTTGCCGTCGGGGTATGTCTTATAAATTTCATATATCGCTTTTGAAAGCTCGTCCCATCCGTACATATCGTTTGTCGGATCTATTATTTCCGATTTAGCTATTCCGAAGTCTGTTATCTGTCTGATGCAGCAGGTTTTTATATCAGGTATATAAAAATAAGGTTTTGAACCGTAATAACTTATATGGGAAAAATTTGTTTGCTGTTTGCTTGCCTGAGTCATATCGTACATTTTATGAACTATAGCTGCAATCCGCGGAGAACCGTAAAGGTCATTTGTCGGATTTATAAATTTCGTAACCGGAATGCATAATTCAAGCTTAAGATTTTCTTTTTCGTTTATAAATTTTTCAAGAGGAACGATTTTGTACAATGCGTGAAGAGGAACAAGAATATTCATAGCCATTGCAAGAGCGCATGCAGCGATTATGTATTTGCGTATCCAGTTTGTCTGCCAGTGTTTCAATATCAAATGGGAAACGTATATCGTTGCAACAAGATAGCCCATTGCCGGCCAGTGCGGTAATATTTCATTAAAAGTTGCTATTGACGTAAAAAATACCAAAACAGGCAGAGAAAAAGAAGCGACAAATAAAGCATATTTATCCTTTTTAAAAAAACCTTCTTTTGCGCAGACGTATAAAGAATAACAATAGAATATAAAAAGAAGAGGGGAAATGTAGCCGGCCTGTGCGCCGATAGATCTGAAAAATAAAGTCGGAGATAATTGCGGCAGTGTTTTGCCGAATCCGTGCTGAAGCTGAAATCCAAAACTTGCCCAGTTATTCTGAATGTTCCAGAGAATTACCGGAATAAAGCAGAGAAATGAAATAAACATCGATATGTATAATTCTTTTCTTGAAAACCAGAATCTGTGGTTTTTTGAAAACAGCAAAAATATAATAATTGACGGAAAAAGCATCACAGCAGTATATTTTGAGATAAGGGCAAATCCTATTGAAAAACCTAACAAATACCAGTATCTTTTTTGAGATGTTTCTATCAGTCTTATGAATAGATAGAATGATAGAATCCAAAATAAAGAAAGCGGAGAATCCGGAATTGTAATAATTGCCCCTAAAAATGAAAAAACAGGAAGAATATTTAAAAGAACGGCTGCGGTAAAAGCAGTTTTTTCGCTGAAAAGCTTTCTTGCGGAAATAAAAAATATCCATGAGGTCAAAACAAATATGATTACGGACGGAAGCCTTACGGCAAACGTGGTTGTTCCGAATAAATCGGAAAACAATTTTACTATATAACCGATTACGGGCGGATGATCGTAATAAGATAAATCAAGAAACTTTGAATAAACCCAATAATGAGCCTCATCTACGGTTATTCCTACTTTTCCTATAACCAAAAGTCTTATAAAAGTTGTAAATGATGTTAAACCCCAAAAGAGTTTGTGATAATATGTCATAATGTTCCTTAAAAGATTCACCATAAAATACCAAATTTGTCGATATTCTTCAAACTAAAAATATTACAAAAACGCCTTTTCACAAATTTTTCACATTTTTATTATAAAAAACATTGAAAAAATAATGCTTTTATACTAGAATTACGATATGATAAACGGGCTTTTTATACAATCAAAAAAGTTTTTGTCTTTTGCCGTGATTTTATTTATGTTAACCTCAAACATTTCAGTATGTTTGGACGGGATTGTTTCTTTGCTTAAAAATACGGATATCCGCGTTGACGGAATCAGCGTCAGTTCGCAGTACCGGTTTGTTAAAAATGTTCCCAAAGAGTTTGTAAATCTTTGCGTAAACGTAAGCAGGGATATTTCAAATTTTAATATTTTAAGCAGAGATGTTTTAAATTTAACCGCACAAAAGAATATGAACGGCATATCCGACGCCGCAGCATTGATGGTTTCCGGCTTTAAGTTAAAAACAATAAAAGTAATTGAAAAATTTTCAGTTTCAAATATGAATTTACATTACGGAAGCGCAAATATATTCTATCTTTTTATGATTATTTTAATCTTTTACCTGATAGGATATATAGGACTTTTGCGCGTATTTAATGACATATTTTATGTTAATAAACAAAATGTGACAGTAAGGCTCTGCCTTTAGTGTTTAGAGGCAGAGTTTTATTTTGGAGCAAAAAATGAAAAAAACAGTATTTGAAAAGTATTTTTTAAAAACGTGTTCTGTTATTACGGCGGCATGTTTTTTGCTTACGGCTATAGGCGGTAATTTATCGGCCTCTGCAGTTCCGTCAGGAGCTTCGGATGTTGATGCTGTTTTTGACAATCTTAATATTATAAGCCCAGAATACGGTAAAATAACATCGGTCAGCGACACTTTGGGAGATATTACCGTTATAAACATACAGGATCTGCACTGTCATGAAAGAACTCAGCGCAATATAAGCGAAATAATTAAAACTCTTGATAAAAAATATAAATTAAAATCTGTTTTTGTGGAAGGCGGAAACGGGCCGATAGATATTTCGTGGATAGACAAAATTCAGGATGCAAATGCAAAACAGCTGATAATTGAACAGATGATAAAAGAAGGCTATCTTACCGGGGCCGAGTATTACGCTATAAAAAATAACAAACACGGATTTTTAAAAGGAATTGAAGATAAGAATACACATGAGCGTAATTTAAAGAGACTTTCTCTTATAATCGAAAATCAAAAAAAATATAAATCTTTAATGTTAAAAATCAATAATGAAATTGAAGTCCTTGACAATATATATCTTAACGACAGAAATAAAAGATTTTCCTTAAAAATAAACAGATACAAAGCAGGACAGACGGATTCCTTGAAATATTACAGAATGCTGGTTAAATATGCCGGCAAAATCAAAAACGAGCCTGAAAAATATAATAATATAGTTTCAATCAATCTTGAAGATTATCCGAATATACTCGGATATATTGATTTGTCCAGATATTCTAAAAATATAAATCCAGTTAAAGCAAGCGCCGAACTTCAGATGCTGGTCAATACGGTTAAAAATAAAATCCCGTATAGCTCATACAGAAAACTTGTTGAACAAACGGATAATTTCAGAGACACTCAGGCTCTGACAGATTTTCTTGTTGTTTTCTGCCGGATGAATAATATAAATTTATCTAAAGAATTCAAAGATTTGAACGCGTTTTTTGAAGTATCAGCGCTCAGTAACCGCATTAATCCGGTTGAACTTGTAAACGAAGAAAGAACCCTTACGGAACAGATAAGAATGGCTTTATCTTATGATGCCACTGAGTATGAGATTGCATATATCAATGACTTTTCAAAATATTTCGGCGATTATCTTTCCTACTCTTTAACCTCATCAGACTGGAACTATTTTAAACTTAATTTTGCCAAATTCAGGCAGATTTATTCAAAATATGCGTCGGTAGACAGAATCAATGAAATTTCAGATGATATCGCATTACTCAATCAATATTATGACACAAATGATTTAAGAAACGATATATTCGTATCAAATATTTTAAAAGATGAAGTTTCTATGCAGAATGGAGCGGGTTTAAGAACTTCTGATGATATATTAAAACAATCAAAAGAGGTAATTGTTGTTGTTTCAGGCGGGTATCACAGTCAGTCATTGCAATCTATCTTTTCATCCAAAAATATAAATTCCATGGTAATTACTCCAAATGTAACGGGCGATGTTTCAAAAGCAGATGACACATACGGCAAAATAATAAAAGAACAGTCTTCTGTTAATTCAAATGCTTTGGCTTTTAAACTTGCTTCGTGTCTTTCTGATCTGGAACAAAAATCTTTGCTTGCAAAAATGGCGATTGATGCGCTCGGAATAGAAAATGCCGAAAAATTAAAAAATATGATAGGAGCCGATATTGATTTGGCGAATATTAAAACAGAAGTGCCATATTCGGATAAACAGAAAAAAATAAATGAAATAATTAAAACGGCAGTAAATGCTATGGTCTCAACTGTTCCGCAAGACGGCGGCAGAAATATTTTTAATCCCGATATTGACAATATTTTAATAGAAATGAGTCTTAAACTTTATGATATGGGTTTTTATTTTGAAAACGGGACAGCGTATGAAATAGATTCGTCGGAATATAAAGACAAAGATTTGCTCGGTATTCCGGCTGAAGTATATTCAAGAATGTTCGGGAGTCTGCAAAAAGCGATGCTTAAAGCGGAGCAAGTAAAGGGCGAAACCTTATCTAAAAATAAAAAAGTTAAATGGGGCAATTTTCCTGATAAAGCATTTGTTTTTGTTCAGGAAATTTTATTCAGAGCATTTCCGGCATTTTTTATTGTTTTAAATCCTGTTATAGGTATTTCTCTTTTCGTTGTATCACAAATTGTGTCTTTAAGCTTGGAAATTTTTATACAGTGGATTGCATATCAAAAATTAGATGTTAAAAATCCGGATTTTTTCAAAAAATATGTAAAAAATTTGCCGTTGATTACGATATTGTTGACCGCTCCTTACGCTGTAGCGCTTGCCGTTAATATTATATATCTGCCTGTGGCGCTTGTTTTAACGATTGTTATACATTATTTTTTTGTCAAAAAGTTTTCGGTAAATAAAATATTTAATAATAGAAGTATTTCGCCTTTTTTATTAGCTCCTTCTATGGGTGTTTTCTGGAGAGCTAAAGGCATTACGGAACATTACAGAACTGCATTAAAGAACAGAAATGATAAAAAAGCCGATTCAGAAAGATACAGATCAAAAACAGATGTCAGCTATGAAACTATATTAAGAGACAGGAACAACGGCGTCTCTCTTGAAAATATAATCAAAAATGAGCAATTGGACGTTAAATACAGGCTGTTTGCTTTAATGTATTTTAAAACAAATAATATTAATATTTCAAAAGGGATTACAGAAAATCTAATAGATAAAGAATTTACAGAAAAGATTAAAAAAGATTTTAAAAATTCTCTTCAAAAAAATAAAATTAAGAATAATTTTGATTTGAGAGCAAATCTGACCGGAATATTTCTTATTTTAGATGATATTTTACACGAACAGCTTCACGGTAATTCATACAGAATTTATGAAGAAATACAAGATGCCGTAATCGTAAGATACGGTATTACTGGTGCTGCTGCAAATGATGATTTTATTTTCGGAGCGGTAGATTATGAGACGCTGTCTCACGAAATCGGACATAGGATTCTTAAATATTCTTCAATGGAAGGAGATTTAACCCTGCATGAATTATTTGCGGAAACAATTTCAAATCTTATAGCACAGGAATTTAATATTATTCCTTCCAAAAGCAATGCGCAATTGTACGGATTATTTGATTCTAATGTTAATTATATCCGTGCTTTTCAGGAAGAGCATGAAGCTGCCTACGGGTTTTTAAATTTAATAAAAGAGTCAACAGAAGGAAATCCAAATTGGTTAGTTCTTATAGATACTATCATAAATTATGGTTACTATAAAGAAGGGTTTAAACGTCCGTCTGCACAGGGTTTAATTTTAAAAGATATAGTGACTGGATATGAACAAGCGTTAAAACAAACAAAAGAATCTAATATAGTTGATTTTGCAAAGAAAAGAACGGCAAAATACAGTATAGCAGTGGATATTCTTAAAGATATCGAACAAAAGAATCCTTATCAGTATGAAAATATTTTAAGAAAGATCAGGTCAAAGGCAAAGATTCAAAAATCTTATCAACAAGAAGACATTGCTAAGACTAGATTTTGGCAAAGCAAATCAAAAATTGAAGAACTGTTCAATATTATTGAGGGGATATTTTCTTCAGAAAAACTTTATGATTTTGAAATTATAGCGGCCGTATTCAGCAGTCCAGAAAAAATAGATTCTGTTTTAAATGATATGTTTGGCGTAATTTTTAAAGATACAGATTATTCCATGTATGATTTTGAAAATTTATACAGAATCAAATTGCTGATGGCGCATGACAGAACATATGATTCCAAAGAAGAACTTGAACAAAATCTTAAACCTATTATAGATTTGATTACGTCTTCAAGACGGACAGAACCGACGAAGGAAGATTTTATTGATTTAAAGAAAAATAAAAGATATACGTTAAAAAACAATTTCCGTTTAACAATAATTGAAAATTTTAATAAGCTCGGACTTCCTGAATTAATAGAAACACTTTTTTCGCATAAGACATCCGACACAAATAAAACTGCTTCTAAATTATCAATACTTGACGCTTTGAAAAATAAAAATGCGGTATTTTCGTTTTTAGCAAAAACAGCACCCGTATGGGAGGAAATACTATTCAGAGCTGTTCCTTCTCTTATTATGGTATTTAATCCTGTTTTAGGTATATCGTTGTTTGCGGTTTCTCAGGTAGCATTTTTATTTTCACACACTATAGTAAAATGGCTTGTAAACAGAGATGCTGCCGGTAACAGACAAAAATTTTCAAGTATATTGGAACATGATTTCAAAAATTTATCAATACCGGCTTTAGCGGTAGCTCTTCCTTATATTCTTACAGCAGGCGCCCCGGTTGCTTTTCTCCCCGTAATTACGCTGGCTTCAATAGTTATTCATTATTTTTATAACAGAAATAATCCGGGTAATCCGATTATTATTTTCTCTGGAATCAATGGTTTATCACCCGAAAATATTATAAAAACATTGCATGATTATGCGGTCGTGTACGGATACTATGATTTTGTCAAAGAGAGATTAAATCTTTTGGACAAAAATTTAGCAGCTTATATTATTGAGAAGTCAGACAATCCGCAGCAGACAGCTTTAAACATGATAGACAAAATTAAATATATAGATCCTGCATTGCTTAACGGATTGGAATCGTATGATTATGCTTTGGATATATTTGATTTAGATCCTTTTATGCTTGACTATATAAGAGATATGGGTTTTGACGGGTATAAATTTAATCTGTTTATGAAGTTAAGACATGATGCGTCAATACACGATAAAGAATACATGAACGTATGGCTGGCGAACACCATAAGGGGCGATTCAAGATTTAGAAATTTGGACAAGGCGACAGTGCGCGGTTTGGCAACGATTTTAGCAATATACGGGCCTAAAGAAAATATTGAAACCATAGAATATTTATTTAAGCAGATGTTTGAAGCTGAAAGTTTTGATTTTGGACAGTTTTTTAAAATGACTGTACAGTTTAATCTTACGCAAAATACGGATAAACTGAAATTGCTGCAGATAAGTTTTGACAACGGATTTCAGAATGATGCCCCGGAAATATTGGATTTTTCAGAACAGGAATCATCAGCAATAGCAAGAGAAATTGCTTTAAATGAAAATAAAACAACAATTTTGAACGTAAGATTGTTTTCGGCTTTAAAAGACATGGCTGATGCCGATACGACCAAATTTCTTGCGCGTTACTGTTTCGGCAAAGGCAATATTATTGAAAAAAGAAAAATGAATGAAAATATTGATGAAGAAACCTTTATGTCTGCATTGGAAGCTTTGCTTGAAGATCCGGACAGAGATAATATTTCAGTAGATCTTATGGCTGATTTTACGGCTTCAAATATTAAATTGGATGAAAATCAAACCGCCCAGATATTGGAATTGCTTAAAGAGCTGACAAAGATGGAGATAAACAATCTTGCTACAGAAAATGGCAATTTGGCATTAAGAGTTTTTTTAAGTCAGGCATTTGCTGACAGTTTTGACGGCAAAGTTTCAAATAAAAAAGAATTTAAGAATATCGATAATATAATTCAAAGATATAGAAGGGCCATAGCAGTCAGTGTTTTTATGACTAAACTTTTGGACGGCAAAACGGAACTTTTAAATCCTGATAATTTTGACAAAATAACGGCTGTTGCTTCAGACGCCTACTTCAGTATATTGAGTCAATGGTTTAACAAGGAGCTGACAGATCAGGATTCTTTTGTAACGGCTGTATTTCACGATGAAAGTGCCGAACTTGCTTTTAAAGATGTGCAGGGAGACAGGTTTGATCCGGCAATTTTAAAAAAGTTTTTAAGCAGAATAGGAATAGACGCGGATAACTCTAAAAATGTTGATTTATTACAGAGATCAAAAGATCCCGGCGTAAAGATAAAATTGTTTGACAGAATAATAAATGCACCCAAAAACGGCAAAAAAAGTTTGTTCTGGATGCACGGGCACGGCTCAAAAGACGGTTTCTATATAACAAATACAGAAAATATAACATTTCAGGAGTTTGCAAACGCTTTATATACGGCAAGTAAACTCGGAGTTGACCTTAAAGCGGTGACTTTTGTTTTTAATTCATGTCATTCAGGAGATTTTAAAGATAAAATACTAAAGGAACTGGAATCAAAAGGAGTTAAAGATGCTCCAGTAATCATTACTATTGCAGGACATGAAACTGAATTGGGTTATACGGAAAAGGTAAAGTATGAAGGTGAAGTTCTTCTTGCTTCGAATCTTGAATTTAGTATTTTTAATCTTTTTGAAAGCGTCTCAAATACTGATCTGCAGAACAAAAATTTGCTGCTAGGCGATTTTATACTTGCACAAAATGATGTTCGTTATTCAAATCCTACTATTTCAATACCTGCAACTGCCGATGTAAAAAATATAATAGAAAATGCAAAAACGGCGATTCGTTCAAATGTTGTTTTAAATAATACGGAAGTTCAACCGGCACTTGTAAAAATCGGAACAAGCGTGGCGCTGGATGCAAACATGTCCGACAAAAAGAAACTGCCGTTGCGATCCGTAGAGCTTTCATTGTTAAAACCTTTGAACTCAAAATCAAAAACATTAAATGTTTTATCAAAAGCGGCTCCCGTATGGGAAGAATTGATATTCAGAATGATTCCGTCGATAATTACTGTATTTAATCCGGTTTTGGGAATATCGTTATTTGCGGTTTCTCAGATTGTATTTTTATTTTCGCATACGATAGTAAAATGGATTGTCAATAAAGATTCTGCCGGAGGTATAAAATTTATTGATATATTGAAATATGATTTGAGTAATTTATCTCTTCCTACTCTTGCAGTGTCGCTGCCCTATATTTTAGTAATGTCTGCAGCTCCAGTTCTATGGCCGTTGTCAACGGCAACAGCAGTTATAATACATTCATTCTTTAACGACATGTCAATTTTAAAGTCTTCTTTGAATGCCGGTTTTGAAATTAAGCTGCCTGTTGAGCAAATGGGCGGCATCAAGGAAGGGGATCTTGTACTTGTAACTTATATTTCAAACGATACCGTGTTGGTTTCAAGAAACGGTGTTGAACTTCAAGAATTCTGCCGGATTTTTGCCGAAAAATATACGGATAATGAAGAACAGAAAATAATAGAGGCTCTTTATCCTAAAACATTTGAATTCAGAGTTGGCAGCAGAGGCATAGTAAATATAAAAAGGCTGGCCAAATCTCTTAGTAATCCTCTGGCGCTTATTCCTCAGCAAAATCTTAATATAGGATATAAGCCCGTTTTAGAAAATACCGATGAAAATAATACGGGCAATGCCGAACTCAATGAGCAGATTGCAGACAGCCAAAACAACGCTGAAGAACAAACCGCGACCCAACAGAATAATATACCCGAAAAAGAATACGCATCTGTTGACGCAGACATAGAGAATGAATTATTAAAAAGACTTTCGCCTGAAGACGTTGTTGAGCTTAACTTTTCAGAATTTATTAACGAGAAAGAAGCATATGATATAGCGCAAATTGAACAATATGTAAATGATGTTTTTGCAGGCAGGGATCTCTCCGATTCTATGCTTACAATAAAATTTTCAGATTCTTATGTTGATATTTCAGATGAAATAAAAATAAAAAAAGCAGCCGATATTCTTTGCATAACAGCTGAGATAATAGATGAAAAATTTGCCGACAGAATGGGCAGTTCAAGAGGTTATACGTTTTTTCCGGAATTGCTTGAAAATTCATTTGTGCACGGCAATTATTTATCTTTGAATAAAAAAATATTTGTTTATTTCGGATCGGATAAAGACGTTGTAGTTATAAACGCAAATACTCCTAATGACAGAACTATAGCGGCTCTTGCCGCAGCTGGGAAACTTGATCTCTACGGCGACGGAAGCGGAATGTTAAGCGCCGAAAGAGTAAACGGGGCAAAATATGCTGTCACAGATTTAAAAATAGCCGGCGGCAGTACAATAAGTTTATTTTTGGCGTATATGACATTTAAGAAATATGCTGCCAGACCGTCTAAATTTCTAAAGAAAATATTAAATAAAATAAATATAAAAGCAATTTGGAACACTGCGGAAACCGGAAATATCGAAAGAGAATATTCTTATGTTGAGATCCCTGATATCAGAGAAGGACAGACAATTAAAGCCGGAAACTTTATTGCCGGCCAAATGTGGTATTTCTGCGACTGGATTGAATTTTCTCTGTCAAAAATAAACGGACGGTTTGTAATAACAGAAATAAACAAAACATTAAATCAGAATAAAATTCATGTTGAAAAAATTAAACTCGAAGAAAAACTTGATATTGTTTCCGAAAACGGAAAATTTTACATACGTTCCGACTATACCGGCATCAAATTTTTAAATAATGAAAACGGTATGCAATATGCCGATACCAAAAATGAATCTTCAGATGCGGAAGTTGAAGAAAAAACAGAAGAATCCGCAGTGCCTTATTTTTTACAAAACAGAACATCTTTTGATGTGGGATTTGAAATTGTCGCCGGCCAAATTAATACGCCTAATGTAAGAGGACAGGAAATAGGAAGCGCCAGAAATTTAGATTATAGAAAATATCTGAAAAGATTATATGACAGAATGACTGACACGTTTAACTTTGACCAGCTTGAAATCGTATATAAGAACGATTTAGAAAGGCTCAGTCTCATAAAACATCTTAAGCTTCTTAAATTAAACAATTCCGCCGATACGACGGCTTTGATGAATGTTTTGTACGACAATACTGCTGATGTTAAGCACAGGCTTGCTGCGCTTATGTATCTGAAAATGAATGGTTTTTCAAAGTTTAATTATATGTTGTTAGAAAATGTAAAAAATGATTTCTTAAAACTATTAAGGAATAATGCTCTTGATGTAAAAAATAATTTTGACCTTAGCGCCGCAGGAGCAGGAATATTGCTTGTTTTGAGCGACTATCTTAAGGCTGAAAAATACATAGATGAAAATAAAGAGCGCGAATTATATGCAAAAATATCATATTCAATATTTGTAAGCAAAAACGGCATGAGAAATTTTGCAGCTAATGCGGGAATGTTTTTTACGAACGCCGATCCTCTTACAATAGCTCACGAAATAGGCCATAGAATTCTTATGTTTTTTGCTGATGCAGGCCAAAATGTTTCTTATTCAACGTTGCATGAAATATTTGCAAATGCAATTTCTGCTATTTTTGCGCAAAAAGCAGGGATAGAAAATAAAACCTACTCCGATTCGCTTTATGAATTATTTAACGGCAGAATGAATTATGATTATATCGTTCAGGAAGAGCATAAGGCTTCCAGCGGATTGTTTTATCTTGCCGGGCAAACCGCGGCAATGCTCGGCAAACAGTTTAAATTTGAATTGCTGGCTGATGCCGTAGTTAAGATGTTGTCAACAAACAGAGTGCTTCCTGAAAGACAATCCGACACATTAAAAGAACTTTTAAAAGAATACAAAAATATTCTTAAATCGAGAGACGGCTATAGCGAAGAGGAAACAGCACAGTTTGAACTGCTGTTGAAAGAAGAATCGTGGAAAACAAAAGTTTTTGAAATTTTCATGGCTCTTAAGAATGCAAACGGAACAAGATGGGATTATTACGGTTACAGATTTGAAAGTATTATGAATCAGATCAGAGTAAACGTAGAACATCCCGAATCTTACCTTCACGGTCCGTTGGGATTGGATTATTCAAATGATTTGGTTGTTATAAACAATATAATAATATCACAGCCTGAAAAAATAAATGAAGTTCTTGAGATAGTTAGAGCAGAATTTTTAAATGACGGCAGATTATTGAGATCTGAAATAATAAAACTTGTTTTTATAGAACTTATGTTGTCAATGCCTCAGCTTAAAGAACTTACTAAACAACAGATTGATATAATTATGCAGCATATCGCAGATGAATTTTTTATGTCCGGCAGTGATTACGATCCGTTAAATATAAATTATGCCGAAATAAGAAAATCTGCGTTGGTGGAATATCATCTTTTTAAAATGTTTCAGCCCAGAGAAATCAATAAAAAAGATTCAGCAATAGCGGCGCTTTTAAAAAGAAATGTTTTAGACGACACATATTCTGCCGCCAGAGACGACCGTTATACCAGTAAAACTCTTCCGTCATTTATACCGACAATAGATTCATTCTTTATGGTTGTCGGCTACAGAAGTTTATTTGATTTTGTGGCCGGAAGAGCCGCTAACGGGCCAAAACAGGGAATCAAACCGGAAATAAAAAAATATTTAAACATAATCAGAGGTGGTAAAAATAATACATATCTTTTGAAGATTCTTTACGGCTGGGATCTGCCGCTGCAGCATAGATTGTTTGCCGCAATGTATCTTAAAATAAACGGTTATGATTTGTCGGATCATTCCGGAGTTTTGGATAACATAAAAAGAGAATTCATTGTTTCTCTGAGAAACGGAACGTTTAAAGTGGACAATAATTTTGATTTAAGAGCGATGTGTACCGGAGTTTTTCTGTCAATCGAAAATTTTGCGGATAATTTTATTGAAAGCCGCGACCAGCAGCATATATATAAAAAAATATCAAAAGCAGTTATAGTCAGAAGAGGCAATAAACAAACCGCGGCCAATAATGCGTTTCATTTTGTCTATTATGATCCTTTTACAATTGCGCATGAAATAGGACATAATATTTTGTCTGCTTTGAAATTTTACGGATCAAATGCTACTGCGCTGACAATTCATGAATTGTTTGCCGAAATCACTTCGAATGTGTTCGGCGGTGAAATTTCCGAATATAGAACAGATCAAAATGCAGCGCTTTATGATTTGTTTAATGAAACGTTTGATTATGAATATATTTTCCAGGAAGAACATAAGGCCGCAAGAGGTTTTACAAATCTTATAATTAACGCTTCACACGCAATAAACCGCCATGTCAAATGGGTAAAGCTGGCAGAAGTTATAGCCGATATGGTAAACGACAAGACTTTTGTGAAGCAAAAACAGGCTTATGCTTTGAAATCCTTGGCTCTGCGTTACTTTGAAGAAACAAAAGCTGATAATTATGTTGAAAGAATATTGTCGGAAGATCAAACCTATACGGCAGTTAATGACATATTGGCTGAGATTAAAAAACAATCTCCAAAGAGATATGCAGGTATTATTGCAAGAATTAAACAAGATATAGAAGCTCCCAAATCTTACAGATATGCGAAGAAGTCGAAATTAGACTACGATAACGACAATGTTTTTATAAATAATGTTATATTGTCACAGCCTTATAAGATATACGACATTTTGGCCATAATCAGATCGGAAATATTGTTGAAGTTTTATTTCAACAGAACGGAAATGGAAATTCTAACTCTGATAAATATAATGCTGAAATATAATATAAACAGAACAAGAAAGATTTATTTAAGGAATGAATTTATTAAAAATGTAAATAAGCTGCCTAAAAAACAGTCGTATGATATGAATGACTATTACAAAATGGAAAATTATATTAACGGCAATGTTATGCTGACTATGGATTGGCTTAATAAACTTCTTTTGATGCTGGGCAAAAAAGATTTTTCGCAAAGACAAAAAATGGTATCAGCCATTGAATATCCGTTAATTATTCTGGGTATGTTTTTTCCGGCGGTTCGCAATTGGTTTTTGAATAAACATAAAACGCTAGACAGATCCGGGCTTGAAAATAAACTTTCAGAGCTCGAAAAGACCACCTCGTTAAAAATCAAAGAAGTTTTGAATGTGGAGATTTCGGCTGTTTTGACTTTAAATTTTGTTGAAAAATTGATTCTCTTGTCAAAGATTATTACAAATAACGCCGTAAAAATATTTAATAAACAGGAACATTTGAAATTAAATTTGCAGGACTCAAAGATAAATATAATTTTTCAGGATTATAAACTTCAGTCTGTTTCAAGTTTAAATCCGGACGAAAAAAACTCAGTTAATATTTTTATAACGGATAATGTAAGAAGATTTAAAGAACAACACCGGATTATAAATACAGGTCTTGCGGTAAACGGCAAAACTGTTTGGCAGATTGATATAGACGGAATGCTTGTGTTTGGAACCGATAATGCCGATAATACGGACACAGCCGAGGCTTTATTCGGCAGCAGAATGCTTGAGAAAAGAATAAAGGCGTTTATGCAGCTTAAAAAGAACGCAAAGATTGATATAGATTCTGCCGTTATTGTTGATGAAAAAACAGAAGAGATGTATTTTAAAGGCAAAACTGCAGTTGTCGGTGCCGGTAAATACCCCGGGACGGCAGTTAAAATATTGAATTCAATATCATTTATGTATGCCCAGAAAACAATAATATCGCTTGAAAATATCTCAAACGGGAATTTATATTCCGCCTTGTCAAACGGCGCAGTCAGAAAGGCGGTCACTGTTTCTCAATTTGAATATTTAAAAAATAAATTTAATGCTGAAAATAAAAATATTGCATTGGAATTTTTAAAATTAAGAAAACAGGGCATAGAGATATATATTATCGGAGAATCTGACGTAAACGCGCAATATAAAGATTTTTCAGTATCCGGACAGATATTAGAAAATAAAATTTATGATTATTATTCCGGAAATTATGATGAAGTGGAAGCCGTAAAAGAAATTATTACTCCGGCAGTATTAAAGAGTAAAATAATAAATTCGGATAAACCTCTTCTTATAGATATTAATCTGTTGAAAAAAATGTTCAGCGGGACAAATGACATAATGGAAACATACGACGGATTCAGCGCCCTTTTAGGCAGCATTAAAATAAAATTCGGGTTTAAAGACGTAAATATAAAAGATATGGCTAATTTCGCCTATTCACTGGATATGTCCGAAATCCCTGTTCTTGATGATATAACCGACATAGAAATGGTTAATGCCGGAGTTGATAATTTTGCCGATATTATGAAATTGGATTCTGACAATGCTGTCAGCATTATTCTGCAGGATGCGAAAATAAACCGGAATTCTAAAGATGCTTTTCTTTTGGTTATAAAGGAAAGGGTTTTGGCAAAAACAAAATTAGCCGCGCAAAACAAGGAAAACGGGCTGAAAGATAAAAAATTGGAAATACTGCTCGGTAAAGTTTTAATTATGCGGGTTAACAACCAGGATAAAGATTCTCTCTTGCCGGAAATTGAACTTTTTAAAGGCAGTGAACAGGATATGGCGGTTAAAGTAAATAAGCTTTTCGCAACAGCCTCAGCTGATAAGAATCCTGAAGCTTTAAATACAATAGTTGAATTGATTATTGTCTACGGCGAAGATTACAAAACAAGAGAAATAATACGGACAAACGAAGATAAGATGACGGCTTACAGAACAATGTTGGCGGCTGCTTAGTTTTGGAGATTAAAAATGATATCGGTAAACACACTTTCAAAATCTTACGGTTCAAGAGTTTTATTCGACGGACTTAGTTTTAATGTCGGCGAAAACGAAAAAATCGGGCTTGTCGGCAGAAACGGCCACGGTAAGACTACTCTTTTAAAAATGATAATGGGGCAGGAAGAGTATGATGCCGGAGAAATACAAATACCGAGAGAATATAAAATAGGGTATCTTGAGCAGCATATAAATTTTAAATATCAGACCGTTATAGAAGAAGTTTCCGCAAGTATGCCGAAAAGCGAACAGGATACAAAGTGGAAGGCCGAAAAAATACTTGCCGGACTTGGTTTTTCACAAGATGATTTTTTTAGAAATCCACTGGAATTTTCCGGAGGATATAAAATAAGAATGAATCTTGCCAAAATACTTTTGTCGGATTCGGACATGCTTCTTTTGGACGAACCGAATAATTATCTGGACATAGTTGCGATGAGATGGCTTGTAAAATTTTTGAAATCATGGAAAGGTGAAATTATACTTATAACCCACGACAGATATTTTATGGACCAGGTTATAACGCATACCGTTGCAATACACAGAAATAAGGCTAAGAAAATAGAAGGCAATACATCAAAATTGTATGAGCAGATAGCCAAAGAAGAAGAAATTTATGAAAAAACAAGACTTAACATGGAAAAGAAAAGAAAAAAAACAGAATTGTTTATAAGACGTTTCAGAGCCAAAGCGAGACTTGCCGGTATGGTCCAATCCAGAATAAAATGTCTTGAGAAGCAGGAAAATATGGAAGGATTAACTGAAATAGAAACTTTGGATTTTTCCTTTACCGACGCCCAGTTTGAAGCTAATAAAATGATGGGAGTTTATTCTCTGAAATTCGGTTACGACCGGAACAAAATTCTTATAGACAATCTTGATCTTGAAATATTGAAAAATGAAAGAATTTGCGTAATAGGCAAAAACGGAAAGGGAAAATCAACTCTTTTAAAACTTTTGTCGGGAAGAATAAAACCTCTTGAAGGCAATATAAAACCGCATCCGGAACTCAAAATAGCTTATTTTGTACAGTCTGATGCCGCCGATTTAAATCCATCTCAAACTATTTACGAAGCAATATTGTCTTCGTCTGCCGATTGTCTGCCTCAGCGGGCCAGAAACATAAGCGGAGGCATGATGTTTGCGGGCGATGACGCCATGAAAAAAATATCTATTCTTTCCGGAGGAGAAAAAAGCAGAGTTTTACTTGGGAAAATTCTTGTAAAGCCGGCCCATCTGCTGCTGCTGGACGAGCCTACGAATCATCTTGATCTTGAATCTACCGAAGCTCTGATTGACGCCATTGACGATTTTAAGGGTTCTGTTATAGTTGTAACGCATAACGAAGAACTGCTTCATGCCGTTGCAAAAAAACTTATAATTTTTGACAGAGACAAAGCCTCTTTTTTTAACGGCACATATTCGGAATTTTTGGAAATGCGAGGTTGGGAAGACGAAAGTTCGGAAATAAAAGAAAAATCGGCAAATATAAAAAAAACATATACAAAAGAAGACGTAAAAAAAATAAGAGCGGCAATTATACAGGAAAAATCAAAAGCTCTAAAACCTCTGGAAACAAAAATTAAACGTCTTGAAGAGGAAATATTAAAAAAAGAACACAGTATAGAAGAAATAACAAAACTTCTTGTTAAAGCGTGCGAGGAAAAAAATGTTGCTTTTCTTGCTGACGGGCCTAAACAGAGCAAGCTTATAAAGGAACAGCTTAAGCAGTTATATGTTGAATTATGTGAACATACGGAGCAGTTTGAACAAAAAGAAAAGTATTTTAAAGAAGAGATTGAAAATATAAAGAATTAAAAATATAAATATTTTGCGGAGGGCTCATGAAAAAACTAACGGCATTTTTAACATCACTATTTCTGCTTTATTCCTTTGTAGTCGCTGATTTTGTGCAGGCTTTAAATATTACGGTCAGCGATTTTGCCGTTAATGAAACAAGTGTCAAAATCAGACCTTCTTTAGGAAGCGTGTCGGATGAGTTTTTAAATCCGCAGAATAATAATACAGTTGTTTACATACGGGATCTGCATGTGAATTATTCAGTGCAGAAAAATATAGCGAAAATCATACAAGAGCTTGATAAAAATTACGGCGTTGACAAAATTCTTGTGGAGGGAGCGCCGTATTCAAAACTTGATCTTGCGGCTGTTGACACGGTAAAACAATACAAACTTTCAAATATCATGCTGGAAAGCGGTTTGTTATCAGGCACGGAATATTTCCTGGCAAATTATAATAAAAATAATGATGTCGGCGTGTACGGACTTGAAGATTGGAATATTTACAGCTCAAATCTGAAAAGAGCTTCTTATCTGCTTAAAGAAAAAGAACGCAATCTTGAGGCATTTAATGCTTTCGAGAAAAAAATTATTTCAAAAATCGACAATTCTTACAATCTTCTGAAATATATTTATTTTGACGTAACAGATTATAAAATTTTTGAAGAAACAAAACAGCCTGTTTTGAAATACGAATCTCTGTACAATTATATGCAGCTTTCGCAGCAGATAAAATATTCGGATACAGATAAGATCGCAAAAGAACTTAACAAATGTCTTAAAGATCTAAAAACAGCGCTGCCTTATGCTGAATACAAATATATAGTTGCAAAAATGCAGTCCGGCGACTATTATGAATCCTATTCTCTTGTTAAAAAATATATTTCATCGGACTCAAAACTTTCTTCCAAGTATGATTTGCTTCTTAATTTCTTAAATTACTATACGGCTCAGAAAAATATAAGTAAAACGGCCGCTGTAGAACAAAAGAACAAATATTTTGTCGATTATATGGAATCTCTGAAAAAAGAATCAGCCAAATATGACAAAATTTTTGTTTTAAAAATGACGGATCTGTTTAAATCATTTATTAAGTTAAATATGTCGGAACAGGAATATCAATTTTTTACGGGCAATTACGATAGATATATCGATTTGATAAATAAGATTATTCCTGACGCACAATCGAAATACGATGAAATATTTGATAATCAGGAGATATTTTCTTATTACGATATAAATTCAGCAAGAACTAAAATATTTTTTGAAAATATTTCTGATGTTCTCGGTAAAAATAAGGAAACATCAAAAAAAATCACTGTTGTTGTTGCAGGTGGTTATCACGGTTCTTTTGAGGAATATTTCAAAAAAGCGGGTATTTCTTTCGTAGCAATAACTCCCGAAATAACAGATTACGATGCCTCAGACAATACTTATGAAAAAATACTTTTAAGCTCTCTTGACGGGAAATTTTCTGACCAGGCTCTTTCCAATATCCTGTTCATTCTTATAAACAATCCGGTAATTCCTCAGCAAACAAAATACTTTTTTTCAAAGCAGCTGATATTAAATGCAATAAAGACTTACGGAACGGACACTCCGGAAAATATAAGCGGTATTCTTTTTGATATTGCAAAAAAACACGGAATTGAAATAGAGATTTCATTTAATGAATCTGAATTTTCGGTTGTTATAAACAAAAGCAAAAACGTATTTAAAATAGAAAACGGCAGAATTGATTTAAAAGAATCAAAATATCCTGGCAGAACAAACATATCTCTTTTTTCAAGAATTATAGCAGCTGCAAAGAGATTTTTCGGCATCGAACAATCTCTTTTTATGGAGCTCAAACCGGAATACAGAAGCATATTGTCATCAAGAAGCGACGGAAACGCTTCGTTTGTGTGGTCGCAGATAAATATGCTGTTAAAAAGAAAAGACGCCGCATATAAACATATAATTGATTTTGGAAATTCTCTTGTCGGAAGCGACGGAGCGGTTAAATATGAAAATGTTCTTATAAAAAAATTCGACAGCAAGGGAAATGTTGTTTTAAAAGATGACGGGACACCTGAAATTCTTAAAAAAATAACAGTCGTAGTTGAATACGGTCTGAATAATTACATCAGCATGGAATTTTTGCAAAAACTGTTTGATGAAATAATTTCCGAATCAGAGCCTGATGATATTTCAAACGTAAAAGATACAATGGTCATAGGGTTGCTTGAAAAATCGCAGACTTTATTTTCTGATCATGTAAACAACGGATTTATAGGCATAAATTCGGCGCTTTTTAAAATATATGACGATAAAATTTTAGAAACGTTCCTGCGCGCCGGTTTAATCCACGAATTTTCACATGAGTTCGCTCCCAAAAAGGCATTGGAAGAAGAATTGCTGCTTAACGACGTGAAATACATCAAACAGCGTATTGCTGAAATGCTTGAACCCGGCATATCCGGAGAACATTACGCCGAAGAGTTAAATGACCGGATAGTTGAAAAAATCATAGAGTCAACCTCCAATATTTTTCCTATTAATTCGCGATTTTTCAATAAGATAAGAAATTATAAACACAGCATTGAAGATATCGCTTATATATTTAACAGAAACGATAAAGAATATCTTACTGATAAAGAAAGCGGCAAATACGGGCAGTGGCAGCATGCATATCAGGAATATCTGAAAAATAAAGCTGATAATCAGGAAAAGTTCTTTTCGCTTTTGGTTCATGATGATAACAGCAAAAAAATTAATATGACAGAATATCTGTATGAAAAAGATTCAAAAGCCCATGTGCAGGTAAATAATATAAATTCAAGAATACAGAATATGTTATTTGCAACCGGAGAAGAAAGCAGAACAAACGACAGTATGGATTCAGTAGAATCTCTGAGACAGATTCTGACGTCTGCCGGCATAAATGAAGATATCCAGGAAGACATTTTGGATGAATTTAAAGAAAATATATACGAATGTTTGGAATTGCTCTACAAAAAAATGCCGAGATATGCGTTTTACAGATTCTATACGGATAAAACAGCTGTGCATGAACACGGGTTAAGCCATTGTTTGGATGTATTGGCATATTCAATAAAGATTATAGGAAGAAGCGGAGATGTTAATAAATTGCTTCCAAATGCTCCTGAAAATGAGAGAATAGACGTAAAAGAATTGGTATATTCTGTTTTTATGCATGATCTTTCATGTGTATTTTTCAGAGATAACCACGAAAAAAATTCTGCCGTTTGGGCTAAAGGGTTGCTTCAGGACAGTGAAAACGAACAGAAAATAAATGCCATATACAATGACTGTCTCGGCCATAAAAAAATTGAAATGGAACGCTCTCTTATAGGCTGCATTCTGCATGATGCCGATGCCCTTTCGGCTACGCTTAACTTTAAAAGAATATTAAATATATGGATGGATCAGGACAGATTTTTCTTTGACGGAAAAATATCAATTAACGAAAGATTGAGCAAATTGAAAGAGGGATTATATCTCTATGAAGACGGATGCGACGGAGTAAACGATTTGCTCAGGCATTATTTCAGATCAGATCCGGCAAAATATAAAACCTCAGGCGGCGCCTCAATAATAAAAGCCCGTTACGAAGATATTTACGTAGTAAAGAATTTTTTGGAAGAACAAAGAGAATATATTAAAACAAAAGTTGACAGAAACGGCAGACAGTATAATGATGCTGATGTTGATCTTGCAATAAAAACCGTCAACGATATAATGTCGTTAAAAGTTGAAGAATACGATAAGCAGCAGACAATGCCCGTTGTTATGCAGCAGGAATCATTGTTTAATTTTAAGACAAAACTAAACACTTTATGGCAGCTGGTCAGATATAAAATAAAGAAAGAAACGATGTATTTTAACAGAAACATAGTTTTTTCCGATATACACGGCGGTTATACAAGATTTTTGGAGTTAATGTATCAGATGGTTTCATCGAGCAGAGATTCTAAAATTTTAAATTACTTTGAGCTTCTTCACAACGGCAAAGATTTAAACGGCTATGAAATACCGGAGGCCGAAATAAGAAGAATGCAGGAAGAAATAGAAGTTGAGATTCTTAACAAATGGAACGTAAAAGGAAACAGAAGTACGATTTATATTCTGGGCGATATTTTAGACAGAGGTCCTAAACAGATTGAAACTTTTATGTTCATAAAAAGGCTTTCCGAAACAGGCAGAGTTAAATATGTTTTGGGTAACCACGATTTATTTGCTTCAATGAATTTATTCGGTATGCATCTTCCGATAAGTGAAAAATTTAAAGGGATTCCGCAAGATTACGATATACCGGCAGGATACTTAGGTAAAAATAAGGCAAATATATACAGCCAATGGTATGAACGCGTTACAAATGCAAGAGATTTAAGCAGATCAAAAGATATAGCTTACTGGCTTGAAGTTTTTTCCGAAAGATCGGACTATTCGAAACAAAGGCAGAAAACTCTATGGAATAATGAACTTGAAAAAATGAGTTATGAATTTAGAGCGGCGTTCGGTTTTAATCAGGATTTAAGCGTTAAATATATTTTGTCAAATACTCAGTCAAATATATTCGGATTGAAAGAAAATTCAGAACTGCTTGAATTCAATAAGTCATTTTTCGGGATTAAATTTGATACTGAAATTTCTACGGGATTAAGAGACGTAGAACAAATGGCCGTAAACTGGTGGACAGACAAATATTCTGAGGCTGTCAGCTTAAAAGAAAAATATCCCGAATATGAAGCTTACTGGAATAATGTCATTGCATTAATTGAAAAAGTAATATACGAACAAAAAATCAAATATAATGATGAAATACAGCAGGGCAACTGGGGATGGGGTGTTGTAGATGCCATGATGTACAGGGCTTACGAAAGCATGGAATGGTATGCTTACGATTATATAAAACATAAAGGATGGGGAGAAGCTCTTTTAAGTCAGATAAATTCTCATATGACGTTCAAAAAAGGAGAAGAATTAAATAAAAAACTTAATGATAAATTTTTTAAATTTACAATTGACGGCAAAAAGGATAAAAATGAAGCAATGTCCGTTATATATCAGATGGAACAGATAGGAGTTCCTCAGTCGTATATAGGATATTTGAAAAACAAACTTGATGCGCTGTCGAAAATATCTGAACTTGACGAAGCGAATAAAATAATTGATTTGATTGATGTTAAAATATCAAGATATAACAGGTTAAAAGATGCCGACAAGGCGTCATTTAAAGCCGAAATGTGCGACCTTATAGTTAAACTTGATGCTTTGGGATTGATGCAGTCCGAAGTTGAAAATTTGCTTAAAAAAGTACTCGAACTTCCTGACCAGGAAAGAGAAAACAGACAAAAAAGAATAGATGAAAACATAAAAACATTGACTGCAAAAATGTCCGCATACGCTGATTCTGACGACAGAATTAAAATGATTTCCGAAATGGAAATAAAAGCGATAATTGAAGATCTCGGTAAAATGGAAGTTTCAGATTCTCTTATAAAGTATCTGGAACATAAGATTGATCTTGTTATAAATCAGTCAGCTGAAACCGTTACAGATCTTAATAATCAAATAAAGAGTTACGCAGGTTTGGCGGAATCTGATAAAGATAACGCTAAAACACAAATGTGGAAGATTCTTCTTGAGCTTGAAAAGTCAAGGATCCCTTATGCCATAATAGAAGAATTATCTGTAAGAATAAAAGCGCTTCCTCTGACGGAACGTGAAAAATATTATAAGCCTTCCGAAAGGCTTATTGACGACGTGTCATATTTTAATAATGAAGCAATGAGATCGATTCTTACTTTCTTTAAAAATAACTTTGCACTGTACAGAGTTGACGAATACGGTTTCTATTATATGCACGCTCCTCTGCCTTATGATGAATACGGTGATGTCTCAATAGGAAGAGTAAATGAGGAAGGAAAATTTGAAGAGTTTGATTCAAAAGGCAAAAGAATCAAAGGTTTTTACTATAAGGGCGTACATTATACCGGTAAAAAAATATGGAAGGGCTTTTCTGAAATTTCAAAAGACATAAGGGAATATGACATAGAAAAAGACGATCAAAGTAAAATATTTGAAGCGCTTGCGATTATAAATGCTGTTTATGCGGATAATACAACCAGAATTAAACCGGAATACATAGCCAAATACCATATTAATTTTACAATGGAACAGATGAATAAGGCTATAGGCATAGGAACTGTTATTCAGGGACATAACCCTAAAGATAAACTTGCAAGAAACGGACTTACTACTTTCGCGTTAGATCAGCAGGGCAGGCCTGTTTCTATTTTTGTTGACGGAAATATGTCTCCGGCTTATGCAAAAACAAGAGGCGCCGGTTCGTATGTGGAAATTTCGCCTCAGGGTATTTACTCTATAGGGTTCCCTTCGGGACTTGCGACCGTTACAGTCGGTCTTGAAGCAAAAATAAATGAGAATAACGTTATAAAAACTATAATCTCAAATATAACAAGATCTTCTGTGGTAATCGATTCTATAGTTAAAATAACTTTAAGGGCGACAGAACTTGTAAAAAGAGCCCGTGAAATTTTAAATACAAAACAGATCTCTTTGTCAAATGCGACCGTTTTGAAACCAATAAAAAGAATTACGGATGACAAAGATATTATAGAACGTTTAAATTATAACGGAATAAACTGCGTCGGAATCGTTACAAAGAAGGATTTTGACGGAAATATTTTAGATCTTATTGAACCTGTAGTTAGAAAAAAATCAGTGAAAGAAGAGCAAATTGAAACAACCGTCATAAACGGCTCTGAAGTAAAAATAAATTTTGTGACAGTGAAAATAGCAAAAAATACATTAAAATTGATATCGGCAGATTATAATTCTTCACAGGTGGCTTATGATGATGTAGTGCAGTATATTTTATTGAATGCCGCCGGAAATGAGTTGTATGCAAAATATACAGGAAAAAGAAAAAATGTTTTATTGGCATGCTCCTTTCAGGAAAATAAATCCGATTATATGGCGTATGAACAGGTAAAGCCTTTTAACTGCAGTCCTCAGTTTAATACAATTCTTTCGGACGCTTTTAAGCTTATTCCGATAGTTTATAATCTTAAAAAAGAAGCTGTAAATGGTGATTTTAGTGACGGCTTTGACAAAAATTTATCATTTGATATAATACAGACGATATTGTCGGCTGCATAAAATGGAGGAGTTATGAGAAATGTGATGGTTTACTGCGGAGTGATTGCAACTTTATTGTTATCCGGTTGTGATAAAGTTGATAAAATAATCAATGAAGTTGAGACGTCAACAGATACTGTTAAAGTTTCAACTGCCCCTGCGGAAGTTGCCGCAGAGAGTCAAATTCCTGCTGTTCAGGAACCTGTAATTGATTCGGATACCGTTAAAAATACGGTTTCGGATGTGCCAAAACCGCGCGCTAGACATTCAGCGAGTTCCGGATTTTCTAAAACTCCAAAAGAATATTATATGAGCGCGGCCGTTAAAGCTAAAAACGGAAGATATTTGGATGCTATTGCCGATTATGACAAAGCCGTAAAAATTGACCCTTATTATGCAGAGGCTTATAATGCGAGAGCTCTTTTAAAAGATAAGATTAATGATTTTGACGGAGCAGCCGCTGATTATGAAAAAGCTATACAGGCACGCAATGTTAAAAGTAATAAAACACAGGATGTTGATGATGCTGATATAAAAAATGTTACGTTTAATATGCAGCAGGGGAAAATAAAAATAGATTTGTATGATTATGACGGAGCAGATAAGGATTTTACAAAAGCTATCAATATTATTCCGTCATACGGTCCGGCCTACATTGCAAGAGGCGACGCAAGGCTAAAACTTGAAAGATATTATGACGCTTTAAGCGATTATAATAAGGCCATGAAATTTTGGCCAAAACTTACATATGACTCATTACGTAAAATAGGCAATCTTGAAATGCATTTTGAAAATTATGATAAAGCTGTAGCAGCTTACAGAGATGTTGTTGATTATGATAAAAACAACGTTGATTCCCGTTATAAACTTACGGATGCGTTCATTATGAGCGGTAATTTTTCGGAAGCTTTAAATTCAATAAGAATATTCTATCTTATATCAAAAGAACCTTATGTTTATGCAGGCGATTACCACAGATGGAATGTCGCGATAAACAAATACAAACAGGATTCAACGGCAAATGAGCTGAAATCCAAAATAAATAAATTGAAAATTATAAAATCAAATTAGTATAGGTCTGGGATTTAGAAAAAGACACAACCGATTTTGAAAAACAGGCTGTGTCTTTTTTTTATTTTGCAGCGTTGTTATTTGCGGTAGAATTTGCCGCATATTCAAAGCCTATGTCATCGGCAATATCTTTTGCGGTTTTATTTGACGAGTTTCTTATTGTGACATCTGCCTTTAATGATATAAGGAGTTCAACTGTGGAGAGGTTTTGCGCTTCCACGGCATACATAAGCGGCGTCTTTCCGTTTTTATCTGAAGAATTTATATTAACTTTATTTTCTTTTACAAGAGTTTCAATTATTTTATTGTATCCGTATTCAACTGCGTAAATAAGAGCGTTTTTGCCGTTATTGTCAGTTTTGGCGGCATCAAGCTGTTTTTTTGAGATAATTGAATTTATGATATCAAAATTTCCGGATTCGATGGCAAGCATTAAAGCGGTTTTATTGTTCTTATCAGGTATATTCATATTTATATTTTTGTTTATTACAAATAAGGCCGTGTTTAGATTTGAATTTTTGACAGACAGCAGAAGAGCATTATTTCCTTCGTCAGTGAGCTGTTCGATATTTGCCCCTTTGGTCAGCAGATAATCCGCAGTCTGAGTGTCATTTTCTATTATCGCCGTAAGAAAAGGAGAAAGTCCTTTTTTATTGACGGCATTTATATCTCCTCCCGCGCCAAGAAGATATTCAATCATTGATAAATTGTCTTTTTTCCTTTCCTGTATAAATATAAGAATATCTTTTTCATTTGTAATAAGAGGATCATTGAGCATTGATATAACTTGTTTTGTAATATCGGACTGAATAAAAGCAGCGGCAGCTATAAGAGCCGTATTGCCGTTATTATCACGATAGTTAACGTTAAACCCGAGCTCTTCTACAAGATATTTAGCAGTTTCAAGATTGCCGGTTGCGGCGCATGCTATGAGAGCATTTATTCCCTGAGAATTGATCTGCGCGGTATTTGCGCCGGCAGATGCAAGATATTTTATTGTGTCGACATTTCCAGCTGCTGCTGCAATAAGAAAAGCGGAATCTTTATTATAATTTGAGGCAGTTATATCGGCTTTTTTTTCACGTAACAGCTTTACGACCGGCAGATTGTTTTTTAAAGCGGCATACATAAGCGCTGTAAAACCGGATTTATCTCTAGAATTAGGATTTGCTTTATTGTTCAGTAAAAATTCTGCAATTTCTTCATTGCCGCTCAAAGAAACAATCATAAGAGGAGTCATTTTATCGGTGTTTGTAATATTTACCAAAGCTCGTTTTTCTATCAGAAGTCTTACTATGTCAAGATTTCCCATATTGCATGCCTGCGATAATGCGCTGTCTCCGGCATCATTTGTGAGATTTATGTTTATTCCCTTGGTTTCTAAAAGAAGTCTTACGGTCTCAATTCGTTCGTTGGCTACGGCAATAATGAGAGGAGTATTGCCGGCAGGATCTTTTGCATTTATATTTTCTCCGTTTTTTATCAAATCCGCAATAACGTAATTGTTGCCGTTTGCCGCTGCGGACATAATATCATCGATGGCTGCAGATGCCGGAATTTCAAACGTAAATGTAAAAAATATTACGTATGAAAATAAAACTAAAATATTAGCCGGTGATAATTTCATAAACTTACCCCTGTAAAAATTATTTTAATAATGATACCAAAAAAAAATATATAAGTGAATCTGAAGTATCAAAGAGTTGTTTGAATTTTAAACTGCAATGTATTTAAGTAGTCCGTATACCAAAAAAGCCGGCCATAAAGCGGCTTTTAATATTCCGGCTGTGATATTCCAAAAACCTGAGGCTGACGATATGTAATAAACTGCGGCGCCTGCAAAACCGAGCATATAAATTGTATTTGCCGAAAAAGAAGAGTTGTCTTTTTTGCCGTTTTTTAAAATATTTTTCTTACATTCAGATTGTGTAGTTTCATCCATTGAATTACTCTCCTTAAGTGTTGTATGTATTCAGATTATATCAGTTATATTGTTGAAGACAAAATATTTTAGCCGAGATTTTTTTAACATAAAACAATTTCTAAGGATTTTATTTTAAATATAAATAATTATTGCATGTGAATTTTGCCGTCTTTTATTGTTATGGTTTCGTCGGCTTTTGCCGCAAGTTCCGTATTATGTGTAACCATAAGTATAGTCAGCCCTTCGTTTTTGTTAAGAGAGCGCAGAATTTCTCCTACTTCTTCGCTTCTTGCAGTATCAAGATTTCCCGTAGGTTCGTCGGCAAGAATAACAGAAGGATTATTTATTAAAGCTCTGGCAATAGCAACTCTTTGCATTTCTCCTCCGGAAAGCTGGTTGGGCAGATGGTTCAGTCTTTTTTCTATTCCGAGCATTTTTGCCGCTTCAGCCGCGTCTTTTGAGGATTTTTTATAAAAAACGTAAGGCAGAAGAATGTTTTCTTTTACCGTAAGAGTCGGTATAAGATAAAAGCTCTGAAAAATATAACCGAAATATTGTCTTCTTATTTTTGTCAGATTTTTTTCTGTCAGGACATTTCCGGTTTTAAAAATAACAGAACCTTCTATTTCAATTGTTCCGCTTGACGGATTATCAAGGCATCCTATTATGTTTACCAGAGTAGTTTTGCCTGACCCCGACGGGCCGATAAAAGACGTAAAAGAGCCTTTTTTTATGTCAAGAGAAACGCCGTCAAGTGCCGTGACTTCTTCCTGCCCTCTACGGTATATTTTTTTGATATTTTCTATTTTTATAAAGCTCATTTTAATTTGCCTCCCTTCTCATAGATTCTATAGGGCGGATATGCGCCGCTTTCCATGCCGGATACAAACCGCTTACAAGTCCTATCGCGACTATAAGAAATACAGTTAAAAGGATGAGATTTAAGTCTATTATTACTATAGGCCCCGTTGGAGTGTAAGGAAGAAGCCGTCTTATAAGGATATCCGTAATTTTAGTAAGTATTACGGCAAAACCGCTTCCGAGAATTCCTCCGGCCGAGCAGAGAAACACGGTTTCAATCCATATCATAATAAATATATCTTTAGGCAAAGCTCCCATGCTTTTTAAAACGCCTATCTCCTGAAATCTTTCAAATACCGACATAAGAATTGTGTTTACAACTCCTACGGTTGCTATTATTACGGCTATAATGACAATTGAAAAAACCATAATTTTTGCGGTCGTTACAAGATTCATTATTGTTTGTTTTACCTGTGCCATTGAAACTACCTGCACGTCCGGAAGATCGTATAATTTGTTTTCAAAATCATTTATGTCTGAATCTTTTTTTACTTTAATGCCTACTCCTGTCAGTTTCCCTTTTTTGTCAAAAATATTCTGAAGAGTTTTTACCGGCATAAAGATTGTTCCGTCATCCTGCGTGCCGGATCTTTTTAAAATTCCGACCACTTTAAGTTCGGTATTTTTTTCCGGGATAAGAAGCATATCTCCTACTTCTCTTTGCTCAAGTTCCGCCGCTTCATAACCCATTACAACTTCATTTGCATCGGCTTTTTTAAACCAGTCGCCTTGAGCAAAAGCAAGGTATGATTTCATTGAGGGAAATGTTTCCGGATCAACTCCGAGATAGGCAGTATAACCTCCGCTTTCTCCTTTGTTAGGGTCAAAAACGGCCTGCATAAGCATAGGAGTTACCTTATTGGTTTCGGGATAAGAATTTATTTTTTCCGTGACGTTCTCATCCATATAACGCAGTCCCGTTCCGCCTTTTAACATCAAAGTCGCCGCTTCGTAAGGACATCCTTTTGCCGCAACAAGAATCTGAAATCCCATATTATCAATATCTTTATTAAGGGCGGCTTCATAGCCTTTGTTAAAACCTAGAAGGCTTGTGAGCACCCATGCCGATAAAGCTATGGCAAAAACGGTAAGAACAGAGCGCAGTTTTTTTCTCAAGATGTTTTTATAGGAAAGACTTATTATATTCATTTGATTTCAGCCTCCTTATTTTTAAATATAAATTCATCGGTCAGAATGAGATTTTTTTTGACGGCTCTGAGTATTGAGTAAAAATCATCCGAAGCATCAACTGCCGGATTTTTAATTTTGCCGACTTTTCCCTCAGGTTTGGCAAAATGTTTTGCGACGTCGTATTTTTCAAAATCTTCCAATGTCAACCCTTTGAACTGAGCCGCAAATTCGGGAGTTCTGAATTCTTTTGCTTTGCGGGACGTAAGTTTCTGCACATAAAAGGAATCAATTGTCATTTTTGTGTCAAACGCTAAAAAAACCTGTATTCCTCCGTAAGTCCCTTTTTGGTTCACTCCGTGTATATAACCTATGATTTTATCGTTTTTATAAATTTCGTAAAGAGTATACGGAACGTCTATATTTTCATATAACCCTTTAAAGTTATCGCCGAGTCTGTTTTCTATGTTTTTCAGCATAGGCTGTCCGCCTGTTTTATCTATGGAAACATATTTTGTTTTATAACCTGTTGAATCGGGAAAAAGCCTTTTAACGTCTCTGTCCGGTTCGTTAAGATCACATCCTACCGCGGAGTATGATAAAGAAACTGAAAATATTACCGCAAAAACGGCGGCGCACAATTTTTTTAACATTTTAATTCCTCCTAAAGCTTTCCGTAAATATACCATTGAAACACTATTGTTTCGTCATGCGTTATCGGATTAGAATGATACATTGCCCTTACGGTGTGAACAGACGATAATACGTAAGAAAAACCGACGGCTTTATAAAAACCTTCTGTCATTGCGTTATTGATATAAGCAGGCTGGAACTCAATCAGTCCGCGCTGTTCGTTAAATACATTTATGCCGAACCTTATAAAAAAAGCCTGAATATTTTCATTGTTTTTGAATCCTCTTAAATATTCGCTTCGCAGGCTGTATCTGTCAAATACAAGACTGTAATCCGCGCTTAGAGCAGTGAAAGGAATTTTTTCGGCACTCATTACGTGATATCCCATAATGTCAAGAATTTCTCCTTTGGCAAGAGATAATCCGAATTCGCTGTTATCTCTGTTTAAAACGCCTTTTGAAATTCTTGACGATACAAAATAATTGCCGTCTGTATAAAGAGGCATTCCGCTTCCCGAAGTAATTGAAAAAGAAACCGCTCCCCACTGGGTATCTTTTAGAAATCCGGCGCCCCAGTCTCTGTCAAAACCGAAACCGTATGAAACAAGAGACGGCATCAAAAGAGCATGATTATCAAGAACTGACGATAATCCGAAAGCAGGTTTATTATGTCCGCCCCATAAATTAGCGCCTGCGGCTTTTAAATTTATGTAAGCATTGTATAACTGGCCTTGAATGTTTTTGCCGTTTTCATCGTAGGCGAATCTGCCTTGGAGAAATATTGATGCTTTGTCGGATGAATTTCCGGAAATGCGTCCTATGTAATCAAAGCCGGCTGAAGGTTTTTGCATAACATCATTTTTGTCAAACGAATACAATGCCGTTTTTCCGTCAGATGAATTATATCCGCCTACTGCCTGCAGTTCATAATATAAAAGAGATTCGTAAGCTATTGCAGTTGCTGAAAATGCAAGCAGTATAATAAGAACGGATAATATTTTTTTATTTTTAAAAATCACGTTAAATCCTTAAATATTGACGTTTATTTTTCCTGAAAATAAAGATTCCGTATCGTTTTTAATGTTAATTTCAATCTGCCATTGTCCGGGCATTACTATATTTACGGGAAGCAGATAATCGCCTTTTTTGTTAAGCTGAAATGATACTTCTCCGGAATCATGAGCTCCGGACATTGAAGGCATTCCGTAGTTTCCCGTAATTTTTAAATTATTTGTTTGTTTTCCGGATGCGTCAAAAACCTTTATTTTCAGAACGGTTGTTCCCATAGCAGGTTTGGATGCAAATTTATAGACAAAATATCCGTTTTGAGGAATTTCGGTTTTTTTATTTTCACGCAAAAAGTTTTCTTTGCCTGTTTCTTTAATTTCAGTCGTTTTGTTTTTTGCGATCATTGCCGAATTTGCCGTTGAACAGCAGTCTGCCGCAAAAAGAGGCGCCAATGCAAATACCGTAAGAGCTAATGTGTTTATCAGAATAAGTTTTGTTTTTTTCATTTTTTTCTCCTTTCTTAATTTATTTTTTCAATTTAGAAATTAATTCTATTATTTCCTGTGTTTTTTTCATTTTTTCTTTTTCAGACTGGCCGTTAAAAGTGTCTGCAACGCATCCTTCAAGATGTTTTTTAAAGATTTCCTGCTGTACTCTTGCCAAAGCCCCGATTACAGACTGTATCTGGTTTATTATATCAACGCAGTATCTGTCATCCTCAATCATTTTTTTTAGTCCTTTTATCTGCCCTTCAATTTTATTTAAAGGGACTATCTGCTGTTTGTGCATATTTTGTTCTGCCATGGTTTTACCTCCCTGTTGTCTTGTGCCGTTATTATAGCATACCCCCCTATGGTATGTCAAGGAGTTTTTTATAAGCATTGAGCTAAACGAACGGAATGTCAGTTGAATAGTATAAAAAATTGTTTGAGATGATTTTTTGTAGTTTGAAACATTAAGATTTTAGGCGAAATGAAGTATTTCAAAAGTGCAGTGTATAAAAGAAGAAGTAAAGAGCGGAGGAAACAGACTACCTCTCTGATTGTCATTTAGCAAATTCTCTAAGATTATATAATCTGCTTACTATTTATGTCTATCTAGATATTCTTTTATTTGTTTTGTTAATTCCAAATAATATCTGTCCCTTGATTTTTTAAACCTTAAATAGTTAGGGTGATATGTCCTTACAGATAGCGGAATATTGGTAATTTTCATTTTACAAAACTCTTTTTCTTCAAACCCAGCTACTTGTTCAATTTTTACATCGCCTAAAAATTCTTTAATATAAGCATCATAATTACCCGTAAAAAATACCACAATGTCAGGTTTTAGTATTTCTATTTCTTCTTCTAAAACATTAAAGTATTGTTTTGTAATTCCAATAATTTTATCATTAGGCGTACCTCTAGCACATTTGCCTATTTTTAACAAATTATTCCACAAATACCCGATTTTTATGTTTGGAAAAGCATCTTGAATTTTTTTTATTCCCTGCCAAAAAACACCTATTTTGCCTTTCAGACAGTTGCCTGACAAATAAAAATTTGAATACAAACCACACAGTTCATCTATAGTTTGAATAGTTTGACAATCAGAAGAAATATTATTCCACCAGCCAGTTGTTTCTTTGCCAAAAAACATTATTTTCAAATTTGCATTTACCCAAGCATCATCAATTTGCAAAAGCAATGGATTTGTCGCTTGCTCTTTGCCGGAAACGCTGGAATTAAAACTTTCAAGCTCTTGCGGCAAGCACGGATAGTGCCGACTGTAAAGCTGTTTTAACTTTTGATTTATTTGATCAACAGTCATTTTATCTCCTAAAACTCTACCTGAACTTCCATAAAAACTACTTTTTTGCTTTGTGTAATTGTCTGTATTTCACTTTGAATTTTAGCAAGCATCGGTATGCCTATTTCTGCAATGACAGACATATTTTTTTTAATATCACTGTTTAACGTTATTTTAAGCTCTCGTTTTTTAAGTTTATTGGTGCCTTCCATTGCCTCAATCAATGAAAGCATTTCCACATCGTTAGACAAATTCTTACTTTTGATATATTCTTTCGCTCCACTTATATCAGGTTCAGTACCTATAAACTCATCTGACAGTTGCAATGATTTTTGTATCTCTGCTTTTAGTTTAGCATTGTAGTCAATAGAACCTTTTACAGGAACATTATATACAACTGCTCTTCCCTTTGTTTTTATATTTTTGTCAGCTTCATCATTTGAATCTGACACTTGCTTCAAAGCTACCTTTTTTGCGCCTAACTTTGAACACAACTTTGAAAAAATCATTGCTTTTTTAAGCGCGTTATTTTTGAATACATCAAGCAGATTATCATTGTCTACTTTAACATACAAGTCTTTATCATATGGGTCTTGAACTAATACAGTGCCATCAGTTAAGTCATCAAATTTACATACCGACGCATTATTTTCTTTAAATTCCAAAATGTTATCCGCATCTAAAATATATATATCATCTTTATATAAAAAACTTGCACCGTCTTCTCTTAAATTTTTAATTTTTCCACCGCTTAAAACAACAATGCTTTTTTTAGTCAAATCAAACTTTTTCAATTCAGTTTCTGGCATTACAATCCTCCTTTATTTTGTATATATTTTGTAGCAACATAAACCGCTGCTGTTATTGCCACAATGGCGAGCGCAATTTTTAAATTTTTAATAGCTTCTTTGCGTTTTTTTGCGTAGTTGATTGCTGTTTTTATCATATCAAGTTTTTCACGTGACAAACTTCTTTTGCTTTTTTTCAAAAAAACATCTAAAGATTCTAACAGTTCTTCCCATTCGTCTGTAGGTGATTGAATTGTGATGGGTGACATTCTGCCAAGGTTATCCTTCTCATCGCTGTACACGCGGATAAGCAGACAATCATTTTTGTAAATATATTTTGTATCAGTTTCTGCATCATGTATAGTTTTAAAATTAAACACTCTGTTTCTTGCATAATAATCAATTAAATTTATTTCCTTATTACTGTTTTTTTCAATATACACGCCGTTATAGAATATATCGTCAAAGGCATCATTTTGAAGCGACTGGGAATAAATAATTGTTTTCATTTTAACTCCTTTATTATCTTCTTTACTGAAGCTAAAATATTCTCATCTGTGAAAGAGCAGAAAATAAACTTAGACGGCAAAGAAGAGTTATCAATAAATTTTTCAACAAAAATACGGTTTAAATGGTTTTTAACAATTTCTTGATTTTCAATCCATTCTTTAGTAAAACCTTCAAATTTATCAACAAAAGTTCCAATGCATAAATATTTTTTCTTCTTTTCTTCCATTCGCTTATTCAGCCCGTCTATCATATCCCGTGTACTTTTATTTTGATTGTCAGAACATGATTTTTTAAAATTATCTGCCTTAAACAAAAGTAATACTATTGAGTTTTCATCATCAACTGCCTTAAGTTTTAAAACTTTTGTGCTATCGGGAATATTTTTCCCGTGTTCGCCAACAGTATCGATCGTAACTCTATAGCCAAGTTTTTTCAACTGGTCATTTAATATTTTTGTTTTTTCTGATGTTTCTTGGGTGGATTCATACTTTGTGTTTTTGTCTTGCCCTGTAAGAAAGCGGTATAATGTAGTTTTACCGCTTCCTCGTTCACCAAATATATAAATAATTTTTCCTTTAAGTACTTTTTTCAATAAACTTAATATTTTTTTTCTTTTAATCAAAGACAAAACGGTCGTAGTTGTTATTATTACTGGGACTATTACTTTATTTATTGGTATCACATTTCCTCCATATTTTATTGAAGTTTTTTTATTATATCAAATATAAATTACATATTTGGCATTGTATAAAATCAAAAAACGATATGTCATCTGCTTTTACCAAGAGGGGATGAAAATTCTAACGGGATATCTACAAAAGAACCACGCAAAAAAACAAAAAAATTTATATGTAAATTCGTTTTTTTTATTTTATAAAGTTTTGAGATTTTTTTTGTTGTTTGAAACATTAAGATTTTAGGCGAAATGAAGTATTTCAAAAGTGCGGTGTACAAAAAGTGAAACGGTACATAAGCTTTTGAAATACAAAATTGCAGCCAAAATATTAATGTTGATTTGTTTCTTTAAAAAAGAAAGGAACGGAAGGAGAGGGATTCGAACCCCCGGTAGGGAAACCCTACTCTAGTTTTCAAGACTAGCGCCATAAACCAACTCGGCCATCCTTCCTCTTTTGAATCGAATGGGAAGTATTATACTATTTTTTTTGTGTTGAGGCAACAAGTTCAATGTGCAATCGCCGTATTTTTTTTATATAATTAAGCAATTATAAAAAAGGAACTCTTTTATGAAAAAAACAAACACAAAAAAACTTTTAAAAGCAGCAGAAAAACCGTCACAGGACGCAAGAAGACTTCATCCTTTCTACAAGGGAAAAATTGAGGTTGTTCCAAAGTGCAGAATAAGAGATTTTAATGATTTTGCAATATGGTACAGTCCGGGAGTTGCTTCAGTATGTATGGATATAAATAAAAACCCCGAACTTGCATATGAATATACAAACAAGTGGAATACTGTTGCAGTCATAAGCGACGGAACAAGAGTTCTCGGCCTTGGCGACATAGGACCGGAAGCTGCAATGCCTGTCATGGAAGGCAAAGCTTTGTTATACAAATATCTGGGGGGTGTAGATTCTTTCCCTATATGTCTTGGAACAAAAGACCAGCAGGAAATAATAAATACTGTAAAAATTCTTCAGCCTTCTTTAGGCGGCGTAAATTTGGAAGATATATCGCAGCCGAAATGTTTTCCTATATTGCATACTTTAAGAAAGGAATGCAAAATTCCCGTTTGGCATGATGACCAGCAGGGAACAGCTCTTGTCACTTTAGCAGGATTAATAAATGCATTAAAAGTTGTTAATAAAAAAATCTCTAAAGTTAAAATTGCTCTTATAGGAGCAGGTTCTGCTAACATATGTATCGCAAGATTGATAATGTTGTATGGAGCAAATCCTGCCAATATTATTATGACAGATTCAAAAGATACATTGCATAAAGGCAGAACAGAGTTGAAATTATCACATCCGGAAAAATGGGCCATGTGTGTTGATACAAACGGGCTTGGAATACAAGGCGGCGCAAAAGAAGCTATGGAAAATGCAGATGTAGTTATTGCTTTATCAACGCCCGGACCGGATATAATAAAAAAAGAATGGGTAAAAGCCATGGCAAAAAATCCTATAGTTTTCGTATGTGCAAACCCCGTACCTGAAATATGGCCGTGGGAAGCAAAAGAGGCGGGAGCTGCAGTCGTAGCGACCGGAAGAAGCGATTTTGAAAATCAGGTTAATAATTCTCTTGGTTTTCCGGGCGTATTCAGAGGCACATTAGACGTAAGAGCTAGAACAATAACGGATCCTATGTGCATAACGGCTGCATCAGAACTTGCGTCGTGCATAGCGGATAACAAGATAAGGCCAAATAAAATATTGCCTACAATGGATGAATGGCACGTTTATCCGCAGGTTGCAGCAGCTGTCGGAGTAAAAGCCATAAAAGAGAAAGTTGCCGATAAAAAAATGTCCCGCGACCAATTGTATAACCAGGCAATGGCAATGATCAAAAGAAGCAGAGCGCTCACATCAGTAATGATGCAAAAAGGATTTATCAAAAAAGCAAAATAAAAGTTGTGAGGGGACAGGATGAAAAACCTTTCCGTTTTTGCAGTTTTTTGTGTTTTTTTTATTATTATTGCAGGCTGTTCAAAAAATGAAAATTTTTTCTTGGCCGATTATGCAAAAAAATTTGAGAACGAATACAATAACTACACTAAACAGATAGACGAAAATCCGACAGTCTCCGATGCTTACGTTCAAAGATCCCGTATACTTGAAAAAATCGGTGATTTTAAAGGCGCTCTTAAAGATATTAAGAAAGCAATTGAGTTTGACGATAAAAATTATAACCTGTATTACAAAAAAGCAATATTGGAAAATATGCTTGTTTATTTAAGCGAGTCGGTAAGAAGCTATGACAAAGTTATAGAACTGACTCCGCAGAATTACAGAGCTTACTGCGACAGAGGTAAAGTAAAAGAAAGAATCGGAGATTATAACGGAGCATTGAATGATTTTAACAAAGCAATCAGTTTAAATCCGAATGATGACAATGCTTTTGTTTTAAGAGGCAGTTTAAAAAATACAATAGGCGACAAAAGCGGAGCTCTTGCTGATTTTGAAATGGCAATTAAAATAAACCCCGTTAATATAAAGGCATATCAAAGTAAGGGTTTTGCCATAGATGTTAAGTCTTCCGATTACAAAAATGCCGTCGGCGCTTTTGAAAAAATAACGCAGTTGAATCCGAATTCGGCTGATGCTTTTGATAATCTTGCAAATGCAAAAAACAATATCGGAGATAAAAAAGGAGCAATTGCGGCTTATAAGAAAGCTATAAAATTAAATCCGGCGCATATGTACGCATATGCAAATCTTGCAAAGATATACAGGGAATCAGGAAACAGGAAAGGAGCGATAGCGCTTCTTGAAAAGGCCGTTGAGATAGAACCGGGCAATAAAATATACAAAAACGATATAGCCGCAATGCAGAGAGAAGAAGCAACAGCAAAAGAGGTGAATTTGTCGCTGCATAAAAAATAAAATGAGACTGATAGACAAAAACGAAATTATATTAAAAGTTGAAAAATTATGCGCCGATATAAATTTTAATTTATCGGAAGATGTTTTATGCGCCGTAAATAAAAATATTAAAAATGACGGATCATTATCGGATGTTGTTCTTTTTGATATAGCCGAAAATGCAAAAACGGCAAAAGAAGAAAAAATAGCTTTGTGTCAGGATACAGGAACGGTTAATCTGTTTGTAAAATACGGAAAAGACATAGCGTTATCGGATAATTCTGATATATATTCGCTGTTGAATGAAGGTGTTAAAAACGGATATTCTAAATTTTTTTTAAGAAAGTCTATAGTGGCTGATCCGTTTGACAGAGTAAATACCGGAACAAACATCCCTGCCAATATCTATATGGATTTTGTCGATGGAGATAAAATAGAAATAACAATGTTTGCAAAAGGCGGAGGAAGCGAAAATGCAAGCGCTTTAAAAATGCTTACGCCTGCTTCCGGATGGGAAGGAGTAAAAGAATTTGTAATCAATGCTGTTAAAGAAAAAGGAGCAAACGCCTGTCCGCCTTTGATAATAGGAGTCGGAGTAGGCGGAGATTTTGCTTCAGTCGGGCTGACTGCCAAAAAAGCATTGTTAAGGGATATAGGTTCTAGTAATAAAGACGAAAAATACGATCTGCGAGAGAGAGAGCTCCTTTGTGAAATTAATAAGCTGGGTATAGGACCTATGGGCCTGGGCGGCAAATGCACGGCGCTTGCCGTTTTTATAGAACCGAAACCATGCCATATTGCTTCGTTGCCGGTTGCGGTAAATTTACAATGCCATTCTCACAGAAAAAAGACAATAATCATATGAAAATTACGATAGAGAACTTATTAAACAACATTGAAAATTTTAAATCCGGAGACCGCCTTGAACTTACCGGAACTATTTACACTGCAAGAGACCAGGCTCATAAGCGTATTTCCAATTTTGTTGAATTAAAAAAAGAATTGCCGTTTGATCTCAAAAATGCCGTCATATATTACTGCGGCCCTTGTCCGAAAAGCCCGGACAGAATTATAGGTTCATGCGGCCCGACAACTTCATCGAGAATGGATGTGTTTACTCCGTTAATGCTTGATGAAGGAGTAAAAATTCTTATAGGCAAAGGAAACAGGAACGCAGAAGTTTATAAATCGATAAAAAAAAATAAGGCAATATATTTGGCCGCTACGGGCGGAGCAGGAGCTTTAATATCAAAAAAAGTTAAAAAAGCGGAACTTATAGCTTTTGAAGATTTAGGCCCTGAGGCGGTTTATAAATTATATGTTGAAGATTTTCCGCTTGTGGTCGCTATAGATTGTTTCGGCAATAACGTATTTGAGAGGGATTAAATGTTTTTGGCAATAGATATAGGAAATACAAACATAACGCTTGGTTTATACGGCAAAACAGAAAACAAAATTATAAAAATATGGCGCATAGCCACTTCAAAGAAAAAAACTGTTGATGAATATGCAGTTACTATTCTTGATATTTTCCATTATTCCGGCATAGACGAAAAAAAAGTTTCGGCAATCGCCGTCGCAAGCGTAGTGCCTCTTTTGGATAACGTTTTTGCCGAATTGACTAAGATTTATTTCGGCAAAAAGGCTTTTTTTATCAACAGTAAAAATTCAGGCGGTTTAAAAATTCCATACGGAAATCCCGAAGATGTGGGAGCCGACAGAATTGCCGATGCAGTTGCGGCTTATAAACTTTACGGCGGTCCCGCTATCGTTATAGACTTCGGCACGGCCACGACTTTTGACTGCATAGATTCACAAGGAAGATATCTTGGAGGAGCAATCGCTCCGGGCCCTGCAATATCTGCGGAATCTCTTGCCCAGAGAACTGCCAAACTTCCGCTTGTAAATATAGAGCCTCCTAAAAATATCATAGGAAAATCTACCGTTGAATGTATACAGTCGGGTTTATATTACGGATATATAGGGCTTGTCAAAGAAATACTCAAAAGACTTAAAAATAATTTCAAAACAAAAGTAAATATTATAGCTACAGGCGGCCTTGCGCCCCTTATAGTAAAAGAAATTCCGGAAATAAAGTATACTGTTCCGGAACTTACTCTTGAAGGTATCCGCATAATATATCAAAATAAAAAATAGAGGTGCTTATGAAAAAAATAATGCTGGTTCTTGTTTTTATTATTGCTTTACAGGCTCAGAGTTTTGGAGCTGCTTTTGATGCGTTCAATTCAATGCTGAACTCTGCTCCTACAGATGCTGTTGCAGAACAGTTATTGGATAATCTTTCGTCCGATATAGGCTCTTTGATGCTGGGCGGCAATATGGGAGTATCGGCAAGCCTTGGTTTTTCTAAATTGAAATTGAATCTGAAAATTTCAGGAACTAAAATGAACAGTGAAATAATGAGAGCAAGCGACACTTCTGTGCTTTATATGCCTATTTTGCATGCAGAATTCGGACTTCCCTATAGAATTGACCTTATAGGAAGATACGGTTTCGGATATGATTCCAATATTTACGGATTGGGGGCAAGATACGGACTTTATGAAAGCCAGCTTATTGTTATTCCTTCAGTTTCGGTACAGGGGCTTTACAGTATGATGAGTACCCGTTCAAACGGAAATAATTTTGACGCAAATAATATCAGTTTATCCACCGTGGCAACTTTTGACCAGATTCCTTTTGTTATGCCGTATGCCGGGCTTGGATGGAGCAGAACGGCTCTTACGCCAAAATCATCAAACAGACAGAATTTAAGCGGAGATTCTTCAACAATGGCATATACTTTGGGAATGGCTGCAAGCGTTTTGATGATAAATGCCGACGTGAGCGTAACATGGTATGATATGATTCCAAATTATACTTTAAGCATAAGCGCAGGGTTCTAAAAAAAATGGATAAACAATGCATCAGAGATGAAATAAAAAGAAAAACGTTTCACATATTGACTTTACTGTATGTTTTGGCTTACTGGTATATGCCTCTGGATATTGTGCTTTGGAGTATGTTTATACTGATACTCGCAGTTCTTGCCGGAGAAATTATACGCGCAAAAAATGAATCTGTTAATGTTTTTATATTAAAAATACTCGGCGGAGTCCACAGAGAATCCGAAACTCACAAGATAAGCGGATTGCCGTGGACTTTATCAGGTGCTTTTTTTACGATGTTTTTGTTTGAAAATAAAAATTTTGTTCTTGCCAGCTTTTTATATTTGGCTTTCGGAGACGCTGTTGCCGCTCTTGCAGGAAAAGCATGGGGAAAACATAAAATATATGCAGGCAAATCTCTGGAAGGAAGTTTAGCATGCTTTATTGTTTGCTTTATAGCAGGTTTATTTTTGCTTCCGACATGGCAGTTTGCCTTGATCGGCGCAGTTGCCGCTACGGTTATAGAATCCATTCCGTGGCCTTTAAATGATAATTTTTGGATGCAGATATTAAATGCCGCAGTTCTTACATTCTTTTATAAGGTGCTATTTTAATGAAAAAACGAATTTGCCTTTCGGCGTTGCTGTTATGTTTTGCGGTTTCATTTTCCTTTGCAGGCGTTTTTTATGCAAACGGAGACGGTAAAAAGAAACAGATGTCATTGACTTTTGACGACGGACCAGGGATAAATACGCCTGAGATTTTACAAATATTGAAAGAAAAAAACGTCAAAGCGACATTTTTTATATCCGGAAGCTCGGCATCCGAACTTAAAAAAACGGTAAAAGCCGTATACGATTCAGGTAATGAAGTTGCAAATCATACATATTCGCATGTGAATTTCTTTAAATATAAAAAAGACGATATTGAAGAAAAAATAAAGTCTGAAATTCTTAAATCTGAAAATATTATTTATGAAATCACAGGTTTTAAAACCAAAGTTGTAAGAATTCCTCACGGTTTTTCAAGACAGCCTGCGCAGAAAGCCGCAAAAGAATTGGGATATGTTATGGTAAACTGGTCTTTCGGCTGTGACTGGAATACAAAACTTACTAAGGAACAGATGTACGAATCTTACAAAAAAAATATAAAGGCAGGAGCAATATTTTTAATGCATGATAAAATAAAAAGCAAAAAAGTTGCCGAATTTCTGCCTCAGTTGATAGATGAAATAAAAAATAAAGGATATGAGATCGTTACCGTAAGCGAGCTTTTGGATTTAAAACAATGATAATATCATCTTTTAAAAATAATAAAAAAACATTAAAACACATGCCTGTTTTAAAGCCGGTGTTTGATTTTATAAGAGAAAACATTAAAGCATCCGTAAAAGAAGGCAGATACGATATTGGCGGCGGAATATATGCCGTCATACAAACGTCAAATCCGAAGCCTGAAAAAGAAAGGCTTCTTGAAACTCATAAAAAATATGTCGATCTTCAGTATGTTATTTCAGGCAGCGATAAAATAGGATGGAAATTTTACGATAAAACTTTTAAAGTTTTAAAAAAATACGATAAGAAAAACGACATAACTTTCTTTAAAAATTCTCCCGATTTTTTTATAACCCTCAAAAAAGGAGAATTTGCGGTTTTTTTTAATCAGGATGCTCATGCTCCTTTGTGCGGCGTTGCCGCCGTTAAAAAATGCGTGTTTAAGATCCCGGCCGGCTTGATTTAGTGCATTTTTGAAAAAATTTATCAAAAATCAACCAGTATGAATAACGTCTTTTAGCGTCACAATATATTGTGCGCGGCAAACAGTTAAAATTTTCCTTGACAAAACTATAGGTATGTTGTAATATTTCACCAAACACAACATATAGTTTTAATTCTTAAGTTGAAAATTCTTAAAAAATAACAATTGTTCTTAAATTTTAATTAAAGGGATATCTGTCTATGAAATGTCCGTTTTGCGGAAGTTTTGACGATCAGGTTTTAGATTCCAGACCGATAGAACATACATCTGCAATTAAAAGAAGAAGAAAATGCAATAAATGCGGCAAGAGATATACAACTTACGAAAGGCCCGAAGAAGTTTCTCTTATGGTTATCAAATCAGACAGCAGAAGAGAACATTTTGACAGGAAAAAACTGTGGGAGGGCATAGCAAGGGCATGTGAAAAACGTCCTGTGTCTTCCGAAACAATAGATAAAATTGTCAGCGAAGTTGAAAATGAGATAAGCGATTATCTTATGGAGGTCCCCTCGTCTGTCATAGGTGAGAAAATTTTAAAAAAATTATGGGATATAGATGCTGTCGCTTACGTCAGATTTGCGTCTGTTTACAGAAAATTTGCAGATATTGATCATTTTATGCAGGAATTAAAAAGTTTAAAGAAAAAAACAAATAAAAATCAAAAATAAACAGGTAAAGTTATATCAGGGGGAACGAAAATGACGCAATTGAAAGAGGAATTGTTTGAAAAAATTAATCCGGCTCTGTCGGAAAACGGTAAAACCGTTTTAGCCAAAAGGTATCTTAGAAAAGATGAAAACGGGAAACCGGTGGAAAATGAACAGGAACTGTTTTGGCGTGTTGCCGAAAATATAGCGCAGGCCGATAAAATATATGATAAAGACGCAAATTTAGATGAAACGATAAAAGATTTTTATACGGTTATGGCAAATTTGCATTTTCTGCCGAACTCCCCTACTTTGATGAATGCAGGAAGACCTTTGCAGCAGCTTGCGGCGTGTTTTGTGCTGCCTGTCGAAGATTCAATGGATTCCATTTTTGAAACTTTAAAAAATACGGCTCTTATACATAAATCGGGCGGAGGAACGGGCTTTTCTTTCTCAAGATTAAGACCTTCAAATGACAGCGTAAAATCCACAAACGGAGTATCATCGGGACCTGTTTCTTTTATGCAGGTTTTTAATGCCGCAACGGAAGCAATAAAACAGGGCGGAACAAGACGCGGCGCCAATATGGGTATTTTGAGAGTGGATCATCCGGATATAATGAAATTTATAGTATGCAAAGATAAAAGCGACAGCCTTAACAACTTCAACATTTCGGTTGCAATAACAAATGAATTTATGGATGCCGTTGAAGATGACGAATTTTATAATCTTTATAACCCCAGAACAAAAGAAGTGGCCGGAAAATTGAAAGCAAGAGAAGTTTACGATAAAATAGTCGAACAGGCTTGGAAAAACGGAGAGCCCGGAATAGTTTTTATTGATAAGATGAATGCGGCAAACCCGACTATAGAAATAGGCGAAATAGAATCAACGAACCCTTGCGGCGAACAGCCTCTTTTGCCTTATGAATCCTGCAATCTCGGTTCAATAAATCTTTCATGCTTTGTAAAAGACGAGGAAGTTGACTGGGATCAATTGGAAAAAGTAGTTAAAATAGCGGTTCATTTTCTTGATAACGTAATAGATATGAATAATTATCCTATAACAAAGATAGGAGAAACTACAAGATCAAACAGAAAAATAGGTTTGGGTGTTATGGGATGGGCCGATATGCTTGTTCAGATGGGTATTCCTTATAATTCGCCTGAAGCAATTATTCTTGCCGAAAAAGTTTCTTCTTTTATTCAGAATAAATCTCACGATTTTTCACAGGAAATGGCATTGAAAAGAGGAGCATTTCCGAATTTTAAATACAGTATTTATAAAAAAGGAAATCCTGTAAGAAATGCAACAACAACTACCATAGCTCCGACCGGAACAATAGGAATAATCGCCGATGCATCAGGCGGTATTGAACCTCTTTTTGCATTAGTATATAAGAGAGCAAATTGCTTGGATAACAATGAGATGTTTATCGTTAACCCTTATTTTGAAAAGATTGCAAAAGATTTAGGTTTTTATTCAAAAGAACTCATGGATAAAATTGCCCAGAAAGGGACAATACACGGAATGAAGGAAATTCCGGAAAAAATAAGAAGAGTTTTTGTAACTTCGCACGATATATCGCCTGAAGACCACATAAGAATGCAGGCTGCTTTCCAAAAATATGTAGATAACGCCGTTTCAAAAACGGTTAATTTTGCAAATTCGGCAACAAGAGAAGATGTAGATAAAGCATATATGCTTTCTTATAAGCTCGGCTGCAAAGGCGTTACCGTTTACAGAGACGGAAGCCGTTCAATGCAGGTTTTAAACGTAGGAGAAAAGAAAGAAACTCAGGACACTTCCGCATCAGCGGCAGTTCAGCCTTCATCTGAGAGAAAACCGAGAAAAAGACCAAGCACAGTAAGAGGTTCAACTCGTCTTATCCGTACAAGCTGCGGACATATGTATATTACAATCAATGAAGATGATGAATGCGCATTTGAAGTTTTTGCGCAGCTTGGCAAATCAGGCGGCTGCAAATCAGCACAGGCGGAAGCAATAAGCAGACTAGTTTCGCTTGCTTTAAGGTCAAGAGTTGCCGTTCAGGAAATAATAACGCAGTTAAAGAGCATAAGATGCGACAGCCCCACATTTGGAGAAGACGGCGCTATTTTGTCGTGTCCCGATGCAATAGCAAAAGCGCTTGAATCTTATCTTGCCGATAAAACGGATCCTGATTTATTTACAGGTAAAAAACAAGATTTAGCCGCAGCAGAAGTTAAACAGGAAGTTTATATGCCTAAGAAAACAAGCAGCGTCAATTTAGACACTGAAGAAGAAATGAACGTAAAATGTCCCGACTGCGGAGAAAAACTTATGTTCAGAGAAGGGTGCCTTAGCTGTTCGTGTGGGTATTCAAAGTGCTCTTAATATAAAATTTTATAACGGCTTCAAAATTATTGAAGCCGTTATGTAAATGAAAAGAAATAAAATTAAAGTTGGAAGTGTTGTTTAAAGACTAGAAAGATTTTGAACGAGACGAAATATTTTTGAAACGAAGTTTACATTTAAGCGTAAGCAGTAAATGAGTTTTAAAAATATAAAGTTGTAGTCAAAATATATCGGTCGCCATAGCAGTAAAGGGAGTCTAAAATGGTTAAACCGGATAAATGGATAAAAAAGATGGCTCTTGAGAAAAAAATGATAGAGCCTTTTGCCGAAGAGCAGGTAAGAAAAAATAATATATCTTACGGGACTTCTTCTTACGGATACGACATGAGGATTTCCGGCGAATTTAAAATTATGCAGAAAAAGACTGACGGTTCTTTTATAGACCCTAAAAAAGTTGACGAAAATCTTTTTCTTCCTGTTCATGTTGATGATTTTATTATTTTACAGCCTCAGACGGTCGCTCTTGCAAGGACTGTAGAATATTTTAGAATCCCCAGAGATATTATAACAATAGCTTTCGGCAAATCCACATATGCAAGATGCGGCATTATAGTAAATATCACGCCTTTTGAACCTGAGTGGGAAGGATATGCGACTCTTGCTATTTCAAATATCAGTTCTCTCCCGGTTAAAATATACGCAAATGAAGGAATAGGCCAGCTTTTATTTTTGGGTACCGACGGACAATGTGAAATTTCTTATGCGGACAGAGCTGGAAAATATCAGGCTCAGAAAACGATAACGCCGGCAAAAGTATAACTAAGGGGTTTAAATGAAGAGAATAATTGCGTCTTTTGTGTTTGTTGTTTTTGCCGCTTTAAATCTTTTTGCGCAGAATGTTACCGGAATTTGGCAGACTATAGACGATGAAACTAATAAACCTAAAAGCGTCGTATCGGTTTACGAATACGATGGCCGGATTTACGGAAGAATAATAATGACTTATGAAGACGACGGAATTACGGTAAAAGACACGATATATTCTAAAAAATACGCAGCCGATAAAGTAAAAGGAAGTCCGTTAATGTGCGGCCTTGATTTTATATGGAATATGAAAAAAGACGGCCCCAAATATAAAGGCGGCAAAATTTTAAATCCGGAAAACGGCAAAATATATAACTCCGAAATGTGGTGCAATGAAAAAGGCGATTTAGTCGTAAGAGGCAAAATAGCTTTTTTAGGAAAAAACCAGACCTGGAAACAATTTAACGCCGACCGGTTTCCTGCCGATTTTACGGTTCCCGATTCAAAAAACTGGCAACCTGTAATACCTGTAAAATAAAATTAATTTGTGAGATTTTTTACGAGATTTGCGGCTTCGATTGCATCTTTTGAGTAACCGTCCGCTTTTATGCTTTGGGCAAAAATTTCGGTGACAGGCGCTCCGCCTATTATGACTTTTGCTCTGATTCCGGAATAATTTCTCAGTTCTATTATTTTTTCCATTTCAATCATCGTTGTAGTCATAAGAGCCGACAGCCCTATAATATCTGCGTCTATTTCTTTTGCTTTTGCGATGATGGCTTCGGCTTCAACGTTTTTGCCCATATCGGTTACTTCAAAACCGAAACTTTCAAATACCGCAGATACGATATTTTTGCCTATGTCGTGAGCGTCGCCTTTAACGGTCGCCATGACTATCCTGCATGTTTTATTCTGTATGTTTTTTTTGATAAGAGGGCGTATTATCGCAAAAGCCGTCTGTGCCGTTTCGGCAGACAATATAACCTGCGGAAGAAAAAATTCTTTTGAGTTGAATTTATCACCGACGATATTTAAAGCTTTTAATATGATTTCATTTGAAATAAACATCGGATTAGGATTTTCTTTCAATACATCCTCGGTAAAAGGAACGACGTAATCTTTATCGCCTTCTATGATTGCGTTAAACAGTTTTTCACAGGCGCTTAAAATTTTTGTTTCTGCAGTTTTTTTCTTTTCGGCGTTTGAATATTTTGCTACATAATTTTTTGCGTTTAAATCTTTATTTTCAAGAAGAGCTCTTGCATGATCGTCGTCAATAGTCCAGTTTTCGGAAGGGTTGCATATCGCAACGTCAAGACCTGCATCAAGCGTCATTTTTAAAAATGTCGAGTTTATAGTCTGTCTTGAAGGGAGTCCGAACGACACGTTTGAAACGCCGAGCACTGTTTTGCATTGCGGAAATCTTTTTTTTGATTCTTTTATGGCGTTAAGAGTTTCTGAAATTTGGTCCGATGAAGAACTTGCCGATAACGTAAGATAATCAAATATAATTTCTTTTCGGTCTATGCCGTATTTGTCGGCGTAAGACAATATTTTTTCGGCTATTTCTATTCTTTTCTGCCATGTTTTCGGAAGCCCCTGTTCGTCAACGGTCAAAGCTATTACGGAAGTTCCGTATTTTTTTACAAGCGGCATTACAAAATTCAGTTTTTCAGTTTCTCCGTTAACCGAATTTATAAGCGGTTTTCCGGCGCAGTGTTTGCATGCGGCAGAAAGAGCCTGTTCAAAACTGGAATCAAGAGCAAGCGGGATATTTACTATTTCCTGTATTTCGTTTACGGCCTGTATCAAAAGAGCCGTTTCGTCTGCTCCGGGAACTCCCATATTGACGTCAAGAATATTTGCTCCTGCGGCGGCTTGCGTTTTTGCCTCGTGTTTTACCAGAGAAAAAACATTGCGCGACAGTTCCTGCTGGAAAATTTTTCTGCCGGTAGGATTGATTCTCTCTCCTATGATTATCGGTCTTGGCAATTTATCAAGATCTATAGCTTTTGTTCTTGTAGATAAAAGATGATGCGTGACTTCTTTTCTTGGCGCAGGTTTTTTATTTTTAAGTTCAAGCGCGATATTTTTTATGTATTCGGGTGTTGTTCCGCAACAGCCGCCCAGCATATTAACGCCTGAGTTGTAAGCTTCAATGCAAACCTGCGTAAATTCTTCTTTTGTTCCTGGAAAAACAGTTTCTCTGTTTATCAGCTGAGGCATCCCGGCGTTAGGTTTAAACGAAACCGGAAGATTAGTATTTGCAGTCAATATTTTTGCAAGTTTTAAAAGTTCCTGAGGGCCGACCGAACAATTCATACCTATTGCGTCCGCTTTAAGGCTTTCGGCCATCGCTATAAAACTTAAAATATCAGTTCCCGTCACTGTTGAGCCGTCGTAAGAAAAAGTCATCTGAACCATTACGGGTCCGTTATAAACTTCTTTTACGGCAAGCATTGCAGCTTTAAGTTCTTTTATCTCGGTCATTGTTTCAATAACTATAAGATCAACGCCTGCTTTATTCAAAAGCAAAGCCTGCTGTCTGAATGCTTCAAAAGAATTATCAAAAGATACGGGACCTAAAGGCTGCAGATATGATCCGACCGAAGAAATATCTCCGGCTACAAGCGCATTTGTTTTGGCTGCCGCTTCTTTTGCGATCAAGACGCCTTTTTCTATTATTTCTTCAATTTTATTTTCAAGATTGTAATGAGCGAGTTTTAATTTGTTTGCTCCGAAAGTGTTTGAAAATATTATGTCGGATCCTGCGGATATATAAGAAGCATGGACCTGTCTTATTCTTTCAGGATACTTTATGTTTAATTCTTCGGCGGTCGAGATCCCTTCCATAAAACCCAGTTTATGAAGTTCGGTGCCGGTTGCGCCGTCAAGTATCAAAATTTTTTCGGATAATAATTTTTTAAATTCTTCTTTTTTCATTTTTTAAAATATTTCAGCATCATAGTTTTTTCAATCGTATAAACTTTGTATCTTAAAGCTTTAAATTTTAAAGCGGTTTCAAAATCAATTATTTTTGAATATTCCTCAAGAACTCTTAAAGATTCCTGCGCTCTTTTAAAATTAGCGGCGGTTATGCTTTCCAGTTTTATTCTCGGCTGCTCTGAAACTTTTCTGCCGGAATCTCTGATGCTGTCTCTTGCAGAAAGCATAGTTTTATAATGCTCTTGAAGATATTTTGTAGCATTGTGGCGGATGAGCCTTGTTTTTTTGTAAATTTGTTCGTCGTCAAAAACAAATCTCGCCGTATCTTCTATTACCCTCAATCCTTCTTTGCATCTGTTTATATTTGTGTCTAAAATTCTTATAAATTTTTTGTCCATGATTTTTCAGGCGGATTATTTTTTACCGTATCTTTCAACTATAAGATTTATGAGATTGCTTGTTGATTTTCCTTTAACAAGAGGATATCTGTAAACTTTTTTTACAAATTCTCTGCCGATGATGTCTTCAATTTTATAATCGCCGCCTTTAACAAGAACGTCAGGTTCGATCTTTTTTAAAACATTATACGGAGTCTGTTCTGAAAAAATTATGACATAATCTATTACGTCTATCGCCGAAAGAAGTTTTACTCTGTCTTTTTGTCCGACAAGAGGTCTTTTCGGACCTTTAAGTCCTGCCAATGATTTATCGGAATTGATTGCAACAATAAGAACATCGCCCAATGTTTTTGCTTTTTGGAAAAGGCTTACATGTCCTATATGTATCAAATCAAAACAGCCGTTTGTAAAAACAATTTTTTTACCTTGTTTTTTAAGTTTTTTGACGGTTTCCGTTATTTTTTTTGTTGAACAAAATTTATTAGGCAAACAATTTCTCCTCTATGATTTTTGAAATTATATGTATCAAAAGAATATGGCATTCCTGTATTCTGCCGGTATTTTTTGAAGGAGCGCAGTAACACATATCTGACATTATTTTAAGCTGTCCGCCGTCGGCACCGGTCATCCCTATCACAAACATATCTATTTTTTTTGCAACTTCAACGGCTTTTATCACATTTATAGAGTTTCCTGAAGTAGTAATTGCTATTGCTATGTCTCCTTTCTGCGCAAAAGCTTCAAGCTGTCTTGAAAAAACCTGGTCATATCCGAAATCGTTTCCTATTGCCGTGATTGACGATATATTTTCAGTCAGAGCTATTGCCGGAATAGCTTTTCTGTTTTTTTCAAATCTGCATACTATTTCAGCAGCAAAATGCAATGCGTCGCTTGCCGAGCCGCCGTTTCCGAATATTATGAGTTTCTTATTATTTTGGTAGGCTTCTATAATTTTATTTGCTATAGACTGGATATAAACTATCTGTCCGCCGTCAAGCATTTTCTTTTTTGCTTCAATGCTGTCGTTGATGAATGACTGTATAATCTGTTTTGTATCCATTATAGACTCTCCTAAAATAACTAAAGCCCACCTTTTTATACGGTGAGCTTTAAGTTTTTATATATTTTCTGCTTACCGTTTATTTATTGAAAACGTGTTTTGCCAAAAAGTCAGTCGCTACGATTCCGTTATGGAACTGCTCGTTTTCCATTATTTTCAAATGAAGCGAAGCCGTATTTCTTATTCCTTCAATCTGAGTTTCTTTAAGAGCTCGGGACATTCTTACTATTGCTTCCTGTCTCGTTTCTCCGTGAGATATGATTTTTGCTATTAAACTGTCGTAAAAAGGAGGGATCGTATAACCGGAATAGACATGAGTGTCTACTCTGATTCCGGGACCTCCGGGAAGATATAAATGTCCTATTTTACCTGGTGAAGGTATGAAATCCTTATCAGGATCCTCGGCATTTATTCTGCATTCTATGGCATGTCCCATTATTTTTATATCGCTTGAATCAAACGAAAGTTTTTCGCCTGCGGCAAGCCTTATTTGTTCTTTTACAAGGTCAAGTCCCGTTATTGTTTCAGTAACAGGATGCTCAACCTGAATTCTTGTATTCATTTCCATAAAGTAAAAATTGGAATACTTATCTACTAAAAATTCAACAGTGCCGACTGTTATATATCCGACCGCTTCGGCTGCGCTTTTAGCGGCTTTTCCCATTTTTTTTCTGAGAGATTCGCTTATAAAAGGAGAAGGGCTTTCTTCGACAAGTTTCTGGTGTCTTCTCTGTATCGAGCAGTCTCTTTCAGGGAGATAAACTACTTTTCCGTGAGCGTCTCCCAGAATCTGGAATTCTATATGGTGAGGTTCTTCAACGTATTTTTCCATGTAAACGTCTGGATTTCCGAACGCTGCTTTTGCTTCAGTCTGAGCCATAATTATCGCATTTTTCAGAGATTCTTCGCTTACTACGATTCTCATTCCTTTTCCGCCGCCGCCGGCAGTTGCTTTAATGATTACGGGGTAACCTATTTTTTTTGCCAAATCAAATATTTTCGGATCATCTTCCGATACAGGTCCGTCAGATCCCGGGACTACCGGAACTTTCGATTTTATCATAAGTCTTCTGGCTTCTATTTTGTCACCCATTTTTTCAATGGAAGTTTTCTTAGGCCCTATGAAAGTTATTCCGCATGTTTCGCAGACTTCTGCGAAATATGTGTTTTCAGCCAAAAATCCGTATCCGGGATGAATGGCGTCTGCGCCTGTAATTTCTGCGGCTGATATTATGCTCGGTATGTTAAGATAGCTTTCGCTTGCCGAGGCAGGTCCTACGCATACGGCCTCATCGGCCATTTTTACGTGCATGGAAGTTCTGTCGGCTTCGGAGTGGATAGCTACTGTTTTTATGCCAAGCTCTCTTGCCGCTCTTATTACTCTGCAGGCAATTTCTCCTCTGTTTGCAATCAGTATTTTCTTAAACATTAAAGTCTCCCGTTTTATACTATGTCGGACGTATCAACCAAAAAGAGTTCCTGTCCGTATTCAACCGACTGTCCGTCTTTTACTTTTACCTCAACTACTTTTCCTTTTGTCGTTGCAATAATGTCTTTATTTATTCTCATCGCGACGATTGTACCGATCTTCTGTCCGACTTCAACATGATTGCCTTCGACTACAAAAGGAGGTCTGTCATGCGCAGGAGAACTGTGAAATGTCCCCACCATTGTTGACTTTATCGGCACTACAGGGGATTTTTCCGCCGCTTTTTTAGGAGCTTCGGGAACAGCTTTCTTCATTACTTCGCTTTTTTTCAGGTAAACCGATGTGTCTCCCGCTTCAAACTCCATTTCTTCAATGTCGGTTTCGCGGATAGATTCCAAAAATTTTTTTATTTCGGCTGAATTCATAAAAACCTCTTTTTAATTAAATCGGTGCTACTGTGAAACGCGCTCTACATATTCTCCGGTTCTGGTATCAACCTTTATTTTGTCTCCGACTTTTATAAATAAAGGAACTTTTATTTCTGCTCCGCTTTCTATTTTTGCGAACTTAGTAAGATTTGTAACTGAATCGCCTTTTATGCCCGGCTCCGCTTCTATTATCGACATTTCTATTATGAGAGGCATATCTATGCCTATTAAATCGTCTTCAAGATATATTGCGTCCACTTCCTGATTTTCCTTTAAATAGATTTCTTTGCCGTCAAGTTTTTCTTTAGGTATAGCAATCTGTTCATAAGAATTCATATCCATGAAATTATAATTTTCGCCTTCAATGTATAAAAACTGTTTTTTCTGTCTTGATACGCTCAAAGATTCAAATTTTTCGCCGGACTTGAAAGTTCTGTCTATAGTTCCGCCTTTTTTGACATGTCTTAATTTTACTCTCATTACGGCTCCGCCTTTTCCTGGCTTGTGATTCTGGAACCATGTTATCTGGTAAGGTTCATTGTCAACGACAATTACCAATCCGTTTTTAAAATCTGAAGTTGAGACCATTATTTTATTTCTCCTTAATATTGAGCGCTCGTAAGCACCTTATATCCGTTTTTTGTTACAAGTACAGTATCTTCTATTCTTATTCCAAACTTTCCGTTAAAATATACGCCCGGCTCTATTGTTATAACCATATTTTCTTTTAAAGTATCTTTTGATTTTTCAGAAACAGAAGGATACTCATGTATGTCTAGCCCGACTCCGTGTCCGGTGCCGTGAACAAAATTGGCTCCATATCCGGCTTTTTCAATTATATTTCGAGCCGAATTGTCTACTAAACTGCAATTCAGTCCGCTTTTAACGGTTTTCAAAGAAACTTCATGGGCATACTTCACCAATGCCAGAATCTTTTGAGTCTGGAGGTTGATTTTACCTAAAAATACAATCCGTGTCAAATCGCTGCAGTAGCCTTTATACATACATCCCATATCAATAAGAATCATATCGTTTTTTAATATTTTGCGATTATTGCTTGAGTGGTGAGGATTTGCGGAATTTGGGCCGCTTGCTACTATAGTTTTAAAACTAGGTTCAACTTTATATTTTGCAAATAACTCGGCTATCTTAAAATATATATCAAGTTCAGTCATGCCCGGCTTTATAAATTTTTTAATTTCAACGTAAACGGCTGAAATTATATTGCATGCCTTCTTTATATTTTTTATTTCATCCCGGGCCTTAACGCTTCTTAAGTATTTCGTTATTTGAGGAACTGTTTTGAGCGTTATCCCGTTTTTTTTCAGATTTTCAAACACAGCGTCAAAAACAGGCTTCATTATGTTTGAGTCCGCATTTACTTCTTTAATTTTATTTTTTTTACAGATTTCAATTATGGAAGAACTGAGAGAAGAAGAGGAGGCAAACACGGCAATCTTTTTGCCGAAATACTCTTCAGCCTGGTTTTTAACCATTTCAGAAGTTACCGCAAAGACATTCTTTTTATGTGTCAAAAGCCAGAATCCGTCAAAATTGGCGCCTGTCAAATAATATATATCTTTAGGATTTGTTATTAAAACAGCCCGGCCGCAGCATAGTTCATATAATTTTTTTAAGTTTTGCATTAAGATATTATATCATTTTCAAGACTTAATTGATAAAAATCGCCACTTCTTGTATAATATCAAGCTAATAATTTTAAATAAGGTTGGAATCATGAATAACATAAGAAATTTCTGCATTATAGCTCATATTGACCACGGCAAAAGCACTTTGGCCGACAGGCTTTTGGAATATACGGGAACAATTTCAAAAAGAGAAATGAAAGACCAGATTCTTGACGCTATGGATCTTGAAAGAGAAAGAGGAATAACTATCAAGGCAAAAGCCGTGAGAATGAACTATAAGGACAAAGACGGAAAAGAATATATTTTGAATCTTGTTGATACTCCCGGCCACGTTGATTTTACATATGAAGTTTCGAGAGCTCTTGAGGCGTGCGAAGGGGCGCTTCTTATAATTGATGCGTCGCAGGGCGTTGAAGCGCAGACTCTGGCAAACACAATGCTTGCTAAGAATGCCAACCTTAAAATTATTCCTGTTATAAATAAAATAGATTTGCCTACAGCTGATGTCGATTCTGCATACGAACAGATGAAAGAAGGTTTGTCTGTTGATGCCGAACCGATTCTTGCAAGCGCAAAGGAAGGAATAGGAATTTCTGAAATAATAGATTCCGTTATAGCAAATATTCCGGCTCCGCAGGGTCAAGAAGAGGAACCTCTTTCTGCTCTGATTTTTGATTCATTTTATGATTCATACAGAGGCGTAATAACGATTATAAGAATATTTGACGGAAAAATTAAAAAAGGCATGAAAATAAAATTTATGGCTTCCGATGCCGAACATGAAGTTTTAGAAGTCGGATATTTGAAGCCTAAAATGCTTGAATCAAATGAGCTTTCGGCAGGAGAAGTAGGATATGTTGTTGCCGGAATTAAAACTATAAGAGATATAAAAATCGGAGATACAATAACCGAAATTGCAAGGCCTACTACTCACCCTCACGAAGGGTATAAAGAGATCAATCCTTTTGTTTTTGCAGGTCTCTATCCTTACAGCTCGTCGGATTATGACAGCTTAAAAATGGCTCTTGAAAAACTGCAGCTTTCAGATTCGTCGCTTGTATATGTTCCGGAAACATCCGTGGCTCTCGGGTTCGGATACAGATGCGGATTTCTGGGACATCTTCATTTGGACATAGTAAAAGAAAGGCTTTCAAGAGAATTCGACTTAAGCCTTCTTGTTACGGCTCCTAACGTTATTTATAAATTAAAAGTAAAAGATAAATATTTTACGATCGACAATCCCGCAAAGTTTCCTTTGAATGCAGATATTCAGGAAATATGGGAGCCTTATGTAAAGGCGACCGTAATCTGTCCTAACGAGTATATCGGTTCTGTTATGGATTTGTGTCAGAAAAGAAGAGGCAAACAGATAGATATGAAATATCTGGATATGAAGATAGTCATTTTAAAATATGAACTGCCTCTTGCAGAAATTATTGTAGGATTTTATGATGCTTTAAAATCCATTTCAAAAGGATACGCTTCATTTGATTATGAACATATCTCTCCGCAGCTTGGAGAGCTTGTCAAACTTGAAATTCTTGTCAATTCCGAAGTCGTTGACGCTTTTTCGGTTATAACGCATAAAGATAAAGCCCAGACGACTGCCCATTTTCTGACGGAAAAACTTAAAGATATAATACCAAGACACATGTTTGAAATTCCGATACAGGCCAGAGTTAATAATAAATTTATAGCCAGAGAAACAATATCGGCTATGAGAAAAGACGTTTTGGCAAAATGTTACGGAGGCGATATAAGCAGAAAAAGAAAACTGCTTGAAAAACAAAAAGAAGGCAAAAAGAAAATGAGGCAGTTTGGAAGGGTTGAGCTTCCTCCGGAAGCTTTTGTTGCAGTTTTACAGATAGACGACAAGTGATGTGTTTTTTTAATATGAAGCAAAAGGGATAGATAATGGAAACAAAACTGTTTGTTATAGGCTGTATTTTATTTGCGATTGCAATGGTTATGCTTGCAGTTAAGAAAAGATTTGTTAAAACCGAAAAGGCCCAGAAAACTTTTGAAAATGTTTATTCATGGGTTGATACCGGCTGGACCGCTCTTATAATAGCTTCCGTTATAATGTTTTTTATAATACAGGCATTTAAAATACCGACAGGCAGCATGAGATCTACTTTGCTTGAAAAGGATCATCTTTTTGCCACTAAATTCGTATACGGTTTCAGAGTACCGTTTACGGATGGCAAGAGAGTATGGCCCGTAAAACAGGTAAAACAGGGAGATATAGTTATTTTTCAGTGTCCTCCCACAGCTTTAAGCATAGTTGAAAATATGGAAGGCGTTAAAAAGGACTATATTAAAAGATGCATGGCTTTTGCAGGCGACAAAGTTGAAGTTAAAGATAAGGTTTTATTCATAAATGACAAAGAAATGGCCGAACCGTATGTTCAGCATATAGATTCTGAAATATACAAAAATTTTAATTTATTTGAAACGCAGGAAGAATACCAAAAAGCATGGGAAGCCGGAAAATTTGCCACGCTTCCGCCTGCTTTTGTAAGAGATAATTTCGGGCCTGTTATTGTTCCGAAGGGCCATTATATGGTTTTAGGCGATAACAGAGACGCTTCTTTCGATTCAAGATATTGGGGACCGCTGCCGGATAAATACCTTAAAGGGCAGGCTCTTTTGATATACTGGCCTTTGAACAGAATAAGGATTATTTCATAAGGAGGACTTATGTTGTCATGGTACGGATGGATGTTTTTGTTTTTGGTTTTTCTCGGTATTGAAATAGGCACTCCGGGTATTTTTTATTTTGTATGTCTTTCGGCAGGCGCTCTTTTTGCGATGCTGGCTTCTCTTTTGGGAGCTTCATTTAATGTTGAATTGATAGTATTTTGCGCCGTTTCTCTTTCATCCATATTGTTTATCAGACCGTTGCTTAAGAAATATATAGATAAAAAGAAAATCAGTACCAATGTTGATGCGCTTATAGGGGCAGAAGCAGAAGTCATTGATTCAATTGAGAAGAGCAAATACGGCAAAGTAAAGGTTGCCGGCGAAATATGGCTTGCAGTTTCCGATGAAGATTTTGCTGCAGGAGAAAAAGCATTTGTAAAATCTGTGGACGGTACTAAACTTATCGTCAGAAAAATAATAGCCTAAGGGGGAGCAAGATGATATTATGGATAGTTGCAATTATAGTAGTTGTTATTTTTATAGCCAATACGGTCCGGATTGTACAGCAGTATGAAAAAGGGTTGGTTGAAACTCTCGGTAAATATTCCGCAACAGTTGATGCAGGTGTTAATGTAATCATTCCTCTTTTTCAGAATTTAAGAAAAATAGATATGAGAGAACAGGTTATGGATGTTGCTCCTCAAAATGTTATCACAAAAGATAACGTAACTGTCACGGTAGACGCCATAATATATTTTCAGATAACAGATCCTGTAAAAGTTGTTTATAACGTCGCAAATTTTGCAATGGCCGCATTGAAACTTGCACAGACAAATTTGAGAAACGTAATCGGCGATATGGAACTTGATACGACTCTTACTTCAAGAGAAAAGATAAATACGCAGCTCAGAACGGTTATGGACGAAGCTACCGATAAATGGGGCGTAAAGATTACAAGAGTTGAAATACAAAAAATAGATCCTCCAAAAGATATTACCGATTCAATGTCTAAACAGATGAAAGCTGAAAGAGAAAAAAGAGCGAATATACTTGATGCCGAAGGCTTCAGACAGGCGGCCATTTTAAAAGCTGAAGGAGCAAGACAGGCAGTTATTCTGGAAGCCGAAGCAAAAAGACAGCAGTCTATTTTAGAAGCTGAAGGCCAGGCTGAAGCGATAAAAAGAGTTGCTGATGCCCAAAAATATGAAATTGACACAATATATAACGCAATTCATGCCGGTAAACCGACAAATGATCTTTTGGCTATAAAATATATGGAAGCTTTGGGAAAAGTTGCCGACGGGAATGCCACAAAAATATTTTTACCTTTGGAAACATCCGGAGTAATGGGATCTGTAGCCGGTATAGCCGAACTTTTTAAAGACAAAAATAATGAAAAAGATAAGAAGTAATTAAATAGTTTGAAAATTCAGCAAAAAGCGCGGTCTTTATAAAGGCCGCGCTTTTTTTTATTTGTAAGTATTGAGCATATTTTCGGAATGTTTTTTTATGTATTCGGATTTTGTCCTTGCTATAATATCTTTTAAAAGTTTGACAGCTGTTTTAGAATCTCCCAACGAATAATATGTATCAGCCAGCATAAAATCTATTATTTCAAGATTACCGAATTTATTTTTTGCAGACAAAAGAATAGGTTTTGCTTTGTCATAATGCTGAAAAAGTATATATAAAGAAGCAAGATTAAGGATTAATTCCAGATCGTCATCTTTATTTGCATTCGGGAATTTCAATGCTGTAAGTAACGTTTTTTCGGCATCTTTAAATCGTCCGTGTTCTTTGTAAAGATTTGAAAGATGAACCGCGATATCGCAATTTATTTCAACCGCAAAAACCTGTTCAAGCAGTTTAAGCGCCTCGTCAGCCATACCGAGTTCCATAGCTGATTTTGCAAGTTTAATCGATGTGCAGACATCGGGCTGTATATCCTGGGCAATTTTATAATGTTTAAACGCTAAATTAAAAGCTCCCTGCATGGCATAGATATCGGCTATTTTTACGTTTGCGTGTCTTGATTTTTTATCTATGAGAAGCGCCTCCTGATATTTGTTTTTTGCATTTTCATATAAAATATTATCCATATATATATCGGCAAGTATTATTTTAGGTATTATATTTTTCGGATATAAAAATTCCGCTTCTTTACATGTTTCTATTGCGGCTCCGTAATTATTTAACAGTTTATATATGTCTATAAGATACATGTAAATCTGGAATTTTTCCTTTTTTGATAATTTTGAATCGGTATCAATAAGAGGAATGCATATATTTTTTGCCTCGTTATATTTTTTATTTGACATATAGTAGACGATCAGATTCTGCTGCGCGGCCAGCTGTTGTTTTTTATTCTTGGCAGTATCTATTGTCGACGATAGAATTTGTTCCTGTGTCAGGTCCTCGGTCTGGCTAAACAGAGGAGAAACCAGAAATAAACACAATACAGCGAACAATAATTTATATTTTGACATTTTTTAAATTTTCCTCTTGTTTTTCTATTAAAATATCAGCCGTTTTCGCGTTGCCTGATAATCCAACCAATTTATCGTAATAATAAGCGCTTTTATCTGAATTTCCAACGTATTTATAGCATATAAATAATTTAATCAAAATATCCTTTTTGTCAAAATTGATAATAGGCTCAAGAATATTTATTGCCTGCTGATAATTTTTTTCATATATATTTATTACGGCCAGAAGATACAGATTATACGCGTTTTTATAGCCTGTTATTTCGGCAATTTCTTTAATTTTCTCGGCAGCTTTATGGGTATTGCCGTTTTTTAATAAATTATATGAATATAAATTAGCCAAAATTATATTGAAATTCGGTTTTTCATCGTCAACTGCCGCCAAAAGAGTTACCCCATCTTTGAAATTTTTAAGTTTTGATGTGGTAAGAACAGATGATAAAATGATTAAGATTGTTAAAATAAAATACATTATTTTTTTATTTTTCAATTGTTCTAAAAATGATGTGAAAATTATTAAAATAAAAGCCAGCGGAATATACATTCTGCTTGCCTGATAAAATAATTGGCCTGACAATAAATTTATTTCAATAATCAGTAGTGGCATCAAAAAGTATAAAATTTTTTCATTTTTCGGTAATTTGCAGAAATAAACAAAAATAAAACTCATAAAAAAAGCAGCAATTCCAAAATAAAAAGAAAATAGATTTGTATGTGCTGAAAAATGTATTTTTAAAAAAAATATACCGGCATAATAATCGAAAAGTGTTTTATAATTGTTGATCAGGGTATGGTAATAATGCGTTGCTGTAAATGTTTTTGAAGACGCAGAAAAATGTAAAACTAAAAATAGAATGCAAAAAAATATCCATGTGACGATCGCTTTTGATAATATTGTTTTAGATAATTTTTTATAAGAGATTAAAAAATATATAAAAGGGAAAAGCAAAGCAGTTTCTTTTATTAGTAAGGCCGTAAAGAATAAAAAATAATGAATTAAAATAAGATAGTTTTTGCGTGTTTGAAGATAGTTTAATAGGAATATTACTGACAATATAAGAAAAATAAACAACAATAAATCATTTCTGCCAGGAATCCATACAACCGCAAACATGTTTATTGGATGTGCCACAAACAATATAACTGTAATAAAAGAAAGAAGAGGTTTAAAATAATAATGGTTTAATAAGAAAAAAAATAGTATTGCGGCTATAGAATGCAATAATATATTTGTTGTATGAAAAGCAAAAGGAGAAGAATTAAAAAAAAAGTTATCCAACATAAAAGACAATGATAATACCGGTCTGTAATAAGACGATATATCGTTTGCAAAAACCGTCTTTGTAAAAATATCTTTCAAAGAATAATTTTCAAAAGTAGCTTGAATGAAAAAATCATCATCTATCATGCCACTTAGTCCGTATGATGCAGTTTTAAAATATATTAAAAAGCATGCGGCAAAGATTAAGACATAAGGTATTATTTTAAAGTACTTATTGTGTTGAGTGCATATATTAGTCATTATATTTTTCATATATTTTTTTAATAATTATTTCTTTGATTTTACCGGCGTTATTTTTTCCTGCGATAAAGCCCGACTGTATGCAGTAATTGGCTTTATCTAAATCCAAGACGCTTATATCTTTAACATCAGGTCTTATTACAATGTCTGACATAGCAAGGTTCATTTCATCTTTTTGCTGTCCCTGTATATAAATAGCCTGATATAAGGTTGAAATTATATTATTGAATGAGTTTTTTGTTATATCAGCCGCTACGCTTACTGTTATGATTACATCCGGCGAAAAAAGTTTTGCAACCGATACCGGTATATTTTCTACAAGACCGCCGTCTACAAGATATCGCTGCCCGTATTCAACAGGGGCAAATATGCCAGGTATTGTGGCGCTTGCCCTTGCAGCAAGTGCAACATCGCCTTCTTTAAGTATTATTCTTTCTCCGGTTGTGATATCGGTGGCTATGCACACAAACGGTATATTGAGCTGGAAAAACTGTTTGTTGCCGAGAGTTTTTCGCAGATATTTTTCAAGTTTTTCGGTTGAAAGAAGTTTTTCTGAAATTAAAAGAGTAAGAAGTGAAATATTGCTCAGATTGCTGATGTCTTTCCATTGAATGGTTGTCACCATATTTGCAATTTCATTTGTTGACATTCCTGCGCAGTACAAAGAACCGACCAAAGCTCCGATACTTGTGCCTACCACCATATCAAAAGGAATATTTTCTTCTTCAAGAGCTTTAAGAACTCCTATGTGCGCAAAGCCTCTCGCGCCGCCGCCGCCCAAAACGATAACTATTCTAGGTTTTTTTGAAGCCGGAAGATTTGATACTTTATCCCATAAATAATTCTGAAGAAATGTTTCCTGGTCTAAGGAAAACAGAGGATTGTTTAAAAATAAAAAAAATGACGTCAATATCAAAACTGTGAATTTTTTCATGTTATTCCGCGAGTTTGAGGTTTAAATCGGAAATTTGTCTTCCAATGGATAATTCCAGTTCAAAAAGACTTTTGAGATAGTTGTGCATGATTTCAGTTTTACGTATTTTATTTTCAAGGTCTCTTATTGTGTCGGACTGATCATAGGATAACGAAACTGTTTTTGCTTTTTTATACCAGAAAGTATATTTTTCAAAAGCTTTTCTCACCTGCAGTTTTATCTTTTCTTCTTCTTTTGATCTTTCAAGTGTTGCCTGCCTTGCCTGAATTTTCTTTTCTTTTATCTTTGCGAAAAGAGAACCGCCGTCAAATATAGGATAGTTAAGATTTAACGAGATATACCAGTTTTTTTCAATAGGTCTTGAGTTGCCGTCCATCCAGTCATAAGACGCTCCGAACATTACAGTCGGATATTTTTCCATCGTAAGAAGATTGACTTCAATGCCGTCCATAGTTTCCTGATACTGGGTATTTTTCATTTCAGGTCTGAACTGGTATGCCCACAGTATACATTGATCTAGTTCAAGATTTAAATCCTGTATTTCCATTGTGCCTGATAATTCCACCGTAGTATCAAGGCTGAGACCTACCAGGTTAAGAAAATCAAGCATCTGCATGTTATATTCATACCGGCAAATTTCAATATTATCTTTCAATCCGCTCACCAAATCCTGCGCGGCGTTTCTGTTATTAGCCAAAATATCAAGCTCTTTACCGTATATTTTAATTTTCTCCTGAAGAGAAAGCAATTTGTAAAAACTTGTTTTTACGTTTGCTATCACTTCGTTTGTTTTGATATCGGATTTGTTTTTTGCCTGTGAGAGTGATATTTTTGCAAGCTCATTTGTGGCGGAAGTTCTGCCGCCGTTGTAAATCGTCTGCCAAAGCGAAATTCTTGTTGAATAATAAAAATCCTGAATGCCGCTGGGCAGATATGTTAAGTTAGGAAGAGATTCCGAGTTTATCACTGTCGGCAGATCGTTTGAAAATCTTGAGGCATTTATGTTGAAATTAACGACGGGATAATAAAGAGTTTTTGTTTTTTTAATACGCTGTTCGGCAAACAAAATAGACTGTTTGTTTATTAACACATCGTGATTTATGCTCAAGGCCTGTCTGATGCTTGAATCAAGAGTCAAAACTCTTTCCGAATAATCGCAGCAGACTTTCTCTGCAAAAATCAAAAACAACGATAAAAAAACAACAATTTTTATTTTATACATTTTTTAATGTCCGCAATCTGTTTTAACACGGATTTCTTTGAAGTTCCGCCGTAAGAGCTTTTCGCGTTTATTATATTTTTTATATCTATAAATTTAAAAATATCTTTTTCTATTTCTTTCGAAAAACACTTATATTCTTCTATGGACATGTCATTGAGAGTTTTATCTTTGTTTATACAGTAACGGACTATATCTTTTACTATTGCATGCGCTGTTCTGAAAGGTATGTTTTTTCTGGCCAGATAATCTGCTATTTCTGTTGCCTGTATAAATCCTTTTTGAGTGCTTTTTAATGTTTTTTCGCCGTTAAATGAGAATGAATTCATCATATCGGTCATAACTTCAAGGCAAAGTTTAACGGTATCCGTAGCGTCAAATACCGGCGGTTTATCTTCCTGCAAATCTCTGTTGTAAGCAAGAGGAAGGGCCTTTACTATTGTAAGAAGAGCGGTTAAATCTCCGAATACCCTGCCTGATTTTCCTCTTATTATTTCTGCGCAGTCCGGATTTCTTTTCTGAGGCATTATCGACGAGCCTGAAGTGAAAATATCTCCGATTTTGATAAATCCGAATTCTGCCGATGACCATATTATTATTTCTTCTGCAAGTTTTGATAAGTGGGCCGCTATAAGCGAAAGATCAAAAAGATATTCGCATGCGAAGTCTCTGTCGCTGACGGCATCAAGCGAATTTTGTGTTACGGAATCAAAATTTAAAAGTTTCGCCGTATAATTTCTGTCTATTTTAAAAGAAGTTCCGGCAAGAGCAGCGCTTCCAAGCGGAAGAACATTGACTCTCTTTAATGAGTCTGACAATCTTTCTTTGTCTCTTTGAAGCATCCATGCATAAGCCAAAAGATAATGGGCTCCCAAAACAGGCTGAGCAGGCTGCAGATGCGTGTATCCCGGCATTATGACGTCAACTGATTTTTCGGCCTTATGTGCAAGAACCGATTGTAAATCCGAAATCATTTTTATTGCCGAAAGTATTTCTGTTTTTAAATAAATTCTTAAATCTGTTGCAACCTGATCGTTTCTGCTTCTTGCCGTGTGCATTTTGCCGCCGACAGGTCCGATCCTTTTTATAAGTTCTTTTTCTATTGCGAAATGGATATCTTCCTCTTTGGGAAGCTGCCATCCTTTTTCAATATCTTTCAGTATTGAAGAAAGTCCCTTTATTATTTTTGCGCCGTCAGAATTTGTTAAAATTTTTGTTTTAACAAGCATCTTTACGTGCGCCGTTGAACCTTCAATGTCTGCTTTTGCAAGACGCCAGTCAAACGAAAAAGAACCTATAAACTGTTCAAAGTTTTTCATTTATATTCCTTTCTTAAAATTGCCTGCACTTTCGTAGGCAGTCCGAAAAGATTTATAAAACCCTCGGCGTCTTTCTGGTTATATACGGCATCTTTGTCAAAAGTAGCCAGTTCTTCCCAGTAAAGAGGCTGCTTTGCTTTTCTTGAAACAATTTTCATGTTTCCCTTATAGAGGCTTACCGTAACGGAACCTGTTACATATTTCTGAGTTACGTTTATAAAAGCGTCAAGAGCTTCTCTTAAAGGCGCAAACCATACGCCGTTATAAGCAAGTTCCGCATATTTGTGAGACAATATTTCCTTATAATGTGCAGTATCTCTGTCGACTGTTAAAGATTCAAGTTCGTTATGGGCAAAATACAAAAGAGTAGCCGCAGGAGCTTCATAAACTCCTCTTGATTTCATTCCGACGAGTCTGTTTTCAACGATATCGATTCTTCCGACGGCATTGTCTCCGGCCACCTGATTCAGTTTTTTAATAAGTTCAACAGGTTTGAAAGTTTTTCCGTTTATAGCTACCGGAATTCCTTTTACAAAATCTATTTTTACATAAGTCGGTTTGTTTGGCGCTTCTTTGGGGGAAACAGTCATCTGGAACATTGAGTCGTCATATTCATTTTCAAGATTTTCAAGAATTCCGCCTTCATAAGATATGTGCCATAAATTAGCATCTGAAGAATAAGGTTTAGCTTTTGTTACGGGAACAGGAATGTTTCTTTTTTTTGCGTAATCTATTGCGTCATTTCTTGATTTTATGTCCCATTCTCTCCACGGCGCTATTATTTTTACTTCAGGAATCAAGGCTTTAAATGCAAGTTCAAATCTTACCTGGTCGTTTCCTTTGCCTGTTGCTCCGTGGCATATCGCGTCGGCTTTTTCTTTTTTTGCTATTTCGGCTATTTTTTTTGCTATGACCGGTCTTGCAAGAGAAGTCCCGAGAAGATATCTGTTTTCATAAAGAGCGTTTGCTTTAATTGCGGGGAATATATAATCCGTTACAAATTCATGCTGTGCATCTATGATATAGGCTTTTGAAGCGCCTGTCCTTATTGCTTTTTCTTTAAGGCCCGTAAGTTCTTTGTCCTGACCGACGTTTACGCAGCATGCTATAACTTCGGCATTGTAATGTTCTTTAATCCACGATAATATGATCGACGTGTCCAATCCGCCCGAATAGGCTACTACTACTTTTTTAATGTCTGACATTTTAACGCATCCTCCAGTATTTTGATTGCAAAATCTATATTTTTTTTAGTTATGACAAAAGGCGGCAAAAACCTTAGAACGTTTTCTTTCGGACTGTTTATTATCAGGCCTTTGTCGAGACAAAATTCTACTATATCTTTAGCGGCAAAATCAAGCTCTACCCCGATAAGAAGTCCGATATTCCTTATTTCCTTAACGGAAGGGTATTTTTTCTTTAACTCATTGAGCTTTTTTACAAAATAATCTGCTTTTGCCGATACTTCTTTTTTAAGAAAATTCGGAGTCATCTGTTTTAAAACCGCCAAAGCAGCCGCGCATGCCACGGGATTTCCGCCGAAAGTCGAACCGTGGTCTCCTAAAACAAAAAGATTTGCCGTTTTTTTGCCGGCAATAACAGCCCCGAGCGGCAGACCGTTTGCGATTGATTTTGCAAGCGTAAAAACATCGGGTTTTACTCCGTAATGCTGCCATGCAAAAAGTTTTCCGGTCCTTCCCATGCCGCACTGAACTTCGTCAAATATTAAAAGAAGGTCGTTTTTGTCGCAAAGCTGCCTCAATTGTTTTAAAAAATCTTTTTTCGCGGGTATCATTCCGCCTTCGCATTGAAAAGGTTCTATCATTACTGCAACTGTATTTGAATTTATCAATTTTTTTACCGAGTCAATATTATTGAAATCGGCATAAACAAATTTTTCTACAAGAGGCGTAATCAAATTATGAAATTTATCCTGTCCTGTTGCAGAAAGAGTTGCCAAAGTCCTTCCGTGAAAAGAATTTTTAAAAGTTACTATCTCAAATCTTTCTTTATTGTTTTTTGATTTATGTAATTTTCCGTATTTCCTTGCCATCTTTATCGCGCCTTCATTTGCTTCCGCTCCCGAATTTGCAAGAAAAACTTTTGCTCCTTTGCCGAACGATTTTAACACCAGTTCTTTGGCAAGTTCAGCCTGCGGCTTTGCATAGTAAAGATTTGAAATATGCAAAAAACAGTCAATCTGTTTCTTTATTGCCGATATTACCGTTTTATCACGGTGCCCGAGATTACATACGCTGATTCCTGAAAAAAAATCGGTATATTTTTTGCCTTTATCATCCCATATATACTGATCTTGCGCTTTTCTTACCACAATATCCGATTTTTTATATGTTTGCATCAAATACTCGTTAGTCAATTTTTTTGTATCCATAGAATTCTCCGTAAAAATAATAAACTTCGTATATTAAAACATTTATATTTAATTTTGACAAGAGAACGGGTTTATTATTTGATTGACAATCCGGTTATTTTTCAATAACATAAAAGACAAAAAAACGGGTGCTAAAATGACTGATAAAAAAATTGCTTTAATAAGCGACTTTGACGGAACTATAACTAAAGAAGATTTTTTTAATATGGCTGTTGAGCAACTTTTGTCTCCGGAAGCTTTAAAACCGTGGCATGATTATGTTTCAGGTAAAACAACCCATATTGATGCGCTTACCGGTATTTTTTCGCAGATACGTTTGTCTCAGCACGAATTGGATAAATTTATTGATACAATACATATTGATAAATATTTTTACGATGTAATGGATTTTTGTTTAGAATACAAAATTCCCGTATATATATGCAGCGCAGGGACAAAATATTATATTGAAAAAAAGATAGGCAAAGAAATTAAGAAATACGAAATACAGGTTGTTTCAAACGAAGGGACATATTCACAGGAAAAAGGACTGCATCTTATATCTCCCGATAAAAATGATCCTTTTTACGATCCAAACACGGGGATATCAAAAGAAGCTCTGATTAAGAAATTAAAAACAGAAGGATATTTCACAATTTATGCAGGGGACGGACGTCCTGATTTTCTGCCGTCAAAAATAGCTGATACGGTTTTTGCGAAAAGTATCCTTCTTGATATGTGTAAACAGGCAAATATAAAAACAGAAAAGTTTGAAAATTTTAAAGATATATTGGATTATTTGAGGAGGTTTTATGACGCAGGCTAAAGTTATCAATATTCCTGCTCTTTTGAAAATAGGGCACGGGAAAATACATAAAATAGGCAAATACCTTTTTGACAGAAAATATATAAAAGTTGCAATTTTTTTCAGCGATGGCATAGAATCGCTTGTGGCCGATGATCTTTATTCGGGATTTGAGCTTTTTGACATTCAGGTTGTATGCAAGGATACAATAAACGACATAGGAATAGAAAATATAATTCATACCGCTTTTAAAATACCTTCGGACACGAATGTTCTTTTGGGAATAGGAGGCGGAAAGGCTCTGGATTACAGCAAATACTGCGCGCATGTTTTAAAACTGCCTTTTATAAGCGTTCCTACTTCGGTTTCAAACGACGGTTTTTGCAGTCCTAACGCTTCGCTTTTGGTTTCAGGCAAACGAAAAAGCGTAAAATCAACCATGCCGTACGGAATAGTCGCAGATCTTGATATAATCAGCAAGGCTCCGGAAATGACTTTATATTCAGGCGTGGGAGACATTATTTCAAAAATTACGGCTCTTTGGGACTGGAAACAGGCTTTTTTAAAAAAGAAAGACGATTACAGTGATTTTGCGGCTTTGATTTCAAATAATTCTCTTGATATTCTCACATGCGATAATCTGCATAACCCTAAGGATAATGAATTTCAGTACAGGCTTGTAAATTCGCTTGTTTTAAGCGGAATAGCTATGGAAATAGCGGGATATTCAAGACCGGCAAGCGGCAGCGAACATCTTATTTCGCATGCTCTTGATAATGTTTCAAAATGCCCTAAAATGCACGGACTTCAGGTTGGAGTTGCGACATATTTGTGCTCTCTTTTGCAGAATAATAAAGCCGAACTTGTAAAAGATTTTCTGCTTAAAACCGGTTTTATAAATTTTGTTTCGGAAAGTTTTGATAAAAAAGAATTTATTGAAGCGATAAAACAGGCACCGTCGGTAAAAGAAAATTATTATACGGTTTTATCTGAAGAAGACAGTTTTGAAAAAGCTTTAAATTTCATAGATAATGATTCTGTTTTGGGGCAGGTTTTTAAAAAATGAAATTAATCGGAATATAAAACTTCCGTTATTTTCATATCCGGCATATTTGTTTTTATATCATCGCTGCTGTTTGTGCAGAACTGGTCTATTTTGTTTATGCCTTTTGCGTGAAGATATTGGTTCAAATTTGAAAAATAATATTTGTCTTTCTTGAGCTGTTTAAAAATTATTATATTTGTATTTTTTTGTTTAATATGAGTTGTTATGTTTTTTTGAGTTTCAAAAGTTTCGCTAAAGTCGGGATTTCGAAACGATATTATTGCACCAGCCGCAATAAGCAGAAAGAGCCCTGTAAGTATTTTTCTGTTTCGGCTGAATTCAAGCATTGTTATAAGCGCAAAATAATAAAATATAATTGCTGTAACTGACGGTATTTTTACATAAATCATTGAAAAATGGAAATCCGCCATAAATCTTATAAGCGAAAGCATGACGTTTATTACTCCCGAAAGCAGTATTGAAAAAAACAACGCAATCCACTGAGAAATAAAAGCCGTCGCATAAAACATAAAAGAGAATGCCACTATAAATCCTACGGCCGGCACTATCAGGATATTTGCCAAGAAAGATATTAATGATAATTTACCGAAATAAAACATAAGAACAGGCAGAATCCCCGCCTGAGCGGCAATCGTAACGCTTACAACATTCCAAAACCATCTGAGATATTTGTTTTGAATTTTGCCTAAAGATGAATTAATTTTCGGGTACAAATATATTATTCCAAGAGTCGCCGTAAAAGACATTTGAAAGCTCGCCGTAAAAAGTTCCTGAGGATTGAAAATAAGTATTATAAGAGCCGATAAAGCCATGGCGTTATAAACAAGAGGTTCTCTGTCGATAATCAGAGATATCAATATACATAATGCCATTATTGAGGCTCTGACGACAGGCGGATTTGCTCCTGTCATTATCGTATAAAAAAATATTGCCGGAATTGTAAGAAGATAAACGTATTTCATGGGGAGTCTGAAAAATTTAAACAAAAATAAAAAAATAATTACGCAGAACCCTACGTTCATTCCGCTTACAACAAGAATATGTATAAGGCCCGTATTTATGAAAATATTTTTTGTGTCGTCATCGATAGAAGATTTTTCGCCTATAAACATTGCTTCAAGCACCGATGAATACGGCTGTTTGAAAAAACTTTCAAATTTATCGGATACGTCGTTTTTTGCCGCCAACGCGATTTTTTTAATAAATGCCGGATCGGCGCCTGTTATTTTTATGTCAGAAGCATAAAGCAAAGTGTAGATGTTTTGTCTGGAAAGATATTTTGAGTAATCAAAATTGCCGGGAAATGCCGGTTTGGGAGGGATTTGTATTTTTCCGTTCAGTTCCAGTAAATCGCCGTATTTTATGTCCGGTAAAGTATCGGCATAAACCATAATCTTTTCTTTTGCAGGCAATCCGTTTATTGAGTAAGACAGCAACGTAAATTGTTTTCTGTTGTTTTTTGAATACGGCTCGCTTATTATTTTTCCGGTTATTGTGTTTTTTGCGCCTGCATAATTTGCAAAAACGCTTCTTTTTTCGGCAGAGAACATTCCGCTGTAATCCGCAAAAAGTATAAATAAAACGTATAAAAAAAGAATGGTTATGACAGGTCTTTTAAATAGAATCATTTTTAATTTTCTTTAAACTTTCCGCTTTTTCAATAAGCTGTGCATTTTCAGGCGCAAGTTTAAGCCCTTGCGTGATGTATTTTTTTGCATTTTTATAGTCTTTCATAAGTTCATATAATTCGGCTGCTTTATAATAATACTGCGCATTTTTTTTATCGTGTTTTATAAGATTTAAGTATATGTAAATTGCTTTTTGATATTCATTTGATAATGCATAAATTTTTGCCGTATAAATAGAAAAATCTATATTGTATGGTTCAAGATTAAATGCTTTTTCGGCATACAAATAAGCATTCTTCATATCGTTTTGATATAGATATATTCCGCTTAGATTCCTGAAACTGTATGCAACATTTATGTTCGCTTCTATTGAACGTAAATATTCTTTTTTTGCATTTTCATAATTTTTTTCATAAGCATATATTAAAGCTAGATCTGATGAATATAGAGGAGAATTATTGCTGTATTCTATCGCTTTATATAAAAATTCTTTAGCCTTTTGATAATCATTATTTTTTAGATATATTTTTGAAATAAAATAACATGTGCCGTGATAAATAGGCGCATCATAATAAGCATTAACCCAGTAAGTATCAGAATTCGTAAATTTTTTAGCTTGTATTGACGAAGCGAAGAAATATGTTGGGAATAATATAATAAAAATAAATATAAAGTATTTTTTTAAAACAGGGAATTTTTTTATTGCATTGTTAATGATTTCATAAAATATAATTATCAACCCTGTTATAGGTATTAATAGTCTGTGGAATAAAAAAACGGAATCCGGTGCAACAAAAGTTGGCAATAACCAAATAATCATCCAGAAAAAACCGAATAATAAAATTTTAATATTTATTAGTTTCTTGTTTAGGCAAATTAATAACAATAAAAATAATAATAAATTTAATACTATGACAAAAGGCGTAATATTAAATTTGTATAACATAACCGGGATATAATCCGGTATTAAGATTTTTGATATATATGCGGCGATTCCGTTTAACGAATCCCAAATATGTTTTCCGGATTCAAATGTATTGATAGTATTGTTTGTAATTGAAATATTTCTTAAGTATAAGTAAAAGGCAATAATAGGAAGCAAATAGAAAATTATTTTTATTATTTGATTTTTGTTTATCTTTAAATCAAATGTATATATGAAAACAATATAGGTCGGCAACAAAATTACCGCAGTTTCTTTAGTTAAAAGTGCGATAAAAAAAGTTACAATAAAAATAGATAAATTCATATTTTTATTGAATTTTATATATTCTGTCAAATTTACAAACGACAGATATGTAAATATAAGAAGCAGGGTGTCATTTCTGGCCGGTATCCACGCTATAGATGAAGAAAATACAGGATGAACCGCTATAAGAATACATATAAATTTTAAAATAACGGAATTCTGTTTTAAACGTGATATAAAAACATACATTAAATAAATACTTAAAATAAATAATATTATATTTGACAGATGAAAAATTTTAGTATTATTGCCGAATAATATTGTTTCTATTGCAAAAGACAGAGTAAGGATTGGTCTGTAATATGGAAAATCATCCGAGTAATAACATGAGGTTGTAAATAATTTTGGTATATTTTTGAATTCGGAAATGAAATTAATGTTTCTCGTTATTAACACATCATCATCATGATTTGTAAATTCGTAATTGATCGTTTTGCCGTAAATGGCAAATACTATTATCGACAGAATTATAAAAAAACCGAAATTAGATCGTAAAAATAAATTAAGTTGTTTCATTATTTAGTCTCTTTAGAAATTCTGCCTTTTCGATAAGCTGTACATTTTCAGGCGCAAGTTTAAGCCCTTGCGTGATGTATTTTTTTGCATTTTTATAGTCTTTCATAAGTTCGTATAATTCGGCTGCTTTATAATAATACTGGGCATTTTTTTTATCGTATTTTAAGAGTTCAAGACATATATCAAGAGCTTTTTTAAAATATCCGTTTAAAGTGTAAACGGTAATCATAAGTTTTGAAAATTCGATATCATTGCTGTTTATTTCATATCCCATTTGGGCATATTCAAGAGCCTTTTTTATGTTATTTTTCTTAATGTATATTTTGCTTAAATTGCCGTAAACAAGGTCTTTTACGTTTGAATTTAATTGAGCCGCTTTCAAAAGAAGTTTTTCTCCTTCTTCATATTTTTCCTCGTATAATAAAATTGCGGCCATATCAAGTAAATAGCTGCCAGGCGAATATTGATCGGCAATTGAAATAAAATGCCATGCTTTTTGATAGTCGCCTATTTCAAGAAATCTTTGTGAAAAACCGTGGCATGCAACATGATAATTCGGCGCGTCCGAATAAGCGTTTGCCCAGAATACGGCAGGTTCGGCGTATTTATCGGCCTGAATGCGGGCCGCATAAAAATATGCGCAAAATAAAGTTGCGAAAATCACAAACAAATATTTTTTCAGAATGATGTGTTTTTTAATAAGATTTCCTGTAAATTCGCCGAATATAAGAGCAAGTCCTAATGACGGTATCAGAAATCTGTGGAATAAAAGAGCGTAATCATTCATAAGAAAAGTCGGCAAAAGCCATAAAACGAGCCATATTAACGAAAATATTATGATTCTTGCACTTAACATTTTTTTACGGTATGAAACAAAAATAAATACGGCAAACGCCATATTTAGAATAAGTGGTTTGGCATTAAGGCTTATATCATATATCATTACAGGCATGGAGTCAGGTATCAAAAATTTTGAAATATATGTCATAGTTCCGGTTAGAATGTATGTTCCGTATTTCTGCCACTCAAATATATTTATGCCCATTCCGGAAACAGATATGCTTCGTATTGCAAAATATCCCGCAAGAATAAAAATAATCGCCGCTGCCGTTTTTAAAATTTGTTTTTTGGTAAATTTGAGTTTAAATAGGTATATAAACAATATATATATCGGTATTACGACAATCGCGTTTTCTTTTGTAAAAAGAGCAGCAATAAAAAATAAAAGAAATAAAAACAGATTTAAGTTTTTTCCGGAGTTATGGTAATTTATAAGATTAATAAAAGACAGACAAATCAATATCATAAGAAGAGTATCGTTTCTTGCCGGAACCCACGCCACGCATGACGTAAATATAGGATGAACGGCCGCAAGAATACATATCAATTTTATGACAGTAGTATTTTGTTTTAGATGTTTTAGAAAAATATACATCAGAAAAATGCTTGCAAAAAACAGAAGTATGTTTGAAAAGTGGTACATCTTTATATTGTTGCCGAAGAGAATTGATTCAACGGCAAAAGATAACGTGAGTATCGGTCTGTAATACGAGTAGTTGGACAGATAATAGCATGATGTTGTAAATAATTTAGGTATATTTGAAAAATTTGAAATAAAATTTATATTTCTCGTGATCAGCGTATCATCATCGTATTTTATAAATTCATAATTTATTGTTTTTGCATAAAGAAAAAAAACAACGGCGGCAAGAATTATAAAAAAAGCGGTATCGGTTCTTAGAAATCTTTTAATTTTTTTCATGTATAGCCAACAGTAACATTTTTAAAATAAACTATCAATCTAGACGTATGTTTTGTTTGTTAATTTAAGAAAATGTTTTTGATATATTATGTTTGTTGTATTTAATTTCATGGCTCTTTCTATATAGTAAATAGATTTGTTCCTATCATTTAAAGCTTCATATAGCAGACTTAGATTGTAATAATAGTTATCATTTTTTTTATCATATTTTAATAAATCTATAAGAATATATGAAGATTCTTTATATTTCCCGGTTTGAGCATAAATTATTGCCAAATGTTCAGCAAATTCTTTAGTATATGGCTTTAAAAAATATGCTTGTTCTGCATAAACTAATGCTTTTTGGTAGTTCTTCTGTTTAATAGATATTTCACTTAATCTTTTTAAACACAGAGCTTTATTCTTCTTTGATAAAGATATTAATTTAAAATATATTTTTTCTGCATCATTGAAATTTCCTTCTTTTTGTAATATCAAAGCTAAAGTTGCTTGATAAGTATAATTATCTTCACATAATAATATAGCCTTGTTTATATATTCTTTTGCTTTATAAAAATTTCGAGCATGTAAATATTTTTTAGCAATAAGCTCCATGATCATGGGTGAGTTAGAAGCATCATGAATTGCATTTTCTACATAAATATCTCCATTTTTATATTTAGATGCCTGTATATGGGATGTGTATCCAAGAAATAAAAATAACATTATAAATAAGCAGTATAAATATTGAGTCTGAATTAATTTCTTTAAAATTTTATTTATGAATTCATGTAATATTATAGCGATTCCTAGGAACGGCAGTATCAATCTGTGAGTCATAAAAAGATAATGAGATTTTTGCAATAAAAATGTGGGTAGTAAACATAAAAAAATCCATATAAGACTAAATATAATGAATTTTTTATTTATGGCATTTTTGTGATATAAAATATACAAGAGAATACAAACAGCAATATTGACAATTAATATAAAAATATTAATTTTGACGTTATATAAAATTATTGGCATATGTAATGGAAAAATAAATTTATAAATAAACATCATAAAATTGAATAAAGTGTTGAGTATATAGTCTTGCCAGTTTATCAAATATTCGTTTATATCGATATCTGCTACTGATAGATTCCTTAAAATAAAATATACCGTAACTGTAGGAATTAAAAGGGATATTATCTTAATTATCTGATTTTGTCCGATTTTTAAATTAAAACAGTATATTAATAAAATAAACAGAAATATGAATACTATTGCCGTTTCTTTTGTTAATAAAGCGCAAAAGAAGAATAATATAAATGCTATTAATTGATATAACCTATTTTGTCTTAAATAATTAATAAGGGAAATGAAACCTAACATGGAAAATATCATCAATAGAACATCATTTCTTGCTGGCAACCATGCAACGCATGATGCAAATGCTGGATGGACAGCCATTAATAAACATAGAAATTTTAATGTTATGTTGTTAAATTTGAGTTTTAATAAAAGCATATATGTCAAATACACTGCACAAATAAACAGTAGTATATTCATAAAATGGTAAATCTTTGGGTTAGTTTTAAAAAAGATAGTTTCCAGTGTAAAAGAAAGAGTTAGTATTGGCCTGTAATATTGATAGTCATTTGAATAATAGCATGATGTTGTAAATAATTTAGGTATATTTTTAAAATCCGATATAAAATTTATATTTTGTGTTATCAGAGTATAATCATCATGATTTGTAAACTGATAATTTATAGTTTTTCCGTAAATTATAAAAACAACGGCGGCAAGAATTATAAAAAAAGCGGTATCGGTTCTTAGAAATCTTTTAATTTTTTTCATTTGCCGTTTATTGTAACAGAGATAAATCTATAAAAGAATCAAAACCGCCCGTAATTGCGGCTATAAGAGAAATCCTGTTGAGTTTCAACGCGTTATCATCGCACATAACCATTACGTTTTCAAAGAAATTATCGAGATGAGGTTTGATATCGTTTAAAGTATTAAGGGCTTTTTGATAATTTTTTGAAGCAACGAAGTTCTTTAAATGTTGCGATGTTGCGGCGTATTGGGCGTAAAGTTTTTTTTCGGCATCTTCGGTCAGAAGAGACTCATTGATTGCCGCCGTAATTTCCAGCTTCTGTTTTTTTGCCTGCTGGACAAGATTATTTGCTCTTTTGAATATTGTGATTATTGATTCAAAAACAGGTTCTTTTCTTGCCTGATTTAAAAATAATAATTTTATTTTTATGTCGCCGAGCGACTTAAAACCGTTTTTTTGGGCAGGCGCTGTTACGGCCTTAACCTCATCAAACTTAAAACCTTCATTTTCGTATATGTTTTCTATTCTGCTCCAAAAAAACTTTATAAGTCTTTCTTTTGCCGTTTTATAAGTATCAAGCTGTTTTATTTTTTCAGGCATATTTTTTAAAGCTTCTTCTATTATTTTTTCAGCGTCGGCTTCAGGTATAAATTCGGCGATCATCCTTATTGTTCCTATTGCCATTCTTCTTAAGCCGTAAGGGTCTGCCGAACCTGAAGGTTCAAGGCCTATTGCGAAATCAGCCGCAAGAGTGTCTATTTTATCGGCCATTGATATTACTGCCGCAAGTGTGCTTTCGGGAAGATTTCCTGAGGCGCTTAAAGGCCAGTAATGCTGTTCTACTGCCAGTGATATTTCATCGGATTCGCCGGATACCTTAGAATAAATACGTCCCATAATGCCCTGCAGCTCAGGATATTCAAACACCATTTCGCTGACAAGGTCAGTTTTTGATATGCTGACAGTTTTGTTTATTTTATCCACTGAGCAGGAAAGATTGTTTTCTTTGGAAATAAAGCCGGCAAGACTTTTTATTCTTTCAAGTTTTTCATATACCGTTCCTATTTCTTTCTGGAATACAAGTCCTTTAAGTCTTTCAAGGGAAGCGTCGATTGTTTTCTTTAAATCGTTTTCATAGAAAAATTCTGAATCCGCAAGCCTTGCGATTACGACTTTTTCATAACCGGTCCTGACGATGTTTAAATACTCTGATTTTCCGTTTCTGATACCTATAAAATAATTTGTAAGTTTGCCGGTTTCATCTTTTACCGCAAAACATTTTTGTTTTTTCTTCATGCATGTTATCAAAACTTCGGGAGGAAGTTTAAGATATTTTTCATCGAATTTACACAGAACCGCCGTCGGATATTCAACAAGCTGGTTTACTTCGTTTATAAGGTCTTCGTCAAGAATCGCTTTGCACGATATGGAGTTTGCCGCGTCATTTATGGAATTGATGATTCTTTCTCTTCTTTCGGACTGGTCAACGAGAATACAGTTGTTCTGCAGTATTGTTTTGTAATTGTCCGCGTTGTCTATTACTACGGGTTTTGTGCTCAGAGCATGAAGTCCGATTGTTTTGTTTGATGATACAAGAGCGCCGTCAGCCATTGAAAACTTGATGACTTTATCTCCGTACATAGCGGTTATCGTTCTTACGGGTCTTGCGAATTTCATAAGAGAACTTTCCCAAACCATAGTTTTCGGAAAATATATTTTTTTGATAACTTCTGGAAAAATTTCAGAAAGAGCCGATGAAGCTTTTACTCCTTTTATTTTTTGTATATGACAGTAATACTGCCCTTTTTCCGTATCTTTTATTTGAAGTTGTTCAGGATTTATGTTGTGTTTTTTTGAAAAACCCAAAACAGCCTGCGTCCAGTTGCCGTTTGCATCTTTGCCGGCTTTGACGGCAGGTCCGTTAAATTCCTGGTTTTTATCAACGCTTTTTTCGGCGACATCAGTTATAAAGAGTATAAGTCTTCTCGGAGTAGAGTATGTTTTTATTTCGGCAAATACCAAACCGATTGCGTTAAGCATATCTGCGGTGCTTTTTTTCATTTGATCAAGAGCCGGCGCGATATACGAAGCCGGTATTTCTTCAGTTCCTATTTCAAGCAATACGTTTTTTGCCATTTTTTTTATCCTTTTTGTTTGAATTTATATTTTTATTTATAATTTTTCTATTTTGTTTTTGCCGTTTTAAGACTTTAAGATTTGTGGCGAAACGAAGAATTTTAAAACCGTAGCGTACACAAGTCGAGCGGAGCGTACGGTACGTAAGGTTTTAAAATTCAAAGTTGCAGTCCGAATATTAAAGTCGCTATTTATTCTCGCCAAGAAGTTTCATATATCCTTCAGCCACCATTTTCGCAAGAGTTCTCACCCTTAAAACATAATTTACTCTTTCTGAAACCGATATTGCGCTTCTTGCGTCAAGCATATTAAAAAGATGAGAGCATTTCATTACGGCGTCGTATGCCGGGAGCACTAAATTTGATTCAACGAGTTTTTTTGCCTCGGATTCCCAATCGTTAAAATGTTTTAAAAGCATTTCAGTATTTGCAACTTCAAAATTATATTTTGACCATTGTTTTTCGTCTTCAAGATGAACGTCTCCGTAAGTTACGTCGTCTGTCCACATTAAATCGTAAACGCTGTCTTTTTTCTGCGAATACATTGCGAGTCTTTCAAGTCCGTATGTTATTTCTACCGATATCGGATTTAATTCAATTCCGCCTATTTGCTGGAAATAAGTAAACTGCGTCGCTTCCATTCCGTCTATCCATACTTCCCAGCCAAGTCCCCATGCGCCAAGCGTCGGCGATTCCCAGTCGTCTTCAACAAATCTTATGTCATGTTCTTTAGGATCAAGCCCTATGGTCTGAAGACTTTTTAAATAAAGCTGCTGTATGTTTGCCGGAGCAGGTTTCATAATAACCTGAAATTGGTAATAATGCTGGAGCCTGTTCGGATTTTCTCCGTATCTGCCGTCAGTGGGCCTTCTTGAAGGTTCTACATAGGCAACGTTCCACGGCTTTGGTCCCAGACATTTTAAAAATGTCGCAGGATTGAAAGTTCCGGCTCCTTTTTCCAAATCGTACGGCTGCCATATAAGACATCCTTCCTGCGCCCAGAATTTATGAAGCCTCATAATAATGTCTTGAAAATTCATTGTATCCCCTAATTTATAAATTTAATTTTTTTTAAAAATGTGCCTACAGCAAGCTGCGGCACATAAGTTTTGATATAATTTTCGACATAATTCCACATTAAAGTGTCTTTTCTGCCGTCAAATCCTTCAAGGCATTCAAGATCATCGCCTGAGCAGTTTGAAATTTTCTGAAGACAGCAGAAATCATCTTTTCTCATTGCAGACTGCCTTGCAACGTAGTCCGTCATGCTGTATCCTGAAATTTTAAGAAGTCTTAGCGAAAAAGCCGTGAGAACTCTTAAAGGGACCTCGGATGACCCGAGCAAATGCCACGTCCTTGATATTAAATCATATTTTTTTTCATTTGGCATATTTGTCGGGGCGAATTTATCGCTTAATTCGCTTACGTATAATGCGATATAATATTTCTTGATATCCTGTTTTACAGGCGTGTGATTATTCAAAATTCTGGCGCCTGTTACAGTCGGTTTTGAATGGGGGCTTGTCTGGTAAATCGTTATTTCGCTTTCAGTTACCGGTTCTGTGGCAGGCGAAAGTTTTGCGACTATTTTTTTTGCACTCGGGACTACGGCATGAATCTTTCCCCAATCGGGAGTATAAAGAGTGACGGTTTTATCCGCTTCCGACGAAGTTGAGCTGTTTAATATAAGTGCGTTTAAATTATAGTACATCTTTTTTTCTCAAAATGATTCTCTTTATTTTTTTTGAAGTAGCGCTGTCTATTTCTATTTCAAAATTTTTCCACGTTGTCTTTTCATAGACTTTCGGTATGTATCCGAAACATTCCAATACCCATCCGTTAATAGTCGAAAAATGTTCTTCCGGTATCGAAAGTTTAAGTTCGTCATTTACGTTTGATATCGATTCGGAAGCGTTTATAATATATTCATTTTCTCTTAATTTTACAATATTTCTTTCCTGTATATCATATTCATCCCAGACTTCTCCTATGATTTCTTCAAGGATGTCTTCTATCGTTACAAGCCCTATAGTCGAACCGAATTCGTCGACTATTATTCCGATATGCTGGTGGTTTTTCTGGAAATTTATAAAAAGCTGTTTTATGTGGGCCGTTTCAGGTATGTAGTATACCGGTTTTATGATATCTTCAATTCTTAAAACTCCGCCGCTGCGCCAGGTCATAGCAAGATCTTTTATATGAATCATTCCTATTATATTATTCATTGACTCTCTGTATACGGGAATTCTTGTGAATTTATTTGCGATAATTTCGTCTATTATCGTATCCTGAGGTCTGTTTATGTCAACAGCAAGTATTTCAGATCTCGAAACCATGACCTGAGTTACTTTTGTTTTTCTGAATTCGATTATGCGTTTGATTATTTTTCTTGATACCGGCGACAACGGAGAAACCTCCGCGTTTGAAAGAAGAAAATCGATTTCATCTGCTTCTATAGAGGCAGGTTCTGCAGTATTTCGTCCGAAAAAATTGAGCATTGAAGTTGAAATTGAAACAAGGAATGTGTTCAGCTTTTGCGTTAAATCCGAAAGGGCAATTATTAAAGGCAGAGTTTTTAATGAAAAGAACTCTACGTTATATCTTGCTATTGTTTTAGGTATTATTGAACCAAAAACCAGTACTATCAATATTGAAATTGCCGTAAAAATTACGGCCCATAATGTTTTATTTAAAGAGAAATGTTCTATCAGGCTTATTTCAAGAGAAGTAGATACTACACCGACGGCAACAACCGATATGTTCATGAGAATCAATATTGACGTTATGATATCCTGCTGGTTTTTTTCCCATGCGGTAATATATTTATGCAGTTTGTTGTATTTTTCTTTCAGTCTTCTCATGCTTGAATGAGACAGGCTTGTAAGAGCGGTTTCAACCGCCGAAAAAAATGCAACAAAAATAACAAGCATGCAAAAAAGGATTAGTTTAAATATAATAATAATCATAATTCGTACTCGTCAAGAATTTCTCCTACAATTTCTTCGACTATATCTTCAAGGGCAACCATTCCTATAATTTTATTTTTTGAATCTTTTATAAAAGCTATGTGGGTTCTTCCTGACTGCAATTCTTTAAGCAGTTCGTTTATTTTTTTATCTTCCTGTATAAAATAAGCCGGTTTTATAAAATCTTTTACGGCATTTTCATTTTTTTCTTTTAAAATCTGAAGGACGTCATTTATATGTATGTATCCTATAATGTTTGTTTTAATTTCATCGTATACCGGCACTCTTGTTCTTGCGGTTTCAACTATTTTATCTATGAAAACTTCAGTGTTTTCTTTTATATTTACCGATTCTATGTTTGCAAAAGGGGTCATTATTCTTGCCGCCGATATTTCGGTAAAGTTTACCGATTTTTCTATCATTATGCTTATTTCCTTGTCAAAAATGCCGTCTTTATCGGCTTCTGCTATCAGAGATTTTATTTCTTCGCTGCTTAAAGTGGGTCGTATTGTGTTTGTGTTATTTTTTCTGAAAATGATATCGAAAATTTTATATACTGGCAGCAGAAAAGGTTTTGTCAAATATTCTATTTTTGTCAAAACCGGCATTGCGGCAAGAGTAACTTTCTGCGCATTTGCGTTGCTGTATATCTTAGGAGTAATTTCACCTATGACAAGAACCAGAAATGTCAATATTATCCATGTGAAAAATTCGACTATATGTCTTTGCACCATTGAAAAAATGGCAACGGAAAGAGATGTTGCAAGAAAGCTTATCATCATATCGGAAATTACGTTGCCGGTAAGAATAAGCGTTAGCAAATAATAAGGGCTGTCAAGCCACTTTATCAGAGGAATCGCTATTGATTTGTGTGAGACGATCAGTTTTTTAATTCTGTATTTTGACAGTCGGTTCAGCGCAATTTCGGCCGCGGACCAAAAAGCCGAAGATATAAAAAAAAGCACTAAAAATACAAGTCCTAAGAAAATAAACATTTAAAAATTTTATCCTGTCTGGAAAACATCAGATTTTTGTTTTTCGGATCATAATCTGTATAACCCTCAAGATGCAGGATCGCGTGTATAACAAGATAACATAATTCTTCAATGTGAGACATGCCGTATTTCTTTGCGTTTATTTTTGGTCTGTTGTCGGATATGTAAATGTCTCCCATGAAATTTTCTTCGGATACAAGAAATGAAATGACGTCGGTTATTCTGTTTACTTTTCTGAATTTTCTGTTCATTTTTTTTATTTCAGCGTCGGAAATCATTGTAAAACTTATGTGATAATTTTTAATTTTTTCATGTTTCAGCGCAAACTCGGCGGTTTTTTTAAGCGCCGGAATATGTTTTTTGTCAAAACCCGTAAAAAACAGAGATGATTTGAATTTATTTTTTTTCAATTTCTTTGTATTCGATTCTTGCATGATATATCCCGCATAAAGTTGTGGTCATATTTTCTGCTATTTTTACAAGATCAGCCAGAGTAATGGGGCATTCGGAAAACTGGCCGTCGGTAAATTTATTGTTTATGACTTTTTCAACTACTTCTTTAAGTTTGCCGGCATTTTTATCGGTCAGAACTCTTGATATCGCCTCAACAGAATCGGCTATCATGAGAATTGCTGTTACTTTCGTTGTCGGTTTATGGCACGGGTATCTGAAATCCTGCTCGTTTAATTCTTTATTTTGCTCAAGGGCTTTATTGTAAAAATACTGTATTATGGAAGTTCCGTGGTGTTCGTTTATCGCCTGAATTATAATGTCGTCTATTTTATATTTTTTTGCAAGCGCTACGCCGTCTTTTACATGTGATATGAGAATGAGCCCTGAAAGAGAAGGCGACAATTCGTCATGCGGATTTTTTTTTGAATGCTGGTTTTCTATAAAATATTCCGGATTTTTTAATTTTCCTATATCATGGTAATAGGCGCTTGCTCGTGCAAGAAGTGAATTTTCTCCTATTGCCGTGGCCGCCTGTTCGGCAAGAGACGCCGTTATAAGCGAATGGTGATATGTGCCGGGAGCTTCAACCATAAGCCTCTTAAGCAGAGTATTATTAAAATCGACAAGTTCTATAAGTTTCATGTTTGTAGTTCTTGAAAAAAGAGTTTCAAGTATCGGCAGAGTCGACAATACTATAAGTACCGACAAAAATCCGCTTAAAAGGGAGAACCAGGCATTGTATTTTGCCTCATCAGGAGTATAAATCCCGAAAAGATACAGAACTATAACAAACAATATCATAGACATTGATACTTTTATGCCCACATTTACAAATTGCGAACGCTTGCTGATTTCTTTGATTCCTATTACCGAAGTTAAACATCCGATAAAATGAGTGATAAGCGTTATATTGTTAAAGTTGTCGGTTACGGCTAAAAAAATTGTCATCACAAAAATGTAAATAAATCCGGCTCTGAGCGAGATAAGAACCGAAAGAATCATCGCAAACGCCGACATCGGAAACGCAACCGGGGACAGAGAATGTTCAAATATTTGGAATATCAGAAGAGAAACTATAAGTATGAAACTTACAAGAATCGCAGTGTCATTGTCTATTTTTGAAATTTTAGTGCTTTTGGTTATGTAAAAAATCACAAAGAATAATATTATTGAAAAAATAATAAATACGGCGACCGCATTTCTCAAGGATAATCCGACCTGAAACAGAATCATGGAATAAAGAATTATGCTTGTAACTGCCATAATAACTGCAAACGGAATCTTAAGTTTGCGGTTAAATGAACTGTCTGCGGATAATCTTATTATAGGAACATTGTGATAATTTTCATCCAGCTTTCTTATCAGAAAAAGCAGCCATAACTTTATCTGCGCCTTCAGCCAGTCGTTTAATTTATTCACGCGTTACTTTTGTTCCTCCTGCTTTGAAAGCGGATTTTTTTGAATTATTTTTATGCCGAGTTCCTTAATCTGTTTTTCAGATACGACCGAAGGAGCGTTTGAAAGAGGACATATCGCCTTCTGTGTTTTTGGGAACGCTATCACTTCTCTTATCGAATCTTCGCCCACAAGCAAAGCGCATAGTCTGTCGAAACCTATAGCAAGGCCGCCATGTGGCGGAGCTCCGTACGTAAGGGCATCGAGCAAAAATCCGAATTTTTCTTTTGCCGATTCATGAGTTATGTTTAAAAGATCAAATACTTTAGACTGCATTTCCTGTTTATGTATTCTTATCGAGCCGCCGCCGAGTTCTACGCCGTTTAAAACTACATCATAAGCTCTTGCTTTAACTTTACCGGCATCTTCAAAAGTAAGTTTGTCTTTGTCTTTTTCCTGGGCGGAAGTGAAAGGATGGTGTATTGCGGCCCATCTTTTTTCTTCTTTATCCCATGAGAACATAGGGAAATCAACAACCCATAAAAAATTATATTTGCTTTTATCTATTAATCCCAGTTCTTTGCCCATTTTGAGCCTGAGAGCTCCAAGTCCTTGGGCTACCGTTTCTTCTTCATCGGCAAGAAATACGAGCAAATCGCCGTCTTTTGCGTTGAATTTTTTTATTATTTCGGAAATTTCCTCGGGTTTAAAGAATTTTACTATATTTGATTCCGCACCCGAATTTGTAACTTTCATCCAGGCAAGTCCTTTTGCCCCGTATTCCGCAACAAATTTTGTAAGACCGTCTATTTCGGATCTTGAAAATTTTGCTCCGCCGGGTATGCAAAGACCTCTTACTGCTCCGCCTTTTGATATTACGGTATTAAAAACGCCGAATCCGCAGTTTGCCAGCTCTTTTGTAAAATCTTCAATGAGCATTTCAAATCTTGTATCGGGTTTATCTGAGCCGTATTTGAGCATTGCGGTATCATAAGGCATTCTTTCAAAATGAGTTTTAATTTCAATATTTAAAGCAGATTTAAAAACTCTTGCAAGCATATTTTCAACTATATTCATTATATCGTTTTCATCTATGAAAGACATTTCCATATCTATCTGCGTAAATTCAAGCTGTCTGTCGGCTCTCAAATCTTCATCTCTGAAGCATCTGGCGACCTGGTAATATTTGTCAAAACCGGAAACCATAAGAATCTGCTTAAAAATCTGCGGAGACTGCGGCAAAGCGTAAAAACTGCCGTGAGCCATTCTTGCCGGCACTAAAAAATCTCTTGCTCCTTCAGGCGTTGATTTTGTAAGAAAAGGTGTTTCTATTTCAAGAAAACCCTCTGAATTCAAATAATCTCTTATTTCCTGCTGCATTTTATGTCTCAATATAAAATTCTTCTGGAATGAAGGCCTTCTCAAATCCAGATATCTGTATTTCAGTCTGACTTCTTCTGAGGTTTCTTTATAGTCATTTACTTCAAGAGGAAGAGCAGGACATGAATTTATTATTTCAAGTTCTGCGGCAATTATTTCTATTTTACCTGTAAACATATTCGGATTTACAGTTCCGGACGGTCTGTTTCTTACCGTTCCCTTTACGGATATTACAAATTCGCTTCTCAATTTTTCCGCGCTTGAAAATATTTCTTTATTTTCAGGCTGAAATACTATTTGAACCAGACCTTCTCTGTCTCTAAGATCAATGAAAATAACTCCGCCGTGATCTCTTCTGGAATGGACCCAGCCGCTTACAACTATTTCTTTTGTCAAAAAACTTTCGTCAACTTTTCCGCAATAGCAACTTCTCTTCATCATAGTCCTCGCTTATAAATTTAAAACTCAGATAATTTTATCAAAAAAAAACAAATAATAACAGTATTCAGAGTGAAAATATTGATAAAAAACTCGGAATTTGGTATAAAATCGCAATGAATAACAATTTAATTGCCGTTTATCCTGGCAGTTTTGACCCGCCGACAAACGGACACATAGATATCATATCAAGGGCATCTGTAATATTTCCAAAAGTTATAGTTGCCATAACCCATAATCAAAACAAAGAACACCTCTTTTCTTTGGAAGAAAGAGTTGAAATGATGAGACAGTCTACATCTTCCTTAAAAAACGTGCAGATAGATTCGTTTTCAGGGTTGTTGGTAGATTATCTTGACAATATAGGCAGTTTTGTTGTTGTAAGAGGATTAAGAGCTTTATCCGATTTTGAATATGAATTTCAGATGGCTCTTATGAACAGGACATTAAACAGAAAAATAGAAACGGTTTTTCTGATGCCTGCGCAGGAATACACTTTTTTGTCATCAAGCATGGTAAGAGAAATAGCAGCTCTCAACGGAGATTTTAAAAAACTCGTGCCGGACGCTGTTTATGAAAGGCTTAAAAACAACAAAAGGATATAAAAATGAAAACTTACACTTTAAGCGATCTTTTGGAAGAAATATGTGACAATCTTGCATCGGATTTGCACATATGCGTCGGAATTCCGCCTATGATGAGAATAGATACTCTTGTCCGTCCAATGGGAGAGACAGCCCTTACCAAAGATATGGCAGAAGAAATAATCTATTCGGCTCTTACAAACGAGCAAATCGCAAGATTTGAAAAAAATAATGAACTTGATGCGTCATTTCCTGTTAAAAATGTAGGAAGAGTCAGAATAAATGTGTACAAACAGAGAGGCTCGATAGGCGCGGCAATGAGATTTCTTCCAAATACAACAAAGAGTTTTGAAGAACTTGGTCTTCCTAAAATAATTTTTGATATAGTCGATTTGCCAAAGGGGCTTGTTCTTATTACAGGGGCAACCGGTTCCGGAAAAACAACTTCTCTTGCATCAATGATTAATTATATCAACGAAAACAGAAACGGGCATATAATAACTATAGAAGACCCTATAGAATATCTTCATCAGCATAAAAACTGTATAGTAACTCAAAGAGAAGTAGGTACCGATACGGAATCTTTTACTGGCGCTTTGAGGTATGTTTTAAGACAGGATCCGGATATAATACTTATCGGAGAAATGCGTGATTATGAGACAATGGCTGCCGCTGTAACTCTTGCCGAAACAGGACATTTGGTATTTGCAACACTGCATACCATGGATGCTACTTCAACAATAAACAGAATAATAGACTCTTTTCCCGCTCATCAGCAGCCGCAGATAAGAACACAGCTGTCGATGACTTTAAAAGCTGTAATTTCACAGCAGCTTTTGCCGCATTTTACCGGGAAAGGAATGGTTCTTATTTCTGAAGTCCTTATGATTCACGACAGCGTAAAAAATATTATAAGAGATTCAAAGATAGAGCAGATATATTCGGTAATACAGACAGGAAAACAGTGGGGAATGCATACAATGAACCAGTCCTTATACGAGGCTATAGTATCAAACAAAATTTTAAAAGATATAGCATACAGTTACTCCACTAAAAAAGACGAACTGGAAAGATTGCTTACGAATTATGTTAAAGGGAGATAAAACAACAATGGATATTAAAAAAAATTCTATTGTAATTGAAATATTGATAGGGCTTGGCGTTATTTTACTTCTGACGCTTGTTTTATATCCTAAGTTTATAAGCATAGTAAGAAAATCACAGGAAGCAACAACGAGAGCAAATCTTACCGCTTTAAGAACTGCCATAGCCGTATATTACGGAGATAACAGCGGAAATTTTCCGGGCGAAGATATAGCTGAAGTTTTAACAAAAGACGGTAAATACATAAAATTTATACCTGAAATTTCATGCCCTCCTTATCATGATAAAACAAATGTCATCACCGCAGCTCCTACCGGAGATTCCGGGAAATGGGCATATCAGACAAAAGACAGCGAAACGAGGCAGCAGGGTGAGATTTGGGTAGATTGCAGCCATAAAGATTCAAACGATATCGTTTGGAGTGAATATTAACGGAGTTGATTTGATGTTTGAAGTAATAATAATTTTTTTGCTGGGTTTGTTTTTCGGCAGTTTTGCAAATGTGTGTATTTACAGAATGCCGAAAGAACTTTCGGTAGTTAAGCCTAGATCTCATTGTACAAATTGCAATAAACTTATAAGCTGGTATGATAATATACCTGTTTTAAGTTATTTGTTCCTAAAGGGCAAATGCCGCGGATGCGGTTCTAAAATATCGATAATTTATCCTGTCATAGAAATTATCTGCGCATTGTTGTTTTTACTTATGTATATTCTTTTCGGTTTTTCATATATTCTTGCTGTATTTTGCGTTTTTATTTTTGCTCTTCTTGTAATAACCGTTATAGATTTGGAGCACCAGATTATTCCTGATGAGATGTCTCTGCTTCTTGTAATAGCAGGGTTTTCCGGAAGCTTTGTGAATTATACTCTTGGCAGCACTGTTTTGGAAAGAATACTTAATTCTTTCATAGGTTTTATAGCAGGCGGTGGAAGTTTATATTTGATAGCTGTGTTGGGAAAATGGATATTAAAACAGGATGCCATGGGCGGAGGGGATATAAAACTTATGGCCGGAGTCGGAACGTTTATAGGGTGGGAAAAAGTATTATTTGCAATATTTATAGCGTCCGTGCTTGGAAGTATCGTCGGAGTCACTCTGATTCTGCTAAAAAAAATCATGAGAAAAGACGCAATAGCTTTTGGCCCGTATCTTGCGGCAGGTTCGGCTTTAACTTTATTTTTGCCGCATCCGGCATTTATAATCAGTTCTATCCTTCTGTTTGAAGAACAGCTGTTGCTTAAATTTATCCATTCATGATGCGCAATAGGGTAAAATATGCATAAAAATCAGGAAACATTTTCAAGTTTTGTGATTGTTTTGTTATCGTTGATAATGATTTTATCAATAGTATCGCGTTTTTCTTTTGTCATAACTGTTCAAAGCGCTGTTTTTTTAATTTTGACTGCATTGATTCTTTTCATTTTAAACAATTATAAAATAGAAAAAAGAGGATATCTTATATCTTCATTGTTTTTGGTTTTGGCTGCAAGCGTATCTTATATAAATGCCGATTATCAGGTAAATGTCAGAAATAATCTTATGGCTCTTTCATCAGCCGTGATGGCCGGTTTTTCAGTAACTTTTTTAAATATTGATTTGAGAAAAAAGATTTTTATAGTGCCTGTTTTTATAGGTTTATGGCTTTCAATGATAGTCGTTTCCAGATTTCTGTCTGCTCCTTATGATTTTTTTTCAGGCAATGTTTCTTTTTATGAAGGAATGGCTCTGAATGTTAACGTAATAGCAGGGTTTTTGATTCTTGTTTATCCTATTTTATTTTTGCTTATAAAAGACGGCGATAAAAAAATCTCGCGGGTTTATGCCGTTATGGCTTTTATGTTTTTGCTTGCAATATTTATTACAAAAGCAAGAATTGCGATTGCCGCATCTCTTATAGTAACGCTTATTTTTCTTTTTGAAAACAGAAAAAAACTTTATGCTAAAATACTTATCGGTTTTATAACCGCAGTTCTTTTAGGGGCGATAATTTACGTGTCCGTTCTAAAATACGGAAACGGCGACAGCATAGCGGAAAGGCTTGTATGGTGGCAGACAGCCTGGCTTATTTTTCAGGAACATATTCTGTTCGGCGCAGGAATGGGAAACTTTTCGGTTCTTTTTAAAGCCTACAGACCTGAGCTTGTTTTAAATACTCTGTATGCGCATAATATATTTATGCAATTTTTGGCAGATATTGGTATAATAGGAACAAGCGCTTTTATATATCTGATGTTTGTTTTTTATAAGCACGCTGTCGTCGGATTTATACGCTCTGAAAATAAATATTTTTATAAAGTTATATTGATAAGCGTATCGTCTTTTCTGTTTGTGAATATTTGCGATTATTCATTTTTTGTTCCGGCTAATATGCTCGTTTTTTTTATTATCTGTTTTTCTGTTTTTTTTCAGGAAACGGGAAAACTGAAAAAAGAAAGAGTAAACGATTATATTGTTGCGGCCGTATTTCTGAGTATCGTTTTTTTTGCCGGCCGGCCGGCCGTGGCAGACAGATATTATAAATCGGGTATTGATTTTTCTGTTACAAAACGGTATAAATTTGCAGTTAAAAGTTTTGAAAATGCCGTAAAATACGACAGCAAGAATCCTGAATATTATTATCAGCTTGCAAACAGTTATTTTGCTTTGTTTGATGCAGACAGGCAAAACGGCGGGGAATATGCCCAAAAAGCGATTATGTATACCGCCAAAGCTGCGGAGTTCTACAGAAGCAGTTCACAGCTTAAAGCAAGTCTTGCGTCAATGTATTGGATTTTAGGCGATAAAGAGAATGCTTTAAAATACATTAAAGAAGCAAAGAAATGCGATAAGTTTAATTTTTATATAGACGAACAGATGCAAAAAATTCAAAACTTTCAATAATGTTTAGAGGGTAGAATTATAAAAAAACACATTTTAAAAATTATATTAGGAGCTGTTGCCAGCATTGTTCTTGTATATTTTAGCATTCGCAATGTTGATTTTAGCCACTCCGTTCAATTAATAAAAAATGCCGATCTTTTTCTGATAACAATAGCGATGATATTTTTTGTTTTCTCCTATGTTGTCAGAACTGTAAGATGGTATTTTCTTCTTACTCCGTTAAAAAAAATAGGAGTTTTCAGAAGTTTTTACTTTCTTATTTTCGGTTTTTTTATGAACAATATCCTTCCTCTGAGACTCGGAGAATTTGTACGTGCAAAAGTTGCCGGAGAAAAATTCCGTATTTCAAGAAGCGGCGTTTTTGCCACGGTTGTAATTGAAAGACTTGTGGATATTATAGTTTTTATAATTTGTTTTTTTCTTATAGCTCTTTTTGTTGATATTCCGCAATGGATTCAGAAAACATTTCTGCTTTGTGCCGTTATATTCGGGGCTTTGACTGTTTTTCTGTTTTTTATGTCAAACGGCAAAGATAAAATACTGAATGTTATATCAAGAATAAAACTTCCAAAAAAAATAGCCGATATAGTTATTTCGTTATTTTCAAAATTTTCAACCGGTTTAAGTTTTTTCAGAAATTGGAAGCTTGCTTTAAACGTATTTGTGTTTTCATTTCTTGTATGGATTGTAGAAGCTTATTCATATGTGTATTTTTTTAAAGCTTTCGGAGTTGAAATATCGGTGCTGCAGGCGATATTTGTTATTGTTGTAATAGGTGTCGGTGTGATAATACCTACTGCACCTGCATTTATAGGAGCTATTGAATTTATGGGTGTTGTAGCCCTCGGTGTTTTCGGAATAGAACAATCGGTGGCTTTTACCTGCATAGCCTCTCTTCATTTTGCCGATATGATGGTTTTGTATATTCTTGGATTTATAGGCATAGCAAAAGAAAAAATATCTTTTTATGATTTGTTTAAATTCGCCACTATAGAAGAAAACAACACAGAGGGAAAAAATGAAAAGTAAAGTCATCATTGTAATGCCGGCATACAACGCTTCAAAAACTCTTAAGCAGACTATAGATGCCATTCCGAAAGATTCTTACAGTGAAATTCTTTTAGTCGATGATAATTCAAAAGACGATACCGTGCAGAAAGCGAAAGAACTCGGATTAAAAGTTGTAAAACACGATCAAAATCTGGGATACGGCGGCAATCAAAAAACATGTTACAGGACAGCTTTGGAAATGGGCGCCGATATAGTAGTTATGCTTCACCCTGATTATCAATATGACCCGAGGCTTGTTCCTTTTCTGGCAGGGCTTATTGAAAACGACATATGCGATGTTATGATGGCAAACAGAATAAGAACGCGAAAAGAAGCTTTAAAAGGCGGAATGCCTTTTTATAAATATTTTTTTAACAGATGTTTGACTATAACTGAAAATGTGATTTTGGGGTTAAATCTGGGAGAGTATCATACAGGCTACAGAGCTTTTTCAAAAAAAGTTTTGGAAACCATAAATTTTGAAAAAAATTCAGATGACTTTGTTTTTGACCAGCATATAATAGTTCAGATTGCCATAGCAGGATTTAGAATAGGGGAAATACCGGTTGGAGCCAAATATTTTGATGAAGCTTCTTCAATAAACTTTAAAAGAAGCGTTGAATACGGACTGGGAATACTTCTGGTGCTTTTAAAATATATTCTGTTTAAATTGAAAATTAAAAATTTTGAAATATTTAATATAAAAAACAAGGAGATTTAAAAATGGCCTATAAGATTACTCTTATCCCCGGAGACGGAACAGGTCCGGAACTTGCTGAAGTCACGGCAAAAGTTGTTGAAGCTACAGGAGTCAAAATAGACTGGGAAATAGCTCATGCAGGCGTTGATATAATGGAGAAAGAAGGAACTCCTCTGCCTGAGAGCACGCTGAAATCAATAGCAAAAAATAAAGTCGCTCTGAAAGGGCCGATAACGACTCCGATAGGAACAGGATTCCGTTCGGTAAACGTTGCTATCAGAAAAGAGTTGGATTTGTATTCTTGTCTGAGACCCTGCAAAACTTATGCAGGCGTAAAATCAAGATATAATGATATTGATTTGGTCGTTGTAAGGGAAAATACTGAAGATTTGTATGCCGGTGTCGAATATTTTGAAAATACCGAAGAAGCAAATAAAATAATAGATATTTCAAAAGGTAAAATAAGAAAAGAATCCGCTATTTCTATAAAACCGATGTCTGTTTTCGGATGCGAAAGAATAGTAAGATTTGCTTTTGACCACGCCGTTAATCATAACAGAAAAAAAGTTACAGCGGTAACAAAAGCAAATATTATGAAATGTACCGACGGACTGTTTTACAGAGTAGCCAGAGAAGTTGCAAAAGAATTTGAAGGTAAAATAGAGTATGAAGAAAGACTTATAGATAATATGTGTATGCAGCTTGTCCAAAAACCGGAATTGTATGATGTTATAGTTCTTCCAAATCTTTACGGAGATATTCTTTCTGATTTGTGCGCCGGACTTGTAGGCGGACTCGGAGTCGCTCCGGGTGCAAATCACGGTAAAGACTGCGCTGTTTTTGAAGCAGTTCACGGTTCGGCTCCTAAATATAAAGGATTAAACAAAGTAAATCCGACTGCTTTGATACTGTCTGCAAAGCTTATGCTTGAGCATATAGGAGAATCAGAAGCTGCAAGAAGACTTGAAAAAGCAGTCTCTGACGTTATAGCCGAAAAGAAGAATGTTACTTATGATTTGGGCGGCACAGCCGGAACGAAAGAAATGGGAAATGCCATAATAGAAAAATTAAAATAAGGCTGCAAATGGAAAAAACTCTAGTAATAATTAAACCGGACTCTGTGTGTAAAAAAGTTACCGGTGATATAATAAAGGCTTTTGACGGACAAGATTTTAAACTGTCGGCTATGAAAATGGTAAGACCGTCAAAACAGGATATTGAGCGTTTTTATTCTGTGCACAAAGAACAGCCTTTTTTTAAGCCTCTTGTCGATTTTATGGCATGCGGACCGATAATAATATGCGTATGGCAGTCCGAAAATGCTGTTTTGCGTGTCAGAGAATTTATAGGTTCAACAGATTCAAAGAAGGCTAAAGCAGGGACAATAAGAAATTTATTCGGAACAAATAACAGAAAAAATGCCGTACATGCTTCTGATTCGGTTGAAAATGCCGAAAAAGAGATTGCATTTTTCTTTAACCCCGAAGAAATTTTAGAATACGATTGTAATGCCTGGATAGATAAATAGTTTTACCGGGTATTGTTTAAATATAAACTAAATAAAATCCAAGAAGTCTATTCTTGAATACTTGTGTTTTGTCGCGTTAAAAATAAAAGAAGTTAAAAATAATAAAAAGGATAATAAAATGAAAGTTCTAGTTGTTAATTGCGGATCCTCATCCGTTAAATATGCATTGTTTTCTATGACTCATGAAAAAAAAATAGCCTCCGGTCTTGTGGAATGCATAGGCCTTCCCGAAGCTTATTTTAAAAGACATGCTGTAGGCTACGATGAAGAAAAATCCCTGTGCAAAGTTTCAAACCATTTTGAGGCCGTAGAGCTTATAATAAAACATCTGCTCGAACCGGAAAAGGGAAGCATAAAAAATGTTGACGAAATATATGCTATAGGCCACAGAATAGTTCACGGCGGAGATAAGTTCTCAGATTCTGTTCTAGTTGATGAAAGCGTAAAAGCCGGTCTTAAAGAATGTTTCTCAATAGCGCCTCTTCATACTCCTCATCATTATGCGGGTATTGAAGCTGTTGAAAAAATGCTTCCCGGCATTCCTTCAATTCTTGTATTTGACACGGCTTTTCACCAGACAATGCCGGATTATGCTTATATGTATGCTCTTCCATATGATTACTATGCCAAAGACCATATAAGAAGATACGGTTTTCACGGAACTTCGCACAAGTATGTTACGCAAAAAGCAGCAGCTATGCTCAATAAACCTCTTGAAGAAGTTAAGCTGATAACCTGCCATCTGGGCAACGGCAGCAGTATATCGGCTATTAACAACGGCAAGGTCATAGATACGTCAATGGGATTTACTCCTCTTGCAGGTCTTGTCATGGGAACCAGATGCGGAGATATAGATCCTGCCGCTTTAGTATATATAATGGACAAAGAAAAAAATATAACTGCCGAAGAAATGAATAATCTTTTAAATAAGAGAAGCGGCCTTTTAGGGATATCAGGGCTTTCAGGCGATATGAGAACCATAGTAAAAGCAATTCAAGCCGGAAATAAAAAAGCAAAACTTGCTTTTGATATGCTTTGTTATAGTATAAAGAAATATATATCAGCTTACTATGGAATACTTAACGGAGCTGACGGGATTGTGTTTACCGCCGGCATAGGAGAAAATGTGCCTAGCGTAAGAGAAAGGGCATGTGAACATCTTCAGACTCTCGGCATTGAACTTGATATTGAAAAAAATAATGCTCCGATTCATGAAGAAAGATTTATTTCAACCGATAATTCAAAAGTAAAGATAATGATAATACCGACAAATGAAGAGCTTATGATTGCAAGAGAAGCAATGCAAGTTCTTGCAGACAATTAAATTTGTAAAATATTTGTAAAAAAAAACTGCTTATTTGACAAAATAAGTCTAATTTATTAGACTCTAAAATAGTTCAAAGTCGTAAGTTTTTAAGTTGTAAATTAAAACTGGAGGCCGTTTCATGAAGAAAGTTTTATCTTTGTTGTTGGTTTTGGGTTGTGTAGTGTTGTTTTCGCAAATTGCATCAGCTGCTATTAAAGGGACATACACCGCACAGGTAGTGGTAGCTGATGGCAGTTTTATTTTTACACCTTCGCTCGTTCTTACAAGCAATTATTCAACAGCGGCAGGCACGATCACATGGTCAGGCGTTACTAATGCTTTTGCAAGTGCAGATAACTGGAAAAATGCAGATGTAGCAGTTAAAATTACTGTTACAAACCAGAAAGCTGGAACGACAGTTCAGCTGTATCAGGACAATGCAAATAATGCTGCAGGGTACAAAAATACAATCGGTTACGATTTAGGTGGCGGAAGTAAATCTTATGCAGGTTTGATAAGACAAAACTCAAACGGAGCACAGAGATTTGTATTGGGTATGAGAGTTTCTTCTACAACAGCAGGAGCATCAGTAGCTGTAGCTCCTATTCCTGCGAATCAGACAGGCGGTTTCTACATGAAAGATAAGAGTGATACGGGATTTGTAGCAGATGCAGGGTATTATACAATACTTAAAGATGTTGGTTATATTACGGCTTTTGACTCATATCAGCCGTTTACATCAGGAACTTTGTATATTTCATTCGGTGCAAATTTCAGAGATGCTCTTGCTGCAAGCTATGCAACACAGACTATAACACTGGAGTCGTTTAACGAGTAATGAAAAAATATTTTGCAGGATTGATCCTTTTATTTTGCAGCAGTGTTGTTTGCGCAGGGTTGGGTGTTGATCCTTCAAAATTTGAAATTGTGATGCCTGCAGGAGAAGTTTGTGAGGCGTCAATAGATGTAACTAATACTTATGATACTGTTGTTTCTGCCAAAATTTCTACAAAAGACTGGAAAAATTACGGCGGAAACAACGGTATCACAGTAAAAGATTGGCTTACAGTTGACACAGATAAAATTGAGCTTTCTCCGGACAAACCGGGCAAAGTCAATTTTAAAGTTTCGCCTAAAGAAGGGATGGTTGGTTCTTTGTCAGGAATGTTGTCATTTTCAGTTCAGAGAGAAGGCGAGTCTTTGAATGTTATGATAAGCGTACCGGTTTATATTGTTGTTAAAGGAACTGAAAAACCTGATATAAAGCTTGATGATTTAAAAGTATCCCAGAGCAGCACAAGCGCCGTTGGCTTTGACATAAGTCTTGAAAATTTGGGAAACGTGCATGTTCGTCCGCAGGGTATGCAGATGAGCATTCTTAATAAAAAGAAACAATTAATTCAGAGCGTTAATTTGGGAGAAACGGTTCCCGTATATACAGGTTCAAAGAGAAATTACAAAACGCAGTTCAGCAGTATTTTGCCAAAAGGCAAATATTTTTCAGAGATACGTTTGAAATCGTTTGACAAAGAATTTGTTTTTTTGAAAAAATTTAAAATTTTAAAAGACGGCAGCGTTAAAATTTAAAAAATTGTTGTTTGTTAAGTTGTTTGAAATAGAAACATTTTGATTGACTGCAATTTATTTTTTAGGAATATAATGAGAATACAGAGAACATTATCAATTGTTATTGTTTTTCTTATAGGAGTTGTTGCAGTTCCTCCCGCTTTTTCATCAAATATAGGCAGAAATGTCTACGGTGTTTTATCTGAAACTTATAATGGTGCAAAACACTATAAATCAGGAGAGGCTGTCGCAACAGATCCGGATGCTGTTACTTTGGATGGTTGGAACGGTTTTGTTATCAGCGACAGAACGGATTCTCCTATTCCGGAAGGAAGCAAATACATGAGATTTGAAATAAACACTACCGGATGGGTCGGAGCCGGTATCAGTTGCCAAAATACAGGCGGTTCCAAGAATATGTCGTCATATTACAACGGATATTTGAAATTTTATGCCCGTTCAAGTAATTCTGCAGTAGCAAGTTACCAGTTTGGCATAAAAATTGGTACTTTACAGTCAGTGGAAGTATGGATTAATTTAAGTAGTTATGGTTTTTCTGCCAATGGAAATTGGCATGAAATTACAGTGCCTCTTAATACAACTACAAATGCAAACTTAACTTCTGCAAATCTGACTAATATTACACAATTATTTATGTTGAGAAATAATACAGCGCCTCTTACCATAGGGCATGCAATTGATATAGATAATATAGTATGGGTAAAAAATACTACGGGTTCTTTTACGCCTTCTTTAAAAAGAATTTCAGACGATGTTACTGTTGTTGGAACCACTATAACATGGAACGGCGGTTCGGCGATATCCGGCAATGAAGGCTGGACTGTAGCAGACCAGTATATTGAACTGGATTTGGATATGTATGTTACGAACAAGGCTTGGAATGTAAGAATATATACGGATAACGGTGCGATAGACAGAAACGGTTTGATGTCGCCGTCGTTAAATCATAAAATACCTCTTTGCTGGAGAGCAAGCGATTATAAACTGCCTTATGAAGTCGGAGGAGATACAAGAACATTCACAATAGGTGAAGTTCTTGTAAGCACTTCGGCAAAGTTATACGATGCTGGTGCGGTTCCAAATCCGAATGATGCAAACTATTGGTGTTGGTTTTGGATGATGGATAAAGCGGAAAATCATACTCAAGATTATAATATTATATGGGATAACAGAGGATTTCAGGGTGCCGAAAACACAGGGAAGTTTTTTGGCATGAATCAAACTTTGGGAATATTTCCCAAAATATATTTAGGAGCAAAATTTTTAAACGTTGTAGGCGGGCAGACATACAACGCGACTATAACGGCAGAGTTTGCTTATGAATAAAAAAATTAAAAATTTATTAATTCTTTTTACATTGGCTATAGCGGCTCCCGTATGTATTTTTGCGGCTGTTTATACTTACGAGGCTGCAGTTTATATCGGTACGCCTACAGTTTTAATTTCTCACGTTCAGCCTGAGCAGGTTCCTCCTATAAACAAAGAGCTTGTTTTAGTCGGAACTGTTACTTTCTCAGGCAGCGCAAGCATCAGCCAGTTTAATTTCAGTTATGTTTTACAGGGCGGTTCTACTGCAACAGAAACTATAACAAATATAACTCCTGTATCAGGCGGCGTTTACAGATTTACAAAAGGAATTGAATTTGACCAGACGAGCGGAAATATAAGTTACAGCTTTTCTGTTTCAGGTCTTGTCGGAAGCGTTCCTGTCAGTACAAATACCGCAGTTTATATTGCTACAGTAACGGCAGCTTCATCTCAAAATGTAGACCCTGCAAGTCCGGTACCTGTTGTTTTGGAATCAGGTAACCAGACGGCTGGAAATACATCCGTAGTTTTTGTAAACGGTTCGTTTACCGGAACACAGAATATTACAATTACACAGCTTGATCATTTAAATCCGCCTGTAACGTCTTCAGGTTTTGGCGGTCAAAAAACAGCTGAGACAGATTCTTTTGTAGCTCTTTATCTTATAACGCCGGAAGGGCTTGAATTAAATCCTAAAGCGACTCTTACTTTATATTTCGGAGACGCAAATCCTTCGAGACTTTTTATGAAATACAGAGAATCGGCCGGCAGATGGGTGACAATTACAGACAATGTCGTAATAGACCCTGCAATGAAAACAATTTCGGCAAGAATAAGCAAACTCGGATATTATGCTGTATCAACTCTTGGAGAAATGCCTGACAATGACTACAGACCTGCAAAGAGAGTCGTTATAATGGGCAGAGATACATTTAAATTTGAAAACATGAGCGACGGTGACAAACTCAAAATATTTAACGTAAACGGAAGAAAGGTAAGAGAAGTAAATGCCAGAGGAAGTTATTCCGGCGGATTTGAATGGGACGGAAAAAAAGATGACGGCAACTGGGCGGACAGCGGAACTTATATTTATCAGTTAAAGATTCAAGGCAAAGATAAACTTATAAGCGGAACGATAGCATTTGTTAAATAGGAAAAACAGATGATAAAGAATAAAATAGTTTTAATATCACTTTTAATGATAATGGCGGTTGTCCCAAAAGCTTATGCCGCTTTTGAAAGCACCTACTGGGGAGTAAGACCTCTTGCTATGGGCGGAGCTTTTACCGCGGTCGCAAATGATGCAAATGCCCCTCTTTATAACATAGCCGGTATAGCGAATTTGACAGAACGTGAAATATCTTTGAGCGCTTCCAGGCTTTTTACAGGATTGGACGGCGTTGAAATAGGAACAAACTATTTTGAATATACTCAGCCTTTATCAATGACAACCGATACATACGGCGTAATGTCTTTTGCGTGGGCGAGTTTGTCAAGCCCAGGATTAAGCAGAGAAGATACGTTCAACATAGGTTATGCAAGAAAGGTAAATGATGTTTTAAGGCTCGACCCTGAAATAATAAATTTGACGGCCGGTCTTAATTTGAAATATTTAAGACATGAATATAATTTTTCTCTCAGCAACAGTCCGGGACTTTATCCTTCTTCAAAAGGCGGTCTTACGGCCGATATAGGAGTTTTGGCTCAGTTTACAAACGGAATCAGCGTCGGTCTGAGCAGTAAATATTTGACGACTCCCGATATAGGTTTTGAAAATGAGGATAAAGTAAGCAGAATGAACGTTGTAGGTCTTGCCTACTATAATGATTTGCTTCCGGTTGTTCATATTCCTTATTTTACCGTTGCGATGGATGCTGTTTTTGTTAATAATGAGACTAATTTAAGATTTGGTCTTGAAAGCTATCTTGTAGACGGTAAACTGGCAGTCAGAACAGGTATGAGGCAGGAAGCGTTTGATGTTGGTTTCGGATATGATTTTATGTTATCTGAAAAGGTTAAACTTATCGTAGATTACGCTCTTGAGATTCCTTTGGAAGTCGAAGAATCTTACGGTTCTCATTTTTTTGGAATTTCTTTTAAATTTTAGTATAATGCCGGAAGCGGCAAATTCAGGATTATTTAAAATATGAAAATAAAAAATATATTGTTTTTTGTTCTGACAGCAGTCATATTCATTTCATCGTTATCTTTTGCCGGCAATATAGGCAAAAACACTTACGGAATTCTCACGGAAAATTTTACAGGCGCAAGTTTTGATGAAGCCGACACGGACGATTTGGTTGATATTTATATATTCAGCGATACGATAAAAATAGATACAGTTTATGCAAGCTCGGCAGCAGTTAATGCTCCCGAAGCAATGAAGTATATATCGGTGTATCCAAATTCTGCTGTTTCTCTTGGCTGGAGCGGCTACGGCATAGCTTTCAAAAGCGGAACAGGAACAATTCAGCGTGACATGCAGTCTTATTATAACGGCAGTTTGAAATTTGTTGCGCGTTCAACAAGCAGTGCCGCAGGCACAATGTCTGTAGGAATAAAAGTTAACGGTATCGAAGTAAGAAGAACGTTAACCGATTTGGGATTGGTTACCGACGGCAACTGGCATCAGATTACATTCCCTTTAAATACCTCAAGCGGAGTAAATCTTACTCAGACAAATTTGCAAAAAACAGATTTTTTGTTTATGGGAATTTATGCTCCCAATGTTTCATCGGAAGTTAAAGTTGACATAGACAACGTCAGATGGGAAAAACAATCAATACCTACTCTTGAAGTTAAAATGAAAGACCGCAGCGGAAACTACTACAGCGGCGATATGTCTTTTGATGTTCAGAGAGGCGTGACAAAATGGCAGGTTGCGAATCAGTGTTTTGAAGTTATGTTAAACGATATGCCTTTTTCTTCGTCAGGACCTGTAAATGCCTGGATTCAAATTTATACCGATAATACAAATGCATCGGCAAATCCGAGATATACCGGAGTTATAAGCAAAGACAGCAATCCTTCCGGTCTTGTTGATGAGGCGGCTTCGGATGTTGTCTTGTCTACATGCTGGAGAGCAGTCGCCAGAGAACCTTTGGCTGAAAATGAACTTGTTATTTTTCAAAACGGCAGTATATTAACTAATACATCAGGCGGCGGTTATAAATGTTATCTTTGGATGCAGGATGTTGAGTCTATAGACAAAGAAACTGAAGTTAAATTTGATTTTGTTACAAGCAAATATGCAAGAATATGGAATCACGGATCGATTGTAAAAACAGATGATAAAGACGGCAGAGGTGTTCAAACCGAAGAGGCGAAATTTGCCGGGTATTCTTCGGAGTTGTCTGACGGCAGAAAACCTTTGTTTCCTCTTTACGTTTATGTAGGCGCGGATTTTTCTTCGTCTTCTAAGGTGTTGAAGGATCACGCATATTCTACAAATAGATTGTTTATAGAATTAATTTATGAATAATATGAGAAAAATTTTTATATTTATAAGTTTTACTGCTGTTTCATTTTTTGTGTCGGCTGATCTTTATGCCGTTACAGTTTCTACTTCTACTCAATTCAGAGCCAGAGCCGTAGTAAGCGAACCGACTATCAGCATAACTCATGCTCCTGTAGCAAAAGTTTCTTCGGTTGCTAAAGAAATGGTTGTTGTTGGAAGCGTAAATGTCGGAAGTTCTCCAAATTATCTTTCAGAGCTTAAAATCATATATACTTTGCCCGGCGGAACAGAAATAACGGAAGATATAAGTTTCGGCAGCAATCTCGGCGATGTTGCATTTTCAAAAAGAATAACATTCACCCAGGAATCAGGGACAATAGCGTATAAAATAAGGGCGTCTGCGGTTATAGGAGTATCAATAAGCACAGAAACTTCAACAAATTATGCGGTCATATCTTCAAGTGTTTCTTCAAATGTAGGAACTTCCGGAGCTACAGTGTCTCTTGAATCCGGAAACCAGCTTTACGGAAATACTAAAATAGTTATACCTTCGGGAGCTTTGGCTTCCGCAACGGATATTTCCATAACGGAAGTTGATCCTGCCGTTACGGCAGATTTGTCAATTTCAAAAGCCGCAACACAGGAAACTATGCTTACATGTTTTGATATAATGCCTGATATTACGCTTAATGCGCCGGCTGTTCTGACGTTATATTACGGATCAAGAACATCCTCTCAGAATATTAAGATAAAAAGGTTCAGCAGTTCGCAGTGGATTGACGTAAGCACTGCAACCGTTAATTTTTCAAGCAGGACGGCATCAGTATCAGTTACACAGCTCGGACGTTATGCGGCGTTTGCCGGCTCAGGCTTTTTGCCGGATAATGAATACAGACCAAGAAAAAGAGTTGTAGTTGTCGGACGAAGCGTGTTTGAATTTAATAATCTTATGTCAGGAGATGTTGTAAAAATATATAACATTAACGGCAAGAAAATAAAAGAAATAACAAGCGGCGATGCAGGCGGCTTTGAATGGGACGGAAAAAAAGACGACGGAACATGGGCTGAAAGCGGCGCTTATATATACCAAATTAAGATTGAAGGGAAAAGTAAACTTATAAGCGGAACTATAGCTTTTGTGAGATAGGACTAAAAATGATAAAAAAAATATTTGCAATATCACTCCTTATTACGGTTTTGAGTCTTGTAAAAGCCGAGGCTTCTTTTGAAAGTAATTATTGGGGAGCAAGACCTCTTGCAATGGGCGGCGCTTTTACGGCTGTTGCAAACGATGCTAATGCGCCTCTGTATAACGTTGCAGGCATAGCAAATCTGCCACGTAAAGAATTTACTTTTATGAGTTCAAGGCTTTTTACCGGAGTTGAAGGCGTTGATATAGGAGCAAATTATTTGTCTTTTGTGTATCCGATATTTTCTCCTAAATACGGAGCGTTTTCTATAACGTGGGCTTCAGTATCTGCCACGTCTGTATGGAGAGAAGATATATTTAATATAGGATATGCAAGGCAGATAAACGATGTTTTTAATCTTGATACAAATATAGTCAATGTGAGCGCCGGTCTGAATGTTAAATATTTAATGCAGGAAGCAAATCTTGATCCGGAAGACAGCGATCTTCCTTCTTCAAAAGGAGCTCCGACTGTAGATGCCGGAGTTTTAGCTCAGTTTTCAAACGGCATAAGCGTCGGATGCAGCAGCAAGTATATCACTACTCCTGATGTCGGATTTGTCAGCGAATATAATGTTTATAATACTAATGTGGTTGGCGTGTCTTATTTCAGCGAGATGATTCCCTATTTAAAAATACCGTTTTTTACGGTTGCGGCTGACGCGGTTTTTAGAAACAGCGAAACGTCTTTGAGATTTGGTTTTGAAAGTTATGTTGTTGAGGGAAAACTTGCCGTAAGAGCGGGCGGCAGAGAAGAAGCCTACAGTTTCGGTTTCGGATTTGAACATGAATTCCAGAACGGAACTATAATAGTATTTGATTATGCTTTGGAAATCCCTACTCAGGTGCAGGAAACCCTCGGGTCTCATTTCGTCGGAGTATCATTCAGATTTTCTTAAATCTTGTTTAAAAGTTAAATAGTTAAACTTGAATATTCTGAGATTGTTTTTATTCGTTTTTTTTGTTGTTTGTTAATTTGACAAAACACTGTAAATTGATTAGAATAACCGTCGCAGTCTGTTAAAAAAGAGAATATAAATGACATACGATATTATGTTGCTTTTAGTTGTGGCAATTCCAATTTTATTTTCTGTATTAATTCCTCTTTTTGCAAAAGTTTCTGTGTTTGTCAGAAACTTTTTTGCTTTGTTATTGATGCTCATTCCGTTAATTTTTCTTGTAGTTATATTTCAGTCCGTAAAACTCGGGTTGCCGGTTGATTTTGTTTATGAATTTCCGGTTCTTGAAATCAATTTTATCCTTCATGCCGATATTTTTTCAGTTTTTGTAGCTATGGCTTCGGTTTTCATAAGCATAATAGTTTTAATATATTCTTTTGAATATATTAAGAATTATGACCATCAAAATGAATATTTCTTCATAGTTGTTTTATTCGTCGGGTCAATGATGGGAATAGTTTTTTCTGCAAATCTTATATTTATATATGTATTCTGGGAAATGACGGCTCTTGCTTCATGGAGGCTTATAGGTTATTTCAGAGAAAGGGAATACGTAAGAAGAGCCAACAAAACATTTATAATGACGGCAGCGGGCGCTTTATGCATGCTTATAGGTTTTTTAATTATAGCCGAGCAGGCCGGTTCTTTTGATCTTAAAGTGATTTCTGCAGCAGAACTTCAGGGGCCTGCAGTCAGTTTGGCTATAATATTGATAATACTCGGTATTTTTTCAAAATCGGCAACGTTTCCTCTGCATTCTTGGCTAGCTGATGCCGGTATAGCACCTTCTCCCGTGACGGCCCTTTTGCATGCCGCCGTTTTGGTGAAAATAGGCGTTTACGTGTATGCAAGACTTTTTAATTTTACAATTGTACCGTCCGAAGAAATAAGGACGGTTCTTTTTATTATAGTGGCAATAAGCGCATTTTTGTCGGGAGCCGTTGCCTTTGTTGAAAAAGACATTAAAAGAGTTATAGCTTTTTCAACAATAAGCCAGCTTGCTTTTATATTCTTGGGTTTTATTTCAGGAGGCAGGCTTGCTTTTATCGGTTCAATGCTTTTTATTCTGATGCATGGAGTTGCAAAAGCCGGATTGTTTTTATCGGCCGGCATAATAGAACATAAAGTGCACACAAAGCAGCTTGACATGATGGGCGGACTTTTTAAATACATGCCTGTTACTGCTTTTGCTTTTGCAGGATGCGCTTTGTCTGTAATGGGAATACCTCCTTTTGCCGGATTTTTCAGCAAATTTTTGTTGATTTTAGGTTCAGTTTATGACGGCAATATAGCGGTTGCTCTGATATTTATAATATGCGCCGGTTTTACGGTTTTATATACCGTAAGAGTTTTCAGAAAAGTATTTTTTGGCGAGCAGAAAGATTACCGCCATATAGAAAAAGAAATTGCTTTTTCTCCGATGGTTGGCAGCGTTACGGCCCTTGCGGTTTTATCGCTGCTTATGAGTTTTGCTTTTAGTTATTTGTTTTACATAGCGACGCTTGCGTCTCAAATGATAAAAGGATAGAAGAAAAATGAACATGGTTTTAAGTATTATTATTCCTGTTGCGGCAGCATTCGTTTTATTTATATTGCCGTCAAAACTTAATAGAACAAAAACATATTTGTTTTTGGGTGCTGTCCTGTTTAATTTTGCCGTTGCCATAATAGGTTATGCGAAAGGTTTTGTTTTTTCATCACCGGCAGTAATTAATTATGATATGTTCTTTAGAGTTTCTCCTCTGGGCTCGTTTATGTCTGTAGTAATTTCTGCAGTTGCTCTGTTGAGCGCGGTTTATGCGGCTGCTTCGATGAAGGCAAATAAACAGACTCATTTATTTTACGGTTCAGTTTTACTGACTCTCTCTTTTGTAAACGGAGTTTTATTAGCGGATAATTTTGTTATTTTTCTGTTTTTTTGGGAAGCTTTAATGATTCCGATGTTTTTAATGATAATGTCGGGAGAATCGAAACCTTTTGATGTGGCCGTTAAAGCGTTTATAATATCGGCGATAGCAGATTTGTTTTTGATGTTCGGAATAATGTTTTTGTGTATAGCCGGCGATTCTTTCAGTATTTCAAAATGCATTGCAGTATTGAAAGTGGACGGTGCCTGCAATAGTTTTACGGTAATTTCTTTTATAATGCTTTTTATAGGAGCTGCCGCGAAAATAGGTGCTATGCCGTTTCACAGCTGGCTCCCGGAAGCATCAGTAAAAGCGCCTGTTTCTTTTATGGTTTTTATGGTAACCGGAGTAGAGAAAGTGCTGGGAGTGTATCTGCTTATAAGAATAACAAATGATTTTTTTATGATAGAGCCGTCATCGCTGTTAAGCATATCGGCCATGACATTCGGAATAATATCGGCGGTTATTGCAAATGCTCTTGCTGTTACTCAAAATGACTTTAAAAAAATGCTGACATACGCAAGTATAGGCCAGGCAGGATTTATGATAGTCGCAATTTCAACAATGTCCGTAATAGGAACTATCGCCGCTTTGATACATATGCATGCTCATATCATCTATAAGAGCAGTTTGTTTTTTGTGGCGGGAAACATTGAAAAAACGGAAGGCACAACAGACATATCTGTAATTAAAGGCGGACTTAGAAAAAGCATGCCGTATACTTTTTTAGCCTTTTTGCTTTCAGGAGCTTCGTTTGCCGGCATTCCTTTTTTCTATGCTTTCTATTCAAAAGAAATGATTTATGAAAGTGCGCTTGGGATAAGCTGGCTGTTTTACGCAGGTCTGCTTATTTCAACACTGTTTGCTTTAATAACAATAATAAAATGGGGCAGCAAATTATTTTTTGACAATAACGGAAATAATTCCAAATTTGAAGATAAAGAAGTTTCAACGTGGATGTTTATTCCGACTATTGTTTTTTCGCTGGCATGTATATTATTCGGTTTGTTCCATAAAGTGCCTCTTAAAATAATGTGCAGCGTTTTAAATTTGAAAATGCCTGAGTCCCATTCGGTTATTTTTGCCGCAATGCTTATTTTGATATCTTTTGCCGTTTTAGCTTTAGCTGTTATAAACTTTATTATTGCTTACAGAAAGAAAACGGATGTTTCAGGATATGCGCAGCCTGTCTTAAACAAATTAGGCGTGTTTAAACTCAATGAAAATGCAGGATTGGATCCGTATAATATTTTTATCGGGTATATAAAAAAAATGTCTGTATTTTTATTTGTTTTAGACAAAGCTTTGAATTATTTTTATGATTTTGTAATACCGGCCGCGATAGGTGAAATGGCGAGAAACACTAGAAAAGTTCATAACGGTAATATGTCTGTTTATATAATTTGGATTTTGCTGGGAATCATCTGTATTTTTATAATATTTTAGGCGGGTATAATGTTTCTATTGCTGGTTTTAATTCCTCTTATTTTAGTTTTGCTGTTAAATATTAATCTTTATAAAGCTGGTCAAAAGACGGCTGTTTTTGCTGCAGGTTTGTTTTCTCTTTTTCAGATGTTTTTTGTTTTTTCTCCGAAATTTCTTTCAACCTCTTTTGCCGATATGCTTTCTCTAAAATTTGAATGCGACGGTATATCATGGATAATGGTTTTTACAATTTCAATAATTTCTTTTGTTTCAATATGCGTTTTATACGCTTCTGAAACTCTTAGCGGCAGGAAAAAATTTAATTTTGCAAATCTTATTCTTTTGTCGATGGCCGGAATGAACGGTTTGGTTTTTGTAAGAGATATATTTTCGATTTATGTTTTTATAGAAATAATAGCGGCAACATCCTATGTTTTGATTGCTTTAGATAAAACAAAAAAATCGCTTGAAGCAAGTTTTAAATATTTGGTTCTTTCTTCTGTCGCAACAGTTATGATGTTGAGTGCAATAGCCGTTCTTTTTATGGCTGCAGGATCAACCGAATTTGTAAAAGTTGCGGAAATGTACAAACAGTACGGAACAAATCCTCTTATAATAGCTGCAACAATTTTCTTTATAGCAGGTCTTTTTATAAAAGGCGGAGTTATGCCTTTTCACGGATGGCTGCCGGATGCTTACGGGTCGGCGCCTAATCCTACTTCTGTGTTTTTGGCAGGTATAGTTACAAAAACAACGGGCATATATACATTGATAAGACTGTATGCTATTTTTGATTTTAGTTACAGCATACAAATGGTATTTCTTGTTTTTGGAGCTCTTTCGGTTATAGTCGGAGCGTTTGGAGCAATAAATCAAAATAATTTCAAAAGAATGCTGGCATACTCAAGCATAAGCCAGGTGGGCTACATAGTTTTGGCGTTCGGGTCCGGAACTATAATGGGTGTTTTTGCAGGTATGCTTCATTTATTTAACCACTCCATATTTAAAGCTCTTTTATTTGTAAATGCTTCCGCAATCGACAGCGAGCTTAAAACAAATGAAATAGATAAAATGGCAGGGTTATCATCGCAGATGCCGGTTACTTCAACGACTTCAATTATAGCTTTTTTATCTACGGCAGGAATTCCGCCGCTTGCAGGATTTTGGAGCAAGCTGCTGATAATAATAGCTTTGTGGTTCTCAGGAAACAGAGAATTTGCGGTTGTTGCTATTCTTGCAAGCGTTTTGACGATAACATATTTTCTTATTATGCAGAAAAAAGTGTTTTTCGGGAAATTGAAAGAAAAATTTAATACAATAAAAGAAGCGCCTTTTGCAATAAGATTTGCTTCTTTGTTTTTATGCGCAATTACTGTTTTGACGGGTTTGTTTTTTCCGTTAATTTTAAATTTTATGGGTTTTTTATTCAGTTTTTAGGGGTATGATTTTGGAAAATTTATATATTCATATTTTTTTACTTCTTTTAGTTGTTATAACATCAGTATTTGCGGTGTCACATTTCCGTATAATACGAGGTGCTATTTTGCTCGGAGCAGTAAGTTTTTTGATTTCAATAATTTTGTTTATGCTGAAAGCTCCTATAGCGGCGATGTTTGAACTGTCGGTTTGCGCAGGTCTTATAACAGTCATTTTTATAAGTGTTATAAGTATAACCAATCCCCCTTACATAGACCAGAGAAAACAAAATACTATATCAATGTGGAAAAAAATAATTGCGTTATTATCTATTATTTTAGTATGCGGCATATGTATATATCTGCTTGACGAAAAAAATATAGCTTTTATTCCAGTCATGCAGAGCGCTTCTGTATCGGTCACCACGAAAGACAGCCTTTGGAATATGAGACATGTCGATTTAATCGGCCAGGCTTTGATACTTTTGACCGGTATATTTGCAGTCGTTGTTTTATTCAAAAAAGGCAAGGATGAAAAATAAAAATGAACGCTGAATCTCTTATATTATTTAAACTTTATATTATGGTTACGCCTCTTCTTTTTATAATAGGGCTTTTTGCAATTATGACTACAAAAAATATCGTTGCAATAATAATAGGAATTGAAATAATGACAAAAGGCGTTACGCTTCTTCTTGCCACAAGCGGATATTTCAGTTCAAAACCTGAAATAACGCAGAATTTTATAATAGTTATGATAATAATAGAAGTTGTAATTCTTACAATAGCGGCGGGATTGATTATTAATATAGCTAAAAGATACGATTCTTTAAGCACTAAAAATATAAGGAATTTAAAGGGTTAAAATATGAAGGATATTTTTGTCACGCCTCCGGTTATAGTATTGTTTATTTCCGCGCTTGCGGTTTTATTTTATTGGATATTTTCGAAATTGTCTTTTAAAAGTACTAATAATTCAAAAGGCAAATATAAAGTTTATGCATGCGGAGAAGAGCCGTCTGATGAAAGAAAAAGGCCCAGTTATACGCGTTTTTTTCCTTTTGCTTTTTTCTTTACGATAATGCATGTTGTCGTTCTTCTTGTGGCGACGGTTCCGTTAAATATAAAAAGCAGCATTTGGTTTGTGCTTTTGTTTATAGTGATATCTTTTATAAGTATTCCGATTTTATTCAGGGAAGAAGATTAAATGAAAATAGTAGACAGAGTAGTTAACTGGGCAAGATTGAAATCACCTTGGGTAATTCATTTTAATACCGGAGCATGCAACGCGTGCGACATTGAAATAGTCGCGTCGCTTACTCCGACTTATGATATTGAGCGATTCGGATCTCTTTTGAAAGGAACGCCGAGACATGCCGATGTTTTGCTGTGTTCGGGTCCTGTTACAAGACAGTTAAAAGACAGACTTGTAAGGATTTACGAACAGATGCCGGAACCGAAATTTGTCGTTGCCGTAGGCACATGCGCATGTTCAGGCGGTGTTTTTAACGGCTGTTATAGCATGCTTTCGGGTATAGATGAAGCGATTCCTGTTTCCATGTATATACCGGGATGTCCGGCAAGCCCGGATGCGATTATAGACGGAGTTGTGAAACTTCTAAAAGAATTTGAAGAAAGCACAAAGGATAAAAAATAATGCATGCAAGCGAAATAGAAATAGAATTAAAAGAAAAGTATTCTTCTTCAATACTCAGTCTTTCTGTTCAGAGAGAAAGAAGACTATGGCTTGAAATTAAAGCTGAAGATTTTAGAAGTTGTTTTGAAAGACTTATAAAAGAAGACGGTTTTATTATATTGTGCACTATAACGGGACTTGATACAGGCGAAAAAATTCAGGTTATTTATCATATGTCCGATAAAGACGGCAAGATGCTTAATATAAAAATCTCGATTGACAGAAATAGTCCGGTCATAGGCACAATAACGGATTTGTTTCCGGCAGCGGAATTATCTGAAAGAGAGCTTGAAGATTTGCTCGGCATAAAAGTTGAAGGTCTTGCGCCGGGAAGAAGATATCCTTTGCCTGACAACTGGCCGCAGGGGCAGTATCCTCAGAGAAAAGACTGGGACCCGTCGGTTTTAGATAAAAAAATAGAAAAATCCGGTGATAAAAATGACTAAAAGAATCGTAATACCAGTAGGCCCTCAGCATCCGGCTCTTAAAGAACCGGCAAGTTTCGACGTAACTTTGCAGGGTGAAAGAGTCGCCGATATTCTTGTTAAAGTTGGATATAACCACAGAGGAATAGAGAAAGGATGCGAAGGAAGACCGTATCTGCACTGCGTTTATCTTTTGGAGCGCGTTTGCGGAATATGTTCACATTCTCATTCAACATGTTTTATACAGGCTGTAGAAGAAGTTGCAAATGTTAAAATTCCGGAAAGAGCAGCGTATATAAGATCCATTTTCGGAGAACTTGAAAGAATACACAGCCATCTTTTGTGGCTCGGCGTGGCGGCTCATGAAATAGGTTTTGATACGCTTCTTATGTATTCCTGGAGAGACAGGGAAATTGTTATGGATCTGCTTGCTTTGCTTGCCGGCAACAGAGTCAATTACGCAGTAAATGTTATAGGCGGCGTAAGAAAAGATATTACGGAAGAAGAAAAAGAACAAATTTTAAAAGCGGTAGATATTCTTGAAGAAAGAACAAAATATTATATACAGGTTGCAACGGAAGAAGTTTCTTTTATACAGAGACTTTCCAAAGTCGGATATATATCTTATGAAGACGCATTGAGACTCGGCGCGGTAGGTCCTACCGGCAGAGCTTCAGGCATAAAAAGAGACGTAAGGAAAGATGACCCTTATGCAGCTTATGAGGAAGTAGAATTTAATGTTATAACGGACGATCACTGCGACGTTTACGGCAGAGCTGTCGTAAGAGTAAAAGAACTTATGGAAGCGTATTCGATAATCAGACAGCTTATAAAAAAACTGCCTCAGACTGCTCTGGCTGTCAATGTCCCGAAAAATATTCCGGCAGGCGAAGCCGTTGCGAGATACGAAGCTCCAAGAGGCGAAGATATTCATTATTTGAAGTCAAACGGTACAGATAAACCGGACAGAGTAAAATTAAGAGCTCCCACTCTTGCAAATGTCCAGTCCGTCGCCAAAATGCTTGAAAACGGAAATTTTGCCGATGTTCCTATAGTTATAGCCGCAATAGATCCCTGTTTTTCGTGCACGGACAGAATGATAGTGGCTACAAACGATTTATTTTCTGCAAAAGAAAACAGAATGACATGGAAACAGTTGAGAGAATTTTCTATAGACTGGTACAAGAAAAACAAAGGCGTAGATTTTTCAAAAATAAAAAAATTGGGTAAATAAATGACAGCTGCTTTGATCAATGTTTTGATTTTTCCGGGATTGTTGTTTTTGTTCGTTTTATCTCTCATAGGAGAATATTACGACAGAAAATTATATGCAAGAATGCAGAACAGAATGGGGCCTCCGTGGTTTCAGCCTGTTGCAGATTTTATAAAACTTCTCTCGAAAGAACTTATAATTCCGGCAAATGCGGATGCGAGAATATTTAAAGTTCTTCCTCTTGTGGCTTGTATTTCTACGATTGTCGCATATCTTTATATACCGTTATTTTCAAATAATTCTTTGCTGCCTTTTAACGGCGATATAATATTCGTTTTATATATGCTGACTCTTCCTACTTTATCTTATGCTCTTGCAGGATGGTATTCAAGGTCTCCGTATTCTCTGGTTGGAACAATGAGAGTATTGACGCAGCTTTTTGCATATGAAGTTCCGTTATTTATGGCGGTTCTTGCTCCTGCGATTCTTGCAAGTTCATGGTCGTTTCAGGAAGTTATAAATTTTTACGGAAATTCTTGGCTGTGGCTTGTAAATATTCCGGCCTTTGCAGTTGCTATAGTTACTCTGCAGGGTAAACTTGAAAAAGTTCCTTTTGATATACCGGAAGCTGAAACTGAAATTGTTGCCGGTGTTTTTACAGAATATACAGGTCCTTTATACGCATATTTCAGGCTTGCCATGAATATGCAGACTATAGCCGGAGCTTCATTAGTTGCCGCAGTATTTTTTCCGTTTGGATTCGGAAGCTGTATTTTATTAAATTTTGTCATTTATCTGTTTAAAATTGCGTTTATTATATTTTTGCTTGCTCTTATGAGAACTCTTTTTGCAAGACTGAGAATAGACCAGATGCTTGTATTCTGCTGGAAATATCTGGCGCCAGTAGCGCTTCTTCAGATAACAATAAATATTATTATAAAGGCTTGGTTCTGATATGAGCAAAAAATTAGGAAAGGTATTCGTTGAGGCGGTAACGTCTCTTTTTAAAAAACCGGCAACAAGCGGTTATCCTTTTGAAAAAAGGGAAATACATAAAAGTTATAACGGAAAAATAGCTTTTGAGCAGCCTAAATGCATAGGATGCCAGATATGCGTGAAAAATTGTCCGGCAAAAGCGCTTATTGTCGCAAAAGTTCAGGATAAGGTTTTTGAAATGACGATATCTCTTGCAAAATGCATATTTTGCGGACAATGTGTCGTTTCGTGTCCTAAAAAAGCGCTTTCAACAACGTCTGATTTTGAGCTGGCCCAGTCGGATAAAAATAAACTTACCGTAAAACTCTGACAAAAAATCTGAATTTTTATCGAAATTACCGCTACAAATTTATCTTGATTTATGATGAATTTTTCGTTATAATCTAGCATAAAAGATGAAATTGAAAAAAACAAAAATAAAAGTAATGTTTTCCCGCGGGCAAATACATAAAAAAGTGTGCGAGCTTGCAGAAAGAATCAATGCTGATTACAGCAAAAAAGATCTGATTGTTTTGTCTGTTCTGTCCGGGAGCGTTGTTTTTTGCAGCGACATAATACGAAAACTTGACGTTAATTTTAAACTCGATTTTATCAAAGTCTCGTCTTATGAAGGCGAAAAGTCTGCAAATAAAATCAAATTGCAGTTTCCTTTAAATTGTGATGTTTCAAATAAAGATGTTCTTGTTATAGAAGATATATACGATACCGGCAGAACTCTTGAGTATCTTAAAAAAATGCTTAAAGAACAAAATGCAAAGAGCGTTTCGTTTTGTGTTCTAGTCGATAAAAAAGTAAAAAAATACGGTAAGGTCAAAATAAAATATTGCGGATTTGGAGTTGATAATCGGTTTATAGTAGGATACGGACTTGATTTTAATGAAAAATTCAGAGGATTGCCTTACATCGGTGTTTTGGGAGATTGATTTATGAAAAAACAAAATTCATGGGGCTTTGCTTTCTGGATAGTCCTTTTTGTAATACTTCTTGTATTTATGCAGTCGTCAAGAAAAGGCGGCAATAAAGAAGATATTCCTTATTCGGCGTTTAAACAGAGCGTCAAAGAAGGCAAAATATCAACTGTGGTTGTTTCGCCGGATCAGATTGAAGGTGAGTTTGTTTCAGCCGACGGCAAACCTAAAAAATTTAAAACAATTCCTTTAAATGACCCTAAACTCGTTGAGGATATGGAAACTGCGAAAGTTTCAAAATTCGCGGGAAAAGCCCAAAACGGATGGCTTGGCCCTATTCTTATGAGCTGGGGACCTATAATACTTTTGATTCTTTTCTGGCTTTGGATGATTCGTGGCATGAACGGAGCCGGCAAACAGGCGATGTCTTTCGGAAAGAGCAAAGCAAAACTTGCCGATAACGAAAAAACTAAAAAAACTTTTAACGATGTTGCAGGCTGCGGCGAAGCAAAAGAAGAGCTGCAGGAGATAGTGGAATTTTTGAAGAACCCGGCTAAATTTCAAAAACTCGGCGGTAAAATACCGAAAGGCGTTTTGCTTTTCGGAGCGCCCGGAACAGGCAAGACTCTTCTTGCTAAAGCAGTTGCCGGAGAAGCGGGAGTTCCTTTTTTCTCTTCAAGCGGTTCTGAATTTGTGGAAATGTTTGTCGGAGTCGGCGCGTCAAGAGTAAGAGATCTTTTTGACCAGGGCAGAAAAAACGCCCCTTGTCTTCTTTTTGTCGATGAAATAGATGCAGTTGGCAGACATAGAGGAGCAGGGCTCGGCGGAGGCCACGATGAAAGAGAACAGACTTTAAACCAGCTTCTTGTCGAGATGGACGGTTTTGACACAAAAGAAGGCGTTATTATAATAGCGGCTACAAACAGACCTGATGTCCTTGATCCTGCTCTTTTAAGACCCGGCAGATTTGACAGACAGGTTGTTGTGCCAAGCCCTGATTTAAACGACAGAGAAGAAATTTTAAAAGTGCATGTAAGAAATATAAAAGTTGCAAAAGAAGTTGATTTGAAAGTTATAGCAAGAAGAACTCCCGGCTTTGTAGGAGCTGATCTTGCAAACCTTACAAATGAAGCGGCGCTTCTTGCGGCAAGGAAAGATTTGTCAGAAGTCGGAATGAAAAATTTTGAAGAGGCCATTGACAGGATTATTGCCGGCCCTCAGAGAAAGTCAAGAATTATTTCCGATAAAGAAAAAAGTATTATAGCTTATCACGAAGCCGGACATACGGTTGTCGCAAAAGTTATTCCGGGCATGGATCCCGTGCATAAAGTATCTATAGTCCCAAGAGGCCCGGCATTGGGTTATACTTTACAGCTTCCTCTTGAAGATAAATTCTTAACTTCAAAAAGCGAAATTAACGGGAGATTGTCGATACTTTTGGGCGGAAGAGTTGCCGAAGAACTTGTTTTCGGAGAAATAACCACAGGCGCCCAGAATGATATTTTAAGAGCGACTGAAATAGCCACAAAAATGGTTACGGAATTCGGTATGAGCGAAAAAGTCGGAACGCTTGCATTGGGAACCGAGAACGAAGAAATATTTTTGGGAAGAGATATTTCCAGAAATAAAAAACATTCCGATAAAACGGCTGAAATAATAGATGAAGAAATAAAAAATATAATAACAGCCGCAAAAGAAAAAGCCGAAAAGATTCTTAAAGACAACATGGATAAACTAAAATATATGGTTGAGATGCTTATAGAAAGAGAAAATCTTACAGGCGAAGAAGTTGACATGATAATGAAAGGCGATAAACTTTCTACTTTAAATACCGCGTCCGATAAGACCGAACCGGTGCAGGAAGAAGAAGTTATAAAACCTGCCGAAGAAAAAAACGTTAAAGAACAACAGATAAAAGAGGACTCCGAGCCTGTTATCGAAGAGCCAAAGATTGAGAAAAAATCAAGAAAAAATAAAGAGCAGGCAGGACAAAACGAATTATTTGACAAAATAGGTAAAAATGAAGAAAAATAAATTTGATTTTGAAAAGATTTCCAAAGCTGTCAGAATGATGATAGAGGCCTTCGGAGAAGATGCCGAAAGAGAGGGCCTCAAAAGAACTCCGGAACGGGTTGCTGAGTTCTATCAAGAAATGCTTTCCGGTTATGACGTTGACGTAAAAAATTTGATTCCCGTCCACTATGAAACTGAAGAACATGAAGAAATAGTCATAGTAAAAGATATTCCGATATATTCGATATGCGAACATCATCTGCTCCCTTTTTACGGCAAAATACATATAGCGTATCTTCCTAAAAAAGACAGGATCGTCGGCGTATCAAAACTTGTAAGAGTTGTTGAAGCTTTTTCACACAGGCTTCAGCTTCAGGAAAGATTGTCAAAACAGATAGTTGATACGATAATGCAGGTTGCAGAGCCGAACGGCGCGATGGTTGTTATTGAGGCTGAGCATCTGTGCATGACGATGAGAGGCGTTAAAAAACCGGGCTCAAAAATGGTAACTTCGGCAATAAGAGGAATTTTTCTTAAAGACGCAAGAACAAGAGCCGAAGCGTTATCTCTTCTTAAATAAGAATTTTAAGGAGTATTAATGATTGTAAGGCAGACGGCAGCGGCTGATGACGGCGATATTTTAAAAATTATTAAATCTTCCGGATGTCATAAGATGTCTTTTGACATACTGCATAAAAAAATGTCATCCCGTATTATAATAATTGACGATATAGATAACAGAGCCGCAAATATTTTAAAACAGGAAGCTTTATCGTGCGGTGCGGAAGCGGCCGTAGATGAAAATGTCAGCCGTTTTAAAACAGGCTTTTCAAGAGTTGTGCTTGCGGCAAATATATCCAGAATAGAAAAATTATCTTTAAAGCTTGAACAGCAGCCTTTCGGACTTAAAGAATTGTCAGTTTCTTTGAAAAATATAATAAGACAAAATAAAATAAAAACAGTAATATGCGGGTCAAGAAAAATTATGACAGGCGGCAAAACGCTTGTCATGGCGATAGTTAATCTGTCTGCAGATTCTTTTTACGGAGACGGATCCTGCGATGAAAAGACCGTTGTTGAAAAAGTTTTGCAGGCCCAGAAAGACGGCGCCGATATTATAGATATCGGGGCGGAATCCACAAGACCTGGCTCAAAACCGGTTTGCGAGAAAGAAGAAGCAAAAATAATAAAAAGATTTTTGAAAATTTTACGAAAAAAAACGGACCTTCCGATATCTGTCGACACTTATAAAACAGAAGCCGTTAAAGCTGCTGTAGGCGAAGGTGCGGATATTATAAATGATATTTATGCTCTCGGATACGACAAAAGAATTGCCGGCGTCATAGCCAAAAACAAAACGGGCGTTATTTTGATGCACATGAAAGGAACGCCGCTTACAATGCAGAAAAAAGCAGAATATAAAGATGTAATGCTTGATATATACGGATTTTTGTCGGACAGAACCGGTTTTGCGCTGCAAAATGGAATAAATGAAAAATCGATAATGATTGATCCTGGCGTCGGATTCGGAAAAACTGTCGTTAATAATCTGGAAATCATAAAAAAAATTGCGGAATTTAAAACGATGGGATTTCCCGTTGTTGCAGGGCTGTCAAATAAAAGTTTTCTGGGCGAAATAATAGAAAGCGGCGAAGTTAATGAGCGTTTTTCGGCAAATATAGCGGCAAATATTATAGCCGCTTCAAACGGAGCCGATATCGTCAGAGTTCATAATGTTAAAGAGATGGTTCAGGCTTTAAAAATTTTTGACGCAGTCAGGAGAATATAAATGGAATTTGTTTCGGATATATGGTTTAGATATCTTGTAAATATAGCGGATATCGTTATAGTCGCTTATATATTCTACAGAATACTTTTGATAATAAGGGGAACAAGGGCTACTCAGATAATAGTCGGGCTTTTTATTCTGATATTTGCGACATTTATAGCAGGTCTTCTTCAGCTTGAAACGCTCGCATGGCTTTTAAATAAGTTTTGGCTGGGCGCTATAGTGATACTTGCCGTTGTTTTTAATGACGAAATAAGGCTTGCACTTGCAAAGCTAGGCAGCAAGTTTGTTTATACAAATAACGTAAATACAAATAATGATTTTTTATCTGATATATCGGAATCTGCCGTAATAATGAGCAAAGCGAAAATAGGCGGACTTATCGTTCTTGAGAAGGAAATGGGATTGAAAAATTATGCCGAAACAGGCACAAGAATAGATGCAATAGTATCTCAGGAACTTATTTTGTCGATATTTCAGACCAAATCTCCTATACACGACGGAGCGATAATTATAAAGGGAGAAAGAATACATTCGGCCGGGTGCGTGCTTCCGATAAGTTCGGATATAGAAGACAAACATCTCGGGACAAGGCACAGAGCGGCGATAGGGCTCAGCTCTCTTACAGATGCCGTGATTGTTATAATTTCCGAAGAAACCGGCGGTATTTCAATTTCTTATGAAGGAAGAATCATTCATATCGAAAGAGAAAATCTTTTAAAAAAAATTATGCAGTTTTATGCAGGTAAGAGCGAATAAATTATGGATATAAAAAAACTTGTAAAAAAGACTAAAAGAAATTGGAAGATAAAGCTTCTGGCTTTATTTTTTGCTTCGCTTTTCTGGCTTTATGTGGTTTATATTTCCAGAGGAGCATTGATGTGAAGTTTTTTGGCACCGATGGTATAAGAGGCGATTCAGGCAAATTTCCGTTTGACGATAATACAGTCGGCCTTATAGGTTATGTTTTGGCTAAAAATGTAAAAGGAAAAGGAGCCGGCATTGTCATAGGCCGTGATACGAGAGAGTCAGGGCCGAGGATACTTAAGGCTTTGACAAAAGGCATAAATTCAGCCGGAGTCAAAGTTGTTGATTTGGGGATAGTTCCGACGCCGGCAGTTGCATATATTCTTAAAAACAACAAGTATGACGCGGGAATAGTTATTTCAGCTTCGCACAATCCGTATAAAGATAACGGAATCAAATTTTTCAGTTCAAAAGGCATGAAACTTTCGGATACCGTTGAGGAAAAACTTGAAAAAGAGATAAAGGAATTACTCGAAGGTCTTATAAAAATCCCGGCCTGCAAAAAAATAAAAAATATATCAGGTAAAAATATAATAAAGCAGTACGAAAACTTTCTGCTTTCAGCCGTGCCGGCAGGTCTTCTTAAAGGCAAAAAAATAATTGTTGACTGCGCAAACGGGGCGTCATATAAAATCGCTCCTAAAATTCTCAAAAAACTAAAAGCTGATTTAACAGTTATTAACGCAGATCCCACAGGTAAAAATATAAATTTAAACTGCGGAGCCCTTCATCCGGAACACGTTGCAAAAAAAGTTGTTTCGCAAAAGGCTTTTTGCGGGTTTGCCTACGACGGCGATGCTGACAGAATAATTTTTGCCGATGATAAAGGAATAGTAAGAGACGGCGATTATTTTTTGGCTATAGCAGCATCTTATCTTAAAGAAAAGAAAATGCTTGCCTCAAATACGCTGGTTGTAACCGTAATGGCAAACATCGGACTGCTGAAAGCAATGAAGAATATCGGAATTAAAACGGTAATAAGCAAAGTAGGAGACAGATACGTTTATGAGGAGCTTGTGAAAAATAAAGCTGTTATCGGCGGAGAACAGTCAGGACATATAATTTTTAAAAATATGCTTGATACGGGCGACGGGATTTTAAGTTCTCTGCAGCTTTTGAAGATTCTTGTTGAAAAAAATGCAAAACTGTCTGATTTAAGCTGCATTATAAAAAAATATCCTCAGGTTTTGATAAATAAAAATGTCGAAAAAAGGATTCCTCTTGAAAATCTTCCGAAAACCGCAAAATCAATCAGAAATATGGAAAACAAGCTTGGTTCGGACGGACGCGTTCTTGTCAGATATTCCGGCACCGAAAATTTGTTGAGAGTCATGATTGAAGGGCTTGATTCGGATGAAATAAAAAAAATGGCGCTGTCAATAATTGAATGCGCCGAAAAAGAGATAAAAGGATTATAAATGATAAAATTGGGCGTAAATATCGATCACATTGCAACGTTAAGACAGGCCAGAAAGGAAGATTTCCCAAGTCCTCTTTTGGCGGCTTCAATATGCGAAAAAGCGGGAGCAGATTCAATTACGGCCCATTTGCGCGAAGACAGACGTCATATTCAGGACAGAGATGTTTATGAAATAAAAGAACAGCTGAGAACACGCCTTAATTTTGAAATGGCTGCAAGCGATGAGATAGTAAATATAGCTCTTGATTTAAAACCGTACTCAGTTTGCATAGTGCCTGAAAAACGCCAGGAAATAACAACAGAAGGCGGTCTTGACGTTTTGTCGCAGAAAAATAAACTGCAAACGATTGTAAAAAAGCTGCAGGATAAAGGAATAATCGTAAGCATGTTTATAGATCCTAAAATAGAACAGGTTGAGGCTTGCGCCGAGATAGGCGCAGATTCAATAGAAATCCACACAGGCAAATATGCTTCTATATATAAAACAGGCGGTAATCTTCTTGATGAGGTTGAAGCCGTAAAACAGGCTTCGTTATGCGCTCTTAAAAATAATATGATTATAAACGCAGGCCACGGTCTTGACTATAAAAATGTAAGAGATATATGCGCTTTGGGCGGATTTAATGAGTTTAATATAGGTTTTGCGATAATAGCGAAGGCTGTTTTTGACGGTCTTGAAAAAGCGGTTAAAGATATGAAAGATATTCTTACAGAGTATTAACCCGTTCATGAAATTTTTTAAACAATCAGTTATTTTTTTTATTTTGTTATTTTTTGTCTGCGGATTAAATGCACAAACGGGAAATGTTCTGCTTCCGATTGCTTTTTATACGAACGAAACGGGTTTGGGGCTTGGCGCAACAGATATCTTTTATTTTAAAAATGACGGAGAAAAACATCATTCTGCAGTTAATACCATGTTTTTTGGAACTACAAAAAGCCAGTTTATGTTTGCCGCAAGACCTGAAATTTATATTTCTTCTTTATACAGCATTGACGGGTTCATTTTATTCAGTGATTTTAACAGACAGTTTTATGGCTTAGGAAACCAAAGTTATTCCGGCAGCGAAGAAGATTATAAAAATTTTGCCTACGGAATAGGTTTTGGTATTCATAGAAAATTAACAGACAGCATTAAGGCCGGCATAATATATGATATTCAAAATTTGTCGGTAAAAAATAAAAAATCCGGCGGTCTCATTGAACAGTACGATACCGAAGGTTTGATTTCGGGAACCGGCTTAAAAATATCTTATGATACAAGAGACAACAATCTTTATGCGCGCGACGGATGGCTGCTTGAGCTGTCATGGCTTGTATTTGATTCAAAAACGGGAAGTTCCTTTGATTATTCAGAAACTGAAATTGATTTGAGAAATTATTTTCAGGTCAGCAAAAAAATTCTTTTTTCATTTCAGTCTTACTTCAGGCTGCTCAACGGTTATCCTCCGGTCCAGATTCTTTCCACTTTTGGCGGAGCAAATCGTATGAGAGGGTATTATTCCGGAAGATACGTCGATAATATAGTTATGATTGTCCAGCCGGAATTGAAGATTGAATTGTCCGATTTGTTTCAAATTGCGCTTTTCAGCGGCGTAGGAAATGTTTATCATGATTTAGAATCAATAGACATCACGAAAATAAAAACAGCATCCGGAGCCGGTTTAAGAATAAAGCTGAAAGACAACCCTAGAATAAATATAAGAACCGATTTTGGATTTTCAAGCGAGTCATCAGGTTTTTATATAACGATTTTGGAAGCTTTTTAAATGTTTTTATGTGTGAAAAAAGTGTGAAATTTCAATAAATAGTTTAATAATTAAAAAAAATGTATTATACTCAAATATACGTATGAAAAAGATTTCAATATTAACATTAACAGTTATATTATTTTTTTCTTCAGTGAATATCTCGTTTGCTTTTGAACAAAAAACAAATACAAATGATATTTTTTCTGGTATTTCTAATATTTTTAAAGTTCAATACGAACTGTACCAAAAAACAAAATATAATGTAATAAACGTTTGTAATCTTGTCGTTGTGGATATGTTGAGTTTAAAAACACAAAACAATACTGAAATGTCTTTTATTGATTTACAAAAACAGTTTGTCGGCGCTGAAACGGCGTTGTTGCCGCCCAATACGGTTGTATTGTGCGCAAAATTTTTCACCTTAAATTATAAAACCGAGAAGGTTCCTTTAACTGCGTCATTTGTATTGTTTTTTGTTTGTATCTTTTTACTTAGATATTTGGGATTATTGCGTGTTTTTTGGTCTGCTGCATTTGAAATGTCAAAATATTTTAAGAAAGCATATGTTTTATATATGCTTTCTTTTATTTTCGGCAAAAAAACAGTATCTTTGATTACGGTTGCATGTTTTCTGTTCTCGGTATTGGCGGCTGATCTTTCGGCTGCTGTTTTAAACGATAAATCGTATGTCCTTAGCGAGACGGTAGAATTATTTTCAAAAGATTCAGGCAAAATAACGGAAACAGTTAACAATAACAGCGATTTGCTTGTAATAAATATACAGGATTTGCATTCAAACCCGTCTGTGCAGTTAAATATAAAAAATATTTTAGCCTCAATAGACAAAAAATATAAAATTAAACAGATCTTTATTGAAGGCGGTTACGGCGATGTTGATATTTCATGGCTTTATAAAATACCGGATTTAAAAGACAGAAATAATTTTGCAGAGTCTCTGCTTGCCAGCGGAAGACTGACTGGATCGGAATATTTTGCATACAAAACAGGGGCCGATACAGTTTTAAAAGGTTTGGAAGATGAACAGATACATAAAAATAATTTAAAAGCTCTTTCGGCTATAATGGACAGGCAGGGTTTTTATAATGCAAGACTTCAAAAGGTCAAAGCTGATATAGAGTTTCTAAATGCTTCGCAGGCATCAAATAAAAATTTGAGATTGAACAAAATAGTTGCCCGTCATAATAACGGGAGTGTTGATACGGCAAAATTTTATAAATTGTTGTTAAAAACGGCAAAAGAAATTAATAAAAATCCGAAAGATTACAGAAATATAATGCCTGTCGATCTAGCTCTATTTCCTAACATAAATAAATATATAAATATAAATTTTTCAAAAATAAATAAAAAAAAGCTGTCTGATGAAATAAATTTGTTTTTAAACGATATTAAAAACCGTGTCTCTTACGCCGAATATTCCGAGATAGTAAAAAATACGGACGGATTTTCAGATGCAGGCAGGCTTGTCCGCAATATACAATCGCTGAGCAGCGTTTATAAAATTGATTTGTCAAAGAAATATCCCGTTTTATATGTTTATACAAACATAAGTATTTTGGCCGAATCAATAAATCCCGTAAAACTTATTAACGAAGAAAGAGTGCTGTTGAATAATTTAAGACAGGCTTTTTCTAAAAACAGTACAGAATACGAAGTATCTTTTCTGGCTGATTTTTATGATATTTTTAAAAAATATCTGACTAATTCTTTAACGGCAGACGAATATGAATATTTTTCCTCTAAATTTATAAAATTCAAAGAAATATATTCAAAATATGCCGTAGTTGACAGACTGACCGATTTAAAGCCGGATTTTGATATGCTTAATTCTTATTATTGCGTAAATAATCTCAGAAACGATATTTTTATCAACAATATTCTTGCAGGAAGAAATATTAAACATGAAAATACCGGTGCGGATACAAATGTTTTTGACGGATCAAAAGAAATAATAGTCATTGTTGCCGGCGGCTTCCATACAAAAGGCATCGGGAAGCTTTTAAACGACAGAAAAATCAGTTATATGACAATTACGCCTAATGTTAAAAGTCCGATAGCCCAGTCTGAAAAGTATTATAGAGAGATTGTCAAAGATGAAACTGCCGCAGAGACAAATGCTTTGAGTTTCACGGTTGCTTCATGCGCGTCGGATTTCATGCAGTTTAAATGGGGCATAGTATCGGCTATACAATATTTGAACAAGGAATATTCAAAAGAAAATATAGAAAAGATTGTAGAGAATATGCGATATCTTGTAAAAGATAAAATTACTCTGCAATATTCGCAAGCCAAAACAGAAATTGCCGTAGGAGACAGAAAGATAATTCTATTAAATTATAACGGAAAGATGCGCAGTTCCGATGATGTAGATGAAAATAAATTTAAACCGACTTCAAATAAAATAAACAGTTTTGGAATAAATGCATTATTTGAAAAATATCCGGCGATTGATTTGTCAAACGGCGGACTGGAATTTAAACTGCGCCATTTGGAAAAATTAGGCATTACGGAGATAAAAGGCATAGATCTGGCCGTAATTGCAAGACTTCCGTCATTGTTTCAGGAATATTTATTTGAAACTCTTCCTGCCGAAATTAAAGCAAAATCCGAAGAGCTTGTTATAATTGAAACAATAAAAAAACATGACAAAACGCCGGCGCTTCTTGAAGAACTTGAAAAAATGTTTATTGAGAGAACAAAAGCGACTGGCGATTATCTTCAATTAAAGCAGGAAATTCTTCCTATGCATCTGCAGATATTGTGGGACAGATCTGACGATATAGAGATGTTTATAAATCCGTTAAAAAGAGATTTGAAAGAATTGCTTAAAAGTAACATAAACCAGGCGCAGTATACGTATATAACGGCGGTTTTGTTTTTTATTTCAGCAATGACCGAAGATTTTTCCGATTCGGTAAATATGACGGATAAAAGATGCAATATTGAACTTTTGAAAGAATTTATGGCTGTCGGAGTAGTTCCTGCTTCAGCCGTTGAAAAATATGTCGACAATGAAATAAAATCAGGAAGCATCTCAGAATCGGCAAGACAGAAAAGAATAGCCGTTATAGACGAAATTGCAAGACTGGATAAAAATCCTGCCTCAATTTTAGGAAGCCAATATAAAGACTTGGCTCATAAATGGGAATGGATCTACAATATTCCGTTTTCATCGTTCATCTCTTTGTTTATAAAGAAACACGGAATAAAATCAATAGCCCGTCAGGAAGTTTTTGAACAAAGCATAAGTTTAACCGAAAAACCGGCGGCATTATTTGTTTTTGACGCTTTGTCGTCGCTGGCCATTATTGCAGGAACTGCATTTGCAATAGTAAGCGGTATTTTCCCGATAGTTGCAATATCTGCAGTTGTTTATTCGGTTACAAGAGGCATAATATTTTCAAAATCTCACGGACTGATAACTGATAAAAATGCAAAAACAGAAATCGGAGTATACGGCGGAATTTTTGCACTTGCCTCGGTAATACCTGTTCTAATAGGTTTGTATGCGTTTCCTGTTATGGTTCCGGTTTTGATTATAGCCGGCCAGTTTTTATCGTCGGCGATTCACAAATCATACAATTCCGGCCTTATAAAAGCCTATATAAACGGTGCAAAAATCAAGACGTCTCAGATTATAGCGGCCGTTCTTATAATTGCAACGCTTGCCGGCGGAACAATTCTTATTAATAATTATTTCAATTACAGTTTTGTTTCTACGGAATATGCGCAGGTTCAGCAGGAAATTATTAATATACAGTCGGACAGATTTGAAATAATTTTTTCAGGATATCTTAAAAATACGCATTTAACGGAACAGGAAAAATCCGAAATAAATACTTTGCGTGATTTTTTCGCTTCAAATATAGACCGTTCTTCATACGAAAAATTTTTGGAAAGCCTTTTATACATAAGATCCGAAATAACTTCAACAGACAGTATTTTAACGCCGTCAATAGACGCGGGTTTTTCACTTTATGTTTGGAAAGATATCGTTCAGGATTTGGATGAAATGATATCGGATAATTTTACCGAAATACAGAAAAATAAAAATTTAAATAAAATGCTTTCCCCGGCATACAGCCCTGATGAAGTTTCTTATCTTGAAATACTTTCTTTAAGAGATGATTCTGAGGCTTTGATAAAAATAATCAACGGGCAGAAAGATATGCATTACCGTTTCTACGCTTTCATGCTTTTAAATGCGAAAGACCATATTTCTGCCGACGCATTTTTCAATAAAGACGATATTCTTAAATATCTCGACGGCAAATATATTTTTAGAGACCCTTTAAGCCTTGCTGATATAAACAACAGTTTCCAGTGGCAGGCGATGTGCGCTATGATGAATTTTATTACTGGCGCAGGCGAAGATTATTCGTCCATGCTGCATGACGCAAGAGTCGTAAGGCCGGGCGGTCCTCAGATATCAAACGCCGGACTTGCTTATGTTATAAGCGGCGACGGCACTGTAAGCCCGATATTTGTCGCTGCCCATGAGGTTGCCCATATAAGATTTTTAAATATTCTCGGCATACATGACAATACCGACGGATACAAAATTTCCGAGTTATATGCCGAGCTTGAAGCCGCGCGGATAGAGGAAAAAATTTCGGTCACGATGCAATATACGGGAGATAAAAGAATAACTGATTTGAAAGATGATACAGATAATTATACCGTGGCATACGCCGTAATTGAAGAGGTAAGAAATAAAGTAGGAATAGATTCGTTGAATCTTTTACAGGATGCCATCATAGAATTTTTACAGGCAAGAGGCGAAAAACCGGCGGAAAATATTCAAAAGACTATGAAAGAAGTTGTTGAAATATTTGCCGCAAAAGTCGCCGACAGCCGGATAGCTTCGGGTGTTATTTCAGAATCTCAAAGACAGGACAAAATAAAAGAGATAATAGACAGTCTTATTTCTGAACAGCCCCAAAGCGAAACGCCTGTGTCTTTGCCCGCGGCTGCGTCTTCGCATAAGCCTGCCGAAGCTGCTGTATTTCCTTACGGTTTAATAGCAATGATGTTTGCCGGAATAACCGACAGAAAAAATAAAAAGATCAAATATAAACATTTTAATTATATTGTTGCGGAATTTGAAAAAGAAGGAACTTTTTTTAAGAGATTTAAAAAAGTTTTTTTCAAAGATGACGAAAATGGATTGACGGCTTTATATAAGCACGGCTTTTTCGGAAAAACCGAAACGGTTTTTCTGTCAAACGACATATCAAAAGAAGAAGCGTATACGTTAATAAAAGGGCTTATAGCCGAATATCTTCCTACAGATTTACAAGGCAATTTACATTATTATACTCAGTTTTTTAAAAGAGATATCCGCGGCACAGTTTATGCTCCTCTTTTTAAATATGCTCCGGACGGCAAATACGGTTTTGTCATAAATATATTAAAAGATAAAATTTCAAAAGGAGACAGAACTTTCAGATTCTGGTCATGCGGTTCTGCTACCGGGGAAGAACTGAGAACGTTTGCATGGTTTGTCAGAAAAACTCTTATTGATCTTAACGAAAATCCAAATGAATGGAAACTTGATTTTTACGGTACCGATAACAACAAAACAACCGCCGAAATAGCATCTTCTTTTACAGGTTCCGATATCGTTGAAAATAAAGAAGTTGAAGCTGATATGAGCGGATTTAACGTTCGTTATGTAATTCTTGACCATACCAATATGACGGATCTTAAAAACTGGCTCATATGGCAGAAAGAAGAAGGCGGTTTTGATCTTATTTGCCAGCTTAATAATCCTACTCCTCAACAGCAGCAGGAAGCGGTTGCAAAAGAAGTAATGCATCCTTATAGCATATATGTTCATCATAACCAGATGTATGATGCTTCAGCCTCGCAGATAAAAATTGAAAAATCTTTTTCCGATGCGATAACGGTAAATGATTTTTTCGGCGCCATGCCTGAAGTAAAAACAAAAAGCAAAAAAGACGCTAATTCTGCCTTTATCGGACTGACGGGTTTTTTTAAAGATTTAATTGATGCTGTTTTTTCAAAAGACTTAAATAAACAAAAAACCGCGGTTATATATCAAAAAATATTTGCAGATAATATTTTTTACAATAATTCAAAACCTGAAATATCAGACGGCGTTGTATTTGCTCCGGTTTTTGTGATAGAAGGGGTTTTGGACGCAAATTCCGCAAGGGAACTGAATTTAAAACCGGCAGGCATTAAAATAAACGACGAGCCTCTTTATTACGCCCTGGTTAAAAATGTATTGTATCTTTATGCTGAAGGTTGCAGTTACAATGATATCGTCGCCTCTGTGCAGGAAAGCACATTTATAAAAAAACAGATATCTGTAGGCCTGAATAAATCTTACGGCAGAAGAATAAAGTCTAAAAATATTGATATTCAGGAATTAAAAATTTCAAAAGGCGGTTTACAATCGCTGAAATATAACAAGGCAGGTATTGTTGAAATTACGCTGAATAATCTTGATTCTTCCAGAATTAAAGAGATGGCTGTTTCATATATTGATTCAACTGCAAGATACGGATTTGCCGTAAGAGAAAGTGTTTTCAGATACATAGACGACTTTAACGTGTCGGCAGATAAAAAAGACAGAATAAGTAATTTTATAAATATAATTAAATACCAGAAAAACATAAGCTGCCAGTTTATACTGGATTATGAAGTCTACAAACAGCTTGTATCGGATATGGGCCTTGAAAAATTCAATGAAATACTTTCGCAGGCAAAAGAAAAAAATGTTTCAGTTTATATTTTTGTTTCATCGGAATTGCAAAAAAAGGATTTGTCGGATAATTCTTTGTTGTACGGTTTTATAGAGCATATAGACGGCAGATATTTTATTACGGATAATTTTACAAAGGATTCTTCCGAAGCCGCTTTTGCTTCGGACTGCGACAGCGTTGAAAAAATGATTAATTTTATGGAAGCAAATATTACAAAGCAGCCGGTTATATTTAAAAACAGCCTTATCAAAAAAGCCGTTGATTCGGAACAGGATACGCTTTTATCCGGTATGTTAAGGGAAATTTTTTCGGCTGGTCGTTTGATAAATACGATATCAGCCGCTAAATCAAAGTATTCGGCCGGAAAAATTGTCAAAACTTTTAGCGTAAAAGAACTTTCAGAAAGTTTTGACGACGCCAATTTTGACATTATAAAAAAACTGTACGGAACTTATGTGAATTTATCGGACGGAGAAGAACTTAAAGCAAAATTGTATTCTGAAATAACGGCTTTGCTGGGGATGAATAACGCAAGTTTGAAAAGATTTTTTGACATTAACACTTTGTCTGATAAAACCGATTCAGGCGGTACGGCTTCAGTTTTTATAGATTTAATCATTTTCAGAATAGCGGCCGCAAAGCAGCTTGCCATTGAAGGCAAAACCACGGGTCTTAAAAACCGCGAGTATGAAGATATTCTGGCTAAAGCCTTAAAAATAATGATATTTGATATCGGCAATGATACCGGCGAGGATATGGATGCAGAAGTTATAAGGCTTGCCGCAGCCCCGAATTCTTATGAAAGGGAAAAGAATCTGGCGGAATATCTTAAAAATAATATAGGAATGCTTACGCAGAGAGCTTTTTCAAAGGCTGAACCTGACGCGCGCGCTGTAAATACGCTGATATTTCTTATACCGTTTGCCGAAGCTAATGATATTGAAATAGATATAACAAAACTTGCTGTTGACCAAAGCGAAGTAATAAATAAAACAAAAGCATTTCTTGCAGCCGCTTAAATACCGTTTTGTTTCTTTGACACTCCACCTTTTTTTTTATAAAATTCTCTTCTATGGTAACTATTAGGCCGGACGTTTTTTTTATAACTGTTGAAGGTTGTGAAGGCTGCGGGAAATCAACGCAATCCGTACTTTTAAAAAAATATCTGGAAAATAAGGGATTTAAAGTAATTCTTACAAGAGAGCCCGGCGGCAGTGTTGTTGCCGAGCAGGTCAGAAATATTCTTTTGAATCCCAAACTTAAAATCTCTCCTTTATGCGAACTGATGCTTTATGAAGCGGCGCGGGTGCAGCATATGGAAGATATTATTTATCCTAATTTAAAAAACGGATTTGTTGTTATCTGCGACAGATTTACGGATTCTACAGTCGCTTATCAGGGCTATGCCCGCAGAATAGATATAGAAACGATCGAAAAATTAAACAATATAGCGACCTCTGGATTAAAGCCTGATCTTACTTTTTATCTTGACGTGGATCCTGCCGTCGGAATAGAAAGAGCCAGAGCCAAAAAATGCTTCGACAACGGCGACAGAATAGAGAGAGAAGATATCGACTTTCATAATGCAGTAAGAAACGGCTTTCTGGAACTGTCTGAAAAATATCCCGACAGAATAAAGAAAATAGAGATAACGGACACGATAGAATCAACTCAGAAGCTTATAAACACGGAAATGGATAAATTTTTATCCGGAAAGAAATAATGTTTAAAAATATTATTGCGCAGACTAAGGCAAAAAAAATAATAACCGAGCAAATAAGAAATAATAAGATACCTCATGCTTATCTTTTTATAGGAGAAGACGGCATAGGCAAAAGAAAAACGGCTGTCGAATTTGCAAAAATTTTGAACTGTACGATAAACGATCATTCAAAAACAGATTCCGGATCATGCAGTCACTGCGCGGCATGTGAAATGATAAGTAAAGATTCCTATCCCGATTTGCATATGATCAATTTTGCAAAACAGGAAGAATTGCCGGAGGAAGAAGGCGAAAAATCAAAAACGAAGCTCGGCATAAATCTAATAAGATATATGCAGAAATACGTTTATATGAAATCTTCCGAAGGAAAATGGAAAATATTTATAATAGAACCGGCTGAAAAGCTTACGATGGACGCTTTTAACAGTCTTTTGAAAACTCTTGAGGAACCGCCTGAAAATACGGTTATAATACTTATAGCAAGGCACAGGGAAACGATTCCGGTGACTATACTTTCAAGAACTCAGACTGTTTATTTTCAGCCTCTGCCTAAAAATGAAATTGTAAAATATCTGGTTGAGAATCATTCTTTAAGCGCCGAAAACGCTTCAAAAATAGCTGATGACTCAGAAGGATCTATAGGCAAAGCCGAGATATTGATGCTTAATACGCAGAATGAATATGCAGGGCTGTGGAAAGATCTTATAAGCAAAAAGATGCCGGCTGCTGATATACTTGAAAAAAGCAGACAGATTTCAAGAGACAGGGAAACGGCAGCTGAGATTTTAGACGTTATAACGGAAAATGCGATGAAGAGTTTCAGAAAAGAACCTGAAAAATATGCGGATATAATTGAAAAATTATCGGAACATAAGATATACTTAACACGGAATGCGAACCCGAACGCTGTTCTTGATAATTTATTCTTGTATATAAATTCAAAAAAGATTTAAACGGAGATATCAATGCCAAGAGTAGTCGGAGTAATTGTAAGAAAGATTAAAGAAAAGATATATGCCCAGCCTAAACATTTGACTCTTGAGTTAAATGAAACCGTGATTGTTGAAACCGAACACGGCGTGGAATTTGGTTTTGTGTGTGAAAAAGAAAAAGAAATGGCGCAGCCCGAAGATATGAAATTCGGAACGGTGATAAGAAAGGCAAATGAGCATGATATTAAAAGGCTTGAAAATAACGAGCATAAAAACGATCAGGCCTGGGATAAAGTTTATGAGAAAATATCGGAAATGAAACTTGATATGAAACTCACAAGCGTAAATTACACTTTCGACAGAACAAAACTTTTTATTTATTATACTTCAGAAACAAGAGTTGATTTCAGAGAATTTATAAAAGTTTTGGGGCACGCTTTAAAAACAAGAATACAGATGGTTCAGATAGGAGTAAGAGACGAGTCAAAAATTATAGGCGGAATAGGAACATGCGGACAGCAGCTTTGCTGCAAAGTCTTTCTTAAAGATTTTAATTCGGTGACTATTGATATGGCAAAAGATCAGGATTTGTCGTTAAATACGGTAAAACTGTCAGGCCTTTGCGGAAGACTTATGTGCTGTCTTGCCTACGAACATGAATTGTATGCAAAGATGAAACAGTCTCTGCCTGAAGTCGGTTCTATTGTAAGCACTCCTTCCGGCAAGGGGAAACTTAATTCAATCAATTGCATAAAAGAGACTGTTACAGTTTTTCTTGAAGAAGGAACATCAAAAGTATTTAAAATATCTCAAATAAAAAAAATAGGAAATAACGGAGAAAAGAAATGAACATTCCAAGTAATCTGCTTTATGCAAAAACACATGAATGGGCCAGAAAAGAAGGAAACAAAATATATGTCGGCATTACCGACCATGCGCAGCATGAAATAACCGATATCGTGCATGTAGAACTTCCTGAAGCCGGTAAAAAATTTAAAAAGAACCAGCCTTGCGCCGTAGTTGAATCGGTAAAATCGGCTTTCGACATATACAGTCCTGTTTCCGGAACAGTTGTTGAAATCAACGATGCTGTTTTATCAAGTCCCGAACTTATAAACCAGTCTCCCTACGAAAAAGGATTTTTCTTTGCAATAGAGCTTGAAAGCGAAAATGATTTGAAAGATCTTATGTCGGCGCAGGATTACGAAAATTCAATTAAATAAGGCAAAAAAATGAATTATATACCGGTAAGTAAACAAGATAAACAGAAGATGCTTGAAGTAATAGGCGTAAAAAATGAAGATGAACTTTTTTCAAAACAGATTCCGGAAAAAGTAAGAGCCTCAAAAATTAATCTGTCAGACGGCATAAGCGAACTTAAAGTTTTGGAATTATTTAAACAATACGGTTTGAAAAATGTAAGCTCGGCTGCATGTTTCAGAGGCGCAGGCATATACGACCATTTTGTTCCTGCTGCTGTTGACGAAATCACAGGCAGATCTGATTTCTGGACGGCTTATACGCCTTATCAGGCGGAAGCCAGCCAAGGAACTCTTCAGGCGATTTTTGAATACCAGAGCATGATATGCGAATTGACGGGCCTTGATACTTCAAACGCCTCAATGTACGACGGCGCGACGGCGGCGGCCGAAGCGGCTCTTCTTGCGGTAAGAACATCAAGAAAAAATAAAATAGCAGTTGCAGAAACCCTGAATCCCCAGTATATAGAAGTTATTGAAACTTATCTTAAGAAACAAAACGTTAAAATCATAAAAATTGAATCCGACGAAAAAACAGGCGCGGTTAATATGTCAGATTTGCAGAATAAAACCGACGCTGATACGGCATGCGTTATGGTTCAGTCTCCGAATTTCTTCGGAGTTATTGAAGATATGCAGTCTTTATCCGATATCGCAAAATCAAAAAACGCTCTTTTTGCGGCAGTCGTAAATCCGGCTTCGCTCGGGCTGTTAAAAACACCCGGAGAATACGGAGCAGATATTGCCATCGGAGAAGGGCAGCCTCTAGGCAATAAAATGCATTTAGGCGGTTCTACGTTCGGATTTATGGCTGTTAAAAAATCTCTTGAATGGAAAATGCCCGGCAGGGTTGTCGGAAAAACTACCGATAAAAACGGACAAACAGGTTTTGTTTTGACTCTTCAGTCAAGAGAACAGCACATCAGAAGAGAAAAAGCCACATCAAATATATGCACCAATTCCGCGCTTAACGCGCTTGCAGCCTGCGTATATACGGCGGTTCTCGGCAAAAGCGGATTAAAAGAACTTGCCGAAACTAATATTTCAAAAGCAAGATACGCTTTTAACAAAATAAAAAATATTGAAGGTTTTACGCCTTTATTTGAAAACGGAATTTTCTTTAACGAGTTTGTATTTAAAACGACGAAAAATATAAAAAAAATAGAAAAAGAACTTCTTAAAAAAGACATAATAGGCCCGCTTTCTCTTGCATTCTGCGGCAAAAAGTATAAAGACTGCCTGATGTTTGCGGTAACCGAAAAAAGAACAAAAAACGAAATAGACGCTCTTGTTGAAATAATATCGAAAGTGCAATAAGATCAGAGGACAAAAATGAATAAAATTTTAAATGAAATAAATTCAGACAGAGAAAGTATAATATTTGAATGCGATGTTGAAAATGATATTGCTCTTGATGAAAAATATAAAAGAAAAAATAATCCGAATATCCCGGATCTTGCGGAAGGAACTGTCATAAGGCACTACACGGCGCTTTCAAGAAAAAATTACGCTTTAAGCACAACTTTTTATCCGCTCGGTTCATGCACGATGAAATATAATCCTATAATAAACGAAAAAATAGCTTCATGCGCAAAGTTCGCAGAAGTTCATCCTATGCAGCCTGAAAATACAGTTCAGGGCAGTCTTGAAATAATGTTTGAACTCGAAAAAGCTTTATGCGAAATTTCTGGTATGAATAATTTTACGCTTCAGCCGGCAGCAGGCGCACACGGAGAGCACACAGGCCTTTTAATAATATCAGAATATTTTAAAAGCAAAAAAGAAAAAAGAACAAAAATAATAGTTCCGGATTCAGCGCACGGAACAAATCCGGCGTCGGCAAATCTGTCAGGTTTTGAAGTGATATCTTTAAAATCCGAATCTGACGGAACCCTGTCGCCTGATAAATTGAAAGAAATTTTAACTCCCGAAGTCGCCTGCATAATGATGACTAATCCGAATACTTTAGGAGTTTTTGAAAAACATATTCCGGAAATCGCCGAAATCATGCATGCAAACGGATCTCTTTTATATTATGACGGCGCCAACCTTAACGCCGTTATGGGAATAACGAGGCCGGGCGATATGGGCTTTGACGTTATGCACATAAATCTTCATAAAACTTTCTCAACTCCGCACGGCGGAGGCGGACCCGGTTCCGGGCCTGTCGGCGTAAAATCTTTCCTTAAAGATTTTCTGCCTGTTCCTACTGTAATAAACGAAAGCGGAGTATTTAAATTAAATTATAAAAATAAAAAGACGTCAGTCGGACAAATGAAAGCTTTTTACGGAAATTTTCCCGTATTGTTGAAGGCTTTGGTTTATATAAAATCTGTTGGCGGAAACGGTTTGAAAGAAGCTTCAGTTCAGGCTAATATAAACGCTAATTATGTTCTTAATCTTTTAAAAGATAAAGTCACGGTGCCTGCCGGCAATATTTGCACACATGAGTTTGTTCTTTCTTCAAAAGGAAGTCTGGGAGACGGAGTAAGAACTCTTGACGTTGCCAAGAGGCTTCTGGATTACGGATATTACGCTCCTACAATATATTTTCCTCTTATAGTTGAAGAGGCTATGATGATAGAACCTACAGAGACCGAATCTAAACAGACTCTTGACGAGTTTGTAAAGATTTTATCAGACATAATAGAAGAATCAAAAAATAATCCGGAAATTGTTAAAAATGCCCCTTCAAAAACGCCTGTTTCAAGATTAAACGAAGTTGAAGCCGCAAGAAATCCAAAACTGCGCTGGTAATAAAAATGGAAATGATTCTTTTTTGTAAAGCCGTAATTTTGGGAATAGTTGAGGGACTTACGGAATTTATTCCTGTTTCTTCAACGGGTCATCTTATAGTTGTGTCCGATGTTCTTAAATTTGACAATAACTTTGCAAAACTTTTTGAAGTCGTGATACAGCTCGGGGCGATTCTTGCAGTAGTGTGGCTTTACAGAAAAAAAATAATAAATATTATTTTTGGATTTTTTTCTGACAGAAAATCTTTTTCATTCGGCATTAATCTTTTAATCGCTTTTATCCCGGCTGCTTTAGTCGGTTTTTTCTTTCACGGTATAATCAAACAATATCTTTTTAATCCTGTAACCGTTGCTGCGGCTTTGGTCGCAGGCGGTATAATAATTATAATAATTGAAAAATTAAATATAAAAGAAACAATCGGCGAGGCGCTTGATATAAGTAAAAAATCAGCGCTTATAGTAGGTCTTTCTCAGATACTCTCTCTCATACCGGGCGTTTCAAGATCAGCTTCAACCATAATGGGCGGAGTATGTTCCGGACTTTCGAGAAAAGCCGCCGCCGAATTTTCATTTTTTCTTGCGATACCTATAATGTTTGCCGCGACTTTTTATGATTTGTATAAAAATGCGGAAATTGTAAATATGCATGCTGTTTCTGTCATAATAGTAGGATTTGCAGCCGCTTTTTTATCTTCGGTCATAGTTATAAAATGGTTTATAAAATTTATATCGTCGCATGACTTTAAAATATTTGCCTATTACAGAATAATTTTCGGACTGGCACTGCTTTTATTTTATTATTTTACTGGATTATTATGAGAAAATTATTTGGTTACCCTTTTAAGCTTTCAAGAAAAATGTATGACTGGACTATCCACTGGGCAAAAACAAAATACGCTGAATACGCGCTTTTCTGCATATCTTTTGCCGAAAGTTCTTTTTTCCCTGTTCCGCCTGATGTTTTGCTGATACCGATGGTAATTTCAGACAGAAAAAAGTGGTTCAGAACGGCTCTTATCTGTTCAATCGCGTCAGTTTTGGGAGCAATGCTCGGTTATTACATAGGTTATGAATTATTTGAACTTATAGGTAAAAAAATAGTTGAAATGTATAATCTGCATGAGGTGGTTGAGGTTTTGAAAACTAAATACGAAGAGCATGCTTTTATAACTGTATTCACTGCCGCTTTTACTCCGATTCCTTTTAAGGCAATAACAATTACGGCAGGTCTTTTTAAAATCTCGTTATTTTCTCTTTTTATAGGTTCTGCAATAGGAAGATCGGCAAGATTTTTTCTTGTAGCAGGTCTTATAAGAATATACGGAGAAAAAATACAGACTTTTATAGAAAAATATTTCAATATTTTAACTGTCGTATTCATGGTTCTTCTTATAGGCGGTTTTTTTGTTTTAAAATTATTTAAATGAGGTGCTTACTATGAAAACGGTAATAATAGGCGGCGGAGCAGGCGGCGCAAGCTGTGCGGCAAGATTAAGAAGGCTTGACGAAAAAGCGGAAATTATAATTTTAGAAGCTACGGATGAGATTTCAATAGCAAACTGCGGTCTTCCCTATTACTGTTCCGGAGTTATAAGCGAAAGAGAAAGAATACTTGTATCAAATCCCCAGACGTTTAAAAATTTGTTAAACGTTGAAGTAAAACTCAATTCAAAAGTTATATCCATAGAAAGAAAAAATAAAAAAGTTAAAGTATCAGACGGAACCGAAATTGCTTATGACAAACTTGTCCTTGCAACAGGCGCTTCTGCCGTAAAGCCTCCCGTAAAAGGAATAGATAATCCTAAAATATTTACCGTAAGAACATTATCTGACGCAGATAAAATAAAAAGTTACATATCGGCAAACAACGTAAAAAAAGCGGCCGTTATAGGCGGCGGATTTATCGGAGTTGAAATGGCTGAAAATTTTATTGAAGCCGGCATAGATACTTCTCTTATAGAGATGCTTCCTCAGATTCTTGCTCCGGTTGACGAAGATATAGTCTGCTTTGCCCAGAATGAGATGAGAATGCGAGGATGTTCTATTATATTAAACGACGGCGTTAAAAATTTTTCAGATAACGAAATTGAATTAAATTCGGGCAGAAAAATATCTTATGATATGGCAGTGCTTGCAATAGGAGTAAAACCGGAAACTCAGCTTGCAAAAGAATGCGGGCTTGAGCTCGGCATAAACGGAGCCGTAAAAACAGACTCGTCAATGAAAACGTCGGACGATAATATTTACGCCTGCGGAGACAGCGTTGAAGTTATTGATTTTATAACAAAGAAACCTGCCATTATTCCTCTTGCCGGTCCTGCAAACAGGCAGGGAAGAATAATAGCAGATAATATAGCAGGTTTGAAATCTGTTTATAAAGACAGCCAGGGAACGGCGATAGTAAAAGTTTTTAATAAGACTATAGCTTCAACAGGTAAAAATGAAAAATACCTTAAACAGAATAAAATTGATTATAAAAAAGTTTTAATATGGGGCAATTCTCATGCCGGTTATTATCCCGACGCCGCGCCGTTGGTTTTAAAACTGATATTTGACGGCAGCGGAAAAATATTGGGAGCCCAGGGTGCGGGAGCCGAAGGCGTTGACAAAAGAATTGACGTTATAGCTTCAGTAATGAGAAACGGCGGAAAAGTACAGGAGCTTACAGACAGCGAATTATGCTATGCGCCTCCTTATTCAAGCGCAAAAGATCCGGTCAATATTTTGGGTATGGCTGCCGATAATATTCTTAAGGGTTTTGTAAAACCCGCTTTTTACGAAGATTTGAAAGACGCATATCTTATAGACGTAAGACCGGCCGAATCTTTTGAAATGAAAACTATTGAAGGAGCGGTCAGTATTCCCGCGGCGCAGATGAGAGAAAGGCTCGGAGAAATACCGAAAGACAGAAAAGTTATTTTATTCTGTGTAAAAGGGTTTACAAGTTATATAGCGGCAAGGATTCTTATGCAGAACGGATTTGACAACGTTTATTCTTATGCGGGCGGAAAAACGCTTTACGATGAAACAGTAAAAGACAAAACCGGAGTTTTAACAATGAATAAAATTGATAAAAAAGATGAAATTAAAAATGCCGCCAATATTATAAAAATAGACGCTTGCGGTATGCAGTGTCCCGGCCCTGTAATGAAGCTTGCAGAAACAATAAAAAATATGAAAGAAGGGGAATATCTTGAAATATCAACTACTGACTGCGGTTTTGGTTCGGATATAGATGGCTGGTGCCAAACTACGGGAAATACTCTTATAAATGTTGAAAATAACGGAAAAACCGTTAAGGCCGTAATAAGAAAGGGAAAATTTGTCACGGATAAGTCCGTAAATCAGTCTAATGCGCAGACTATAGTCGTGTTTTCAAACGATTTAGATAAGGTTATTGCCTCAATGATTATAGCAAACGGAGCAAAAGCAAGCGGCAAAGAAGTGACTTTGTTCTTTACTTTCTGGGGATTGAATGTTTTAAGAAAAGCCAAAGCAGATTCAACAGATAAATCTTTTCTTGATAAAATGTTTTCAATGATGATGCCTAAAGGGGCAGACAAACTTGTATTGTCTAAACTTAATATGTTCGGGCTCGGAACTCTTATGATGAAATATGTTATGAAAAAGAAAAATGTCTTTTCTTTAAACGAGCTGATAAACCAGGCGCTGAAAAACGGCGTAAAATTTATAGCATGTACGATGTCAATGGATATAATGGGCATAAAAAAAGAGGACCTTATTGATGGTATAGAATACGCCGGCGTGGCAAAATACATATCGGAGTCAGATAAGGCAAACAGCAATTTGTTTATCTGAAAAACAAAATTGAAAAAATACGGGTAAATTGTTAGAATTATAAAAATTTTTAATCGGAGAATTACAATGGAATTGTTCAAGATGGCGAAAGAAGCGATGTCAATGAGAAGCAAACTTAAAGAAATGGAAAAAGCTTTGAAATCAAAAATTATAGACGTTAACTATAAGAACATAATAGTTACGATAAACGCAAAAAGCGAAGTAGTAAACATAAAACTGCCTGAAGATATTATGCAAAAATCAGTTTCCGACGTTGAAAAACTTTTAGTTTCGGCAATGCAGGAAGCGGTAAAGAAATCGCAGGAAGTAATGGCGGAAGAATCAAAGAAATTTATGGGCGGAATGAATATTCCGGGTTTGAACTAATATATAAAACAGCCGCAAAACGGGGCTTAAATGAATAAAGAACAGGAATTAAAAACAATGTCGGTGCTTGCGCTGGCAATGCTTCTTGTTTTTATAATATTTAAAGTTAAAATTTTTCTCGTTCTTGCGGCTGCCTTTCTTTTCATAAGTCTTTTCATTCCGAAATTATCATTTTTAATTGCTTCTTGGTGGATGAAATTTTCCGGTTTTTTGGGAAAAATCAATACAAAAATAATAATATTTCTGGCTTATTATCTGTGTCTGGTTCCTGTTGCATACGTTTACAGATTATTCAATCAAAAGGAAGTCGACAGATTTTTCGCCGGACAACAGCATTCCTGTTTCAAAGATGTAATCAAAAAATATGAAAAAAAAGATTTTGAAAAAATGTGGTAGTAAGGATTTTTAAATGACTGCCGGCATAATAAATCATTTTTTTAGATATGAGTTTGTTTATATTTTTATTTTTTTGACAATTTCATGTCTGGCATTTTCTTTCTTTATTAAAAATAAGCTTCTTAAAAAAATATTTTTATCGGGATTTTCTTTTTTTCTTGTCTTAGCTGTTGTTGAAAGTGTTTTGTGTTACCAAAATAAGGCTTATAATGTTCAAGGCATGCCACTTAAATCGGTAAATAATATTATTTTTAAAAATAATTTTGATGTTTCTAAGTTTCATAAAATCAGATATATAAGATATAAAATCGGCGAACAGGCTTATAATATATGGGATGATGATTACGTTTACAAAGATAATGAAACAGTTTCTTTTGATGTTCAGGAAACAATATATGAAAATAGATTCAGATACACAAAAAGCGATATTGAAAACGAGGCAGATTATGTGTTTTTAGGATGTTCTTTTATATACGGATTAGGATTGTCTGACAATGAAACTCTGCCTTATATTTTTTCAGATAAATTAAAATATAAATACGGAATTTTAAATTGCGGCATTCCGGCAGGCGGATCCAATTCTGCACTCAATGTTTTAAACAGCGGAGTATTGGATAATTTTATTAAAAATAATAAAAAGATCAAACATTTTATTTATTTAGCCATGTCGGATCACATAAAGAGAAATTTCAGAAATGAATCTTCTTCTGAACCTTCTGATAATTATATATTTTTAAATAATCAATTTGTAAAAGCAGAACAGCCTTTTGATTTCTTCAATGATATTTTTTTTAACAGTTATATATATAAAAAATTATTTTTAGATTTAATAGAAAATAAAAATAAAGAATTTTATAAACGTTATTTTTTGAAATCGGTTGAGAATATGAATAAAATCATAAAAGAAAAATATAATTCTGAATTTACGGTTATTCTGTGGAATGATTTTAGATACAAATTTGACAAGGATGTGGCGCAATTTCTTAAAAAAGCAAATATAGATGTCATAGAACTTGAAGAATTCGGCAAAGAATATGTTATAAGTGATGACGGGCATCCTAATTATGCAGCTAATAAAAAAATTGCCGATATTTTAATACGGCATTTGAAATACGGGAATTGATAATGAGAAAAAATTTATTGATTATTGCTCCCTCAAACCCTCAGATTAACTCTAATGCCGGAGATTGGAGAGTTTTTTCTGTCGCAAAGGAATTATCAAAAACTTTTAACATATTTTTTATGCCTTTAAAACATAAGGCTTCTGCAAAATATATTAAATCATTAAAAAAACTTAAATTTGTAAAAGCAATTAAAGATATAAATAAATTTTCAAATTTTATAAAGAAAAACAACATAGATGCTTTGATTGTTGAAAAATACTGGGATATCCCTTTTGAGATTTGCCGTTACATGTCAATAGTTAAAACTTCAATTGTTGATGTTCATGAAATAGGATTTAAAAAAACAGAGGCTTTGCTTAAAGTAAAAAATATAGCAGATAATAAAATATACAAGGCAAAAGAACTTATGCTGTATAAACAGGCAGATATTTTAATCGCAATAAGCGAACCTGAGAAAAATGAATTAAAAAAATATTTTCCGGACAAAAAAATCATATTAGTTCCTACCTGCACAGAAACTGCGGAAACAAACATTGATTTTAATGACAGAAAAGATATTTGTTATTTTGGTTTTTACGGACATAATCCCAATAAAGACGCGGTTAATTATTTTGTTAAAAATATTTTCAGCAAAATTTTGAAATTAAAACCTGAGATGCGTTTTTATGTTCTTGGAAAAGGAGCCCGTATTTTTAAAGATGTTCATAAGAATATAATAACTAAGGAAAATATAAAAAACATAAACGGCGAACTTTCAAAATACAGAATTTTTGTATGCCCTTTGAGATACGGAGCAGGCATAAAAAAGAAAGTTCTTGACGCTATGGCTTCAAAAACGCCCGTTATATCTACAAAATACGGATATGAAGGCATCAAAGGAACGGAGAAAAATTCGGTTAGCTTAAATCCTTCCTGTTTTACCGGAGCAGTGTTTGAATTATACGATAATGAAAGAAAATGGAATAAAATTTCAAAAGATAATTTCAATATTGTAAAAAAATATTATTCTGTTAAATGTTTTGAAAAATATATTAAAAAATTATCGCAATGTATTTATAAAATGCTTTAATGTCGTTTTATTATAAAAGGAGGTAAAGTATGAAAAAAGTATTTGCTGTTCTTGCCGTTTGTTTTATGTTCGGTGCCGTTATTTACGCGGAAGATTCTGTGAAAATGCCGTTGATAGGAGATGATGCTCCTTCATTTAAAGCAAAAACAACTCAGGGGGAAATAAATTTTCCTGCCGATTATACGGGCAAATGGGTAATTTTGTTTTCTCATCCAGCCGATTTTACTCCTGTTTGTACAACAGAATTTATGACATTTGCGACCATGATGGATGAATTTAAGGCGCTCAATACTGAACTTATAGGATTGTCTATTGATTCAATTTACGCTCATATTGCATGGTTAAGACAAATTCAAGAAATTGAATATAACAAAATGAAGAATGTTGAAGTTAAGTTTCCTCTTATTGAAGACATAAAAATGGATATTGCTAAAAAATACGGGATGATACAGCCTAATTCATCAACTACGCAGGCGGTAAGAGCGGTTTTTATAATAGACCCTAAAGCAAAAATTCGTTGTATTCTGTATTATCCGTCATCAACCGGAAGAAATTTTGACGAAATTAAAAGAATTATACTTGCACTTCAGAAAGCGGATGCTGATGGAGTTGCTACTCCTGCAAATTGGAGACCGGGTGATGATGTTATAGTTCCTCCACCGGGCTCATGCGGAACGGCTAAAGAAAGAATGAGTTCAAAAGACAAAGACATAAAGTGTATAGACTGGTTTTTGTGTTTGAAAAAAGACGTTCCTGCAAAAGACGATAAAAAAACTGACGTAAAGAAAAAATAAATAAACAACAACTATATAAAAGCGCTTTCTGAAAAATGAAAGCGCTTTTTATATATTTAAATAGAAATACTTATTTGGTAAAATCTCAGAATATGAATATACTTGCTGTATATGTTTACGGTTATAAAACTCCAACAACAAATGCCGATAAGCCTTTGCTTAATTTTCGCTGTGTGCCGTCAGGTTTTGCCGCAGTATTGACCGAAATAAGAAAAAACGGACATAATGTCGAACTTGCCGTTTATTCGCCCTACATCGATATAAATAAACTGACAGAAAAAAAACTTGCCGGAAAAAAATATGATTTTGTTTGTATTACTGCAGTAAGCACTCATCTTAAAATAGTAAAAAAGATAGCCGAGAAAATAAAATCGATTCAAAAAAATGCAGTTATCATGGCCGGCGGGCCCCATGCGACTTTGAACCCCTCGGATTTTCTAAAAGATCCTAATTTTGACGCTGTTTGCGTTGGAGAAGGTTTTGTAACGATAAAATCTTTTTTGAAATATTTGGAAAAAGACAAAAGGGCAGATCAATTAAAGGGTTTTATAATAAAAGAAAACGGCAAAATAATAGAAAATAAAGCTGCGCCGTTTTCAGATTTTAAAAAATTTCCCGTTATAGACAGAAGCTTATGGGATAAATATATAGCAGATAAAACTTCGCACAGCATATTGCTGAGCAGAGGATGTGTCTATCAATGCAGTTTTTGTTCTAATCATATAATGGCCGCAAAGAATAAAGGTTTATACTGCGCAACAAGAAGCGTTAAAAATATCATAGATGAATTAAAAAAAATAAACAAAACATATAAAAATGTATCGCTTGTTCTTTTGGAATCCGAAACCATTACAATCGATTTAAAATTTACTTATAAGCTGCTAAATGCGATTATAAAATATAACAGCCGCCTGCGCAGTAAAATAAGATTTACTGCGAACATATCTTTTAACGGCGCTGTTTATAAAGATGCCGACCGTTTTCTGAAAAAACTTAAAGAAGCAAATTTTGTCGAAGTAGGCATCGGCTTGGAATCCGGTTCTCAAAGAATAAGAAAAGAAGTATTAAAAAGACCTTCGTACAGTAATAATGAATTTATAGAATTTTGTAAAAAAATAAAAAATGCGGATATATTTGTTAGCCTTTATGTTATGATCGGGCTGCCTTATGAAACTGAAGCTGATATTGATAAAACAGTAAAAGCGGTTGAAAAGATTAACCCTTATTCCGTCAGACCTTCTGTTTTTTATCCTTATCCGGGAACTGAAATATATAAAATAATGGTTGATAAGAAAATGATTGATGCAAATGCTGTATTTACAGGCTGGGATGAAAGAATTAAACCGGTAATCAAATACCGAAATTTAAATAAGCAAACAATTATAAAAAATTTTAATTATCTGCAATCCAAGTACGGCATAAACAGAAAATACAATAGAGTTAAAGCCGTAAGTAATATGCTTAAGTCAACACGGTAATTTTTTATTTTACCTGCAGTTTTTTAAATTTCAAGAGTGCTGCCTTCAGACATTTTTATAAATCCTGTTTTAAAATGTTTTTTTATCAGTTCCGAAGCTTTTTTGCCCGTACAGTGCATAGGGGCTATTTTTTTAATTCCGGCATATTTGATGCTGTTTGTGATTATTTCATTTTGTTGTTCGCTGTTATCCGCAAGATGAAATCCGCCTATAAGCGTCGTTATTTCTGAATTAAAATATCGGTTAATGTTTGAAACTATTACGTCTATCCCCGGATGAGCGCATCCGCAGATAAGAGTCATTCCTTTTTCGCTTTTAACAATCAGCGATTGTTCGTATATCGGTTTTCCGTTGTATGAGCAACAGAAACTATCCGACAGATAGATATTTTCTTTTATTTGGGTTATCTTATGGTTTGTTATAACGGCTGCGGCTCCGTAGGATCTTATTTCTGCGGCAATTTTAGAATTAAACCCTTCCGGGATATAAATCGTTATTTTTTTATTATTGTCAGTGAGATGTTTTAATCCAGTTATGTGATCCCAGTGTTCATGCGACAATATGACAGTCTTAATTTTACTTATATCTATTTTTAGTTTTGACAGACTTTTGTTAAATAAATCTGTTCTGCCGAAGGTATCAAACACTATCTCGGAATCAAGCAGGTAAGAGACTCCCCATTTTCTGATAAAACGGTCCCATTTTGTTGAACCTTCGGCAATAACAGTTAATTTCATTCTTTTTCAGCAGCTTTTTTAAAAAATGCGCTGTAAGATAAGGATATCCCCGTATAAACGTTTTGTCCTCTAGCATCAAAGTGTTTTGCTTCGGCCGCATAGTAATTGATAAAAGGGGCAAGCGAAAGATTTTTATAAAGCATAACGTCAAGGCGGATATCAAATTCCAATTCATATTTTAAATCGGTGATTTTTTCTTCAGATTCACTCAGATAATGTCTGTAGTATCCGGAATACAGAACTTTTAATCCCTCTCGTATGGGCTGTTCAAATTTTATGCCTGTTTCAACAGCTGATTTTGTGCTTTCAGGGCTGTATGTGTAATCTGCTTCGCCTACAGCTGAAAGATAAAGGCTTTTTAAATATTTACCTTCAAAAAGTTTTGCTCCCGCCATTGCTCTGACTATTTTTTTCAAAGAGGCGTTGTCCTGAGGATTGAATTCTGTTTCATATCCTATATTTGCAAACGGACCTGCTTCAAAACCGCCCAGGAAATTTTTAATATTCCATAATCTGTAAGTGTAGTCCGTAGTAAATAAAATTTTGTCGGCATTTTCATTTATTACCTCATCTTTCCCTACGGCTCTTATATAAGTTTTTCCGTATTCGGCAAATAACGTATTTGACCAGAATGATTTTGAAGTAAAGTAATCAGCTGCAAAATTAAATACGCCTTGAATCAAAGTCTGCGAATCTGATGTAAGTCTTGCATTTGAAACGCCGGCAGCTTTATAAATTTCCGCATTTTGCACTTCGGTGTTTGTAAGATTTAAAGAAAGCCTTTTCAGTTCAAGCTGCCATCCGTCCTTTAAAGCATACGAATTTTGCGCGGCTAAAGTCATGAATACAAATAATGCCGATAAAAAAATGATTTTAGATTTCATTGTTCGTCCTCTCATAGTATATTTTTTACGAAATATTTAAATGATCTTGCAGTTACCGGATTTACCATTAAGGCAGGTAAATTCAAGATAGATATTGTTTTTTTGCAAATTTCCATAGGGTCTTTTTTGTCATCAGATGATATGGAATTTACGGCCTTTTCTATTTTATGCATATAATCAAAACTGTCTTTAAATATTGAGGCTATAAGTTTTTCTTCATAAGGGTTGTCCCATGAAGAAAGAAGAAGTTTTAATCCTTTTATTTCCGATAATTTTTTTACTGACGATACACATTCGGCAAAATTCTCAAAAACAGGCATTTGACCCGAAGCTAAAACTGCGTCTCCGCAGAATAAAGCATTATCCTGTTTCAATAAATATGATACCGAACCCTGTGAATGGCCTGGAGTATGAAATGCTTTTAATGAAAGGCTGCCGCCCAGATTTATTTCATCGCCGCCACTTAATAGAAAATCAATTTGTATAGAACCTTCTACAAAATTATGAAAACCCGGTACAGGTCTTTCTCTATATTGTAAATCAACGTCCTGAGCCCAGTCTTTTTCCGCGCCGTGTATATAAATTTTACAACCTGTCTCCTGTTTTATTGATTTTGCAGAGCCTATATGATCGGGATGCGAATGTGTAAGAAAAATATTTTCAATGTCTTTCGGATTTTTCCCGATACTTTCGATATAATCAAAAATTATTTTTTTTGATCCGGCAACGCCTGTGTCAATGAGGCTTATTTTTTCGCCTGTTATTATGTAAACATAAACAAATCTTTCTGCGGTCTGTGTGGGGGAAAGAGTTATTTTAAACGGTATTTTCAAAGCGTGTATGTTTTCTGTTAATTTCATATTTTTTTTTGATTTCCTTTTTATATTTTTGCAAGCAGTTTGTCGTGATTAAAAACTGCTTTTTTGCCGAGTTTATCTTCAATGCGCAAAAGGCGGTTGTATTTTGCCACTCGTTCGGATCTGGCCGGAGCGCCTGTCTTTATCTGTCCGCAGCCCGAGGCGACTGCGATATCTGCAAGGAACGAATCTTCTGTTTCTCCGGAACGATGCGAAAACATGCACGAATATCCGCTTTTCTTGGCAAGTTCGACTGTTTCAAGAGTTTCGGATACTGTTCCGATTTGATTGAGTTTTATTAAAACAGAATTGGCTATGCCTTTTTTTATGCCGTCTGCAAGGATTTTTTTGTTTGTTACAAACAGATCATCTCCGACAAGCTGTATTACGGATGAAAGATCTTCCGTTAATAATTTCCATCCGTCCCAGTCGTTTTCGGAAAGAGCGTCTTCAATTGAGACAATGGGATAGGCGCTTGCAAGTTTTTTATAATAATTTATCATTTTGAAAGAAGAAAGTTTTTTCTTGTCTGCTTTAAGAGTATAAAATCCGTTTTCATAAAATTCGCTTGCGGCAGGGTCGAGCGCTATAAATATATCTTTGCCCGGTATAAATCCGGCTTTTTCAATACCTGTTATTATAAGTTCTATAGCTTCTTCATTTGACGAAAGTTCAGGAGCAAAACCTCCCTCATCTCCGACTGAAGTGAGGTGACCTTTTGATTTTAAAACCGACTTCAGGCTGTGATAAGTTTCAACAGCGTATCTTAAAGCTTCTCTAAAAGAAGGAGCTTTGCACGGAGAAATCATAAATTCCTGAAAATCGACATTGGTGTCGGCGTGTTTGCCTCCGTTTAATATGTTTAAAAAAGGCACAGGTATTCTGAAATCAGGTTCACCGCATAAATATTCAAATACTTCTTTTCCGCAGTCTGCAGCAGCAGCTTTTACGCAAGCTATTGAAACTCCTAATAGGGCATTTGCTCCCAGCCTGCTTTTATTTTCAGTCCCGTCAAGATTTATCATTATTGAATCAATTTCTTTTTGTTCTGAAGGATCTTTTCCGTTTATCACAGGAGCAATTATATTATTTATATTTTCAACGGCTTTTAAAACGCCTTTTCCGTTAAAACGGTTATTGTCGCCGTCACGCAGTTCAACCGCTTCTTTTGAACCCGTTGAAGCTCCAGACGGAACAGCAGCCGTTGCCGAAATCCCGTTATCCAGAATTATTTCTGCTTCTACTGTGGGATTTCCTCTTGAATCAAGTATTTCTCTTGCATAAAGATTTTTTATTTTTGACATAAGACCTCTGTTTATTGAGACGTTTTGTCGCTGTGCCTGTATTTTATTACGCGGACTCTTTCAAGCGTAATAAGCCCTTCGGTAACAACAGAATCAAGAAACGGAATGATAGTGTTTAATTTTTCTTCAACGTCGACAATTTCAATTATAACCGGTAAATCTTCGGATAACTGTAATAATTTTGCGCTATGCACGCGGCTGTCGGCTCCGAAGCCCATAATCCCTCTTACAACAGTTGCGCCGGCAAGATTTAATTCTCTTGCTTTTAAAACTATTTGTTCATACAGGGCTTTTCCTTTATAAACATCAGATTCTCCGATAAACACTCTCAATAACATACCAGCTTCAGGCAAATTCATTTCAGAGCCTCCGTTATTTATAGATATTTAACAGCATTCTTGATACAAAAAATCCGGCAAATACGGCAATCAGTGTCAGAGCAAAAGACAGAATTATGTTTAGCAGCGCAATATTGTATTCTCCGTCGCGGATAAGATTGAAAGTTTCAATGCTGAAAGTTGAAAAAGTCGTATATCCGCCCAAAACGCCTATGAATAAAAATAATCTGAGATTAGGAGGGAATATAAAACGGTCAAAAAATACCCATAAAAAACCTATTATAAAAGATCCGGTCACATTTACGGTAAGTGTTCCTATCGGTAAAACGCCGTTTGAAAAACGGTAATCAAGATTACTTACCATGTAACGCATTATGGCGCCCAGGCCGCCGCCGAGACCTATTATTAAAAATTTTAACATTTAACTGCCTCTTTTATAGTATGACTGTTATTTTATCAAAAGTTTTTAGAATATAAAATATTATTTATATGTTTTTTCGAAAATATTTAACACGGAGCTCATAATCATATTTATCTTTTCAAATTTTAAAGTATCTTTAAATATTTCTTTTTCAGTCTGAACGTATTTTGAACCGTCAAGTTCGTTTGCGCAGTTTTGCACAAGAGCCGCAGCCGATTGCGGAGTCGTTTCAAGATGAAACTGAAAAGCCAAAACTCTGTTATCAAAAACAAACCCCTGGTTTTTGCATGCTTGGCTTTCTCCTAAAGGTATGGCATTATACGGAATATCAAAAGTATCTCCGTGCCAGTGAAACGCTTCAAATTTATCCGGCATAATGTCCGATAAAACAGTGTATTTTGCTTCTTTTGTTTTTATAACCGGGAACCAGCCTATTTCTCGGAATTTATTTTTATAAACTTTTGCTCCAAGCGCATCTGCTATAAGTTGTGCGCCAAGACAGATACCGAGAACTTTTTTACCGGCTTCAATTGTATTTTTTATAAATTTCTTTTCGTCTTTGAGCCACGGGTATAAATGTTCGTCGTAAATTCCCATAGGGCCGCCCATAATTATGAGACAGTCAATGTCATTTTCGGAAACATTTATTTTTTCTTTAAATAATTTTGTGTTAGTGAGAGCATGACCCTTTGAAATCAATTGTTTTTCTATGCTTCCAAGTCCTTCAAACGGCACATGCTGTAAATAGTGAACTATCATTTTTAATTCCTCATAACTTCTTTATAATTTTTGCTGGAATGCCTGCGGCAAGTACTTTTCCAGGAATATTTTTGGTTACTACCGCACCTGCGGCGATTATACTTCCGCTGCCTATAGTTACCCCCGGGCATATTACGGCGTTTCCTCCGATCCAAACGTTTTCGCCTATGGTTACCGGTTTTCCAAATTCAAGTCCTTTTTTTCTCATATCGGGGGCAAGAGGATGTCCGGCCGTATAAATTTGAACATTAGGACCAAACATACTGTAAGAACCTATTTTCACTTTTGCTACATCCAAAATTACGCAGTTGAAATTAAATACGACATTACTGCCTATTTCTATGTTTTTACCGTAATCACAGTAAAAAGGAGGCTGGAGAATAAATCCTTTGCCTGTTTTTGCAAATAATTTCTTGCATAATTTTAATTTTTCTCCTGACTTGATCTCTTTTAATGATTTATTTATTTTCGTAAGCAGAATTCTCGCATCGGTTCTCATCAGCACCAGCTGCTTATCCTGTGCGTTATACAAGTTTTCAGATATCATTTTTTGATATTCTGTAATAAAATTATTTTGTTTTTTCAAAATCAACCGCCTCCGAATTTATACAAAATCTTTTACCTGTTTCAGTAGGGCCGTCGTCAAATAAATGGCCCAAATGTCCGCCGCATCTTGAACATAATACTTCGTCCCGTATCATAAAATGGCTGTAATCTTTTTGAATTTTAACGGCATTCGGTATGGCTTTGTCAAAACCGGGCCAGCCGCATTGCGTATTGAATTTTGAATTTGAGTCAAACAGCTGCTGCCCGCATGCTCCGCAGCGGTAAACACCTTTTTCATCGAATGTAACATATTTTCCGCTGAAAGGTTTTTCAGTCCCTTTTTCTCTCATGATATTATAACGCTGTCTGCTTAATTTTTTCTTCCAGAATTTTTCCTTATCAAAAAATTCAGTATGACATGATATTTTTCCCTGTTTTTTAAAATATTTTTGGTGATATTGCTCAGCCGGATAGAATTTTGCAAGTTTTTCAACTGCCGTGACTATAGGATCTTTAAAAAAAACAGAATATTCATTTATTTTTTCTTTTGCGGCTTTTTCCTGGATTTCGTCTGTATAAAAAACAGCCGAGCGGTACTGTGTTCCGATGTCAAAACCCTGTCTGTTTTTTGTTGTAGAGTCATGAGAGCTGAAAAATATATCAAGCAGTTCTTCTGCTGTTATTTTTTGATCGTCGTAAATTATTTTAACTGCTTCGGCGTGACCTGTTTTGTCGGTGCAGACATCTTCATAAGTGGGATTTTTTAAATCGCCGCCGGTATAACCTGCTTCCGTAGATATGACGCCTGCAGTATTGTCAAAAACTGCCTGAACTCCCCAAAAACAGCCTGCCGCAAATACAATTTCTTTTAACATTTTTCTCCTATGATTTGCAAAAAAGAATTAAAATGGTTCCGCTTGTTATAAGTATAATTCCTATCCATTGCGTAAAACATAAGCTTTCTCCAAGAAATATTATGGATAATATAACGGCAAATATTATGCTGAATTTGTCAATAGGAGCTACGAGAGAGGCAGGTCCGGTCTGCAGAGCCCTGAAATAGCAAAGCCATGATAAACCGGTAGCAATACCGGATAAAATTAAAAATAAAAGACTGCTTTTATTTAAGGATGAAAAACTTTGCCATTCTTTTCTGGCGTTTATAATTAAAAAGATAAATATCAATATGACTATCGTTCTTATAAACGTCGCCGTATTTGACGGAATGTTTTTTACTCCGATTTTTGCAAGTACTGCGGTTAACCCCGCAAAAAAAGCAGAACCTAATGCGAATAGTTTCCAATCTGACATTTTTTTGCTCCGTTAATTATTTAAATTGCTTAAAATCCTAGTTGTGATTTCCGTCTTCCGGTTCCTGATGTATAAGAATAGAGCATCGTTTTACGTGTGAGCAAATACGATATTCAATGTTTTCGGTGATAGTGTGAACTTTACTTATATGAAGGTTTGGAGCAAAGTGGATAGAAATTTCAATAAATGTGTCAGCTCCTGACTGTCTTACTCTCAAACTGTGATAAGATAAAACTTCAGGACATTCTTTTAATATTTTTTTTATTATAGGAATAAGTTCGTCAGGTGCTTTGTCCAGGAGGTTATCAACTGCTTTTTTTCCCATTTTATAGGAAACACCTAATACTATAAGTGCGACTGAAAGTGCTGCTATAGAATCTGCTCTGTGCCAGCCAATCTGTGCGCATATAAGTCCCAGCAGAACTACTAAAGAACTCCATATATCTGTTGAAAAATGAAGAGCGTCGGCTTCAAGCGCCTGGCTGTTATGTTTTTTAGCAACTTTTAAAAGAGCGCGTGATCTTGAAAAATCCACAATGATTGAAAAAATAATTACAGCATAACTCCAAAAGGTAACCTGAAGATGTACATTTCCTGTTATTAATCTGTTGATTGCTTCATAAATAATCCATGCACACGTAATAACAAGAAGAGCCGTTTCAATAAGCGCTGATAAACTTTCTACCTTGCCGTGTCCGTAGTGATGAGACTTATCTGCAGGTTGGTCTGCAATGTGGACTGCAAAATATGTAACTATGGCGGCAACAAGGTCTAATGCGGAATGTAAGGCTTCTGAGATTATACCGAGACTGCCTGTCAGTACACCTACAACAATTTTGGCAGCAGTAATAAAAACAGCTGCAATAATTGAAGACATTGCAACATTCTTTTTTTCACAACCGCATAAATCACTATCTTGTGTCGTATTCATATATTTCGCCTGATTATAGCATAATATTTTAAAAAAAATTGAATCTATTTTTTGTTTTTAGATTTTTCCCGTATCATTTACCGAATTTATCGCTTTGCAAAAGACCGTCCGTTGTCCGGTTTTTTAAAAAATTAGTTTCCATTCGCTTTTAACATTTAGCATATTTAGAGGCAAATTCATTACTTCTTTTGCAAAGCCGCATTTTGTATATCTGTTTTATTCTTTTACAGATTTATCGCCGTCATCAAAATTAACCGTAAGATGCGCTCCGTCGCAGAACGGTTTATTATTTGAGTTGCCGCAGCGGCATAAAGTCACGCGGTTTCTTGCTTCATATTTTTTCCCCGATTCCGATTCAATTTCAATACCGCCTTTTACCCATAATGGGCCGCTGCAGCGAGCCTGAGGATCTTCCGTAACCGTAATAGACGGCTCATACTTATTTTCAATAGGCTGTCCGTTTTTTTTATCGTATATTACAAGTCTGCCGGCCGGGCAGCTGCATGCCTGACGGATTGCCTCTTGTTTTGCTTCAGGCTTTTTTGATTTTACAACTAATTTCCATGTTCCTGTTTTAGGGTGGCAGAACCGGGCGACAGAGCATAAGTCAACAGCGTCTTTAAATGTTATATCGTGTCCTTCAAAAGTTCTTGCCTGTTCAAGAAACGGTTTTGTGCTCGCAGTTTCGGTTCCTTCAAAATCTGTTTTTATATGCATACCGTCGCAAAAAGGCATATTTTTTGAATTGCCGCATCTGCATAAAGTGTAAGTTTCTCTGTTTGGATATTTTTCGGTTTCCGTCCATTTTTCAGGTTCAGCTTCTTTTCCTATTTTGGCAATTTCTTTATTAAGAGGAACATTTCCCGATACGATATAAGGTCCGTTTTTGGTAATAAGAATTTTTTGTTTTTTCATTGAAAAGTTCCTCGGATATCTATTTTTTAAACTGTTTAATATTGTCAGACCATGTCTGCATTAATTTTTTATTTTGCTGAAGTCTTGCATCGCCCCATTTTTGCTGCTCAAACATAGGAAGTTCGTCCCAGTTAACGTTGATATAACTTATAAACGAAATTTTATAATCTTTAACGTATTTAAAAAGAGCGTTAATCCATGTTAGTTTGTTTTCAACGCTGTATCTGTTAAAGGGAGAGCTTTCGGCAATCATCAAAGGTTTCTTTTTGGCAGATGCAATATCGCCTGCAATTTTGCGTTCTTTAACGGCCGAAACGTCAAAAAAAGAAATTCCTATAAGATCAACGCAATCGTCACCCGGATAGTAAATTATAGGGTTATACCGGTTTTTTTTATCGGAAGTCCATGCAATTATGTGCCATACAAAATAAATATTTGAAATGTTTTTGTCTTTTAAGCGGTTTGCTATATGTCTGTATGCTTCAATATATTTTTCAGGATTATAATCGTTTTCCGTATTATCGCATTCATAGCCTATGCGCAGATAAACGTCTTTATTTGAATTTTTTATCCATAATCCTAGCTTATCAATGTTTTGGTCGAATGTTCCGTTTATTACTTCATCAAGCATATATTTCATATAAAGCCCGATTTGTACAACTTTGATATCAGGATATTTTTTGAGCATGTCGTCGGCATAATTAACGCCGGCGCTGTTATATGATGGTTCATCAAGTCCGCTTATTGAATTTATTGAGGTATAAACCATTATGCCGTCGGGTTTAATATCGGATTCTTTTAAAGATGAGAAGAAATCTGCAATTGATTGACTGTCCTGTCCTATAACGAAAATAGGTTTTGTTTTAATGATATCTGCTGAAGATAAAGAAAACATAATAGTTAATAAAAATAATGCTGAAAACAATTTTTTAAACATAACTTAATTATATCTAATTATTTTATATAAATTAACAGCTATTTTCTATTGTCTGTCTCTCTGTCTCTTGCAAATTTTTTATCCAAAGTACACTGTCATATGCGATATACTGTTTGTTTTCGGTAATAAGAATTTTTTGTTTTTTTATATATATTCCGATTTTAAATATTTAAAAATGATGTCTGTATCATTAATTTAAAGTAAGCAGAGTATTTTTTAATATATCTTTTACATCATGCAATGGTTTAAGAGAAACCTCATTTGATGTTTCTTCATCCTGCACATAATCAAATGGGTTATCTAAATCTTTGATCAGATAAATCATGTAGAGTACAACAAAAGAAACAAGAAGTATAAAAAATATTGATTCCCAATAAGGCTCCAGTTTCAATATCAACATTCCTAATATAAGAAAAAAAGCTAATGCTTCCGCAATTGCATATGCAGGCAAGAAAAATTTTGTTTCTCTGATAGAATGAGAACGAATAACAAGCCTTCTTATATTGTTCTGTTCCTGTTTTAATCTGCTTAAAAAATTTGCTTGCGTGCAAGGTTCTAGTTCAACAAAATGTTCATTCATATCGCTGATCTTCTGTAAAAGAAGCGTTGTTCGTTCTTTTTTGTGAAACCAAGCAATAATATCATTTGATAAAGTTGATATATGTTCCATAAAGTCTTGTGCTTGTTTGCATTTTTTTGCTTTATAAATACAAATAGCTTCGTCACTAAGTGTTGCTAAAGATGCAGCAAGTTCTCCGGGAATTTTTTCACTTTCTTTATAATCGGTCAATACTCCTGTAATCAAAAATCCTAATAAAAAAATCGTTGCGGCTACAATGCTGGTAAAAAGGGGATTAAGAGATAAAACTTCCCAACCTAAAAAATGTAATATGAACTTTAACAATATTATAAAAAATAACACAGGCAGTATTTGTATTCCTATTGACCACTTCTTTTTTAAATATACCGGATGAAAATTCATTTTTGCTCCTGTGTTACCGGTTCCATATGAACCATAACATCTACAATGTTTGGAAATTTTTTTATAACTTCTTTTTGTATATTATGATTCATCAAATGAACATTTTTAAATGTAATGTCGGCATCAACCTGTACATGTAAATCAAGATAAATATCGTCCAATCTTCCTCTGCTGCGAATCTTATGGCAACTTTTTACTCCGTCAATTTTTAATACTATTTCTTTTATTTTATCCACATCACTTATAGCAACGGCATCACATAAAATTCCAGATTGTTGGCGTATAATTTCAAAACCCGAGTATGCAATAAAAATAGAAATAATAAATGTTACAACAGGGTCAATAATAGGAAATCCAATTTTTACACCGATTAAAGCAATAATAACGGAGAATGAAGTAAATATATCTGCTTTTGTATGCATAGAATCAACAATAAGAAGGTCGCTCTGGAGTTTTTTGCCTTTGCGGTATTCATACATCATAACCGTAATATTAATAATGATTGTAACTACCATAACAATAAAACTGATAGTGTCAACTTGAGGAGTAACAGGATTGAAAATACGAGTAATTCCCTGTTTTGCTAAATTAAACGCTACCATTAATAACATAGCAGCAATTCCTAACGAAAAAAGAGTTTCATATTTTTTGTGGCCATACGGATGGTCTTCATCTTTTGTTGGCAGACAAAATCTAATCCCTACAAGTCCTATAATATTTGACATACCGTCTGACAGAGAATGAAATCCATCAGCAGTCATACTGGCAGAGCTGCTCAATAGTCCTGCAATTATTTTTGCTGCGGCAACAATCCAATTTAATATTAAAACAATCCATAATACATTTTTAACTTGCCCATAATGGTTCTTTTCAGCAGATATCATTTATAAACTCCAAGCATATTGTAAATTATTTAAAACAGGGCTGTAGTATAATAACAAAACATAGCATTGTCAAGATGGTTAAAACATATTTTTTTTGAGGTATTTTTTGATAGAAAAACTATTTTTTACTGTCTTTCCAATCCCACCATTTTAATTTTTCGCTGTTGCGGCCGCCTTCGGCAAAATACACGGCGCAGCGGAAAACATAAAGCAAACATCTGTCATGAACTTTTCCTGCAAACTTATTTGATTTTTCATAAATTTCTTGAGGATTTTTGCCTTTTAAATCTGAAACGGAAAATATTCCTATATCGGTCAAATCTTCGGCTATTGATTTGCCGACTCCGGGAATAATCATTAATTCTTTGATTGCTGTTGAATATTTGTTTTTTAAATCAGTCTTCACATTTAGGACCTTTTCCGTATGTGATTTTACCGGTATAATACGTTTTTTTAATTTTAGGAGTTTCTTCCAACCATTTATCAAGCCCGTGTTTTTTGATAAAACATAAATTAAACATTTTCATATTGTGAACTAAAGTATTTGCGCGGTCTGCCGCCGGCATTAATTTTGAACACGGAAAATCGCCGCACTCAAAACAAAAATCAACTCCTTTATTTTTAGAGCATTCATAATTTTCACAGTCGCCGTTAATGGTCGGACAATGTCCTTTCAAAGGCCGGCAGCCTTTGCATGGTATATCTTCGCGTTTAATCCCTAAACTTACAAGTTTATCTATAATAATCTTATCATCTTCTTTGACAGTATGGGCAAGACAGCTGCCGCAGTCAACGCCGCAGGGGGAAACCATCATTTTTTTTGAAGTATTGTAACTATTTGACTCTTTGTTAGAATTAATATCTCTCATTTTTATCTTCTGCCTTTTTAAATTTTTCAAATTCACCCTGTTCAAAAAATCAAACAGGGTGAATTTTATTTGTGAATTAGTATTCTTGAAGTTTTTTTAATTGCTTTACTGATTTTGTAATCGTTTTCCAGCGTGATTTTTCAACGGCATTCGGTTTCATCGTCTGGCGTGCAGCTAAATAAGCGTATTCTTTTTTTAATTTCAGAAAACTTTTATAGCGGTCTTCGTCAAGAGTTCCGTTTTTTAATGCTTCAAGAACGGCACATCCCGGTTCATTTATATGCGTACAGTCTCTAAAACGGCAGTTTGCTGCCAAATCGTTAATATCGTCAAAAACTTTATTGACGCCTTTATCATCGCCCCAAACCTGCAATTCTCGCATGCCGGGAGTATCGACGACCATCCCGCCTTCCGGCAAAAGTATCAATTCGCGGAAAGTAGTAGTATGGCGTCCTCGGCTTTCAAATTCACTTACTTCGTTAACTTTCAGTTTATCTGATTTCAGCAAACCGTTAATAATTGTAGATTTGCCTACACCTGAAGAACCTAAAAATGCAATAGTTTCGCCTTTTTTAATATACTGTTTTACTTTTGCTAAATCTTCTTCGTTATAAGCGCTTATTGCGTGGATATCAACGCCTTTTGCAACAGATTCAACTTCCGCCTTGCGCTGTTCATATTCTCGGCATAAATCAGATTTGTTTAAAAATATAACTGGTAATGCTTTGCTGTCTGTAACTATTGATAAAAACCTTTCAATGCGCCGTAAATTATAATTTCCGTCTAATCCTGTGATAATAAATACGATATCAATATTTGAGGCTATCGGCTGTTCTTCTGTAGTTTCACCTGAGACTTTACGGCTGAACATGCTTTTTCTAGTAATGACAGAATGAATCATTGCTTTTCGTTCATTAGCCACTAAGGAAGTTACTACCCAGTCGCCCACAACCGGAAACTTATCTCTTGTTTCATTGTCAAAACGGAATTTGCCTGTAATCTCGCATAAAAATTCTCCGTTTTCATTGCAGGCAATATATTTGCCTCTGTTTTCTCTTATTACTCTCATAGCAACATAATTTTGATTTTTGTACTGTTCAAAATGTCCTTCAAAAAACGAATCCCAGCCCAAATCGTTTTTACTTATTTGCTTCTCTATATTCATGATTTATCCTTTAAGTTTTTAACTTATGTGTTTTTAAATACACGCTGTTTCTTTCTACGTCTGCTATACTCATAAATATATCAATATAAACAATCATCCAATTCTCCTTTGATACAAAATATTAACGGCAAAACTACTCTCAAAATCTACAAAATATTTTGCTTTTAAACAAGCAAAATCTGAATATAATGATTAGTAATAAAAAATGAAAAACGAAGGGTATGCTAAATAACCAGTTATATTTTTCTGCTGTCGTATGCCCAATGCAATAATGCCTGTCTTTGTTTTCTACGGCAATTCCAGTCGCCCGGATGACAATTATTTTTTAGCTGCACAATGTGGCGTTTGATTGCTTTCCATCTTTTAATCTGCCTTTCGTCATCTTCATGTCTTCTGCCCATAAAATACCGGCAGTACCATTGAAACCAGCCTCTGGGGTCATCGGGATGAATCCAGCCTTTTTGACGCCATACAGATAAAGGCTGGCTGGCATTTACTCCAAAAAAGTTAAGATCCGGATCATGTTTTTCAGAGCATAATTTTGCCTTAATAAACCAGTCATTAGGAAATTCCGATGTGCAATCGGTCATATATTTTCCGCCGAATACGCCAAGCTCCAGCATTTCTTTAGGAGTTAGCTGCGGTTTGAAGTCCGGGTCAAAATTTTTACCTGATTCTTCTGAAAGGAGATATACATAATTCTTCTGCATTTTATCGTTTACTCTAACTTTTTTCATAGTCACCTCGTCAGTGTAAAAATCAGTGAGATAGAATTTTTTAAATACAATCAGTTATTTTTTTTCTTGATGATTATAAATACTGTTGTCCCTGTAAATACCAATAAACAAATGGCAACAGTTGCAATTATTACCGGATATTGTCCTGAAAAACCGCTCGCAGAAATATGTTTTGATAAAATAGCGCCGTAACCCCATATAAGCACAAGCCCGTAGGGTACAAAACGGTCACGCAATATCCGCCATGAACCGATAAAAGCTCCAGCCAAAAGTGCTGTGACCGTCAAAATATTTTCTGAAATTCCAAATCCGTTCCATCCGATGTATACAAGAAAAACGATAATGTTTGCAATTGTCGCTACGGTAATCCAGCCGAAATAAATACTAAACGGCATACGTATTAGCCAACGTTCTTTTGGTGTAAGAACACTCACACGGAAAATGTCGGCAATCTTGATAAGAGTAAAAAGAAGTCCTGCCATTATAATTACAGAAAGCCAAATTATGTCGTAATGCCAGGCAAATAACCACGAAGCATTTAAGATAGCATTAACAATAAAGATACGATTGACTCTCTCCGCCAATTCATTTTTCACAAGCCACAATTGGTAAACAACATATATTCCAAGAAGTATATAAATTATACCCCATATGGAAAAGGCATACCCTGCAGGAGCAAACAGGTTCGGATAATTGTCAGATATTTCTCCCGTGCTTCTTCCGCCAAGGGGAAGTAACACAGCCATATAATTGACTGCTACCATAACTGCATACGCAACAACAGTTAATATCTTTATAATTTTAGTATTCATAAATCCTATTTATTTAAAAATTTATCTTGTGTATATATTAATCAAAAAAATAACCATAGTCAATTTTTTTAAGATGATTTTGAGATTATTTTTTTGTTATTTGAAACATTAAGATTTTAGGCGAAATAAAGTATTTAAAAATTGCGATTTTATTTACATAGTATTTTGATTTTAGACGAGGCAAAAAGTTTTGAGAGTATATTTAAATGGGAACTAGAAAAACTCGAAAATTAAAGTTGCTATATTTTATGCAGGATTTTGTGAATATTTTTTATGTATTGTTTTACGAACTAATTTAAATTTTACAAGACCTGAGCGAGCGTATACTGTAACCGGTGGAGCCCGAGGTATCCACCATCGCTGAATTTAGTGTTAACGAAATTTATGCGCCACCTTAAAACTTTTCTATAACGTTCCTTCAGCAATTATCAATTTTTTGGTGTAAAGCCTAGCATTGTCAGCATTAAACTCATACTTCACGTCTACGTCTAAATTTTCCACTGATAAAAGTTTCCAGCTTTTGCACTTAAATAATTTATTTTTCGGGGTATTCTTTTCTACGTATATTTCAAATGACAAAACAAAGTGATGTGCGTTTTTCGTAATTTTAAATTCATCTGACGGTGATAAATAAAATGATCTCTGTGTAGTTGAAATATTTTCAATATTAAAGGTTTTACACTCTAGATAATTAACTCTTGCAAATTCGTCAGTAAATTCTATATCGGGATACCCAGTAGATTTTTTACCGCCAGAATTTGTTTTTGGCGTATCGGCTTTATAGCCAACACGAGTAAGAGCCCTTTTTACAAAAAGTTCTATATCATTGCCCACCTCATTTGGTCTTTGACGTAAAACCCCTTTTTTATTTATTTCCTTGCCTGCTAAATTTGCCGCCTGAATTATTTTTTTTAATAAATCAACATCATTTTTATTTTTTTTATCAAATGGAATTATTTTGCAATCAGACAAACCTTCAATAACAAGATTAAAAGGAACCTTTTTTAACGGAGTTAGCATCTGTTTAATAACTGCTTCTAATTTTCTGGTGTAATTTTTATCCATAATTTTATTTATTTAATAATACTATTCTATTTGAATTTGTCCCTTTTTTATTATTTGAAACTCCCCATATATTTGATGTTTTTGTAAATGACTGTTCGTTTATCATAATACCCAAAAATTCAAATCCTGCTTTTATTCCCAATGGAGCGATTTGTTCATCTAGTTTTATTTTACCATTTCTAATCTCTCCAACTTCAAACGCAACGAATCCGCCAGGCTTCGTAATTCTATAAAGTTCTTTTATTGTATCTCCCATTATTTCGTTCCAATCATCTATCTTTTTAGACATTGTTATTTTTTTGCTAATATCTTTGGAGTCAATTGAATTAAACCAACATCTTAACCAGTTATCATCTGCATATTGAACAATATCTAGAAAAGGAGGGGAAGTGACTGTTAGCTGAACCGAGTTATCTTCTATCTCTGATGTTTTCCTGCTATCTTTTTCTAAAAATTTAGCTGATTTTTTTGCAGATATTAAATTGCATATTAATTTTTTATCTAAATCTTTAACAAGAGACTTTGTTTTTTTTAGAATAATTTTTCTAGTATCTCTATATTCTGGTTTTTGATCTCTTTTGATATTAATTCTTTTTTGGCTTCCGAGAGAAACGGCTTGATTTGGAGGAAGTGTATAAACCGAAAAATATCCAGATGAGTGTCCTGTTAATCTATTTGTTGCAATCATTCTTATCCACTCGTCAATTTCATCCTCGGTTTTATTTTTACGTTTTCCTTGTAGATATTTTTTAATAGAAATAATTTCTTGCTCTGTTTCTGGATGATAAAAAACTGATAAATCTATGTCCTTCTCATTCTTTATAAATGGGATCGAGTATAATCTTTTTTCAAGCTCGTTTATATCCGGTGGCAAAAGTCTAGGACTACATAAAATTTTACTAATTGGATTTATATCATTTGATATTATATTTCTTCCGAGCAGTGCAGCTTCAATTAGAGAAGTTCCTCTACCAGAAAAAGGATCATAAATAATATCACTTGGTTTTGTTAGCAAATTTATAAAAAAATTTGGTAGTTCTGCCTTGAAACACGCGCGATATGCAATTTCATGTAAGCTATTACCCTGCCTTTGTTTAGATGTCCAAAATTCATTTATAAATTTCTTATAAGTTTTCCCGAAAATATTTAAAGGCTCAACCACCGTTGGGCGGGAGTAATTATATTTTTCAAGTATCTTTTCAAATTTGTTGTTTTTCATTTAATTAAATCATCAACACCAACTTCAAGCACTTTAGCAATCTTTGTTAGTGTTTCTATTGTTGGATTTTGGTTAACGCCATTTTCAACTTTAACAATGGTATTTAGCGATAAATCAGCAATATGAGCAACCTTTTCAAGAGACAGCCACTTTTTACCCTTTAAACTCTTTAAGTTATCTGCAATTTTATTGTTTGGCATATCTTTTCTAATTGCATAGCATGTAGAAGATAAAAGTTTCTTTCTTGACACTATAATGATAACTAATTTTTCAAAAATTGTAAATGAATCACTGCTTAAAAATGATTTTTTAAATAATATTTATACAGGAGTTTGCGAAGATTTTTTATTTTTTTAACACAATGGCAATATATCAAGATGATAAATTTTATGAAGTATTTTGATTTTAGACGAGGCACGAAGCGGTGAGCGTGTACTGTGAACAGGCGGAGCCAGAATAAATAAATTTTAAGTTTTTATTTTTATGCAGGATTTTTGATTTTGGCGAAGCCTGAGATTGTGCGGACTATCGCGTTAGTGAGCGGCAGCGAACAGATAGTTAAACAAGCGAAAATGAAGTCAAAATCAAAAAGACAAATAAAAAACGGAGAGAAAGGGATTCGAACCCTTGTTACTGTCACCAGTAAACAGTCTTTCCAGGACTGCGCCTTAAACCAACTCGGCCATCTCTCCATTTTGGTATTTTATAACCCTGAAAGACCATTAGTTTAATAGTTTAAAATATTTTTGTCAAACTTGTATAAAAAATTTATATTTTTTTGTATAATACAGCCATTATGAGTATTAAAAGTAAATTTAATTTATTAAAAGAAGATGTAAAAACAATATTTCTTAAAGACCCTGCCGCAAGATCGTGGCCGGAAGTTTTGTTATGCTATCCTGGGCTTCATGCCATATGGATACACAGGTTTGCGCACTATCTTTGGAAACATAATTTTTATTTTCTGGCAAGATTTTCATCGCATATTTCAAGATTTTTTACGGGCATTGAAATTCACCCCGGAGCAACTATAGGCAAAAGATTCTTCATAGACCACGGAATGGGAGTCGTAATAGGGGAAACTGCCGAAGTGGGCGACGATGTTTTGATATATAAGGGAGTAATACTCGGCGGTACTTCTTTAGAAAAGAAAAAGAGACATCCGACGGTAGGCAATCATGTTATTATAGGGTCTAATGCAGTTGTTATAGGTGCAATTTTTATAGGAAATAACGCAAGAATAGGAGCAGGCTCTGTAGTTATACACGATGTTCCTCCAAATGCCACGGCAGTCGGTGTTCCTGCCAGAATAGGATTAGGTTACAGCCAGGAAGAAGTTGACCATCTTGAACATGCAAAACTGCCGGATCCCGTCGCAGACGCAATGAAATTTGTTCTTAATGAACAGAAGAAACTTGAAGATAAAATTAATAAATTTATAAACGGACAAAAGTAAAAGAATTTAAATAAAAAAAGCGCATCTTAAACATAAGATGCGCTTTTTATTTGTTTTGTATTAATAATTATCTGCAGCAACTTCCTGATATGCTTTAGGATGCGCACATGCCGGACATAAATCAACAGCTTCTTTTGAATTGTATACGTATCCGCAGTTTCTGCATCTCCATTTGATACTGCCGTCTTTTTTAAATACTTTATCTTTTTTAATATTGTCTGCCAATGCTCTGTATCTTCTTTCGTGTTCTGCTTCAACCGTTGAAATAAATCTGTAAACGCTTGCTATTTCGTCAAATCCTTCTGCTTCGGCAACTTTTGCAAATTCAGGATAAAGAATAGTGTGTTCTTCGTTTTCACCGTTTGCAGCCGCTATAAGATTATCAACAGTTGTTGATATTTTCCCTGCAGGATATGTTGCAGTTATTTCTAAATCTCCGCCTTCCAAGAATTTAAAAAATCTTTTTGCATGCTCCTTTTCATTATCTGCAGTTTCAGTAAAAATAGCCGAAATTTGTTCATAACCTTCTTTCTTTGCAACCGAAGCAAAATATGTATATCTGTTTCTTGCCTGCGATTCTCCCGCAAATGATTTGAGCAGATTCTGCTCTGTTTTTGTTCCTTTTACGCTTTTCATTTCTTCTCTCCATTTTATTATTTTATACAGTAACCCGTTAAAATTCATTAATTACTTTACATACGTGTTTACCGCGCTGAAACCTGGCTTCAAGTTCCGGGTTTTTATCCAGCACAAAAATATTTATAGCCTTGTATTTCAAAATTACAAATCAGTTTTCCAAAGACCGTGAAGATTACAGTATTCATATACCGCTACGGCTTCATCGTCAACAAGTGAAAATACGGCTTTAGGCTCATCACCCGGATTTAAAGATTTTCTCTGTCCGCCTTTTTTTGTTTCAAGATAGATAAATTGGATATAATGCGCCTGTTCCATAGGATGAGGAACGCTTCCTATATTAACTGTTACGGAAGAGCCTTCAATTTTTACTACAGGAACATGTTTTTCTTTGCTTGCATCTACGGTGTTTGCTATAAGTTCAGTCATTTTTTCACCGCAACATACAAGAGGCACGCCTTTGTTCAATACCATCCCTACCAAATTTCCGCAGTGTTTACAAATAAAAAACTTGTGATTACCGGCCATAATAAATACCCCCTGTTTTTTTTATCAGATTTATTTTTATAAATCTTTTTTACATTCTTTGCATATTCCAGAAAAATATGAACATACGCTTTCAATTTTATGTCCGTCTATTTCTTTTTTTATAATATTTTTGCAGTCTAAATCCAAATCAAATATTGTTCCGCATTTGTTGCATACAAAATGATAATGAACGGTAATATTGCCGTCATAGATTGCTTCATCTTTACCGCAGAATTTTACCGCTTTAATAAGCCCTGCTTTGTCAAGAGATTTAACTGTATTATATACTGTTGTTTTTGATATTGAAGGAGCAAGTTTAAGCATGTATTTATAGATTTTATCAACATTAGGATGCTCTTTTGAGGAATATATATATTCCAGAATTTTTTCCCTTTGAAAAGTTGATTTGAGCGATGCCGTTCTTAATTTGTTTGTAATCATTACAATTTAGTATTGTATACAAAATAGATATTTATGTCAATGTTTTTTATTTTAAAAATATAAAACGGATTGAAACGTGAATAACGACGGCTGCAAATCCGGCTATTGCAAATAATCTATGGAGTTTAAATTTCTTTTTTACTGCAAAAAAAACAGCCAGACAAATACATATAAATCCCGCAATTCCGGCAAATTCAAAAATTTCATACAGCATAAGCCCTCCTATTTAAAAAACAGTAAAGCATAACGAAGCAGTATAATAATAATTCCGGCGGCAATAAAAAAAGCCTGTAATTTTGTATTTTTATTTAATGCGAAAACAACGCCTAAAGCCAGCGATGTAAATCCGATTATAACGGCAATATCTGTCAGCACAGATCCTCCGGTTTACATTTAGCAGATTCCGGTCAGATAAGTTTTTCGGCAAGCATTACTCCGGCATCAAAACATTTTTTTATTTCGCCGGCATCAGGTTTAAATTTTGAATCGACAGTTCCGATAACTTCTATCCCTGAAGATTTTAACATTTCAGATATGTCCTTAACGGCTCCGCCGGCCCATCCGTACGAGCCGAAAGCCAAAGCTATTCTGTTGAGAGGTTTCAAGCCTTTTAAAAAGTATATAAAACCCGCCATATACGGAAGCATTTCATTGTCATGTGTTGACGAACCGAAAACAAATGCTTTTGCGTCAAGCATTTCATAAGCAAGTTCTCCGAAATCCGTGGAAGATATGTCAAAAAGCTTAGCCTCAATACCTTTGGAAGTAAGACCGTTTAAAATTGATTTTGCCATAAGTTCTGTTGAACCCCACATAGTTTCATATACTATAACAACTTTATTTTCGGTTTTATTCTGGGCCCACTTCATATAGATATCTATCATTTTTAAAGGTTCTTTGCGCCATATCATTCCGTGGCTGGGAGCAATCATGTCGACGGCAAGGTTCATTGACGCGAGTTCTGTAAGTTTCCTCTGAATTATTGAACCTAAAGACCATAATATGTTTGCATAATACTTTTTTGTCTCTTTAAATAATTCAGCCTGGTCTATTTCGTCTGCAAATATTTTATTTGCAGTTATATGTTGTCCGAAGGCGTCGTTTGAGAATAAAATCTTTTTTTCCGCACAGTACGTCATCATGCTGTCCGGCCAATGAATCATAGGGATTTCTATAAATTTAAACGTATTATCGCCGCCCGATATCGTATGTCCTGTTTTTACGATGTTTATGTCTATATTCAATTTGTAGTATTTTCCGGCGCCTTCTTTTAATTTTGCAGTACCGTAAAATTTGGCATTCGGACACATTTTGGCTATATATTCAAGAGCTCCTGAATGATCAGGTTCCAGATGATTTAGTATAACATGTTTTATTTCTTTCGGGTCAATAATTTCAGAAATATTTGAAATAAATTCTTCTTCAAATCCTTTGTCGACTACGTCTATAAGAACAGGTTCTTTATCTGTTATAAGATATGAATTGTAAGTGGCACCCTTTTTAGTAACATAAGTATTGCCGTGAAACTTTCTTACGTTCCAGTCGACTATGCCTACGGCATAAACATTTTCTGTAATTTTTCTCATAACATGCTCCCGAATGCTTTAAGTAAAAGTTGTAAATTATTTTTTATCTTCTGACGTTTGCGAACACTGAGGGCATTTTTCAAGGAATTTCTCATACATTATTCCGCATTTTTCGCATTTTGCAAACTCAATAAAATTGCGGCTGCAGAAATTCTCTTCGCCGCAGACTTCTTTCATTTCAGTTTCGCAAAAAGAACAATTACATTTTTTCTGTGCCATGATTATACCTGCCCGTTTTTTTTCTTATAATCTTCAATAGCTTTGTGAAGTGCATCTGCTCCCAAGTTTGAACAGTGCATTTTATTCGGAGGAAGCCCGCCGAGTTCCTGGGCGACCTTTTCATTTGTTATTGCAAGAACTTCTTCAAGAGTTTTTCCTATTGCCATTTCAGAAACCATGGATGAGACGGCTATTGCGGCTCCGCATCCGAAAGTTTTAAATTTTACGTCTACAATTTTACCGTTTTCAACTTTGATATAAAACTTCATCATATCTCCGCATACCGGATTTCCTACTTCTCCGACTCCGGAAGCATCTTTTATTTCTCCGACATTTCGCGGATTAGCAAAATGGTCCATAACTTTTTCTGAATAAAATGCCATATTTCCTCCGTATATTTTTAAAATTTTATTTCAATTCTCGCAATGTTCGTGCTCATGCTCATAATCAGTTCCCGGGCCGGCTTTCATTCTTTCGCCGGTTTTTATGAAATGGTCGTAAAGAGGAGACATTTGTCTGAGTCTTTCGACTATAGCCGGAAATTCTTTTATTACATAATCTATTTCTTCTTCGGTATTATATTTTGAAAGAGTAAATACGATCGATCCCTGCCCGACTGCCGTGTCAACTTCAAGAGCGGTTAAAACATGTGACATTTTAAGTGATTTTGAAGCGCACGAAGATCCGCTTGCAGCCATTATGCCTTTTGCGTCAAGAAGCAGAAATAAAGCCTCGCCTTCAACAAATTCTATTGAAAAATTGACATTATTTGGAAGTCTGTTTTCAACAGGTCCGTTTAAATAAATAAATTCTATGTTATCTTTAAGACCTTTTATTAATTTGTCTCTTAAAAATTGTATTTTTTTTGAATTTTCGATCATTTCTTTCAAAGCAAGTTCGCATGCTGCGCCGAATCCGACAATAGCCGGAACATTTTCAGTGCCCGATCTCTTTGAAAATTCCTGTATGCCGCCGTCAATCTGTTGTTTTATTGCGATACCTTTTCTTATGTAGAGAGCTCCGGCTCCTTTAGGACCGTACATTACGCTTGCCGATAAGCTCAGCATATCAATCTTTAACGCCTTTACGTCTATCGGTATAAAAGCCGCTGAAGCAACGGCATCGACATGAAAAACTATATTTTTTTCTTTTACAATTCTGGAAATTTCGCTTAAATTTTGGATAGTTCCTATTTCCGTATTTGCATGCTGTATTGAAACAAGAACAGTTTCATCTTTTATTGCTTTTTTGAGTTCATCAAGTTTCACAAATCCCAGTTTGTCAACAGGGACTAAAGTTATTTCAAAGCCGTTTTGCTCAAGAGCTTTTACCGTATTTAAAATTGAAAAATGTTCAATTGCCGAAACTATAATATGTTTCTTTTTAGCTGTTGCGGCAAAACCTTTTAAAGCCAGATTGTTTGATTCAGAAGCGCACGAAGTGAAAATGATTTCATTAGCTCCGGCATTTATAAGTTTTGCGACTAGAACTCTTGACTCCTCGACGGCATCTTTTGAAATTTGACCTAAAGAATAGATGCTCTGAGGGTTTCCGTAGTTTTCTTTGAAATACGGCAACATTTTTTCAAAAACTCTCTCATCGATTTTTGTATTAGACTGATTATCAAGATATATATTTTTCATAATAAAGCACCTAAAATAATATAAGAACAGCAGACAAATCAGCTGTCAGATTTTGTTGTATTCAAAAGATAAAATCGGTTTAATTATATCTTTTCAAATTGATCTTTGCCTACTCCGCAAACAGGACATACCCAATCTTCAGGAAGTTTCTCGAAAGAAGTGCCTGACGGTATATTCCCGGCCGGATCTCCTACAGCAGGATCATACTCATAACCGCAAACTGTGCATTTAAATTTATCCATAAAAGAACCTCCGTTTTAATTGAAATTCAGGATTATAACCCGAATAACTTATTTATTGTTTCTTTTGTTTTGGTTTTAGTTTCTTCTTTTGCTTTACTTTTTTGTTCGGATACCGTTTCGTCTTTAGCTTCTTTTGCTCCGTCAACAACAGTATCATTTGCCGTATCTTTCATCATATCGTAAAATGCATTTGTTTTTTTACCGGTATTTGTAGATGCCCCTGACATATCTGCAATTTGTGTATCTGAAGGAAGTGAAAATTTACTGTCGCTTACTCCAAATTTGAAATTTGTCATATTTATAATTCCGCCGTCATTTGTTTTTACGCATGTCGGGAAACCAAATTCTTCGGTTAAATAATATTCGGTTACAACTCCGTTCTCAGTGCTCTGAATAAGATTGCAAGAATATCCGTTCATTGTAGTCTTTTTTATAAATACCGCATTTTCAGGTATTTTTGTGGAATCAAAAGAATCAAGTCCCTTCTGGTCTGTTGCTTTTTGAAGTGACATTTTAATGGCTGATCTGTTTTTAGGCGTATACATATACATTGATTCGCCGTCTATTATCGTTGTCATATCGGAAAAATCCATTCTGGATTTGTTATTTTTATTGTAAACAATGCCTTTTTGTATATTTCTGTTGTTTTTATCTATAATTTCCATATTATAGAATATTCCTTTTGCAAGGGCATACTCAACCTTTTTTGAAGCAGTTTTAAAAACACTTTTGCCGTCGGCATATAAAAAGCCTGCGGCAATAAAAAATGCGGTTAAAAATACAAAAGTTTTTTTCATTAAAACCCCCTTTTCAACTGACATATATTTAATAACATCTCTCAGATTTTGTCAAATGAAAAATAAATTTGTTTTTTACAAAAAATTCACAAATAAAAGTTCAAAAATAATCTTTTAAATGATAGAATAAAAAACGGTTAAAATGTATTGACAAAAAAGATTTACCAAAGTATACTTATTCTAGAGAATTTTTAAATAAAGTTTAAAGGTAAAAAGATGCTTTTTTTAAAGAACTTTCCGCATTATTATGTTTTTTTTATCAGGGCTGCCGTATGCTGCCTTGTTTCTTTTGCCGTTGCGGCAAATATTATATTTTCTTCATTTATGATTGACAGCAATATTAACTTTACAGAAGTCTCAAATGTGCAGAAAGATGTTTTCTCAACTCTGTTTTTTATATCTGATGTGTTAAACAAATTTACTTCGGATATTTCAGGCCGGATCATTCCGCAGAAAAACTCAGATACAAATCCGATGCAAAAAAAAGACAAAAAACAGATGCCGGTTTCTAATGACGGTATTTTGCAGCCAAGTACGGAAAAAACACATAGCATGGTTAAAGATCATAATTTTTTGATTTTTATATTTTTACCCGCGGTACTAGGTTTAATGTTCTACAGTCATCGAATGCGCCGGTCTGTTGTAATTTATTTTGTGGCAATGATGCTGTTTTTTGCGTCGGCAAAAAATATGATAGATTCTTTTGTGTATAAATTTATAAAAATATATTCGGATAAACCCGCTTTTTTTTAGGCGGGTTTTTTCTTTGGGAGCTGACATGAAATTTTTCTCCGATATCAACTTAAAGAAAATTACTGCTGTTGTTACAACAGCGTGTTTTATATTTACCGGCGTGCTTGTCGATCTTGCCAATGCAGTTGTTTCTGATAAATATAACAATAATTTAAAAATCGACAATTCTTTTATAACTTTGCCTTCAGACGGCCTTTTAACAAAAGCCATAGATTTCGGCAGTGATGAAGTCATAATAAATATCCAGGATCTGCATTCTCATGCGCAGACACAAAGAAATATAGCAAAAATAATAAATTACATAGATTCAAAATATAAAATTGACGGATTATATCTGGAAGGCGCATATTCCCAAGTGAATACGTCCTGGCTTAAAGATATGAGAAAAAATGAACTCGGCAGAAGAATGGTTGAGGAACTTGTCGACGCGGGCCGTTTGGGAGGAGTGGAATATTATTCTGCTTTAAGCGATAAAAATACTTTAATAAACGGAATAGAAGACAAAGAACTGTATGAAAAAAATATTAAATTGCTTAATAGAATAATTGCGCTTCAGCCGGAAATAAACCGGGTGTTTTTAAAAATGGAAAGACAGCTGGAATCCGTTAAAAAAGATTATTTTAATAAAGATACAGAAAAACTGGATAAACTCGTAACAAAGTATAAAAAAAATAATATCAGCGCAAATAAATACTATGAAAAACTGGTAAAAATTGCCAGACAAAACGGCATTGATTTGTCTTTGTATCCTAATGTAAGGGCGTATTCAGAGCTTTTAACAAATTCTAAAAGTTTAAATATTGAAAAAGTTTCAAAACAATTCGGGACGTTAATAAATGTTTTAAAAGCTGAAATTAAATATTCTGAATTTGCCGAATTAGCCAGAAAAAGCAACAATTTTAAAGACATTGAAAATATCGCAGCCGATATTCAGGAAATTGCCTTAAAGAATCAAATATTCGAAAAACACAAATTAAACAAATTAAAAGATTTTTTTGCCTATATCGAATTTAGCAAGAATATCAATCTTATAGAATTTGTCATAGAAGAAAAACAATTGTTAAAACAGCTTTATGGCAAACTCAGCAAAAATAAATATGAAGCCGAAGTGGCATTCTTATATGAATTTATGCCTATAATAAAAGAATATTTTTTCGCTAATATAATATCCGATGACCATATAAGATTTGGCAGTGATTTTAAAAAATTTAAAAAAGTTTGGAATTCATATTTTTCTGAAAATACAGCCAAATACCTTTATAAATACGAACAATTGCTGTCGGAATACCATGGAAATAACATCAAGAGAGACGGCATATTCGCTCAGAAAATAATTAATGCCGCAGGCACAGGACAGTCTTCGGAGCTGGAAGGTCAGAACGCAATTGATGTCTTAAAGAATGAAATCGGCGGAAAGAAACTTAAAATTGTTGTTACAGGCGGATTTCACAGCAGCGGTCTTGAGAGAATAGCCAGAGAGAAGAAAGTATCATATATACAGATAACGCCAAAAATAACAAAAGATGCAGTCGGAGCCGAAGAGATTCATTGGAATGTGATAAGAGGCTACAGAGAAGTTTTAAATAATACTATAAATGCAAAACCGCTTACAGAAACATGGATAAAGGTGCTGTTTCCTGAGATAATAGAAAGAGCGCTTGCCGCATCTCATAATATGCCCGATATGCAGAAAATGCCGGCAGATGAACGGTATCAAAAAATAAAAGAAGTTGTTGATAATGCTCTTAAAGAACATAATGCTGACGAAAAAATAACAGTGACATGGCAAATCAGAGATTTTGATAAAGATAAAACTCTAATAGATGCAATTTATACCGATAACAGCGGCACTAAACAATCCGTACAGAAGCGCGAATATTTTTTTGATGTTAAAACTTTAACTTTATCAGGCGCTGAATCAGACCGAATAAAAAAAGAGACTTATCCAAAAGAAGACGGGTTAAAAGTTACGTCTGTTCTTAACGGACTGTTTAAAAATACAAAAACATTTTTTTACAATTTGTATACGGGCGTCATCGCACCTGTTTGGGAAGAGTTTGTTTTCAGATTCATGCCTTTTGCGCTGGCTGGCAGTATTGCGGCTTCTATGCCGGTTTCTCTGGCTGTGTTTGCTTCGGCCGCCGCAGTAAGTTTAATCTCTTTTCCTTTTGCGCATTTTATTGCTGACAGAATATTTTTAAAATCAGCTTATGATACGAGAACTTTTAAAGATTTTATTATTCCCTCGCTGATTTTTACTTCCGTATATTTGATTTCTCTTGCATTTTTTCCTGCAATTCCTTTGGCGGGTTTAGCGGCTTCAGTTATAGCACACTCGGTTTATAATTTGGCAATAATAGTTTCAAAAAATATATCTGAAAATACGGGTAATTTAGTCTTTAAAAAGATTGTTTCAAAATTTGCCACAGCCAGAATTGCTAATATATTTGATATTAATTCTTTGCCTGAAGATTTTGATATTAATCAAGAATTGGAATCTTTGATACAGCGTCTTACAAAATATACGGATGAATCCGATTATACCGTAAGAAAATATTATTCGAATTTTGAAAACACAGGCCATAGTCTGGCATCTGAAATAAGAAATATCCAGCAGGATTTAAAAAATTCCGCATCTCTTTCCGAAAGCGCAAAATATGATGTTTTCGCAAAATCAGTAAACAGATTATACGAGATAATGGTTATATGCGCAATGACGGATACATCAGAAGAATATACGTCATCTCTTGTATTTGTGAGAAATTTTCTGGGAAGTTTTTATCAAAGCGCGATATACGTTAAAGATAGTGAGGGATTGTCGGTATTTGACAAAATAATTGACTTTGCCATCACTAAAAAGAAAATATTTTTCAGTTACGGCGGGATTATAGAACATTTAATTGATGATTTATATAAGGATAAACGCGAATTTTCAAAGAAAATATTGAAAGCTTCTTATGATGCCGGTTTTTTCAAGAACGGGATTGTGTTGCGCAGCGTTATAGGTTTTGATCTGGCAAAGTTTTTTTATACTACGGTTTCCAATGACGGCGGCGGCATTATTGTTATGGGATACGACGAGCCTCTGCTGTCGAAAAATGAAATAAAAAGATTTATAAAAAATGATGCCGCTGTAAATAATCCGGAGTATAATGTTTTTCTTAATGATGTAATTTCAAGAATACAGTATTTTAAGACGCTGGATGTTTTTGCAAATAATCCTGATATTCATCAGACAACAGAAAATGTTTTAAAATCATTGAAAGATATTGATGGAACTTTAAAAAAAGATAAATATTCCGTCATATCGGAACAACTCAATATTTTGAGCGAAGAATTTATAAAAGCAGACGTCGATGTAAATGTTTTCAGAATTTTTATGCCTGTTTTTATGTTTGTAAATGCAAAAAATTCTGACGATTCGATTGCTGTTAGAGTTTTTAATTTTGTTTTACAGTCAAAACTTGCCGACAAATACTCAAAAGAAAAATTATCAACCCTTGCGACAATAGATAAAACAGATTTTTTATTTGAGGCATCCTCAAATATTTTCTTGACGGATAAAGAGCTGGGAGTATCTTTGCTTGCAAAAATGAAAGAGGTCATAGAAGCAAATCAAAATTATAAAGAGCGGCTCTTGCTTGGACGTATTTCTGAAAGAGACAGGGCGTATAATTTATTGCCTTACGGCTGGTCAAAAGCACTTCAATCGTATTCTGATTTGGAATTATTTTATGATGCGATAGGCAGACCTTACGAAGAGTTAAACGAGAAAAGCACAGTATATGAAAGATTATTTTACAGACCGGATTATTTAATAATGCTGGCAAACATGCTTCCGGATGCCGTAACCGGAAATGTAAAAAGTTTTTCATCTCCGGCAACTTATTTCAGAACAAAAAAACATGAGGCCGGCAGGATCGTACGCGATGCCGAATCTGAAAATAAATTTGAAATTTTTAACGACATTCTTGAAAATAATATTCTTGCTTTGGCCGAACTTAACAGAGGCAATGAAGATTCTCTGCGGGATTCTTTATTTTTTCTCGGCAGAATGATAGAGGGACTTAAAAAATTTGACACACAGTATCGTTCGCACGGGTTAAACGCACAAAAAGCTTTTGAATCCATAGATAAAAATTTAAGAGGCTCTATATCTGCAGAAATGCTGGCAGAGCAGAATAAGCTCAACTTATGGTCTGCCGATAAAATAGATGAAATAAACAGCGTTCATACTCTCATAAATGCCGTCCATCAGACTTCAATATCTGTATTTATGAATCTTATTAACGAGGAAATAAAAAAAGACAGTGCAAAGGAATTTATAATAAATCCGTCACAAAATAATCTTATAATTTATGATTTTTCAAAAAAGGGAATGAGACCGGAAGTAAAAGATTTTCTTGCAAAGATTACGGAAGCCAATCATCAAGGAACATTGTATATAAGCGGCGGAAGAATTTTATATAACAAAAAACTCGGAGCGCACAGCGTTTCAATATTTGTGGATTTTGATAACACCGAAGACAGCATAACATGCACTTTTTACGATTCCGGCAGAAGCGACGGAAACGCGTTAAGAACTACTCTTCTTGCAACGCTTTTTGCAATGGCGGGATTTGATATAAGCAGTTTTGACAACAAGGTAGCGGGGTTCGGAGAGGTCTCAACTGGATTATGCGAATTAAAAGCAGTCTGGAGCTGCGGTACTTCGGATCTCAGAAACGGAGACAAATATGCCGAGTTTTTTTCAAAAGCTTTTTCAGTTGTCAACAATACAAAAGACCTTGATTACAACCTGCAGGGGCTTGAATATGATAACGATAAAAACTTTTACCATGAATTTGCGGTTCCTCAATTGACGCTTGAAGATTTCAAAAATATAAAAGCTACAAAGAAATTTCCACAACAAGCCTATGATTTGTATTTGATTGAAGATAAAGGCAAAAAACATTCCTCTTTTCTTGAACAGCTCAGAGACAGAAGTGCAAATTTCATGTCCTCAAAAAAAGATGATTTCGGGCCTGTTTATGATTATTTCGGACTTAACGGCTCTGACAGAAACATTGAAACGGTTGAAAAGATGTACGTTGAAGGAAGAATAATCAAAAATGATCTTGGAATTCTTGAAATTAATAAAAATTATAGACCCATGTCAAAAATAATTGAAATATTAAACGGCAACGAATGGGAAAGAGACATATCTTTTAAACAGGCTCAGCTTTTAAATCTGATAGATTATTCAAAAATACATTTCAGGACAGAAGGCTATATAGGCGGCATGATAGTCAAATCCGGCACAATAAAATTGGCTGACGGGTGGTTGTCTGTCAAAGCTGTTGTTGATGCCGAAAGAGAAAGAATGCAGATGGCTTTTGTTGAGTATATCGGCGTTGAAGGCAGCAGGACTGAAATGGACTATGAAGATTTAATATCGGTATTGCAGAAAAACGGGTATGAAGTTGAAAGACAGTCAGAAAGAAGCAGTTCTGAAAAGAAAAAAACAATAAATATTCTGCGTGAAAAAAATCCGTTTATGAAAGAGACGCCTACGGCAAAAGCGACAGGATTATCTTTGGGTACCGGCGGCAGCATAACAGGAAAAGTAGCCTATAACGAAGTAAATTTAAAAAATGACAATATTTGGATAACACAGCAGATAATGAAAGAAAGCGTTGAAAAAATGGATATTCCTGCCGGATTTTGCATTACAAGCGGAGGAATTTACAGTCATGCAAGCATAGTCGCAAGAGAGAAAAATAAACCGGCAGTGCTGCTTCAGGGAAGATGGACGGATAATGAGATAGAAATAAAATATTACATATATAGCGGCAGAGAAAGAAATGAAGGCGGTTTTTTCATAAGAGAAACGGTTGAACATACTGTAAGAATAAAGGCCGGAGATATCATCTTGATAAATCCTGAAACGGATGAATTGCTTTTATTCGCCGGCGCAGAAAAAAACAAGCTTGAAAAGTTACAGCAGTTTATAGATGGCAATAACATTGAAGGACTAAAGCAGTATTTGCGCGCAAATGAATCTGATTCCGATATAGGCAGACTTGTCGAATATGTTTATTATCAGTGTGTAGGAAACAGCCGTTTGAAAGATATTCTCGATATGCTTGTTGCCTGGGGATATGAAGATAAAATAGGCGCAAAAATAGACGAACTTAACGGTATATACAAAAAAAATAAACTTAAATCTGTCCGAAATATAATTGAAAATATTGAAAAGACTGAAGATATAAAAGAATCATATGTTCTTATTAAAATAGCAGAAAAACAAATAAACAACATAGTTTTAAGAAAACAGGATTCAGAAATAAAATCTCTAAAAATTAAAATTGCCGAGAAAAAACGCGAGATACTTGCCGAATATATTCACTATATTGAAAGTTTTAAATTGTCTGTCGGAAAATTGATAAAAAAAGACAGTTTCAGCGCTGCCGATATTGATTTAGCTGTAAAACTTATAGAAATGGCAAAGTACTGGAAATATTTCTACGGATATAATGGCGTCAGAGAATTGACAGATTCTTTAGATAAGAAAGTAAATGCCAATATAAAAACTGACGGAGAAACAATAACGCTTGAAGGAGAAATAAAAACTTTTTCCGAAATAGCTTCATCCGATAAATTAAAATTTGGTTCAAAAACAACGGAACTGGCAAAAATAAATAATTCAGGGCGCGATTTCGGGATAATGGAAGGGGTTGGCATAGCAAGCGGAGTTCTTGAAATATTTTTCAGAGATATCGGCAAATCTGCACAATACAGTGCGTCAATGCGCGAGTTGGAAGATATAATAAAATCGAAAGATATGTCCCGTTTTAACAGAGCATCCGAAATAGCCGCTCAGATTATTCAAATGATAAAAGATTCGGACAGCAAGTTAATTCGTGATTATATAACCGATATGAAAGAACTTAAAGAAGGTCAGAGATATGCCGTAAGATCATCTGGAATCGGAGAAGACGGAGCCGCTTATTCTTTTGCCGGCATGGCAAAAACAAAATTGAACCGTGACAGGGCAAGTTTATATTCCGATATAAAAGAAATATGGATGTCTTTTTTTGAATCTGACACAATAAAGTATATGATAGAAAGCGGTCAGATTGTGAGGCCGGCAGTATTAGTCCAAAAATTTATTGATAATATTAAAAGCGCCGGCGTTATATTCAGTTCGGATGCCAACGGAGATTTTAATATAGAAATAGTCCGCGGAATCGGAGAAGGCCTTGCAAGCGGCAAAATAGATCCCGACCGCATAAAAGTTTTTCCAAGAGACGGCAGAATAGAATACAAAAGAGCTTTGCAAAATAAAAAGAAAATAGTAGCTTTGCCTCAGGGCGGGATTCAAATTGAAAAGCTTGAAAATATTGAAAAAATTAACAGAATTACGAATGAAAGTGATATAAGAAAAATACTTAATTTGGCCTATTCTTTAAGACAGGAATCAGGATATCCCGTAGATATTGAATTTGCGATAGACAGTGAAAACAATATTTCTATACTTCAAAGACGCCCCGATACGGCATTCAATTCCAAGATAAACGAATATGAACTTCGAAAAGAACTTTCTGCCGCCGCAAAAGAAATGAATTTGCAGTCTGCTGCCGACAGTCTTTTGACAAAAATAAAAATAAAAAATCAAAAACTGTACAGAATGATTACGATATCGGTCGTTCCGGCCGTTGAAGAGCTTATATTCAGATTTATTCCGTTTTTTGCTGTAGGGCTTATTTTGGCGAATCCTCTGTCAATATTGCCGGTTGTTATAACATCGGCGGCTTCGATATTTACATTTTCATATGCGCATACCGTTGCCGATAAATTGATTGCAAAAAGTGAAATAAGAGACTGGAAAAACTTTTTAACGCCGGCAGTGTTATTTACGGGCGTATATGCGGCAGTTTATTTCTGTCTTGGTGCTGTGTGCCCGTTTGTATGGGCTAATTTTGCGGCTTTGTTGTTGTCTGCAAGTGTCCATTCAATATACAATAAACTTGCATTGGACGGCAAAATCAGAAAACCCGTTGCTGAAATATTAAATGATGAAAATGAAATGGCAAAAACCATAGAAAAAATAAAACGTTTAAAAAAAGATATTCTTGAAGATAAATCCGGCAAAATATGCTTTGTATGTTCCGGCAATACAGATCGCAGCGCCGTTGCGGAAATGCTCTTTAAATCTTTAATGAGAAAAAGCGGCAAAAAAAATATAAGAGTTGTGTCAGGAGGTGTTTATGCTGTCTCTTCTGAATTAGGAAACGGTTTGAAAAACGAATATGTGTCTGAACTTGGCAAATACGGGGTAGATAAAGATATTCTAAATGGTTTTACGACTGAAATGATTACTCCCGAACATCTAAATTCCGACTATTTTATAGCTGCCGGTGAAAGACAGAAAAATGAATTAATAAGATTTGGCGTAAGCCAAGACAAGATAATAACTTTTGCGGAACTTGCCCCGAGCCTTGTATCTGACGAATTGCCTGATCCATACGGGAACAGAGAACTTAAAATTAAAGTTACTGCATTGATTAATCAGATTTTTGAAAATAATTTTTCATCAGAATCATTGTTGAAAGAGCCTGAACAAATTCAAAATTCTATAGATTTAACACATATAGCCGATTTAATAAAGACTCTTCAATCAATCACATCAGGCAGAAAAGATATAATCAAAAATATAATAGATAATCTGTCGTTGATTGAAGCCGGCACTCCTGTTGAGACCAGAAATGAAATAGTTTTCAACCAAATAATACAGCTTAAACAGATGTTTGACAACCCGAGAGAATATATTTTTAAAACTCTTATTCCTTTGGCTGTAATTACAAAAAATCCGGAAACGGGCAAATCGGCTATTTTTGCTTTTATTGAAACTCTTGAAAGAGAAAAAGCAAAAATTGACGAAATGGCAGAAAGAAAAGATAAAGACGGTTATTATGTCTATTCTGAGAGAGAGCTTGACAGGTATTATTCAAGTTTAAAAAACTATACCATGGATTTATTTGCAATGGCTTATCCGGTAAATAGTGACAGTGCGCTTGAAATAGTAAAAACTGCCAATAAAATGGGCTTTATAGACCATAATGAAATTCCGTGGTCTTTGAGAGACGTGCTTAAAGATTATGAAGATGTAAGAAAATATTTTATTGCTATTTCAGAGCCCGGAACGGATAAAGATCTTGTCGCCGGGATTGAACAATCGGTCGGGTTGCTCAGCAAAATTAAAATACCGGATGAAAAAATAAATGCGGATAAAGAAAAAATATCGGCAAATCTGGATTCATTTAAAACATCAATAAATACTTCAAATGCCCAGGCGGCTGATTTTGCAGTGCAGCAGCTTTTGCTTTTGGCAGAATCTCTTATGAAATCCGGAGATCTGAAATCAGGCTCAGACATTGTAAAGGCATTAATGCCGCTGAGCAGACAAATTGTTGCAAAAACAAAAAACATTAATGAAAAAACACTTCAGAAAATGTTTTCTTTGTTTGAAATTTTTTATAAAGCAGGTCAAAAAGAAAACGCCGGAATCCTTGTCGCTTATTTTATTTTTACGCTTCAATCTTCTGATTCTAAAGATAAAACAAGAACAAATTCAAGAGCATGCGAATACATAACAAAAGCTTCAAACATTATGTTTGACAGCATCAAAAATCTTGATCAAAATAACAGTGAGTATATAAATACTGAAAATGAAATAATCTCAATATTTCGAGATGTCGCTGAAAATACTTCCGGTAATGTAAGAGTTTTTACAACTATGTTCGATAATCTCGGAATTAACGTAAAAACAATGACTGTTTTTATAACTGCGCTTAAAAAAGAAAATATTACGGCAGTTCCTTTTATTCCTCAAAACGGTAAGATAGAGTATTCTCAGGAATTTATAGATTTAATTACAGATTCATCTTCTTTTATAATTATTGAGAGATTATGCCAAAGGCTTTACTTCAATCAAAACGGCAAACAAGTTGCCCTTGCAATTATAGAAAAACTGTTTAAAATCGCCGATGATCCTAAAGAAACTTTTGAAAGACGCAGAAAAGCCGCCGTTGTTCTTGGAAGGACTGCGGCTTTAATATACAGTGATATAAATGACGATCAAATATTAAGTCTTGAAAGAATCAATAATCTTTATAAGGTTCTCAATATTGATTCTTCTTTACAGGAATCAACGGCGTATTTTGAAAATATTTACGGATACAGCAGATACGGCAATCAGGAAGGATCCGATAAATTTGATTTTACTCCTCTTATAACTAAACTGCCTGTTGAAGCGGCTTCAAAGAATAAGCCGGTTCTTAAATCTCCGGTTTATGCCGAACACAAAGGACATATAAACAGATATATTCCGGAAGTTGTTATTATGATAGATGATTTTAACAGTCTCCAGGATATATTGAAATATAACATAATCGTGCTTGAAAGAATAAAAACAATGACTGAACGTTCTACAAAAAAAGATTTTGACAAAATTGTGGAAATAGTGTCGGGTATGATAAAAATACTTAAGAAAATAAATGCCGAACACGGCGATGCCGCAGAAACCGCTTTAAACAAAATATTAGCATCTCTTTCTGAAACGGAGTTAAATTCTGCCGCAATGAAAGAGCAGTTTCAATTGTCTAAGTGGTCTGAAAATAAAATATCTGAAATAAAAGAGATACATACTTTGATAAACGCAATACATCAAACAAGCATTCTAGATTTTAAACAAAAGATAAAAGATATCGGCGAGATTGGCAAGAATAACATACGTACTGCCAAATTTTCGCGCGGCGACACAGAAATTTTGGCTTATAATTTATCCGACAGCGGTAAAATAAACAGGGATATACATAATTTTTTGGCAAAACTAGCCTCAGACAGAATCTCTATAGACGATTTTGTTTTTAAAGACGATATTCTCGTATGGACTACAAGATTATTTGCCCACAGTGTCGATATATTTATTAATTTCGGAGAAAAAGACAGAGGAATTTCAATATACTATAACGAAAACGGAAGAAAACCCGGTTATGCCGAAAGAGTAAAATATTTTACAGAAGTTCTGCGGAAACTCGGATTAAATGTCGAATCCGATACTGTTGTCGATTATTCCGATAAAACACCCGGAACATGCGGGTTGAAAGCTGTTATTAACAAAGATTTCGGGTTAAACGAAGAGACGGATATCGCAGGAATAGCCGCAAAAGTTGTTTTGCTTTATAAATATTCCACAAATCTTGATATGGAGTTGGAAGAGTATGTCGACAGATATTCCTATGATTCATATGTTGAAACGGTATTGAACAAACTTGTTGATAAATTTATAGCCGGTGAAATATGGTACGGGTATAATTTTGTCTCAAACGGGCAGACTGCTTTCAGAGAGAATATGATTACGTCAAGATCTTCAAAACCGAATTACGGCACAGTAAAACAGATGCTTGATGAAATTCTTGAAAATCTGGGTCTTGAAAAAATGCCCGAAAGGCTTCCCGGAAGGAATCCTTATGAAATAGAACAAAGCGTGATAGACAAATATTTTAATAACCCTATAGAACAGGCTTATGGCGAAGGAAGGATTGTTTTGGATGAAAAAGGGAAACTTGTAAGAAACAGAAATTATGATATGATGAATCAGCTTATAGAAGCTATATCAAAAGACGAATACGATACTCTCAGACAAAGCAGAATAATAAATCTGCTAAGCAGATCTTATTTTAATTTTAAAACCGTCGGATTCATAGGAAACCTCATGTTTGTTACAGGCACTATGAAACTTTCTAACGGTGAAAGTCTCTCTGTAAGAGGAGTTATGAATCCTTATACCAGAAGATTAAAATATGCTTTTACGGAAATTATATCCGGTACCGGCAGAAAACAGCTTACTAATTCAGAACTTGCAGAACTTTTAATATCGGAAGGATATAAAATATCCACAAAACAGCAGCTTATAGGCCAGAAAGAAAGAGCCAGAATAAAGAGTTTTTTAAGCGCGCAAATACAAAACACTGACAGTCCGGAAATTTTATGTGTCGGTACTTCAGACGGGAAAGGCACTTATGTTGCAGGCAATATTACTTTTAAAAGAGAAAATGCCGGACCGGATGATATTCTGCTTGTCTCTTTTACGACTCCGGACGATGTGAAAACCATAGAAACGGTAAAGGCCGTTATAACTACAGGAGGAGGAACTCTCAGCCACGCGGCGATAACAACAAGAGAATTAAAAAAACCTTCTGTCGTTTTAAACGGCGCTTCATTTAAAGAATATGAAAAGGCTGCCGAGGTAACATATTATACATACGAAAAAGGTATGGAAGATATAAAAGGCTTCAATGTAATAAAAGCCAGAGAAAATACTTTTGTTTTAAAAGAAGGAGCTAAAGTTCTTGTAAACGGTGAAACGGGAAGAATATTGCTGTTTAATGATATAAATCCGTCTCTTCTTACCGAATTGCAGTCTTATATCGGCTCCGGTGATATTGAAAATATAAAGTCATTTTTTGAAAAAAATAAAGATGATGCCAATATCAGGAAACTTGTAGAATATATTTATTTTCAGACTATAGGAGAAAAATCGCTGGAAAAAATAATGTTTGTTTTGTTTGATGATTCAATGCCGGCGTCAGTAAAACAGAAAGTCAAAGAATTAAATGTTGTTTATGTTAAAGAAAAACTAAGAAACATATCGGAATCTTTGGAAAATCTGCAAAATATAGACAACATAAACATACGTTACAGCATAATAACAAAGCTGAATGAAAAACTTAATTACATACGAACCATCGAAAGCAGACAGGATGTAAACGAACTTAAAAAAACAATGGCTGCTGTTCAGACTGAAATAAAAGATGCTCTAACGGAATATGTGTCCGGAATTATAAGCATAGGCAATTCTTTGTCCGATAAAAGAAAACTCAGTTCGTCAGATATTGAAAAAATAGTCAAACTTCTGCATCAGATATCCGTTTACCGTTATTTTATACCGAAAAGTGAAACAAGAAAAGATTTGCTTGAGAAGAGAGCTGAGCTTGAATCGCTTGTAACGGTTCTTGAAAACATTCTCAGAGAATATCAAATAAATAAAAAAATAAATCCGGAAGGGGAAATATGCAATTTTAATGAGATATCTTCCGATGACAGTTACAGATTCGGATCAAAAACCACGGAACTTGCAGTAATGTACAGGCTTCTTGAAAAAATCAAAGGCGTAAAAGTGCCGGCAGGAGTCGGCTTGAGCACAAATGTTTTTGAAATGTTTTTTAACGAAGCAGGTAATTCGGCGCAATATAAAAAACTTGCTTTGGATTTTGAACGTGCAATAAAGGCTAAAAATGCGGCGGATGCCAGAAAAATTGCCAGAAATATACAAAAGCTTATAGATAATTCAAAAACTCAGACGCCTGTTTTGCAAAAACAAATAGAAATTAAAATAAAAAATGCGTTGGAACACGGATCGAAATTTTCAGTAAGATCTTCCGGTGTCGGAGAAGACAGCGAAAATAAAGCTTTTGCCGGAATGGGAGAAACAAAATTAAACGTAATATACCAGGACGTATTTGCCAATATACAGGAATGCTGGAAATCTTTTTATTCAGACAGATGCATAGATTATATGATTGAAGGCGGCAATATAGTAAAACCTGCCGTTCTTGTTCAGGAAATGATAGATGTTTCAAAGGCGGGAGTTATTTTCAGCAGAAATAAATACGGCAATACTATTATAGAAGGAGTTTACGGGCTTGGAGAGGGGATAGTGTCTGGAATGCTTACGCCCGATACGATAGAAGTTGAAACCTCAGACGGCGAAATTATAGAGTATTCCGTGGCTGATAAATATCTGAAAATAATATCAACAGAAAACGGCACCAAGGAAGAAGTTGTCACAGAAGGGGCAAAGGAAAGAGTTCTTGACGCAGAAACTGTCAAGAGAATTATGGATATAGTCAGAATGCTCGAAAAAGACGCGGGATATCCTGTTGATATAGAATACGGAATAAAAGACGATATAATATATATACTTCAGAGAAGGCCTATTACTACTTTTGAAGAAATTGCGGCAGAAAATAATGATTCAAAAATAAATTCCAAGGAACAGTCTGAAATCAAACAGATGGCCGCTCTTGTATTTGAAAAAATTCAGCAAAATGATGACATTTTATTTAATATCGCAGATCCATCAAATGATGATGAAGCCATATCCGTTTATTTAAAAAAGAAAGATAACGGAGTAGCGGTATTTTGTATAGATGCCAAGTATTCAGGCAGCGTCAGCGCAGAGCAGATTCTTGAAAAAATAGTTGAAAGAATCAATACGGATGCCGTCGTAAGAGCAAAGTTTAACGGACTTTCTATAATTTTAAGAGTAGGTGAAATGGAGATGGGAATATTGCCTATACCTTACATAGATGATGAAAAAGAAATTATTCCTTTAAAGAAAAATGATGACATACGCAATATAAAAACAATATTATTTTCAGCTTAAATCTGTTTTAAAAAAAGAAATTTTATTTGTATAATTAACAAAAATAAAAATGATAACTTTAAAGTTATTGTGCGGCAGTTTTGCCGTTTTTAATAAGGAGATATATGAAACTTGGTATAGTAGGCCTTCCAAATGTCGGAAAATCGACGCTGTTTAATGCCATAACAAAAGCCGGCGCCGAATGCGCAAATTATCCGTTTTGCACCATAGAACCTAATGTTGGAGTTGTCGCGGTCCCGGATAAAAGACTTGATTTCCTTGAGAATCTTTATAAATCAAAAAGGAAAGTTTATGCAACAGTTGATTTTGTTGACATAGCCGGTCTTGTAAAAGGAGCCTCAAAAGGCGAAGGACTCGGCAATCAATTTTTATCACACATAAGAGAAACTGCAGCCATAGTGCATGTGGTAAGATGTTTTGAAAACGGCGATATTGCGCATGTTGAAGGTAAAATTGATCCGTTAAGAGACATAGAAATAATAGAAACAGAGTTACTTCTTTCAGATCTTGAAACAATGACAAAAAAACTCGATAAGCTTCAGAAAGATTCAAAATCCAAGGATAAAAAAATAATTGCCGAAAAAGAACTTGCCGAAAAAGTAAAAAAACATCTTGATGACGGCAAAGCGATAAGAACTCTTGAATTAAATGAAGAAGAAACAGAAATGGTGAAAAACTTTTTTTTAATAACGGCAAAACCGGTGATATATGCCTGCAATGTTGCAGAAACAGATCTGCCTTTAATGAAAAATAAATTTACCGATATAGTTGAGAAAAGAGCCGCTGAAGAAGGGGCCCAGGCAATCCCGATATGTGCAAAGATAGAAGCCGAACTATCCGAACTGTCAGATTCCGACAGACAGACTTTTTTATCAGATCTCGGGTTAACCGAACCCGGACTTAACCGTTTAATAAAAGCAAGCTATAATCTTCTCGGACTTATAACATATCTTACGGCAGGAGAAGATGAATGCAGAGCTTGGACAATAAAAAAAGGGTTTCTTGCCCCTCAGGCGGCAGGCGTGATCCATACGGATTTTGAAAAAGGATTTATAAGGGCCGAAGTTATGACTTTCGACGATATTTTCAGGCTGGGAAACGATAAGGCCGTAAAAGAATCCGGGCATCTCAGAAGCGAAGGAAGAGATTACGAAGTCAAAGACGGCGATATTATAGAATTTAAATTTAATGTTTCAAAGTAGGATAAAATGAAAGGTTCTGTTGTTACCATAGGCACTTTTGACGGTGTCCATCTCGGACATAAAAAAATTTTGGACGATGTTATAAAAAATGCAAAAGAAAACGGTCTTTTATCTTCCGTTATAATAATGGAAAGGCCGGTTAAAAAAGTTGACGGCGTCATTACTCTTGCAGAAGAAAAGGCTGAGATAATATCATCGCTCGGCGCGGATAAAATAATAATTCTGCCGGTAAACAAAACAATATTAAACACAACCGCTTCTGATTTTTTAAAAAATGTAATAATCAAACAGCTTAACGCAAAACAGATAGTTGTCGGATATAACTGCGCTTTCGGCAAAAACAGACAGGGAAATACTTCCTGGCTTAAAAAAAATGCGAAAAAATACGGCATAAAACTTACAATAATCAAACCTGTAAAAATTTCAGGACAAACAGTATCTTCGTCAAAAATAAGGGATTTTATAAAAAAAGGCGATATAGAGGCTGCAAATATGATGCTCGGCAGAATATTTGAGATAAACGGCATACATGTGCCAGGCAATAAAATAGGCAGAACGATAGGTTTTCCTACCGTGAATGTGTCAGCCGATAAAATCAAAATTTTACCTAAAGGTATATTCGCATGCAGCATGTGCGGCAAAGACGGTGTTTTTTACACGGCTGTTTTAAATATAGGGACAAGGCCTACTTTTAAAAATTTAAAACATAATATTGCCATTGAAGTGCATATTTTGAATTTTTACGGAAAATGGCACTCAAAGCATGTTAAAATACTTGTTACAAAGTTTATAAGAAAAGAAAAAAAGTTTTCTGATATAAAATCTCTCCAAAATGCAATTTCATCGGATGTTAAATTGGTTCAGGATGCCGGTCTTTAAAATTGACTTAACGGCTCATAAGTGATATAATGCGTCTTCCTTTCCGTGCGGATATGGCGGAATTGGCAGACGCGTACGGCTTAGGACCGTATATCGCAAGATGTGGGGGTTCAAGTCCCTCTATCCGCACGAAAATCTTGATTTTCGTTGTGAAAAAAAATAAAATTACATAAGTTTGGCGACGTAGCTCAGGGGTAGAGCAGAGGACTCATAAGCCTTTGGTCGGTGGTTCAATTCCACCCGTCGCCATTTTTTATTTTAAAAATGAAAGTATTGCTTACAGGCGCCAACGGTTTTGTAGGAAGCCACATAGTTGAGGAACTTCTCTTAAACAACTATGAAGTGATTTGCGTTGTCCGCAAAAATTCAGATCTTAAATGGATTTCAAACCAAAATTTAATCATAAAATACGGAGAACTTAACGATAAAGTGTTTATGAAAGAGGCCGTTGCTTCTTCGGATGTCATTATTCATTGCGCCGGAGCAGTAAGAGCTTTTGACTGGTCTGTTTATAAAAAAGTCAATGTTGATATTACAAAAGATATAATTGATTCAATTCTTGAATCAAATCAAACATTAAAAAAATTTATATTTATTTCATCGCAGGCCGCAATGGGTCCGGCGCCGGAAGGGCGCGCCAGAATTTTAAGCGACTCTGAAAATCCGGTTTCAGATTATGGCAAAAGCAAATTGTTGGCAGAAAAAGAGGTGAAGAAGTTAGAAGGTAAAATCCCGTATACTATCTTAAGGCCTGCCGCAGTTTACGGACCCAGAGATAAAGATATATTTACATTTTTTAGTCTTGTCAATAAACATCTTGCTCCAAAAACGCTTCAAAAACATATCATACAGCTTGTTTTTGTAAGAGATATAGCCAAAATAATTGTAAAATCAATAAATACACCTATAAGCGACAATAAGATATATTATTTGTCGGACGGCAAAGAATATTCATGGAAAGATGTAGCAGATATAATAGCTGTTTCAAACGGCATAAAAACTGTTACTTTGCCTTTATTCGATTTTATTTTTAAAATTGCCGGAAATATTTGCGAAATTACAGGTGCAATAACAAAAAAACCTCAGGTTTTAAATCAACAAAAAATAACAGAAATGCTTCAAAAAGCATGGGTTTGCGACAATTCTCAAACTGTAAAAGACCTTGATTTTACATTTGAAAATCTTGAAAACGGCTCAAAAATAACATACAATTGGTACTTACGGAATAAATGGTTTTAATTAATATACTTTAGGAGTAAAAATGAACGATATTTTTAAGAAGTGTTATGATTTTACGGCAACAAAGGATATTAAAGCCCAAGGCGTATATCCTTACTTTAAAAAAGTTGAATCAGCTCAGGGGCCGGAAGTCATAATAGGCGGAAGAAAAATAGTTGTAGTATGTTCCAATAATTACTTGGGACTTGCGGATCACCCTAAGGTTATAGAAGGCTCAATAAAAGCCGCAAAAAAATACGGAACTTCGTGTACAGGTTCAAGATTTTTAAACGGAACTAACGACTTACATGAAAAAGTTGAAAAAAAATTCGCAAAATTTGTAGGTAAAGAGACTGCAATTTTGTTTACAACGGGACATCATTCAAACATAGGAGCAATATCTTCTCTGGTAGGCAAAAGCGATATCGTAATAACGGATAAACTTGATCATGCTTCCATAATAGACGGATGCCGTCTTTCCCTTGGTGAAATGGTAAGGTTCAGACATAACGATATGTCCGATCTTGAAAGACAGCTCATAAAAAATAGCGATAAATCCTCAATAATAGTTGTTGACGGAGTATTCAGTATGGAAGGCGATATAACAAATCTTCCTGAAATTGTAAAACTTGCAAAAAAATACGGAGTAAGAATCTTTGTAGACGAAGCTCATTCGTTAGGTGTTTTGGGAAAAAGAGGAACAGGCACAGGAGAACATTTCGGACTTCAAAACGATGTTGACGTAGTTATGGCTACGGCTTCTAAATCTCTTGCATCAATCGGAGGTTTTATAGCAAGTAACAGCGTAGTTATAGAATATATAAAGCATACGGCAAGATCTCTCATATTTACTGCTAGTTTGCCTCCAGCATGCGTAGGAGCGATAGATGTAGCTCTTGATATTCTTCAGCAGGAACCTGAACGCAGAGAAACTCTTTGGAAAAATACAAGAAAAATGAAAGAAGGATTCCAGTCAATGGGCCTTGATACGGGAACATCGGAATCTCCTATTATACCTATAACCGTCGGAGACGATATGAAAGCTTTCCAGATGTGCAGAATGCTTTTTGACGAAGGTGTTTTTACTTCTCCTGTTGTAAGCCCTGCAGTTCCGGAAGCTATTATAAGAACAAGCTATATGGCGACTCATACCGATGCACATCTTGAATTTATACTTGATAAATTTGAAAAGGTTTCCAAACAGGTCGGTCTTATACCGGGCGGTAATACGAGAAAATCAAAGACATCCGCTAAAAAATCATGGAAATTTACATTTTCAAGAAAAGAATTCGCCGATGCCACAAAAAACTGGTTCAAAAACCTTTGGTCTAAATAGATGTTTACCATATGTGAAATAACAAACGGGAAAATAGACGAGTTTTTAAAATGCCCTTATGAAATTTATAAAGGTAATCCGTATTGGATTCCTCAGCTGGACAGAGATATGAAAATGATTTTGTCTGATAAAAATCCTTTTTGGCAGCATGCCAAAAAGGCTCTTTTTTTGGCGTATGACGATAAAGGAAAACCGGCAGGAAGAATCGCCGCTGTAATAGACTATAATTATATTAAGTTTCAGGAAAATGAAATAGGTTTTTTCGGATTTTTTGAGTGCATCAATAATGCCGAAGCGGCAAAACAGCTGTTTGAGTGCGCTCGTGAATTTCTGGCAAAAAATAACATAAAAAAAATGATGGGGCCGATGAATCCGTCCACAAATGACGAAGTCGGTTTTCTGTATGAAGGTTTTGACAGTCCGGCAAAAATAATGATGCCTTATACTCATGATTATTATATAGAACTTGCCGAAAAATCGGGCCTTAAAAAAATAAAAGAATTGTATGCATATGAAATACCGGTCGCTCTTGACGGCAGAATGGAAAGACTCAATAAAGCTTTAAATATAGTAAAAAAAAGAAATCCTACCATAACTCTTAAAACATTTGAAAAAAAGAATTTTAAAAAAGATTTGGCGGATGTCAGAGAGATTTATAATCAGGCATGGGAAAAAAACTGGGGATTTGTTCCATGGACTGATGAAGAGTTTGAGGCAATAGCAAAAAATTTAGTCGGGCTTGTAGATGAAAAAATCATAATTTTAGCTTATGATGGACAAAAACCTGCCGGAATGCTTATAGCTATTCCCGATTATAACGAAGTGTTGAAAAAACTTAACGGTAAACTTCTGCCTTTCGGAATATTCAAATTTTTATATTATAAAAATAAGATAAAAGATTTGCGGCTTATGATAATGGGCGTAAAAAAAGAGTATAGAAATAAAGGAATTGAAGCGTATATGGCGGGAGAAGCATTGAAAAATTCGGTTTTAGGCGGATATCGCAATTGCGAACTGTCATGGATACTTGATGATAATATAATGACACAAAGAACAGCTGAAATGATGTCAGGCAGACTGTATAAAAGATATGCGGTATATTCGGACTCGGAAATATAATTTGATCGGCAAGAGGTAATATATGAAAATTTTAGTAACCGGCGGAGCAGGTTTTATCGGAAGCAATTTTGTCAGATATATGCTAAATAAATACGATTATAAAATAGTAAATCTTGATTTGCTTACTTATGCCGGCAACCTTTCAAGCCTTGACGATATAAAAAATAATAAAAATTACGAATTTGTAAAAGGTGATATCTGCGACGCGCAGCTTACAGACAAGATAGTATCAGCCGGAGTTGACGTAATAATAAATTTTGCAGCCGAATCGCACGTTGACAGAAGCATAACAGATCCGGGCGTTTTTGTGAAAACAAACGTTTTGGGGACACAGAATCTTTTGGAATGTGCAAAAAAATACAAAATAAAAATGATTCAGATCTCTACAGACGAAGTTTACGGTTCACTCGGCAGCACAGGTTATTTTACGGAAGAAACGCCTCTTGATCCGAGCAGTCCGTATTCTTCAAGCAAAGCGGCGGCTGATCTGCTTGTTCTTGCTTACCACCGCACTTTCGGGCTTAATGTAAATATAACAAGATGTTCCAATAATTACGGACCTTATCAGTTTCCGGAGAAACTTATACCTCTTTTTATAACAAATATTATGGATAATAATCAGGTTCCTTTATACGGAGACGGCTTAAACGTCAGAGACTGGCTTTTTGTTGAAGATCACTGCTCTGCAATAGACACAGTTCTTCATAAAGCAAAGCCGGGCGCTGTGTATAATGTCGGCGGCAACAATGAAAAGACAAACAGATATATAACCGATACAATATTGAAAAATCTTGGCAAAGACGAAAGTCTTATAAAGTATGTGCAGGACAGGCTCGGACATGACAGAAGATATGCAATAGACGCTTCAAAAATAAAAGAAGAGCTCGGCTGGCAGCCGGCTCATGTATTTGAAAATGCGATAGTCAAAACAATAAAATGGTATGTCGATAATAAAAAGTGGTGGCAGCCGTTAAAAAAGTGAAAGATTGTTTTTTAAAAGCGGCTGCGTTATTATAACGCGGCCGCTTTTTTATTTAGCATATAAGCCTGGCCCAAAGCTATTCCGCCGTCATTTATCGGAACAAGTTTGTTGTAGAAAACTTTAAATCCTTCTTTTTTAAGCAGTTTTATCGTTTTGGAAAGAATATATCTGTTTTGGAATACACCGCCGCTTAAAGCGATTTGATTTACTGCAAATTTTTTGTAAAAAAACAAAGCCTGTTTTAATATGATACGGCATATTGTCTCGTGTATTTTACCGCTTATCAGTTCAAATGAAACTTTGTCTTTTAAATCTTTAATCAGAGATTCAATTGTTTTTGAAAATTGTATTTCGGAAATATTATTTTCTTTATGGATAAAATCAAAAGGATAAAATCCGCGGCTGTCTTTTTTAACTAAAGATTCAAGATGAGCGGCAGTCTGTCCTTCGTATGAACAAAAATTTGAAATTCCGCATATTGCCGCCATAGCGTCAAGATATCTTCCGACACTGCATACCTGAGTCTTTTTTATTTCTGAATGTAAAAACGACAAAACCTGGTTATAGAGCTTTTCTTTTTTTATTGAATTTGAAACTGCTGATATTTTATTATGTTTGTTTAGAAGAGATAACGCAAGACGCCATATTTCTTTTGTTGCGGCGTCTCCTCCCGGCATATCAAAATATTCAAAATGACAAAGTCTTTTTACTGTATTGTTTTTAAATAAAATGCATTCGCTGCCCCATATATTACCGTCATAACCGAAACCTGTTCCGTCATAAGAAAAGCCAAGCACGCCGCCTTTTAATTTATTTTCAGCAATTACCGAGGCGGTATGTGCGTAATGATGCTGTATTTTTTTTATGTTTTTAAATTTTTGCGCGCAATAAGCCGTTGTATTATAACCGGGATGCATGTCGCAAGCCGCTTTTTCAGGTTTGATATCAAGAAATGTTTTCATTTTATTAAATGTATCGGTCATAAATTCAATATTTTCATAATCTATCATGTCTCCGCAGTAAGGCGAAAGATAGACCGAATTTTTTCTTGTAAGGCAGAATGAATTTTTTAAATCGGCTCCTGCGGCAAAAATATCTTTTGATATTTCAATATTAACCGGTTCCGGAACAAAGCCTCTGCTTCTGCGTATTATTATTTTTTTGTCATTATCAAAAAATGACACTATTGAATCATCAACCGGATTTAAAATTTCACGGTCATTGCTTAAAACCGCGTCAATTTCTTTTGAAAACTCTGAATGTATTTTATCTTCGGTATATATTATAGGTTTATCATTTTTATTTGCGGAAGTCATAATAAGCATGTCTGTTTTAATAAGATCAAAAAGTATGCAGTGCATAGGAGTATAGGGCATCATAACGCCTATATATTTATTGTTTTTAGATATATATTCGTTAAAAATTTTATTTATTGCATCTTTTTTTTCAAGCAATACTATGGGAGCTGTTTTTGAATTAAGTTCTTTTTCTTCAAATTTATTTATAAAAGCCGTTTTTTTTGCGGTTTCAATGTTTTTTGCCATAACGGCAAACGGTTTTTGGTCTCTGTTTTTAATTTTTCTAAGTCTTAGTACTGCCTTTGCGTCATAAGCGCTGCAGGCCAGATGATAGCCGCCGATGCTTTTTAAGGCGATAATTTTTCCGCCGTCCAGCATTTTTGACGCGTATTCAAGAGCATCTTTTTTATAATGTGTTTTGCCTGTTTTTGTTACGGTTAATTTTACTTTCGGCCCGCATTTCGGACACGCGTCAGGCTGCGCGTGAAAACGCCTGTCAGACGGTTTTTTATATTCTTCGGAACATTCTTTGCACATTTTAAAATTTTTCATGACGGTATTTTTTCTGTCGTAGGGAAGTTTTTTTACTATTGAATAACGCGGTCCGCATTGCGTGCAGTTTATAAAAGGATAATGATACCTTCTGTCCGACGGTAAAAGGACTTCCTGTCTGCATTGCGGGCATATAGCCGCATCTGCAGGAAAATCGGATATTATGTTTTTTGTTTTTGAGCTTTTTTTGATTTCAAATCTTTTATAATTTTTAAAAGAAGTTTTTTTTATTTTGATTTTTAACGACGGCAGTTCCTTTAATTCGCAAATAAAATTACAGGTGTTTTTTTTAAAACCTTCAGCCGCTATTTTTACTCCGGAACCGGTATTTAGAACATATCCAGAAAGATTATGCTTTCCGGCAAGATTATATATTTTTGGTCTGAATCCGATTCCCTGTACTATTCCGGATATTTCAATTAAAAACGAATTTTTTTTATTCACCTTCAATGCTCTTAACAAAAACATCATTGCCAGCTATTATTGATATGTCTCCTGAACCGCATTTCGGGCAGAAGGCAGCTTCCATTTTATGGACTTCTATTTTCTCTTGGCACACGTTGCATAAAGCAGTTAAATCTTCTTCCGTGAATTCGAGTTCGCATCCTTTTGCGATAGTTTCGGGTATTATATGATCCTTCATAGTGTGGACAAGCAGTTCTTTTTCAATTCCGCTTGCTTTACCGATTACGATGCTTATCTTTGTAATTTTTTTTAAATTGTTAAGGTTTATATGCTTTTCAATAACAGTCCATAATTCTCTGCCTATTCCGTGTTCGTGCATAAAAGTCTCCGTTATTCATTAAAATTTCTCAAAAGTATTCTATCAAAATATTTAAAGACAGAAAATATACTTTGATAATTGCAATGAATGCCAAAGTTGATTATAAAATGCCGAATAAGTAAAATGAGCCGTGCAATTTAGCGGAGTTTTTAATTGAGAATTATCAAATTTATAAAAAATCATTGGGATGCTTTATTCGTCGGTATAATACTGTTTTTTACGGGATATCGTCTGTTTTTAACTTTAGCAGTCAATCCGTTGAATATTGATGAGCTTTACACCCTCAATATTCTTAACAGAACTAATTTTTTTGAAATTATTAAAATCGGCAATATCCTTGATAATCATCCTCCCTTGTATCATATTTTTATGTTCGTGTATACGCGTGTATTCGGCATTTCCGAGTATATCATAAGAATCCCTTCCGTAATATTTTTCTTATTATCAGGATATATCACTTTTATATTGGCTAAGAAATTGTTTTCTGCTTCGGAGGGAGTTGCGTCTGTTATTGTGCTTGTTATGTTGCTTCCTCATCCGTTCATAAGCCAGTATGCCAGAGGTTACAGTCTTTTAGTATTTTGTACGGTATTGACCTTTTATTTCTTATTAAATATTTTACGGTATAAAAAAGATAATATAAATGAAAATATTCCGGTTTCTTTAATGTTTTTTTATATTGCGGTTTCTCTTTGCTGTTCATATGCTCACTATTTCGGATGTATAATAGTTTTCAGCGAATTATTATTTTTATTTATTGTTTTCAACAGAAAAATACTCAGAGATTTATTAGTTATTACCGCAGTTTTAACAATATTGTATTTGCCTTGGTTATTATTGGTCTCTATCAAACAGGTGAGGACGTTTGCTCCTGATTTCTTAGAATGGATAAATTGGAATGTTTTTGGCAATTATAATATATTTATTTTATTTTTTTTAATTTGTATCGGGCTAATTCCCGTAGTATATGATTTTTTAAAATATAAAAATATACAAACTGTATTTTATAAACATACGTCAGATTTCTTAATCTTATTTTTATTTTTATTCCCGTATTTGTTTGTTTATATTTTGCATAAATTTGGAATACAATGTTTCCAGAGCAGATATTTGGCAATTTCCATTATACCGTTTTATATTTTGATTGCCAGAGGGCTCAGCGTGCTAGGAAGAAAAAAATATATATTGTTTTTGCTTTTGGCTGTATTTGTTATCTCTTCGCTAAAACAAAAAAGAAATTTTATGCCGTTTTTAGACAACTCCGAGTATGCTGTAAAATATGTTATAAACAATCACAACAATACCGCAAAACCAATTCTTTTTATTAATGAATTTGAGATGTTTAAAAATTACTATAAGTATCATTGTGATAAATATTTAGATCAAACAATAGCAAACAAAAATGTAAAAGTTATTAATTATGAGACCGGAATAAATATTAACAGTGACATAGTTATGCTAAGCAGAATATCAGCACATGAATATATATGGCTTGTTGATTGCTCTATGGACTCGCATATAGAACAATTAAGAGCTTCAAATTACATTGTTGTGGTCAAGAGCGAATTGCCTCAGATATATTTAGTCAAAAATAAAAAATAGAAGTTATTATTTTCTTTTTTTATTTTTTGTCGCTTTCATGGATCGTATTTCCGTTATTTTATCGCGCAGAAGAGCGGCAGTTTCAAAGTCAAGGATTTCTGCGGCTTCTTTCATCTGTTTTTCAAGAGATTTCAATATATCTTCCATTTTATTTTGAGATATATATTCTTCGCTTAGTTCTGCGGTATAAAGTTCAAGACTTTCATTTTTTGCCTTAATCTGGAACTCTTCAAGCTCGGTCACGGCTTTTATAATTGTTTTAGGCGTTATATTATGTTCTTTATTGTATGCAATCTGTTTTTTTCTTCTTCTTTCCATTTCATTTATGGCTCTGCTCATGGAATTAGTCATTTTATCGGCATAAAAAATAACTTTACCGTCAACATTTCTTGCAGTTCTTCCGCAAGTCTGTATAAGAGTCTGTTCCGATCTTAAAAAGCCTTCTTTGTCTGCGTCAAGAATTACTACAAGCGCCACTTCCGGCAGGTCAAGTCCTTCTCTTAGAAGGTTGATGCCGACAAGCACGTCAAATTTTCCGAGTCTCAGATCTCTTATGATTTCTATTCTTTTAAGAGATTCTATTTCAGAATGCATATATTCTACGCGCAATCCCTTTTCTTTAAGATATGCCGTAAGATCTTCCGACATTCTCTTAGTTAAAGTGGTTACAAGCACTCTGTATTTTTTTGAGATAGTTTTTTCTATCTCTTTTATCATGTCCGGAATCTGCCCTTCCACCGGTTTTATTGTTATTTCAGGGTCGACAAGACCGGTAGGTCTTATGACAAGTTCCACTATATCGTGTTTTGATTTTTCAAGTTCGTATTTGCCGGGAGTGGCAGAAACCATCACCGACTGGTTTATTATTGATTCAAATTCATTGAATTTCAAAGGTCTGTTATCAAGAGCCGACGGAAGTCTGAATCCGAAATCAACGAGAGTCTGCTTTCTGCTTCTGTCTCCTTCATACATCCCTCGTATCTGCGGAAGAGTGATATGCGATTCGTCTGCCACAAGAAGAAAATCTTTTGTCTGTTCATTTGAGAGAAAATAATCTATGAGTGTAGTCGGTCTTGATCCTTCCGGTCTTGCGGACAGATGTCTTGAATAATTTTCAACACCGCTGCAAAATCCCGTTTCTCTGAGCATTTCCATATCATATTTTGTTCTCTGCATAAGCCTTTGGGCTTCAAGGAGATTCCCTTTTGCTTTTAAAGCGGCTGTCTGTATATTTAATTCCGCCTCTATAGCTTTTAACGCATTTTCAATTTTATCGCCGGCTGTTACGAAATGTTTTGCTGGATATATAAAACATTTTTCTTTTTTATTGTATATTTCTCCGGTCAGAGGATTAAATTCTTTTATTGAATCTATTTCATTGCCGAAAAAATTGATTCTTACGGCCGTTTCAAGATAAGCGGGGAAAATCTCTACAGTATCGCCCTTTATTCTGAATCTGCCTCTTAAAAACTCTATTTCGTTTCTTTCGTAATGTATGGCGACAAGTTTTCTTGTAAGATTATCAATGCTCATTTTTTCGCCGATTTTAAAACCTACGCACATGTTTTGGTATTCATCAGGAGAACCGAGATTATAAATGCTTGATACGGAAGCAACTACAATCACGTCGTTTCTTTCAAGAATTGATGTGGTAGCTTTCAAACGCAGTCTGTCTATATGGTCATTTATTGACGAATCTTTTTCAATATAAGTGTCTGTTGAAGGTATATATGCTTCCGGCTGGTAATAATCATAATATGAAATAAAATATTCAACGGCATTTTTAGGGAAAAAAGATTTGAATTCCGAATATAACTGCGCCGCAAGAATTTTATTAGGAGATATTATAAGAGCAGGTCTTTGAAGTTTCGTAATAAGGTTTGCCATTACGAAAGTTTTTCCGGATCCCGTTACGCCCAGCAGAACTTGAGACTTTTTGCCTTTTGTGATATTTTCATATAACTTATCAATTGCCTGAGGCTGTTCGCCGGAAGGTTTAAAATCCGATACAAGTTCAAATTTATTTTTCAAAGCGTTCTTCCATATATTTATATTTTGCCATATTTTTGTGATGAGTCTGGTCAAGCAAAAGGGGAGTAACGGAAACAAATCCTTTTTCAACTACTTCAATATCCGTTCCTTTATTTTTCTTGCCGCATATGAATCTTCCCGCAAGTTTATAATAAGTTTTTTTTCCGGTTTGCTTTGATACTATGGATTCGTCATAAGAGCGTATCCCGAGAGATACTACTTTGATTCCTTTTGCTTCCGGAGGAATATTTACGTTTAAACAAGGAGCAGGTCTTCCTTTCTTTGCCGTTTTTAAAAATTGTTTTGCTATTTCAAGTACTATTGCCGCAGATTTTTCAAAACACGGTCTTTTTTCGTTTACCGCCGATACAGCCATTGACGGGATTCCAAGATATGCGCCTTCTCTTGCGCATGCTACTGTTCCGGAATATACCACGTCCTGTCCGAGATTTGGGTGAGTGTTGATGCCGGATATTACAAGATCTATTTTATCTTTTAAAAAAGAGTAAAGACCGAACTTTACGCAGTCTGTCGGAGTTCCGTCGATAAGGCTGTAAATGTTGTTGCCGTAATCTTTTATCTGTCTGTAATCGTCAAGCGTTATGGACTGGCTCATTCCGGACATTTCATGTTCCGGAACTATAACATAGACGGTTCCAAGTTTGGACATTTCTTTTATAAGCGGTTTAAGTCCTTTGCCTTTTATGCCGTCGTCGTTTGAGATTAGAATATTCATCTTACTCCCTTATATAATTTTAAAATTATTTTTTATTAATTATGTTTATAAGCGTGTTAAAAAGTTTTTCCTGCGGGAAAATATCAGGTTTAACGGCGCGTCCCGTATCAATTGCGGCCGTGTTCAAGTTTTCTTCTATAATTTTATATAAATCTTCCGTTTTAAGATTTTTTTCTTCAATAATAACAGACTGCGGCGCAGAAGAATTTTTTGCATTGAAATACTGGTGATTGTCAGTAGCGTAGGGATAAGGAACAAAAACGGCTTTAAGACCGTACATTTCAACTTCTTTTACCGTGCCGGCTCCCGCCCTGCATATTGTAAAATCTGAACATGCATAAGCGTTTCCGATGTCATGCATATAAGGCGCTATAAATTTCTTATAAGAAATTTTAGAATATTTTTTATTAAGCTCTTCAAAATATTTTGTTCCGGTTATATGTATGAATTGTATTTTGTCATGATGTTTTTCATAAAGTTTTGCCGCTGTATTTAAAGCGGTTTCGTTTAATTTGTCTGCTCCGAGGCTTCCTCCGAATACGAAAACAGTAAATACGGAAGGATCAAGCCCGAGCTTTTCGGCTGCATAAGAACGCGGAATTGAAAAGATATCTTTTCTTACCGGATTTGACGTGTAAACTGTTTTTAAAGGGCAAAAATATTTTGCCGACTGCTTAAAGCTTATTGCCGTTTTATCGGCGATTTTAGACAGCAGTTTATTTGCAAGACCGGGTATCGAATTTTGTTCATGTATCATTGAAGGTATTTTTTTTAATTTTGCAGCCAACAAAACAGGCACGGCAAGATAGGCTCCCATTCCGACTGCCGCCTTCGGACGTGTTTCTGATATTATGGAAAGAGCCGAAAATATGCTTTTTGCCATATTTAAAGGAAACAAAAACATTTTAAGAGAAACTTTTCTGGGCGGAGCATAGAAGTTCAAAAGTCTGTAATCGTATCCTGAATTTTTAACTATGTTCAGTGAAACGGAATTAGCAACGTCATTTACTATAAAAATGGGGTTATAACCGGCATTTTTCAGCTCATAAGCAAGAGCTATTCCGGGATATACGTGTCCGCCTGTGCCGCTAGTGATTATTAAAATATTGTCCATATTTGTTTTTTCTTGAAATATTAAATAATATGCCGATAGTTGTCAAGCTGTAAAGCATTGAGGATCCGCCGTATGATATAAAAGGAAGAGGCATTCCTTTAGCCGGCAGAACTCCTATAGACATTCCGATGTTTATAATCGCCTGAAAAGAAAACATAACGCCTATTATAAAAGCAAGATTTTTTCCGAAATCATCGTCACATAATCTGCTTATTCTTGAAGCCCTCATAAGTAAAGCGGTAAAAAGAAATATTATTATCAAAACTCCGATGAATCCGTGTTCCTCTCCGATTATCGGAAACACAAAATCTGTATGGGCTTCCGGCAGATGAAGAAGTTTCATTTCGCTTTTACCGAATCCTTTTCCGAAAGGACCTCCTGAACCGAGTGCTATTATGGCGCTTTTAACATTGTATGATGATTTTGTCCAGTCAGATAAAGAAGCGACATAATCAAGAATTCTGTTCATTCGGTATTGGTAAAGACATACAAGAGGTATTGCGGCGGCAGCCAGTAATGTTGCGGGAATTGTTATAAATTTCAAAGGGGCTTCCGCTATAATAAGAAGCACGACATATATTATTCCGAGAAAAACTACGGTTCCCAGATCTTTTTGAAGCACGATAAGAGCTGCAAAAATCCCGAAACAAAATGTTACAGGCAGAAATTTTGTTATTAAAAATGATTCTTCCAATTGTTGTTTTTTTGATAAAAATCTTGCCGCTGTTATTGCAAAAACTATTTTTGCGAATTCAGACGGCTGTATATTGACTATTCCCAGATCTATCCATCTTGTTGCGCCTTTAGCGGTCTTGCCTACGGCTATTACGGCTATAAGCATCATTATTATTATGAAAATCATCACATAGTTTATTTTTTCTTCTTTGTATATTTTATAATCAAACACAAATGCCGTAAACGTAAAACATATCAATCCCAAAAATATTGAAATAATATGTTTGAAAAAAAGCTGAAGCGAAATGTCCGCCATTCTTACGGGTGTAATGGAGAGGCTTTCAATAATTCCTACAAAAATTAGAACAGATACAACCAAAACAAGCACAATGTCATATTTGTTAAACATTGACAGTTCGTTTAAAGGATTTCTGATATATTTTTTTATTGTTAAAAAAAAACTTTTCATCTTATTTGATTGAGGATACTATTTTTTTAAAAATTCTGCCTCTGTGTTCAAAATTTTTAAATTGGTCAAAAGATGCGCAAGCCGGCGAAAACAAAACAATATCGCCTTTTTTTGCCGTATTATGCAGTTTTTTTATTGTGTTTTCAATTGTCTCTGCTTTATAAATCGGTGCTGCGCCTTTTAATTCTTTTTCTATTATAGGCGTCGCTTCGCCTATAAGAGTGATTGTTTTGACTTTGTTTTTTATCAGTCTGTATATGGGCTTATAAGGACTTCCTTTATCCTGTCCGCCTAAAATCAGATGTATATTTTTATCAAAAGATTCAAGCGCTACCTTTGTAGAGTCTACATTTGTTCCCTTTGAATCGTTATAGTATTTTACGCCGTTTATTTCTTTTACGAATTCTATTCTGTGCTCAACGCCTTTAAAAGAAGATACGGTTTTTTTAATTGAGTCGGCAGGAATGCCGGCAAGATAGGCTGCGGCTGTTGAAGCAAGTATATTGTCTATGTTGTGTCTTCCCGGTATTTTGACGGATGTTACAAAATCAATCTTTTTATTTTTGTGTATTATATGAAAAGCCGAATCCTTATAATAAATACAGTTATGATTTTGTTTTGTAAAATTAAACGGGAAAGAAGACTTATTATCCAAAGGAATAATTTTTTTCAAATATTTGTCATTGTAATTAAATATTGTGTAATCGCCTTGTTTTTGGTTTTTAAAAATATTTGCTTTTGCAATTACATAATTGCTCATTGTTTTATGGTGTTTGATATGATCGGGTGTAATATTTAGCAAAACGCTTATATCAGGTCTGAAATTCGGAGAGTCTTCAAGCTGGTATGACGAAAGTTCAAGAACAAGAATGGTATCTTTGTTTATTTTATCGGTGACAGATGACAGGGGAAATCCTATATTGCCTGCAACGACCGCATTTTTATAATAATTTTTGATTATTTTATATATAAGGGTTGTTGTTGTCGTTTTGCCGTTTGTGCCTGTAACTGCTATTATTTTTTTAGGTTTTACAAACCTCATGGCAAAATCTATTTCGCTTATTACAGGTATTTTGTTTAATGCAGCTTTTTTTAATATAGGAAGATCAGACGACAGACCTGGACTTTTAATTATAATATCGCATTTAAGGATTCTGTCGGTATGTCCGTTAAATTCGGTTTCTACGCGTTTATCAAGCTTCATTTGTAAATGAGTCCGCGCTTTTCCGCTGTCGCTTGCAAAGACCTTATATCCTTTTGAAACAGCAAGATTTGCGCACGCTACACCCGATTTTCCTAAGCCTAATACGGTTAGTGTTTTATTGCCTTTTGTCATTTGATAATCCTAAATTTAATTTAAAATACAGCCTTGGTTTTTGATTCGATGTTATCTGATTTTCAATGAGGCTATCGCTATGATTGCCAGAATAATGCCTATAATCCAAAATCTAATCGTAACTTTAGTTTCTCTAAGGCCTCCAAGCTCAAAATGATGATGGAGCGGAGCCATTTTAAATACGCGTTTATTCGTTCTTTTAAATACTGCCACCTGAATGAGAACTGACAATGCTTCAGCCACAAAAATTCCGCCTACTATAAACAAAATAAGTTCCTGTTTGATAAATACAGCAACAAGCCCTAAAATGCCTCCGAGGCAAAGACTTCCGGTATCTCCCATGAAAACTTCGGCAGGGTGCGCGTTATACCATAAAAATCCGAGACTTGCGCCGAACATTGCCATTAGAAAAACAGATATTTCACCGGCTCCGGAAACATATATCAGTTTAAGATATGACGATATATGAGAGTTTCCGATAAGATAAGAAAATAAAGCCAGAGTCAGAGTCGCTATTATAATATTTCCTATGGCAAGTCCATCCAATCCGTCGGTAAGATTTACCGCGTTTGAACTTCCTACTATAACAAAAAGAATCAAAATAAAGTATAAATAAGATAAGGGAAGAAAACAGTTTTTTAAAAAAGGAATATTGAGAGATGTCGCATAATTAACATTTACCGGGTTAAAAAATAAGTAAGCTACAACCGCAAGAGAAAATAATGTCTGCCAAAAAAGTTTTTTTCTTCCGGCAAGTCCTTTCGGATTTTTTTTTGTGAGTTTTAGATAGTCATCGGCAAAGCCTATACACCCGAAAAATAACGTTGCCGCTGACAGCCATAATATATAAATATTGTCTAATCTTGCCCATAAAAGAACGGATATAAGTATTGAAATTATTATTATTAAGCCACCCATCGTAGGCGTGCCTGATTTGCAGTGGTGGTTTGAAGGAGCGCAGTCTCTTACAGGCTGTCCTGCTTTTAATTCTTTAAGTTTATTTATTATGTAAGGGGCTATTAAAAAAGTTATAAGAAGGCTTGTAAGAACGGCGCCGCCCGCTCTGAAAGTTATATACTGAAAAAGATTGAAAGGCGAAAAAATATCTCTGAGTCCGTAAAAAAAATGGTATAGCATTTAGATCTCCGAAGTTATAAGTTTGTCGTATATTATATCAAGTTTTATGCCTCTTGACGCTTTAAAAAATACAAGTGAATTTTGTTTTATTTTTGTCTTAATGGAATTTAACAGACTATCTCTGTCGCTAAAAAAAATTACATCTTTGCCGGCAATACGTTCTCCTGCATATTTTATTTTATCGCCGAACATATAAACAGTTTGTACTGAAGGTATTTTGTTTATGAGATCTCCCAGTTCCGCATGATATCTGGGTGAATTTTCGCCCAGTTCAAGCATATCGCCTATCACAAGAATAATATCTTTCCCGGGGTATGACTGTTCAAGTGACGAAACAGCAGCTGACATTGAAGACGGATTTGCATTATAAGCGTCGTTTATGGCAAGAGCGCCGTTTGAAAGTTTGACCGTCTGCATTCTCATTTTAGGCGGCGTAAAAGTTTTAAGTCCGTTTCTTATTTCATCAATCGAAAAACCCATTGAATAAGCAGTTGCCGCGGCTCCCAGAGCATTTAAAACGTTAAATTTTGATTTTATAGGTATTTCAAAAACATCTGTGATTCCTTTAATAGTTATATTAAATACTGTAGTTTCTCCGTCAAGTTTTATATTGTCTGCGTAAACATCGGCGTCATTTGAAAATCCGAAAGTTATGACTTTGCGCGTCTTTTTTGTTTCTTCAATTATTGATTTTAAATAAGAATTATCAATATTTAATGCAATAGTTCCGTTTTGTTTAAGACCCTCGGCAATTTCTCTTTTTTCTTTCAAAACATTATCCTGTGTCTTAAAAAATTCAAGGTGGGAAGAACCTATATTGGTTATTACGGCATAGTCGGGTTCCGTTATCTCGGTAAGAACTTTTATTTCTCCGAATTCGGAAGTGCCGAGTTCAAAAACCGCGTATTTTGTATCGTAGGAAAGATTGAAAACGGTGAGAGGAACGCCTATTCTGTTATTGAAATTTCCATGATTGTTCAGAGTCTTTGCTTTTTGTTTAAGAATCGACGCAATCATTTCCTTTGTTGTTGTTTTTCCGTTTGAGCCTGTTATTGAGACAGTTATCAAATCTTTAAATTTACGTTTGTAAATTTTTGCGGCAGCTTCAAGAGCAAGAGACGTGTCGGTAACTCTTACGAAAACCGTTTTTGAGTCCGAAAAATTCTTTTCGGCTCCTTCGGTTGAATAGATTACGGCGGCAACTTCTTTTTGGACTGCGTCTTTTATGAAATTATGACCGTCGAGAGTTTTCCCTTTTATTGCAAAGAATAAAGCATCTTTCTCTATCGTTCTGGAATCTATTCCTATTTTGTTTATGTTTATTTCGGGGTTGCCTTTTGTTACTGTGCCGCATGCCGCTTTTATTATTTCATTTAAATTTATATTTTCCATTTTAAATTATATAAGTTTCATTACTTCTTCTCTGTCGTCAAAATGAAACTTTGTTGTCCCTATTATCTGGTATTTTTCGTGTCCTTTTCCGGCAAGCAATACTATATCATTTTTGCCGGCATATTTAACAGCTTCTGCAATTGCGCTGCGTCTGTCTATTATTGTTTTATAATTTGTTTTGTTGATTTCTCTTGCGCCGGCTTCAACTTCTTCGGCTATTTTTACGGGATCTTCCTCTCTGGGATTATCAGAAGTTATAAAAACAAAGTCGCTCATTGTGCAGGCCGTTTTTGCCATAATCGGTCTTTTCGTTTTATCTCTGTTGCCGCCGCATCCGAATACTGTGATAATTCTTGCCGGATTAAGATTTTTTATAGCAGACAGCACATTTTTTAAAGCATCATCGGTGTGGGCATAATCTATAATAACTGTAAATCCTTTTTTTGAAACTATTTTTTCAAATCTTCCCGGAGCCGGAGCAGTGTTTTCTATAAGTTCTGATACATTGTCAAATTTTAAACCTGCGGCAAGGCAGATTCCTGTTACGGCAAGAAGATTATAAACGTTATGCAACCCTATATGATGCACGTTTAGAAATTTATTTCCGTAAATAGTTTTCAGCATGAAAGAAGAGTTCGTTTTTTTGAGTTCTATATTTAAAGCTGATATTGATGCGTTCGAGTCTTTGGCGGAATACGATATTTTTTCCGCTTTGATATTTTGTTCGAAAAGTTTTTTGCCGTAATCGTCATCAATATTTATAATTGCGTATTTCGTATTTTTTTTCCGGTTTTTTGAAAGCGATGAGAACAACATTGATTTTGCTTCAAAATAAGAGTTCATGTCTTTATGAAAATCAAGATGGTCCGGAGTAAGATTCGTCCATGCCGCTATGTCAAATTCTATGCCGTTAACTCGTCCCAAAACAAGAGAATGCGAAGACACTTCCATTATGAGATATTTTATATCTGCTGCGACCATTTCGGACATCATTTTGTAAAGATCTAAAGACTGCGGCGTAGTGTTCGGAGCATCTATGATTTTGCCTGCGTATCTGTAAGATATCGTGCCTATTACGCCTATCTCTATGCCTTTTGATTTGAAAAGAGATTCTGTCATATAAGTTATCGAAGTTTTTCCGTTTGTTCCTGTAACTCCGATAACCGTCATTTTTTTATCGGGATAGTCATAAAATTTTGCGCTTATTTCGGCCATTGCCTCGGCAGTGTTTTTTACGACTATATTTGTACAAGGCAGATCTTCTATTTTTTTATCGGATATTACGCATACGGCGCCTTTTTGAACGGCGTCTTTTGCAAATTTTGCACCGTCGGCATGAACGCCGTTTAATGCAAAAAAAACATATCCTTTTTCTATATTTCTGGAATCGTATGATAAACCTGTTATTTCAGTTTCGGTGATTCCGTATATTTCGCTTTCAATTTCATAAATTAAATTTTTTAATATCATAAAAATCCTTATTTGTTCTTTTTTGCCGCAGTATCGTCTTTAGGTATGTTTAAATACTGCATAGTTCTTTTTGCTATTCTAGCAAAAACAGGGGCCGCAACAGAAGAAGCGTAATAATCTCCCTTAGGCTCGTCAAATAAAACAAGTATTACAAGTTTCGGTTCCATTGCCGGTATCATTCCGCAAAAAGAAGAAACATAATGTTTTTTTGAGTATTTGCCGATAGTTTTATCTATTTTTTGCGCGGTGCCGGTCTTTCCGCCTACGGTGTATCCTTCAATTTTTGCTCCGGCTCCTGTTCCGTTGTCGACTACTGCTTTTAAAATTTTACGAATTTCAAAAGCTGTATCTTCGGAAATTGCGCGTCTTATTACAACAGGCTGCGTAGACTGCTGTACAGAATCTATAGATTTTATGATTTGAGGTTTTAAAAGAAGTCCGTTATTTGCGATTGCCGAGAAACTGTTGATTGTTTGTAAAGGTGTTGTAAGAATTTCCTGTCCGAACGAAATAGTATGAAGACTTCTGCCGCTCCATGCTTTTGTAGGTTTTAATGCTCCGTTTTCTTCTCCGTTTAACTCTATTCCCGTCTTGCTGTCAAAGCCGAATATTTTGATATATTTGTAAAATCTGTCTTTTCCCAAAGCCAAGGCTATTTTTGCGGTTCCTATGTTTGAAGAATAGCCTATAACCTGACCAAGACTTATAACGCCTCTTTTGTCATGATCGCTTATGATCACGTCTTTGTAAATTTCCATTTTCCCGTTCATACAGTCTATTCGGTCGTTTGGTTTAAACAAATGTTCTTCAAGTACGCCGGCAAGTGCTATGATTTTAAATGTTGAACCGGGTTCAAGTGTTCCGCTTATGGCATAATTTCTTAAAACGGATATATCTTTTATTTTTTCTCCTGGGTTGTAGTTTGGCAGCGAAGCCATTGCCAAAATTTCGCCTGAATGAGGATCTTGAACTATAGCCACAGCGTGCTTTGCTTTATTTTTTTTCAAACCTTCCTGCAATTCCTGTTCCGCTATAAATTGTATTTTTTTATCAATTGTCAGAGATACTGATTTGCCGTAATACAAATTTTCATTAGGAGTTGAAGTATAGATGCTCTTCTTATTGATTCCTCCGATTTCCTTTGTGTGAATTTTGATGAAATCGCCGGTTAAGTGGTTGTTGCATGTTTTTTCAACACCCTCAATTCCAACGCTTTCGGCGTTTACTCTTCCAAGAACATGTGACAGCATATTTACTTCAGGATACTGCCGGATATATGTGTATTCCAGCCTGTAGTCATGTCCCTGGCGCAATTGTTTGTTCTGTTTTATTTCTTCTACAGTTTGTTCATCCAGATTGTCCGTTATTTTAATATTTCTTTTTTGCATCCGTATTTGGTGCAGCTGCGTATCGGAAATTTTTATTCCCAACGATTCAAATAATTTTTCAACAGTATCCGGATTTTTTATGTTTTTTGCATCCATAAAAAGAGTGTATTTTTTTACGCTCATGGCAAAAAGATTGCCGTTTCTGTCAAGGATATCGCCTCTTTTAGGTTTTTCAGTGATCTCTTTGTTAACTGTGCTTTCTGCGCGTTTATCTGTATCTGTGAACTTAAAAATCTGAAAATAGAAGGCTCTCGCGGCTATTATAAAAAAAAGAAAAATGACAGCAAAAAAAACAAATAGTTTTCTTTTTGTTATATTCTGGGAACTGCTGCTGAATGAAGAAAATTGTTTTCTTTTCATTCTTTTATCGTAATGATTTGTTTTTCGGAAGGCATATTGAAATTTTTTTCTTTTGCAATTTTATCAAGTTTTTCAAGCGCAAGAATTGAATTTATTTTATATTTTGTTTCGTCTGTTTCAGTTTTAAGCCTGTCATATTCTGTTTTTAAATTTGAATTTTGGGCTTCTATTTTTAAAAGCATATTAGGCTGATACGTATAAATGATTATTGTCCCGAGTATCACCGAAACTATCCATATAAAAACAAAAATTTTTTTTAGATCCGATCTGTTTTTATCCATTAACAATTCTCCAATACTCTCATCTTTGCGCTTCTGCTTCTGGGGTTGTTTGTGATTTCCTCAGCAGTTGCTATTATAACTTTTTTGTTGATGATTTTTAATCCCTTTTCCTGAAGCTGTTTGAAATTCTGTTTTACGATTCTGTCTTCAAGCGAATGATATGTCAGTATTACCGCTCTTGCCTGAGGCATCAAAACATCCGGAATGCTTTCAAGTAAGTCCCGCAAACTGCCCATTTCATCATTTATATGTATTCTTAAAGCCTGAAAAATTTTTGTTGCCGGATGAATTTTGTCTTTTTTCCATTTTACGGATGATACGATATCGCTTAGCTGACGGCATGTGCGGATTTTGCCTTTTATTCTAGACTGTATTATTTTTTGCGCTATCTGCGGAGCAAAAGATTCTTCGCCGTATTCAAAAAAAATAGTTTTCAATTCTTCTGCAGTATATGAATTCACTGCATCATAGGCCGAAACAGATGTTGTTCTGTCCATTCTCATATCCAAGACGTCATCAGAGTTAAAAGAGAAGCCTCTGCCCATATCATCAAGCTGTTTTGAAGATACTCCCAAATCTGCAAATAATCCGTTCAGGCGTCCGATGCCTTTTTGTCTTATAAATTCTCTGATATTTCTAAAGTTTGAGCGGCAGAATACAATTCTGTGGTGAAATTGTTTTATATCGTCATTGCCGAGAAAACGTTGATATGAATCAGTATCTTGGTCAAAAGCGATTATCTTGATGTTGTCAAATTTTTCAAGAAAATAAACGGAATGTCCGCCTCCGCCAAACGTGCAGTCGGCATAAAACCCTTCATTCTTTGTTATAAGATACCGGGATGTTTCATCTGCCATTACAGGTTTATGATAAAATGAGCCGCTCATTTATATTTCCTATTTTGAAAAAAACATTTTTAATGCGACTATTATCATTACCACAGAAAACACTTTTTTCAAAATGTTTGCAGGAACCGCAGCCGCAAATTTTGCTCCGAAAAAGCCGCCTATCATAAATCCGCAGCATATAAAAAGCGCAACCGGAAAATTCACATTTCCTGATTTATGATAAACCCATATTGTCAGAATGCTTGCCGGAAGAACGGCAAGGGAAGTGCCCTGGGCCATATGCTGAGGCATCGAAAAAAACAAGACCATCAGAGGAACCATTATGATTCCTCCGCCTATTCCTACAAGTCCGCTCAGCGAACCGGCAAGAAGCCCGGTAATTATGCAATAAATAATTGAAATAAAATCCATATTATCAAGTTAAGTATAGATGCCTATACACCGAATTCTGTACGTTTGCATAACAAACGCTACGGTCATTTCTCTGCCGCATAAATTGCTTTAGGCGGTCAAGCGATAAAACTTCTATCTTGCTTTCCGGTAAGGATTTAGCCGTTTCACTCCTGCTTTTTGGTATCGCAGGATTATCCCTAAAAAAGGGATCTCTTTGCCTTTCGGCAAAAAGCGTCACTGTTCGCACCTCTGTCCTCGCGGACTGCGGGGATTACCCGCTACCGTTTTTCTCCATACGGAGAATAAAGTTCGGACTTTCCTCTTTGCAAAATTAATTGCAAAGCGACCGTACGGCATCTATACAGTATGTTTTTTGTTAAATAAAATTCTTGAACAATTGTCGCAGTAAACGATCTCGGTGCATTTAGTTGCCTGCATTATAAGCTGCGGTCTTAATACCATATTGCATCCTGTGCAGCTGTCTCCGTCAATAAGCGAAAGTCCATGCCCGTTTCTGTTTTCTCTTATTCTTTCATATTGGGACAAAACATTTGCGTTTATTTTTTTTGCAAATTCTTCTCTTTCTTTTTTTAAGGAATCAATCTCTGTTCGCAGTTTTTGAATTTCCTGTTCTATCATGCTTATTTCACTGTTTATAGCAGATTCGGATTTTTTTAGGCTTTCTTCATTATTCTTCAGAACCGCAAGTTCTTTTTCAATGCTGTCCATAAGAATAAGGATCTCGTCCTCTATATTGCTTTTATCGGCTTTTGCTTTTTCTATTTCAAGCAGACATGTTTTATAAAGATCGTTTGATTTAACCGCGTTTAAGTCAGCAGTATGTTTGGCAATAAGAGATTCTTTAGCCGCCAGCGCTGATTCTTTTTCTTTTTTAAGAGAATTTAATTTTACATAATCTGCTTTTTTATTTTCACAATCTGTTTTTAAAGTCTCAATTCCGCGTTTTTTTTCTTCTATTTTTTTTGGCAAACCTGTCAGATTTTGTTCAAAATTAACGATACGAGTGTCAAGTTCCTGCAAACCGCACAACAAAAGCAAAACTTCTTTTAAGTTTTCCATTGAATCTCCGCTATATAATTAGTTTTATCGTTGTAAATTATATCAAGTTTGAAAATGTTAGGCAAATTTTGTTTTTTATTTATTTTTTGAATAAAAATTGCACAAATTTTTTATCGGGCATAAATCATGGGCCGGTTTTCTTGCTTTGCATATTCTTCGTCCGAGAGTTTGTATTAGAAATGAAATTTGTATCCAGTATTTTTTAGGTATAAGTTTCATTAAATCCTGTTCTATTTTAACAGGGTCGGAGTGTTTTGACAAACCGATAAGATTTGAAAGGCGTATTACATGCGTGTCCACGGCAATTCCGGCAGTTATCCCGTACCCGCTTCCCAGAACTATATTTGCTGTTTTTCTTGCAACTCCGTCAAGTTTTATAAGTTCGTCCATTGTATCCGGAACTTTTCCGTTATAATTTTTTAATATTTTATTGGCGGTTGAAATTATATTTTTTGCCTTGTTTCTGTAAAAACCTGCGGACTTTATGTCATTTTGAAATTCAACGAGGTCTGCTTTTGCGTATTCTTCAATTGTTTGATATTTTTTAAACAATTTTGATGTAATTATGTTTACTCTTTTATCAGTGCATTGAGCGGAAAGAATCGTAGCGACAAGAAGCTCAAAAATATTTGAAAAGTCAAGAGCTATTGTGACACCCTTGTATTCTTTGTTTAAAATTTTAATAATTTTATCGGTTTTTTTATTCATTGCCTGAGAATTTTTAATATTTGGACGTGAAGCAGTTTGTTTGAGGCTACAATAGTTTGTCCGAATAAGTAATCATTTTTATTTGTATAATCCGATATTTTGCCGCCTGCTTCGGTTACGATTAAAATGCCTGCCGCAACATCCCACGGTTTTAAACCTTCTTCCCAGAAAAAATCAAATCTTCCGCATGCCACATATGCCATGTCTATTGCTGCCGAGCCGAATCTTCTCATTCCCTGAGTTTTCATCATTACATTTTTAAAATTTTTCAATACTCTGTCAGGTTTTTCCTGTGCGTAATAAGGAAAACCCGTTACCGGCAGAGCCCGTATCATTTTATCTATTTTTGAAACTCGTATTTTTTTGCCGTTTAAAAAACTTCCTTTGCCTTTTTCTGCGATAAACAATTCTTTCAAAGCCGGAGCATAAATTACAGCCGATACGATTTCCTTTTTATACATTAACCCTATAGAAATACAGAAAGTTGGAACTCCGTGGACAAAATTGACTGTTCCGTCAAGAGGATCTATAATCCAGCAGAAATCTGAATTTTTGTTTTCAAAAGTATCTTTCTCTTCGGCTATAAAATTGTGGTCTTTGAAAGATTTTTTAATTGTGGATATTATCGTTTTTTGTGATTGTTTGTCGGCTATCGTAACAGGATCGATTTTTCCTTTATATTCAACGCTGTCAAGACTGTTTAAATATTTTAGAAGTATTTTGGCTCCGGCTTTTGCGCCTTTGACCGCTGTCATGGTATATTTATTTAGTTTCATAGTAAAATAAAAAAATCCAATTCCGAAACTGGACCGTGTATGACTGTTAAGCTGATAAAATCTTAATTGAACAAACTCCGATAATTATTGAAAATTCAGCCTAAACATAACACAGATTATTGCATCTTTCAGTAGAATAATAGTATCAAATTCCACCGTGTAAAGCAATTAATATGACGCTAAACAAAAGCATTTTTTAAGTCAATAAAACTTGATTAATGCAATCATAAATGATAAAGTAATCCAACCAAAAAAATTGATTATAAATACTGTATGGAATAAAAAAAATGAAAATTTTATTTACCAGATCTCCTGTTATATCCAATGCCTGGCCTCCGATAGGGTTGCCTTATTTGGCGACTTTTTTAAGAAGAAAAGGGTATGATGTACAGATAGATGATATAAATGTAAAAATAAGTCATTTTCAAAACAATCATTATCTGGGAGACATTCAGAGTTTTGACGGTCAAAAAGCCTTTTTTGAGCAGAACAAAAATTATTTTGAAAATTGGGCTCAAAATATTATAGATTCAAATATTGATGTTGTAGGTTTTATGGTTTGGGCAACAAATAAATATATTTCAGAATGGCTTGCAGATCTTTTGAAAAGTAAAAAATCAAAGATCAAAATTATGTACGGCGGACCAAGCGCAACTGAGGATTTCCGCTTGCTTGAACGCAGGTCGGTAGATGTTATTGTATGGGGTGAAGGCGAAGAGACCGTATTGGAATTATTGGGTTGCTGGGAAAATAAAAAAAGCATTGAAAATATAGCAGGAATAACTTACTTGGGAAGAGATTTTTTAGTTAAAACAAATCCCCGCCGCAGCCACATTGAGAATATAGATTCTTTACCCATTATAGATTTATTTGATATAGAACTTGAAAGGTACTCTGAAAACGCGATTCCTCTGATATTTAGCAGAGGATGCAGCTGGCAATGTAAATTTTGCAGAGATTTTTCATATTGGCAAAAGTACAGAACAAGAAGTGCAGATAATATTTTTAGCGAAATACTATTAAGACTTAAAGAATATAAAAGAGAAACGTATGAATTTCAACTTTTTGATTGTGCATTTAATCAGGATATTAAAGTCCTTAATGAATTGTGTGATAAAATTATTGCATTGAATCTTCCCGAAGACTATATAACATTTAAAGGTTTTGCAAAAGTAATGCCTGAAAACGTGGATTTTGCTTTTCTCAAAAAAATGCGCCGCGCAGGATTTAAGGCATGGAGTCTCGGTATAGAAAGCGGCTGCGACAAAGTTTTAAAGCTTATGGGAAAACCTTTCAAAGTCGCAAGAGCCGAAGAGCTTTTGAAAAATGCTTCAGAACTCGGCATTCAGCAGACAATAACTATTATCATAGGGTTCCCCGGTGAAACTGATGAGGATTGGAATGAAACGATAGATTTCGTTGAACGCGTGTCAGGTTATCTGGATAATCTTTGTTTTAATTACATGTGGCTGTCCCCCGACTGGGTCCAGCTTCGCTTCAGAGATTATGTTCATCCGGATTTTGAAGAAAATGACGGAGTTAAATGGAAATCGTTAGATATGACAAGTACGTATCAGTCTCGCCTGAAAAGAATGGAGCGCTTGGATAAGAGAATGGAAAATTCTGCTAAGCTGAAAAAAATAGAACCGCTTCACTATGTTAAAACATCAGTTTAATAACGCAAAATAAAAAAAATCAAGTACTTATTTAAAAAATAGGTGCTTGATTTTTTTATTGGCGGGGACGACGGGATTTGAACCCGCGGTCTCTGCCTTGACAGGGCAGTGTGTTAAACCAGGCTACACCACATCCCCAATAGGTAACACGGGATGAATTGTATCACAATAGATTTTATTTGTCAAATATATTTTTACTTTACAGAAAGCCTCGAAAATACTAAAATATACCATCTTTAAATCGTAGCCGAAAAGGAGCCAGTTCTATGATAGGGTCGCATGATATAGAAGAAGCAAAATTGTTCCATCAGGGCAAAGTCAGAGATGTTTTTTATTACGGTAAAGATTTCCTCATAGTTGCCACCGACAGAATTTCCGCATTTGACTATGTTCTCGGGTCTGTTATACCGGATAAAGGAAGGATACTCCATAAATTATCAATGTTTTGGTTTGATTATGTCCAAAATATAATTCCAAATCATATCATAACGGGAGATTTTAAAAGTTTTCCGGAAGAACTTAAAAAGTACGACTTTCTGAGAGACAGAGCCATGATAGTCAAAAAGGCAAAAAGAATAGATATCGAATGCATAGTAAGAGGATACCTCGCAGGATCCGGCTGGAAAGAATACCAAAAATCACAGACTGTCTGCGGTATAAAACTGCCTGCAGGGCTTAAAGAATCTTCAAAACTTCCTGAACCTATTTTTACTCCGTCAAGCAAAGAAGACGGAGGGAAACACGATGAAAATATTTCATTTGAAGAAACGGCAAAAAGGATAGGCGACGATTTGGCTGCCCAGTTAAGCGAAGTTTCAATAACTCTCTATAAAAAAGTCAGCGAATTTTGCTTGAGCAGAGGAATAATACTTGCAGATACAAAACTTGAATTCGGGATTTATGAGGGAAAACTTATTCTTATAGATGAAATTTTTACTCCTGATTCTTCAAGATTCTGGGAAAAAGAAAAATATCAGGAAGGCGTAAGTCAGGATAGCCTCGATAAACAGTATGTAAGAGATTATCTTGAAAAAATAAAATGGAATAAGCAGCCTCCGGTTCCGTCGCTGCCTGAGGATGTTGTGACAAATACGAGAGCAAAATATATTGAGGCTTACGAGAAAATAACAGGCAGGGAATTTTAAATGATATTTGAGATTTTTATTAAAATGAAAAAAGGGTTTTCTAATCCGCATTCCGCGCATCTGGTAAGCGATATAGAAGGAATAGGAGTTAATGGTGTAAAATCTGTGCAATATATGCCCGTTTACCGAATAGATTCTGACATAACAAAAAAACAGGCTGAAATTATAGCCTCAGAACTTTTAAGCGATAAGATTACCGAAGAGTTTTCAATCGCTTCCTATAATTCTCTTTCTGATAAAAAAATAGAAAAAGATTCAATAGAGGTCTGGTTCAAGTCCGGAGTTACCGATACAGTTTCGGAAAGCGTAGTAAAGGCAATAAAAGACTTAGGAATAGAAAATGAAGTAACTGTAAAAACCGGTCATAAATATATTTTCAAAGGCGAAACGGACGATAAAAAACTTACAAAAATCGCAACCGGTCTTTTGGCAAATACTCTAATCCAGGAATATAAAATAAAATGAATCCAAACGTAAACATTGTTGAAATAATATCTCTTAATGACAATCAGCTTGTGGAACTCAGCAAAAAAAATACTCTGTCTCTTTCGCTTGTAGAAATGAAAGAAGTGCAAAAATATTTTAAAGCTGCAAAAAGAAATCCGACGGATGTTGAACTTGAAACAATAGCGCAGACATGGAGCGAACACTGCAAACATAAAACTTTAACCGGCAATATCGAGTATATTGAAGAAACTTCAAAAGGCAGAAAAGTAAAAAAATATTCAAATCTTCTTAAAGAAACTATTTTTAAAGCAACTGTTGAGTTGAACAAGAAATGGTGTATATCGGTTTTTAAAGATAATGCCGGAGTAATTGATTTTGATTCAAAAAACGGCGTCGCTTTTAAAGTTGAAACTCATAATCACCCTTCTGCTCTTGAGCCTTACGGAGGTTCAGCTACGGGAATCGGCGGTGTAATAAGAGATATTTTAGGCGTGGGACTGGGAGCAAAACCTCTTGCCAATACTGATGTTTTCTGTTTCGGACTTCCCGATACAAAATATTCGGAAGTTCCGGAAGGTATGCATCATCCTAAAAGAATTGCAAAAGGCGTCGTTTCAGGCGTAAGAGATTACGGCAACAGAATGGGAATACCGACAGTTAACGGAGCTGTTTTTTTTGATAAAGGATATATGGCAAATCCGCTTGTTTACTGCGGAACGATGGGAATAATACCAAAGAACAAAGCGTCTAAAGAAGTTAAATCCGGAGATTTAGTGTTGGTAGTCGGAGGAAGAACCGGAAGAGACGGAATACACGGAGCGACTTTTTCGTCTGTTGAACTTGACAAGGAATCGGATGTAAGCGCCGTTCAGATAGGCAATCCCATAGTAGAAAAAAAAGTTCTTGATACTATGCTTAAGGCAAGAGATTTGAATCTTTATAGAGCGGTTACCGACTGCGGAGCAGGCGGACTTTCCAGTGCCGTCGGAGAACTCGGAGAAAAAACAGGAGTGGCTGTCCAGCTTGAAAAGGTTCCTTTAAAATATAAAGGACTCAGTCCTTGGGAAATATGGATTTCAGAAGCTCAGGAAAGAATGGTTTTTGCCGTTCAGCCGAAAAATAAAAATAAAATTTTAAAACTTTTTAAGCAGGAAAACGTTGAAGCGACTTTCATAGGAAAATTTACAAACGACAATAAACTTACTCTTACATATAACGGTAAAAAAGTCGCCGATATGAGTATGGAATTTTTGCATGACGGCGTTCCAAAACCTACAAGACCTGCCGTCTGGAAAGAAACAAAACAGTTAAAACAGAAACCCATAAAGGCGTCTGAAAAAGTTTTGACCGACGATATCAGCAAAGTTTTATCAGATATTAACGTATGTTCAAGAGACTGGATTATAAGACAGTATGACCATGAAGTGCAGGGGCAGACTGTCGTAAAGCCTCTTTTAGGCAATTCAATTCATAATTTTGGTCCGTCGGATGCGGCTGTAATATGGCCTTACACCGTAGTTAAAAATACTAAAAAAGCCGTTGTTCTTTCAAACGGTTTAAATCCCGAATACGGGAAAATAGATACTTATAAAATGACGACTTCGGCGATAGAAGAATCTGTAAGAAACGCAGTTTGCGTCGGAGCAAATCCGGAAATGCTGTCGGTTCTTGATAATTTCTGCTGGGGAAACCCAAATAAACCGGAAATACTAGGCAGTCTTGTAAGAGCGGCTCAGGCATGTTACGATATGTCAAAAGGTTTTGGAATACCTTTTATATCAGGTAAAGACAGTTTATACAATGAATATACGATAGACGGAAGAACATATTCAATTCCGCCTGCTCTTTTGATTTCGGCGATGGGAGTAATTGAAGACGTTAATAAAACTATAACGATGAATTTTAAATCGGCGGGGAATTATATTTATCTTATAGGTCTTACGAAAAACGAGCTCGGCGGATCGATATACGCAAAAATAAAAGGATTAAAAGGCATTGTGCCTGATGTAGATATAAAAGTTTCAAAAAAACTTATGAAAGCGATGTACAATGCAATTTCATCGGGTTTTGTTGAAGCCTGTCACGACTGTTCTGAAGGCGGTTTTGCGGCAGCCGTTTCCGAAATGGCTTTTGCCGGAGAACTCGGAGCAAAAATCAATGCCGACCTGATAAAAACAGACACTCAGATGACTTTGGCGGAAAAACTTTTTTCTGAGTCAAATACAAGATTTATCGTTGAAGTAAGTGTTGAAAATAAGGAAAAATTTGAGAAAATGATTAAAGGTTTTGTTTTTGAGCAGATTGGAACGGTTGAAAAGGAACAGAATCTTATTATAGAGTCAAAGAAATCAAAAATTTTGGTAAAAACAAAAATAAAAGATTTGCAGAAATCCTGGCAGAGACAGCTTCTGGGATGAATTGAATTAAAGGATTTTTAAAATGAAAAAAATAAAAGCCATAATAATAAGAACAGCCGGTACAAACTGCGATTACGAACTTAAATCGGCATTTGAAATGTGCGGAGCTGAAGCTGAAAGGATTCATATAAATGAGCTGATAGCAAATAAAAATAAAATATTGGCCTACGATATACTTGCCGTTCCGGGCGGATTTTCCTACGGAGACGATATCGCTTCGGGGAAAATATTATCAAACGAAATTAAAAACAAACTCGGTGACAACGTCAAAAAATTTGCGCTTTCTGGCAAACCTATAATAGGAATCTGCAACGGATTTCAGATTCTTGTAAAAATGGGGCTTTTGCCGAAACCTGAAAAGTTTGAGCAGATTTCCACTTTGTCTTACAATGATTCCAATAAATTTGAATGCAGATGGGTTTATCTTAAAACCGAGAAAAAACAAGGCGATACGAAATGTATATGGACAAAAGAACTGCCGGATATTATTTCGCTTCCTGTTGCGCACGGAGAAGGTAAATTTATAGCCGATGAAAAAGTTTTAAAAGAAATAGAAGAAAACTCGCAGGTTGTTTTCAGATACTGCGATAAAGACGGCTCAAAAACACAGTATCCTAAAGATCCGAACGGGTCAATGAACGCAATTGCCGGCATCTGCAACGATAAAGGCAATGTTTTCGGACTTATGCCTCATCCTGAAAGATATGTTTACGCTCTTCAGCATCCGGCAAGAGAAGGTTATGACGGCGTTTACGGCTGGGGAAAACAGATATTCCAGAATGCAATAGATTTTTTAAAATAATTTAAAGGATGGTTAGACATGAAAAACTGTATTAATTGTTTTTTTCAAGGTGACAATAGTGTTGATGAAAACGGTGATGGCAGAGTTTTTTGTATGGTAAACTGCAAATGGAAAAAAGAACAGGATTCATGTGTGCAATTTATTGAGTATGCCGATATGAGCAAAGATTTAAGAGCTCAGTATGCAATGAAAGTCAAAGGAAATGATACAAAACTCTCATATATAATAAAATCAAACTGGTATATTATGATAGCGACTTTTATTATGGCTTTTTTGACTTTTCTTGTCGTAGTCAAATTTTTTGACAAATACATTTTTTAAATAAACGGAGTTTTTAATGAAAGTTTTGGTTGTCGGAAACGGCGGAAGGGAACATGCCATAGTATGGAAGTTGTCGCAGAGTTCCAAAATTCAGAAATTGTACTGTACTATAGGCAATTCCGGAATAGAAAAAATTGCCGAAACTGTTAATATAAAATCAGATGATATTAATTCTTTGGCTGCGTTTGCCGCTAAAGAAAATATAGACTATACGTTTGTCGGGCCTGAAGTGCCGCTTGCTTTGGGAATAGTGGATTATTTTAAAGAAAAAAAATTGAAAATTTTCGGCCCTTCCAAAAAAGGCGCTATGCTTGAAGCAAGTAAAAGTTTTTCAAAGAATTTTATGAAAAAATATGAAATTCCGACTGCAGAATATGCTTCTTTTGAAGATTTTAAACCGGCAAAAGATTTTTTGGATAAATGGCCTGAAGATAAAAAGATCGTAGTTAAAGCAGACGGGCTTGCGGCAGGCAAAGGCGTAGTTATGTGCCAAAACAGAAAAGAGGCTCTTAATGCTGCAGAGCAGATGATGCTCTCAAAAGCTTTCGGTGATTCAGGCACAAAAATAGTATTTGAAGAATGGCTTGAAGGCGAAGAAGTTTCGGTGCTTCTTTTTACTGACGGCAAATCATTTGAAATAATGCCTCCGGCTCAGGATCACAAAAGAATCGGTGAAAAAGACACCGGACTTAACACAGGCGGAATGGGAGCTTACGCCCCTGCTCCGATAGCTACGGAAAAACTCTTAAAAGAAATAAAAGAAAATATAGTGCCTAAGATTTTAGACGGTTTTAAACATGAAGAAATAGAATATAAAGGAATACTTTACATAGGGTTTATGGTTGTACAAGGTGCTCCGTATGTTTTGGAATTCAACTGCAGATTCGGAGATCCTGAAACGCAGGTTATTCTTCCTCTTTTAAAAACGGATTTATTTGACATAATGACAAATACGGTAAACGGGACGCTCGGCAGTTTGAATATAGAGTGGTTAAAAAAATCGGCGGTAACAGTTGTCATAGCCTCAGGCGGGTATCCGGAAAAACACATAAACGGTTATGAGATTTCCGGTTTTAATGATGTTAAACCTGAAGAGGCGATAGTTTTTCACGCCGGAACTAAAACTGAAAACGGAAAAACAGTTACAGCCGGCGGAAGAGTGCTTGCTGTTTCGGCAGTATCGGATGATATAAAATCTACTGTTGATAAAGTTTATAAATCTGTTGAAAAAATAAAATTTGAAAACAGTTATTACAGAAGAGATATAGCATGGAGGGTTTTGAAAAATGGATAAAAAAAATCAGATTGCCGTTATCATGGGTTCAGATTCGGATCTTCCTGCGATGTCAGAATGTCTCAAAATATTTGATAAATTTCAGATTTCATACTCTGTTAATATCGGTTCTGCGCACAGAACGCCGGAACATGTTAAAAAATGCGTGCGCAATGCAGCTGAATCCGGAGTTAAGGTTTTTATAGCCGTAGCCGGTATGTCGGCGGCACTTCCGGGAGTAGTTGCTTCCGAAACAACGCTTCCCGTAATAGGCGTTCCGATGGACGGTAAACATCTTGCAAGCATGGACGCTTTATTTTCTGTTTCACAGATGCCTCCTTTTATGCCCGTTGCGTGCGTATCCATAGGAAAAGCAGGCGCGATAAATTCGGCGATACTTGCCATTCAGATTTTAGCTCTGGAAGATAAAAAACTTGCCGAAAAACTTATACAGTACAGAAAAGATATGGCTGATTCAATAGTTGCAAAAGACGAGAAATTGGCTAAAATAGGATATGTCAAATATATAGAAGAGATGAAAAAATAAAATGGAAAAAACTATTTTAACGCAGGAAGAAATAAAAAAAACAATAACGAAGCTTGCAAAAGCCGTTTTGAAAAAAAATGATGATTTATCCGAGCTTGCCGTAGTAGGAATACAGACAAGAGGTGTTTTTCTCGCCAAAAGGCTTCTTAACGAAATAGTAAGAATTAAAAAAATAAAATCAGAGCTGCCTTTCGGTTTTCTTGATATTACTCTTTACAGAGACGATCTGGGACAGACGCAGGATATCCCTACAATTAAGGATACAAATCTTCCGTTCGATATAAACGGTAAAAATATAATTCTTGTTGACGATGTCTTATATACCGGCAGAACTATAAGATCTGCGCTTGATGTTTTGAAGGATTACGGCAGACCTAAATCGATACAGCTTGCGGTTTTAATAGACAGAGGATACAGAGAGCTTCCTATACAGGCCGATTTTACGGGATTAGCCTATCACACAAAAGATGAAGTCTGCGTCGAATTTGTTGAAATAGACAAAAAAGATATGGTATACTTAACCAGTTCAAAATAGAGGGAGAAATATGTCTTTTAACAGAAAAGATCTGTTGGGATTAGAGTACCTTGCCAAAGAAGAAATTCAGACAATAATTGAGACAGCAAAACCATTCAAAAATTTGTTTACGCGTTCAATAAAAAAAGCTCCGGCATTAGTCGGCAAAACAGTAGTTAATCTCTTTTACGAACCGTCCACAAGAACAAGAACTTCATTTGAATTTGCAGCCAAAAGGCTTTCGGCAGACGTTGTAAGCATAGCTACCGCCACATCAAGCGTTGTTAAGGGAGAAAGTCTTATAGATACGGGCAAAACTCTTGAAGCAATGAAGGCCGATATCATAATAATAAGGCATACTCTTGCAGGAACGCCTGAAATTCTTGCAAAAAATTTAAACGCTTCGATAATAAATGCCGGCGACGGATTTCATGAACATCCGACACAGGGCCTTTTAGATCTTTTTACGATTCTCGATAAAAAGAAAAAAGTTGAAGGTCTTAAAATTCTTCTTGTCGGAGATATTCTTCACAGCAGAGTTGCAAAATCAAATATATGGGCTCTTACAAAAATGGGAGCAAAAGTCAGAGTATCTGGTCCGTCAACTTTAATACCCAAACATATCAGCGATTTAGGCGTTGAAGTTTTTTATGATCTTGACGAAGCAATAAAAGATGTAGATGTCGTAAATATATTGAGAATACAGATGGAACGCCAGCAGGAAAATCTTTTTCCGTCAGTGCATGAATATGTTGAATTGTATCAGGTAACGGAAGAAAGACTTGCGACCGCAAAACCGGACGTTTTGGTAATGCATCCGGGCCCGATGAACAGAGGAATTGAAATATCTTCACATGTCGCCGATAGTCCGAATGCAGTAATAAACGAGCAGGTTACAAACGGAATAGCAGTAAGAATGGCGGTATTGTATCTTTTGGTTGCTGCAAGAAACAAACAACAGGGGAAGAAAAATGGCAATAATAATTAAAAATATAAGAGTTATTGATCCTGCATCAAAAACAGATAAAATAAAAGATATTTATATTGAAGGCGGCAAGATAGTTTCAAAACTGTCAAAAGCCCCTGAAACGGTAATTGACGGTAAAAATAAAATGGCAGTTCCCGGTCTTATAGACGTTCATTCTCATTTAAGAGATCCCGGACAGGAAGAGAAAGAAACGATAAAAACAGGAACACGGTCGGCCTGCAAGGGCGGAATAACGACGGTGTTTTGTATGCCTAACACAAAACCGGTAATTGATAATGCACCGTCGGTTGAATATATTCTTCTAAAGGCGCAGAAAGAAGGTAAAGTAAATGTTTTGCCGATAGGATGTATTACAAAAGGATCTCTCGGAACAGAACTTGCCGAAATAGGAATACTTAAAAAAGCCGGAATAGTGGCAGTTTCTGACGATGGAAGTCCCGTAGCAAGTTCTCAGGTTATGAGAAGAGCTCTTGAATATACGAAAATGTTTAATCTGCCAGTTATATCGCATTGCGAGGATAAAGACTTAAGCAGAACAGGCGTTATGAATGAAGGTAAAAATTCAATGAAACTGGGTTTAAGAGGCATTCCCGCCCAGAGCGAAGAAGTTATGGTTTCAAGAGATATAATGCTTGCAGAACTTACCGGCGGACATCTTCACATAGCGCATGTTTCAACAGAAGGATCTGTTGAACTTGTAAGACAGGCCAAAAAGAAAGGTTTAAAAGTTACTGCGGAAACCTGCCCTCATTATTTTACGCTGACGGATGATTCTTTAAAAACTTTCAGCACAAATTATAAAATGAATCCTCCTTTAAGATCTGAAAAAGACGTTCAGGCAATAAAAAAAGGATTGAAAGACGGAACAATAGACTGTATATGCACCGACCATGCTCCACACACTCTTGAAGAAAAGAGCAGAGAGTTTGATGTTGCGCCATTCGGAATCATAGGTTTTGAAACTCTTCTGTCGCTTGTTTTAAATGAACTCGTCGATAAAAAAGTTTTAAGTCTTTCTGAAGCAATAGCTAAGATGACCGTTAATCCTGCCAGGATATTTTCTCTTAACGGCAGAGGCAGTTTAAAACCGGGGTCAATCGCGGATGTTGCAATAATAGATACTAAATATTCTTATGAATATAAAAAAGAAGATATACTTTCCAAAAGCAAAAATTCGCCTTTTATCGGAAGAAAATTTAAAGGCGGAGCAGTTATGACTATCGTCGGCGGCAAAATTGTCTGGACGGTAAAAGACGGAATTGTATAAGATAAAAATAATTTCAAATTGCGCAGCTTGTTTTTAACGGCTGCGCAATTTTTTTTTCGAAATAAAGTTGTCAAAATTATTATCTGTAACATTTTGGCTTATTACGGTGTCTAAATTGCATTATGAAAAATATATATATTTTATTTGTTTTGTTTTTTTTCTTTACGGCTGCAGGCGCTCAGGAAATTAAAAAATTTACATGGGTGCAATGCGTTGAAATTGCCAATAAATATAATCAAAACCTTATAAATGCAAAAAAGAATCTTTCAATAGCCGAATATAATTACTACATATCAAGGAACGGTTATTATCCTTCGGTTAACTTTAAATACGGTTTTTCAAGAAAAGGAAACGGCACTAATGAAAACAGCTGGGACGCTAATTTAAATGCATCTCAGACTATTTATGATTTTAAAACAAACGCCGACTTGGGCGGTAAAAAAGCCGTTATAGAACAGACTGTCGCCCAGCTTACAAAATCTTATGCCGAAGTTTACTATTCAATAAAAGAAGCTTTTTTAAAAATGTGCTATGCCCAGGAAAATGTCAATCTTCTTAAAAATATTTATAATTTAAGGCTTCAAAGTTCGGAAATGGTCAGGCTTCAGTATGAAGGCGGCAAAGAAAGCAAAGGAAATATGTTGAAAGCACAGGCTCAGAAATATTCGGCGCATACTGATTTTTTAAATGCCGAAAGAGATCTTCTTTTGGCAAGAAGATCTTTGTGCGAAGCTATGGGAACAGATTCTGTTTCTGAGTTTAATGTAGACGGCAGTCTTTCCGTATCAGAGCAGACGTCTGCCGTAAATATTGATTTGCAAGCCTTAATGGTTCCTGATGTGATTATTTCTTCGGCAGATGTGAAGATATCCGAATATAAAGTTGATTATGCCAAAGGCAGTTTATATCCGAATCTTTCCGCTTCGGCATCAATAGGCGTATCGGATGAAAATAATCCGATTCCACCCTCAGACAGCAAAGCATGGACTCTCGGGGTAGCCTTGAATTATCCTTTGTTTTCAGGCGGTCTTACTAACGTCCGCAATACTGTTCTTGCTTCAAGAGAAGAACTTAACCAAAAAATGACCGAATATGAAAAAGCCGTATTGACTGCCAAAACTTCTTTGCAGGAAATAGAAATAAACATAGAAAAATACAGAGACAGCATCGCTATAAGCAAAATGTTTATGGAAGCGGCTGCTCAGAGACAAAAAGAAGCAAATATAAAATATCTCGCCGGAAGCATGGAATTTCAGACATGGCAGGATATAGAACAGGAACTTGTAAACAATCGGATATCTCATTTATCGTCGTTATATAATTATAATCTTGCGTTGGCAAAAAGAGATAAAATGCTCGGCAATACAAACGGAGAAATAAAATGAAAAAGAAAACCGTCGTAATTTATGCAGTCATAATTATTATTATTTGCTTTGCGGGTTTTAAATATTTTTCTAAAAAAGAAAAAACACAGCAGATTTCATATTCTCAGACAGAAGCAGTTCTGTCTGATGTAAAGGAAATTATAGATACGACGGGAGAAGTCGCGGCTTTAAACAGAGTCGAGATAAAGCCAAGCGTGGCTGGAAGAGTTGATTCGCTTCTTGTTAACGAAGGCGACTATGTCAGAAAAGGACAGATCCTTGCATATTTGAGCTCAACGGACAGAGTTGCAATTTTAGACGCGGTAAGAGCAAACGAAAAAGAAAAATTATCGCAGTGGGAAGATACTTATAAACCTACGCCCGTAATCTCTCCGATGAACGGCAAAATTATTTTAAGAAACGTAGTCGAAGGACAGACTATTTCAACAAGCGACGTTTTGTTTGCTCTTGCCGATGAGTTGATAGTTGTCGCAAGCGTTGACGAAACCGATATAGGTAAAATAAAAGTCGGACAGAAAGCTTTAATAATGCTTGACGCTTATAAAGATGTCGCCGTTAACGGAAAAGTTTTCCAAATTCTTGAAGAAGGACAGAATGTCAGCAATGTTATTACTTATTATGTAAAGATACGTCCGGAACACGCTCCTAAATTTTTTAAATCTCTGATGACTGCCAATATTGAAATTATGGTCGCCGAGAAAAAAAATGTTACAGTCATTCCATGGGAAGCGGTCAATGAAACTGATAACGGCAGCTTCTACGTTCTTACCGGAGATAATATAAATCAGACAAAAAAAGAAATAACGCCGGGGATAAACGACGGCGATAAAACTGAAATCATTGCAGGATTAAATCCGGGAGATAAGGTTCTTGTAAAAAATAAAGCGTATAAATTAGGCGCACAAACCGAAGATGCAAAAGGTTTTTTGCAGATGAGTCCTCAAAAACGTAAAACAAATAGCGAAATACTTTCAGGTTCAACAAGCGTTCAGGGTAAATAAATGACAGAACATTATAAACCGTTGCTTTCTATTAAATCAATAACAAAAGTTTATGACGTCGGAGATACAAAACTCGACGTTTTAAGAGGCGTAAATCTTACAATAGAAGAAGGCGAGTTTGTGGCAATAATGGGTCCTTCCGGATCAGGAAAAAGCACGCTTATGCATATACTCGGACTTTTGGACAGACCTTCCGGCGGCGTTTATGAAATCTACGGGCAAAATGTTTTAAAGTTTGATGATAACCGTACGGCTTTTTTAAGATCAAAAATAATAGGTTTTGTTTTTCAGCAGTATAATCTTTTAAATAAAATGACAGCCTGCGACAACGTCGCTCTTCCTCTTATTTATTCCGGAGGCGAAAACAGGGTTGAAAGAGCAAAAAGTCTTCTTGAAAGCGTAGGCCTGTCGGAAAGAATATTCCATAAACCGAACCAGCTTTCCGGAGGCCAGCAGCAGAGAGTCGCCATTGCAAGAGCTCTTGTAAACGAACCAAAAATTATTTTTGCCGACGAGCCGACCGGCAATCTTGCTTCGGCGCAGTCTGACGAAATAATGCAGATTCTTACAGATTTAAATAAAAAAGGAATAAGCATTATTCTTGTTACTCATGAACCCGATATTGCCCAATGGGCAAACAGAGTTATAACTATAAAAGACGGACAGGTTGTATCGGACATTAAAAAAACAGAACCGCAAAAAACGGAAAATAAACCTTTAAAAATACACAAAGATTCCTCAAAATTCAGTATCGCGGAATTTTCAGAAAACTTCTTTTCGGCAATCAGGGCAATTCTTGCAAATAAAACGCGTTCAGTCCTGACGATGCTCGGCATTATTATAGGAGTTGCATCAATTATATCAATGCTTGCTTTGGGCGCCGGAGCACAGCAGTCTCTTGAAAAACAGATTAAATCCATGGGGACCAATCTTTTATATCTTATGCCGGGACGAATATCGATGGGCGGCGTGGCAGGAAATGTAGTAAGAAGAATAACTCTTGAAGATGTTGACGCGTTGGCTTCAAATACGGCACTTGTAAAGAACATAGATCCTAATGTAAGCGGCAATGCGCAGGTTGTCTACGGTAATAAAAATACAAATACAAGCATTACGGGAGCCACTACAGTTTATCAGTATATGCAAAGCTCTATTCCTGAATACGGACGTTTTTTTACAAAAACCGAAAATGAAAATGCCGAAAAAGTATGCGTTATAGGAACTACCGTAATAAAAAATCTTTTCGGAAACGAAGATCCTGTCGGCAAATATATAAAAATTAACAGAAAACAGTTTAGAGTAATAGGAATTCTTCCCGTTAAAGGAGCACAGGGCCCCAGAGACGGCGATGATATTATTTTAGTTCCATTAAATACCGCTATGAAAAGACTTTTGGGTACAAAATATGTTTCTTCTGTTTCCGTTGAAGTTCAGGACGGTAAAATTAATGAAACGGAAAAATATATTCTTGCGACTATGCTTGCACGCAACAGGCTCAGCGCCGATCAGGCCGATTCTTTCAGAATAAGAAATATGTCGGATATGATACAGATGCTTTCTACGACTACTAAAACAATGACTATGCTTTTGGGAGCCGTTGCCGGTATTTCTCTGATTGTGGGAGGAATAGGTATTATGAATATAATGCTTGTAAGCGTTAGTGAGAGAACAAGAGAAATAGGATTGAGAAAAGCGATAGGCGCCACAAAAAATGCAGTTCTATTGCAATTTTTAATAGAGTCGTCGGCTTTATCTTTGCTGGGCGGTTTTTTCGGAGTGGCTCTCGGCGTGCTTATTTCTTTTGCAGTTTCGAAATTTGCCGGCTGGGCCGCTTTTGTATCGGGATTTTCAGTTTTCTTGTCCGTTTCATTTTCAGTATGCGTAGGTATTATTTTCGGTCTCTGGCCTGCCAAAAAAGCCTCGGAATTGTCGCCGATTGAAGCGCTCCGCTCGGAATAACACAGCAGATTTACATAATTTACAAAGATATGATATACTTAGCTAACTTAAAAACGGATGGTTTTATATGTGTTTTGACGTCAACAGTAAATCACTTGCAAAAAGATATGATATCAGCGCTAAAATAAAAAGCAATAAACATGTATGTTTAAGTTTTTATGAAATTATAATTGAAGCTCCTGAAATGGCTCATTCCGCTCAACCGGGACAGTTCTGTATGGTTTCGGTGCCGAATTCATATCTCAGAAGACCTTTAAGCATATATAAAAGCGGTAAAAATACGCTTTCATTTCTTTACAAAATAGTCGGAAAAGGCACTGAAGTTTTGGCTGCGCTAAAACCGGGAGATCAGATTAAAGTTTTAGGCCCTCTTGGTATGGCTTATCCTTACAAAAATATCGGCGCAGTACCGGTGCTTGTCGCAGGCGGAACAGGAATAGCCTCAGTTCATTTTTTGGCTTCAAAACTTAAAAATAAAGGCGTTTTGTTTTACGGAGCAAGAACAAAAAAAGAGTTGCTGTGTCTTTCCGAGTTTAAAAAACTGGGATGGAAAGTTTTTGTTGCGACCGAAGACGGAACTCAGGGATTTAAAGGTTTTGTAACAGATTTGATGAAAGAAAAAATTAAAAAAGACAATATAGTTTATACCTGCGGACCTACTCCGATGATGAAAAAGGTGATAGAAACGGTAAAGGCTTTGAAACTTAAAGGTTATGCTTCTCTTGAAGAAAAAATGGCATGCGGCATAGGAAACTGTCAGGGCTGCGCCGTGAAAATCGGAGACGAGTATAAGATGGTCTGCAAAGACGGCCCCGTTTTTTCAATGGATTTATTATAAAGGTGTTATTTCAACGTCAAAAATTCCTTTTTGGCGCGGAATATTTTTAACTGTAAGATAGTTATCCGTAAGCGCTTGATTTCCTCTTAATGAAACTGCTTTTCTTGTTGTTCCTATAAATTTTGAATAAAAATTCTTTCTTAAAATTTTATCCAGTTCAAGAAGTTCAGAGACTCTCTTGTTAATTTCAGTTTGTTCCGAAATTTGTTTCAATTCAAAGGCTTTTGTTCCCTGTCTTTTGGAATATGGGAAAACATGCAGTCTTGCAAAATCAGCATTCTTTAAAAAATTGCGCGTTTGTTCAAAGTCATCCGCCGTTTCACAAGGAAAACCGCAAATCACATCCGTTGTTAAAGATATATCCGGTATATTTTTTTTAAGTTTTTTTAGAACAGAATCAAAATCAAGCAAAGTGTATTTTCTGTTCATCTGTTTTAAAACATTGTCCGATGCAGACTGCAGAGGAATGTGGAGATGATTGCATATTCTAAGAGGTTCATCTTTCATTATTGATATCAGTTCATCGTCTACCTCGTTTACCTCTATAGATGAAAGTCTGATTCTGAAATCTTTTTTTAGCGATCCAAGTATTTTTTTTAGAAGCCGGCTTATTCCGTTTTCATATTTTCCTATATGTATTCCTGTGAGCACGATTTCCGTGTAGCCGTTATCGGTTATTTTTGAAAGTTCTTCTATTATTTCTTTTTCAGGTTTAGACCAGAGAATATTTCTTGCAAAAGGGACTATACAGTATGAACAGAAACTGTTACATCCATCCTGAATTTTTATAAATGCTCTTGAATGATTGTCAAAAGATTTTATTGACTGAACAGAATTTTTGAATAAATCTTCTTTAAGTATTATTTTTATTTTTGGAAATTCTTTTTTTATTTTATCGTGTGAAGTTTTTGCGTAGCATCCTGTAAGTATGATTTCTTTGCCATTATGCAAAAATTTATTGATAAAAGAATTGCACTGTCTGTCGGAACTGTCTGTTACCGTGCATGAATTTATTATTATAGTATCGGCTTCTTCAGGAGAATTTGCCAATAAACATCCGTTTTTTTCAAACAGTTCCCTGATAAGCTGCGATTCATATTGGTTAACTTTGCAGCCGAAAGTGGAGATAAAGATTTTTTTCATGATTTATTTATAACAAGAATGCAGGCGGCAAGAGCGGCAGTTTCAACTCTCAAAATATTTTTGCCCAAAGTGACGGGTGTAATATTATTTTTAAACGCGTATTCTGCTTCGGAATTTTCAAATCCGCCTTCAGGTCCTATAAAAATGTTTATATTTTTTGCCTGTTTGTAAATATTGTCTATTGTATTTGATTCTTCGCACTCCCACGGCATCAGATTCAGAGTGTTATCTTGTTGAGAAACAAGGTCAACGGCATTTTTGAATTTAACAGGCTGTTCGATTACCGTTAAATCTGCTCTGTTTGACTGAGAACTTGCCGATATGGATATTTTTTTATACCTTTCAAATTTATTTTCGGATATTTCGTTTGTAACGCTTCTTGCAGTTATGACAGGGACTATTTTTGATACTCCCAGTTCAGCGCTTTTTTCAATAAGCCATTCAAATCTTTCACCTTTTGGCATTGCAGTAAAAAGAGTAATTTTTATAGCCGGTAAAATAAAATTTAAATTTGAAATTATCTCACCCGTCAAAAAAGTTTTTGTGATGGTTTTGATTTTTGCGCGGAATGAGTTTCCAAGGCCGTCAAATATGTTTATTTCTTCTCCGGCTGTAAATCTTCTGACGCCGGTAAGATAATGAAACTGTTCTCCAGTTAACGTAAAAACATTGTTGCTTATTTCTTTCGGATTTACATAAAAATGTGGCATAAATTCTAGTTTTGTACTTTAATTTTAAGAGAGATATCAAGCGACGGCGCTGAATGAGTGAGCATTCCTATCGAAATTCTGTCAATACCCAGTTTTGCATAATCTTTTATAGTTTTTAGATTTACTCCGCCCGATATTTCAATTTCAGGTCTGTATTCTTTTGTCGAATTGTCTCTTATTAAAGATACCATTTTTTTTAACTGCGATTTTTTCATATTGTCCAGCATTATAAGATCCGCTCTTGCAGCAAGAGCGTCATATACGTGTTTTTTTGTTTCACATTCAACCTGTATAAGAATTCCTTTATGTTTTTTTCTGATAGTTTTAATTTTTTCGGTAAGATCGTCTATCAATTTAAGATGATTGTCTTTTATCAAAACCATATCAGAAAGCGACATTCTGTGGTTTGTTCCGCCGCCGCATCTTACAGCGTATTTTGAAATGTATCTGAATCCCGGAATGGTTTTTCTTGTATCGTAAATTTTTGTGTTTGTATTTTTGACTATATCAACAAAATAACTTGTCATGGTTGCGATACCGGAAAGTTTTTGTATGAAATTTAAAGCCGTTCTTTCTCCGCACAAAAGATGATAGGCAGGTCCTTCCATTTTTAAAATAATATCGCCTTTTTTTACTTTTTGACCGTCATTTTTCATAACACTGAAAACAAAATCTTTATTTAGTTTTATGAAAACTCTTTTAAAAACGTCAATTCCGCAGACTATGCCGGGGCATTTTGCCATAAGAACGGCTGTTGCTCTGATATTTTTTGAAATTATATTTTTTGATGTTATATCGTTCAATACTGAATCTTCTTCAAGTGCCAGCGATATTATTTTATCTAAGTTCATAATTGCGTATTATATAAAAAAACTCATTTCTTTACAATCAATTTTTTATAATAAAAGTTTGACTATTTTTAAATCTATTTATATAATTAAACGGTATTATAATAACGGAACTCGGGTTATTTGTTTTTGTAAAAAATATAGCAAGGATAAACCCTATGGAAAAATTAAGTTCAAAACTTGAAGGAGCCGACAAAGCAGTCAACAAAGCCGGCTTGCCCGCCGATTACGGCGATACAAAAATAACAATTTTGCCGAGAGATCCGATATGTATATTTGCCTATTGGTCAATTTCAGAAAATTCAAAAGAAAAAATAAAAAGTCAGTACGGTCAGAATATATTTGCCGATTCCAAACTCGTAATAAGAGTTTATGATACTACCGATATAAATTTTGACGGCAATAACGCTCACAGATATTTTGATATTTTCATAACTCCTAACGCCGACAGCTGGTATATCAACGTCGGAGAATATAACCGCAGCTGGTGCGCAGATATTGGTTTTTTAACAAATGACGGTAAGTTTGTGTGCATTGCAAGATCAAATAAGCTCAGCATGCCGAGATACGGCGTTTCAAATGTTACCGACGAACAGTGGGCGATGCTGCAGATTGAATTTGAAAAACTTCTTAAGATATCGGGCGTAAATCAGATAGGAATGAGTTCTTTTGATATAGCGCGTCTTATGAGGGAAAGATGGGAAGAAATAGTTTCAATTTCTCTTCCAAGTTCGCATGTTCAAACTAGTTCGTTTAAAACTCATCCTAAATCTTTTGCTCCGGAAGCGCAGCAGGACAAACAAAAAAGTTTTTGGTTAAAAGCCGATACGGAAATAGTTATTTACGGAGCGACGGAATCAGATGCAAAATTAACCATGAACGGACAGCCCGTCAAATTATCTGCCGACGGTTCTTTTTCGGTAAGATTTTATTTGCCTAACGGCGACCACGTTTATTCCATAGAAGCTTCATCAAGCGATGATTCAATGAAAAAGGCAATAACTTTTGAAGTTAAAAAGAATACAAAATAAATCTATTCGGATTTTCGATGAAATATAAGGGCTACTGGTGTTTACAACTTCATGCGCATTTACCTTTTGTACGCCATCCGAACTTTCCTGATTTTTTAGAAGAAGATTGGCTGTATGAAGCGATAAGCGAAACTTATCTGCCTCTGCTTTCCGTATTTGAAAATTTTATCAATGACGGAATTGACTTCCGAATTACAATGACTATTACTCCGACCCTTGCAAATATGCTTGCCGATCCTCTTTTACAGTCCAGATATTATGCTAAATTAAATAAACTTATAGAACTTTCCGAACAAGAAGTTTTCAGAACAAAAAGCCAGCCTGAATTTCATCAAGTCGCTTTGATGTATGAAAAGAATTTTAAAAATTGCAGAAGAATATGGGAAAAATACCACGGCAATATTTTGACCGGATTTAAGAACCTGCAGGATATGGGCAAGATTGAAATAATTACGTGCTGCGCCACCCACGGTTTTTTGCCGCTTATGGTAAACGAAAAGGCTGTAAGGGCGCAAATCAGAATAGCGTGTCAGGATTATAAAAAACATTTCGGAAGAGAGCCTAGAGGAATATGGCTTGCCGAATGTGCATACTCTTACGGGATAGACAAAATATTAAAAGAAGAGGGATTAAGATTTTTCTTTCTTGAAGCTCACGGTATTTTATATGCAACTCCAAGGCCGAAATACGGAGTTTTTGCTCCGATATACTGCCCGAGCGGCGTTGCTGTTTTCAGCAGAGATATGGAAACTGCCCATCAGGTTTGGAGCGCCGATTCAGGATATCCCGGAGATCCGGACTACAGAGAATTTTACAGGGATTTGGCGTATGATCTTGATTATGATTATATAAAACCTTATCTTCATTCAGACGGTATAAGACGAAACATAGGCGTAAAATACCATAGAATAACCGGAAAAGTTCCTCTGCATGAGAAACAGCCGTATAATCCGCAGTGGGCTGACAATAAAGCAAAGATGCATGCCGAAAATTTTGTTTTTAACAGATCGAATCAAATAGATTATTTATCGGGTATTTTGGGCAGAGAACCTATAGTCGTTTCAATGTATGATGCCGAGCTTTTCGGGCACTGGTGGTTTGAAGGTCCGCAATTTATAAATTATTTATTCAGAACTATAAATAAACAGAAATTATTTGCTACTATTACTCCGGTAGAATATCTTGAAAAATATAAAACCAATCAAATCGCAACACCGTCTCCGTCTTCATGGGGAGATAAAGGTTATTATGAAGTTTGGTTAAATCCTAAAAATGACTGGATTTATAAACATCTGCACGTTATAGCCGACAGAATGGTTGAAATAGCTTCCTTAAACAAAACTGCGTCCGGTCTGAAATTGAGACTTCTTAACCAGGCTGCAAGAGAATTGCTTCTTGCTCAGTCTTCCGACTGGGCTTTTATAATGACGACCGGAACGATGGTTGAATATGCCGAAAAAAGAACCAAAGAGCATATATATAATTTTAATACTTTATACGACCAGATAAAAAATGATCGTATAGATGAGGGCTTTTTGTCTAATTTAGAGTACACAAATAATATATTTCCCGATATAGATTATACTGTTTATATAAAATAATGAAAGGCATATTATACGCAGTTCCAACTCCTATAGGCAATCTTGAAGATATTACTTTAAGAGCGGTAAGAGTTTTAAAAGAATGCGATTTAGTTGTGTGCGAAGATACAAGGCAGACAATAAAACTCTTGTCTCATCTTCAGATATCAAAACAGCTTGTAAGTTTTTACACTCAGAACCAGCTCAGAAAAATTCCTCAGATAATATCAATGCTTGAACAGGGCAAAAATATTGCTCTTGTTTCAGACTCCGGAACTCCCGCAATATCAGATCCCGGCTATTATCTTATCAAAGAGGCCGTCGAAAAAAATATTACGGTTATATCTCTGCCGGGCCCGTGCGCTCTTACCACTGCGCTTGTAGGTTCCGGACTTCCTACCGATTCTTTTATTTTTTTGGGATTTTTGAGAAAAAAAACAGGCAAAATGAAAAAAGAACTGCTTGAAGCAAAGTCCGTCAATAAAACTATTATATTTTATGAATCTCCTCACAGAATTTTAAAAACTCTTGAAACATGCGCCGAAGTTTTCGGGGCAGGTTGCCAGATAGCGCTCGGCAGAGAACTGACAAAAAAATTTGAAGAGTATATAAGAGGCACTATTTCCGATGTGGCAAATAATCTTAAAAATAGAGAAATACTCGGAGAATTTGTTATAATTGTGTCGTGCAAAGATTGTGATTGCAAAGAAGAAACGGAAGATGAAATCCTTTAAGCTGTAAAAGGAGACAACAATGAAAGTTATAATTCTGGCCGGCGGCATGGGAACAAGACTGTCCGAAGAAACAGCATTGGTTCCTAAACCCATGGTTGAAATCGGCGGCAGACCTATTTTATGGCATATAATGAAAATCTATTCACATTACGGGTTTAATGATTTTGTAATTCTTACAGGCTATAAATCGCATGTAATAAAAGATTATTTCATAAACTATTACAACAGATACTCTGATATTACTGTTGATATGTCAAATAATTCTGTTGAAATTCATAAAACAAGGCACGAACCGTGGAAAGTAACTATTCTTTATACCGGACAGGATACGATGACCGGAGGCAGAATAAAAAAGGCCAAGGATTACATAGGAAAAGAGCAGTTTCTTCTGACTTACGGAGACGGAGTAGCCGACATAAATATCAAAGAATTAATACAGCATCATAACAAATCAAAAAAAATAATAACGATGACAGCCGTTCAGCCTTCCGGCAGATTCGGGGCGCTTGTTATAAAAGACGACAATCTCATAACTTCTTTCATGGAAAAACCAAAAGGCGATGAGTCATGGGTCAACGGAGGTTTTTTTGTATGCGAGCCTTCAGTTTTTGATTATATAAAAGGCGGCGACGAAAATATTTTTGAACGGCAGCCTCTTGAAGATATTGCAAAAGAAAAGCAGTTAAATGCTTTCAAACACAGAGGTTTTTGGAAACCGATGGATACGCTCAGAGAGAAAAATGAACTTACCGAATTGTGGCTGAGCTGTAATGCGCCGTGGAAAGTCTGGGATAAATAATCATGTTTGAAATTTATAAAAATAAAAAAGTTCTTGTAACGGGACATACCGGTTTTAAGGGCGCATGGCTGTGTCTTTGGCTGGAATCTTTAGGAGCTAAAGTTATCGGTTATTCGATAGATATTCCTACAAAACCTTCTCTTTTTGAACTTTCGAAACCCAAATGTATTGATGTAAGAGGCGACATAAGAGAATTTGCGAAATTAAATTCTGTCATAAAAAAACATAAACCTGAAATAATATTTCATCTGGCCGCCCAGCCTCTGGTAAGAAAATCTTATTTAGAAACGCTTGAAACATATCAGACCAATGTAATAGGCACGGCAAATATTCTTGAATCTTTGAAAAAAAATTCTTTTGTAAAAGCCGTTGTTGCCGTTACTACCGACAAAGTTTATTTAAATAATGAAAAAGGCAGAGCGTTTTGCGAGGCTGATCCTCTGGGAGGATATGACCCGTACAGCGCTTCAAAAGCGTGCTGTGAAATAGTGATATCTTCTTACAGAGATTCTTTTTTTAATGTTAATGAATACGGCAAACGCCATAAAACTCTTATCGCTTCGGCAAGAGCCGGCAACGTTATAGGAGGCGGAGATTTTGCGCAAGACAGGCTTATACCTGACTTTATAAAATCAATACTTGCAAAGAAACCTCTTGCAGTCAGAAATCCAAAGGCCGTAAGGCCGTGGCAGCATGTTTTGGAATCTTTGAGCGGGTATCTTATGCTCGGAGAAAAACTTCTGCAGGGCAAAAAACAGTTTGCTCAGGGCTGGAATTTCGGGCCGGAATGCGGCGATATAAAAAATGTTGAACAGATAGTCGACAGAATGTGTAAAAATTTTGATAACGGAATTAAATATAAAAAAGATTGCGCCAAACATCCGCACGAAGCCTGCTGTCTTAAACTTGATATAACGAAATCAAAAAAAATTCTTAAATGGAATCCTAAATGGCAGGTTGATACATCGCTGGATAAAATTACAGATTGGATAAAACAATATCAAAAAAAACAAAACATGAAAGATGTTTGTTTAAAACAGATAAAAGAGTATATAAATGAATGAAAAAGAATTAGTAAGACATGACATTTTAACTAAAGTTAAGGAATATTATACGTCTGCTTTCGGTGAAAAAAAGCCGTTTAGAAAGGGAAATAAGATTCCGTACGGCGGAAGAATATTTGACGAAAAAGAATTGGTAAACCTCGTTGACAGTGCTCTTGATTTTTGGTTAACTTTCGGCAGATATTGCAAACAGTTTGAAAGAGATTTCGCTAGATTTTTAGATATACAATATTGTTTGTTGGTTAATTCCGGTTCATCTGCCAATTTACTTGCTTTCATGGCATTAACGTCTCCGTTGCTTAAAGAAAGAGCAATTCAAAGAGGAGATGAAGTTATAACAGTTGCATGTGGCTTTCCGACTACGGTTACTCCCATTATTCAATATGGTGCGGTTCCTGTTTTTGTAGATGTTACAATCCCTCAATATAATGCAGACATTGACCAAATAAAAAAAGCATTAAGCCCGAAAACAAAGGCAGTTATGTTGGCACATACTTTGGGAAATCCTTTTGATTTAAAACAAGTTAAGAATTTCTGTAATGAAAATAATCTGTGGTTAATAGAAGATAATTGTGATGCTTTAGGTTCAAAATATATAATTGACGGCAAAGAAAAATATACAGGTACAATCGGGGATATAGGAACATCAAGTTTTTATCCTCCTCATCATATGACAATGGGAGAGGGCGGAGCAGTTTATACCGATAATCCTTTGCTGCATAAGATACTGCTTTCTATGAGAGACTGGGGGCGCGATTGCGTATGTCCGTCGGGTGTTGATAATTTTTGCGGTCACAGGTTTGACAAACAATACGGAGAACTGCCGAAAGGGTATGACCACAAATATGTTTATTCACATTTCGGCTATAATCTAAAAGCTACCGAAATGCAGGGAGCGATAGGGCTTGCCCAGCTAAAAAAACTTCCTAAATTTATTGAAGAAAGAAGAAAAAATTTTGATAAACTAAAACAAGGTTTGTCGGATTTGCAGGATAAATTATTATTGCCGGAAGCATGTGCAGATTCAATACCAAGCTGGTTTGGTTTTTTAATAACGGTTAAAAACTGTGTTGACAGAAATTCTTTAGTCCAATATTTGGAAGAAAACGGAATTCAGACGAGAATGTTATTTGCAGGAAATTTATTAAAACATCCATGCTTTGACGATATGAGAAAAACAAATGGTGGCTTTAGAAAAGTATCTGAACTAAAAAATACCGATATTGTTATGAATAACACATTTTGGATCGGAGTATATCCGGGTATGACCGATGAGAAAATTGAATATATGATTAATTCATTTAAGGAATTTTTCAATAAATGAAAAAGAAAATTCTTCTTACGGGCGGAAGCGGTTTTATAGGAAGAAATATACTTGAGAGTTTTTTGGCTGAAAAGTATGACATTTCTCATCCGTCCAGACAAGAATTGAATTTAACTGATTCTGGTTCTGTCAAAAATTATTTTAAATATAAAGTTTTTGATGTTGTTTTACACTCGGCAACAAAACCCGGTCACAGAAATGCAAAAGATACGAAAGATTTATTTTGTTTGAATACGGGGATGTTTGAAAATCTTGTAAATCATAAAGACAGATATGGGAAATTTATAAATTTCGGTTCAGGCGCAATATATGACAATTCTAAAAATATAGCAGATGAAACTGAAGAAAATATATTTCAAAATATTGCTTCCGATGAACATGGTTTTTGTAAATATACTGTTGCTAAAAAAATTGAAAAACTTGAAAATTTTGTTGATTTGAATGTTTTCGGAATATTCGGCAAATATGAAGACTGGCAGATAAGATTTATTTCTAATGCCGTTTGTAAAACTTTATATGATTTGCCGATAACTTTAAGGCAAAATCGCAGATTCAGTTATTTATTTATTGATGATTTAATGCCTGTTTTGGAATTTTTTATAGAAAATAATGTCAGATATAAAAGCTATAATGTTGTTCCGGATGAGAAAATTGAATTGTTTGAAATTGCCGGACTTGTTAAAAAAATATCAAACAAAAATATTGAAATTAAAGTTGCAAAAGACGGGTATGGTTTGGATTATACAGGCAGTAACGACAGACTAAAAGCTGAATTTAAAAACGTTAAATTTACCGGTTTTGAAAAATCAATATCGTGTTTATATGAATATTATAAAAACAATATCAATAAAATAGACAGAAACTTACTTTTGGAGGATAAATAATGAATAATTTGGAAAAAAATATGGTTAAAACTTTAATTGATTTAAAGGAAAACCATAATGTTATAGGCGTTAAGGCGGAATTTGAAGCTGAAGGTACAAGAATGGAAGAAGCTCTGCGTTTAAAAGAAGTTGTAACAAGAGCAGGACTTGATTTAACAATCAAAATCGGCGGGTGTGAAGCATTAAAAGATATGTATGATTCAAGAACTATAGGAGTTAGTACAATTGTTGCACCGATGATAGAATCTCCGTATGCTATGTCAAAATATATACAATCAACAAAAGTTGCTTTTACTGAAGAAGAAAGAAAAGAAATGAAATTTTTAATTAATATAGAAACGCTTTTGGGTTTTAACAATTTAGATGCAATTTTAGAAAATCCTTTTGCAATTGATTTATCCGGTATTGTTTTTGGCAGAACAGATATGACAGGATCTCTTGGAATGAATAAAGATGATATCAACCATGATAAAATTTTTGAATATGCATGTCAAATTGCAGAAAAAACCCTGAAACATAAGAAAGAACTTGTTATTGGCGGTGGAGTTTCGGCCCAATCGATGCCATTTTTTAAAAAATTACCAAACAAATCTTTAACCAGATTTGAAACTAGGAAAATAATTTTTGATGCTCAAAATGCACTATATTCTGAAAATCCTGAAAATGGTATTTTAAAAGCAGTTGGCTTTGAATTAATGTGGATTAAAAATAAACGTAATTTTTACGGAGCAATATATAGGGAAGATGAAAACAGAATTTCTGTTTTAGAATCAAGATATAAAGATTCAATATGTAAGGCAGGGGGAAGTATTGGATAGTTTATTTAATAATGTAAAATGCATCATTTTGGATTTGGACGGAACCGTATATTTTGGGGAAGCATTAGCAGAAAATGCAAACGAAGTAATTTTGAAAATTAGGGAAAAATTTGAGAAAATTTTTTTTGTAACAAATAATTCGGCAAAATCAAGAATTGAAATATATGACAAATTATTGAAATTGGGAATATATGTTCAATTAAATGAGATAATAAATTCGGGATATGTAATTGCAAAATATCTTCATGAAAATAATTATCAAAATGTTTATTGTTTGGGAACTGATAGTTTGGCAAAAGAAATAGAAAAAATCGGGATTAATTCGAAATCTGATAAACCACAGGCGGTAGTGATAGGATATGATATTAATTTTAAAATAACAGATTTGGAATATGTTTTAAAAATTTTTCACGATAATTGTAAACTTATTATAGCCAATAAAGAAAGAGTTTATCCAAGAGATAACGGAATTCTCAGTCCGGGAAACGGGGCAATTGCGGCAGCTTTAGAATATACATTAAATAAAAATGCTGATGTTGTTGTTGGTAAACCTAATACATTAATGCTGGATTTAATTATAAAAGATGCAAATCTTTTGCCAAAAGAAATTGTTTTAGTGGGCGACAGTTATGAAAGCGATATTGTTATGGCTGAGAAAATCGGTGCAAAAGCTGTGTTAATTTCACAGAAGGAATACAAAAATAAAGATTTTAAAGTAATAAAAAAATTAAAAGATATAACGGGGTTTTTTTAAAATGTTGAAATTGTCAGATTTTGTAGCCAAAAGATTAAAAGAAATCTATGACGTTAGGTATGTTTTTATGATTTCCGGTGGCGGTGCTATGCATTTAAATGACAGTTTTGGTAAATGTATTCCCTATATATGTAATCATAATGAGCAAGCAACAGCGATTTCTGCAGAGGGATATGCAAGAGTAAACCAAAAGATGGCAGTTGTGAACGTAACAACAGGTCCCGGCGGACTTAACTGTTTAAACGGAGTATTCGGACAATGGACTGATTCGGTTCCCGTATTATATATCTCTGGGCAGGTAAAATACTCAACAACAATGGATAGCTGTAAAAATATAAAACTCAGACAACTTGGCGATCAAGAAGCAGATATTATTTCTATTGTAAAACCGGTGACAAAATATGCTGTTATGTTGAAAAAAGCAGATGATATTCAATATGTTCTTGATAAGGCTGTTTATTTGGCTACAAATGGTAGAAAAGGTCCAGTTTGGATTGATATCCCTATTAATTTACAGGCGGCTGTTATAGACGAAACTAAACTTAGAAAATATAATCCAAAAGATGACGAATTAAAGTTTCCCAACATAGATAAGAAAATTGATCAATTAGAAAATATCTTCAACAAATGTAAACGCCCTTTAATTATTGCCGGACATGGAATAAGGCTTGCGGATGCTAAGGGAGAATTCTTAAAATTAGTGAAAAAAATTAATATTCCGGTTGTGACAACTATTAACGGTTTTGACATAATTTCTAAAGATAATCCTAATTTTATGGCCAGAATAGGAACTGTTGGCAATAGAGCGGGTAATTTTATACTTCAGAATGCCGATCTTGTAATTTCAATAGGTTCAAGAAATAACATCAGACAGATAAGTTATAATTGGGAAAATTTTGTTAAAAATGCGAAATTGGTAGTGATTGATATAGATAAAAATGAGTTGGAAAAACCTACTGTTAAACCTTATTTGAAAATTAATACTGATGCTAAATATTTTATTCAAAAAATGTTAAAGAAAATTAATAAAAGAGATTTCTCCGATTGGGCAAGATTTTGTGGTGTCGTGAAAAATAGATATACTCCCATATCAGAAGCAAACAGAGGAAAAAATAAACCTATAGAACCTTATTGTTTTATCAATGAAATGACAAAATCATTTAAAGATGATGAAGTTATCATAGGTGGTAACGGATCAGCTTTTTTATTGCCATTTCAAGTTGGTGAAGTTAAAAAAAATCAAAGATATATCTGGAATTCAGGTAATGCTTCAATGGGATATGATTTACCTGCTTCAATAGGGGCATGTTTAGCCAATAATAAAAAAAGAGTTGTTTGTTTAGCAGGAGATGGTTCAATTATGATGAATTTACAGGAACTGCAGACCATAAAAAATTATAATCTGCCTGTTAAAATATTTTTATTAAATAATAACGGATATATATCTATACAACAGACGCAAAAAAATTTCTTTAACGGAAAATTAACGGCATGTTCTGTTTGTAGCGGAGTGTTATTGCCTGACTTTATAAAAATAGGCAAGGCTTTTGATTTAAAAACAATACAAATAAATGCAATTAAACGCATGAAAGAACAGATTAAATATGTTTTGGAATATAACGGTCCTATTTTATGTGAAGTACTACTAAATCATAATTATATATTTGCTCCTAAATTGGCTGCAAAAAAACTTTCGGACGGAACAATGGTTTCACCAAGTTTGGAAGATATGTTCCCGTTCTTAGACAGAAAAGAATTTGAGGAAAATTTAATAAAATTAGGCTCAAATATTTAAAAATAAAATATTAATCATAAAGGGAAAATGTTTACAATTTCAGATATTCAAATATTTATAATGACTCATAATAGATCTGATTTTTTAAAAGATTCAATAAAAAGTCTTTTAAATCAGACTGTAAATTTAAAAGAAATTATTGTTCTTGATAATGAAAGTACTGATGATACTGAACAAGTTGTAAAAGAATTTTCTGAAAATGGCGTTAAATATATAAAAACTTATGGATTCCTAGGTAATTTTAATAAAGCTAAAGAAATAGTTAATAAAGACTATGTGATGTTGTTTCATGATGATGATATTTTGCATTCAAAATATCTTGAAATGGCACTCAAAATTTTAAATAAATATAATAACATCTCATTGTTGACAACACGCTATACAGAGTTTTACGAGAGTAATCTAAATATATCAGAAAAAATATCCGACAAATATTATTTTTTTGAAACACAGCAAGATTTTGCATATTATATGTATTTTTTGGAACATATTGCTTATGCTACGGCTATTTACAGAACAAAAGACTTTGTTACTGTTCCAATTGAGTATAATAAGTACTCTAAGTTTAATGATTGGCCATTTATGGTAAAAATGGCTAATTTGGGTAATGTTGTTTTGCTTTATGATGAAAAAATTTTTTATGTAAGAAGACACTTGCAACAAGATACATGGACAAATTCCAATATGCCGTCTCTGGAACAAATTGTTAATTGGGATAGATGTTTTTATGATACTATGAAATTCAAAAATACTTTCTCTATTAAAAAATTAATGTTTGAAATCAGATGTCAGTATTTTATGACAGGAAAATACAATAATTTTTTATCTAAAGAATATAAACAAAAGTTTCCATTGGAAAATCTTTGGGAAATTTCAAATAAAATAAATCCTTATAAAATGCCAGTTCTAAGTTCAAATATTTTTTTAAAACTTTGTACGAGATATAAAATTGTTGGTGTTGCTAATAGAATTTTTAGAATATACAATTTGTTTAAGTATCGTTATCTTAGAATTAAATCAATATGATGAAAGTAATTTTGTAATGATTAGAATTTGGAAAATGAATAAATAATGAATACTGCATTATTATCAATTTGTATGCCAACATATAACAGGTCTGGGTATCTTGTTCAGACTTTAGATTCTTTTATTAAAAGTAAAGGATTTGACAGCAGAGTTGAGATTGTAATATCGGATAATTGTTCTACTGATGATACGGAAAATATATGCAGAGAATATGCGGATAAATACCATAATATAAAATATTACAGACAGCCGAAGCCAACGGATATAGCAGATAAAAATTTCGCCGATGCTTTATCTTTGGGAACAGGAATATATCTTAAACTAAGTAATGATACTTTACCTTTTAAATCCGATACTCTGGAGTTTATGTTGGATAAAATAACACAAAATATTAATAATAAAATACCGTTATTTTTCCATCCTTTATATAATACTCATCACATAATGGAAACAGAAGTTGAAGTTAACAGTATAGATGAATTGGTATCTAATATATCTTACGGGATAACATGGATTGCAGGATTCGGATGCTGGCGAGAACAGTTTTCTTGTCTTGAAGATAAGCATAAAAAAATAGCTGTTCAATTGATGCAGATGGATTGGACGTTAAGGTTGTTCTTAACATATAAAAAATCCGTAATTTTTTTTCGTGATATGTATGAACCGGCTGATATTGAAAAAAAATGTTCTTATAATATGTACGAGATTTTCGGGCAAAATTATTTGTCAATTTATAAAGAATATATCGGACAGGATCTTTTATCCCGTAATGTTTATGATAATGAAAAAAAGAGACTGTTGTATAGCTTTTTTTTAAGAAGTTTGAGCTATTCAATTTTAAACAAGTCATACAGTTTTAAAGTTAATAAAATGTTTTATTATTTGAGAGATTATAAGTACGATTGGTTTTTTTATTGTGCTTTTGCAGTTTTTCCGTTTGTTTTAATACTTGAATTTATAAAAAATATATTAAGAAAATATTGTCCCGTTTTTTTTAATAAAATAAAAGAATATAAAAAATGAAAATCTCAATAGCTTTAGGCACTTATAACGGTGAAAAATATTTAAGACAGCAACTTGAAAGTCTTGATGTTCAGACTTTAAAAGCCGACGAAGTTGTGGTATGTGATGATAATTCATCCGACAATACAATTGCAATTTTAAATGAATATAAAGATAAGCTAAATATAAAACTAACAGTAAACAAAACAAATCTCGGAGTAACTAAAAATTTTGAACAGGCGATCTCTCTTTGTAGCGGAGATATCATCTTTTTGTGTGATCAGGATGATGTTTGGGATAAAAACAAAATAAAAATAATGGCAGAGAAAATGCAGGATGAAAAAATCGGATTTTGCTGTTGTGACGGTATAATAACAGACGAAAATTTAAAACAGACAGCAGATTATACATTGTGGAATACTTCGGGGCTTTCAAAAATTGATTTGAATAAGTTCAGTGCATATAATCTTATAAATAACTACTGTTTTACGGGCATGGCAACGGCATTTAAAAGTTCTCTTAAAAAATATGTTTTGCCTGTAAGCAAAAACGCCGTACACGACGAATGGCTGGCATTTATAGCAGTTTGTGTTTCAAAAGTTGCTTTTGTCGAACAAAAACTTGTTTTTTACAGACAGCATAATAGTCAGCAGATTGGAATAAATTCAATAAAACCGATAAAAGAAATTTGGAAATTCCTTAATAGTTATAAAATATCAAGCATGGAAAAAGAAGCCGGAAAATTTGAAGATTTAACGGTAAGGTTAAAAGAACTTAATATTGATTTAAAACTGATAGAAGAACTGAAAAACAAAATAAAACATCTAAAATATCGTACAACGAGAAATAAACTAAGAATTTTTATTTTATTGTGGCAGTTGCTGACCGGAAAATATTCTAAATATTCAAATAACGGATATAAAGCTTTTGTAAAAGATTTGTTTGCATCAAGATAAATATTTTTAATTTTGTATAATGAGATGTAAATTTCTTTTTCAGGTATTCAAAAATGATAGATATTTTAAAAAAATTAAATGCGCTTTTTAACACAAAACAAAAGATAAAATTTTTAATTTTATTGGCGGGGATTTTTGTCGCATCAGTTTTGGAACTGATAGGAGTTTCATTAGTTTTGCCTCTTATCGGTGTTGTTATGGATAATACGATAATACAAAAAAATACAATTTTAAAGTATATATATGATTTATTAAATATCGGTTCTACAAGCAACTTCCTAATATTGATATCATTATCCTTAATAGGCGTATATGTGCTTAAAAATATATATATGACAGTTTTGTATTATTTTCAATACAGAATGGTTTTTAATGCACAAAAGCAAATGTCGTTAAAATTGATGACGTTTTATTTGAAACAGCCGTATGCTTACCATTTGAGTACGAATACTTCAGAAATAATAAGAAATGTGACAGGCGATGTTGCATATTGTTTTACTTTTATAATTAATATGTTTTTATTTGTGTCAGAGTTTTCGGTTGTTTGTCTGCTTATAACATTTTTGTTTTTTGTAAACAAAACAATAACGCTTTCACTGATAATACTTTTTCTTTTAAGTCTTCTTTTTCTGTTTAAAAAATTAAAAAACAAATTGTCAAAAGTTGCAAAAAACAATCAGGTTTATGCAGGACAAATGATTAAATGGATAAACCAGTCATTCGGAGCGATAAAAGATATAAAAACATTGGCGAAAGAACAATTTTTCTTAGATGAATATTATAAAAATTCAATAGAATTCACATCCGCCCAAAAACATTTTAATTTTTTACAGCAACTGCCAAGAATTTTTATAGAAACTTTGGTCATTTCGGTTGTTTTGCTTATGATAGTATATTTCTTGTTTCAGGGAACAAATATAGCGTCTATTTTTACGCAAATATCCGTGTTTGCAATGGCATCTTTCAGAATGATGCCGTCGGTAAGCAGAATCCAGAATGCAATGAATGCAATGATTTTCTATAAACCTTCTGTAAATATTTTATATAAAGATTTAAAAAGAACCGAAGCCGTAGAATCTGTAGAACAAGATGAAAATAAAGAAATAAATATTAAAGACGGAATCCAAGCCGTAAATATCAGTTACAGGTATCCGAATACGGATAAATTTATATTTGAAAATGCGGAATTTGGCATAAAATACGGACAATCGGTAGCTTTTGTCGGTAAAACCGGGTCAGGAAAAACAACAATTGTTGATATATTACTGGGATTGTTAAAACCGGTTACGGGAAATGTTTTAGTCGGAAATGTTGATATTTACAAAAACAAAAAAAACTGGTCAAAAAAAGTAGGATATGTTCCGCAATTTATTTATTTAACGGATGATACTATAAAAAATAATATTGTTTTCTATGACCAGACAAATGTTAACGAGCAAAAGCTGGCGCAGGCAATTGAAAAGGCTCAACTGAAGGAATTTATTGATTGTCTGCCTAATAAGCTTGATACGTTTGTCGGTGAAAGGGGAATAAGGCTTTCAGGCGGCCAAAGACAGAGAATAGGAATAGCAAGAGCTTTATACAATGAACCTGAAATACTTGTTCTGGACGAAGCTACATCATCTCTTGATAACGATACGGAGAAGGCTGTTATGGATGCAATTGAGAAACTTTACGGAAAAATGACGATGATAATAATAGCCCACAGACTTACAACAATAGAAAAATGTGATTCTGTATACAGAGTTGAAGACGGTAAAATCATAAAAGAAAAGTAATTAGTATTTTAGTTTCCTGTGGCATTTTTTAATATCTTAAAGATATCGGTGTTGTCAATAATTTTACGGCTGCCCGAATAAATTTCTAAAAGCTCGGATTTTTTCCCGAATCCGTATACGCCTACAAGTTCATTTGTATGATTTTTGCTTTTATATTTTATGCTTCTGTCAACTTTCAAAAGTCTGTTCTTGCCTGTAAATATCATTTTTGCCGGAAGCTTGCCCTTTTCAGGCAGTTCGTTAAATCTTAAAAATCCCGTTGCATGATCAGCTGTTACTATTATCAGAGTATTTGATTCATTCATATCTGTTTTTCCTGATTTTATCACAGAAACAAGTTTATTGACTGCATCATTTAATTCATATACGGCTCCGACCATTGAATAATAATCGTTTGCATGGCCGGCAGAATCTATATCTGATTGTTCTATTACCGCAAGAAACGGTTTCTTTTTTGCAAGAAGTTTGCCGGCGGCAAACATCACAATATCTGCAAATTTCATATCAATTTCATTATATGCCAGATAAGGGTTGTTTTTGTTATTTTCAGGAATAGGGGGATTGTAGTTAGTAAGAGTTATAAATAGTTTTTTGTCATTGCTGTAAAACGTCATTTTTTCCCTCAGTTCTTTTGAATCAAATGAAAAATATCCGTTTTTTTCGGCAAAATCATTAAGATAATAATATTCATTTCTTGTAATTATTATCTCAGGTTTTGAGACGGATAAAATTTCCCGGGCTATTTGTTTATAGTTGTGCCTTGAATTGTTATGGGCCGAGAAAGCAGCCGGAGTGGCATGATAAAAAAATGTTGTAGTTATAAGACATGTATTGTAGATTTTTTGCCTGTTTAAAATATCAAATATGTTTGTAAGAGTTTCTCCTGTGTTTGTTGTTGAAATATGTCCGTTTTCGGTTTTTTGTCCCGTTGCCATTGCCGTTGCTGATGCCGCTGAATCTGTAGCAGGAGCAGTTTCAAAGTATTTTTCGGCATTTTGATGTAAATAATACGGATAAGGGCTGATTCCGGCAGATTCTATATCATAACCTGACGGGTTTGAATTGTTTATGCATGAAAGGCTCCATGTTGCGGCAAAAGTTTGATTCTTAAAAGAATTCCATGCCAATTTCTTGCCTTCTCCGTGCAAATACGAACTCGTGGCAAATTCGCTTGCGGCTGACATACCGTCGCCTATAAATAAAAAGATGTATTTTGCGCTGTCGGCAGCTTCAAGCCTCAGACAAACTAAAGAAAGTACGGCTATGACAATTGCTTTTATAAAATTCATGAAGATATTATAACAGATTAAAAGCTGTTTTTAATTGCTTTTTTAACACCAGCTATGATATAATTTACCGATATGATAGACCTTCATACGCATACATTATTTTCGGACGGCGTTTTGCTGCCAAGCGAGCTTGTTTACAGGGCCAAATTTAAAGGTTATAAAGCAATAGCCTTAACCGATCATGTAGATTATTCGAATTTTGAGTTTAATATACCTAAAATACTGAATGTTGCAAAGATACTTCGCAGTAATTATGACATAGAAGTTATTGCCGGAGCTGAGATAACCTATGTCCCTCCTAAACTAATCGGCGATATTGTTTTAAAATGCAGAAATTTAGGAGCTGAAATAATAGTTGTGCACGGAGAGACAGTTGCCGAAACAGTTCCTCCTGAAACTAATCACTATGCCTTGCAGGCAGGTATAGATATACTTGCACATCCGGGGCATATAACAAAAGAAGATGTAATAATTGCAAGGGATAACGGAGTATGTCTTGAAATTACAACAAGAAAAGGCCATAACGCCACTAACAGAGAAGTTGCGGCTTTAGCCCTTGAACACGGAGCAAAGCTTGTTTTAAATACAGATTCACACTCTCCGGAAGATTTGATGGATGCTTCAAAAATAGAAAAAACGCTTTATGACAGCGCAATTGATTTAAAATATTTTGAAATAATGCAAAAAAATTCACAAAATATAGTCGATAGAATAAGAGGACGAAAATGAGAAAAAAAGAAGACAAAATAGTAAAGATAGTAAATGTAATAAAAGAAAACAGAACAACTCTTTTAACGGTGGCCGGTTTTGTAATAGGAATTACGATATTTACGCTGTTTGTTTATCACAGACTTCAGATAACAAGAGATACAGCTTCTGCAAAACTTACATTTGCCGTTAATTATGTTGCGTCGGGAGATTCTGAAAACGGACTGAAACTTATAGATGAAGTAATAGCAAAATATTCCCATACGCCTTCGGCTTACCGTGCAATGCTTATGAAATCAAATTTCTTTATCTCACAGAAAAAATATGATGATGCTGAACAGATGCTTAAAAATTACATAAAGAACGCAAAACCTGAAATTTTGAAACCTTTGGCATATCCTACTTTGATACTTGTATACGATAATACCGGACAATTTGAAAAAGCTATAGAGACGTCAAAAGATTTCCTCTCAAAATATCCGGATAATTATCTTGTTTTAAGCGTTACCGAAAATCTTGCAAGGTTGTATGAACTTGCCGGAAATGAGACTGAATCGTTAAATTTATACAAAAAAATAATCGACAGCTATCCTAATACGGATTATGCTGAAAGAGCAAAAAGCAAAGTAAAATAATCGTCGGGATTTAGCGAATGAAAAAAGTATATCTGGCATTTTTATGGCATCAGCATCAACCCATATATAAAAATCCTCTGAATAATGTTTTTGAACTGCCTTGGGTAAGGCTTCACGCCACCAAAGATTATTATGATATGGCGGCCATACTGGACGACTATCCTAAAATTAAGTCAAATATTAATCTTGTTCCTTCTCTTTTAATACAGCTTGAGGAATATGCAAAAGGAACCGCAAAGGATAAATTTCTTGATTTAACGCTAAAACCTGCCCTTGAACTTTCGGAAGACGATAAAATTTTTATACTGATGAATTTCTTTATGGCAAACTGGGAAACAATGGTTTTTGCCAATAACAGATATCACCAGCTTCTTGAAAAAAGAGGCAAGCAGACAAACCAGTCAGATATAAAAAGAATACTCAATTATTTTAAAGATAATGATATGAGAGATCTACAGGTATGGTTCAACCTGGCATGGTTTGACCCGTATTGGAGAAAAAAAGATGAATTTATAAATGAACTTTATATAAAGGGAAGGGATTTTACCGAGGAAGAGAAACAAAAACTTATACAAAAACAGCTTGAAATATGCGGTATGATAGTTTCAAAACACAAAGAATTGCAGGACAGAGGACAGATTGATGTTTCAATTACTCCGTTCTATCATCCGATACTTCCTCTTTTATGTGATACAAACAGCGCTCTTGAATCTGCGCCGAACATAGTTTTGCCTGAAAAGAGATTTACTCACAGAGAAGACGCTCAATGGCATGTTAATAATGCCGTAACATATTATGAGAATTTTTTCGGAAAAAGGCCGTCAGGAATGTGGCCGTCTGAGGGTTCTGTGTCAAACGAGGTAATCAATATAGCTGCAAATAACGGTATCAGATGGCTTGCTACCGATGAAGCGGTACTATTCGGGAGTTATGAACCGGCTTTTCAAAACAGGCAGTATTTATTCAGACCTTATAACGTAAACATAAACGGCAGTTCGGTCAATATGATATTCAGAGACCACGGTTTATCGGATTCAATAGGTTTTGTTTATTCAAAATGGAATCCCGATGATGCCGTAAGAGATTTTATCGACAAAATTAAAAATATAGGCAGTTATGTGGGAGATTCCTACGAATATCCGTTAGTTTCAGTGATACTGGACGGAGAAAATTGCTGGGAATATTATAAAAATGACGGATGGGATTTTTTAACAAAACTTTATTCTGAGCTTTCAAAGGAAGAAACCATAGAGACAGTCAGAATAAGCGATTATTTGAACAGATTTCCTCCTAAAGATACGATACGTAATTTGAGAGCCGGTTCATGGATAAACGGCAATTTCGGAATATGGATAGGCCACAGCGAAGATAACACCGCTTGGAATTATCTCGGTAAAACCAGAGATTATCTTGTTGAGTTTACGCAAAAAAATTCAGGTTTTAAAGATACTGAAGAAGGACAAAAAGCATGGCAGATACTGTATGCGGCTGAAGGTTCTGACTGGAACTGGTGGTATGGAGAAGAACATTCTTCAAGCAACGATGAAATATTTGATAAACTGTTCAGGCAGCATTTGATGGCCGTATATGAACTTACGGGCCGCAGAGCGCCTGATTATTTGTATAAATCAATAAAGATGGCAAGACAGTCATTTTCTAAGTTTGTGATGACTTATCCGAAGTCTATGATTTCTCCTAAAATAGACGGAGAAATATCAAATTTTTTTGAATGGAAAAATGCAGGACAGTATTCCGTCGGTTATACAGGCGGCTCAATGCATCAGGTTTCAACGGTTATAAAAAGTTTTATGTTCGGGTTTGACCTGAATAATATATATCTTAATATTCATACAAATGTTCCTTCTAATTCCAAGGACATAGAAAGTCTGTATTTTAATATCAACTTTCTTGCGCCGGTAGTAAAAAAAATAACCGTAATTTTTGATATGAATAACGGCATAAAAGAATTTTTTGTTACTGATAACGGAACCAAAATAAATCTTAAACCTGACGGAGTTTCAATCAAAACGGTTATAGAAATGACAATACCTATTGAAGTTTTGGAGCTGCCGGAAAATTCAAAAAATATAGAATTTACTGTAAGCGTTGACAAGGATTATATGGAAATTGAAAGATGGCCTTATCAATCCTCGGTAATAATTCCAAAACCAAATGAAAATTTTAACGATGAATCATGGATGGTATAAAAAATGATTATAAAAGATATCAATGTTAATGACAAATTATTTAAGGCTGTTGAAATAGATTTATGCGATAACAGTAAACTTCTTATGATTACCGGAAGCAGAGGCTATGTTATGTGCGGATATCTCAATATAAATACGGCACAAAACCGCGGTGATGCGGCCTGTATTGTTACAGGCGTAAAAACGATAGAAGATATCTTAGCTTCAAATATAGTGGCGCTAACCGTTCAGGCTCAAAACTTGGGCATTAAAATGGGTATGCCGGTCAAAGAAGTTCTTGAAAAACTTTCCGTTTAATTCTTGTATTTACTCAAAATATCCAATACCGTTTTATTTTCAGGATCCTCTGAAAGAGTTTTGGCGGCAAATTTCAAGGCATTATTTCTGTCATTTAAATCATCGTATAAAAGAGTCAGAATAGAAAGATATTCTGTGTTTGTTTTGTCATTTTTAAGAAGATAAAGAAGAATTTCAACCGCTTTTTCATAGTCTCCTTTGACGGAATAAATTTGCGCAAACTGTTTGAACGATTTTATATTATAAGGAGATAGTTCCATAGATATTTTTGTAAATTCAAAAGCTTTTGTAAAATTAAGTTTGTTCATGTAAACATTGCCGAGATTCAGGTAAAATTGGTATTTAAGATAATTTTCAGTGTTTCTGTCTAAAGCATTTAGAAGCAATTCTTCAGCTTCATCAAATTTTTTCTCCGCTATTAAAACAGCCGCTAAAGTAGGCAGATAATTATAATATTTATATTTCAGAGCGCCGTAGAGAATGTGTTTTGCCTGCTCATATTTCTGTTCTGCGATAAGAACTTTGGCAAATCCGTGCATGGCTTCGGGATAATCAGGTATATCAGTATATGCGTTTGTCCAAAATGTTTTTGGGTTTTTATATCGTTGGCTGTATATGTATGAGCTTGAAAAGAAAACCGAAAACAGGATAATAAATAATACGATAAAATATTTTGCCGTAAAAGGGAATTTCTTTAAAAAATTGCCGCCCAAATCGGCAATGAAAATAATAATACCTGCCGAAGGTATAACGAATCTGTGAAATAACAGCAGATAATCCGGAATTAGAAAAGTCGGCAGCAGCGTTATAACAAACCAGACAGAACAAAATAGGAGAATTTTTTTTCTGATAAATCCGTACCTGCACATTAATAGCGTAAATAGTATAAAAATTATGGTTGTTGCTAATATTTTAAACGAAAAGTTTATTTTATAAAGCATTACGGGTATATAATCCGGTATAAAAAACTTTGTCAGATAAGTCATAAAACCTGTCAGAATAACTTTTGCAGATTCGGAATAATTGGTTATGTACGAACTCATTTTTACGGTTGTGACTGCATTGTCGCGTAAAATAAAATATATCGTAAAAATCGGTATTAAAAAAATAAATATGCGAAAAGTCTGAGTTTTTGAAAATTTATAGCCGAAACAATAAAGAGCTAGAGGAAATATAGGAATTAACAGAAGCGATGTCTCTTTTGTAAATAAGGACGCCGCAAACATGAATAGGCATATAAAAAGATGTTTTGTCAGAGATGTTTCTGCAAATCTCAGAAAATATATTAAAGAAAGGGTTATGAAAATTATAAGAATAGTGTCGTTTCGGGCCGGAAGCCATACAGGACATGACATTAATATCGGATGAACTGCCATGATAAGAGTTATAAATTTTAAAACAGTTTGGTTTAAATTTAACTTTGAGGCTAAAAGAAAAATACAGAAAATACTTAATATAAAATATATTATATTTGTGAAATGGGAGACTGTGGTATTATATCCGAAAACAGCTGCTTCAATTGCAAAAGATATGCTTAAAACAGGTCTGTAATAAGGAAACTCTTTTGAGTAATAACATGACTGTGTGAAAAAATCAGGGATATTCTTTAAATTCGATATATAAGAAACATTTTGTTCTATAAGATAATCGTCGTCGAGATTTGTGATTTTGTAATTAATGCTCTGTCCGTATAAAGCAAAAATCACAATGCATAAAACAGCAAAAAAAAATAAATTTGTCTTGTGGAAATTTTTAATGAAAGTAATCATTTTTTAAGGTGGAGGTGGCGGGAATTGAACCCGCGTCCGAAAATGTTTCAGTAAGACCGCTACAAGCTTAGCCTGGAATTTTTTTCTCGTTTATAAGACCATCTCCAGACGGGAATATCCCATAAACCAGCACCGTTAAAATTTTGCATTAGCCTGACGGTACAAGCCGGTTAACGCTAACCTACTCTTGTCGTTTTATCCCGCCAGTAGGTGTCACGGGTAAAACGTAGCTGACTTAAGCAGCTATTGGCATTGCGCCAAACCCCATAAAGGGTTTGAGCATACCGTTAGGAACGATTTGTTTGTCGTTTCTATTTGAGCCGATTTTTAACCGAGCCATCGGCCAACTCGGGCTTGCTGTCTTTACCTCTGCCATTCCCGTCGAACCCAACTCACCCCCAAAAAAAGCTTAAAGAATTATCTTCTGTTTTTAAAGAACTCTTTCATTATTGTAGCACACTCTTCCTGCAAAAGTCCACCTGAAACCTGTATTTTATGGTTTAGTTTTTTTTCGGCGGTTATATTGAATACGCTGCCGCAGGCGCCTGCTTTAGAATCGTAAGCTCCGAATATTATTTTTTCCAATCTTGCCCATATCAATGCCCCTGCGCACATTGCGCACGGTTCGACAGTTACATAAACAGTGCATCCGTTCAAGCGGTAATTGCCGAGTTTTTTGCAGGCCTTTCTCAAAGCAACTATTTCCGCATGGGCTGTAGTATCATTTGACGTTATGCTTTTGTTGAAGCCTTTTGATATAATTTTACCGTCTTTAACAATTACGGCTCCTACCGGAACCTCATCAAGCATAAAAGCTTTTTTTGCGCAAATCAGAGCCTGCTTCATAAAAAAAATATCGTTATTGTTTTTCATCGGGCGTAACGTGTTTTTCAAGTATTTGTTTTAATTCCGAGGGGATTCTTATCGGTTTGAACGCTTTGTTTACCAAAGGATGTTTTGTTTTGCCGGTTGCAAGCAGTCTGTCTCCGCATTTTATTTTATATGAAAATACGGCGCTGGCATTTTTTAATTCTGAAATAGTTGTTTCTATTGTTATAAGATCGTCATATTTTGCAGGCGAATGATAATCGCATTCGGCATGCATAACCGGAAAATAAAGTTCCAAATCTTCCATTTTTCTGTAAGTAAAACCCAGCTCTCTCATGAATTCGCTTCTTCCTATTTCAAAAAATACAAGATAATTTGCATAGTAAACTGTTCCCATCTGATCAGTGTCCCTGTAAGAGACTCTCATGCTGAATTTATTCATTTTTTTACCTCAATTAAATTTGCTGCCTTTAGTTAATCCGGCTCCGTTTAAAAAATCGCAGGCCGCCATTTTTGATTTGCTTTCAGGTTGAACTTTTGTCACAAGCAGGGCATCTTTTCCGCATTTTACAATGAATCCTTGCGTTTTATCTATACGTATTATCGAACCCGGCTGTGCGTTTGAATTATCTTCTGCCGTTTTACAATCAATGATTCTTAAAGATTTGCCGGCAAGTTTGCCTTCGGCTACCGTTGTAAATATTCCGGGCCATAAAAATAAACCTCTGAACAGATTTCTTATTTCATCAGCCGGCTTTGACCAGTTTATTTTGCCGTCTTCTTTTTTAAAAGTGGAACAAAAAGTAGGCGTTTCTGTCTGCGGTTTTGCCAAACAGTGTCCGTTATCAAGCATATCAAGAGTTCTGTTCATCACGGATATGCCTAGATTTATCAATTTATCAAATAATGTGCATGACGTATCATCGTCAGCTATGCAAAGAGAATCCTGTAGAATTATATTCCCGCTGTCTAATCCCTTATCTATGTAGAAAGCCGTTACTCCGGTTTCTGTCTGTCCGTCTATTAAAGCCTGCTGCACCGGAGATGCGCCCCTGTATTGCGGCAAGAGGGAAAAATGTATGTTAAAACATCCCAGTTTTGGTAACGTAAAAATCCTTTCGGGGATAATTTTACCGAAAGAAACAATAACTCCTATATCAGCATTATAATTTTTTATTTGTTCAAGAATTTCATCTGTAAATTTTTCAACCTGTATGCACGGTATTTTATTTTCAACGGCATACATTTTAACTGCAGGCATTTTTAACTGCTGTCCTCTTGATGCAGGCTTATCGGGCATAGTGACAACCGCCGATATTTTATGTTTTTTATCTATGTTTTCAAGAAATGATTTTGAAATGCCGGCTGTGCCGAAGAATATTATATTCACCAACTGCCGCCTTTTTTTCTTCTTTTTATTTCTTTCTCAACAAGTTTTCTTTTCCACGGCTGGAGATAGTCTATGAATAACTTTCCGTTTAAGTGGTCTGTTTCATGCTGGACTGCTTTTGCCAGAAAACCATGCGCTTCAAGCTGCTTGATTTTTTCGTTCAGCCCTAAATATTCAACCGTTACCTTTTCAAATCTTGGTATGTTTTCATAGATGCCCGGAAATGATAGACAGCCCTCTTCAGCATCTATTTTGTTTTCACCAGAAATAATTACAGGATTTATCAGAACAAGAGGGCTTTTTTTTCCGTTTGGAAATATGTCGATTACGCATATTTTTAGAGGTATTCCTATTTGAGGAGCAGCAAGTCCTGCTCCGGAAGAAGCATACATGGTTTCAAGCATGTCTTCAGTCAGTTGTTTAATTTCTTTTGTGATTTTTTCAACGGGTTTGGTTTTGTTTCTTAAAACAGGATCGCCGTATTTTACAATTGCAAATTTTGACACAAAAATACCTCTCTTGTATTCTCAATAATGCAAAATTATATGAAAGAAAAGATTATAAATCAATAGCAGATATTGACGATTGTCAGATAAAATTTGTATACTCTGCCGGAACAAATCTTTAGTATGGGGCTATAGCTCAGCTGGGAGAGCGCTTGCATGGCATGCAAGAGGTCAGGGGTTCAATCCCCCTTAGCTCCATTTTTTCTTCGGCTTTTGACGACTTTTTGTTTTTATCAAATGTTCGGATATACCGTTCCACTTCGCTACACTCCCTGATATGCCTCACTTCGTTATAAAAACAAAAATTCATTCAAAACCCTTTGAAAAAATTAGTAGCTTTGTTTTATACTTCGTTGCCAAAATGTTCGGATACCTCGGGCTTCGCCCTTTACAGTATACGCTCACATTTTGTCGCCTCGTCTAAAACGAAAATACAGCTTGAAAAATAGTATCTTTTGTTTTTATCAAATGTTCGGATATATCGTTCCACTTCGCTACACTCCCTGATATACCTACTTTGTTATAAAAACAAAAATTCATTCAAAACACTTTGAAAAAATTAGTAGCTTTGTTTTATACTTCGTTGCCAAAATGTTCGGATACCCGGTTTTTCTTTCCAAACTGAATTTTGCAATTGATTTGTGCTGTGTCTGTTGATACAATAAATATGACAATAAAAAAATCAGAGCAGACTATTCAAACATTGATAATAAATAAATTGACGTAAATGTATAAATTTGTTAGAATCTTCAACATCATTATAATAATTTTTGGGGGATATATGAGGAAGTCGTTGCTTCTGAAGGTTTTGTTGTTGGCTTTTGTAGTCGCAGGGTTCGGTTGTTCTCAGAAAAAGGAACAGCAGATTGATGATAAAAATGTAATAAAAGTTTGGCATTGGATGACGGACAGACAGGCCGCATTTGACAAACTTGCCGAGCAATACTATAAAGAGACAGGTGTAAAAGTAATTTTTGAAACTTATGCTCCTACCGATGTTTATAAAAATAAAATCACAGCAGCAGCAAGCGGTCAGCTCCTTCCTGAAATATTTAATCCCCTCAGCGATAAAAGGGAACTGGCATCATATATTAAAGCAGGTTTTATAGCAGATCTTACTGATGAAATGAATTCCGGTTGGAAAGATGTTTTCTTCACTAAATCGCTTGAACAAAATAAGTTTGAAGAAGGCAACGAATGGGGAGTAAAACCGGGCTATTACGGAGTTCCGCTTGATGTAAGTTCGTTAATGATATATTACAATAAAGATTTGTTTGTTCAGGCAGGACTTGATCCTAACAATCCACCAAAAACATGGAAGGAATTTATAGAAGCAGGTAAAAAATTAAGAGCGGCAAACATACAGCCTTTTGTAAGCGGATTCGGAGAATCGTGGCTTATAGGAGCATTTGCCTCTTCATATCAGTGGTCATTATTCGGCAAAGAGGGAATTTTAGATACAATAGACGGTAAAATAGCATACAATGAGCCGAGATGGATAAGAATATTTTCTCTTTTGAATGAAATGAAAGAAAACAAAATGTTTGCGTCAGGAATGGTTACAATGGTAAATAAAGATGCCGAAAGAACTTTTGCAACCGGAAGAGCCGGTATGTCTTTTAACGGTTCATGGGGTGTCAATGTTTACAAATCAATGAATCCAAATCTTAACTACGGAGTTATGGCTCCGCCTGTTCTTGAAGATGCAAAATATCCGTTGTTGATATTCGGAGGAGACGGATCGGCAATGTTTGTAAATGCCATGTCTCCTAAAAAAGATAAGGCTATAACATTTTTGAAGTGGCTCAGTCAGAGACCTCAGCAGTCTTTCCTTGCAAAAGAAACTTTAAATATTCCTTCAAATAAAGAAAGTGCGCAGGATTTGCCTGAAGTATTAAAGGTTTTTTCAGAAAGCATAGGCAATACATTTGAAAATCTTCCCAAACTTGAAGCATGGCAGGTAACAAACTATATTAATATAAATCTACAGTCTGTAATGATAGGAGAAAAAACTCCTAAAATTGCTGCTGATGAAGTTCAGGCTGAAAAAATAAGACAGGAAAAGGTAAGAAAATGAACGTAACACCGAAAGAAAAAACAGTTAATTTAATGTTCATTCTGCCTGCATTGCTTCTGTTTTTAGTGTTTAATTTTTATCCTCTGTTGAGAACTTTCCAGCTGAGTTTTTACCAGTGGAACGGAATAGACAAAGATATGGTTTTTGTGGGATTTGCGCAGTATAAAGATATATTGTTTAACAATCCTGCGTTTTGGAAGTCTATGTTAAATGCCGGTTATGTTACAATTCTTGCTCTTACTCTTCAAAACGGTCTTGCTTTATTGCTTGCGCTGCTTGTAAACAGACAGATTAAAGGCGAAAATATATACAGAGTCATATTTTTTCTGCCGCCTGTTTTGTCGGGTATTGTAGTCGGATTAATATGGAAATTTGTGTATGACGGAAATTTTGGAATTTTAAACCACTGGTTAATTTCACTGGGTTTTACGGATTTTAAAGATTTTGCCTGGCTTTCTGAAATAAAAACTGCTTTATCATCGGTAGCGGTTGTTCATATGTGGAAAGGATTCGGATACGGATTTATTATTCTTTTGGCCGGTCTTCAGACAATACCTAACGAATTATATGAAGCTGCAGAAGTTGACGGAGCCGATAAATGGCAGCAGTTTAAACATATAACAGTTCCTTGTATGATACCTGTTTTTACGATAGTGACAATTTTAACTATTTTGGGTTCCATGCAGATATTTGATTTGATTTATTCTATGACAAGAGGCGGTCCGGCAGGATATACTCATGTTCCTATAACTAAAATATATGAATATATGAGTAACGGAGAGTTTGGTTACTCTACGGCGATGGCTATAATTTTTGGCATGGTTCTGCTCGTTGTGTCTTTCGGGCAGTTATATGTAAGTAAAAAATTTAACAGGTAGACTAAAATGAACTTATTTAAAACTAAAAAAACATTGATGGACTCAATTACCCATATAATACTTATACTTGTCGCTTTGACTTGTATATTTCCTGTTTTTTGGATGTTGTCTTCGTCTCTTAAAACGCAGGAAGAAATATTTACAAAAATGTCACTTTTCCCCGAAACATGGCAGTGGCACAATTATGTTCAGGCTTTTGTTAAAGCAGAATTTGGAATGTACTTTCTTAACAGCGTTATATACACGGTAGTAGGAGTTTCATGTATAGTTTTCGTAACTTCGCTTGCCGCTTACGGTTTTGCAAGACTTGAATTTTGGGGTAAAAATGTATTTTTTTATCTTCTTATATCCACTTTGCTTATTCCTATTCCGGGTGTTTTCGTTCCGTTGTATCTTTTGTTAAAAAAACTTTATTTGCTTGATACCAGAACAGGATTACTCCTTTGCTATATAAGCGGCGGACTTGCTTTTGGATTGTTCTTGCTGCGTTCCTTTTTTGAGGAACTGCCGAAAGAAATAGAAGAAGCTGCTTTGATAGACGGCTGTTCAAGATTTGGTATTTACTGGAGAATAGCTTTGCCTTTGGCAAAACCGGCAATAGCGACTCTTGTTATTTTAAACTGTCTTTCGATATGGAATGAGTTTTTGCTGGCCTTGGTAGTTTTGCAGGATAAAGCAAAAATGCCTATACAACGAGGTTTGATGGTTTTTCAGGGAACATTTATTACCGATTATCCGCTTTTAATGGCAGGTCTTACCATAGCTACAATACCTATACTTATAGTGTATCTGCTGATGCAAAAACACATAGTGAAAGGAATCGCGGCAGGAGCTTTGAAAGGCTAAACGGAGTCGTGATAAATGGCTATAGATGTTTTAGTTTTTGATCTCGGCAAGGTTATTTTTGATTTCAATCTTGAAAAATTAGCCGGGGGATTTCATCTTTCGTCAAAAAAATCAAAAAAAGAAATATTTGCTCTTTTGTCGGATCATATAGAGCTTTTTGCCGATTATGAAAAAGGTTTAATAGATTCTGAAAGCTTTTATAATAAAGTCTCGGAACTTATGGATATGCAAACCGATTATCTAACTTTTTGCGATATATGGAATGACATATTTACGCCGGTTAAAGGCATGGATTCTTTAATTAAACGGCTGTCTGCATCAAACAACCTGGCAATTTTGTCCAATACAAATGACTTGCATTTTGAATTTCTTAAAAATAAATATCCTGAGATTTTCTCATATTTTACAAATCTTCATCTTTCTTATAAAATGTGTTCTAGAAAACCCGATAAAAAAATATACGAGCAGGTAATAAATTTTTACGGCATAGACCCTTCAAAAATATTTTTTACGGATGATCTTGAACGCAATATCATTCCGGCGCGCCAATTGGGTATAAATGCCCATAGATTTGATAATATTGAAATACTGAAAAAAAATTTAAGTTTTCTCGGAGTTAAATTTTAATTTATGATCAATTTCGGAATCAGCAGTTCAAAACAACAGCAGCTTCAAAAACAATTTGATGAATTCAATATTAAAGAAAGCGATATTGTTGAAAAATTTATTCATTCGTCGGGTCACGGCGGACAAAATCTAAATAAAGTGGCGACATGTGTTTATATTAAACATATTCCGACTTCAATAGAAATAAAATGCCAGAAATACAGGACGCAGCTTTTGAACAGATATGCAGCAAGAAAAATGCTTGCTGATGCAATAGAAACAATGGTTCTTGGACAAAAAAGCAGAAAAATTCAGGCGATAGAAAAAATACGCAGGCAAAAAAGAAAAAGAAATAAAAGAGCTAAAGAAAAAATGTTGGAGCAGAAAAAGTTAAATTCCGATAAAAAACAAAATAGAAAAAAGGTTCAGTTATGAAAATAGCGATAGCGCAGGTTAATCAGAATGCAGGTGACTTAATAAACAACAGACAAAAAATCGTTAATTGTGTCCGTTATGCAAGAAAATATAATGCCGATCTTGTTGTATTTCCTGAATTTGCGATGGTAGGCCCTTATGCGGATGATTTGCTGCTTAACAGAGATTTTATAGATAAAAATTATGAAAATATAGAAATTATAACCACGCGTTCAGATTTAGATGATATGTCTACGCTGATAGGCACGGTTTCAAATGATAAATTTGACAATAATCTTATAATAAACACGGTTTCGTTGTTTTCTCATAATACAATGAAAGTTGTTGCTTCAAAGGATATTTTGGATGATTGCGATTTTAAAGATTCAAAATATTTTAAAAAATCAGGTTTTTCGAATGTTTTTAAAATATGTGATAAAAATATTGCATGCGTAATTGCAGATGATGCGGATTCAATGTATAAAAATATTGAAAAAGCCTCATGGCTGGGAGTTGATCTTATAGCCGTTATCAGCTGTTCGTCATATTACAAAGGAAAAACCTCGCAAATAAGAGCGCTTTTTAAAAAGTCGGCAAAAGATTTTAATGTTGATTTGCTTTATGTTAATATGGCCGGCGCTCATGACGGATATGTGTTTGACGGCGGTAGTTTTTATGTCGCCAAAAACGGCGGATTTAAGGCTATTCTTAAAAGTTTTGAGGAAGAGATTGTTATTTTTGATACAGATAATGAAGATATAGAAGAAAAAGAAACCAATGTTTTAAAAGAAGTTTATGACGCATCTGTTTTGGGGCTCAGAGACTATTGCATTAAAAACGGATTTAAGAAATGTGTGCTGGGAGTCAGCGGCGGAATAGATTCAGCTCTTACGCTTGCAATTGCTGTTGACGCGGTAGGCAAAGAAAATGTCTTGGCCGTTTTAATGCCATCCGAATATACCTCAAAGCAAACAGAAGAATATGCAGCCGAATTATGTAAAAGATTTGAAGTAAAGATGGATATTGTCGGAATAAAAGATATTTATAATTCATATATTAGAAGTTTTGAAAATATTTTCAAGGATAATCGGAAAGATTTAACTGAAGAAAATATTCAGGCTAGGATCAGAAGCAATATCCTTCTTGCAATTTCAAATAAACAGGGATATATTTGCTTATGTACATGCAATAAATCTGAAGACGCCGTAGGATACAGCACTTTGTACGGAGACGCTGCAGGGGGATATTCTGCAATAAGCGACCTTTTGAAAAAAGACGTATATTTGCTTTCTGAATATAAAAACAGCATTTCAGGTTCGGAAGTTATTCCAAAAGAAATAATTGACAGAGAACCTACCGCAGAACTTAGAGCAGGGCAAAAAGATTCAGATTCGCTTCCGGAATACAAAATTCTTGACGATATTCTTGAAAAAATGCTTGATAAAAAAATGACATATAAGCAAATAGTTGATTCCGGAGTTTCATCTGAAATTTTGGATAAAGTTGCAAAATTGTTTTTTTCTTCGGAATACAAAAGACGGCAGTCTCCCGTGGGTACAAAAATAACCAAATCGGCTTTTAGTAAAAATATACAATTGCCGGTAACAAACGGATATATATGGAAAAATTCAACCGGGGACATAGACAACGACTAAGAGAAAGATTTTTAAGTTCCGGATTTTCAGGATGGCATGATTATGAAATTCTGGAGCTTGTGCTTACTTTTGTTATAGCGCGCAAGGATACAAAGAAAATAGCGAAACTTCTCATCGCCGAATTCGGTGATTTAAAAAGTGTTTTTAATGCCGATATAGAAAAATTAAAAAAAATTGAAGGCATAAAAGGCGGTGCGGCATTTTTAATATTTTTCATAAAAAGTTTATCGGTTAAATATGCAGAGCTTGAAATGACCGAAAAACAAAAATTATCTTCTCCGTCCGATGTGTTAATTTTTTTACAATCTGCGATAGGAACTTCAAGAGATGAAATTTTTTATGCGATATTTTTGAATTCCGCAAATAAGATAATTTTTTATGATGAAATAACTAAAGGCGTTGTAAATAAATCTGCAGTTTATCCAAGAAAAATAACAGAACTGGCATTAAAACACAATGCAACATCCGTTATTGTGGCACATAATCATCCGGGGGGTAGCTGTAAACCCTCACAAAATGATATAATAGCAACAGAGGCAGTTGCTAAAGCTCTAAGAACCGTTGATATTTCTTTACTGGATCATATAATAGTTGCGGATAAAAATCACTACAGTTTTAAGGATAATGGGTTAATTTGAATTTGTTGCTGTTTTTTGTTGCTGTTAATAAATCAGGCGGGTGAATTTAGATGAAACCGGATAAAAAGATAGTTTTGTATTCGTTAAGCACATGTTTTTGGTGTGCAAAAGTAAAAAAGCTTTTAGGCGAAATGCAGGTGCAGTTTGAAGAAATATATGTTGATCTGATTGATGAAAAACAGCAGATTGTAGTTATGGAACATTTAAAAGCCAAGGATACTTTCCCGGTTCTTGTAATTGACGGCAAATATATAATAGGCTACAACGAGGAAGCTATAAGAAATCTGTTTAAATAGTTTGTGAACTTGCGCAATAGTCATTTTGTTTGTCTATCAGCTTTGCGGCTTGAAAAAAAGTTTATAAATTTGATATAATAAATGAGGAGATTTGTGGAGTATATCTTGGGTGGCCGGAAGGTCGCCTTTTGTTTTTATAGGATAAATTATGAATATTATACAGCAGATAGAAGAATTATTATTGCCTTTGGCAGAAAAGGAATTAATTGAAATCGTTGATGTTGAGTATGTTTTTGAGGATGGACAGAAAGTTTTAAGGGTCTATATAGATCAGGAAAAAGGCGTAAATCTTGATGATTGTACCAAGATGAGCCATATATTCGGAGAAAAACTTGACGCTGCGGACATAATCAAAGAGGAATATGTTTTAGAAGTTTCTTCGCCGGGAATTGACAGAATACTTAAGAAAGAGAGAGATTTTATTCGGTTTAAAGGATTTAAAATAAAAGTTACAACCGCGGTCTCTTTGAATAATCAAAAACATTTTTCAGGCAGACTTGTCACAACAGGCGGAAATAAAATTGTCATAGAAGATCTTACAAACGGAATAGTTGAAATAGAAATATCAAATATCGTCAGAGCCAAAGTAGATCCGGAAATTTAATAAAGGGAGAAAAAAATGTCAAGCGAACTTTTGACAGCACTTGAAACAATACAGAAGGAAAAGAAAATACCTAAAGAAGATATTTTGCATGTTATTGAAAATGCATTGGTTTCTGCATATAAAAAACACGTAGGTAAGAATGTTAATGTTGAAGCTAAAGTAGATCCTGAAACGGGAGCAATGTCAGCTTATGTAATTAAAAAAATAGTTGATAACGTAGTCAGTTCTCTTACGGAGATTACACCACAGGAAGCAAAAAAACTCGGGCAGCCCGGCAAAGTCGGAGATGATGTAAAAATTGCTTTGGATACGGATGATTTTTCAAGAATAGCCGCCCAGACAGCCAAGCAGGTAATAGTTCAAAAAATAAGAGAATCAGAAAGAGATTCTTTGTATGAAGAGATGAAAGGTAAAATCGGAGAAATGGTCAACGGATCAATTTATAAAATAGCCAATAAAAACATAATAGTCGATTTGGGAAGAAGCGAAGCTATTCTTCCTATTTCCGAGCAGGTTCCGAAAGAAAAATTTTCTGTCGGTCAGCATATAAGAGCGATTATTATAAAGGCTGAAAAAAATATAAAGGGTCCTAATACAGTTTTGTCGAGAGCTCATCCTGATTTAGTTAAGGTTTTGTTTGAACTTGAAGTTCCTGAAATATATGAAAAGATCGTAGATGTAGTAGGAATAGTGAGAGAACCGGGCTTAAGAACTAAAGTTTCTGTTGTCTCGCATAATCCAAAAGTGGATCCCGTCGGTGCATGCGTAGGGGTAAAAGGAGCAAGAATAAAACCTATCATCGATGAGTTGAAAGGTGAAAGAATAGATCTGATACCATTTTCAAATGAGCCGATAAAATATATAGCTTCCGCTTTGTCTCCGGCTAAAGTTTTGAGCGTGACTATAATTTCTGAAATTGACAAAAAAGCTGAAGTGATAGTTGCAGACGACATGCTTTCACTTGCCATAGGAAAATCAGGACATAACGTAAGACTTGCCGCAAGACTTACAGGATGGAATATAGACGTAAAATCTGAAGATCAAAAAAGACTGGAAAGCGAACAGAGGCTTGAAGCAAAAGCTTCGGAACTTGAACTTCTCAAAGGCGTAAGTTCCAAAAATATAGAGTTGCTTGCGAATGCCGGACTGACAAATTTAAAGAAGCTTTCCGAATTAACAGTTGACGATTTGACTACATTGCCCGGTATAGGTCCTAAAACAGCCGAAAAAATCATAGAGTCAGCAAAAGAAGCTGTTTCTAAAGAATAGGAGTTGAGACATTATGACGATTAAAAAAGAAACACCTAAAAAATTAAATACTGAGGCGGAATCTAAAGATAAAAAAACAAAAAAAACCGCGGCCGTAAAATCGGTAAAAACTCCTAAAACAGAAAAAGCGCCGAAGAAACACGGTGCGTCTGTTGCGGTGAAGAAACAGACAGTTGTGTCAGATAAGCCAAAAACGGTTAAAGTAAAAAAAGATGTAAAACAACAGCCTCACGATCCTCTAAAATCGTCTAAAAAGAAAGTAAAAACATCGTCGGTTGACGGAGTACAACAGCAACAGCAGACTTTAAATAATGAAGCGGTTTTAAACAGAGAAAAACAAGAGGCTGAACGCAAAAGAAAAGAAGAAGAGCTTCGCAGACAGCAGGAAGAGAAAGCCAGAAAAGAAAAAGAAGAGGCTGAACGCAAAAGAAAAGAAGAAGAGCTTCGCAGACAGCAGGAAGAGAAAGCCAGAAAAGAAAAAGAAGAAGCTGAACGTAAAAGAAAAGAAGAAGAACTGCTGAAACAAAGACTTCAAAATGAAAAATTTATCACTATAAACGAGCTGATAACAGTTAAAAATTTAGCTGAAAAAATGAAATTAAAAGTCGGTGATGTTTTGAAAAAACTTCTTTTGATGGGGAGTTTTGCCACAATAAACCAAAGACTTGATACCGATACAGCCATACTTCTTGCAAATGAATTTGGATTTGATGCTAAATTTATATCTATAGATTCAGAAGTTAAAATAGAAACCGAAAAACAAGAGGACGATGTTAAAAATCTTTTGCCGAGATCTCCTATTGTTACAATCATGGGACATGTTGACCACGGAAAAACTTCTCTTCTTGATGCTTTAAGAAAGAGCAATGTTGTTGCCGGCGAAGCCGGAGGAATTACGCAGCATATAGGAGCATACAGAGTTAAAACATCAGGCGGAGAAATAACATTCTTGGATACACCGGGCCATGAAGCTTTTACGGCAATGAGATCACGAGGAGCCCATGTTACGGATATTGTTATTCTTGTTGTCTCAGCTACTGACGGAGTTATGCCTCAGACAATAGAAGCAATCAATCATGCCAAGGCGGCCGGTGACCCTATAATAGTTGCCGTTAATAAAATAGATTTGCCTGCTGCTGATGCTGCGAAAATAAGACAGGAACTCAGCAGTTACGGACTTCTGCCTGAAGAATGGGGCGGGGATACGATAATGGTTGATATTTCGGCAAAACAGAAAATAAATATTGAAAATTTGCTGGAAATGGTTCAGCTTAAAGCCGAAATGATGGAGTTAAAAGCAAATCCTAATAAAAAAGCAGAAGGCGTTGTCATAGAAGCAAAACTTGATCAGAAAAAAGGAACTGTCGCAACTCTTTTAGTTCAAAACGGAACATTGAGAGTCGGAGATAATATAGTCGTAGGAACCACATACGGCAAAGTAAGGGCAATGATAGACGAATACGGAAAAAGATTTGATGCCGCTCTTCCGAGTATGCCTGTAGAGATACTGGGAATAAATGAACCGCCTCAGGCCGGAGACAGATTTGTTGTTATGGAACATGAGTCTCAGGCAAGAGATATTGCTAATTCGAGAAAAGAAAAGGTAAAAGCAGATTCATTAAGGCCGAAACATCACGTTTCTCTTCTTGATATAAATGCCGGAAAAACCAAAGACCTTAAAGTAATTTTGAAAACAGATGTTCAGGGGTCGCTCGGTGCCTTGTGCGATGCTCTCGAAAGAATGTCAAATTCTGAAATAAATTTAAAGATTATTCATAAAGGAGCAGGATCAATTACAGAATCGGATGTTGTTTTAGCTGCAGCTTCAGATGCAATGATAGTCGGTTTTAACATAAGACCGGATGCGGCAGTGGAAAAATTGGCCGAAATTGAAGGTGTAAGCATAAATGTTTACAGAATAATTTATGAACTTATTGCCGATATAAAAGCAGCCATGGAAGGTTTGCTTGACCCTGATACTAAAGAAAGAATAGTAGGTAAAGTTTTAATTAAACAGGTTTTTAAACTGTCTTCTGCAGGAACAATCTCAGGATGTATGGTAATAGAGGGCAAGGCTCAAAGAGGGCTGAGAGTAAGACTTTTGAGAGACAATGTTATTGTTTTTGAGGGAAGTCTATCATCTCTCAAAAGATTTAAAGATGATGTTAAGGAAGTGGAAAAAGGATACGAATGCGGTATCGGCCTTGAAAATTATTCCGATATGAAAGTGTCCGATATTATTGAATTTTTTACGGTTGATAAAACCGCAAGAAAACTTACTGAGGATCAATAAATGCGTTCATATAAAAGATCAGACAGAGTTTCAGAGCTTATACAGGCTGAAATGGTTAAAATACTCAGGGATGTCAAAGGGCTTAATCACGGTTTGCTGACAGTTACAAAGGTTAAAATTACCGATGATTTACAGACTTGCAGAATATTTTATTCAGTTATCGGCAGTGATGAAGATAAAATAAATACGGACGCTGTTTTAAAAGAAAATTTAAAACATATACGCTTTATGCTTGCAAATTCTGTTGATTTGAGAAGAACTCCGACAATAGAATTTAAATATGATGATTCTGCAGAGGAAGCCGTAAGGGTTTTTGAACTGCTTGATAAAATCAAAGAAGAAAAAAAATAACTGCGGAAAAGGACATGGTTAATATAAATCTTGGTAATTCTTCAAAAAAAATTGTTTTAAAATCTATAGCCGATACGATAAGAAAATCAAAAACATTTTTTATAGCCGGACATATGAAGCCTGACGGAGATACAATAGGTTCAGGGCTTGCTCTTTCATCTATGCTAAGGAGAATGGGCAAAAAGGTTACGCATTGTTCGGCTGATTCAATTCCCGGAGATTTGATTTTTATGCCGGGAGCCCGCAGTATTAAAATAACAAAAAAACAAAAAGGTTGTTTTGACTGTGCAATAATTCTTGAATCTATAAATCTTACAAGGATAGGCAGTATTATTTCCGAGTCGCAGGCGAAAATAATTATAAATATCGACCACCATCTGGCACATATGAATTTCGGGCATATTAATTATGTTGTTCCGGAATCAGCATCCGTGGCTGAATTGGTTTATGAAATTTTTGAGACTGTTAAAATTAAGCCTACAAAACATGAAGCGGAAAATCTTTACATAGGCATTGTTACTGATACGGGAAGATTTCAGCAGCTTAATACAAACGCAAACGCTCATATAGTAACTGCCAAACTTCTTGAATGCGGAGCCAATGCCAGCGCAATATCTAAAAAATTATTTTTGACAAAACCTATAAATAAACTCAGACTTTACGGAGCGGCTCTTTATAATTTAAAGACAGCTTTAAACGATAAATTTATTTACGTTAAGCTTACAAAAAAAATGTTTATGCAAACAAAGGCGAAAGATTTTGAAGCAGATGGAATAATAAATTACTGTATTTCAGTTCCTTCGGCTGTGATCGGATGCGTTATCAAAGAGATAGATAAAAATACAACAAAGATCAGTTTGAGATCAATAGAAAGTTTTAATCTGCTGGGAGTGGTAGCGCAATTTGGCGGAGGCGGACATAAAAATGCCGCAGGATGCACAATTAATGAAAATATTGACGAGGCTGCTAAAAAAATAATTGAAGCATTTAAGGGAAAATTGAGTGCAAAATGATTATTGCGGTCTTTTGTTAGTTAATAAACCTTCTGGAATAACATCTTTTAAACTTGTAAACACAATCAGAAAAAAACTTCAGATAAAAAAAGCAGGCCACTGCGGGACGCTGGATCCTCTTGCAAGCGGGCTTATGCTTGTTCTTTTGGGCAAGGCCACTAAGATGCAGGACAATTTTATGAAAAAGGATAAAGTTTATCTTGCGGATATAAGACTTGGCATGAGAACAGAAAGCGGTGATCTGGACGGAAACATAGTTTCAGAATCAGATTATTCTCATGTAACAAATGAAAAAATAAAAGATGTTTGTGCCGGTTTTATAGGTGAAATTGAACAGATTCCGCCTATGTTTTCTGCACTAAAAGTCGGCGGCAGGAAATTATACGAACTTGCGAGAAAAGGAATAGAGATTGAGCGCAAAGCAAGAAAAATAATGATATATTCAATTGATATTTTGGATTTCTTTAACGGCATTATAAAAATCAGGGTAAAATGTTCAAGCGGCACTTATATCAGAACTCTTGCGGAAGACATAGGCAAAAAACTTAAAACTGACGCTGTTCTGAATAATCTCGTGAGAGAAGAAATAGGTGATTATTCACTTACAGAATCAGTTGCTCTTGATGAAATCGTATCACATGAACCTGAATTTACGTCCTCAAAAATAATTGCGGTTTAGTTCACTTTTTGCCGTTGCCGTTTTTTGATTTTCTGGCATAATATTTTTTTACGCCTTCATATACGGAATCTGCCAAAGCTGATTGGAATTTTTTCGTATTAAGTTTTGCTTCATCTCCATAGTTGCTTAAATAAGCTCCCTCAACAAGAACTGCCGGCATCTGAGTTCCTCGCAATACGAAAAAATTGGCCTGCTTTATTCCTCTGTTTGGTATTTTTAATCTGCCGGGTGTTTCACACGCTATAAAGCTTGAAAGTTCCGAAGACTCGTTTATATACTCGTTTACAACCATTGACCATAACATATTTTGAAGAATTTCTTTGTCTCCCTTAGGTTTGTTTTCAAGCGATACTACCGAGTTTTCAAGAATTGCGGTGGCGGCAGCTTCGCTGTCAGAAGCATGTTCCGAAAGAAAATATATTTCAAAACCCGATATTTCTTTTTTGAAGTTTGCATTATTATGAACGGAAATAAATAAATCAGCTTTATTTTCATTTGCTATGTTTGTTCTTTCGGCAAGCGGAATAAATGTATCGTCCGTTCTTGTCAGAATTACTTTATATTCTGGATCTTTATCAAATAAATCTTTGAGCATAAGAACTACGGCTAGGTTTATATCTTTCTCTTTTGTTCCGTTGGGCCCTACGGCGCCGGAATCTTCGCCTCCGTGGCCTGCATCAAGCACAAGCAGTTTAGCGGACTTATGTTTTTCTTTAGGATCATCTTCCGATTTAAATCCGGAATTTTCATCCATAATCGAATAAGAATCATCTTTTATTTGGTCATCCGAAACCGATACCGTTTTTACTTTTGACAACTGCTCGTTTTCAGCGGCATCTTGCGAAGAAACGGCAACCTCGTAAATTTCCGAATCTGTGGCTATTATTTTTGAATCTACTGCCGGCATTTGCGGTTCTTCTTTAGACTTTGAGTCCTTATCACCGGTTGATGCAGGTACTATATCATGTTTTATATTAATTCCGTTTACTACTGTCGGCGGCAAATAAACAAGACACGGTTTGCTGATGTCAACAGGTTTAGAATGTTCTATCGTTATTGAAAGTCTTACGGGGTTTTTAAATTTTTTTGTGGTTACCAATTTTGGTTTTTGTGCAAAATTTACGGTAAAGACCGCTTCTCTTCCGACGGTAGTGTAAGAAATATCATTTATTGCTCCGTTATTGACATACAGAGTGTCTGTAGCTATTTTGCCGCGCTGGAAAGCTATTATCATTGAATTTTTTGCTTTCTTTATCGTATGCGTCATTTTTTCATCAAGTTCTATTGAAATTTCAGTGCTGTTTTCTTTTGTGTAATATCTGACGGCTGAAATATTTGTTTTTGACGTTAATGTTAAAAGTTTGTTTTTTTGTTCATAAGTTATAATTGATTCGGTTATATTAGATAAATTTTCATTTGTCATAAAATCTACTGGGACATAAACTTCATTTTTTTGTAAAATCGATGGCATATATAGTTTTTTCTTTTTACCGTCATATACCACCCTTTTTGTATTGTAAATTATGTCTACTGAAGTATTATTCAATTTCATTTTGACTTTGCCGCTTACCGTCTGCCATTCAAGCCTTGCGTTTAAAAGAGTTGCTATTTCACTCAGCGCAAAAAACTGTTCACCGTGCAATTCATAAATATGCATTCCTTCATAGGGGTTTCCGTCGACAATTGTATTTGCTTTTTGACAGGTAATTTTAGAGCCCGATGAATTCTTTTTTGCCGAAAATATATTTGAAGGACTGAATAAGACCGAAAAAGCCAGTAAACAAAGAAATATTTTTCTCATTTTTATTAATTCCCGTAGTAATTTTTTCTGATTATACAAAATATTAAAAATTCAATAAAGATTCTTGATAAAAATACTAAAAACTTGTAAAATCACTGGAGTATATCAGGTGTATTTAAAATATATTTTGAGAGGTGCGAAATGCAAGCTGTGATTATGGCCGGCGGTTTTGGAACAAGACTCAGACCTATAACTTGCAGTATACCCAAACCTATGGCTCCCGTGGTGAATAAACCGATGTTAAGCCACATTATAGAGCTGCTTAAAAAACATGATTTTAAAGATTTAACAATGATGTTGTACTATCAGCCGGAGATAATAAAAAATTATTTTAACGACGGTTCTGCTTCAGACGTTAAAATAAAATATTTAAGACCTGAAGCTGATTTGGGAACGGCCGGCAGCGTAAGATTTGCAAAAGATAATATAACCGGAACATTTCTTGTAATATCCGGTGATGTTTTGACCGATTTTGACATTTCAAAAGCAATTTCATTTCATAAAGAAAAAAAAGCAATAGCTACAATGGTTTTGACAAGAGTTGCAAATCCTCTGCAGTTCGGAGTAGTAATTACCGACGAAAACGGCAAAATTGAAAGATTTTTGGAAAAGCCTTCATGGGGAGAGGTTTTTTCAGATACAATAAATACGGGCATTTATATTCTTGAACCGGAAGTTTTTGATTATATTGCCGAAAATAAAGATGTTGATTTTTCAAAAGATTTATATCCTAAACTTCTAAAAGAAGGCAAAGGATTATACGGTTATATTGCGGAAGGTTATTGGAAAGATATAGGCAATCATGATGAATATCGTTTTGCCCACTATGATATACTTGACGGCAAAGTAAATATTAATCTTAACGGAACAAAAAAACAGATTGACGGCAAAACAGTTACAGTCGGAGAAAATACGGTAATAGAAGACGGAGTCACATTTGACAGCAATACCATAATAGGCAATAACACAGTAATAAAAAAAGGCGCAAAAATAGGAAAATCGGTGATAGGTTCAAATGTAACAATAGGGGCAAATGCTCTCGTTTTGGGATCTGTCTTATGGGACGGCGTTACGATCGGAGAAGAGGCCAGTCTTAAGGAAACTGTAATAGGAGCATCAACAAAAATAGGCCAGAAAACATCTGTTCAGGTCGGTACAATTATAGCCGATGAATGCAACATAGGATCAGGCGCCACAATAAAAGCAAATTTAAGAATATGGCCTCACAAAATAGTTGAAAACGGCGCGATTTTATCGTCGAGTTTAGTATGGGGAGAAAAATGGAATAAGGCTTTGTTTAACGCTTACGGAAGCATAACAGGGCTTGGCAATATAGAAATAACTCCGGAATTTGCGGCAAAAATAGGTTCGGCTTACGGAGCTTTTGTAGGAAGCGGAGCTTATGTCGTTATCTCCAGAGACGACCACAGAACGACAAGAATGATAAAAAGAGGAATCATTTCCGGACTTCTTTCGGCAGGAGTAAAAGTCGGAGATATGCTCAGTTCTTCAATACCGGTTGCAAGATATGAAATAGGAAATGAAGGCGAATACGGCGGCATACACGTCAGGCAATCACCTTATGACGCAAGACTTATAGATATTAAATTTTTTGACAGATTTGGAGGCGATATCTCCATAAGCCAGGAAAAAGCATTCGAACAGCTTTTTTTCAGGGAAGATTTTAAAAGAGCCGATATGAATGATGTGGGAGAAATAACGGTTCCGCCGAGAGCTCTTGAATATTACAAAACAGGATATCTCAACAGAATAGGAAAGGTAAAAGAAAAGCTCGGTAATATGAAAGTTGTGATAGATTATGCAAATTCTTCCGCTTCAATGATTTTTCCGGCAATCTTAGGCGAACTCGGAGTAGATGTTGTCGCTCTTAATGCTTATGTCGACGGGAAAAAAATAACGAAAACAAAAGAAATGTTTGAAGAGTCTTTAAATCAGCTCTCAGATATAGTAACTACTCTTAAATCTGCCGCAGGATTTTTGATAGATAACGGAGCGGAAAAACTATTTCTAGTCGATGAAAAAGGTAAAATAATGGAAGATGAGATCGCTATGCTTGTTATGTCTTATCTTGTAATGACTACATATGATTCCGGCACTATAGCCGTTCCGGTCAATGTATCATCGGTCATAGATGAATTGGCCGCAAAATTCGGTTTTAAAGTAAAAAGAACCGGAACCAGCCAGCGCAATATAATGAATGCCGCAAAAGATGAGAGCGTTGTGTTTGTTGCAGACTGCAAAGGCGGATTTATATTTCCTGAATTTCAGCACGCTTTTGACGCAATGTATGCAATAGGAAAATTAATTGAAATGCTTTCAAAGAGCAATTTGACTTTAAGTAAAGTCAGAAGAGAAATACCTTCATTTGATGTTTTGCATAAAATGATACCGTGTTCATGGGATAAAAAAGGCCAGACAATGAGAAACGCCATAGAACACACTAAAGATAAAAAAACAGAACTTATAGACGGTGTAAAGATATTTTTGAATAACGGCTGGGTATTGCTGCTTCCGGATCCGGATGAAGCGTATTTTCACATTTGGGCAGAAGCTAAAGATAAAATGACCGCGAAAGGTTTTATTGATATGTACAGTGATAAAATAGTTCAGTGGCAGAAATAATGTTTGGAGAAAAAAATGATTAAGTTTGGTACATCAGGATGGAGAGGCATAATAGCCGAAGAATTTACATGCGATAATGTAAGAATCGTTACTCAGGCGATTGCAAATTATATTATTAAAGATTCAAAAACTTATAAACAGGGTCAGGCTGTCATAATAGGATATGATACCAGATTTATGTCTGAGAAATTTGCGGTCGTATCTGCCGAAGTATTGGCCGGAAATAAAATAAAAGCTCTTTTATGCGGCAGAAATACGCCGACTCCCGTTATTGCTTTTGACATTATTAAAAATAAACTTGCAGGCGGCATTAATTTTACTGCCAGCCACAATCCTCCGGAATACAACGGTATTAAATTTTCACCTTCATGGGGTGGACCGGCTCTTCCTGAAACGACTAAGCTTATTGAAAAATATTGCTCGGAAATGTCAATCAAAGACGTTAAGACCGTTTCATTAAGCGACGGGTTAAAAACAAAAGTTATAGAATACCATGATCCGAGACCTGCTTACATAAAAAGAATAAAAGAACTCGTAAATTTCAGAGTATTGAAAAAATCGGGACTTAAAGTCGCTGCTGACCTTTTATACGGAACTGGAGATGATTATCTTGATACTCTTCTTGAAAGTGCGGGGCTTAAGATAAAAGTCATAAATAAAAAAAGAGATCCTCTTTTCGGCGGACATGCGCCGGAGCCGAATGAAGAAAATTTAAAAGAATTAAAATCGATAGTCAAAAAAGAATCATATAAACTCGGCTTATCCGTAGACGGAGATGCCGACAGATTCGGAATAATAGATTCAGACGGCACTTTTATAATGCCCAATCAGGTTATTCCCATTTTGCTGTATCATCTGAATAAAACAAGAGGCTGGAAGGGAGTCGCCGCAAGAAGCGTTATGACAAGCCATATGATTGATAAACTTGCAGCCAAGCTCGGCATAGAAGTTCAGGAAACTCCCGTTGGTTTTAAATATATCGGGGAAATAATGACTGAAAGACCTGAAGAATTTATAATAGGCGGAGAAGAATCCGGTGGACTCACGATAAGAGGACATGTTCCCGAAAAAGACGGTATTCTGGCCTGTCTTCTGATGGCGGAAGCTGTTGCAATGCATAAGAAACCGCTGGCTATGATTTTAAAAGAAATTACAAAACTTACCGGCCCTGTTATAACAGCCAGAAAAAATTTCCATCTTCCTAAAGAAACGATGGAAAGCTTTAGAGATAATTTGAAAAAAGCAACCCCCGATAAAATCGGCGGAATGAAAATAGAAAAGGTAATAACTCTTGACGGATACAAATTTATAATTGATTCTGATACATGGATAGGATTCAGACTTTCCGGAACAGAACCGGTTGTAAGGCTTTATGCTGAAGCCCAGACGGAGCAGATTATAAAAAAACTTATATCTGCCGGAGAAAAATTTATAAATGGAAAATAAAGATTCATTAAGAATTTCGCGGACCGAGATAAAAAATATAAAAGATTTTTTAAAAAGATATTTTATTGCGGGACTTCTCATTTTGCTTCCGCTGTGGCTTACCGTAATAGTTTTTACCATAGTTTTCAATTGGACAAGCAACGTATCAATGTCGTATACGCTTCCGATTTTGAAATATTTTATTCATGATAAAGCATGGGTGCATTTAGCGGCAAAGATAGTGAGTTTTTTTCTGACCATAATAATAATATGTTTTGTCGGTTTTTTTGCGACCAATATTGCAGGCAGAAAAATATTGAAGTTTTTTGAAGAAATTTTGGTAAAAATACCGGTTGCAGGCGGTCTTTATATCGCCTTTAAAAAATTTATTTCATTTTTTTCAAGCAGCGGCATGAATAAAGATTTTAAGAGGGTTGTTTTTATTCCCTATCCCAATAAGGACAGTTACAGCGTTGCTTTTGCAACGGGAGAAAGGGTTATAAATAACGTAAAATATATAACGGCTTTTATGCCTACAACTCCAAATCCGACTACGGGTTTTTTGATATTGGTAAAAGAAGAAGACGTGATAGAAAGCGATTTTACGGTAGAAGATTCAGTGGCTTACATAATGTCAGCCGGCATAATAAGCCCGAAAGATAAAAACTGTTTAACAAATTTGGAGAATAAAAATGGCAGTTTATAAAGCACCCAGAGGGACACACGATATATTCGGAGAATTAGCTCTTGCTCTTGAAAAACTTGATGTTGTGGCGAGAAATGCTTTTAAAAAACGCAATTTTAAAGAAGTTAAAACGCCGATATTTGAAGATGCCGCGCTTTTTACCAGATCAATAGGTGAAACTACCGATATAGTTGAAAAGGAAATGTATGTTTTTGAAGACCGAAAGGGCAGAAAACTCGCTTTAAGGCCGGAAGGAACAGCTTCTCTTGTAAGAGCATATATAGAACATAATTTAAACCAGACAGAACCAATAGGCAAGTTTTTTTATTCAGGTGAAATGTTCAGGTATGAAAGGCCGCAGGCCGGCAGATACAGACAGTTTTCTCAGATGGGGGCGGAATATTTAGGCAATCCTAATCCCAGCGCCGATGCCGAAATAATTCTTGTCGCGGCCGAAATTTTGAAAGCTTTAAATATCAAAGACATAAAAATACATTTAAATTCTTTAGGCTGTTCGTCATGCAGAGCGGAATTCAGAAAAAAACTTGTGGAATATTTTTCTTCAATGAAAGATTTGTGTCAGGATTGTCAAAGAAGACTTGAAAAAAATCCTCTCAGACTTCTTGACTGTAAAATTGACGCCGAAAAATTTCAGAATGTTCCTACTATGCATGAATGTTTGTGTTCAGACTGCAGAACTCATTTTGAACAGGTTCAGTTTTTGCTTAAAGAAGTCGGATGCGAATATGAAATAAATCATAAGCTGGTCAGAGGTCTTGATTATTATACGAGAACTGTTTTTGAAGTGCGTTCATCGTCCGTAGGGTCGCAGGATGCTTTGTGCGCCGGAGGCAGATATGATAATTTGGTTGCAGAGCTCGGAGGTCCTCAGGTTCCCAGCGTCGGTTTTGCGCTTGGTTGCGAAAGAGTATTAATGGCAGCCGAAAAAAACGGATTTTTCAATAATTTAAACTCGGAAGAAAAAGTTTTTATAGCCGTTGCAGACGAAGAACTGTTCAACAGAGCATTTTCTTTTGCCTATGAACTGATTGAAAATAAAGATAATATAAAAAACCTTTGTTCGTTCAAAGACAATATAACGGTAGAAGGGCCTTTCAGCGGGAAGTCTTTGAAATCACAGTTTAAACTTGCCGACAGAATAGGAGCATCCAAAACCATAATTTTCGGCAAAAATGAAATAAATGCAGGCAAAATACTGATAAAAGATATGACAACGCAGGAACAAAAAGAAATTTCGTATAAAAAATAAGAAGTAAAATTTATAAAACGGAATTCTATGCTGAATAAAAAAGGTCAAGCCCTTACAGAATTGGCTTTAATAGCGCCCGTTCTTATTTTGCTGGTCATATCGGTAATATGGTTTGCAAGGGTAATTCTTACATGGCAGCAGCTTGTCTCTGCCGCAAGATACGGCGCCGACATGATAGCCGATACTCGGCTGTCCGAACAGGAAATCAAAAAAGATATCTTAAACTATCTCACTCATCACTGGATTGAAGGCCGTCGTCTTGATAAAAATAAAATCAAAGAAATAAACATAGACATAAAAGACTATCCTCAAATAACTTTTAACGCCTTTGAATTGGCAAAAGCTGCGATTGACGTTGATGATATAGTCAAAGGGATTATTGCGCCTGCCTCTCAGGCATCGGCTGTCAGCATAACTTACGAGTATGATATTCCGGGAGTTTTAACATCCGTGGCGCATGATAATAAAATCAATTTAAAAGTAAAATCATCCGTTCTTTCAGGAACGGGTTGCAGCAATAAAATCCATAACAGGAGAGATTAAAATGTTAAGAAACAAAAAAGGCCAGGGGATGGTTGAGTATATTCTTATTATTGTTTTGGTTGTCATAGTGGCATTGGTAGCCGTTAAATTATTTGGCGGCAATTTAAATTCGTTATTTAATAAAGCAAATAACAGTATTAAAACAGAGGCCATGGAAAATGGAAGATAACTATGAGAAGACAATTTTTAATAGCGCTGATTTTTGCTGTTTTAGCTTCACTGTTTATAGGATTGTATTTTTTTGATATAGGACGTCAGGCAAAAAGCATGTCGGAACCTGTTAAAGCCGTTGTGGCTGCAGTAAGAATAGAACAGGGTGCTGTCATAGAGCCTTCAATGCTAAAAGAAAAACTTATCCCCAAGGAATTTGCCCAGCCGAAATATGTTTCTGGCGTTAAACAGTTTATTGTAAACGATAAACCAGGATACATGGCGATTGTTTCTTTTGAAGAGGGTGAACAGATAACTTCCGGTAAAATTTTACCTATAAATTCTGACGGAGGTATTGCAAACACAATACCCGACGGCAAAAAAGCAATAACTATTACATTTTCAAAGGATGAAGTTTACGGAATTTTAATGCCGGGCAGCAGAATTGATATTGTTTCCGTTATTGATTATGAATCAAAAGACAGGACAGTTGTTGAGGCTTCGGGAATTATAGCTCAAAATCTTCTCGTGCTGGCTGTAGGCGAAAATATAATAGGCGGAGTCAATGATTTAAAGCGCGAGGCTGCAGCCGGAAGTATTCCCGTAACAATAGCAGTTTCAATGAAAGAAGCGCAGGCTGTTTTTTTAGCTCAGGAAAAAGGCGTTATCAAAACAGTATTAAGAGCAGCTTCCGATAATACGATTGAAGAAACAAGTTCTGTAAAGATAAATGATATATTCAGCGATGCGGCATCGTTGAAACCGCAAGTTAAACAGAACAATATTGATCAAAAAACACTACGAGAAATACAGAGAAACCAAAAAGAAGCTTATGAAATATTAAGCAGATATTCAAAATAAAATATTAAATAAATTGTTTTAAAAAATCGTGAATTTTTATGATTAATAAATCAAAAATAATAACAATTGTTCAGTCTGACGGCTCTTTGTCGACTAATTTGATTGCCAGAGGTCTTTTCTCTGTTTTTGAAAGACTAAATAAAACTTGCGCCGTAGTTGATTTAAGATCAGCCGGCAATGATATGTTTTGGTCTGTTTACCAGAACGATGTCAAATATGTCGATGATACGATAAAAGTTATAAAAGATATAAATACCGTTATGTTAAGAACGTATTTAAATTCTAAAAAAGAAATACTGTGTATCAGAGAAAAAGGAGCGGATGCTTTTAAAAGCGGAGAATTTGAAGGTCTGCTTAAAGTTATTTCGTCTATATATGAAAATGTTATTGTTGTTCTGCGCGGCGGGATTTTTGAAACAGACAAAAATATAGAATTGTCAGATGCGGTTTTGCTGCCCTTTGAGAATGACCCTGTTTCCTTTGAAAACTTTAAAAATCTTTATATACGCCTTCTGTCTTTGAACAGCAAGGTTTTAAATATCATTCCTGTGTTTTTTTCATGCGACTGGAATCTTTCTTTGGCAAATAAAAATGAAGATGAATTATTGAGAGATGCCATCCGGTTTAAATTAAATTCAAAAAATATTTATGAAATTTCAAGTCCTGATTTTTTATTTAAAGACAAATCAGATTCTTTTACAGAGTCTTTGTACGGACTTGTATCTAAAATTGAAAATATAAATATATACGCCGTGAAAAATGAATTTGGCGAAGATTCGCAGCAATATCAAAATTTAAAAGAAAAACTTCATAAAGATTTAGTTGAAAAAATGAAAGAATATTTAAATGAAAGCGATTTGATTAAACTAAGAGTCATTATAAGAGAAAAAACAGAACAACTTTTAAAATTTTATAACATTGATCTTGCACTTAAAATAAAAAATAAGCTTATAAAGGAAATCAGCGACGATATGGTCGGTTTGGGGATACTTGAGGATATGCTTGCCGATAACGAAATTACGGAAATAATGGTTAACGGCGGTAAAAATATTTATATTGAGAAAAAAGGTAAGCTTCAGCAGACAGATATCTTTTTCCGGGATATAAACAGACTGAAGATTATCATAGACAGAATCGTATCAGGCGTGGGAAGACATATAGACGATGCTTCTCCAATAGTAGATGCAAGGCTAAAAGACGGTTCTAGAGTCAATGCCATAATTGCTCCGGCGGCTTTAAACGGACCTGTTCTTACAATAAGAAAATTCTCAAAACATAAATTATCTTCTGCAGATATAATAGCTTACGGAAGTGCAACCGAAGAGATGATGGACTTTTTAAAAAAGGCTGTTTCTTTAAAGAAAAATATTCTGATATCAGGCGGGACAGGAACAGGAAAAACAACCCTTCTGAATGTGGTATCCTCATTTATAGGCAATGATGAAAGAATAATTACAATAGAGGATTCGGCTGAACTTCAATTACAGCAGGAACATGTAGTGAGACTTGAAACAAGGGTCAAATCAATTGAAGGAACAGCCGAAATTACAATCAGGCAGCTTGTTGTTAATGCTTTGAGAATGAGACCGGACAGAATAATCGTAGGGGAATGCCGTTCGGGAGAAGCTCTTGATATGCTTCAGGCAATGAATACCGGGCATGACGGATCAATGACAACTGTCCATTCTAACTCCTGCCGTGATGCAGTTGCAAGACTTGTTGTTATGTCGCTTATGGCCGGAGTCGATTTGCCGGAAAAATCCATAATTTCTATGATAGCTTCGGCAATTAACGTCATAGTTCAGATAAAAAGATTTCCTGACGGCAAGCGAAAAATATCAGAAATATGTATGTTGAAAAAGTCAGATTCAGAAAATTTGCAGCAGTATGAATTTGTTCCTGTATTCGTTTACGATGCACAAGATGATAAATATAAAAAAATAACGGAAGTGTGTTTATGACAGGGCCGATTATGCTTGTGTTATTCTGTTTATGTATAGGTGTTTCGTTTTACTTTTTAATAAAAGCTTTATTTTTGAAAATGAATTTTAGCGGTTCAAATACGTTAAGAAATATTAAACCGGAACGAAAACAATTGTTCCTGGCGTTTTTTTTGTTTTTGACCGTATTTTTTATTCTTAATTTTATATTTGCGCTTTTATCTGCCGTAATATTTTTTTATATTAAATGGCTTATCAATGAGAAACGTAAAAAAGATAAAATCAAAAAAATAAACGGACAGATAACGGAAATGATAAAAATATTTAAGAATAATATTATGGCCGGACAATCCGTAAATCAGACAATATACGAAGTTTCACGGCAAATTCACGAGCCTCTTTCTGCTGAATTTAAAAAAATTCATGAGTCTGTTTCTTTTGGATTAAGTCTTGACGATGCTTTAAATCAAAGCTCAAAAAATATAGAAAGCGGGCAATATAAACTTTTTATAGATTCGATAAGAATTGCAAATATAACGGGAGCAAAACTTTCAGATATGCTGGGAAAAATAGAACAATCTGTGGTTAAACAGATCGAAATATATTCAAAAGTCGAAACTTTGACGGCACAGGGTAAAATTTCAGGTTTGATAGTCAGCGTAGTGCCGTTTTTTATAATTCTTTTTGTATACATTATGGAACCTGATATAATGGGGATTCTTTTTACCACATTTCTTGGAAATATTATATTTTTTATTGCTGTTGTTATGCTTCTATTGGGTTCCTTTTTTATGAAAAAAATAACGGAGATTGATATTTAATGTATCTTGTAATCGGAATAATGTTTTTATCAGTAAGTATCTTTATAGCGGTTTACTATGTTTTTAATATTTTAGTCTCTTTGAAAATTGCAAAAAAAACATATTCGGTAAAATCAAGCGGCGACGGTTATTTTTTTCTGGAAAATATCTTTAAAATATCAGATACTCTTTCGGTTTATTTTTTTAAAATAAAAATAAAATATATCGATGATTATATTAAAAAAACAAATGACATATTTAAAATTCTTGATGAGCCTTATTCGAAATTTAACGGGAAAAGATTATTGATGCTGCAGTTCTTTTTCGCTTTTACAGGTGTTCTTCTGGGTTTTATTGCAGCCGGGACCGATATTACGGTAATCTTTTTCTCGGGAATTTTATTTTTCTTTCTTCCGTATATAAAAATAATTGAAATGCATAAGAAAAAAAGAGCATCTGTAATAAAACAGCTTCCGAATGTTTCTGATCTTCTTGCGGTTATGATCAGCGCCGGCGTAGATTTTAACAATGCTCTTTTAAAAATCGCCGGTATATCCGAAGGGGATTTTGCAAAGGAAATTAAAACAGTCAATTCTAAAATATCAATGGGAGTAAATACAAAACAGGCTCTTTCCGAAATGGCAGAAAAATATGAAATGGCGCAGCTTAATCTTTTTGTAAGAACAATTAATTCGGCTTTGGAGTCCGGAATAGGCATGGCTGAATCAATTAATAAATTATCCGAACAGCTTAAACTTGAAAATGCCGCTGCCGCCGAAAAAAAGGCGCAGGAAGCGCCTGTGAAAATGCTAATTCCTATGATTCTTCTGATGTTCCCGACAATATTTATACTTCTTTTTGCTCCGATTATTATTTCTTTTATGGCAAACGGCGGATTGTAAAGCATGTTTTCCGGCATATAAAATTGCACTTGATTTATGTAATTTGTATCATATATCAGTTTAGAGAATAATTTCAATATTTTTACTTATGAATAAATTTAAAAAATACGGATTAATGATTTGGGAATTGGCGTTTTCTGATTTTAGAATGAGAGATCAGGGGACTCTGCTTGGTTTTAGCTGGACATTATTGTATCCGCTTGTTTTCTTTTTTGTTCTATATACAATATTTGCAGATTGGATGAAAACTATTAAGGATTTTCCGCTTTATCTGCTGATAGGTATGGTTCAGTGGGGCTTTTTTTCAAGCGCTACAACGGCAACAATTACATCGGTTATGAGATACTCAAATTTTGTAAAAAGCATAGCATTTCCGAAGGAATGTATTGTTTACGCTTCCGTCTTTGCTGTTATGTTTTCACATTTTTTTGAACTTTTCATACTTATTTTTTTTGTGCTTATTATAAAAGGCTATTTGACTTTCTATGTTTTTCTGCTTTTGCCGTTGCTTGTTCTTACTCTGTATCTGATAATAGGGTTATCTTTGATTCTTGCTCTGATAGGAGTTTATTTTACGGATATGACAAGAATATGGTCTCTTATCACGTCAATGGGTTTTTTCATTACTCCTATATTTTACAGTCTTGATATGCTTTCTGAAACAAAAAGAAATATTATACTTATAAATCCGATGACTCATATAATACAGGCTTCGCGTGAAATACTGCTTGACTCTAAAATGCCTCAGCTATCAGGATTGTTATATGTTTTTGTATTAGCTACGGTTTTGTTTATCACAGGATATTTTTTGTTTAAAAAATTTGAAGGTTATTTTGTGGAAAAAATACAATGACTACAGTTATAAAAACAGATAAATTATCAAAATGCTTCAAAATAGGCACAAGAGAACGGCTGACGCTTTTTACATCTTTAAGATATAAAATGACGGGGACTCTTCCGTCAAAAGAATTGTGGGCATTGAAAGATGTATCATTTTCCGTTAAAAAAGGGGAAATGATTGCTGTTATAGGTCATAACGGCGCCGGTAAGACTACGCTGTTTAGAATTTTATCCGGCATTATGAAACAGACAAGCGGAACTTTTGATATAAGTGAAGAAATATCATGTATGTTTGAGCTTGGTCTGGGATTTAATTTAAGGTTTACGGCCTTGGAAAATGTTTATCTTTACGGAGCGCTGCACGGCATCACAAGAAAAGAGATTGATAAAAAAATGGATTTAATAGTTGAGTTTGCCGAACTTGGAAATTTTATGGGAGCAAAACTCGGAGAATTTTCATCAGGTATGATAGCACGGCTTGCTTTTGCTACCGTGATACAAACATTAAAAGGTATAATACTTGTTGATGAAGTATTAAGCGTAGGGGATATTGCTTTTCAGAAAAAATGTATTAATGCCTTTGAAAAAGTTTTAGCGGAAGGTCATACTGTGTTATTTATATCACACGGTCTTGGCGATGTCAAAAAATACTGTACAAATGCGCTTTATATAGACCATGGAACGCAGATGGCTTTCGGACCTGTTGATGAAGTGGAAGGCATGTATAGACATAAAATGAATTTATAAGGATATTTGATGAAAAAATTTTTAAAAGATTTTTGGGATTTTTTTTGGGAGAAAAAAGCATGGTGGCTTATTCCCATGTTCTTAGTTTTTCTTGTTTTGGGGCTTTTGATTGTCTTTGCTAAAAGCAGCGCAGTAGTCCCTTTTGTTTACGTTTTATTTTAATTAAGGAAGATATAAATTATGGAAAAAATTAATTTTGTTTGGGATTCGCATTACAGATGTAATTTCAGGTGTCCTTACTGCTGGTTTGATAAAAATTGGGAGGATATGGATAAGTTAAACAAATATCCGCCTTTAAGCGAGATGATTGCATTGTGGGAACGTCTTTATAAAATGTACGGTGAATGCCATTTGATGATAACAGGCGGCGAACCTATGCTTTATCCTAATTTTATAGAGCTTATTGAAGCAATTTCAAAGTGGCATACCATAAAAGTGACGTGCCAGCTTTCGGGAGATATGTTTACTTTTGCAAGAAAATTAAATCCCGAGAGAGTAAGACTTGATATGAATTTTCATCCGCTTGAAACCAAACTTGAGCCGTTTATAAGAAAAGTTTTATATCTTTACAAATATGGTTTTAAAGGCGGAGTTTGTTATTTGGCTTATCCTCCAAATATGGATAAAATAAAATTTTATGACGATGAATTTAAAAAACACGGAATAATGATGGCGCTTGCCGCTTTTTGGGGAGAATATAACGGTAAAAAATATCCTGAAAGTTATACAGAAGAAGAAAGAGAAATGATGAAACCTTATCTGGGTGATATTGACAGACAAAAATACCATCTTGAAGGCAGAAAAACAAAGGGTAAACTTTGCAGAGCAGGCCAGATTTACGCTTCAATTAAGGCTGACGGAACAGTTACAAGATGCGGACCTTTGAGCAATAAACCATTCGGCAATATTTTTGATAAAGATTTTAAATTGTTTGACAAGCCTATGCCGTGCGAAGCCGAAGTCTGTCCGTGCGACGAATACAAATGGATAGTTGACGAGGAAAGATAAAATTGAAAATAGCCCTTATTAAAGCTCCATGGTGGGTTCGTTACTGTCCTCCTTATATACTTGCATATTTTTCATCGTATCTTAGAGAGTCGGGCCATAAAACATTTTGTTTTGACCTAAATAATTTATTTTATCACAGATGCGACGATGAAAATAAAAAGTACTGGGATAACAGAGATTTTTATTCGGTATGGGAAAATAATACATTTACGGATACGATACTGGAAATTTCAAAAGCTGATTCTCTGATTCAAGAAATAGTTGAAACAGGATCGGAAATTTTTATTTTTGATACTCATACTCCGTCTGTAAATATAAGTTATGAGGTTGCACGCAGAATTAAACAAATCAATAAGAACGCGGTGGTTGTATTTTTAGGGCATAAAGCCGCAAAAACGCAAATGGCATATGATTTTGCCGAACAGCCTTTTATTGATTACGTATGTTACGGAGAAGCCGATATACCCCTAAAAGAACTTTTAGAAAAATTACAAAAAGGATTTGATGTTACAAATCTTCCAAAATGCAGGGGATTTTTATTCAAGTCAAACGGCAGCGTTGTCGACTGCGGAGATTCTGATTTTATAAAAGATATTGATGATGTGCCGATTCCTGATTATTCAGATTTCAAAGAAGATATTTTAAATAACAGATATTCTCAGCCTCACAGGCTGGATATTCTTGATTCAAGAGGATGTATCAATGCCTGTCATTTTTGCTATGAGAGGCTGTTTTGGCCTAAATACAGAACAATGAGCGCCCAAAAGTTATATGAGCAGATTGTAAAACATACAAGAGATTTTCCTCAGATAAATTATTTTTATTTTAACGGTCTTTTACTTAACGGTAATTTAAAAGTTTTGGAGGAATTCTGCGATTTAATCATAGATAACGGAATAAAAATTTCATGGGCCGGCCAGGCTGCAGTCAGAAATGACATGAGTCCTGAACTTCTAAAAAAAATGAAAAAAGCCGGATGCGGATGGTTAGGATACGGCATAGAATCCGGCTCTCAAAAAGTTTTAAATGCCATGAATAAAAATTTTGACATAAAAAATGCGCTGGCTCTTTTTAAAAATACAAGGGATGCGGGTATATCATTTCAAATAAACATTATGTGCGGATTTCCGGTTGAAACTGAAGAAGATTTCGAAAACACACTTGATTTTTTAAAAATGGCAAGACCTTATGTAAATTCTATTCTTGCAAGCCAGTCATTCTTTACTCTTGAAAAATGCACATTTATTAAAAATAATCCTGAAAAATTCGGCATAACGGACGCTTCGCATCATTTATATTGGAAATCAAAAGACAACGATTATGCAAAAAGGTTTGAAAGATACGAAAGACTTTGCCGCCTTGCCATTGAACTTAGATATCCTGAAACATCAGGAATAAGTGCGGTAAAACCGGACAAATGGTTTTTGCTGGGAGAATATTATTTTTATGATAAAAAATTTGAAAAGGCCAGAGAATGTTATCAGAAATCGGCTGACATTGAATTTAAATCAAAGGAAATTTTTAAAAAATTGATTGAAACATCAGCAAAACTCAACGATAACGAATCAAAAATAAAATATGAAAACCAATTAAAAACAATTTTCGGAGAAACCGATTGAAAGAACTTAGAAATTTTATTTACAAATTCGGAGAATTTATAGAAAAAACCGTTCCTCAAAGAGATATATCGTGCGTTGCGCCGGAAGAACTTCATTTTGAACTTACATATAACTGTAATACGCAATGCATAATGTGCAATCTGGACGCTCTTAAAAATAAAGACAAAAAAGAAATGACGTTTGATGAAATAAAAAAAATCGTTTCTCAGTCCGATTTTTTAAAAAATATAAGATTTATTGTTGTAAGCGGAGGGGAACCTCTTTTAAGACACGATATTACGGACATAGTAAAATTTTTAAGAGAGCAGTATCCTGAAACTGAAATATTAATCCTTTCAAATTTATATGACGGACATCTTGTTTTTGAAAAACTCAACGCAATAAAAAAAGAAACCGGGCTTTATAAAATATCGATAGGCACTTCAATAGATGCAATCGGAAAAGACCACGATAATATAAGAGGCCGCAGCGGAGCATTTGAGAATTTGTCATCTAATCTTGAAAGGCTCAAAAAAGAATTTCCGGAAGTTTATTTTAGTTTGAATTATACTCTTATGCCGGATAACTGCGATAAAATGGTTGATGTTTACGACTGGTGTGCTGATAGAGGCTATCATGTTTCTTTTCAGATGTTTGTTCAAAAAAAAGAAACAAAACAATTTGCATGGGATAATAACGTCGTTGAAAAGATAGAAAAACAGATAGATATCATAACACGCAAAATGGCTAAAGAATGCAATATATCGGAATTTGATGAAAATATATTTTTGCAGAATGAAGGACTGACTTCCAGATTCCTTTCTCTTTATTATATAATCAAATACATAAAAAATCCGGCCAGATTTTTCCCGAATTGCCCTTGCGGTGAGAAGTATGCCATGGTAAATCCTTACGGCGAGGTTTATTTTTGTCCGGTTCACAAAAATATTTTTGCAGGCGATCTTAAAAAAGATTCTTTTGATGAGTTATGGAAATCCAAGCAGGCAAAAGAAGCCAGAGAATTTTTTAATGCGAGAAAATGCCACTGCTGGCTTACGTGTACAAACGGATATATGCTGCAGGACGGTATATTTTACGGCAAAATGCTGTATATAGCTCAAAAATATAAAAAATGAATAAAATAACGGTAGCAATCATTTCATCGAATAATAAATACGAATATCTGAAAGAAACAATTTCGTGCGCGCAGAAATTTGATTCGGATGTTTTTGTTCTTGTTAACGGAGCCGATGTTAAAATCGAAGATTTTTTAAAGCAAACAAAAGATTTTTATCCGAAACTTATTTTTGAAACGATCAGTGATAAAATCGATAAATCATCTGCCAGAAATATATGTGTTGAAAAAATAAATGCCGATGTTATATATTTCCTTGACGACGATGCTTTTTTTACTGCCGACAATATTAAAATTTTAAATGAAAAATTTAATAAATTTCCCATTGCAGGCGTTATAGGCGGACCTAATCTGACTCCTGAAAATTCATCAAATTTTGAAAAACTAAGCGGAATAATGCTCTCAACTTATTTTTTGTCATGGAAAATGAGCAGCCGTTATGCGGCTTTCGGCAAAGACAGACTCACTGACGATACTGAATTGATATTATGCAATTTGGCAGTAAGAAAAAGTTTTTTTCAAAGATATAATCTGAAATTTGAAAAAAAACTTCATTATAACGAGGAAAATCTTTTGCTTGAACAAATGAAAAAATGCGGCGTAAAGTTTTTATATACGCCGGATTTGATTGTTTATCATCACAGGAGAAGTTCGTTGTATCAGTTCTTGGTTCAGGTTTTTAATTCAGGTAAAGGAAGAGCGTTAATGCCTTTTTTTATGCCGTCAAGCCTGCATTTTGTCTATATGTTTCCGGCAGTTTTTGTTTTATATATAGTATGGAGCATTTTCTTTAAAACAAAATTTATTTTATTGTTTATATATTTGCTTCTTACGATTAATAATATAGCCAATGCGGTTTATAATAATAAACTGAAGTTTTCTGATATACCGGTGATGTTTTTGATTTCAATTTCTGCGCATATATCATACGGATCCGGATTTATAGCCGGTTTGTTTAACGGAGCGTTATGGAAAATAAAAAAATAATTTTAAATTTTTACGGCGTCGGAGTTTTGATTTCAGGATACTCGGCGATTGTAGACAGAATAGGCGAGGATTTTGCTTATTTTTTAAGTAATTCAGAAATCTCAAACGATATTGTTGTAAATATCAATTTTTCCAAACCGGATTACGGACGTATTCCTGAAATATGCGCTTCAATGTATAAAAACGACTGTATAATTTATGATAAAGACAATTTAAGATATGCAGATTATTCCGGCAAGGCTCTTGTGATATTTGACAAGAAAAAAAATTCCGCAGAATTTTTTTCTCTGAATTCGGACTTGCTTTATGAAATTGTTTATTTGTTCATTCATTCAAGAGCCGGAGAGTTGCTTGACAGAAAAGGGCTTCACAGAATACATGCCTGTTCGTTTTCTTTTGAAGGAACGACTTTCGTGTGTATGCTGCCTCAGGGCGGCGGCAAAAGCACACTGCTTTATAATTTGCTTAAAAATAAAAAAATAAAACTTCTTTCTGATGATACGCCTTTGATAGACATGAAAGGAAATATCCTGCCTTTTCCGATAAGAATCGGCATTTGTTCGGATTCCGATACATCAGATATTCCGGAAGAATATATATCCGTTTTTAACAGAAGGCAATTTGGAACCAAAAAACTTATAAGTTATTCTTTTTTTAAGGATAGAATAGAAAAAGAACGTAATCGTATTGTTTTTATATGCGGCGCAAGATGCTTTTCTTCCAAACCCGCCATATATAAAATCGGAAGATTTAAAGTTTTTTGCGAACTTTTTAAAAATTGCATAGTTGGATACGGGCTTCCTCAGGTCATAGAATACTTTCTTTCCGGCGGATTTAAAGATTTAAACAAAATACCTGTTGTTTTTTCAAGATTTTTGGCATGTTTTGCGGTTTTATTTAAATACAGACAAGCGTATAGGTTTCATCTTTCCGGCAATACATCTTTAAATGCCGAATTTTTTATTGCAAGATTTTCAAAAACACAATAATTTTACAAATAAAATCAATGAAAGCGTCTTGACAATGAAAATCTCTTTTTATATTATAATACAGTGGAAGAAGAGTTGAGAATTCTATCAATAAAACTTGGCAAATTATCAAAGGCTTATAAGAAATTGCTGGAAGATAATGAAAGACTTAAAGCCGATGTAGGGTATTTGAAAAAAGAAGAAGCCAATTATAAAGCCCGTGTTATTGAAAATGAAATATTGAAAGAGAAGCAGAGACGAGCAGTAAAAAAACTTGAGGCTGTTTTAAAAAAGATTTCCAAGGGCGAATAGTATAATGGATATTTCCGAAAACAAAATCATGGGCGTAGATGCCTCAATGCTGGGAGTTTCGAGCGACGGTTCTGACGAATTGTTTATTGATTCTCCTGCCCAGATTATGAAATTTGTGAATGAAAAATACGAAGAAATCAAAAACAATGATAAGTATAAAGATATAATTGACACAAGAGTACTTAGGGCTTTGACAACTTTTGAGATAGCAAAAGAATTGTTGACAATTAAAGGGAATGAAGCAGGACTTTTAGATACAAATACTAAAAAGATAAAAGAGCTCATCAAAGTAGTTGATGATGCTCTTCAGGTTCCTGAGTAATAGATTTGACCCTACATTGTTGGTGATTCTTTGTTAATGTATTTATTCCTATGAAGTTCTTTAGGAGAATTGCAGGCGAGTTATGTAATTTTTTACATAAACCCTGTTTCTCACTTATAAAAAAGGGCTTTAAATACTTAACAGACACGGCAAATGTGGGGTTGTTTTTTTTCTATGAACCAGAAAGATTTTTTTAAAAGCAGTTCGGATTCTTCAGGCAGGCACAGCCCGTTAGCTTCAAGGATGGCTCCTAAAACTCTTGAAGATTATATGGGTCAGGCCAATATAGTTGGAGACGGAAAGCTTCTGAGAAGAGCAATAGAGGCTGACAGTATAGGTTCGGTAATTTTTTACGGACCGTCGGGAAGCGGCAAGACTGCTCTTGCAAGCATAATAGCTTCCCAGACCAGTTCCTATTTTGAAAAAGCAAATGCAGTTTTAATAGGCATAAGCGATATACGTGTAATATTAGACCAGGCTAAAAACAGGCTGGCGATGTACGGCAAAAAAACTATTTTAATGCTGGATGAAATCCATCATTTTAACAGGACTCAGCAGGATGCGCTGCTGCCGGATATAGAAAACGGAATAATTACGCTTATAGGAATAACAACTGAAAATCCGTTTTTTTATATTAATTCGGCAATACTTTCAAGAACTACTGTTTTTGAGTTTCAAAAACTGGCTGACAAAGATCTTTTAAAAATTTTAGATTCTGTTATTTCAGATAAAGAAAGAGGATTCGGCAATCTGAATATAAAATTTTCTGATGACGCCAAACAGCATTTGATAAAAAATGCAAACGGAGATGCAAGAAGATTTTTAAATGCCGTTGAAATAGGCGTTTTATCTACGCTGCCAGATCCTTCAGGCTTACGGCTTTTTGATTTAAAAGTGGCTGAGGAATCGATACAGAAAAAAAGTATTGTTTATGACAGAAAAGGCGATCAGCATTACGATCACATTTCGGCTTTCATAAAATCAATGAGGGGTTCTGATCCGGATGCGGCCGTTTATTGGATGTCAAAGATGCTTGTTGCAGGCGAAGATCCGAGGTTTATAGCAAGAAGAATTATAATATGCGCATCGGAAGATGTCGGCAACGCCGATCCCAGGGCTTTGACTCTTGCTGTTTCGGCAATGCAGGCTATTGAATTTATAGGAATGCCGGAAGCAAGAATTATTCTTGCGCAGGCTGCCGTTTATGTTGCAGCCGCGCCAAAATCGAACGCTTCTTATATCGCTGTTAATATGGCCATAGATGAAGTAAAAAACGGCAAAAACAGAGAAGTTCCGGATCATTTAAAAGATGCTTCCGGAGACGGTGAACAATTCGGACACGGAAAGGATTATAAATATCCGCATGATTTTGAAGATCATTACGTTGAGCAAAAATATTTTGATGACCCTGTAAAATTTTATGTGCCGACAAATCAGGGATATGAGGTAAAAATAAGTGAACGACTTAACAAAATCAGAAAAAAGTAAGTTGCGTTACGGTTATCTTAGCATCAGAGACAGACTTGAGCCGGCTATAAGATTTGCTTACAGCAGCATAATTTTTTCACATATAAAAAAAATGGAAGAATACAGAAATGCGAAAACGGTTATGTTTTATCTTTCTTACGGTTCTGAAGTGATTACAGATATGATGATAAATGAAGTGCTTGCCGATGACAAAGAAGTTACGGTTCCGATTATAAAAAATCCCGGAGACGGTGTTATGCAGGCTATCAGAATATCTAAGCTTGAAGATTGTTATGAAAGAGTTTACGGCATAAGACAGCCCGAGTTTAATCAGGATGAAATTGTAAATAAAGATGAGATTGATCTGGTTTTTGTGCCGGGAATAGTTTTTGACAGTAAAGGATACAGGATTGGCTATGGGAAAGGATATTATGATAAATGGCTTGTAGGCTTTGATGTTTCTAAAAGAATAGGGCTTGCCTATGAGATTCAATTAACAGATAAACTGCCCATAGGAGAATATGATTTGCCCGTCGGGAAAATTGTAACTGAAAAGAGATGTATAGAACTTACAACAAATTGATATTGCAAAAGGAGATCGGAGTATGTTTATTTTGGAAAATATTTTAATGTTTATCGGTGTAGGCTGTTTGTGTTTTGTTTTGGGTTTTATAGTAAGATACGTATATGCGAGATTGGATTCAAATTCTGTAGAACAGACTTCTGACAGAATAATAAACGAAGCCAAAATTCTTGCAGATGCAAAAACGAAACAGATGCTTATAGAGGCTAAAGAAGCCATAGATAAAGAAAGAAGAGAGTTTGACAAAGAACTTAAAGAAAAGAAAGTTGAAGTTCAAAACTCAGAGAAAAGATTGTTGCAGAGAGAAGAATCTCTTGATAAAAGAATGGACGGACTTGATAAGAGAGACAGGGATTTTCAGCAGAAAGAAAAAAATCTTCAGTTGAAAGAAAAAACTATTGATGAAAAAATAACAGAAGTGGAAAACATAAAGAACGAACAAAAAGCCGTTCTTGAAAGAATTTCGGGAATAACAAGAGAGGAAGCAAAACAGTCTCTTATGAAAGAGATGCTTGAAGAAGCGAAAAAAGACGCGGTTGTTCTTGCTCAGAGACTTGAACAGGAAACAAGAGAAAATGCAAATAAAAAAGCGAAGGATATCATTTCACTTGCAATACAAAAAGTTGCGGCAGATCACACTGTTGACATTACGACCTCGACTATCCAGATTCCCAATGATGAAATAAAAGGAAGAATTATAGGAAGAGAAGGCAGAAATATAAGAACATTCGAACAGGCGACAGGTGTTGATCTGATAATAGATGATACTCCGGAAGCTATTACGATTTCAGCTTTTGACGGAGTAAGAAGATATGTCGCGAAAAAAGCTCTTGAAAAGTTGATTGCTGACGGAAGGATTCATCCTGCAAGAATAGAAGAAGTTGTCCAGAAAACGCAGAAAGAAGTTGAAGACCAGATAAAAGAAATAGGTGATCAGGCAGCTATAGATTCCGGAGTTCCAAATCTGCATCCCGAGATAATAAAACTTTTGGGAAGACTCAAATTCAGAACATCTTACGGGCAAAATCAGCTGCAGCATACTCTTGAAGTTACATGGCTTGCGGGCGCAATTGCCGGAGAACTCGGACTTGATATCGCTTTCTGTAAAAAAGCCGCTCTTATGCATGATATAGGAAAGGCTGTTGACCATGAAGTTGAAGGAACTCATCATCAGATATCGGCCGAACTTGCAAAGAAATTTAATGAATCTCCAAAAATGATAAATGCTATTTTATCGCATCATGAAGGATTTGACGAACCAAAGAGCGCCGAGGCGTTTGTTATAGCGGCTGCGGATGCAATATCTGCCGCAAGACCGGGAGCAAGAAGAGAAACAATTGAAAATTATCTTAAGAGACTTGAAAAACTTGAAACAGTCGCGAAAGAATTCAAAGGGGTTTCTTCTGCCTATGCAATACAGGCCGGAAGAGAAATAAGAGTTTTGGTAGAACCTGAAAATATAGATGATAAGCAGGCGCAGGTTGTGGCTCATGATATTGCAAAAAAAATAGAACAAGAAATGGATTATCCCGGCCAGATTAAAGTTACGGTTATAAGGGAAGTCAGAGCTCAGGACGTTGCGAAATAAACGCATAATTAAATGTTTGCGTTGACGGTAATAATAACCACCGTCAGAGGACTGCGATGAATCTTGAAGATAAAATTGTATATACCGTAAGCCGGATAAACAGTGAAATAAAATCAGTTTTGGAAGATTCTTATCCGGCTGTATGGATTACGGGTGAAATTTCAGGATTTAAAACTTATTCTTCAGGACATTCTTATTTTAATCTTAAAGATGAAAATTCGCAGATATCCGCTGTTTTATTTGCAGGATTCGGCAAAAATATAAAATTTATCCCGCAGGACGGGGTACAGGTTGTTATTTACGGTAAAATTACCGCTTATATTCAGAAAGGGTCGTATCAGATTCAAGTTTTTTCAATGGAAGAATCAGGACGCGGCCGTTTACAGGAAAAATTCGAGAATTTAAAAAATAAACTGCAAAGCGAAGGGCTTTTTAATGAAGCAAGAAAAAGGCCGCTTCCTTTTTTTATAAAAAAAATAGCAGTCGTAACATCAAAAGACGGTGCCGCTCTGCATGATATTTTAAAAGTTCTTAACAATGTTAAATCGTGTATTGAAATTTTAATTTATCCGGTAAGAGTTCAGGGAGAACAATCTAAGTTTGAAATTACAGGCGCAATAGAATATTTAAATAAAAATCACGGTGATATTGATGTTATGCTTGTTGGAAGAGGAGGAGGCTCGCTTGAAGATTTGTGGGCTTTCAACGAAGAAATTGTCGCAAGAGCAATATATAATTCCGATATTCCGGTTATATCGTGCGTAGGACATGAAATTGATTACACGATAGCCGACTTTGCGGCCGATATCAGAGCGGCAACTCCTTCCGTGGCGGCCGAGGTGATAGTCAAAAACAGAAAATATACGGAAGATAGGTTGAGTTTATTCCTTGAAAGAATGAACTCGGATATAAAAAATATATTGTCAATGTGCGCGGAGAAACTGGAAAGATTTAAAACATCAAGAGCGCTCTCAAAACCTCATTTGATATACGAAGACAAAATACAGTATGTGGATGAATGCGGCGAAAAAATTTTGCGCCGTCTGAAAGAAGTTCTTTTATCAAAACAAACTAAGCTTGAGCTTAATGCGCAGAAACTGAATTTGCTGTCTCCTTTAAGTATTTTGAGCAAAGGATATTCAGTCTGCTCGGATTCAGAAGGCATATTAAAAAGCGTTGACCGCATAAAAAATGACGACAATATAGGAATAAAATTTGCAGACGGAAAGGCAAGAGCAAAAATAACAGAGGTTATTTATGAAGAAAAACAGCTTTGAATCGTCAATTAAAAGACTTGAACAGATTGTAAATGATATGGAAAATTCCGAGCTTGACATCGATAAGGCTATGAAGCTTTTTGAGGAGGGGATATCTCTTGTAAGAGAATGTTCCGCAAAACTTAACGAAGCCAAGAAAAAAGTTGAAATACTTACCGAAAAAAACGGTAAAATTGAAAAAAATGAGTTTTCAGATACAGAGGAATAATGAAAATTCTTGCCATGACATGCTGCTGTGTAGATGTTTTTCCGGAGAAAAACTCTGTGGCGGCAGGCGGCAATGCTTTAAATCTTGCTGTTGCCTGCTCAAAAACGGGAAAGGCTGAAGTTTATGTTATGGGCAATATCGGAGACGACAGTTACGGACTTTCCGTAAGACAGGCGGCTTCAAATTTTAACATAGATTTAAGCCGTTTATTCACGGTAAAAGGCGCAACCGCGCATCATGTAATAAATATAGATAAAAACGGCGACAGATATTTCAAGCCGGGCAGCTGGCATGACGGTGTATGGAGAGATTTTATAATTACTGCTTCTGATTTTGATTTTATGAAAAAGATGGATGCGGTGGCAACAACATATTACGAGGCTTGTTTTGATGCCATAATTGACGTAAGAAATAAAGCTGATTTTAAGCTTTCGGTTGATTTTCATGATGAGAAAATAAATCCTGACTGGGAAAAATATTTAAACAGCATAGATTTATTTTTTATAAGCGGTAATAACCAAAATCTTGAAATCCTTGAAAAATGGTCAAGAAAATTTGATGCTGTTTTTACGGCGACTCTTGGCAAAGAAGGCAGCGTAAGTTTTCACAGAGGCGAAAAATTTACGTGTGATGCCGTAAAGGTTCAAAAAGTAGTGGATACGACGGGATGCGGAGACAGTTATCAGGGAGCTTTTATTACCGATTATTTATTGACCGGAGATGTATACAGTTCAATGCAGTCCGGTTCAAAAGCTGCTGCGGTGACTTTGTCTTTCGTCGGCGGATTTTAAAATTATCATAAAATATTATAAAATCCGTAATACGTAAATTTAATTTGGAGTATATTTTAAAAATGCATAAGAAAATAGCTATTGTCGGCAGACCTAACGTCGGCAAATCAACGTTGTTTAACAGATTTGTCGGTAAAAAGAAAGCAATTATCCACAGTATGCCCGGCACAACAAGAGACAGAAATGATTTTGTGGTTAACTGGAAAGACAAAAGTTTCATAGTGACAGATACTGCCGGATGGAGCACAAATGTCAGTGAATTTTCAAAAGCAATGGCAAGCCAGCTTGATGCGGCAATCCAAGGCTGTGATATTGTTCTTTTCGTTGTGGACGGCAAAGAAGGTGTTCATCCGTTTGAACCTTCAATTGCGAAAACTTTGAGGACAAGCAAAAAGGAAGTCATAGTTGTCGTTAATAAAATAGATACATTTGCTGAAGAAATAAAGTTGTATGATTTTTACAGTTTGGGGTTTGATAATATGCTTCCCGTTTCAGCTACTCACGGAAGAAATATGACAGAACTTCTTGAAATGATTTGTGACAGCATAGAATATGATGCGGATGAAAAAAACAACGATCAGATATTAAAAATTATTTTTGTGGGAAAACCAAATGTCGGCAAATCCTCGCTTGTAAACGCTATTGTTAAAGAAGAAAGGTGCATAGTTCATAATATGCCCGGCACAACGAGAGATTCTCTGTCTGTGCATGCAACTTATAACGATACTGATTATATGCTGATAGACACGGCCGGACTTCACAGAGGAAATAAAACAAAAGACGATATGGAATATTTATCCTCGCTAAGCACAAACTATGCTCTTGATGAAGCAGATTTGGCTGTTCTTGTAGCTGACGCATCACAGGGTATAGGAGAAACCGAAGCAAAAATTGCAGGGCTTATAATAGAAAAAAAGAAACCGTGTATATTGGCTGTTAATAAATGGGATTTGATAGAAGACAAGGAAGATCAGGTAAAGCTTTTTCAAACCCAGCTTGAACAAAAATTAAAATTTTTGCATTGGTCCGATATCGTGTTTATGTCTGCAAAAACAGGGCAGAGAATTGACAGAATTTTCAGGCTGGCCCCGCTTGTTTACCAGCAGTATTCAAAACTTTTAACGCAGCAGGAACTTAATGATGCCATAAGAACGGCGGTCGCCAATAAACCTTTACAGCGCAAGGGCAAACTTTTAAAAATCAAAGAATCCGAACAACTTATTACAAAACCTCCAACTTTCAGATTCTCAGTAAATAATCTTGAACTTGTTCATTTTTCATACAGAAGATATATCGAAAATTTTTTGAGAGAAAGATTTTCTTTCCAAGGCACTCCTATAGTTTTAAAATTCAGGGAATACAAAAAATTTGACAAGGATAATAAATGAAAATAACCATATATTTGATTGCTGCTTATTTGTGCGGAGCAATTCCTTTTGCTTATGTCATATCCAAGCATTTCAGAAATATTGATATAAGAAAAACAGGTTCGGGCAATCCCGGCGCGACAAATGTTTTCAGATCGGTAAGCAAACCCCTTGGCATTTTGACATTTATTCTTGACGCTTTGAAAGGTTTTATTCCTGTTTATTTTGCATCATACGTCAACAGTTCAATATATTTTATTTTGGCGGTTGCGTTTGTTACGGTTATAGGACACGTATATACAGTTTTTTTAAAATTTAAAGGCGGCAAGGGAGTTGCTACCGGATGCGGAGTTTTTATTGCTTTTGCGCCGTTTGTTACTTTGCTGTGTTTTTTAATTTTTGCAGTTGTTCTCGTTGTTTCAAAATATGTTGCGCTGTCATCAATATTTGCCGCATGTTCATTGCCGATTATTTTAAAAATATTCAAATATCCGGATACAATAGTTTTTTTTGCCGCCGTTATAGCGCTGATAGTCATAATCAGACATTTTAGCAATATAAAAAGAATATTGAACGGGACCGAAAATAAAATTATTTTAAAGAGGTAATCATATATGAGAATAATAGTTTTAGGCGCAGGTTCATGGGGTGCAACTCTTACATGTGTTTTGGCTGAAAACGGACATGAAGTTTCAATTTGGGAATATAATAAAGAGATTGCCGAAAAATTAAAAAAAGACAGAGTCATACCTTTTATAGGAGGAGCAAAGCTCCCTGACAATGTCAATGTAACAAACGATTTAAATGTCATTTCTCAGGCAGATGCGGTGTTGATAGTTGTTCCGTCGCATTTTATAAGAACAACGCTTGCCTCTGTAAAAAATCTCGGCATAAATATGTCAGATAAACTTATAATCAGCGCAACAAAAGGCATTGAAAATAATTCTCTTTTGAGAGTTTCAGAAATTATTGAAGAATTTTTTCCGGAACAAAAAAATAAAGTTGTCGTTTTTTCAGGTCCAAGCCATGCCGAAGAAGTTTCAAAAAGAATGCCTACGGTTGTCGTTTCGGCTTCAAAGAATGAAAAAAACGCAATTTTATGCAGAGATTTATTTATGAATGAATATTTAAGAGTATACACTCAGAGCGATATAACAGGAGTTGAGCTTGGTGCTTCTTTGAAAAATGTTTTTGCGATAGCCGGCGGTATTATTGACGGACTTTCATTCGGAGATAATACGAAGGCAGCCATAGTTTCAAGAGGATTAAAAGAGCTTGTGGGCCTGGGAGTTTTGCTTGGAGGAGAGAAAGATACATTTTACGGATTATCCGGAGCAGGCGATTTAATGGTAACTTGTTTTTCAAAACATTCCAGAAACAGAAGTTTGGGAGAAATGCTTGCCAAGGGTAAAACGCTGAAAGAAGCAGAAGCTGAGCTTAAAATGGTCGCCGAAGGCGTAAAAACAGCCATAAGCGCTTATGAGCTTGGCAAAAAATATAATATTGAACTTCCGATTATAAATGAAGTTTACTCCGTATTGTTTAATAATAAACCGGCTAAACAGGCAGTGATAGATCTCATGACAAGAGCTCCTAAAGCCGAAATTTAATAAAATTAAATTTTAGGGGAAAAAATGACAAAAAATGATTTAATAGACAGTCTTTCGCGTATAATGCCGTCCAAAAAACATGCCGCCGAAGCCGTAAATAAAATTTTCGAATTGATGCTGAATTCTTTAAAAGACGGTCAGAAAGTCGTTATAACCGGATTCGGGAGTTTTAATGTAAAGGTAACCGAAACAAAGAAAGGCCGCAATCCGAAAACAGGTGATACAATTATGATACCGCCAAAGAAAAAAATAAAATTTAAACAATCCAGAGAAATTTTCTGACGGATTAATATGAAAATATTGGCAATATATCCATACGGCGATAAAATTTTTAAAACTTCATCCAGTAAAGTTTTGCCGAATTTTAGCTGTATTCCGATAGGTTTTGCCTCGGTAATAACGCAAATAAAAAAATCAGGATATAAAATTGATTTGGCTGTTTTGATCAATGACCGGACAATAGAAAAAAACATAAATAAAATATTTTCAAAATGTGAATATGATGCAGTATTTTTAACATGCGTTTCGCAATATTCTGGTTTAACCGGTAAAATAGCCGGATTTATAAAAAAATATAATCCTTCCGTCAAAATACTTATAGGCGGAGCCCATGCCACATTATTTGCAGACAGTCTGATTAAAAGTAAAAAATATGATGCCGTGTGCGTAGGAGAGGGGTTTAAAACTGTTCGTTTATACGCGGATTATCTGGCAGGCCGCAGAAAAGCTTCGGATTTGGACGGTTTTTATATTAAAGAAAAAAATAAGATATTAAAAAATCATGTAGCGGCGTTTTGCGATTTTGCAGAATTTCCGGTAATAGACAGAAAAATATGGGAGCCGTATGTTGACGATTCAAACGTTCACAGCGTTCTTATAAGCAGAGGCTGTGTGCACAGATGCAGTTTTTGCGTCAATCATGTTTTTAAAAGCAAAAATACCGGGCAGTATGTTTCCTGCAGAAATATAAATGATATTTTAAAAGAAATAAAGCTTATAACAAAAAAATATCCTGATACGAAAAACATAATTCTTGAATCTGAAACACTTACCGTTAATCTCAAGTTTACTTATAAATTACTTGAAACTCTTAAGAAATACAATAATTCAATAAAAAACAAACTGAGTTTCAGAATAAATATTTCTTTTAATAACGGCGTGAAAAAAGATATTTTTAATTTTATAAAAAAATTAAAACAGGCCAATGTAACGTGCGTTAATATAGGGCTTGAGTCAGGTTCCGTAAGAATAAGATCCGAAATACTTAACAGGCCTGATTATTCAAATGACGATTTTATAGAATTTTGCGATGTTATTAAAAATGCAGGATTAAGTTTAATTTTATGCGTTATGTTTGCAATTCCGACAGAAACAAAAGAAGAAGTAAAAGAAACGGTTGATATTATAAAAAGAATTGATCCTTATTGCGTTAACTCTGCGTTTTTTTGTATATATCCCGGAACGGATATATCTAAATTGACCGAAAAAAATAAAATTTATGCTTCGGCAAACGCTAAAATGAAAAATGTTTTTATAAAGGCTCTCAAAGAAATATCTGACAATTTCGGCATCCACAGGAAAAGACTCAGAGTAAAAACAATATCTGAACTTGCTGCAAAGCAAAAATAATTTTCTGTTTGTTAAATTTTTAAATTGTGCTAGAATATAACGGCGATGGATATTAAAAAATATTTATCAATAAGAGAAGTGTCTGCGAGAGTCCAGATTAAAGAACATACTCTTCGTTACTGGGAAAAAGAAAAACTGCTTAAACCTGAAAGATTTTCCGGTTTAAGAAAGTACTCTCAGCGGGATATAGATCTTATTTACGAGATAAAAGATTTATTGTATAATAAGAAACTCACAATATCCGGCGTTAAGAAAGTCTTGAAGGGCGACAGAAGACTCAAAGACCCTCAGCTTAAGTTGTTTAAAGATTTGCAGGATAACAGTTCATTAAAAACGGTTAGAGAAGATATTAAAGAAATTTTAGATATTTTAAAAGAGTGAAATTCGGGGCGTAGCGCAGTTGGCTAGCGCACTCCCTTGGGGTGGGAGAGGCCGCTGGTTCAAGTCCAGTCGCCCCGATATCGTAATTCTTTTGTGCATACTTTAAAATGTGAAATTTTAATGAAAAAACACATAAAATTTTTATTTAATATTCTCATAATTTTTTACACCGTAAACGCTTCAGCTATAAATACCGCAGATTCATCAGGCTCCTATGATTTATGCCAGAATATAAATCCGGGCTCTTTTGCCCTGCAAAATGAATGGCTTAATCTTGATTCAAATATAAGCTATGTTTCATCTGATAATATCTTTTATTACAATTCTGAATCAGATGAAATTGAATTGGATTTAGCATCTTCGTATTTCGACTTGTTTAATTATATTCCTTCAACCAAAGCGCAGCTGCTTTTAAACGATAGTAACAATAAAATAATAATAAAAAGCGAATCGCAGGCTGTTATACAAATAGAGTATATTGATGCCTATGCAAATGTAATCAAAGACGGGTTTCCTAAATTTTATTACAGACTTAAAAACAGCAGCGGAACTTTTTCGGAAATTGCCATGAATGCAATTTCAGCGTCAGTTTTTAATTCTGCTATGGATCCGGAATACGGAGAATATGAATATTACTGCGAAGCGACAAATGATTATTATCCCGGTATTTATAAAACTCCGCTTCAGACTTTTGTAGTCACTGAGCGCCCTCATTCTTTTATAAATCTAAATATTAACACTCAAAATGATAATGCAAATCCGAATACAGGAATATCATTTTCATGGTCGGTATCCAAAGGAGTTCCTTCTGATATTCTTTCTTATGTTTTTTGTATAGGCACAGATGCAACAAATATGACAGAAACAAATTTAAACATAAGCAATAATTATGTGATATCTGATTTGCAGTCCAGGACAAGATATTACTGGAAAGTTAAAGTTTCAAATCAATATGGAGTGCAATTGCTGTCTCCCGGTATTTTTTCATTTATTACGCTCGGGACAATAAGCAGAGTTTATAATGCTCCTAATCCTTTTAATCCGCAGAAAGGAGAAAATACGAGAATATTTTTTGAAATGCCTGAAAACGGCAGCGCTCAGATTGACATATATTCTGAATACGGAGACAGGATAAGGACAATATCCCAGAGCGGTCTTCTGCAGGGCAGCAATGAGATTGTTTATGACGGCAAAGATGACAACGGCAGAGTTTTGTATAACGGGACATATCTGTGTGTTTTAAAGAAAAAATATTCGGGACAGACAAAAACTGAAAAATGCAGGCTTCTTATAATAAAATAACATTTGTTTTAATTCTATTTTTTTCCTTGAGCATGAACGCCGATGCCCAGGGGAAAAGAAAAAATTTTCTTTCGCACGGTCCTTCCGTAACCGCTTTTGCCCAGGGTGAAACAATTTTAAATAACGTTAATGATCCGTCGATAGCATTTTATAACTCATCTCTTTTGTCATATTTTGATTATAATGCTGTCGTATTGGGAAGATATAATTTATTTGACGGAACGTCTTATAATTCAGCGGCAGTCGGGCTGAATGTGTCAAAATATTTCAATTTAGGGTTGTCTGCCGTCAATCTTGCAAGCGGAGATGTAGAAATAAGAAAAGATGCATTTGATACTGCCAAAACTGTAAAAACAAACCAATGGGCATATCTCATTTCAGCATCATATTTTTTCAAACCGTTGAGCATTTCGGCAGGTTTAAATTTAAAATATATAATGATTGATTTATATGAAAAAAAAGACGGCGGGACTGCTTTTGATTTGTCATTTTCAAAATTTATTGAGGATATTGATTTTTTTGATATAACCAAAGTATCTGCAGGTTTAGGTTTTTCAGCTCAAAATATCGCCGGAAGCGGAGTACAGCTTGATTCTTTCAGAGAAGATTTTCAGAAAATTTATGTGCTAAGTTCAATTCTTAAGATACCTGTTAAATACAGGCTTGAGTCAAAGGATATCCTTGCATTTTCACTTGATGCAAGAAATGAAGATTCTATTATTGAATTATATTCGGGCATTGAATATTCATTTGCAGGAAAATATGCCGCCAGAGCAGGTTATTATCCGGAACATATAACTGCCGGTTTCGGTGCAGAAATATCAGGTTTTACGCTGAATTACGCTGCAGATTTTAATGAAATTGATATCATAAACAGATTTTCCGTTTCATACAGATGGGCTCAAAAAAACAGGCGTTATACTTCCGGAGATTCTAATAATATTCTTGATACTGAGGCTAAAAATATACTTGAAGAAGAAAAAATATCCAGAATTGAAGCTGAAAAAATATTTCTGCAGGCAAAAAGGTTTTATTCTGACGGACAGTATGTATATGCAACTGAAATGCTTCAAAATCTTATATTTAAATATCCCAATCATGAAAATTCAATGTTTTTTTATAAAAAAATTAAGCAGAAAATGAAGGATGATTCTGTTTCTATGCTGGCAAGCGACTTCAGTTCTTATACTTATGCATCAGGATATGTTAATTATTACGGAGGCAATTATTACCAATGCGCAAAAGAATGGATGAAATATCTTCAGTTTGATAAAGAAAATAAAGAAATAGGGGAACTTCTAAAAAAAGTTAATTATATTTTGGCAGATGAAATTTTAAAGAAACAAAAAAGCGAGTTTGAAAAACAGGCAAATGATCTTCTTCAGTCCGGTATTGATAAATACGCAAAAAAACAATGGGTTGCCTGTATAAAACAGATGGAAAAACTGCAAAATTTTGTACAGTCTTCCAAATTCACTACATCTTTTAATTATTATGAGGCTGCAAAAGATCATATAGATAAATCAGTAGCAGAACTTATGGCATCGGTTAACAAAATAAAAAATCAGCGTTCTTTCAGCAGAGAACCGGCTCAAAATCAGAATGAGATTCAGGAAGTAGATGAAAAAACAGCCGATTTAAAGTATCGTGAAGGGCTCAGTTTGTACGCAAACGGCAAATATTTTGAGGCAGAAAGAATGTGGGAGCTGACTTTGAGGCTCAATCCCAAGCATTCAAGAGCGATAAATGCATTGAATTATTTAAGAAAAACAAAATAACTTAGCAAATAATCCATTCAGACTTAATTATTGCTGTAAAATCCTGATTTGATTTTTATAATAATACCGGGAGTTAGTTTTTTTATTTTTTTAAGGTGAAGTTTTATTGATTTTTAAGCGGTATTTTAATATAATTCCAAGAATATAATTTCAAATTTAAAGGAAGGCTTCATATAATGAAAAAAGTAATGGCCGTAATGCTGTGCATGTTGTTTGTTTCTGTCTTGTTTGCAGCTTCTGACGGATTTAAGATAAAAAACGTCAAAATTGAAGGTGTCAAAAATGTTAAAACCAAAACAGTTTTGTCTGAAATATCGACCAAGAAGGGAAAATATTACAGCGAAACGACAGCAAGAGAAGATATAAGAAAGATTCTTGCTCTCGGTAATTTTGAAAATGCTGAATTTTATGTTGATAAGGCCGGACAGACGATTAAGTTTACAGTTGCTGAAAAACCTTACATAAAAAAAATAATATTTAAAGGCAATAAACAGTTTTCATCCGGTAAGCTTAAAGGCGAAGCAACATTAAAAGAGAAAGGTTTTTTTGATAAAGTTGAACTTGAAGAATCAAAAAGAAAGATTCTTACTTTGTACAAAGATAAAGGATATGCAGACTGCCAGATAGAAATATACCCTACCAATGACGTTGACAGAAATGTTATGACCGTTACATTTTTAATAACGGAAAACAAAAAAATACTTATAGGCGATTTAATTATAGAAGGATGCAAGTCTTTTAAATATAAAAAAATAAAAAAACTTGCCAAAACCAAAAAGAAAAAAGTTTATAAAGAAGAAACGTTAAACAACGATATTTTGGCAATAACAAAATTTTACAAAGATAACGGTTTTATGGATTTTTCAGTATCTGCTCCTGTAATAACTTACAACGAAGACCGCACTAAAATGTTTATCAACCTCAAAATTGAAGAAGGGCCTAAATATAAAATAGGCGATATTTCTTTTCAGGGCAATTACGTTGTTTCTGAAAAAGAATTGTCAAAACACTGCGATTTTAAGAAAAACGATATTTTCAGCCAGGAAAAAATAGTAACTACTCTTAATAAAATTTATGATGATTATTCTAACAGAGGATATTTGCAGTCTTACATTGCTCCTGATTTCAGAAAAACCGATAAAGACGGCGAGGTTGATGTTGTATATTCAATACAGGAAAACAATAAAGTATATGTCGGAGATATTTTTATAGACGGCTTGACAAGCACAAAAGAAGATACGATACGCAGAGAAATTCTTCTGAAATCCGGAGATGTGTTATCTTCGGGTAAAGTGCGCAGAAGCATGGAAAAAATTTATAATTTAGGTTTTATAGACGGAGTTGAGCCGAATATTCTTCCGACCGGAACTAATGATGTTATGAATCTTGCTTTTAACGTGGCAGAAGGAAAACCCGGAATGATAACTGCCGGCGCAGGTTACTCTTCCATAGATCAGTTTGTAGGTTCGCTGCAGTTGCAGCATATGAATCTTTTCGGCAGAGCACAAAAACTTAATTTATTATGGGAATTCGGTGCAAGACGCCAAAATTACCAGATTGACTGGACTGAACCATGGTTTTTGAATAAGGCTATGAGTTTGGGGTTGTCAGTATACAATATGGAAAGATTAAGAGATTATCATTATACCACAGATGCTTATAAAGAAGGCAGAACCGGAGGTTCGGTAAAAATAGGCCCCAGACTTTCTGAAAATACATCGCTCGTTTTTGGATATACTTATGAGTATGTCAATATTTTTGATATAAAAGATGAGGATTTAAAACAGCAGATTTTAAATGATCCGGATTTGGCGAGAGATAAAACTTCAAGCGTTCTGGCACAGGTAATATATGATTCAAGAGATTATATTTATGATGCGACAAAGGGCGCCAGATATTCTTACGGTGTTACCGTAGCCGGAGGCCCTTTCGGAGGCAATGTCCACTATATCAGAAATTCGGCAAGGGGAACATGGTTTTTTCCTACATTCTGGAAATTTGTTTTTTCAGCCAATCTTAATCTCGGCTCTATAGAAAGTTACGGTGATTCAAGAGATGTTCCTCTGTATGAAAAATATTATATAGGCGGAGCGGATACCGTAAGGGGATACAAATATAGAACAGAGATCGGCCCTTATGACGGAGGAAAAATAATAGCTGTTTTAAATCTCGAATATAAGTTTCCTATAGTTCAGGAAAATAAAAAAACAATACTGCAGGGAGCTTTCTTTTATGATATCGGAGGAACATGGAAAACTTTTAACGATATGAATATGAGATTCGGCGACGATAATTCGGATAAAAATGAGTATTATCTTAAGTCAGGCGTAGGATTCGGCATAAGATTTGCCACACCTGTATTTCCTTTGAGACTTGACTGGGGATACGGTTTAAATCATAAACCGGGCGAAGATTTACAGCAGTTTTATTTTACTATAGGAAATGCTTTTTAAGAGGTTAAAACATGAAATTTACATTAGAAGAACTTGCTAAAGTCGTTGGCGGGCAGCTCATATCAGACAAAAATCTTATTATAACAGGAGCCGCCGGTCTTTCAGATGCATCTGAAACAGACGTGACGTTTTTTGCAGATAAAAAACTTGCGGAACTTGTTGCTTCCACAAAAGCAGGAGTTATAATATATCCGGCAAATTTGCCTTATAGCCATCTTGGCGGCAAAAATATAATTCTTGTTCAAAATCCATATCTTGCTTTTTCAAAAATTTTAACAATAATAGATAACGAAAGATTTTTATGGATTAAACCGGGCATCAGTAAAAAAGCAACAGTCGCCGGTACTGCGAAAATAGGCAACGGTGTTTATATAGGGGATAATGTTGTCATAGAAGAAAATGTTGAAATCGGAGATAATACTAAAGTTTTTTCAAATGTTTATATAGGTTCCGATACGATTATAGGAACGGACTGTATAATTTATCCTAATGTAACAATAAGAAATAATATAAAAATAGGGAACTTGTGTATTTTGCAATCAGGAGTTATAATCGGCGGAGACGGATTCGGTTTTATAACATCCGGCAAAGACGTTTTTAAAATACCTCAGATAGGAACTGTGGAAATCGGAAACAATGTTGAAATAGGTTCAAATACTACAGTCGACAGAGCAACAACAGGCAAGACAGTTATTGGAGACAATACCAAGATAGACAACCTTGTGATGATTGCCCATAACGTTAAAATAGGCAGAAACTGTACGATTGTGGCTCAAACCGGAATTGCGGGATCTACGCAGCTGGGAGATAATGTTACTCTTGCCGGACAGGTTGGAGTTAACGGTCATATTAAAATAGGCAGCAATTCAATGATAGGAGCTCAGTCAGGCGTAATGAGCGATCTTGAAGAAAATTCTGTAATGTTCGGAAGTCCGGCTCAGCCGTTAAAAGAACATATGAAAATGTTTGCAGTTATGAAAAAATTGCCTGAAATTTACACAAAATTAAGAAAATTAGAAAAACTTTTAGATAATAAAGAGGAATAACGAGTTTATGGCAAAACAGACAACAATATCGAAGGAAGTAACTGTTGAGGGAATAGGGTTGCACACGGGCAACAAGAGTAAAATGATTTTTAAGCCTGCCAATGCAAATCACGGGATACATTTTGTAAGAGTTGACTTGCCCGGAAAACCAGATATTCCTGCAGACTGGCAGCATTTATCGGATGAAGTTGCGATCAGAGGAACGATTATCGAGAAAGACGGCGTCAAGATGTATACGATAGAGCATATACTTGCAATTTGTTCCGCATTAAAAATAGATAACGTAATTATTGAAATAGATAATAACGAACCTCCGATATCAGACGGCAGCGCAAAGCTTTTGACGCAGCAGATTTTGGATGCGGGAATAAAAGAGCTTGAAGACCAAAGAGAATATTATGAAATAAAAGAACCGGTTACATTTACCGACGGCAAAACAAGTATTACCGCATATCCTTCTGATAAATTTGAAATAGAATGCACAATAGGATTTGAACACCCATTTTTAAAAAATCAAGCAGGTTCTTTTGTAATTACAAAGGATTCTTTTATAAATGATATTGCGCCTTCAAGAACATTTTGCTTTGATTTTGAAATAGAAGCTTTACAGGCGAACGGACTTGCAAAAGGCGGTAATTTAGAAAATGCGATAGTGATCGGCCCGTCGGGAATATATAATAAAGAATCGCTCAGATATGAAGATGAATTTGTAAGACATAAGACACTTGATCTTATAGGTGATCTTTATCTTCTCGGCAAACAGATAAAAGCAAAAATAGTGGCAGTAAAACCGGGTCATAAAAATAACGGTTTTTTTGTTAAGGAATTCGTGAAAAAGGCTGTTCTTGTTAAGGAAGGAAGTCAAACGGAGGAAAAAGTGCAAGATCAAAATGCATCGGAAAGGATTATTAACAGCGCAGAGATTCAAAAAATTATTCCGCACAGATATCCTATTTTAATGGTTGACAGAGTAAAATTATCAGGTGAACCTAGGAAAGCCACAGGATACAAAGCTGTAAGCGGCAACGAAGGTTTTTTTCAGGGACATTTTCCGGGACAGCCGATTATGCCGGGAGTATTAATTGTTGAAGCAATGGCTCAAACGTCATGTGTCTTATTTTTATCAAAACCAAATATGAAAAATAAGCTTGCCTTTTTTATGGGAATAGACAATGTGAAATTCAGAAAGACTGTCATTCCGGGCGATATGCTTGAAATGAAAGTTGAAATTATAAAAGACGGCGGAAGCAAAGGGAAAGTAAGAGGAGAAGCTTTTGTTGACGGGAAACTTGTTACGGAAGCTGAATTTATGTTTATTTTAGTCGACAGAGGAGCATAATATGATACACAGTACTGCAATCGTAGACAAATCGGCTGTAATAGGTCAAAATGTGGAAATAGGTCCGTATGCCATAATAGGAGAATCTGTTACCATAGGCGACGGTTCAATTATAGGGCCTCATGCAATAATTGAATATTCAAGTATAGGCAAAAACTGTAAGATATTCGGACATGCAATAATAGGAACTGAGCCGCAGCATTTAAAATACGGCGGTGAAAAGACAAAAACTATTATAGGAGACGGAACTGTAATAAGAGAATATGTAACAGTTAACAGAGCAACAGGAACAAATGAAACTATAGTTGGCAAGAATTGTCTTCTTATGGCATATACCCACGTGGCACATGACAGTATAGTCGGCAATAATGTAATTATCGCAAATGCATGCGCGATAGCCGGACATGTCCAAATACATGATAATGTAATTTTTGGAGGAATGTCAGCCATACATCAGTTTGCCAGAGTCGGAAGAAATGCGATAATAGGAGCAGGATCAAAAGTAAGTATGGATGTTATTCCTTTTGCTCAGACGCACGGCGATAGAGCAAGACTTGTCGGACTTAATCTTATAGGATTAAAAAGACATCAAATGCCGTCAGAAACAATAGAAGCAATAAAACATGCATACAGAACATTGTTTATGTCTAAATTGACTTTGGAAGAAGCGCTTTCAAAATTAGCGGCAGATCCTTTTAAGGAAGTTCAGGAAATAATTTCTTTTATCAAAACCTCACAGAGAGGAATAATAAGAAACAGATGAAAGAAGAAAAATATACAGGGCTTATAGCAGGCGGCGGAAGATTCCCTATATTGGTTGCGCGCGAAATACAAAAAAGCGGCGCAAAATTGTTTGTTATAGCCGTAAAAGAGGGAGCAGATGCCGAAATTGAAAAAACATGCAGCGAAGTGGAATGGATTTCAATGGGGCAGTTTCAGAAGGCAGTCGATTTGCTTAAGGCAAGAGACATAAAAACTGTCACTATGGTCGGATATGTAAAGCATGTCAATATATATTCCGCAGTTAAAATGGATTTAAGAGCAATGAAACTTGTTGGCTCTCTTGTAAATAAAAAAGCCGATACAATTTTAAGCGCAATAGTAAAAGAATTTCAAAAAGACGGAATAGAATTTTTACCGTCTCATATTTATCTTAAAGATATGATTGCCCAAAAGGGTGTTGTTGCAGGCAAAAAATTAAATTCTGCAGAAACAAAAGATGCAGAATTCGGTTTTGAAATGGCAAAAAGCATAGCAGGGCTTGATATAGGGCAGACCGTTGTCGTAAAAGACAGATCTGTTCTTGCAGTTGAATCGATAGAAGGCACAGATGAATGTATAAAAAGAGCATATTTTCTGGGAGGTGATAACGCAATAGCAGTAAAAGTTGCAAAACCAAATCAAGATTTCAGATTTGATGTTCCTGTGATAGGCTTAAAAACAATTGATACGCTTAAAAATAACAAAGTCAGAGCAATGGTTGTTGAAGCAGGCGCCACTTTGATTTTGGATAAAGAAGATGTTATAAAAAAAGCCAGAGAAAATGAAGTTACGATCGTGGCGGTTTAAAAAACGGAGGATTTATAATGGCAAAATATTGTAGGTTTTTAGCTGTTGCTTTGCTTGTTTCTGTTGCTGCAAGTTCTGTTGTTGCAAGAGGACCTTTTATTACTCCCGGCGCAAGAGCGACAGGCTTCGGAACTGCATTTGTTTCAATAGCTGACGACTTGACGGCAATTTATTGGAACCCTGCCGGACTTGCTTGCCAAAAAGAAAAACAGGTAATGTTTTCTCTATACGGTGTGGCGGCAAATGCTACTTCCAATGATGCATTCGGATTTAAAAAATATGAAACATCGGCGTTAATTCCTTTTTTAGGATTTTCAATGCCATATAATGAAACTGTTACCGTTGCGTTCGGAGTTTATGCTTCGGGCGGCGGCGGCGGAAAAGTTGCGGATATAGAACCTTATAAAATTGAAGGTCAGCAGAGTTTTACGGTTTATAACGTATCTTTAGCAAAAAAAATAAATGACAAATTGTCAGTCGGTATAGGATTTGAAGGCATAGAAATGAAAGATAAGCTCGTTTACAAAATACCGTATGCGTGGCTGGGATTGCCTTATCCCGGAGAAACAGATGTTGATTATAACAGAAGCGCGTTTGGATTTCAGGGCAATATCGGCATAATGTATAAGCCTGTAGAAAAGTTAAGCACAGGTTTTATGTTAAGAAGCGGAACATATATAGGTTTGCCTAAAGAAACAAATTCGTCAAATCCTTCATTTGTAGACGGATATACATATCCGATGACAATGGAATTGGGTGCGTCATATAAAGTTTCAGATCCTTTGACAGTAGCATTTGCGGCAGCTTATAATAAATATTCCTGGACAAGCGCCCAATATCAGGATACTGTCCAATTCAGATTAGGATCAGAATATAAAGCAACCGATAAATTAGCTTTGCATTTAGGTTTTTTCACAGATCCGAATATTTATAAAGATTCAGGAGCAAATTACAGCGTTACGAATATAGATATGTACAATATGCAGTATCTTTGTATTGGTGCGGAATATAGTGTTACAAAATATGTTAATCTCGGATTAACATACACGCATTCATTTACTCAGGATGTTGTCAGTAACGGAGTAACGTATGAATATCCTGTAGATATGTTCAGATTGGACATAGGTTATAAGTTTTAAATGATTTAAAATTGGGCAGAATAGTATATAAATACAACCGTAGAAATATATATAGGTTTTGTGCGAATTTACAGGCATGATTACGCTATATTGATACTTTTCGAAATACTTTGATTTGTCTGTTTAAAATACACTTTTCAAAGCTGCGGTTGTTCTGCGCTGTTAATTTATCAATTATAAACTTCATAATTATTGCTGGTTTGTTTTTTTATAAAAAGCCGGAACGTGAAAGCAAAAATTAATTTTCAATCATAAAATGGGGGATAAATGTTAAAGGTCTTAAAATTTCTTACAGTTTTTTTATTTGTTTTATTCGTTGCGAATTCAGTTTTTGCAAAAGGTATTTTTATTCAGCCGGGAGCAAGAGCCGCAGGGTATGGTCAGGCTTTTACTGCGGTTGCAGACGATTTGACTGCGATTTTTTGGAATCCGGCAGGTCTTGCATATCAAAAAAACACTCAGGTCATGACATCGGTTTTTTATATAAATTATGATGCTACGTCAAACGGTCCGATGTTTAATAAATTTCAAACTAACGCATTGCTGCCTTTTGCCGCATTTTCAACAGCAGTAGGCGAAGATAAAAAAACTGTAGTCGCCGCAGGTATTTATGTTTCCGGAGGAGGAGGGGGGAAGCTTGAACAGACTCTTCCAACACCGCCATATCCATCAGGAACCGTAGCTAAGATAGAAGGACAATACAATTTTTTAATTTATAACGTTTCAGTTGCAAGAGAAATATATGAAAATTTATCAGTTGCAGTAGGCGTTGATCTTATAAATATGAACGAAAAAAGAGATATTACAAATCTTCCTCATCCATTGCTTCCTGTTCCGAATCTTTATAGTAATTACTATTCAAGAAGCGGCTATGCATTTCAGGGAAATGTCGGCGTAATATATAAGCCTTTTAAGAAACTTAGTGCAGGTGCAATTTTTAGAAGCGGCAGTTCGATAAGCCTTACTGATATTGCCGGAATGGATAAACATTACAGATATCCTATGACTATTGAGGGCGGTTTGGCATATAATTTATTTGATAACTTAAGGCTTGCCGCAGCTCTTGCCCATAGCCAGTATTCATGGACTTCAGCAAAATATGTTGATACTACCGTTGTTAAATTCGGTGCAGAATATATGCCTACTGAAAAATTATCACTGCTTTTTGGTTTTTATAATGACCCGGATATTTACAATACCGCCGTATTATACAACGGACAGACGGCAAACGTTACGGACGTGAATATGTATAATATGAGATACTTTAACATAGGAGCAGGATACAAATTTACAAAATCTTTCAATGCAACGCTTTTGTATTCGCGTTCTTACACACAGCCGGTTTCGGCAATTGATCCTTTTACCGGAAGTTTAACGGAATATAAATATCCAATAAATCTTCTAAAAATGGATTTAAATTACAAGTTTGGACTGTGATTCTGATTTCATAGAATTTAAAAATAAAAAGAACCCGAGTTGCTAGTATACCGGGTTCTTTTTATTTTTTTATGTTTTTTCTAGTTTATTTTATATAATATACAAAGTTGAACCAAAAAAATATAAATTTTTAAATATCAGGAGAAATTACATGATTCCGTTAGTTCATCCGCTTTTTGGAAAAGAAGAAAAGAAGATTATAAACGAAGTAATCGACTCAAGAGTTGTTGCAAGCGGCAAATACGTTGAGCAGTTTGAACAGCAATTTGCTAAATTGTCAAATTCAAAGTTTGGTATAGCATGTTCAAACGGAACAACTGCTTTACATACAGCATTACTTGCCTGCGGAGTTAAAGCAGGGGATAAAGTTATAACAACTCCTTTTACATTTATAGCTACTGCAAACTCAATTCTGTTTTGCGGAGCAAAACCTGTTTTTGCCGATATTGATCCTGATACATATAATATTTGCCCTGAAAGCGTTGAAAAAATATTAAAAACACAGAAGATAAAAGCAGTGGTATGTGTTCATCTTTACGGCTTGCCGAGTGATATGGGAGCTCTTCTTAAATTAAAGAAGAAATATAAATTTGCTCTTATTGAAGACGCCTGCCAAGCCCATCTTGCAGAATACAACGGCAAAAGAACAGGGGCAATGGGCGATGCCGGCGCATATTCTTTTTACGCAACAAAAAATATGACGACAGGCGAAGGCGGAGTAGTTTTAACAAACGATAAAAATATAGATGCAATTTCAAGACAGATCATAAACCACGGAAGAGCGGGGCACTCCACGCATACTGTCCTCGGTTATAATTACAGACTTACAAATATAGCCGCTGCAATGGGGCTGGTTCAGTGCAAAAAAATTGAAAAGTGGACAGATCAGAGAATTAAAAATGCCGCAAAAATATCCGAAGGACTTAAAGGTCTTGATTTTATACAGGTTCCTGTCGTGCCTAAAGGATGCAGACATGTTTTTCACCAGTACACGATAAGAGTTAAAAACGGATTAAGAGACGTATTTATGAAATATTTACAGGAAAACGGAATAGGATGCGGAATTTATTATCCGGAAGTTATATATAAACAGCCTTTGTATCAGGATATTGGATATAAGAAAAATTTATGTCCTGAGGCAGAAATTGCCGTTAAAGAAGTATTGTCGCTGCCTGTTCATCCGGCTCTTTCCGAAAAGGAAATCAAAACCATGATCAACATTATAAAGGGTTTTAAAAAATAAGATGAATAAAATAAATACGGCGGTTATAGGCGTAGGCTCTTTGGGACAGCATCATGCAAGAATATTATCGCAGCATGAAAATTCAAATTTTATAGGCGTTGTTGACGCAAGCCAAGAAAGAGGCAGACAAATTGCCGCTGCATGCAAAAGCGCTTATTTTCCTTCGGTGGACGATATTATAGGAAAAGTAAATGCCGTTGTAATAGCTGTTCCCACTCCTTACCATTACGATGTCGCAAAAAAACTTCTTAATGCAGGCGTTCATTGTCTGGTTGAAAAACCTATTACAATTAATGTCGAGCATGCCGATGAGCTTATCAATACTGCAAAAGAAAAGAAACTTATTCTTCAGGTCGGACATATTGAAAGATTTAATCCTGCTTTTACTGCTGCCGCGCCTTATATTAAAGAACCGAAATTTATAGAAGCCGTAAGAGTAGGTCCGTACGATCCCAGAATGAAACATATAGGCGTTGTTTTGGATTTAATGATACATGATTTAGATGTTATTTTGACCATAGTTAAATCGAAGGTTTTATCGGTAGAATCTTACGGGGCAAAAGTTTTTTCGGAACATGAAGACAGAGCCAAAGCAAGGATAAGATTTGAAAACGGATGCGTAGCCGATATTTCAATAAATCGCGTTTCTTTTGAAAAAAACAGAAAAATGATGGTTTTTCAAAAAGACTCTTTCGTAAATATTGATTATGCGGCTAAAACATCCGCCGTTTATGCCCGCAAAAACGATGTCAGAGAATTGCAGTCCATGAATGACATAGAAATAAAAAATCTTGAAGTCGGCAATAAAGAGCAGCTTTTTTACGAATTGGATCATTTTTTGTCGTGCATAAAAAACAATAAGACTCCTATGATAACGGGAGAAAACGGCAGAGATGCGCTGAAATTGGCTCATGATATTCTGAAAAACATGCAGTATTAAATTATGATTGCAAAACTTAAGTTTTTAATGTATACTAAAAAAGTAAAAAAATCAGAAATACAACAAAATATGAAAATAAAAATCTTATCGCTGCTTTTGTTGTTTTTTTTAGTTTGTGCTGATATCAGTGCAGGAAATGGTATCGGCGGTACCGCTTTTCAAATTCTTACAATTCCGATGAATGCTTCGGATGCCGCACTTTCAAATACAAATATTGCCAATCTTTCATCTGTAACTTCAAATCCGGCTGTTATACCGTTTGCGCCGTATATGCTTGTATTGACGCATGCCGTTCATATTGAAAATACAGGCTACAGCGCAGCATGTTTTAACGTCCCCATAAACAAAAATTCCGGAATAGGAGTTTCAGTTGTTTATTTTGATATGGGAACCCTTACAAGAATGTCCGAAACAGGAATTGAACAGGGTACTTTCGGAGCAAACGATAAAGTTTTAACGCTTTCTTACGGACTGAAATTTAACGAATCATTTGCGGCCGGTATTTCCGCTAAATATCTGCAGCAAAAAATAGATGATGTATCTTACAGCGGATATGCAGCTTCATTGAGCGGCTTATATCTTATAAGCGATACTTTCTATATCGGTTCGGGTATTAATAATTTCGGATCAAAAGTTAACGGATTTGAGCTGCCTACCGATTTTTATTTGGCTGTAACCGGAAATGTTTCAGAGAATTCATCAGTTGTAGCTCAGTTTGACAGTTATTTCAATGATGATATAAATGATTTGAAATTGGCGGCAGAAACTAAATTTGAAAACTTGAGATTCAGAATCGGATACAGATTTCCGTTGGTAAAAAATGAAGTGGATGATACTACTGAGTTTATTTCAAATCTTACTGCCGGTCTCGGTTTGAATTTTGATTTTTTATCGGTTGATTATGCATGGCTTCCGAAAGGCGATGTAGGAACTACGCATATGTTCTCTATTTTAATTAAATTTTAAACGGTAAATACCATGAATAAAATAATAAAAGTTTTTTTATCTGCTGTTTTTTGTATAGTTTCTTTTTACTCGGTTTCATTTTCCGTTACGGCAAATCCAAAATCGGCTGAAATAAGCCAGCCGGACGGTTCTAAAATCAAAATATTTCTTAAAGGTGACGAATTTTATAGCTGGAATGAGGATGATTCCGGCTACACAATAGTTAAAGACGATAAAACAAAATATTGGACTTATGCAAAACAGTCCGTCGACGGAAGTCTTGAACCGTCACAGTATGTAGTAGGTAAAAATTCACCTTCTGTTTTTGAAAAATCCATAAAAGACGAAAAAAAGTTGAGCGGCGCAAGACAAAAAGCCGGAGTCTTATATAATAAAATAATGAGCAGCCGTTTTTCTGCAGCATCTTCTATACAGGCTAATTCCAATTTTGCGAAAGCACCTTATTTGACAAGCGTTGAAACAAAAACGAATCTTGTTTTGCTAGTGCAGTTTAAAGATGTTAAGTTTTCGACATACACTCCTTTTAAAAATTTAACTGATACAGATATAAGAAACGCCTATAATAATCTTTTTAATCAGGCAGGTTACAGTCTTGACGGAGCTAAGGGATCTGTATATGATTTTTTCAATGAAATAACTTACGGTAAAATAAAGATGAATTCTATTATAACTCCGATAATCACGCTTGATAATAATTATGCTTATTATTATCAGAATAACATGGAACATGTGCAGGATATGATAACAGAAGCTCTTGCAAAACTCAAACTTGCCGGCTTTAATTTTAAAGAAGTTTGGCCTGACAAAGACATACCCGATAATTTTACGGTAGTGCATGCTGGCGGCGGAGCAGAATATGCATCAAATTCGGGCATCTGGTCTCATATGGGCTTTATTCCGGATACGAAGATAGACGGCATTACGTTTTCAAGATATCATACGGTTCCCGCAAGAAGAGGATATGATTCATATCCTGCAACGCACGGCATAACAGTGATAGGCGTTATATGCCATGAATCGATGCATTTTTTCGGAGTTCCTGATTTATATGACTACACTTATACAAGTGCCGGATTGGGCGGTTTTTGCCTTATGGCCAGCGGAAGCTGGAATACATGGAATGGCCCGGACGGAAATATGCCGGCGCATCCAAGTGCTTGGATAAAATATATTTTGGGCTGGAACAGTCCTAAAACGCCTGTCGGCGGGATTAATGCGATAGCGGCATCCGGTTCGTCTGCGGATGGTTTTTATATATTCAGAAGCCCGAATTTCAGTTCTTATGAGTATTTTCTTGTTGAAAACAGACAGGCTGTCGGATTTGACTATGCGTTGCCTGAATATAATTCAAAAAGAGGTCTTTTGATATATCATGTTGACGAATCAAGATTTGATTTTTATGACCCTCTAAATCCTAAGAAAAATAATAATGACAGAACTCATTATCTGGTTGCTTTGGAGCAGGCCGGTGCCGGAACATGGGACTGGACATCATACGCTCTTGCAAAAAGCGCCGCTTATTCAGGTTCTGCAACAGATTATTTCAGATCCGATACGGTTTCAACATTCCAGGATTCAAATACTTTATCTCCTGACAGCAGAAGTTACTATACAAATTCTTCCGGTGAAAGAATAAATTCGGGAATAGAAATTTTTGAGATATCAGGCAGCGGATCTGTTATGTATTTTACTGTTTCAGATTACGGAACGTTTGTAGATTCGTTATCAGATACCGGTCTTTCATTTGTTAATAAAATAATGAAATACCAGTCAGGCACTACCAGAATTGCATTAAAGGAAAAATTGGCAAGTGAAACTGAAAAAATAAAATTACAAAAATATTTTGTGCCTACAGTGCAGGGTGCTTATGATGCCGGAACAATGGGTAGCGTATATACCGATTATCAGAACGGCAGTGTCCTTGGCATTTCTAATTCATCAATGGGTTTGGTGTCAGCCGCGAATGCAAATTTAATAATAAAATTAAACTATAATTTAGCTCAAACCAGCCAAACTTATATAACGGTCGGAAATATTACAAAAGAAAATAATAATCCTGCCGTTTCTGAAACAGAACAGATTTCAGGCTCTTCCAATAAAAGATTTACGGGAACCGGAGCGCTTTTAACTATGCAGGCCATGCTTCAGAATTACGGGTATCTTATACCGAATATCTCAACTATGAAAACAAGTTTGTTGTATGAACCGGAAGCCGTTTATGAAACAACGGATGTCAGTTCAAAAAAAGGTTTTACATATTTTCCCGGAGTAAAATCGAAAGTGTTTACGGATTTGGCAAATGTTGTTTATTATCCTAATCCGGTCAGAAATTCAAAACTGTCATTAATAAATTTACCCGATCAGCAGACTTTAAGCATACAGTTTTTTACTGTTTCCGGACAACTTATTAAAAAATATTCGATAAACGATACAAGACTGATGGGAAGCGGCAGCAGACTGTTTGAATGGGATTGTAAGAATAATTCAGGCAACGATGTCGCTCAGGGCGTATATTTTCTTATGATAAGAACAGAATCCGATAAGTTAATTAAGAAAATAGCAGTAATCAGATAATTATTTTAGAATTTTAACCGTATCAGAAAACTCTGTTAAAGCATTTTTTAACAGAGTTTTTATTTGTTTTTTCTCAACGGGATGTATAAATCCTGAAGCTATTTCGTTAAGAGGATACAATACAAAAAGCCTGTTTTGAATTTCTTTATGCGGGATAATCAGATTTTTATTTTTAATGATTATATCTGAATAAAAAAGTATGTCTATATCGATATTCCTCGGGCCCCATTTTAACGTTTTTTTTCGTCCAAGTATTTTCTCAATGTCTTTTAATGTTTTAAGCAGTTCATCGGCAGTTAGGTTTGTTTTAAATATGCCGGCAGCGTTAATGAATTGTTTTTGTTTTGGGCCTAACGGTGAAGTTTCATAATAAGAAGACAGTCGTATTTCGTGAATGCCTCTCTTTTTAAGTTCGGCAATGGCTTTTTCTATGTTTTTGCGTCTGTAACCTATATTGCTTCCGAAAGCAAGAAATATTTTTTTAAACGGTTGTTTTAAAACTAAAGTTTTTGTTTTCATAGTTTAAATAAAAACACGGCTTTAATAATTAATATAAAGCCGCGTTTTTTTATAAATTTATAAATATTTTTACCATTTTAACTTTGCAATTCTTTCCAGTGCTTCTTTTGTTCTTTCAACAGAAACAGTAAGAGCAAATCTGACATATCCCTCTCCGGATACACCCATGCCGTTGCCTGGCGTGCATACTATTGCGCATTCATCAAGAAGTTTTCCGACCGTCTGGGCCGAAGTGTAACCGTTAGGTATTTTTGCCCATACATAAAAAGTGGCTCTAGGTTTTGTAATCTGCCAGCCTAGTTTTGTCAAACCTTCACAGAGAAGGTCTCTTCTTTCTTTATAAAGTTTTCTCATTTCTTCAACACATTGCTGAGAAGAAGTAAGGGCGCATATTCCGGCTTCCTGAACTGCCTGAAAAGCTCCTGAATCGTAATTATCTTTTACTTTTGCTATGCCTGCTACAACTTCTTTATTTCCGCATACCCATCCTATTCTCCAGCCGGTCATGTTGTATGTCTTAGAAAGAGAATGAAATTCAACGCCGACTTCTTTTGCTCCCGGTATTTCAAGAAAACTCAAAGGTTTTTCTTCATAATACATTTCAGAATACGCGTTATCGTAAGCTACGATTATGTTATTTTTTTTCGCAAATTCAACTAATTTTACAAGAAATTCTCTCGGAGCTGTCGCCGAGGTCGGATTATTAGGATAATTTATAAATATTATTTTTGCTTTTTTAACGATATCCTGAGGTATTGCGTCTAAATCCGGAAGGAATTTGTTTTTTTCAAGCAAAGGCATAAAATAAGGAACACCGTCGGTAAATATTGTTCCTGTATTGTAAACAGGATAACCTGGTTCAGGTATCAAAACAACGTCGCCGGGATTTATAAATCCCAAATGCATATGGCCTATTCCTTCCTTTGAACCTATCAAAGCGCATATTTCATTATCGGCGTTAACTTCGACGTTAAATCTTGACTTATACCAATCTGAAATGGCTTTTCTGAAAGAAATCATTCCTGCACCGAAAGGATACTGGTGGTTTGCTGATTTTTCAAGCGCCTTTTGACCGGCTTTTATTATATGGTCCGGCGTAGGCATATCAGGATCGCCGACTCCGAAAGCGATAATATCAGCACCTCTTGCTATAGCCTCTTTTTTCTTTCTGTCTATTTCAATAAAAAGATACGGCGGCAATTTTTTTAACTTATCGTTGTACTTGATTTCCATTCGCAATCTCCTGTTGCTGTTATTATTATTTAAGGCCTAAAACATCTAACATGTCATACAGACCGGGTTTTTTATCCTCGAGCCATTTACTTGCCTTTACGGCTCCGGATGCAAGATTTTCTCTGGAATGAGCTCTGTGCGTTATTTCTATTCTTTCTCCGAGCCCTGCAAAATAAATTGTATGGTCGCCGACTATATCTCCGCATCTTACGGCGTGTATTCCTATCTCTTCCTGCGTTCTTTCTGCCCCTATACCATGTCTTCCGTATACTCCGTGTTTTTTCATGTCTCTTCCGAGTCCTTTTGCTACCGCTTCGGCTAGACGCAGCGCCGTTCCTGACGGAGCGTCTTTTTTCTTGTTGTGGTGAAATTCAACTATTTCAACTTCATAATTAGGTATTTTTTTTGCAAGCTGTTCAACCATATCGATAAGTATATTGATTCCGACGGACATGTTTGGAGAAAACATAACAGGTATTATTTTTGAAGCTTTTGAGATTTCTTCTTTTTGTTCATCGGAAAGGCCTGTCGTTCCTATAACCATTTTTGCATTTTTCTTTACGGCAGTTCTTAAAACATTTATTGTGTTTGAAGCAACAGTAAAGTCAACGAGTACATCTCCGGGGTTTACTAGCTTTTCCAAATCCGAAATTTTTGTTATCTGAGGATTACCCGTTCCTATGGCTGGGCTTGAATCAATTTCTACTGCTCCAGTTATGCGTATATTGGGATCTGCTTTTGCTATATTTATTATTGAACGGCCCATTCTTCCGTCTGCGCCGCAGACGATCATATTAATCATAAATAACCCCTTTACTTTATAAGGCCGTAAGCTTTTAAAGCATCGGCAAGTTTCTCTCTGTTTGCTTTTTGCATTTCGCACATCGGAAGTCTCAATTCGTCGGAGCATAAACCCATCATGCCCATGGCTGTTTTTACCGGGATAGGATTAGTCTCTATAAACATCATTTTTACAAGCTGGAATAATTTAAAATGCAGCTCTCTTGCTTTATTAAAATCTTCGTTAAGCATTGCATTAACTAAACCGGAAACGTCTTTAGGCACAATATTTGACAGAACAGATATTACTCCTCTGCCTCCTATTGCCATCAAAGGCAAAGTTAGAGAATCATCTCCGCAAAGCATGCATAAATCAGGACATAAAAGTCTTATCTGAGACATTTGGTCCAAAGATCCGGATGCTTCTTTAATTGCGACTATATTTTTACAGTCGTCATTAAGTCTTTTAACTGTTGCAGGTTCAATGTTTACGGCAGTTCTGCCCTGTATATTGTATAGAATTACCGGAATTTTCAATGAATTTGCAATTTCTCTGAAATGGAGGTATAACCCCTGCTGAGTAGGTTTATTATAATAGGGGGAAACAAGCAAAACAGCGTCGCAGCCGACTTCTTCGGCATGTTTTGAAAGCCTGATTGCTTCGGCGGTAGAGTTAGATCCCGTTCCTGCTATTACTTTAATTCTTTTTTTTGCAAATTTAACGGCCATTTCTATTACTTTGTCATGTTCTTCATGAGACAAAGTCGCTGACTCTCCGGTAGTACCGCAAGGGATTATTCCCGTGATTCCGCCGGCTATCTGCATTTCTATCAATTTTTCAAAAGCATCAAAATCAACTTTGTTATTTTTAAATGGTGTTACTAACGCTGTGTACGAACCTGAAAACATACAATCTCCTTAAACAAACGAATTTAATTACTATATTACACATAATTTTTAAGATAAAAATCAAACCGAAACTGAACCTTTGAAAGCAACTATCGCCGGACCTTCAAGAAAGACATTTGAAATTTTTGAATTTTCAAACGAACAGGTCACGGTAAGATTATCTTTGCCGCGTGTAATTATTTTAACAGGCAAAGAAACTTTTTTCTTTATTGCCGAAATTATAGACGAAGCAGTTACGCCTGTTCCGCATGCGAGAGTTTCGTCTTCAACGCCTCTTTCATAAGTTCTTACAAGAATCGTGTTGTCTTTTGAAATCTGCACAAAATTCACATTTGTTCCGGCCGGAGCGAATTTGTCATGATATCTTATCAGTCTTCCGTATTTTACAACGTCAATTTGCTCAACATCATCCACAAATATTACCGCGTGAGGAACCCCCGTGTTTAAACACGATACTTCAAACTGTCTGCCGTCTGCTTCCAGCTTTATATCAAGCATCAAATCTTTCGGGTCATATAAAGCAAGGTTTACCACGGATTCCGATTTTATCTCAGCTGTTATAAGACCGGCATCTGTTTCAAATGTCATGTTTTTGCCGACAATTGAAAGTTCGTAAGCAAATCGTGCTATAGATCTGCCTCCGTTGCCGCACATGCTGGCGTGAGAACCGTCTGAATTATAATATCTCATTTTGAAATCGGCTTTTTGGCTTTTTTCAAGCAGAATCAAGCCGTCGCCGCCGATTGCATATCTTCTGTCACAAAGTTTTAAAGCAAGTTTAGGCTGTTCGCTTAACGGAACAATTTCAGTTCTATTGTCTATCAAAACAAAATCATTGCCTGCCGCCGTCAATTTATAAAAATTAATAGTTTTCATTTTGTTTTTCCCAAATTTTCTTCAAGTCTGAGCAAATCTTCATATTCATCTCTTCTTCTTATATGTATAATTTTTTTGCCGTCTATTATCATTCCTCTGGATCTTTTTCTTGAATTATACTGCGATGACATCGCTGAGCCGTAAGCTCCTATGCATTCAACAGCTATAAATTCTCCCTGTTCAAGAAGGGGAAATTTTCTGTCTTTAGCTATAAAATCTCCGCTTTCACATATAGGGCCTACTATATCCATAATTACAGGTTTTTTTGCAGTTTTCTTAACAGGCAGAATATTGTGATAAGCTTCATACAAAGTAGGTCTGATCAGATCGTTCATGGCTATGTCGCATATCAAGAATGTTTTATTTCCAGACTTTTTTCTGTAAATTACCTGTCCTATTAAAATTCCGGTATCGCCTATAATTGATCTTCCGGGCTCCACTATAAGAGTTTTATTTTTATATTTGCCGAATACAGACATTACGGCCTTTTTTAACTCGGCCGGTTTTGGCGGCTTTTGAGATTTTTCATATTTTATTCCGAGACCGCCGCCTATATCTATATACTTTAAAATAATATTTTTTTCTTCCAATTTGTCTATGAGCTTTGAAATTTTTACGGCCGCGAGTCTGTAAGGTTCAATTTTTAAAATTTGTGAGCCTATATGTGTATCTATTCCTACTATTTCAATATTTTTCATTTTGGAAGCAGATATATACATTTCAAAAGCATCTTCATATTTGATGCCGAATTTTGTTCCGTGTTTGCCGGTTGCTATATATTTATGCGTATCAGGATCGACATTCGGGTTGACTCTGAATGAAATCCTTGCCTTTTTACCGAGATCTCCGGCTATTTTATTTATAGCTTCAAGCTCTTCATAAGATTCAACGTTAAACATAAGAATACCGCTTTGCAGCGCATAAGTTATTTCTTCGCTTGTTTTTCCGACGCCGGAATATACTATTTTTTCAGGGTTTATTCCTGCCCGGAGAGCTTTAAAGAGTTCTCCTGCTGATACGATATCTGCACCTGCTCCGAGTTTTGCCAGTATAGCAAGCAGTGTTTGATTGGGATTTGCCTTTACGGCGTAACAAACTATCCCGTCGCTGAAAGCTTTCTTATAATTTATAAAATTGTTTACAATAAGTTTTTTTGAATAAATGTACGCGGGCGTACCACAGAGTTTTGCCAGTTTTGATACAGATATTCCTTCTATAAACAATTCATTTTTTATGTATTTTATTGACATCTTATCCTCCAAAATTTATCTTGAGATAATATCAAATATGAGGAGTTAGTGTCAATTGACGGAAAAACCGCCTGTTTTTAGAACAGGCGGTTTTTTATAAGTTCAATTATTCTTCTTCCGGAGGTCTTGGCGGATGCATTTCTTTGTCCATTTTATTTCGTGGCGGCTTCATTTCTTTCATTTTTGATCTTTTTGCCTCAAGTTTGTCAAATTGTTCTTTTGTGAGTATTTTTCTCATTTCTATTATGACATTTGTTCTTTCTGCAGCTATGGTTCCGGCAATTTCTTTTATGCTGTTTTTTAAAGAATCAAGATTTGCCGGTTCGTAATTCTCTTTCGCGAGTTCATTTCTCAAATCTTCTCTTTTTTCTTTCATTTGTTTTTTTAGATCATCAATTTTGCTTTTGTGGTTTGTTTTCAGGTCGTCGAGCTTTATTTTTTGTTCAGGTGTTACTTTTAAATCCGCCATCATTTTTTCTTCCATTTTGTTTCTTTCTTTGCACATTTTGCAAATTTTTCCCTTTTGTCCTTTTTCCGTGCAGTGCGGACACTCAGCAGCGGCAACGTTTGAAAGGTAAAAAGGAAGAATCATCAAAGAAACCAGAAAAATCTTTCTGAAATGAGTCATAACATATCTCCTTTTAATAAAATATATTTATTAGACTTAGCGCTGTTAAAAATGTTACAACAAAGTCTTTAATTTTTGTATAATAATATAAATTTTTAACGGAGAGTTTCAACAATGAATACTTTTAAAACTTTTTTGCTCTTGTTTGTCCTCACTTTAATATTGATATTGGCCGGAAGTATTATAGGCGGTAAACAGGGAATGATTATAGGATTTATTATTGCTGTCGCGCTGAATTTTACTTCCTATTGGTTTTCGGATAAAATTGTTTTGAGTATGTACGGAGCAAAAGAAGTTTCGCAAACTTCAGAACCAAAGATGTATGCTGTGTTGCAGGAACTTGCTGCTGAAGCTCAGATTCCTGTTCCTAAACTCTACTATGTAAATACTCCTATGCCTAACGCTTTTGCAACCGGCAGAGATCCCGAGCATGCAGTTATAGCTGTTACGGACGGAATTTTAAACTTATTAGATGAAAGAGAATTAAGGGGAGTCATAGCTCATGAGATGTCTCATATAAAAAACAGGGATATTTTAATAGGATGCGTGGCTGCGACAGTTGCCGGAGCAATAATGATTATTGCAAGATTTGCTTTCTTTTTCGGAGGAAGAGATGAGAGAAATCCTGTTGCCGGAATTTTATTTATGATACTTGCTCCTATAGCTGCGACTCTAATTCAGATGGCAATATCTCGTTCCAGAGAATATATTGCCGATGAAACGGGAGGCGCAATATCAAAAGATCCGCTTGCTCTTGCAAATGCTTTGAGAAAACTTGCCATGGGTAATTCAAAATTAAACAATAAAGTCAGTCCTCAGTCGGCCCACATGTTCATAGTTTCTCCGTTTTCGGCAAAAAATGCCGCAAATTTATTTTCGACGCATCCGCCTGTAGAAGAGAGAATAAAAAGGCTTGAACATATGGCAAATGCCGCAAATGAAAATAAATATAAAATACCAAAGGTGATATATTAAATTAATGAAAACTTTAAAAAAAACTTTTATACTGGACATCGAACCGAAAAAACTTTATTCTGTTTTAAAACCTTTTGTTGCAGAGGATTACAGAGTTAAACAGATCATAGAATGGCTTTATGTAAAGAAAGCAACTTCGTTTGAAAATTTTTCAAACCTGCCTAAAGATATAAGAGGCAATCTTGAATCCTCTTTTTCGGTGAGAAGTTTTAAAAATGTCACAAAGCATAAATCAATGCTTGACGGGACGATAAGATATAATTTTAAAACATATGATTCACACGGAATATACGCAGTTTATCTTCCGTCAGAATCAGGAAAGACCGTTTGTATTTCAACGCAGATAGGATGTCCTGTGTCGTGTAAATTTTGTTCATCGGGGAAAGTCAGATACGTAAGAAATCTTTCAAGAGGGGAAATACTGGAACAGATTCTCCATATAGAAAATGATACCGGCGAAAGAATTTCCGGAGTTTTGTTTATGGGTATGGGAGAGCCGCTGTTAAATTATAAAAATTTGACTTCGGCTATTGAAAGCATAATATCTAAAAATGAATTAAATATAGGCAAAAGACATATAACAGTTTCATCCGTCGGAATTATTCCGGTTGTAAAAGAACTGGCAAACGCGATGTACGGTACGAGGTTTGCTTTGTCTCTTCATGCCAGTGACGATAAACAGAGAAAAAAAATTATTCCTAATAATTTTGACGCTACTATAGCTGATTTGCTTTCAGCGTGCAGATATTATCTTAAAAAAACAAATTCCAGAGTAACTATAGAATATATAATGCTTAAAGATTTTAACGACACTTCGGCAGATGCCCACAGGCTTTCCAGGCTTATGAGAAATGCCGAACTTATAAACCCGTCGGTTCAGGTAAATCTTATACCGTATAATCAGACAAACCAGAACGACTGTAAAATGCCTGACCAAGTCACAATTTTGAATTTTAAAAAAATATTGAAATTAAACGGTTTAAACGTTAACTTAAGGCAGCCCAAAGGATTGGATATCGGCGCCGCGTGCGGACAGCTTGGTTATGTTGCCGATTGATTTTTATTATTACAAAGGATCTAAAATGAAAAAAGCTATAGCATTGGGCGGAGGCGGAGCAAGAGGTTTGGCTCATTTGGGGATATTAAGGGTTTTTGAAGAAAACGGGATATCTTTTGATATGATCGCCGGAACTTCAATGGGGTCTGTCATCGGAGCCCTTTATGCAATAGACCAGGATGTTGATAAAATACAAAAAACATTAAAAAATTATTTGTTCAATAATATGTTTTCAAAACTGAGCATGGAGAAACTTCAGGGGGATGTTCAGGTACCGTCAGCAAAGAGTCTTATAAGAAAAGCAAGACAGTTTGTAAAATACGGAGATCAGGATAATTCAAATTCTTTTTTTGCAAATTCAATGCTTGAGGAAATGATTAACACCATGATACCTGATATTGATATAAAAGATACAAAAATTCCGCTGGCATGCGTTGCTACCGATATAACAAACGGCAAAGAAAAAATATTTACAAAAGGACCTTTAAGAAAAATAGTGTTGGCGTCTACCTCAATTCCGGGCGTTTTTGCGCCTGTAAATATAGACGGTATCTGGTATACGGACGGAGCTCATGTAAACGTTACGCCCGTTTCGGTTGCAAGGCTTATGGGAGCTGATTTTGTAGTTGCTTCAGATGTTAAAAGTAAATTAAAAATACTTGAGAGCGTTCCTACCAATTCAAGAGATATAATGAACAGGTGTAATTTTATCGCAAATCATCTTTTTTATGAGATACTTATAAAGGAAGCCGACGTTATTATCGAGCCGAATATAAAGCAGATTTCGTGGTCCGAATTTAATAAATTCAATTTAATGGTAAATGAAGGGGAAAAGGAAGCAAAACTTAAACTTGATGAGGTTCGCCGCAAGATATCCAAACTCAATTCGCCTGTATCAAAATGCAGAAGAATGCTTAAAAATATTTTAAGATCGGCTGCTATTTACTGATCAATTTTTTTAAATATATTATTCTGTCCGAGAATGTTGCACGGGTCAAGGGAAAGTTTAAATCTTCTCATTTCTTCAATGCCTTCTTTTCCGAGCATTGCTTCCGCAAAAGGATGCTTTGTTTTTCCTATTCCGTGCTCCGCTGAAACCGTGCCTCCGAGCGTTACTGCTTTTTTTGCAATTTCAAGATACAACTGTCTGCATTTATCGTATTCCTGTTTTGTCGAAGCTATAAGATTTGCATGCAGGTGGCTCTCGCCTATATGTCCGAAAGTCAGATGTGTCAGTTTTGAAACATTGAAAAGATCTTCGCAGAAATTTATCATTTCTTCCAGTTTTTCATGCGGAACTGCGATATCAGTTCCCACTTTTGGTATTTTGTATTTTTTTACAAGTTCGTTTACCCTTTCAGGTATTTTATGTCTGAATTTTCTGAATTCTTCCTGCTCTTTTTCATCGGTTGCAAACCAAACTTTGTTTATGTCGATTCCGTATTTTTCAATTAATTTAATCCATTTGTCTAAAATAACATCATAATTGTTTTTGCCGCAGTCTTGTTCAAAAAGTATGCCTGCATCAACATTGTCAGGTATGACGGGATAATCTTTTTTTATAAGCGTTAAGGCATTCTTGTCAAAATATTCAAGAGACATTGCGTTAATGCCGTTTTTTTCGTCACGGCGTTTTGATATGTTTCTTACTTCTGTTACAAAATCCCATGATTTTTTTCTGTTTTCAAAAAATATTATTCCGCCGAACATTGCTTCAAACGGTTTTATCAAAATAAGTTCCGCAGAAACTATTACGCCCAAGGTTCCTTCGCTTCCTATAAAAACATCTATAAGATCCGTGTTCTTTCTGTTAAAGTAACCGGTGGCATTTTTTATTTCAGGAAGAGTGTAGCCCGGAAGTTTGATTTTTTTTGGTCCGGCATCTGTGTTAAAAACAACTTCACCTTTATCATCGGCAAAAATACAACCCCGTTCTATTTTAGAAAAAGAACCGTCCGGAAAAACTATTTCTATCGCATTTATATAATCTCTTGTTGTGCCGTATTTAAAACCGCGTCCTCCGGAAGCATTTGTAGAGATATTGCCTCCTACGGTTGCATTTTTTTCAGTGGGATCAGGGGGATATAACCATCCGTTTGCCAAAACAAAATTTTTAATATCGCTTACAAAAGTGCCTGCACCGGTTTTTAATACTGCTTTTTGATCGGATATTTTTTTTACAGATTCTATTGAATTTAGTCTTTCAGTTGAAAGAATCGTCCCTCCGAAAGCAAGACATCCTCCGGTTACTCCTGTTGCCCCGCCGACTACAGTAACAGGCGTTTTTTTAAGGCATGATTCTTTCATAACTTTAATAACGTCATCGGCTGACTCGGCTATTATTAGTTTTTCGGCATGAGCTCCCAGCATACCGGAGCTGTCTTCAAAATAGTGTTGAATGAAATCCTGATTTGTTTTAATTATCATAGGGGTATTATATAATTTTTATTCATAATTATAAATAAAAATTTCATTGTATAAAAATTTAAAAAATACTATAATTACCAGCTAAATAAGTGTTGCACGGAGGACAGATGTTAGTTTACAATAAAGAAAAAAGAATGCTTGAGCCGGAAGAATATCATTTTGAGCTTCAGGATGTTGAAGAACCTAATTTACTAAGAGATACTTTTACATATAAAGATATTCCTAAAATATCGTTTAACGGAACAGTAGTTCCCATGAATCCTCCTGAAAATATATTTATGACAGATACGACTTTTAGAGACGGACAGCAGGCATTTCCTCCGTTTACGGCACAGCAGATAGTCGATTTGTTTGACCTTATGCATAAACTCGGCGGCCCAAAAGGAATGATAAGACAGACTGAATTTTTTCTATATTCCGAAAAAGACAGGGAAGCTGTAAGAAAGTGCCAGGAAAAAGGATATAAATTTCCGATTATCACTTCTTGGATAAGAGCTACAAAAAGCGATTTTAAACTTGTAAAAGAAATGAACATAGAAGAGACCGGCATTTTAACTTCATGTTCCGATTATCATATTTTTCTTAAGCTAAAAAAGAACAGAAGACAGGCATTGGAAATGTATCTTGATATCGTCAAGGCTGCTCTTGATGAAGGAATAAAACCGAGATGTCATTTTGAAGATATAACAAGAGCCGATTTTTACGGTTTTGTTTTGCCTTTTGCAAGCGAGTTGATGAAACTTTCAAAACAATATAATATGCCTATAAAAATAAGAGCTTGCGATACTCTGGGTTTCGGAGTTGCTTATCCCGGCTGTGCAATGCCCAGAAATGTGAACGGTATTATGTACGGATTAACGCATCATGCCGGCGTTCCTTCAGAATGGCTTGAATGGCACGGGCATAATGATTTTTACAGAGCATTGACGAATGCAACTTTTGCATGGCTGTATGGATGTTCGGGAGCAAACGGAACATTGCTTGGCATAGGAGAAAGAACAGGCAATACTCCTATAGAAGCTTTAGCCATAGAGTATGTAGCTCTTAGAGGCGATAATAACGGAATGGATCTTTCAGTAATAACTGAAATAGCAAATTATTTTAAAAATGAATTAAATTATCAGATTCCAAGTATGCAGCCTCTTGTGGGCGCGCATTTTAACAGCACAAGAGCGGGGATACATGCAGACGGTCTTTTGAAAGAACAGGAAATTTACAATATTTTTGATACTCATGCCATTTTGAACAGACCGCCTGAAGTTGCTATTACAGACAGAGCCGGTCTTGCCGGAATTGCATATAACATAAATACAAGGCATCCTGCTTTTAAAGACGGTAAAAACAAAGTTGACAAAACACATCCCGGTATTGCTAAAATAAATGAAGAAATAGTCAAACAGTTTAATGAGGGCAGAGTCAATGCTCTTGATGACAATGAACTTTTTGAGCTTATAGAAAAGTATGTTATTGTTCCCAAAGATAAATAATTTTTTATAAGGCGCTTCTCAGATAAAATGAGTAACATAATAAAAAGAGTTTTATTTATTGTTGTTTTATTTTTCTTTTTTCTTGAACAGTTGCCTGCTGCTTCAAAAGACGGCAATGTGCAAAAAAACTTGGTGTCGCCGCAGCCTCCGCAGTTTAGCTATTTTCAGCAGAAAAAGATTGAATATTATAAACTTGAATACGAAGCTAAAATTGCGGTTTTGAATAAAGAACTGCTCTTAAAAAAGAAATTTTTTGAGGAAGAGTTGGCAAAAGCAAACGATAAAGTCGACATATACTTGCTTGAAAAGATTGCCGATGACATAAAATATCTTTCTTCGGCAATTGAACAAATGTGGCTGGACTGCGAATTAAATATAAGAAACGCAATGACATTTGAACAGTATTCTGCCTTGAAACTCTTTGAATCTCAACCTGTAAATCCCGAAAATAAAAAATAAATCATATTATAAACATCGAATCGCCGTATGAAAAAAATCTATACTTTTTTTCTACGGCCTGTTTGTATGCTTTTAATATGAAATCTCTTCCGGCAAATGCGCTTGCCATAATAAGAGGAGTAGAGCACGGAAGATGAAGATTTGTTATCATAGAATTGACCAATTTAAATGTATGCCCCGGATATATAAAAATATCCGTTTGTCCGCTGCACGGCATAACTTTTATAATTTTATTTTTTTCATAAACCGATGATGTCATTGCGACTGTCTCAAGAGTTCTGACAGTTGTTGTGCCTACGGCGACTATTCTTTTTTTTGCCGTAAGCGCCTGATTTAGTTTGTCTGCGTTTATTTTATCAAGTGTATATTTCTCAGGAAGCATTTTGTGGCTGCTGATATCTTCTTTTTCTATTGTTTTAAATGTTCCCCAGCCGACGTGCAGAGTAATTTCGGCAATTTCCACTTTTTTACTTTTTAGTTCGTTTAAAACTTCTTTTGTAAAATGCAGACCCGCAGTAGGCGCGGCTATTGCTCCTTTTTCATTTGCATAAACAGTCTGGTATCTTTCTCTGTCAAAATGAGATAACTTCTGAGCAAGATCATCTTTCCTTTTTATATACGGCGGTAAAGGCATAAATCCGTGTTTTTCAAGCAGAGGAGATATGTCGTCATTATTAAACAGGACGGTTTTATTAAAAGCTGTATCTGTTTGATCAACCGTACATTCGTAATTATCTTCAAAGTATATTTTTTCTCCGTATTTTACATACGGTTTCATAAGAACCTGATGTCTTGCTCCGTGCAGCGCGGGATTTAAAAAAAGAAGCTCTACTTTGCCGCCGGTTTTCTTTTTCCCGTATAAACGGGCCGGCACAACTTTTGTTGTGTTTATTACAAGTAAATCGTTTTCACCGAGCATTTTTGTTATATCTGAAAAATTGTGATGGCTTATGCCGAGAGACTTTCTGTCTAATACTATGAGTCTTGAGTTCTCTCTTTTATCGGCAGGTACCTGTGCTATAAGTTCATGAGGCATGTCATAATTATAATTCTGTAATGCTATATCACTGTTTTTCATAGTTGGCGCTTTCTATTTCAGTCCCCGGATAATAATGTTTTAAAATTTCTTTGTAAGAAAATCCTTTTTCGGCCATAACTTTGGCTCCGCACTGGCACAATCCGACCCTGTGTCCCCAACCTGTGCCTGTAAATATAAAATTTTTACCGTCTTTTTTAATATTTTTTATATATGAACTTTTTATGACATCGGGAGCGACTGCAAGTCTGAATTTATATGCGTTTAATTTTAATTTTCCTTTTTTATGTTTTATTGTTATAAATTCTTTGGCATGACCTGAAGTTTTGCCCGATAAATCAAGGCTTTTTATTTCTTCCACTTTATATCCTGCGCCAAGCAATTTTTTTCTTATAGTCTGTTCACTTATTGTGCAGCACCACTTGTTATGAGTGCTGTCTAAACAATACTTGTCTTTTATTCCTGAAAGATAATCAGGCACGTCAATTTTCCAATCCCATACATATTTGGGATTTTCTGTATATCCTCCGCAGCTGGCATGAAAAACAGTCTGAGCAAGTTCTCCGTTAAATGTAAGAATTTCAGATTTTGTGTCTTCAACGGCTTTATTGCATTCATTGTCTTCAGCAGAAGCACCTCCGTAAACCTGACAGTGTACAGTCGCACATACATTAAAATTATCGCAAGCATGTCTGTTTAAATTTTTAATTACATAACTTCTGCTTATTACGGCTTGAGCTTTTAATGCCTCAGAATTCCAGTTGGGATCTACTTCTTTGGGCAGGACCCCTTTTAAATAATCTTCAATATTTAATTCATTGATAACGTTTAATTTTTTATTTTTTGAAAGATTTATTATTATATTACCCCTGTAAATTTTTTTATTGATTACAAGATACGAATCGCTCTGTATTTTAACAGGCAGTTTTAATGAATATTTTCCTGCTGTTATGGTGTCGTCTTTCAGAGTTAATGTTATTTTGCCGGGTGAAATATTTAAAATTTTATTATCGTTTTTGATTGAATATTTAGTGTCAGAAGCGGCATTTAAAGATTCTGTTTCAAGAACGATTCCTACATTAATAAAATCTCTCGTCTTAATTTCAGAATAGGCAACGGAAGCAAATAAAAATAGCGTCAAAAAAAATATACACGTGATTTTGTTCATGATCTTTAGAATGATAGCAGAAAAATAGTTATTTTTCCAGATAACTAAAAATAAAAAAGTTTCCGGTTGTATTGTATAATAAAATTATTTTTTATATAATCAAAATATATTGTTTGTTTTCGGAGGTAATTTATGAAAAAAAGTTTCTTGTTTGTATTTGCTATTTTATTTTCTTGCGCATACGTGATAAATGCTGCAGTCACTGTCTCATCGGGTGATGAAGAAAAGGTTTATAACAACAATGCGAGATTTGCAATAGATTCGGATGAAGACGCGTTTATAAAATGCGATGGCGTTACGATTGTAGTTCCAAAATTGCAGAAAATTCTCAGCAGAGTGGAATTTAATGAAAAAGGCGAAAGAATAATAAGCATTTCGGGAAATAAATTTAAAAACATAAAAATCAACGGATACAATGTAAGCGCCAGTGAGAAATGTTTTTTTATAATTAATGTTGTGACCGGTGAAATCACGGTTTTAGACGGTTATTTAACGGTGAAGGATTATAAGGGGAACATATTGTTTGCCGCTAAAAATGTTCCTTTCTTTATAGATTTAAAAAATACAGGCGGAGATCAGGATAAACAGGAACGTCTGCAGACGCTTGTTGACAATGAAACAAAAAAACAGGAATTGAGAGATCTGAGCCCTTCTGCTCCGAGACCTTAATTAAAAGAGGATATTTATATGATAAAAAGAATAATATCAGTTTTAGTTTTACTAACTTTTGCTTCCGTTGGTTTTGCAAGCGGAAATTTCAGATATTCGTTATCGCAAAGCTTTATGTACGATTCGAACATATACGAGACTGCTAAAGATTTAAAATCGTCGGGAATATCTTCTACACAGCTGTTTCTGGATTATCTTTCAAAGATTCCCAATAGTTCTCTTAGTCTTGGAATTTCAGCAAATACCGGATATAATGCGTTTACTGAAGATTCGGCTAAGAATAATTACTGGAATGCCGGCCTTAATGTTTCTTTAAGCAATGAGTATTTCAAATTGAAAAACAGATTTGTATACACTTCGGAGCAGGCAAATAATTCATTTTCTGAAAGATCTGAAAGAATAGGCAATGAATTTGTATTTAACGCCAGAACAAGCAGCAAAAAGATGTTTGCTGCCGGAATAATAGTATCCGACGAATACAATCGTTATATCAAAGAAGAAGATAAAGCTCTTAACAGAAACAGAGTTAACGGAGGGCTGCAGTTCTTTTATAATATTTCTTCAAAGACTTCAATTTTCGTTGAAGACATAATTTCATCTATCATATATGAAAATAATGATATAAATAATTCTCTTGAAAACAGCGTTTCTTTGGGAATTGAAGGCAATATCACGCCAAAGGTCAAGGGAGATATTAAGTTTTCTTATGATAACAGACAATACGAAAAAACAGGTATAGATAATGCCTCTATTTTCGGATATGAAGTGAAGTTGTTTTATGAACCGAACAATTTGACTTCTATAACAGTTTTAGGTGACAGAAAAATTGAAGAAACAATATACGGTCAAAACAGATATTATATTTCAACAGGCGGCAATTTATTGTTTAACAGACAAATTACGCAGCGTTTTGATACCGAAATTTTGTTTTCATATGAAAATATGTATTATCCCTACGGGGCAGAGCAGAGAGAGGATAATTTCTACAGAGTATCGCCCTCGTTAAACTATCAGTTTATGGATAGATGGTTTGCGACATTGTGGTATCAGTTTAAAAATAGAAAATCTAATATAGCTGCGATGGAATATACCGATAATGTCTTCGGATTGAATATAAAATTTACTTTTTAGTCTAAGCAGGCGAGAATAAACTATAAAAAAAAGACAGGTTAAATTACCTGTCTTTTTTTATTATCCATACGCTATACGGAGGAACCGTATATTTTTTAAGAATCTTTTTGAATGTTGTTTGCTTGTTGAAAAGAACCGAGAGGTTAGATTTTTTCAATGATTTAGGCAGTTTTGCATATTGGTTAGAACGATTTATTAAAAATATATAAGTTTCTTCTTCAAAAAAATATGATTTTGCCAAAAAAGGACTTTCTACTTCATCCATTTCAATCTCAGTTCCCTTTGATAATATTTTTGTGGTAAAAACCAGTTCTGATACAACTTCTTTTATATATGACCAAGCCTCAGGTTTAGATTGCGGCAAAGGTCTTCCCTTAGACGTGTATATAAAATAAAATAGTCCGTTGGCACCGTTAAATACTGCATCGTATGACATAAATCTGAGCTCATCTTTTGTAGGGAATCTTCCTATTCTGTCAGTGTCGGGTCTGTATTGTTTATATTCTCTCCAGTCAAACATCTGGACAACAGCCCAGAGAGGTTTATCTTTTACAACGGCTTTTGCCAATTCATTTTTAGCAATTGCTACATGGTCGCCAAATGATTCCAGGTCAAGATGCGGAACGGGATACCAGTCAATCATAAGAATATCCGCTATATCATAAAACGAAGTATCTGTTTTGCCTTGTCCTATAACAAAAACTGTTTTGTCATTGGGGAAAAAATGTTTAGTTTTAACATCAAGATCATTTAGAGCATCCCAAGACAAATTATGAACGTCCGGTTCATCAAATAAATACCAGGCCTTTATAGGCATGTCAATGTAGGTTTTTTTATCAAATTTTTTCAAAAAATCGTCAGGATAGGCAATAAGTTTGACATTTTGTTTTATGGCTTCTTCTGACAGAGCCTGAATTTTTTCCATATCTTTTGTGTAAGTTTGTATGGTGTTAAATCCGGCAGATTTTACAACCTTAATATCGTCAGGATTGTTAACTCCGTAAATTCCCAGGGTAAAATCTTCGGCATAAATACAGAGTGAAAATAAAGAGATTAATAATAATACAATTGTTGTTTTTTTCATTTCCATATTATACATTATAAAGTCAGTTTTTTAACAAATTATCTTTAATAAACATTCTTTTTGCGGTTTTTAGTATTATTTCAAAATCTAAAAACACGGAACGATTTTTTATGTACCAGATATCGTAGGATAGTCTTTTATATGCATCGTCAAATAGAACGTCGGCGTTTGTATTTTCAAAAAAGCATTTATCCTGTATACAGTAAACAATAGGGGCTCTGTGGTTTAATTGGGCATGTCCCGTTAAACCCGGAATGACCATTGTTCTTAAAGTATTGTTTGGAATATATTTGTTTATAAATATATATTCTTTAGTCCATATAGGACGCGGACCTACAAAAGATATATCGCCTTTAAGTATATTTATGAGCTGCGGCATTTCATCAAACCTGAAATTTCTTAGAATTTTACCTAATTTTGTAACAGTTTCAGTATCGGGGATCATTGTTCTAAATTTATATATATGAATAGGAATACCCATTTTACCGATTCGTTCTTGTGTAAATAAAGGATTTGTTCTATCTATGACTTTTATCAGGATATAAATTAATAGTACTGCCGGCAAAAAAATTATCAATAGAGACAAACTGGCCAGAATGTCAACAGTTCTCTTCATAATGGAATATATAATATAATTTAGTGCATTTCTTGTTATGCCTTGGAATAACCATATGCTGTCCTTTATGCCTTCAATCGGAGTTCTGTGCAAAAGGTCCTCAAAAAAAACAAAATCTGTTTTAATTTCGATATTTTTTGTCAAAAAATTTTCAAATACGGAATTTAAAATTTGGTTATCATTTGATAAAAGATCATTTGATATTATGACAAGTTCAGTCTCTTTAGGCAGAGAAATTGAATACTCGTCGAAAACTCCGACAATTTTATAATAGGGGGAAGATGATAATTCTTTGTTTAGTCTTGATAATGTTCTGCTTTTGCCTATTAAAACAACATTTGTTTTTGCTTTAAGAAGTTCAAGATATATTTTTCTTGAAACGACAATATACACAAAATAAATTACAAATATGGCTATTAAATTTGTTTTTGGGGTTACGAGTTTGAATACCGGTGCAAGAAAATAGATAATTGTAGATGAAAAAAAGAAAGTAAATATAAAAGCTATTGCCAGATTTCTGTAATTTATTTTATGTAATTTATTGAAATCATAAAAAGAAAAAATCAGAAGAACAACGGCTATTATAGAAAAAGCAGGTATTAAAACAAAACAATTCGAGATAAAAAAATTAAAATTCCATGAATTTGTTCTTAAGGCAAGAACTGCGGCCGATATTATCAAAAAAGCAATAAAATCTAAAAATAAAAAAATAAATCTCATTGTTTTTACAACCTCTTTTTTAAAATTTCTCAAATTTTGGATAAGTCAATCAAATCCAATTTTTTTGCAATATTTATAACAGCAGTTTTTATTTTTGCTCCTATTTCTTCAAATTTTCTGCCGTTTTCATTTATAGGGTCTTGCATATCTTTATTTTCATTTTGTGCAAATTCGAGAAATAAATGTATTTTATCGGAAAATTCGGGATATTTATCAATCAGTGTTTCTAATTGCTTAGATGTCATTACAAAAACAAGATCGCTTGTCAGAATATCTTCTCTGGATATAAGTTTTGCAGTATGTTTTTCATATTCAATTCCTTGTTTTTTTAAAAAATCAATGTTTTTTTGAGGCATTTGGCAGTCTTCAAAAGCAAAAACACCTCTGGAAATAACTTCAGTGCCGGTTATACGGCTGTCAGATATAATTTTTTTAAAAAATTCCTGGGCCAGAAAACTTCTGCATATATTTGCGTGGCATATAAAACATATTTTCATGCATAAAATATATCAATTATAAGTAACATTATCAATAATCTTTTTGGTATAATATGAATCATGACATATCAACAATTTTCGGTATTGATGTCCGTTTACGCCAAAGATAACCCTCAGTGGCTTAGAGAAGCTGTGGAAAGTGTAGTAAATCAAACATTCAAGCCTGCCCAAATTGTTCTTGTTGTTGACGGCCCGGTGGGAACAGATATTGAAAAAATAATATCTGATTATGGCAAAAATTCCGCTTTTGATTTTGATGTATTAAAACTTCCGCATAATTCAGGACTTGGAATTGCCCTTCAAAAAGGTTTGGAAATCTGTAAATATCAATTGATTGCAAGAATGGACAGCGATGATATAAGCATATTTAATCGTTTTGAACTGCAATTAAAGGAATTTTGGAAAAATCCGAATTTAAGCATATTAAGCGGATACATTCAGGAAATTGACTGCATTACAAAAGAGAAACTAACCGTAAAAAAAGTGCCTTTGAGCGACACAGATATTAAAAAATATATAAAAATAAGGTCCCCGTTCAATCATCCGTGTGTAATGTTTAAAAAAGATACTGTTTTAAAAGCCGGCAATTATCAGCCTTTTCATTTTTTAGAAGATTATTATCTGTGGATAAGAATGGTAAAGAATAATTTTGAAATGAAAAATTTATCTGAAATCCTGTTGGAAATGAGAGTAGCCCCTAACCTTTATGCCAGAAGAGGCGGATATGAATATTTTAAAAGCAATAAAGCTTTGAGCAGGGAAATGCTGAATTTAAATATTATAAATTATCCATATTATTTGTTTAATATTTCAGTAAGGTTTATAACACAGGTTTTGATGCCAAATAAATTAAGAAAATTTTTTTACAAAAAGGCTTTAAGGTAAAAAATGAAAAAAATAGTCTATATGATATCAACTTTGAAAAAAACCGGTCCGACTTTGGTTTTATTCAATATAATAAAAAATTTAGACACGGAAAAATTCAAACCGCTTGTTGTGACTTTGTCACAGGAACCGCCTGATACAATGATTGAAGAATTTAAAAATCTTAATATTGATGTTTTTTGCGTTAATTTAAACAGAATAAAGGGTTTTTTATTCGGTGGGTTTAGAATAAAAAAAATAGTTAAGGATGTAAATCCGGATATTATTCATTCTCATTGTTTCAGATCATCTTTGTTGTCGGCATTATTTTTGCGTGCTTATAAAAGAATTGTTACGGTGCATTGTGATTATAAAACAGATTTTATGATGGCATACGGCAAATTTTTAGGATATATAATGTATCTTTTGATGCATTATTCATTGAGAAAAATAAAAAACAACATTTGTTGTTCAAAAATATTGGCAGATTTATTGAATAAAAAATATTCGTATATGGATTTTAAATATATAGATAATGGCGTAGATACAAAAAAATTTTATCCGATTGCCGACAAATTAAATTTAAGAAATAAATTAATATTGCCTTTAGATAAAAAGATTTTTATATGGGTGGGGGCTTTTATTGAAAGGAAAAGTCCGCTTACGCTGGTAAAAGGAATTCAAAAGTTAAATCAAGACAATATATTCTTTGTATTTTGCGGCAGCGGAGATTTAAAGCAAAATTCTAAAAAAGAACTTTTGAATAATAAAAATGTATTGTTCACAGGTGAAATTAACAATATTGATGAATATTTAAAAGCGGCCGATTATTATATTTCAACTTCTTTTTCAGAAGGATTGCCTAATTCGGTTCTTGAAGCAATGGCTTGCGGGTTGCCTGTTATTCTTTCCGATATCCCGCAGCATAAATATATATTAAAAAATATAAATAATTTTTATTTTAAAACAGGAGACAGCCAGGATTTAGCCGATAAAATAATATCTGTTTTAAAAGAAGATTATGCGAAGTATTCAAAAGATTCTGTAACCGTTGTTGAAGATAATTTTTCTGCATCAGCAATGAGTTTAAAATATCAAAATTATTATTTAACTTTTAAGGATTAGTTTAATGGGATTTTTTAAATTACATTTTAATATACAGATGTTTTGTGTTGCCATAATACTTATGATACTTGAAGGCGGCGGATACCTTGGAGTAGGAGGGTATTATTATCCCATAATAGTACTTGTTATTATTGCTGCTTTTATGACAGCTGTCAGGCACGGAATTGTTTTTAGAAGAGAACATTTTTATATAAGTATACTGTTTATTATAATGATATTGCATCTTAATGCCAGTTTTGAATATATTGAATCATCACGCCTTATATGGGGCTATATGCTCTTATTTATTATGTTTTTTACGCTAGTTTTATATAGGCCGGAAATAGAAGATTTAAAATATATAAAAACATCTGTTATTATATCTGCTTTTATTATGTCCTTTTTTATAATTCTTATGAGAAAGGAATATGTATTGAGCGGCAGATATACTTTAGATATATTAGGTCCGACAGATCCCAATCATCTTGCTTCCTTTTTGACGTTAGCTCTTATTCTCAATATAAAAGAAATCTTTTTTTCATTTAAAAAATCAAATAAATTAATGTATATTTTAATTTGCATAACTATACTTTTGGCAATATTGCTTACAGGTTCAAGAGGTGCATTTGTATCTCTAATATTATCTCTGCCAATACTTTTTTTAACAAGATTAAACAAATTTCTTATCGGAATATTTTTTTTAGTTTTTATATTTGGATTGTCTTTTTTTATTTTACCCGATTATTTAACAAATCGTTTTATAAAAGATTCTTATAATGACAGCAGCAACCAGACAAGAATCAGATTGTGGATTGTAGCTGTTGAAAAGATTTCACTTCAGCCGGTTATAGGATATGGTGCGGTCCGCAGCAGAAATATAACCGGAATAGGTGCGGCTCATAATACTTTTATTGCTTTTGCGTTGCACTTCGGATTGCTGGGATTGTTGATGATACTTCTTCTATTATGGAAAATTTTTATCAATTGCTTAAATAAAGATATGTATCTGTTTCTTGCTGTTTTCATTAATTTAATGATTAATTCAATTATATTGGAAAATACGAATACAATGCCTTTTTGGTTTATTCTGGTTTTTTTGATTTTTGCCGTTAATTATAAAAAAGACAAACCTAAATATTCTCTTTGGGAAAGTGTATGAAGAAAAAAATATTATATATTATAGGAAATCTTTATTCAGGCGGCGTTGAATCTGTCTCGGCTAATATTTTGAGGAATATTTCTAAAGAAAACTTTGAAATTGATTTAGCCGTAAACAGCGTAGATAAGTCCGGTGTTTTCTATGAGAATCTTAAAGAAAATGTTGCAAAAATTCATATATACGGAATAAATAGAGATTACAGAACAATAATTTTGAGTTCGTGGAAAATATGGAATATAATGAAAAAAAACAATTATGATGTAGTTCACAGCAATCTTGATTTTCTTAATTCAATTATACTTATGCTGGCTTATTTTGCAAAAATAAAAAAAAGAATTTCCAATAGTCACCGTTCTATATCAGAAAATGAACGAAAGATTTTTACGAAAAAATTAAAATACTATGTTAGATGCTTATTGCGTCCTTTTATAATGGTTTTTGCCACAGACAGATGGGCAGTTTCACAAATGGCAGGTGAATGGCTTTACGGACGCAAAGGCAAATTTACGGTTATAATAAACGGCATATATACCGAACAATATAAATATGACCATAATTTATATATGCAAAAAAGAGAGGAATTTAATTTTTGCGATAAACTTATAATTTTAAACGTCGGTAGTTTTGAAATTACAAAAAATCATAAGTTTTTGTTTGATATTTTTGAGAGAATCTCCCAACTTATTGCCGAAAGCAGGCTTATTCTTGTAGGAGACGGTCCTATGAAAGAAGAATTAATGAATTATGCAATTCAAAAAGGAATAAACGAGAAAATTGATTTTTTAGGTTTGAGAAACGATGTCGCCGATATTATGCTCGTTTCGGATGTTTTTATAGCCCCTTCGATTTCAGAAGGTTTTGGACTTGCAATTCTTGAAGCTCAGGCTGCAGGATTGCCTTGTTTTATATCCGACTCGGTTCCAGATATTGCAAATGTGGCAAATACCGTAAAAATATCTTTGTCAAAATCACCGGAAACATGGGCTAACATTGTTTTTGATAAAATAAAACATTTTAAACGGAAAGATGAAAGCAAAATAATAAAACAGGCGGGTTTTGACGTAATTGACTTAGTAAAAAAGATTGAAAAGGAATATTTATTATAATTTTATGAAGAATATAGGAATACTTACATTTCACAGAGCATTCAATTACGGTGCAGTTTGGCAGGCTTATGCTTTAAGAAGGACTTTTATCAGCCTCAACTGTAAATGTGATATCATAAATTATTCCTCTTATATAGATGAAGATTACAATATCATGCCTAGATATAAGGGTTCGGTTAAAGAGTTTATTTTTAATTTCTTTAGGATATATCCTAAATTTATGAAAAAACGAAAATTTATCCGTTTCTATAAGAAATTTTTAAATGTGGATTTTAATAATATTGTAGATAGAAATTTATTAAATGGATTGAATGAAATATATGATTTGTTTGTATCGGGAAGTGACCAGGTTTTTAATCTCAAACTTACAAACGCAGACAAAACCTATTTTCTTGATTTTGTAACAGATTCCAGTAAAAAATTTTCTTATTCGGCTTCTTTTGGTTTAGCTGATTTGGATACAGAAGATAAGCAATTATATGCAATGCTTTTAGCAGGGTTTAAAAAAATATCGGTAAGGGAAATTCAAGGTAAAAAAATAATAAAAGATTTATTGAATATTGAAGCCAATATTACCTTGGATCCTTCTTTTCTTCTTGATAAAGAAACATGGAAGGAAATAGCACTTCCTAATAAATATTCGGACTATATTCTTCTTTATACAATTTCTCTTCCTGACAGAATTTTAAAATTCGCAGAGAATTTATCTAAAATAACCGGATACAAACTTGTTTTTATAACTTCGGCTTTAAAAAGAACAATAAAAGCCGATTATATTATATGTACTCCGGAGCAATGGCTGGGATATTTCTTAAATGCAAAATATATAGTGACGAATTCTTTTCACGGGACGTCATTTGCAATAAATTTTAATAAAAAATTCTTTGTTGATTTGTTTTCTGAAACGCCGATGGCGTCAGTTAATTCAAGAATAGAAAATATTTTAAAATTATTCCAATTAGAAGACAGATTAATTGACAATATTAAGTATAACTACAATAAAGAAATAAATTATGAAGCGGCAAACAAAATATTGGAATTAGAGAGAAAAAAGTCAATTGATTATTTAAAGGCCATAATTGAATAAAAGAGAGTAGAATGAATAAAAAAATTCTGATCATAGTAGGTGCTGCAAAATATAATAAAGGCTCTGAAATTTTGCTGACAGGAGCCGCGCAACTGGCTAAAAAAGCAGGAGCTGATTATATTGCTGTTTCATCTGCGGATATAACTAAAGGAGAAAGTTTATTTTTGCCTTTGGTGGATAAATATATACCTCGTTATTCTGATTTTGTAAAAAAAACAATTGTCAGAAAACTATTCAATTTTCTCTCAAGAGTTAGTTTTTTAATGGATATAATGTCTTTAATTTTATATTCAGATCTTATAAGCGAAGCAAAAAATTACGGTGTCATAATTTTAATTGCCGCCGATAATTTTGATTACAATAAGAGAAGAAATTTTCTTAACTCAATGATAAATATTATAAGAAAAAAAACAGAAGCTAAAATATTACTTTATGATTTTTCTATAAACAAAGATAATATTACAAAATATTTGTTAAGAGATTGGCAAAAAGTAAATTATTTAACGGCAAGAGACAGTCTGTCTTTTCAAAATTTAAAGAGTGCCGGGATAACAAATATAGAATATTGTCCGGATCCGGCCTTTACTGTTGATTCTGAATTTATTGAGTATGATGATATGCCTGACGGACTTGAATATGTCGGTATAAATTTAAGTAATTTGATACTTGGCAATGATAAAAGAAGATCAGAAAAAATTTTAAATGCATATTTTGGTTTGATAGAAAATGTAATATTTAATAAAGGTTTAAATGTCTGTCTGATTCCGCATGTTTTCAACCGCGCAGATTTGTCTGCATTGGAAATACTGTATAATAAATATAAAAATACAAATAAGATGTTTATTATTGACAATGAACAATTAAATGCAAGGCAGATAAAATACATTATTTCACGGTGCAGATTTTTTATAGGAGCAAGAACGCATGCTACAATAGGGGCTTATTCATCATGTGTGCCGACCTTAGTTGTAGGATATTCCATTAAGTCAAAAGGGATAGCAACAGATTTATTTGGAACCTATAAAAACTATGTTATTAATGCGGATGATATTATTGCTGATGAATTATCTGACGGATTTGAATGGTTATACAAAAATGAAAATGAAATAAGAAATACATTGCAAAAAATAATGCCCGAGTATATCAGAAAAGCAGAATCAGCATCTGAAATTATTAGCAAATTATTAAAATAATTATGAACCAACGAAAAGCCGGAGCTGTTTTATCTTATTTGTCTATGGGTATAAATTCCGTAATAGGATTTATTTATATACCTGTTCTTTTGGTATTTTTATCAAAAGAACAGTACGGGTTGTATCAATTGGTTGCTTCAATGATTGGATATTTGATGATTATGGATTTTGGTTTAGCAAACACAATTACCAGATATTACTCACAGTACATGGCTAAAAATGATGAAATAAAAAAACAGAATTTACTTGCGACTACAGCCATTTTATACTCGATTGTCTCAATATGTATAATCATTATCGGGTTAATCGGATTAAAATATATTATTCCTCTTTATATTAAAACTCTTTCAAGTTATGAATTGGAGACGGCAAAACAAATATTTGTCATAATGCTTGCAAATATTGCTCTTATAATACCCGGAAATATCTTCGTAGCAGTAATAAACAGTCATGAAAAATTTATTTTTGCCCGTTCTTTAAATATAGCAAACATTATTATACAACCAATACTTGTATTTAGCGTTTTAAATTTTAATCCAAGCGTCTTAGCTCTTGTTCTTGTTCAAACACTTTGCAATATAATTGTGGTTTCTATAAATATCTATTATTGTTTTTATAAATTAAATATCAAAATTAAATTATATTTTTGGGATAACAAATTTATTAAAGAACTTTTAATTTTTTCATTTTTTATTTTTTTGCCGGCAATAGTCAGTATTGCATATTGGAAGACAGGGCAGATTATACTCGGAGCTGTAATAGGCACAGGTGCAGTTGCCGTTTATGCAATTGCTATTCAGTTTATTACTGTTTTTATGAGTTTTTCCACGGCTATAAGCGGTGTTTTCTTGCCGCAAATTTCATCTATATCTGCCAAAACCGGAGATATGTCACAAATCAATGATATATTTATAAAAACGGGCAGGATACAATTTCTCATGATGAGTTTAATTTTAAGCGGGTTTACTCTATATGGGAAGCAGTTTATAATATTATGGATCGGAGAAAGTTTCATTGATGCATATATATATGCTTTAATCTTAATGTCAGGTCTGTTTATTTGTCTTGTTCAAGGGGTAGGAGTGCCGATATTACAGGCAAAGAATAAACATGTTTTCCGTTCTATAGTGTATTTTTTCTTAGGTATAATAAATATTTGTGTGTCTATTCCGATGGCAAAAAAATACGGCGGTTTAGGCTGTGCGGTTACAACAGGAATTTGTTTGTTTATAGGACAAACAATTATAATGAATATTTATTACAATAAAATCAGAATAAATATAATTTATTTCTTTAAACAAATAATTTCTATGGCTGGCCCTGTTTTTGTTGTGTTTATATTGGGCAGTTTGGCGAATATATTTTTTATTTCAGATCTAACAAGTGTTTTTATAATAAAAATTTCTATATATACGGCATTGTTTATATCTGCGGTATGGAAGTTTTCAATGAATGATTATGAAAAAAATATTGTATTAAAACCTTTAATTAATCGTTTCAAAAGAGGTTAAAATAGCATGTTAAAATTAAATAGAAACTGCTCGTTAGATATTTTCAGATATATTTGCGCATTGCTTGTCGTTGCTATTCATATTCATCCTTTTATGGATATAAATCATTCAATAGGATATTTTACTACACAAGTTATTACGAGAATAGCAGTTCCTTTTTTCTTTGCTGTATCGGGCTATTATTTTATAAAGATTTTATATACGGGCGGATCTGTTTATAAAATTGTAAAAAAAATATTTATAGTATATGCAGCATGGAGTTTGATATATTTTTTCATTTCGTCATTTAATCTAATATCAAATGATATTTCTTTAGCGACCATTTTTAAACAATATACGGTTCAATTTTTTATTAGTGGGGCCTTTTATCATTTATGGTTTTTCCCGGCATTATTTTTTTCTATATTTTTTGTTCTAGTTTCATATAAACTCAAATTAATGAAAGTATTATTTGTTTTTTCCGTTATATTTTATTGCATGGGTTGTTTTGGATGTTCATGGTATTATATCGGCAATAAAATACCGATTATATCTTATATAATAAATCTTCCTTACTTTAACATCATAAGAAGAATATTATTTATGGGATTGCCTTTTTTTATGATTGGATATTTATTGAATTTTATAAAAAATAAATATAGGGATATATCTAACACAAAACTCTTACTTGTATTAAGTATATTTATGATATGTTTTTTTGCAGAGATATTTTTTGTTTTAGAATTTAATTTTGAAAGAGATATTATACTGACATTTTTCTTATATCCTTTACTTATTTCAATAATGTTGCTGCTTATTAACAATCCTTTAATTGATAAGCAAAATAGTGCTTACAGATACAGAGTAATGGCAAATTTTACATATTATGTTCATCCTATTATCATTATTTTATTGTCAAAATTTCTCAACTTAATTAATTTGAATAGTAAAGAGACGGTAACATATTTTACTGTTTGTTTTATAACCGGCACTTTAGGTTTTATAATTGTAAAAATGAATAATAAGTATATAAATAAAATTGTAGTGTAAATACATAGGTGTAAAAAATGTTAAAAATAACCGATAAATCAAAATGTTGCGGATGCGGAGCATGTTATAATATTTGCAAAAATAATGCTATCGCTATGCAAGAAGACGGAGAAGGCTTTTTATATCCGCTTATTGATTCTGAATTATGTATAAAATGCGGATTATGTATCAGTGCCTGTCCGATATTGCAAAAATCAAAAAACAGTGAATTATTAGAAATATACGGGGCAAAAAATAAAAATATAAAAGAACAAAAAATGAGTACTTCTGGCGGTATGTTTTCTGTAATTGCAAATTATATATTGGATAACAACGGAGTTGTATTTGGAGCGAGTTACAATGAAAAGTGGGAAGTAGTTCATACATATGTCGATAATAAAAAAGATTTAGATGCTTTAAGAAGATCAAAATATGTACAAAGTAATATAGGAAATACTTATAAACAGGCAAGAGAATTTTTAGATAATAATAAAATTGTTTTATTTTGCGGGACACCATGCCAGATCGCGGGACTAAAAAGTTTTTTAAATAAAGATTTTAGTAATCTTTACTGTATGGATATTTTTTGTCATAGTGTGCCGTCTCCTAAAGTATGGAAAATGTTTTTGGAACAAAATTTTAATATTGGCAATATAAATTCAATTGATTTTAGAAGTAAAGATTTCGGATGGGATAAAAGCTACTTAAAAATAATTTTAAAAAATAATAAAGTCTATCCCTATTTACCTGTATATATAAAATTAATAACTTTATTGTTTCCCGAAAAACTTAGAATAAAGTTGTTAACCGGTTTATATTCGCTCTCTTTTAGAAAAGGATTTTTGTCAGCTTTGTATTCAAGACCTTCATGCCATAACTGCAGTTTAAAGGGAAATCATAAACAAAGCGATATCAGTGCTGGAGATCTATGGAGAATTTTTGAGATAGCTCCGCAGATGTATGACAAAAACGGAGTTTCTGTCATAACTGTCAATTCATCAAAAGGCAGATTCTTATTTGAAAAAATAAAAAATAATTTGATATTTACAAAAATAAATTTTGATAAAATGGTTAAATATAATCCATACTTTTTAAATTCAATCAGTGCACATCCAAGAAGACGAGAGTTTTTTGACAGTTACCAAAATGAGCCTTTAAATGATTTGATTGCCCGGTTGTTATACAGACCATTTTTTAAAAGATGTTTCAATTTTTTAAAAAATCATTTAAAAAAATAATAAATATTTTAAGCTCAATAAAACATTACACATTATACCTTATACAATATGATTCAATTGCGAAAAATTGCATGCTATATATTATTTATAGTATAATGCAAGGGTAATAAAATACAGTTGGAGGCACATATGGAACTTGGCAAAGAAATTGCAAAATTAAGAAAAAATATAGGACTCACACAGGTTGAATTATCTAAAAAAGCAAAAGTTGGATTGAGATTGATAAGATATATAGAACAGGGCGGCAGTCATTTCAGATATGATAAACTTGACATACTTTTAAAGTTTTTTGGATATCATGCAGAGATAATAAAAGATGCTGAAATTAGAATAAAAGATCAGGAAAACACTTCGGAACAATTGCAGCTTGATATTTAACTGTAGTAGTGGTAATGTTTGTAATAGCCGTATTTCCCGTAGGACAATCCTTCCTCTTTAAAGTGAGAAATTACAGTTCCCAAAATTTTAATATTGGCTTTTTGAAGTTTATCTATGGCAATTTTAGATAATTTTGAATTTGTTTTGCAGTGTTTAACCACAAAAATTGCCTTATCTATAACATGACCCCAAAGCAAAGTGTCACTGACAGGGATTACAGCAGGACTGTCGACTATAATCATATCATAATTATGTTTAGCCCATTTTATAAATTCAGATAAAAGGGGAGTATTTAACAACTCCGAAGGGTTTGGAGGTCTTATTCCGGAAGTTACTACAAAAAGATTGTCTATCTCCGTTTTTTGCACATTTGATCCGAAATCGCGTTTTTGAGAATCATTCCAAATATTGCTTAATCCTTTTTCTGTTGATAATTTGAATATGCGGTGTAGTCTTGATCGTCTAAGATCGCCGTCAATAAGAAGTACCCTCTTGCCTATTTGGGCTATTGAGATAGCCAAATTAGTGGCCAAATGGGTTTTTCCTTCGCCCTGAATAGAACTTACAACCATTATTGTATTTTTTTCAATATCGTCTGTTAATGTGAAATCCAGCATCGTTCTTATGTTTCTTATTTGTTCAGCCATAAGATGATTGCCGTCTTTAAGCATTGTTTCATATTCCTTTTTTAGATGATTGCTTTTTTTTGTTCTTTCAAAAGGCACAAAACCAAGAAAAGGAAGCTGTAATTCTTTTTCTACATCTTCAGAATTTTTAATGCTTTTATCAATGAATTCTAAAAAAAATATTATAATCAATGAGATTAATAAACTTAATATGACGCCTATTGCCAGATTCAGTATTTTTCTGGGTATATAAGGTTTATCAGGAGAAACAGCTTCATCAATAATCCTTATATTGTTTCCGGAAAATTGGCCGGAAAGCTCTATTTTCAAACTTTCTATTATGCGTTTCGTTTCCATTTCTATTTTTGACCGTATTGTAACTATTTGATTTTTGATTGATACTACATCCGGATGATTTTCAGTATATTTTGCAGTAAGCTTTGCATATTCGCCCTGTAAAGTTATTTCTCTGTTTTTAAGATTTTTTATAAAATCGCTGTTTACAACCTGAGGCAGTGAATTTAAAAGTTCTTCCTGCTGGCGACTTTTTTCGGAGCTTTCAAGAGCTTTTATTACATCTTGGGCCATTATAACTCGGTTACTTATATTATCTGTAACAAATGTTTTTGCAAGAGTATTTGCTATTTGAGAAGTCAGTTTTTTTTCATAAGAAGACACTTCCAAATTTACAAGTCTGCTTCTGAGTACCGGCTTTACTTCTATTCGTTTTTTTAATTTAAACCAGCCGTTGGGATTTTTAAATTCCTGATAGTTATCAAGATTTAAAGATTTGTGTACTTTTTCCAAAATAGTTCTTGATTCAATAAGCTGGTACTGCGTTCTGTAATAGTCTTCATCGCTTGCCCATGAATCGATCGAAGCTGTCTCAATTTTGCCGGAATCTTCTCGGTCTATCATCATAAGAACAGATGCTTTGTAAACCGGCTGTATGATAATATTAGCCGTTATCGCTCCCAAAAGGCCTAGCAGAGTTATTGTCAATATAAGCCAAAAATGTTTAAAAACAATTGATAAATAATAAGAAAAGTCAACGGAATTATTTTGTTCCAAATTATTAGAATCAGTTGCCATATTAATCCTCTGGGTTAAAACATGCTTTGCGGAACAAATATTACATCGTTCGGCATAAGGTTTATATCAAGCGATTTTTTGCCTTGTTTTGTGATTTGAGATATATCTACTTCAATGCTTTTCTGAGTTCCGTTTTCCATTCTTAAAACTTTTACTTTTGAAACCGCGGCAACAGGAGTAAAACCTCCTGCGGAAGTTATGGCTTCAAGCACAGTTAAAGATTTTCCCGGAGGAATCTGTATTGCTGAAGGCGTTTTAACTTCGCCAAGTATATAAATTGTAGTATTTCCGTATTCTTTAACAAATAACGAAACTTGAGGATTTATCAGATATTTTTTAAGTTCATTTGCAATTACTTCTTCTGCCTGAATTATAGATAATGCGGCAATTTTCACGTTTCCCGCAAGAGGTAAATTTACTGTTCCGCTTCCGCCTATTCTTAGAGTTCTGTCCATTCCGTTTTCCATAAAAATCTTGATGTCAACCAAATCGCCGGATTGAAGTATGTAATCATTTGCATTTTTTAACTGTGCAATATCATTTGCAACCTGTGCGGAAAGATTCGGATCATTTTGCCCGGATTCATTTGACTGTTTTTGCAAAGAATCGCTTTCGTATACTTTAGGCGCCGAAGCACACGAAAATATAAACACGAAAAAAAACAAATGGATATATACAAAATTGCGGTTTAACATATCACCATATTCTATAAAAAAATGTATTATTTAACAAGAAAAAAAACAAAATAACAGTCAAAAAAAATTTAAATATATTCCGGATTATTTTTAAGCATTCCGTATAGGTATGAAAATTTTGAATCAAAAGGATATATTGTTAAGTATTTTTCGGTTAAAGACATTGCTTTTTTATAATATTCATCTTTTACGAGCCGGTTTAAAGAGCTATTTTGTAAGCTTTGAACATAGAATAGTATTAAATTATAAGCATAAACCGGATTCGGTGATAATTCTAAGGCAGATTCATAATTATTAATTTTATTTTCCGGAGAAAGTTTATTTGCAAAAGTTACGTTTCTCCATGCAATTGCATCTTTTGCAGAAAAATATACAGTTGCCGCAAAAAACAGACAGAAAGATATTTTTATAAAGTCAGGCAGTTTGTAATATGTGATTTTGTTTTTATTGAAAGATGATGACGACAATAAAGCCAACACTGTAAAAAAAATAAACGCATTTGCGGGGATATGAAGATGAAAATCTACTAGACATGAAAAAGCAATTGAAAAAATTGCACACAGAAGAGCCGTGAATTTTATTTTTTTTTCTTTATTAAAATTTTTGATGCGTTTAAGAAAAAGATAAACGGCGGATAATGCCAGAATAAAAAACAAAGTTCCTGCGGGATATCCTATTCCGACAAGCAATTCAAGCCAATCACTGTGTATTCTTCTGGGAAAATTATTCAACTGCATATCAAGATATTTTCCTGTTCCCATTGAAAATGCTCCCATGCCTGTGCCTGTTAAGGGGAAATCATTGAGCATATCAAATCCCGCTTTGTACAACGAAATTCTTGCCTGCTCGGAAAAACCTCCGGCATTTCTTTCTGAAAAACTATTTATTGCATTTGTGTTTTTGTAAATGATAAACGAAGAAAATAAAAATAAAACAGCAATAAAAAATAAATATAATATTTTTTTCTTTATTTGCCATGACATGTGCCAGGCCAATATAAATAAAAATATAAAAATTGATATGAACAGCCCGAGCATTGACCCTCTGGATCTGGTTAATATTGAAGTTATAAACAAAAATATGCACAGTATCGCGCCTGCTGAAAATTTAAAGAAATTCTTCTTTATGGTTTCAAAACGAGAAAAACTTGGCAGAAATACGGCCATTGCCGTAAAAAATGATGCGGCAAAAAACGAACCGGCATTATTTCTGTTTACAAATGTTCCGAAAGCGTTGCTGAATTTTATTCCAAGAAGAAATTGTATGTATTCGCCTTTCTGAAATAAAATTCCCGTTATTGCGGCTGCAAAAGATGCAATTAGAATTGAATAAAAAAGTTTACTCTGTTTTTCGCTGTTTTCAAAATTTTGCATTATTACAAAAAAGAGCGCAAAATATAATACAAGAAGATAAAGTTCCTGCAGCGTAAAAAGAGTGCATATTGAAAAAGGAATAAAAGGCATTATTTTCAAAATTGTACCCGGATTTAATATCTGTATAATACATAATCCGGTAAGCATTAAAAACGAAATACTTATAAGTAAAGCAGGTTTTGTAAAATAATAATTTTTTTTGTTTATAAGAGTAAAAATGAGAATGACAAACATTAATATTTGTATCAAAAGCAAAGCCCACGGTTCTGTGCCGCCGAATGCAAACGGTATAAAGAAATATAAAGGAAATAAAAGCAAGTATTGAATATAATTCATATTAAATTTTTAACTCTTATATAATTTTTTAAGAAGTTTTATTTCTTGGGCATAGCCTTCTGTTTCATTTGGAGTTTCAAGATAAAACGGAAGGTGTGATAATTTAGCATGATTTATTACTTTTTCTATTGTTTTTATGCCCAAAATACCGCTTCCTATTTTTTGATGTCTGTCTTTGTGGCTTGATATCGCATTCATAGAATCGTTTAAATGAATAGCTTTAAGAAATTTCAACCCGATAATTTTATCAAAATCAGCCAACACATCGTCAAGTTTATTTACTATATCGTATCCGGCATCATGAACATGGCATGTGTCAAGACAAACGCCTATTTTATCGGAAAGTTTTATTTTATCAAGTATTTGTTTCAGCTCTTCAAAATTGCCGCCTATTTCGCTGCCTTTTCCGGCCATGGTTTCAAGCAAAACGGTAGTAGTCTGTTCAGGCTTAAGAACATCGTTTAATAAATCGGTTATGTATTTTATTCCGGTTTCAACACCCTGCCCGACATGGCTGCCGGGATGAAAATCATACATATTGCCGGGAGTTAATTCCATTCTTTTTAAATCGTCCGTAAAAATTATTTTTGCCAGATCTCTTACAGATTTATCGGCCGAACACGGATTTAAAGTATAAGGAGCATGAGCTAGTATTTTTGCAAAATTATTTTCTTTACATATTTTTAAAAATAAACGAACGTCTTCTGCATCAATTTCTTTTGCTTTAAAACCTCTTGGATTTCTTGTAAAAAACTGAAATGTGTTTGCGTCTATGCTTAAAGCTGTTTCAGCCATATTTACATAACCTTTTGAAGCCGAAAGATGACATCCTATGTTTAGCATTTTTTCATCCTTTTTATAATTTCTTTGTCTTTTTTGCAGACTCTGTAAGATTCTCTTATTTTTTGAAGGGACTTGTTGAATGTAAAAACGTCAAGGTTGCATTTTTTCAGGTAATTCAGCGTTATTTCCGGATATTTTACGTAAGCTGTTGATACTGTCCAGGCCACTGCCATTTTTACATAATATCCGTCATTTTTAATTTTATCGCATCTTTCGAGAACGTTGTTTATATATTCATCGTTTAAAAAATAACATAACATCATTACCGTCATAAATCTCAATTCAAATTCCTTTTTTGAATCTGAATAACTCTGTATAAATTTCCATACGTTCTTTTGATGTTTTTCTGTTATTTTAAGGCCGCTGCAAAAAATATCGCATACAGCCCAGTTATCTATTTTTGGAATGAATTTTTTTACAATGGCAATAACCGTATCGATGTCATTTTTTATAAAACCTATAAGCATACCCTGTATCATAATTTCTTCAAAATATTTTGGTTTCAATTGAAGATAAGGCTGCCATTTATTTTCTTTATATATTTCTTTTGCGATTGTTCTTAGAAGAGGTATTTTTACTCCGAGAATGTTTTTTGTCCCTGGGCATAGAGAGGCGCTGAATTGACGGTGTTTTTGATCTGAAATGCCGATTAGTTTTTTTATTATTTTATTTTGCATTTTCAAGTTCCAGCAATAATTTCTTAATTTTAATTCCGCCGAGATATCCGCCTATGTCGCCGTTTGCTCTGATTACTCTGTGGCATGGTATGAATAAAGGCAAAGGGTTTCGTCCGTTTGCTGAGGCTGCAGACCTTGTATGCGCGGAATTTGAAATTTTTTTTGCCAAATCCGTATATGAAATGGTTTGACCGTAAGGGATTTTTGCAAGTTCGTCAAGAACTTTTTTTGTATAGACAGAAACTTCAGGATTCAGGTCCAGATTAAATTTTTTTAATTTACCTTTAAGATACATATTAATTTGCAATGCTGCGTCTTTAAGAATTTTTGTTTCACAAAAACTGTAATCTTTCAAATCGTCAGGTTTTTTAAAATATAAATTTGTAATTTTATTATCTTTTTCAGCTATAAATATTTTGCCTATAACTGTATCGTAAGAGAAGATGTTTTTTATTTTAAGCATATGATTTTATTAGTCTATAAATTATGATAATTTTTGTAAAGTTTCAAAATGAATGCCGGTGAATGTCAGTTTATTTTAAAAAATCTGCATATGTAGGGCATTGTTTTGAAAAAAACAGGAGTAATAATTATATTTATCAGGCAGTAAAGCAAAAAATTTACGTTCAATTCTGCAGATTTATTTATAAAATCTCCGGGTATAAGGAGATACAGAAGAACGATTGACAAATGTGTAAATAAAAGACATATAAAAACAATTATTATCTGTGTGACTGCCTGGTCTTTGTTTAAATTTTTGTTGAATTTGCCTGAAATGTATCCGGCAACAGTAAGTGTCAGAGCTCGTATTCCGAAGATGTCCGTGAATAAAATATCCCATGAAAGTCCGTAGAAAAAACCGGTAAGCTGTCCGCGCATAGGCCCTTTATTTAAAGCTGTATATACTACGTAAAGCAATATGAAATTAGGATATATGGCATTGAAAACTAAATATTTGGGAATTATAAACTGCACGGTAAAGATTATAACGTAAAAAAATATTGCTGCCACAAAATTAGGCATTTATTGTAATTCCTCTTTACGCATAATTACAGCGACTTCATAAATTCTTTGATCTTGCATATACGGCTGTACCAGAATTTCTGAATAATCATCGTAAGGCGTTTTTGTTATTTCCGTAATTTTACCCACCGGAATATCTTTTGTAAAAACAGAACTTAAAGGGCTTGTAACTATTTCATCATTTATGTTTAGCTGCACCGAATTTGGAACATGCGTCAATTTCAGATATTGTGAATCTGCTCCTTCGAGAAGACAGTCTGTTTGTGAATTTTTAATTTGCACCGGTACCGCAAAGAGAGAGTTTGTTATCAGTGCTATTTTTGAGGAAGATTCATATACGTCAATTGTTTTTCCAAGAATACATATTTCATTGTTGCTCATAACTGTAACAGCAGGCATGTCTTTTGTTATGCCGTCTTTGAGCCCCTTATTTATAATAATCCATTTATACCATTGAGACGGATCTCTTGCGATTATATTTGCAAAAAGCAATTTTGTTTTTACCGGAACCGGCAGATTAAGAAGATTTTTTAATTGAATATTTTCATTGTATACCGACTGATAGTCTCTTAATTGTTCGGTTAACAGAACTAGTTCTTCTTTAAATTTTGTATTTTCATCATTGATTGTGAAAAATCCTGATATATTTGACAATATTCTGTTTGAACTTGAAAAAGAGTGGGAAGTTATATTTATTCCCGGTATAATAAAATGATAGATAAGGGTTCTGACAGAAGATACAGGCTGGGAAAGTCTGGCAAAAATAAATACAAATGACAAAATGACAAGGATAACAAAAACCTTATTGGTGTCTTTATTAAACTTATCATTATATGTAGTCATGATTTTATATAAGATTTTCTTTGCTGGCTAACTTTATGTTATCAAGTTCTTCAAGATAAATCCCGGTTCCTCTTACAACACATGTAAGAGGGTCATCGGCTATATTTATGGGCAGTTCTGTTTCCTGCGCCAAAAGTTCGGGGAATCCTCTCAAAAGCGCTCCTCCGCCTGCTAAAACTATTCCTTTGTCAACAAGGTCAGCCGCAAGTTCTGCCGGAGTTTCTTCAAGAGTATCTTTTATTACTTCGATTATTGTTTTGACAGGTTCAGACAGAGCCGATCTTACTTCTTCTGATGTTACAACTATCGTTTTTGGCAGTCCTGTTACCTGATCTCTTCCTTTTACTTCCATGCTTAATTCTTCATCCATCGGAAAAACTGAGCCTATTTCCATTTTTACAGATTCAGCCGTATTTTCACCTATAAGAAGATTATATTTTCTTCTGAAATATTGAACAATCGCTTCATCCATTTCGTCGCCTGCAACATCTACGGCTTTTGAAACTACCATTCCGCCCAGAGATATAACCGCAACATCTGTTGTCCCGCCGCCGATATCAACTATCATGCTTCCTTCTGGTTCCTGTATAGGTATTCCTGCTCCGATGGCTGCCGCCATGGGTTCTTCTATAAGGTGAACTTCTCTTGCACCTGCCTGCTCGGCAGATTCTTTTACGGCTCTTCTTTCAACTTCAGTAATTCCCGAAGGAATTCCTATTACAATTCTTGGGTGAAGAAGGCTTTTAGATTTATTTATTTTTTTAATAAAGTAGCGTATCATTTTTTCTGTAGCAGCGAAATCCGCTATTACTCCGTTTCTTAGAGGACGTACTGCAATTATATTTGCCGGAGTTTTACCGAGCATTCTTTTTGCCTCAGTTCCTATTGCGAGAACATTTTTTGTATCTTTGTCCATTGCTACTACAGACGGTTCTGTAAGTACCACGCCCTGCCCTTTTACATACACAAGAACGGCCGCTGTTCCAAGATCAATACCCATGTCATTCGAAAATAACTTAAATAGCCAGTTGAACATTTTTTATACCTTCTTTATTAAAAATAAAATTTATCAGTTTGGGAATTATACAAAATATTTATAAAAAAAGATATAAAGTCAAAGATATAAAATTGACAAATCGTTTATATTTTTGTATTCTGTCGAACGTTAAGTTTTAACAAACGCCGACGTAGCTCAGTTGGTAGAGCAACGGTTTTGTAAACCGTTGGTCGGAGGTTCAAGTCCTCTCGTCGGCTTTTGATTTTGTGTGGCTGTAAAAAAATTTTAAAAAAGTGAGCTTATGAAAAAAAGAGTAAGTTTCAGCTTGGGTTTTAAGTTTACTATAGCCATATCGGTAGTTATTATTCTTACGTCCGTAATATTAACATGGTTTTTTGTTAAAGGCCAGACTCTTCTACTCAAAAGCTTTGTAGAAAACAGAGCAGTTATACTTGCGCATTCTCTTGCCACATCAAGTGAATACGGCGTTCTTGCACAGAGCCGCGAATTCCTTTCACATCTTACAAAAATTACCATCAAAGAAGAAGATGTTTTATATGCTCTCATATATGATGATAAGGGAGATGTATTATCGGATACAACTGTATCGGATAATTCGGTATATAATTATCTTAATGAAGCCGATAAAAAAGATTTTGACCTTGCCGCTCTTAAAGAAAGCGGAACACAAAAAAACATTGTTGCAGTACAGAATGTTGGAGAAATTATAGAGGTTATAGTCCCTATTTTATCGTATGATTCCACAACCGGGTTAAATCCCGGCGAGGATGCAAGCGTAGTGGGCGTGGTAAGAGTAGGTCTTACCCTTGAAAGAATAAAATATCAAATAAAAGAAATCACAAAAAACATATTGATTCTGACGATGGTTGTTATTTTTGCCGGAATAATAATATCTACTTTTCTTATAAAAATTCTTATGAAACCCATAGATCATTTGATGGTTGGAACAAATAAGATAGCCAATGGAGATTTAACTTACAGAGTGCCTTTGATTTCAAGAGATGAATTTAGGAATCTTTCAATATCATTTAACTCTATGGCTGCGGATATGGAAGTGAAAATCAAGGAATTAAATAAAGAGAAAAAAGAACTGCTTAATCTTAAAGTCGCTTTTGAAGAGAGAAGCCAGGAACTTGAAGAAACGCTTGATAAAGTTCAAAGCATACAGCAGGATCTTATACGTTCTGAAAAATTTGCAACTGTCGGAAGACTTGCTTCTTCAGTTGCCCATGAACTTAGAAATCCTTTGGCCAGCATAAAAAATATATCATATTTCCTTTCAAAACTTGGCGCTTTTGCCGATGATAAGTCAAAACAGATGGTTGAAATGCTTTCTTCGGAAGTTCTAAGGGCTAACAAAATTATAACAGAACTTCTGGATTATTCAAAAACAAGAAAATTGAGTAAATTTGAAATAGATGTGGATTCATTTATAGAAAAATCAGTTCAGGCTGTTTCGATGCCGGAAAATGTTAAACTTGTTTTAAATCTGCAGTCTTTCAAAGCAATGATAGACCCTGACAGGATTACTCAAGTTTTGGTAAATCTTATTTCCAATGCCAAAGACGCTATGCCGCAGAACGGCGGCATTATAACTGTAGTTTCAAAAAAAGTTGACGATGAGTCTTCTTTCATCATTACAATTGAAGATAATGCCTGCGGGATTGATCCGGAATCACTTAAACGCATATTTGAACCGTTGTTTACCACAAAATTAAAAGGAATAGGGCTTGGACTTCCGATAGTAAAAGAAATAGTTGAGGCTCACAACGGGCAGATTACGGTTGAGAGTACCATAAATGTCGGAACAATATTTACTGTCAAGCTTCCTATAGCATAAAAAGGATACGATATGAACAACAAACCCGAGCAGATAAAGATTCTTATAGTTGATGATGAAGATGCGTTGAGATTTTCGCTTGCAAGTATTTTGGAGCTTGAAGGATATCAGGTAAAGTCAGCCGCAACAGGATTTGAGGCAGTGGATATAGCTTCAAAAGAATATTTTGACATATTAATTTCAGATATAAGAATGCCCGGCATGACGGGGACCGAAACTTTTCAGCATATAAGAAAAGCCCAGCCTAATATAATCGGCATTATGATGACGGCCTATGCCTTAAACGATTTAATCACTGAAGCTTTAAATGCGGGCGCTTTTGCCTGTCTTTCAAAACCTTTTGAGGTTGAAACCGTTTTGGCGACTATAGATGATGTTATATCCAGACCTTTTGCAGTTGTGATAGATGACGATGAAAAATTGAATAAAGCATTTTTGACATATTTGAAAAACAGCGGATTAAATGTTGCTTCAGTAAAAAAAGATACGGAAAAAATATCTTTCATGTTAAAACATAAACCGGATATTGTGGTTTTTGCCATAAACGGTAATTTTGATCTAAGTAAATCTATAATAGACAAGTTGCAGGCTCTTATTGAAAATGTGCCAAAGATAATATTTGTTTATGAAAAATCCGAAACTGAATATATTCAGCAGCTTAAAAGGTTTAAGACCGCGCATTTCATAGAAAGGCCGGTAACGGTCAAAGATGTCTTCAAAATTATAGATAAGTCAAAAAGAAAACTGAATGTTGCAATGATAAATATGAATTCTGATGAATTTACTGATTTAAAAACTAATTTGTCAAAAAAAGGATTTCATTCTTTTGAATATGATTCTGCGAAAGAATTCTTTGATGAAATTAACAATTCTTTTTTTGATACTGTTGTAATAAATACAGCGATAGGAAAAAATATTTTGGAATTTCATGAGCAATTTACCAAAGAAGCTCCGGGAACAGGCGTTGTTTATGTTTTAAATTCTCAGTCTGATATTGAGACTGTTTCGCAAAAGGGATTTTTTTATGCGGTAAAGCCTTTGGAACTTAATAAATTTGTAGATTTAATACGTAAAATAACCGCAATGGCATAAAAATATGGAAGAAAAAAAATATAACTTAACCAAAAAAGAGTTAAATGCCGAAAAGACGAAAGCTATTTCAAAATTTGCTTCAGTTGCTTCGCATGATTTGAAAAATGTGCTCGGCGGACTGCAGAACATGACTTATTATTTTACAAAAGTATTTAAAGTTGATGGAGAAACTCCCAACAAAATGCTGAATCTTTTGGCTTCCGAAATAAAAAAGCTCAATATTAAGGTAAGTGAACTCCTTGATATGACAAGGGTAAAACAGCTCAATAAAGAAAGTTGCGACCTGTTTAATATTGTATCCAAAGCGGTTGAAGAAAATAAAAATGAAGGCATAAGTTTTGAGCTTGAACTCAGTAATGTTCCCATACATGCAGATTCGGAAAGGATGAAACAGGTTTTTTCTAATATAATTAAAAATTCTGCTGATGCAATGCAAAATAAAGGCGTAATATCAATAAAAATGGTTAAGGATAATGATTCTGTCGAAGTCATAGTTTCCGATAACGGTATCGGTATGGATGATGAAACTCTTGAAAACTGCTTTGATCCGATGTTTTCCACAAAAACCGCAAAAGCTGTCGGAATGGGGCTCACGGTTGCTCTTCAGATCGTTGAAATGCACGGCGGAACCATATCTGCAGAAAGCTCGAAAGGGAACGGCTGTAAAATGTCAGTCAAACTTCCTGCCGTAAAATAATTTTATTTTTTTATAAAAACAATTTTGTCTTTTTTTTGCGAAACGGTCCAGTGTTTCGATAATACAAAGGAAGATTTCTTTTTATTTTGCGCTAATCTCAAAATCATATTTATATGGTCAGAATCTTTTTTGACCGGCATTATTTTTCTAAGTATTCTGTATTGAACAGATGTGTCTGTTTTTAAAAATGGTTTAGTCTTCACGGTTATTTTGTCTGACGTTATGTTTATGTTTTTTTCAGAAAAAACAGATATTTTCTTATCAAAATAAGCATTTTCTCTCGACATTATTTTTGAAAGCTCGAATATATGTTCAAGGGCCAGAGTATTTATTTTTTTTATTTCAGGCATAAGTCGTAATCTTATTTTGTTGCGTGTAAAGTCTGTCGAAAAATTAGATTTATCAGTACAGAATTTTAAATTTTGTTCTTTTGCGTATTCTTCGATAAGTTCGCGTTTTACTGCAAGCAACGGCCTTATTATCGTAATTTTATTATTTATTTTTCTCAAAACCGGTATGCCGGAGAGACCGTCCGTGCCAGTTCCTCTTATGATCCACATTAATACTGTTTCGGCCTGATCGTTCATGTTATGGGCGGTTGCTATTTTATTGCATTTTTCTGCTTTTGCCAAAGATTCAAGATTTTCATATCTCAATTGCCTGCCTGCAGTTTCAAGAGAAATTCCCATTGAAGATGCAAAAGCCTTTGTATTAAGATTTTTTGAAATAAATTTAATTTTTCTTTGTTTAGCAAATTTTTCAACTATTTTGGTTTCTTTTTCGGATTCCTTTCTCAGATTATGGTTAAAGTTTACTATAACAAGTTCAAAACAGTGCGTTTTCTGAAGACGGCTGAATAAATCGGCCATGACCATTGAATCTGCGCCGCCGGATACCGCCAGAAGTATTTTATCTGCGGGATGGACAAGATTGTGCTGACTGATATGATTTTTAAAAATCTGCCATATTAACATAAAATTTTTAATATTATACAATATGTAAAATATTTTTGATATAATGTTCGGAAAGCATAATAAATTTTGGAGTCTTAAATGAAAAATGCAATATATGTACTTGTTGAAAATAAATTCGGAGTTCTTGCAAGAATTGCGACTTTGTTTGCGGCAAGAGGATTTAACATTGATTCTTTGGCCGTAGGTGAAACCGAAGATCCGAATATTTCCAGAATGACCATAGTGGTTGACGGCGACGCTAAAATAGTAGAGCAGGTTGAAAAACAGCTGAATAAACTTATAGACGTAATAAAAGTTATAAATCTTTCCGGCACGGACCACATACAGAGAGATTTGGCTCTAATAAAAGTAGCGGTAAATAAAACAAACAGAGCAGAACTTATAAAAATAGTCGGTATATTTAAAGCTAAAATCGTTGATATGACAAATACGTCAATAGTTTTGGAAATAGCCGGTGATGAAAAACAGATAGAATCTTTTATTGAAGTTTTAAAACCGTTTCAAATAAAGGAAATGAGCAGAACCGGTATTATAGCGATGGCAATCAAATAACCTTGGAGGATAAAAGAATGGGATGTTCATGTTGTTGTGAAAAAGAAGCAAAGATGTATTATGAAGCTGATGCGGACATTAGTTTGTTGAAAGGTAAAAAAATAGCTGTTTTGGGATACGGCAGCCAGGGGCATGCACACTCTCAGAATTTGAGAGATTCCGGACTTGACGTTATAATTGCTCAAAGACCGGGCGGCGACAATTATAAAAAAGCTGTTGAAGACGGATGGAAACCTATGAGCATAGCCGAAGCAGTTAAAGAGGCTGACTGGATTCATATTCTTCTTCCGGATGAATTACAGAGAAAACTCTGGGAAACTGAAATAAAGCCTAATCTCAAAAAAGGCGCCGTTGTTGGATTTGCTCACGGATTTAATATAGTTTTTAAGCAGATAGATGTGCCTAAAGAAAACGATGTTGTAATGATAGCTCCAAAAGGCCCCGGACATCTTGTAAGAAGACAGTATGAAGAGGGAAAAGGAGTTCCTTGTCTTATAGCGGTTGAACAGAATGCAAGCGGAAAAGCCAAAGATTTAGCTCTTGCTTATGCAAAGGGAATCGGCGGAACAAGAGGCGGCGTTTTGGAAACAACATTTAAAGAAGAGACAGAAACAGATTTATTCGGCGAACAAGCGGTTTTGTGCGGAGGAGTAGTTGAACTTATAAATTCTGGTTTTGAAACTTTGGTTAATGCAGGATACCAGCCAGAAATAGCATATTTTGAATGTCTGCATGAAGTAAAGCTTATTGTTGATTTGATATTTGAAGGCGGAATCGCAAAGATGAATCATTCTATATCAGATACTGCAGAATACGGAGAATATGTAACAGGAAAGAGAATTATTAATGATTCCACAAGAGCTGAAATGAAAAAAGTTCTCGCCGATATACAGTCAGGCAAATTTGCAAAAGACTGGCTTAAGGAAAATGAGGACGGCAGACCTAATTTTAATCAGTTCAGAAAGGATATAGCGGCAAGAAAAATAGAAAAAGTCGGCGCAAGACTGAGATCTATGATGTCGTGGATTAAAAAATAATGAAAAAAGTTTTCATTGTCATTTTCGAAATAATTCTGGTTATAGTTATTTTGATTACGGCTCTTTATTTTTCATTTAATAAAATAATGACTTCATTTGTAAGCGAAAAAGGCGAAGTTGTTGTGCCTGATTTGCACGGGAAGTCTCTTTCGGACAGTATTGAAGCTTTGTCACAGTCAAAACTTGCTTTGCTTAAAGAAGGTTCGGAATTCAGTCAGGATATGCCTTCCGGTGTAGTAATAAGGCAGACTCCTCAGCCGGGAATGAACGTTAAAGAAGGTAAAATTATAAGAGTAACCGTAAGTCAGGGAGGAGAGATAGTTTATATCCCGAATCTTATAGGAGAAAGCATACGTTCTGCGACTATATCGTTAAGGTCCGTAGGGCTTATACTCGGAGAAGTTACAAAGAGACCTTCTGCAAATTATGACGAATCTGTTGTTTTGGAACAGGATCCGCATGCGGGCAGCACGGTTGATAAAGAATCTACAGTCAACGTTGTTGTTTCAAGCGGAAAACCTGAAGACGGTACAATTTTAATGAGTAACTGGGTTGGCAAGAACGCGGAAGATGCAAAAGAATGGGCAAAGGATAACTCATATAATGTTGAGTTTATTAATTCAAAAACAAATGCGGCTAATCCCGGATTTGTTTTTAACCAGTCTCCCAAACCAGATGAAAAAATTGTTTCCGGAACAAAAATTATTCTTTATGTTGCAAACGAAAGCAGTTCTCTTTTGCAGAAAGAAAAAATATTTACTTATACAGTGCCTTCCGGCGGTAAAATAAATAAGAGAGTAAGACTTATTCTTTCCGACGATAAAGGAGAAAAAGATATCTTTAACGGAGTGAGAAAACCCGACAGTCTCATAACAATTCCCGTAAAAGTGCAGGGCAAAGCGGTTGTTAAAGTTTTTGTAAACAATGTATCAACTGAAACCATAGAAATAAAATAAATATTTAACGAGCTTCTTTTAAAAGAAGCTCGTTTTTAAATTTTAACAAGGGAAAGTATGAAAAAAGTGCTTATAGCACCCTCAATTTTATCGGCTGATTTTTCGGAACTTCGCAAAGATATAAACATGGTTGAGCAGGCCGGCGCCGACTGGCTCCATATAGACGTTATGGACGGCCATTTTGTTCCGAATATAACAATAGGACCCCTTGTAGTAAAAAGTATCAGAAAATATTCCAAATTATTTTTTGATGTTCATCTCATGATTTCAAATCCTGAAAAATACTGGAAAAATTTTCATAAAGCAGGTGCCGACGCAATAGTTTTTCACCATGAAGTTTCATGCGATACAGTAACTCTTCTGAAGGAAATAAAAGAAGCAGGAATTAAAGCCGGAATATCGATTAAACCGGCAACCCCTGTTCAAGAAATAATTCCTCTTCTTCCGTTTATTGACATAGTTTTGATAATGACGGTAGAACCCGGTTTCGGAGGACAGTCTTTTATGACCGACATGGTTCAAAAAATTGAAAATCTCAGAAAAGCCGTGGATAAAAGCGGGTATGAATGTCTTATTGAAGTTGACGGCGGCATTAATCTAGAAACTGCAAAAATATGTTTCAATGCCGGTGCCGACGTTCTTGTAAGCGGTAATTACATATTTGCAGCTGAAGATCCGGTAAGTGTTTTACGCGGATTAAAATCAATTAATTAACCAGAAATAACTTATGCTGAGTTTAACTCTAAAAACAATAATCATTTTTTCTTTATTGCTGTTTTCTAACGCTTTTGCTCTATGCAGCAGCGATTTAAAACAGGCTGTCAACGAATCCGAGGAAATTATAGCCACTGAATATAAAACAGATGACGGTATAAGGCAAAAAATAATAGATGCCGACAAAAATTTCAAAAAGGTTGCTGAATCTTATTACGGCGGAGATTATGATCTTACAAAAGAAGAATATCAAAAATTTCTTGAAAAATTAAAAGATATAGATATTGACCCTGAAATGATCACTTTTCTGCTCACCGATTTTGAAAATATACTTATAAAATTAAAAAATATAAATGATATAGAAACTACAAAAAAAGAATTTAATAAAAACTGCAATAAAAATGAAATTTCAATGGATTATAATCCTGAAATTTTAGACAAATGGATAAAAATATATTCAACAGGCAAAAGCGGAGAAAGAATAAAAACAGCTCTTGAAAAAAGCGGAAGATACAGAGAAATGATTGTTAAGATTTTAAGAGAATATGATTTGCCTGAGGATTTGCAGTATCTGCCGGTTGTTGAAAGTTTATTTGAGAACAGTACTGTTTCACGGGCAAAAGCTGTGGGTCTATGGCAGATAATGAGTCAGAGAGGAAAGGCGCTCGGACTTCAGATAAATTACTGGGTTGATGAAAGAAGAGATCCCGAAAAGGCTACAAGAGCCGCCGCCAAATATCTCAAGGAATTGTTTATTTTATTAAATGACTGGCACCTTGCCCTTGTTGCGTATAACAGAGGAGAATTCGGAATAATAAGAGATATGAGATTTTCAAACGCTTCAAGCGTTGAAGAAATGAAAGCAAGAAGCGCAACTCCTAAAGAAACTCAAAATTATGTCCCTCAGTTTATAGCTGCAGTTAAAATAGCAAAAGCCCCCGAAAAGTACGGTATTAAAGATTTGAAATATGATGAACCTTTGCAATATGATATTGTTATTTTGAATAAAGTTATAGATTTGAAAGTTATTGCAAAATGTGCAAATACTACGGTTGAAGAAATAAAAGAACTGAATCCTTCAATAAAAGCATGGTGCACACCTCAGGGATATAACAATTTTGAATTGAAGCTTCCTTTGGGCAGCAAAGATATTTTTCTGGATAACATATCAAAAGAAAAGGAATTAAATCCAAGCCCCGGTTTTATAAAACATAAGGTAAAAAAAGGCGAATGGCTCGAGTCTATAGCGAGTAAATATTCAACATCCGTAAAAGAAATAAAAGAGAATAACCCGAAACTTAAAAAGCAGAAATATATAATGCCCGGACAAACGATAATGATAAGGCCGGGCAGAAAATATTATAACGGAAAATAATATTTCTTTTATAATAGTTTGTAAAATTATATAATTTTTTTGAGGATTTATGAGAATAGTAATCAAAATAGGCACAAGCACTTTAACCGATAAATCGGGCAAACTCAATAATGAATACATATCTGTATTTGCAAAAGAGATTGCAGCGGTAAAAAAACAAAAGAAAGTTGATATTATTATTGTCAGCTCCGGTGCGATAGGGGCGGGCTTGGGTTATTTGAATCTCTCAAAAAAACCGTCTAATTTAAGGGAAAAACAGGCTCTTGCTTCCGTAGGACAGCCTCTTATAATGCAGGCTTACAGACAAGCTTTTGAGCCTCTTGGTACGGCTGTAGCCCAGATTCTTTTAACGAGATATGATTTTGACGACAGAGAAAGATATATCAATATAAGAAATTCAATAGAAGAACTTTTGAAAAAAAATATAGTTCCTGTTATAAACGAAAATGACTCGATTGCCGTTCATGAAATAAATTTCGGCGATAACGATACTCTCAGCGCTCTTGTTGCCGTTGCGACTCAGGCTGATATGTTGTTTATATTGACCGATGTTGACGGATTATACGAGGGAATACCTGGCAAATCGGCAATTATAAAACAGATAAAAAAAATAACGCCCGAACTGTTACAAATAGCGACCTCTGATTCGGGAAGCGGCAAGGGAACCGGCGGTATGCACACAAAACTTACGGCTGCAGAAATAGCTTCGAGTTCCGGAGTTAAAACCTTTATTACAAACGGTAAAAAATTGAATCTTATAATGGATGCCGTTTCAGGTCAGTCTGTGGGCACGGAGATTTTACCGAATAAAGTTTTGAAGTCAAGAAAATCATGGATTGCTTTCGGTAAAAAAACGTACGGAACCGTTACGGTTGATTCAAATGCCGCAATAGCAATTACGGAAAAACAAAAAAGCCTTCTTTCTTCCGGTATAATTTCAGTGTCGGGCAATTTCAGAAGAGGAGATACCGTAGCAATTTTTGACAAAAAAAATAAAAAGGAAATAGCCAGAGGTTTATCTAATTATGATTCCGAAAATTTATTGAAAATAATGGGAAAATCTTCTGATGAAATAAAAAAGCTGTATCCTTATATTAACTGCGAGGAAGCAGTTCATAAAGATAATCTGGTTATAATAAAATCATGAAATTAACGGAAAGACTTTTTAAGAAACAATGCGTTTACAGAGGCAAAGCTGTAGATATGCATAACGATATAGTCATACTTCCGAACAATGAAAAAGCGACCAGAGAATATTTAGGACATCCCGGAGCGGTTGCGGTCGTTCCTTTTATAAATAAAACAGATATCGTTTTTGTAAGGCAGTACAGATATCCCGTAAATGAAATAACATATGAAATACCTGCCGGCAAACTTGATAAAAACGAAAAACCTTTAAAATGTGTCAACAGGGAACTAGAGGAAGAGACTGGTTTTAAAGCAAAAAAAATTGAAAAACTTCTTTCTTTTTGGCCAACGCCTGCATTTTCAAACGAAGTGTTGCATATTTTTAAAGCTGTTGATTTGGTAAAGGGAAAAATTAATCCCGACGAAGATGAGTTTATAAATACGGTTATTATCCCTTATAAAAAAGCTTTGGATATGATAAAAAAGGGAAAAATAAGAGATTCTAAAACAATTATAGCTTTAACATACCTTTCAGTAAAATAAGCAATAATCGTCCGGTAAACCACTCTTGACAAATTTTTTAAACTTGTTTATAATTAGCACCCGATAACTTTGAGTGCTTAAAAAGGCTTGACAAGTTTTGCGAGTTGGTGTATAATTAGCAATCAGTTGGCGCGAGTGCCAATCAAAACATATTTTAGAAAGTAAAAAATAGGAGGAGCAGGAAAATGAAAATCAGACCGTTGGGAGACAGAATTATCGTTAAAGTTGAAGAGCCTAAAGAAAAGAAAGTAGGTGGAATTATTATTCCTGACACAGTAAAAGAAAAACCTCAGGAAGCTTTGGTTGTAGCAGTAGGCAAAGGAAAAATTGGAAAAGACGGTAAAGTAATAGAAATGGATGTTAAGGTAGGAGACAAAGTTCTTTACGGAAAATATGCAGGAACGGAAATAAAAATCGAAAATGCAGACTATTTGATAATGTCTCAGGAAGATGTATTGGGTATATTGGAATAATTAAAGAAATAAAATAAAAATAAGCGGAGGGATGTAAGATGGCTAAACAATTGGTTTATTCAGATGATGCTAGAAAAGCTATGAAAGCGGGTGTAGATAAACTCGCAAATGCCGTAAAAGTAACTCTCGGGCCTAAAGGAAGATTTGTTGTCCTAGATAAAAAATTCGGTTCGCCTACAGTTACAAATGACGGCGTAACAATTGCAAAAGAGATTGAACTCGAAGATCCTTTTGAAAATATGGGAGCGCAGCTTGTTAAAGAAGTTGCTTCTAAAACAAATGATGTTGCAGGCGACGGAACAACGACGGCTACTGTTCTTGCGCAGACTATGATAAACGAAGGATTGAGAAATATCACCGCAGGCGCAAACGCGAACCATATCAAAGCCGGTATTGATAAAGCTGTTGCGGCAGTTATTGCAGAAATCAAAAAAATCGCAAAAAAAGTAAACAATAAAGAAGAGATAGCCCAGATTGCTTCAATTTCGGCAAGCGACAAAGAAATCGGAGATTTGATAGCCGACGCTATGGATAAAGTCGGAAAAGACGGCGTTATAACTGTTGAAGAAGGAAAGTCGGCCGATACGACATTGGATGTCGTTGAAGGTATGCAGTTTGACAGAGGATATACTTCACCTTATTTTGTTACAGATGCTGAAAGAATGGAATCCGTTTTGGAAGAACCTTATATTATAATTACCGATAAAAAGATTTCTTCAATGCAGGAAATTCTTCCGTTGCTTGAAAAAGTTGTTCAGACCGGTAAAGGTTTTATAATTATAGCCGAAGATCTTGAAGGCGAAGCTCTTGCAACGCTTGTCGTAAATAAGATCAGAGGAACATTGAAAGTTGTTGCCGTAAAAGCTCCGGGATTCGGAGACAGAAGAAAAGAAATGTTGCAGGATATAGCAATTCTTACAGGCGGAACCGTAATATCGGAAGAAACAGGCTTAAAACTTGATGCAGCGACAATCGATATGCTCGGTCAGGCGAAAAGAGTAGTCGTAGATAAAGAAAATACAACAATCGTTTCAGGCTACGGTGAAAAAGCAGATATAGACAAAAGAATTTCACAGATCAGAAAACAGATAGAAGAAACCAAATCTGATTATGATAAAGAAAAACTTCAGGAAAGACTTGCAAAACTTGTTGGCGGAGTTGCCGTTATTAATGTAGGCGCAGCAACAGAAACCGCAATGAAAACAAAGAAATTTAAAGTTGAAGACGCGATGAATGCTACAAGAGCAGGCGTTGAAGAAGGAATAGTTGCCGGCGGAGGAGTAGCTCTTCTTAAAGCTCAGTCAATTCTTGAAAAAGTAAAGAGCAATGATGCCGACGAACAGACCGGAATCAACATAGTAAAACAGTCTTTGGAAGGTCCGATAAGACAGATAATTACAAATGCCGGTATAGAAGCTTCGGTAATAGTTGATAAGGTTAAAAACAGCAAAGAAGCCTCTTACGGTTACAATGCCGACAGCGGTGAATTTGTTGATATGATAAAAGCTGGTATCGTAGATCCTGCTAAAGTTACAAGAACTGCATTGGAAAATGCGGCTTCAATTGCAGGACTTATCCTTACTACCGAAACTTTGGTAACGGATATTCCTGAAAAGGAAAAGGCTCCTATGATGCCTCCTATGGGCGGCGGCGGAATGCCACCGATGTATTAAATTTTAAAGTTTAAATAAACGCAATTCAAAACAGCCCGCTTTTTATAAGGCGGGCTGTTTTTTTTGTTGTCAAATAAATTGTATAATGTAGCAAGCGTGAATATATTTTACGGAGATAAAATGGAGAAGATAAATAATATAAGAAAAAAGATAAACGCGATTGATAAGAAAATTCTTCAGCTTCTTAATCAAAGAGCGGAAGAAACGGTTGAAATAGGCAGATTAAAAAATTCTTCAGGAAAAGCAGTTTATGTTCCAAGCCGTGAAGCTGACATAATAGGGGTTCTTTGTGAGGCAAACAACGGCCCTTTGTCGCGAGAACAGGTTTCAAATATATTTAAAGAAATTATCAGTTCCTGCAGAAGTCTTGAGTCAAAGTTAAGAATATCATATCTGGGGCCGCAGGGCACTTTTTCACATCAGGCTTCCGTAAAAAAATTCGGGTTAAGCGCCGAATATGTTCCGTGCGAAACAATAACCGACGTTATACTTGCCGTAGAGAAAAATATTGCCGACTTTGCGGTTATTCCCGTTGAAAATTCTACCGAAGGATCGGTGAATATGTCTCTTGATATGCTTGTCGATACAAATCTTAATGTAATAAGCGAAATTAATTTAAAAGTTCAGCAGTGTCTTTTATCGAAGTGTAAAATGTCGGATATAAAAACTGTTTATTCGCACCAGCAGCCGCTTGCGCAATGCGGAATATGGCTTAAAAAAAATCTGCCCAATGCAAAAGTAATTGCCGTTAATTCCACGGCAGAAGCATCAATGCTGGCATTTAAAAATAAAAACTCGGCGGCAATTGCATCAGAGGTAGCTGCCGATATATATAACTTAAATATTATTGCCAAATCAATAGAGGACAGCAGAAACAACTGGACAAGATTTTTTGTTTTGGGAAATATCTTTACGTCACAGTCTAAAAAAGACAAAACAAGCATAATATTTACGATTAAAGATAGGGTAAGCACCCTTTACCATATACTTTCTATTTTCAGCAAAGCGAGCGTCAATCTTACGAAAGTTGAGTCAAGACCGACCAAAAAAAGAGCATGGGAATATGTATTTTTCATAGATTTTAACGGGCATATAAACGATAAAAAAATAATGAAAGTTTTAGATGAAGTAAAAAATAACACTTTGTTCCTTAAGGTTCTAGGATCTTATCCTCAGGCCGCCGACTAACAAAGCATTGCAAAAAGGAGTAGTAAATGGAAAATTTTAATGTGTGCAAACTTGTAAGAAAAAACTGCCTTGCGTTTGAACCCTACGTCGCAGGAAAGCCTATTGAAACTTTAAAAAGAGAACTGGGACTTAAACATATAATTAAAATAGCTTCAAACGAAAATCCTCTTGGCCCTTCAAAAAAAGCTGTTGCGGCAATTAAGAATATTGTCGAAAAAGTTTATTTTTATCCAGATTTTAATTCAACGGATCTTAAAAATGCCATAGCCTCTAAATTTAAAGTTAATCCGAAAACCGTTCTTGTCGGCGCCGGCTCCGATGAACTTATAGAAATAATCGGCAAGCTTTTTTTTACTTCTTCAGACGAGATAGTTATTTCAAAACATGCTTTTGTAAGATATAAAATGGCAGTTCAGCTGATGGCTTCAAAAAGCGTGATAGTTTCCATGAAAGACGGGCTTACGCATGATTTGACAGCAATGCTTAAGGCGTGCAATAAAAATACGAAAGCCGTATTTATAGCTAACCCGAATAATCCGACAGGAACTTATGTCACGTCAAAAGAAATAGAATCTTTCCTGCAAAAACTTCCTAAAAATAAATACGGAATGAAGCCTTTGGTTATTATAGATGAAGCTTATTATGAATACGCAAGTTTCAAAAAAGATTATCCGCAGACTTTAAAATATCTTGCTAAAAATCCGAATTTGATTGTTTTAAGAACATTTTCGAAAATTTATGCTCTTGCAGGCGCAAGAGTCGGATACGGGTTCACAAGCGAAGGCGTTGCAGATTATATTGAGAGAATAAGACCTCCTTTTAACCTGAATATATTTGCGCAGGCCGGCGCGATAGCCAGTTTAAAAGATGACAGTCAGGTAAAAAGAAGTCTTTCACATATCCGCAAAGAAATGAAATTTGTGACAGACGGTCTTAAAAAAATGAAAATTCCGTTTATAGATTCAGTCGCTAATTTTATTTTGTTTTCTGTTGCTCCTTTAAGCGGCACTGATATTTTTAAAAAGCTTTTAAGAGAAGGCGTCATAGTCAGGGCAATGGCTGAATACGACTTGGACGGATATATCAGAGTAACTATCGGAACCAGAGCCGAAAATCAGCTGTTTTTAAACAAACTTAAAAAAGTTCTCGGTAAATAAGGATTATGCTTAAAATTATAGGCGGAACGGCAAGAGGAAGGCAGTTAAAAACACTGCCTCATGACGATGCTTCAATAAGACCGATGCTCGGTATGATGAAAAAATCGGTTTTTGACATTATAACTCCAAGAATTCCGGGCAGTTTGTTTTTGGATTTATATGCAGGAGTCGGCTCTGTCGGCATTGAAGCCCTTTCAAGAGGAGCAGACAGAGTAGTTTTTGTAGAAATAAGCGATAAATCGATATCGCTTGTAAAACATAATTTAAATATGCTCGGATTTGAAAATAAAGCAGATATAGTAAAAAGCGACGTCTTAAAGAGTTTTCATAAAATACAAAACAAATACGATATAATATTTTTAGGGCCTCCTTACAAAGATATGGCTAAAAATGCTTTGGCTCTTACATATCCCACATTACAAAACATAGCTCTTTTTTCGCTTCTTAAAAATGACGGCATCATAATTTCACAAAGACATATTAAAGAGCCTGTAAATCAGGTCGCAAGTCTTATAAACTTCAGGAACGAAAAATACGGCGATACTATGATTTCTTTTTATAAAATTTAACACACGGCGCTATCAAAATGAGAGACAATACTTTTAAAATCAGTTATTCAAGAATAAACACCTATTTATTTTGTCCGCATAAATATAAAATGGTGTATATAGAAAATCAATACATCCCTCTTAATGCAGACATATCTTTCGGACTTTCAGTTCACAGAATTTTAGAGCATTATTATAAGACGGGAAGTTATACTTATGAATCTCTTTCTGACAGTTTTAATTTAAACTGGGAAAGCTCCGGATATAAGACGCCGCAGGACGTTTACGTGTATTATCTCAGAGCGCAAAAACTGCTTAAAGATTTTTGGGAAACTTTCGGCAGACATAAACCGAAGAATATTTTGACCGAAAAAAGATTTGAGGCCAATATAGGACAATATCAGTTTATAGGCATTATTGACAGAATAGACGAATATGAGGACGGGACAAGAGAGCTTGTTGATTATAAAACGCATAAAACGATGTGGTCTCAGCAGGCGGTAGACAACGATCTGCAGCTTAGTCTTTACTGTTATGCCTGTAAAACGGCGCTTGGTTTTGTGCCTGAAAAGATAGCAATATACTTTCTTTCGCATAATACAAAAATATATACTCAAAGAGATGAAGATAAAATAAAGCAGGCCGTTGATTTATCATTAAACGTATCGGACAAAATAACGGCGGAAGAATTTACTCCGGATACTTCAAAGTGTAAAATGTGCGATTTTAGAAACAGCTGCATCCATTCATCTGCAAAGGACAAAGAGGAGACTAAATGAAAAAGATTACCGTTGTTAAATTCGGCGGAAGCCTTACTAAAAATAAAGACGCGCAGAAAAAATTTATCAGAGAGCTTGCCGGCCTTTCAAAAAAAGAAAATATAATTCTTGTACACGGCGGCGGTCCTGAAATAAATATGCTTCTTGAAAAACTTTCAATAGAATCAAAATTTGTAAACGGACTCAGATATACCGATGAAAAAACTCTTGAAATCGTTGAAATGGCTTTAAGCGGAAAAGTAAACAAAATGCTTGCCGCAGAGCTTATCAGAAACGGAGTTTCAGCAGTCGGAATATCGGCAAAAGACGGTTCAACTGCAGTATGTTCCGTTATGAAAGAACTGGGTTTTGTAGGAAATCCGGTTAAAATAAATAAGAAACTTCTTGAAGTTTTGATGAAAAACGGTTTTTTGCCGGTTGTATCTTCGGTAGGAATTGATAAAAATGCAAATGCCGTCAATGTAAACGCCGATTCTCTGGCAACCGCAATAGCCGTTGCTTTTAAGGCCGAAAAATTAGTTTTTCTGACGGATGTTCCGGGAGTTCTGGATATTGCAAAAAAAACAATAAAAGAAATTAAAATTAAAAATATAGACGGACTTATAAAAACAAACGTCATAACCGGCGGTATGATTCCTAAAATAAACGGCTGCAAATCTGCAGTTTTAAAAGGCGTAAAAAACGTATTTATAATAGACGGCGCAAGCGGCATAAAAAAGATGAAAGGGACTGTAATTAAAAAGTGAATCTAAAAGAAAAAATTCCCAATGATTATAAAAATATCATAAATAAAATAACAAAAGCCGCTTCTCTGGGCGGATATACGGTTTATGCAGTAGGCGGTTTTGTAAGAGATATGGTTATGTCGCGTATGCCCAATGATTTGGATATAATGGTTGAAAAAGAAAATGGCGGTATAGAATTTTCAAAATTTCTTTCAAAAGAACTTAAAATTTCAGAACCCGTTATTTTTGAGAGATTCGGAACTGCAAAACTTTCAATAGACGGCAGAGAGATAGAATTTATAATGCCAAGAAAAGAATATTATGATGATAACTCAAGAAATCCCGATACGGAAATAGGAAGTCTGATGCAGGACGCATTAAGAAGAGATTTTACCATAAACGCTCTTTTTTTACGTCTTAACGATATGGAGCTTGTAGACTTGCTAAATGCAGGTTTAAAAGATATAGAAAATAAAATTATAAGAGTAACGGATTCTTCTGCGGCTGATATAATTTTCAGCCAGGATCCTTTAAGGATTTTAAGGGCCGTAAGGCAGAGCTGTCAGCTCGGATTTAAAATTGAAGAAAAGACTTATGCAAGCATGAAAAAAAATGCGAGTCGTCTTGAAATTGTTTCACCTGAAAGAATCAGAGATGAAATAAACAAAATGCTTGAATGTGAGAATGTTCAGCAGTCGTTTAAAATGCTTGATGAACTCGGGCTTCTCGAATTTATTTTTCCGAAAATTAAAAAAGAAAAATTTGCATATTCTTTTTTCAAAGAAATCCCGCATGACGATAAAGCGCTTCTTACATTGGCGTTCTTGCTTTCGGATGAATTAAAATCAGACAAAATCTTAGCAAGTTTGAAATATTCAAAAGATTTTATAAAAGAAGTTCTTTCTGTTTCGGAAGGATACAAATATCTAAAAAATCATAAAAATGAACTCAACGTCAGGCAAATAAGACAATTTGAGAAAAAACACAGAGATATTTTTATAATGTTGAAAAAATTATGTCTTTTATCTGATAAAGAACAGTTTAATAATTTGTTTGAACAAATAAACGAAATGTCTTTGAAAAATGAGCTTATTCCGCAGCGTGAAATGTTTAGCGGAGATGAGCTTATGTCTATATTTGACAAACCTGCCGGCAAGTGGATATCGGACATTAAAAATTATGTTGAAGAACTGCTTTGTGATAATCCTAAAATCAGCAAAGAAGAAGCTTTGGAAAATATAAAATTATGGTTGAAAAAACAAAGTTTATAGTGCTATAATTGGAGGACATTATGAGCGACGATGAAATAAAAAATCAAGAACCTGCAAATAAACCCGAAACCTACGATGTTGCCGGAATGCTTATAGGCGGAGGCGTTGGATTTCTTTTCGGGTTAACCGGCGTTATGGATTTTTTAATGAGCATAATCGTCGGAATGTTTTTGGGGCTTGTTATCGGAACATTTATAAAAAAATAAAATAACCGGAGTAAATTTTGGCTATAGATTATAAGAAACACGTTAAAGATTTTATATTCAGAATGATATCCGACATAGAATTTCATCCTGAAAAGTATCATATACAGTTTCATAAAGTCATTTCAAAATCAGATCAGAAAGAGCTTGAAAAAGCGATTGCACAGTATTCTGCAAATATAACTTACAATTCTTCGAATGCGTCTGCCTATTACAACAGAGGGTTGATGCACCATAAAAAAGCGGAATATAAACAGGCGATTGACGATTTTACGAAAGCCATAGAGCTTGACAGAAATTTTACTTTTGCGTTTATAGCAAGAGGCGAAACATACAGTCTTCTTAAAAATTTTGATCTTGCAGAATCTGATTTTTCAAAAGCCAACGAACTTAATCCTCAGAACTCTACGGTATATACAAGTTTTGGAAATCTAAACAGAATACAAAATAATTTTGAAAAAGCGGTTGAATATTACAATAAAGCCGTAAAATTAAACGATTCGAATGAATCGGCTTTTTACGGACGGGCAATGGCTTACAGAAGCATGCAGAATTATAAAAAAGCTCTTGAAGATTTTAATAAAGCCGTTAAGCTTAATCCTAATGATAATTATGCATTTTCAAACAGAGCCGTTACATACAGTAATATTGACGATATTGATAAGGCGATAAACGATTTTAATGAAGCTCTAAAGATAGATCCCGACGATATATACGCTTTAAACGGCAGAGGTCTTACTTACAGAAAAAGACTTGAAGAAGAACTTGCCGAAAAAGATTTTAAATCGGCAATTGATTTGATGCCTGAAGATGCATACGCTTATTATAATCTTGCAAACCTTTACAGAGAACAGGGCAAGGACGAGCAGGCCATGAAATTATATTCACAGGCTGTAGAAACAAACTATATGTTCGTCCTGACTTATGTGATAAGATCCGGAGTTTATGCCTCTAAAGAAAATATAAAAAAAGCTAGTGAAGATATATTTCAGGTATCCGACATTATGCCGGATTCTTTTATAGCAGGAGTTCTTAACGGGTTTATAAAATTCGTACAGGAAGATTACGAAGGTGCCTATTTATGTTTTAAAAAATCGGCTGAATTCAATCTGAGTTTTATTCCGGAAATATTATATGCGTGCGGCATATGTTTTTATGAACAGAAGAAATATCAGCAGGCTGAAGAATATTTTCAAAAAGCATTTATTACAGGATATGATTCGGCAGAACTTTTATATGTTAAGGGAATGTGTCTTTTTAATCTAAACAAGAATGAGCAGGCTGTAAATGATTTTACCGTAGCGCTTGATAAAAAACGTGATTTTATAGAGGCAAATTATAACAGAGCTCTGGCTAATATACAAATCGAAAAATTTAAAAATGCTTTGAAAGATTTTAAAAAATGCATAGATCAAAAATATGAATTGCCGATGTCTCATTATTACTGCGGTTTATGTTCTTTAAAACTCTCAAATTTTGAAGAAGCTCTTACGGATTTTCAACAGGCGGCATCTGAAGGGCTCAGCAGTAATGAGCTTTTCGAAAACAGGGCTTATGTTTTAAGCAGACTGGGGCAATATGAGAAAGCTGTTTCCGATTATGATATGATGACAAACTCCGGATACGGTTATCCTGATGTCTATATCAATAAAGCATCGGCTTTAACCTATTTAGGCAAATATAAAGATGCTATAAAAAGTCTGGATATTGTGCTTAAAAGAGATGAAAATAAACAAGAAGCAGTTTTTTTAAAAACCAAACTGAAATTTATTACAGAAGATTATGAATCTGCGGTTAAACTGGCTTCGGTCTATATTTCTCAAAATTCAAAAGACATTGATATACTGGCCATAAGAGCCGAATCCCATGAAAAACTTGGAGAATATGATAAATCTCTCGGCGATTATACAGAAATTATTTTGATTGATCCTAAAAATACTGCTTGGTACATAAAAAGAATATCCCTGTACGTGAAAATGAGTCTTTACGACAATGCTCTTGAAGATATTGATTCTGTTTTAGAGACGGACGAAAATTGTACAGAGGCGTATTTTTATAAAGCTCTTATCAATAGAGATAAAGGAAATTTTTTAAATGCCATAAAAAATTACGATAAAGCAATATCCGTTTTGGTCAAAGCAAAAAAAGTCGATAACATAGATATTAACTTTATAGAATCGACAGAATATATAGCAAACAACAAAACAAAAGAATTGTTAAATGAATATCAAAAAAATAAAGAAGTGCTTTTAAATGATAAGATAATTGAAAAAAATATAAAAGAAGTTTCAGTTGAAACCAATACCGGTGATGATAGTATTCAGGAATCTTTGAAAACGCCGCACACAGATATGCAAAAAAACAGTCATACAGAAGAGTCTGAATCTGCTATAAAAGATGAAGTTATACAAAAAGATAATTTAAATGATGGAAAAAAAGATTTTTCAAAAGATGATGAATTAAAAGAAATAAATATTGCCGGCTATCAGTCAAAACAGGAAAGTAAGTCCGTTATATCTTCAGAACCTGTTGTTTATTTGCAGCCTGAACCGGCGATTATAGCTGCGGAAAATGACTTGCCCAAAAGAAACGAGAATGCCGCAACACCCGATAAAGACTGGCGCATATATGAAAATAAAGCAAAAGTTTTTTTTGATAAAGGCGATTTTTCAAACGCCGCAATAAATTATGCCAAAGCCTGCGAATTATTTACGGGATATAATTCCGATTTGGTTAAAGGACGCGCAGATTCACTGTATGAAATGAATAATTTGCAGGAAGCCTTAAAAATTTATCTGCAGATTATAAAAAAAGATTCGGTTAATTATGAGGCTTTATTAAAGACTGCCCTTATATATGAGGCGATGGGAGATAACAAAAAGTATCTGCAGTATATAACGGAGGCTTCGGAATTAAGGCCGGACGGCAAACGCGCCAATATATCAAAGGCGTCATATCTGGCGGGCAAATCACAGTATAAACAGGCGTACGATATTTTGAACAGACTTATGATATCTAATCCCGATGATGATGTCAGGATATTTTTTGCTGAGATACTTTTTAATTTAAACGAATATGCAAGATGTGTTGAAGTTTTATTGCAGCTTCCGGATTGGAATAAAAATAAAGAAAAACCGAGTTTTTTTCTCGGCGTAAGTTACTTCATGCTTCAAAATTACGAGAAAGCATGCTTGTATTTAAAAAAATCTTCGGAAGTTGCTCCCGACAATAAAAAAGCGGCATATTATTTGGCACAGTCTCTTTACTTCTATAGTGTTTATTATGATCCTGATAACAAACAGAATTATAATGAGGCTCTTGAACATCTCAAAAGGGCTCAGGATCCGTCCAATGATTATAATTATTTAAGAATAAGGGCAAAGATATATGAAGCTTTGGAAGATTATGACGGAGCTTTAAAAGATTTTGAAACTGCCGTTAAAATGAATCCTTCCGATACAATTCTTGTTGAGGAAAAAAACAAATTTTTTGAAGCGCATTTAAAAAAAGAAATACCTGCGGTTAAAAATATTGAACCTAAGGCAGAATCGCAGATGCATAAGACAGATGATAATATAAAGCCTGTTCAGCCGAAAAATGAACAGCCCGCAAAAAAAATTGATTTGCTTGGATCAAATGTTTTTTTAAGCAGAGGCAACGTCAATTTTAAAAACAATAAATATCAAGATGCATTGGAAGATTTTTCAAAAGCCATAAATTTAAATTCTTCAAATGCGCAAATTTATCTTGCAAGAGCCGCTGTTTATCTTGTTGTAAAAGATATGGATAATTCATTGGCGGATTTAAATAATGCTCTTGCTTTGTCTCCGGATTCGCACATAATAAATTGTAAAATTGCAGATCTTTATGCAATTCAAAATAATTTTGAAAAAGCCGAACAATATTATAAAAAAGCTATAGAGATTAAACCGAAGAGTCCTTTAGCTTATCTCGGATATGCACAATTATGCGAAAAGAATAATAAGAAGGAGAAAGCAGTAGAGAATTATACTATTGCAGCCAAATTGGATATTAAAATAGCAAAAGAATGTAATTTAAAGATAAGTCATTTAAAAACATGAAATTTATAAAAATTATAATTTTGGTTTTGTGCGTTTTTTTTGTTTTTATAACAGAAAAAAATGCTGCTCCGTCAATTTCGAAGACAAATCTTATAGATGCCGTTAAAACAGGCAATTATGAAAATCTTGTAAAATGTCTCAGATTAAAAATAGATCCGAATTCAAAAGATTCAAACGACAATACGGCTCTTATACTGGCAATCAACAAGGGATTTTCAAAAGGGGCCGAACTTCTAATCAAAAACGGGGCAAATGTGAATGTTTCTTACAGCAGAGGCGGAATGAATTCTCTTATGCTTGCAATAAATAAGGAAATGGAATCTACGGCTGAAATGCTTATAGATTACGGAGTTGACATAGACATGCAGCTTCCCACAAACGGACAGACTCCTCTCATGATGGCATGTGAAAAGGGAATGACCGAGATAGTCAAAAATATGATTAAAGCGGGAGTTAACATCAATTCCAAAACAAAAGAAGGCGTTACAGCCTCGACTTTTGCAATGAGAACAGGACATTTTGAAATAGTTAAAATGTTAAACAAAGCAGGAGCGTCTCCCGGAACTCTGATAGAGGCTGTGATAACGTCTGATATAAGACTTGCCTCAAAATTTATAAAATACGGCGCTGATATAAATGAAAAAAGCGCTTTTGACAAAACTCCGGTTGCAATTGCCTTTGATTACGGAAATTTTGAGATGGCATTTCTTCTTCTTTCAAACAGTGCCGACATAAATATTGCAGATTCAAGCAAAATGACACCTCTTATGTCGGCTTGTCTTTCAAATAACGCAGAACTTGTTAAACTTGCTTTAATAAATAAAGCTTATGTGGACGCCAAAGATATAAACGGTATAACGCCTCTTATGTATGCGATTTATAAATCAAATGCCGATATAGTGCGGGAACTGATAAGTTTCGGAGCAAACGTCAATGCATTCGACAATAATAATGTTACGCCGCTTGCGATTGCCGTAAATCAAAAAAATATCGATATAGCGGAAATTCTTATAAAAAACGGCGCTTACATAAATGAAAAACAAAATAATAACGACAGATATCTTAATATGGCCGTTAATATAAACGATATTGATATGGTTTATTTTCTGATAAATAAAGGCGCAAGGATTAACGCCAAAGATGCCGACGGAGTTACTCCTCTTATGATAGCATCTATGAAAGGAAATTATGATATAGTAAAATTGCTTGTGAAAAATAAAGCGAAAATAAAAATAAAAGATAATAAGGGTCTTACCGCACTAGATTACGCAAAAGCAAGCGGCAATGAGGAAATGATAAAATTTTTAGAATATGTTATGGATATAATATGAAAAAAGGACTGCTGAAAAACTTTTTTTTAAAATTGTTTTTTGATTCATCTTTAAAAGAAGACGTCAATTTTTTAAAATCGGTTGATTTTTTAAGTAAATATGATGAAGTGTGTCTGAAACAAATTGCCGGTTCCCTGTATAAAAAAAATTATCTAAAAGGCGAGATTTTATACAGCAAAGGCGAAGAAGTAAATATATTTTTTATTTTAAAAACAGGCTCTGTCGATCTTTATTCGGAAAATATTATAAAAACAGTGCCGGCGGGCCAATCTATAAATATTGACAGTGTGTCTTCGGATAAATTGCATTGTTCGTCTGCAAGGGCGGCCGAAGATAGTCTTGTTTATCTGATATACAGACAGGAATTTGAAGATTTGTCTGCAAAAAAAAATGCATCATTTTTCTTTTGCAGAATAAAAAAATTGTTTAAAAAGGTTCAAAATGTTTTCAAAAAACAGCCCCGTAACTAAAAATTTTATTATCATGCTTATTATTACAGCTTCGGCATTGTTTTTTTTATATTTATGCAGGGCTATTTTATTTCCTTTTATAATATCTGTTTTTTTGGCTTACCTGTTTTCTCCGCTTGTAAACAAAATAATGCTTTTTGGTCTTAAAAGATGGGTTGCCGTTGTCATTTTAACTTTTGTTTTTGCCGCAGCTGTTGCTGTAACGGTTATAAAAATAGTGCCGGTTATCTACGGAGAAATAAATGTTCTTGCCGATAATTTCCCGTCATATTCTCAAAAAATAAAAGATTTTTCCTCTTCTTTAAGTATTAAAATATCAGGATATGTGCCTGTTGACAATCAGAATTATATAGTTGAAAAAATAAAAGAACAGTCGGGCGAAATAGCAGCAAAAGCTGTAAATGAAATAACATATCTTGTAAAAAAACTATTTTCTTTTATATACGTCATAGTTTTTTTGCCTGTTCTTACTTTTTTTATGCTTCTTGAATTTGATAATTTAAAAAAATTTCTTATAAATATTGTGCCGGCAAAATATACTGAAACAGTAATATCTGTTTACTATGAGGCAAGTTCTGTTTTGTCAAGATATATAAGAGGACAAATTATAGAAGTTATATTTGTCGGAACATTAACCGTAGTCGGTCTTAGCATCTTGGGTGTAAATTATGCTTTCATTATAGGTATAATTGCCGGATTGTTTAATTTAGTTCCTTATCTCGGGCCTCTCTCGGGATTAATAATGGGTGTAACCGTAACTGCGATACAGTTTCAGTCTTTTGCGATGGTTTTAAAAGTAGTAATACTGTTTTTTATAATACAACAGATGGACAATCATATAATACAGCCTGTAGTTATAGGAAAAAACGTAAATTTAAGCCCTGTTGCTATGATTTTTGCTCTTGTGGCAGGCGCAGAAATATTCGGTATTTTGGGTATGATATTTGCTGTTCCGGTTGTAGCTTTAATTAAAAATTTAATTTTAATATTTATCAAGAGATATAAGAGGACGGGGGCTTATGGAAAATCATGTTGAGGCTTATTCGCTATTCAGCCAGCAGGACATTTATCTTTTTAAAGAAGGCAGTTTGTTTAAACTTTACGAACGCCTTGGATCGCATCAGATAAATTATAAAGACAGAGACGGAGTTTATTTTGCGCTATGGGCGCCCAATGCCAAACACGTCTCGGTAATAGGCGATTTCAATTACTGGGATAAATGGACGCATCCTCTTAATGCGCGAGGCGACGGTTCCGGCATCTGGGAAGGTTTTATACCTTACATGAAGCAGGGCGATACATATAAATATTTTATAATGTCTCATCACAATAACTATTCTGTTGAAAAAGCCGATCCGCTTGCATTTCACTGCGAAACTCCTCAGAAAACAGGTTCAAAAGTTTGGAATATTGACTATGAATGGAAAGATGATAAATGGATGAAAACAAGATATAAAAACAACAGCCATAAAGCTCCAATGTCTATTTATGAAATGCATCTAGGTTCATGGCGCAGAAAATCCGAAGAAAACAATAGAATGCTTTCTTACAGGGAAATAGCAGACCAGCTTAAAGATTACTGCATTGAAATGAATTTTACACATGTTGAACTGATGCCGATAATGGAGCATCCGTTTTATGCTTCATGGGGTTATCAGACCACAGGATATTTCGCTCCGACAAGCAGATACGGCACTCCTCAGGATCTGATGTATATGATAGATGTTCTTCATCAGGCCGGTATCGGAGTAATAATGGACTGGGTTCCGTCTCATTTTCCAACAGATATGCACGGGCTTTCTTTTTTTGACGGTACCCATTTATACGAACATGCCGATCAGAGGAAAGGATTTCATCCCGATTGGAAAAGCGCTATTTTTAATTACGGAAGAAACGAAGTAAAATGTTTTCTTATATCTTCTGCTTTATTTTGGCTTGAAAAATACCATATAGACGGCATAAGAGTAGATGCTGTAGCTTCAATGCTTTATCTTGATTATTCAAGAAAAGACGGTGAATGGCTGCCTAACAAATACGGCGGGAAAGAAAATATAGAAGCGATAGATTTCTTAAAGAGATTAAATCACGTAGTTTATGAAAATCATAATGACGTTCAGATGATAGCCGAAGAATCAACGGCGTGGCCTATGGTTTCAAAGCCTACTTACCTCGGCGGGCTGGGATTCGGTTTTAAATGGAATATGGGGTGGATGAATGATACGTTAAGATATTTTAAAACAGACCCTGTTTTTAGAAAATATAACCATACAAATCTTACTTTCAGTCTGCTTTACGCTTTCAGCGAACAATTTATGCTTCCTTTTTCGCACGATGAAGTAACACAGGGAAAAGGCTCTTTGATAGGAAAAATGCCGGGCGATGAATGGCAGCGCTTTGCAAATTTAAGACTGCTTATAGGTTATATGTACGGACATCCCGGCAAAAAACTTTTGTTTATGGGTTCAGAATTCGGGCAGGTGAGAGAATGGATGCACGATGAAAGTCTTGAATGGCATGTTTTGCAATTCTGGCAGCATTCGGGCATGCAGAACTGGGTAAAAGACGTAAACCGCGTTTATAAAAATGAAAAGGCTCTTTTTGAAGACGATAACAGCTGGGCGGGTTTTGAATGGGTAGACTGTAACGATACCGATAACAGCGTTTTGAGTTTTTTAAGAAAATCGCCGTCTACCGGCGAAGTTATATTGTGCGTGTTAAATTTTAATCCTGTTCCGAAACATAATTATAAGATCGGAGTTACAAAAGGCGGACAATGGCAGGAACTTTTAAACAGCGATTCATCAGTTTATTTTGGAAGCAATATGGGTAATTTGGGGCAAGTTGAAGCTTACGAATATTCAACACATGCAAAACCATATACGATTGAAGTGACTCTTCCTCCTTTAAGCGCTCTGTATTTTAAACATAAATAAAATAAATCATATAAGCGCCCGTTTTTTTAAACGGGCGCTTTTTTTGTTTGAAAATTCAAGTCTTTTTTGGTAAAATCTTCCATTATGAATACACAATCATCAAACATAAGGAAAACTTTTTTGGACTTTTTTGAAAAAAAAGGTTCGCAGGTTGTATCATCCGATTCTCTCGTTCCGACGGGAGATAAATCGCTTCTTTTTACGTCGGCGGGAATGGTACAGTTTAAAAAACATTTTCTGGGACAGAGCAAAGACAAATTTACAAAAGCAGCTACTTCGCAGAAATGTTTCAGAACATCAGACATCGATCAGGTCGGAATCACAAACAGACATCTTACTTTTTTTGAGATGCTTGGAAATTTTTCGTTCGGAGACTATTTCAAAAATGAAGCGATAGCCTGGGCTTGGGATTTTCTGACAAATGTCATGCAGCTTCCAAAAGATAAACTGTATATAACTATTTATAAAGACGATGAAGAAGCCGGTGAAATATGGAAGAAGATAATACCTGCTTCAAGAATAATAAAGATGGGCGACGATACAAATTTTTGGAATATGGGTCCGACGGGACCGTGCGGACCGTGTTCCGAAATATTGATAGATTTGGGACCTGAAATGAGCTGCGGAAAGCCGGACTGCGGTCCGTGGTGCAGCTGTAACAGATATCTTGAAGTTTGGAATCTCGTTTTTACGCAGTTTGACAGACAGGAAGACGGCAGTTTAAAGCCGCTTCCGAGAAAAAATATAGATACCGGTATGGGACTTGAAAGACTTGTAGCCGTGGCAAACGGAAAGAAAAATGTATTTGAAACCGATTTGTTTGTTCCGATAATGGAAGAATCGGCTGAAATTTTAAAAGTAAATATGAACGGCAATCTTTCAAAATTGAGAATGATCGCCGATCATTCAAGAGCTGTAACGTTTTTGATATCTGACGGAATACTTCCTTCAAATGAAGGAAGAGGATATGTGTTGAGAAGAATTTTAAGAAGAGCCTTAAGACAGGGAGTTGTATTCGGAAAGAACGAACCGTTTATTTATCAGCTTGTAGACAGCGTTCATCAAATAATGGAACCCGCCTATCCGGAACTTTCGCAGAGGCTTGATAATATAAAGACGATGATTAAAGTTGAAGAGGAAAAGTTTCTTGAAACTTTAAGCACCGGCACCGATATATTGAACGGCATCATAAACGAATATGAAAATAAAAAAATAAAAATAATTAACGGAAGCGATGTATTCAAACTTTATGATACCTACGGTTTTCCTCAGGAACTTACAAAAGAAATAGTTCAGGAAAAAGGCCTTACCATAGACGAAGAAGGTTTTATTGAAGAAAAGAAAAAGGCTCAGGAGAAATCAAGAAGCGCATGGGCCGGTTCGGGTGAAAAAGACATAACTTTTTATTCAATACTTCACAAAGAATTCGGAGATACGGGTTTTAAAGGATACAATCAGGATAATCTGGAAGTAAAAGTTTTAGCGATACTTAAAGACGATAAAAGAGCAGATTCTCTTTTAAAAGGGGAAACAGGCGAAATTATTCTTGACGTTACTCCTTTTTACGCAGAATCGGGCGGACAGGTTGCCGATAACGGAAGTTTGTCAAATAACGACAACGTCCAGATTACGGTATCAGAAGTTTCAAAACCGATAGGAAGCCTTTTCGTTCATAAAGTTACGGTTGAAAACGGAAGCGTTAAAGCCGGAGATATTTTAACGGCTTCAATAAATACGTGCAAAAGAATTCAGACTGCAAGACATCATACAGCGACTCATTTGCTTCAAAAAGCGCTGAGAACCGTTCTCGGTTCGCATGTGGCTCAGGCAGGTTCTCTTGTATCCGAAGATATTTTGAGGTTTGACTTCAGTCATTTTAAAGCTTTGACGAAAGACGAACTTGTTTTGGTTGAAAAAACGGTAAATTCAAGCATAAGGAAGAATTTTAAAGTTTCAATTGAAGAAATGTCAATGGATCAGGCAAGACAAAAGGGAGCGACTGCACTTTTCGGAGAAAAATACGGAGACACCGTAAGAGCTGTTACTGTCGGATGCGATATGGAAACTTATTCAATGGAACTTTGCGGCGGAACGCATGTTAAAAGAACAGGCGATATAGGAGCTTTTAAAATAATATCCGAAACATCAATCGGAAGCGGAGTAAGAAGAATAGAAGCTGTCGCCGGAAGAGCTGCCGATAAATATTTCAGCGAGCTTGAATCAAATTTTGAAGCTATAGCGTCAAAATTAAAAACATCTGCAAAATCCGTTAATGCTTCAATAGATAAACTTATTGAAGAAGTTAAAAAATACGAATCGGAAAATTCAGCTTTAAAAAGCAAATTGATCGCGGGCGAAATAGACGAATATATAAAAAATGCAAAAGATATAAACGGAGTAAAGACGGTTGCGTTTGACGTAAAAGGGGTTGACGTAAAATCACTGAGAGAAATGTCCGATAAACTCAGAGAAAAACTTCCGTCCTCAGTCGCCGTAATAGCTTCGGTTACAGACGATAAAGTTTCTTTTATAGTTTCAATTGACCAGTCGCTTGTCAAAAAAGGATATAACGCGGGCAAAATAGCAAAAGCTTTTGCGGCAAAGATAGAAGGTTCCGGCGGCGGTAAACCTGACTTTGCGCAAGGCGGCGGAAAGAATATAGACAAGGCCGTTGATATTATAAAAAATACGGAGGAATTGGCTCAGATTTTAAAAGTCTGAGTTAAGTGAAAATGACTAAAAAATTACTGTCATTATCTGCCATAGGCAAAGACCAGACCGGAATAGTAAGTTCAATTTCAGAAGTTTTGTTTGAAATGGGATGCAATATAGAAAATTCCACTATGACTCTTCTTTCCAGACAGTTTGCAATGATTCTTTTGATAGCATACCCGAAAACAGCCGACGTTTCAAAAATAAAATCAAAACTTAAAGCCGTATTTAATAATCTCGGACTTCATTCTTCCATAAACGAGATAGATGACAATATTAAAAATATTAAAACTTACGGCGATTACGTAATATCAGTTTACGGCGCCGATAAGCCAGGCATAGTTTACAATATAAGCAAACATCTTTCAGATAACAAAGTTAACATAACAGATGTTCAGACTTCGGTTGTGGGCGCAAAAGATAAAGTCTATATAATGCTTATTGAAATACAGCTTCCATCCGGTTTTAAGATAGAAAATCTAAAATCAGCCATGAAAGATTTGGCAGCCAAACTTATGGTTGACATTTCAATCAATCAGGCCGATACTTCAGAGATATAAAAGTGGCTATTTTAAGGATTTTAACGATTCCCGATACTGTTTTAAAACAGATATCGGCGCCTGTTGAAGTAATAAGCCCGCAGGTCATAAATCTTATAAAAGATATGCAGGAAACTATGACGTCTTCCAAGTTTTGCGTTGGGATAGCCGCTCCTCAAATAGGAGTATTGTCAAGAATAATAGTCGTCAACGTCTCTCTTAACCCTAAACCGCACAGAAATAACGGGCTTCTTGTAATGATAAATCCGCAAATAACTTATTCATCAGGAAAACTTAAATCAAGAGAAGGCTGTTTAAGCGTGCCGGAATTTACGGGAAACGTTTCAAGAAAAGATAAAATTACCGTTGAATATCTTGATATAAGCGGCAAAAAACAGATTCTTAATACAAGCGGTTTTGAGTCAATAGTAATCCAGCATGAAATTGACCACCTTGACGGCATAGTTTTTCTTGATAAGGTATCGTCTTTAAAAACTGATATTTTTAAACGAGTTTAAGCCGCGGGTTTGTTTGACAATAATTGCATATTTTTATAGTATAAGTAGAAGTTTATCTAATAAACAGGTAAAAAATATAAATAATCGGAGGACACAAAAATGGCAGTTAAAGTTGCAATTAATGGTTTTGGTCGTATCGGTCGTCTCGCATTCAGACAGATGTTCGGCACAAAGGGATATGAAGTCGTTGCTATCAACGATTTGACAAGTCCTAAGATGTTGGCTCACTTGCTCAAGTATGATTCAGCTCAGGGAAGATATGCTTTGGCAGACAAAGTTCAGTCTACCGACAATTCAATCATAGTTGACGGAAAAGAAATTATAATCTACAAAGAAAAAGACGCAAACGCTCTTCCTTGGGGAAAGCTTGGCGTAGACGTAGTTCTTGAATGTACCGGATTTTACGTATCTAAAGAAAAATCACAGGCTCATATAAACGCCGGCGCAAAGAAAGTCGTTATATCGGCTCCTGCAGGAACAGATCTTCCTACGGTAGTATTTAACGTAAACCACAAAACTTTGAAACCTTCAGACAATATAATATCTGCGGCTTCTTGTACTACAAACTGCTTGGCTCCTATGGCAAAAGCTCTTAACGACTTTGCTCCTATACAGACAGGTATCATGACAACAGTTCATGCTTATACCGGAGACCAGATGACTCTTGACGGACCTCATCCTAAGGGTGATTTGAGAAGAGCAAGAGCAGCAGCAGCAAACATAGTTCCTAATTCAACAGGAGCGGCAAAGGCAATAGGTCTTGTTATTCCTGAATTGAATAAGAAACTTATCGGTTCTGCACAGAGAGTTCCTACAATTACAGGTTCTACCACCATATTGGTTGCAGTTGTAAAAGGCAAAGATATTACGAAAGAAGCCGTCAACGAAGCAATGAAAAAAGCTTCCGATGAATCTTTCGGTTATACTGAAGAAGAACTTGTTTCTTCAGACGTTATCGGCATAAACTTTGGTTCTTTGTTCGATGCAACTCAGACAATGGTTATAAAAATTGACGACGATACATATCAGGTTCAGGTTGTTTCTTGGTACGATAACGAAAACAGCTATACAAGCCAGATGGTTCGCACAATTAAGTATTTTGCAGAATTGGCATAATTAAAATGTCTTTTCTGAAAAAATAAGTTATTTTGAATCGGGTCCGGCTTTTATTCCGGACCCGGTTTTTTATAAATCAGCAAAAAATAGTAAGGAGAAATCATGAAAAAAACTATAAAAGATTTACAGCTTGCAGGGAAAAAAGTTTTGGTCAGAGTCGACTATAACGTTCCTCTTGACGCAAATTTGAACATAACAAACGATAAAAGAATAGTTGCGACTATGCCTACGATAAAGTATCTTCTTGAACAGAAGGCTGCCATAATACTTATGGCTCATTTGGGAAGACCTAAAGGAAAAGTAGTTGATACGATGAGCTTAAAGCCTGTCGTCAACAGACTTCAGGAGCTTACTGGCGTAACGGTTAAATTTGCTTCAAATTGTATCGGCGAAGAAGCCGAAAAAGCCGCCGCCGGACTTAAATCGGGCGAAATTCTTCTGCTTGAAAATTTGAGATTCCATCCTGAAGAGGAAGGCAAAAACGCAAACGGTGAAAAAGATAAAGAAGCAATGCTCGGTTTTGCAAAGAAACTTGCATCACTCGGCGATGTTTTTGTTCAGGAAGCTTTCGGAACTGTTCACAGAGCGCATGCTTCAACAGCCGGAATAGTAAAATACATAAAAGAAGCGGGAGCCGGATTTTTAGTAGAAAAAGAATTGAAATTTTTGGGTGACGCTTTGAATAATCCGGTAAAACCTTTTCTCGCTATTTTAGGCGGAGCAAAAGTTTCAGATAAAATTAACGTTATAGAAAATCTTTTAAGCAAAGTTGACGCAATAATAATCGGCGGAGCCATGGCATACACGTTTTTGAAAGCCCAGGGCATAGAAACCGGAACTTCTCTTGTTGAAGACGACAAACTTGACCTTGCAAAAGAACTGCTTAAAAAAGCGAAAGATAAAGGGGTTAATTTTCTTCTTCCTTTGGATCATGTTATTGCCGATAAAATTGATTTTGCTACAAAAAGCGTACCTGCCGGAGCAACAGTTAAAAATACAGTTTCCACTTCAATAGAAGCCGGTTTTATGGGCGTAGACGTAGGCCCTAAGACAATTGCTGAATTTTCAAATGTTGTGAAAAGTGCAAAAACAATCGTATGGAACGGGCCTCTTGGCATATTTGAAATAGACCAGTTCTCAAAAGGAACCGTTGAAATAGCCAAACTTGTAGCCGAAGCAACGGGCAAAGGAGCAATTTCCGTAGTCGGCGGCGGTGATTCAGTTTCTGCTGTAAAAAAAGCCGGAGTAGACAAACAGATTTCTCATATATCAACCGGCGGCGGAGCTTCGCTGGAATTTTTGGAAGGAAAAGAACTTCCCGGAATTGCGGCTCTTCCCGAGAAATAAATTTTCGTAAAATTTAAAATAATCAAAACACGGGGTTTTTAACCCCGTGTTTTTTATGTTACAGTCTGGAAATAATGTTTTTTATTGTAAAATGTCTCAATTTTCAATATAATCTTATCTAAATTATGGAACAAAAATCACAGAATATTTTTATTTCGGCAGGCGATATATCCGGCGACATTCATGCCGGAAATCTTGTTAAATCAATTAAAAAAATTAATCCGTCAAATGTTGTTTTTGCCGTCGGAGGCAATCAGCTTAAACTTAATTCGGATTTTTTTGTGGAAGATCTGGTCAATATAGACGCTTTCGGTTTTGTAATTATAAAACAAATTTATTTTTTGAAAAAAGTTTTAAATAAAATTAAAAAATGTTTTATTGAAAATAAAATAAATAAAGTTATTCTCGTTGATTATTACGGATTTAACATAAATGTCGCAAAGCTTGCCCATTCAATGAATATTCCGGTTTATTATTACGTCTGTCCGCAGATTTGGGCTTCAAGAAGAGGGAGAATCAAAAATATAGCAAAGTATGTAAAGACGGTGTATCCGATACTTCCTTTTGAAAAAGAAATATATGAAAAAGAAAATATCAAAGCCGTTTTTGAAGGTAATCCTCTCGTTGATATAGTGCCTGAACCGAAACCGGCTGCCCAAACCGGCGCGAAAATAAAAATAGGGCTTTTTGCGGGCAGCAGAAAAGGCGTAATTAAAAGACATGTCCCGATAATTATAGATGCTGTAAAAATTTTAAAGAATAAAATTGACGCAGAATTTACTTTATTTACTCTTGAAAAACCCGATTACGAGCTTCCAGAATACATATCAGTTGTTTACGGCAATGATTTTGAAAAAAGAAAAGAAATGGATATAGTTATAAATCCGTCGGGAACGGTAAGTCTTGAAAACGCTTTAATGGGAATTCCCATGGTTGTTATGTATAAATTATTATGGCTTAACGGAATTATAGTAAGACTTTTAATTACAGTTAAATATGTTGCGATTGTAAATATTTTTGCAGACCGTGAAATTGTGCCTGAATTTCTTCAGGAAAAAGCAACGCCTGAAAAAATAGCAGGCGGCGTTATAAGTATGCTGCAGCCTGAAATGTATGAGAAAACTAAAAATGAGCTTCTTAAATTCAGAGAGATACTCGGCAAGCCGGGCGTATCTGACAGAGTGGCGCAAAATATACTTGGAGATTAATAATGAACTACAAAAGAATGATTGCGTATATCAGACCTTATAAAGTCAGATTGACATGGGCTATGGTTTGCATGTGCGTTTTCGCGCTTATGACAAGCGCCTACATGCTTCTTATAAAACTTTTATTTGATAATGTCCTTTCAAACAATCCTCCGGCGGCAGGCGATTCTTTTATAAACAAAATTTTAAATGCAACAGGCCTTTCAAATGTTATAAACACGTCAGATAAAATGGATATGCTGCTGGTTATAATATTTTTAATACCGATAGTCTTTGCCGTAAAAGGTCTTGCCGATTACGGTAAGAATTATCTTTTAAATTATATAGGACAAAATATTATAAGGCTGTTAAGAGACCAGCTTTACGGCAAACTCATACAGCTGTCTCATGATTTTTATGTTCGAAATTCAAGTTCTAAAATAATGTCAAGAGTTACAAACGATATCAATGCTCTTTACAATGCAGTATTAAAAGTTCCTTCATGCGTCATAAAAGACGGATTTACGGTGGTTGCAATGATTGTTCTTTTATTCTATTTGCACTGGAAATTTGCATTTATCGCAATAGTTATAGTGCCTCTTATAATACTTCCTTTGGTGCAGTTTGCAAGAAAAATGAGAAAAGCTTCAAAAGAAGGGCAGATTCAGATGGCGGAAATATATTCATCGCTGCAGGAAATGCTCAGCGGTTTTTCCGTTATAAAGGCGTTTTGCCAGGAAGATCATGAAAAAAATAAATTTAAAAAAGATAATGACGCTTATTACCACATACAGCAGAGGCTTTTGAGGGTTGAGGCAAGATCAAGCCCGATAATGGAAGCGCTCGGTTCTATAGTGGCTGCAATTGTGTTATGGTTCGGAGGTAAAGAAGTTCTGAGCGGACAGTGGGCGCCCGGCGCTTTTGTCGCTTTCTTTGGAGCTTTATTTTCAATTTATCAGCCTCTTAAAAGTTTCGCCCAGCTTAATTCCACAATACAGCAGGCCGTAACGGCATCTGAGCGAATTTTTGAAATTCTTGACGAAAAACCAACAATATTTGACAAACAAAACGCTCAAGAACTTCCCAGATTTTCCGATAAAATAGAATATAAAAATGTTTCTTTTGATTACGGCACTGATAAAAAAATTCTTAACAGCGTAAATGTGACTATTCCGGCCGGCAAAACTTTTGCGTTTGTGGGAGCTTCCGGTTCAGGTAAAACGACGATAGCAAATCTTCTGTTAAGATTTTATGACGTAAAAGGCGGAGAGATTTTGATAGACGGCAAAAATATACATGACGTAAAGTTGAATTCTTTAAGAGAACAGATAGGTGTTGTTTCACAGGATGTTCTGTTATTTAACGAAACTGTCAGATACAATATTGCCTACGGTAAAATGGACGCTACGGATTCAGAAATAGAAGCCGTGGCAAAAGCCGCAAATGCTCATAATTTTATATCTAAAATGCCGGATAAATACAATACAATCGTCGGTGAAAGAGGTATGAAACTGTCCGGAGGGGAAAAACAGAGAATAGCGATAGCAAGAGCTATGCTTAAAAATCCTCCTATTTTGATACTTGACGAAGCAACTTCTGCTTTAGATACCGAATCTGAAAAACTTGTTCAGGAAGCGATTGAAAATCTTATGAAAAACAGAACCGTTATTTTGATAGCTCACAGGCTGACAACCGTTAAAAATGCCGATCAGATAATAGTTATAGACAAAGGCAATATTGCAGAAACAGGAACACATGAGCAACTTTTGGCTAAAAACGGCATCTATACTAAATTGCACGATATGCAGTAGTAATAAACGGAGACAAAAAAATGATTAGAAAAATTTTGGCGGTTTTTTTGGGATTGTTTGTTTTTGCAGTTTATGTTTTTGCGCAGAAACCGCCCACAAATTTTAACAGTTATGATGCAATGCCCGTAAGTGCAAGAAGCATAGCAATGGGAGGAGCAGGAGCAGCTCTCATAAGCAGCATGGATAACGTTTTTCTAAATCCGGCAGGTCTTGCATACGGGACAAGCGAGGCTATACAGGTTGAGGCTTTAGTTTCAATGACAAGAAAATCAGAGATAGACAGAACAATTTTAGATTCTGTCGAACCGGTAAATCTCGGTTTTAATTCTTTCGTTGTTTTGCAGCAACAGGGTGCAATATCCTGGAGAACTCTTGCTTCGAACGTAAAATACTCAAGCGGCACAAATTACTGGTCAAGATATAATGAAGATATAAAAGCCGTAACAATATCTGCTTCGCAGAAGGATGAAAAAAAGAATTATGCCGCAGGCATCAGTCTTTCCTATCTTTACGGTAATATTGCGGAAGCCTCGGTAACAGACGGAATTCCTTTTGCCGAAACGTCTTCAGGAAACGGTTTCACGATAGATGTCGGTTTTACTGCACCTTTAAGCCGTAATATGACTTTCGGTATTAACTTTGAAAATATTATCGGTTTTATGTGGTGGACTCACTATAACAGCGAGCAGCTTCCTTTCGGAATAAGAACCGGATTAGGATATACGACGGGCGGTTTTACAATGCTTGCCGATCTTGACAAAAAATTTTACAGATTCGGAAACTCCGACGACACAATTTACAGAGTCGGTCTTGAACAATACCTGACAAGAGTTCTTGCTTTAAGAGTAGGCGCACAGGGTCCTTCTTTTTCAAATGAAGATAAAATGAAGTATACTTACGGTTTTGAATTGAATATTTCGTCATTTACTCTTTCAGTGGCCAATGAAAATTATAAAATTAATAATGAGAATGTTTCAAAATATATTTTATCGTTGAAAACTTTTATTTAAAAATGATAGAAAAATTAAAAAAAGCCGTATACGAATATATGCCTGAAGCAGACTGCAGTCTGCTTGAGAAAGCTTTTACTTTTGCGTCAAACGCGCATTTCTGCCAGACAAGAGCCACAGGTGAACCTTATGTAAACCACTGTTTTGAAGTTGCAATGATACTTACGGAGCTCAGACTAGATGTTCCTACAATATGCGCGGCTTTGCTGCATGACATAATTGAAGATACTCTTGTCGTAAGAGAAGAACTTAAAGAAGAATTCGGAGAAGAAATAACAGCTCTTATCGAGGGTGTTACAAAAATCAACAAATATAAATATGAAGATCAGCTTACGGCTCAAGCCGAAAATTGGCGCAAAATGCTTCTGGCTGTCGTTAAAGATACAAGAGTTATTATAATTAAACTTGCAGACAGGCTTCATAATATGAGAACTATCAAATATCTTCCGCCGGATAAGCAGAAAAAAATTGCTCAGGAGACTCTTACTCTTTACACTCCTTTTGCCCACAGATTGGGAATTTATAAGTGGAAAGGAGAGCTTGAAGATTTAACTTTTGAAATTCTTGAACCTGAAAAATATAACGAAATCAGAATAAAATGGAAGCTGAGATCGGAAAATAATATTAACAACCTTAACAATGTAGAAAGCCAGATAAATGAAAAACTCGGCTCAGCTGAAATTCCGTTCAGAATACTTGCAAGACCTAAAAATCTTTACGGCATATATAAAAAAATGCAGCGTCAGGAAAAACCGTTTTCGGCAATACAGGATTTATTCGGGATGAGAATTATCACCGATACTAAAGAACACTGTTATCAAATTTTAAGCATAGTGCAGTCTGAGTTTGAAATAGTTGAGGATTCATTTACGGATTATATATCTGTTCCAAAAAACAATATGTACCAGTCAATACATACTACCGTTGTAGGAGATAACGGAATTATAGTTGAAGTCCAGATAAGAACGGAAGATATGCATAAAAGAGCCGAATACGGAATAGCCGCGCATTGGCGCTATAAAGAGAGTTATGATAAAAAAAATTCGCCAAATATAAAAGATTTTGACGGCGAAAATCATCTTGAATTTATAAAACACATACTAGAATCAAAAGATTCCGATGAATTTTTGACTGCCATAAAAACGGAATGTAATTTTGAACAGATATATGTTTCAACGCCTAAGGGAAGAGTGATAAAACTGCCTGAGGGGGCCACAGCGCTTGATTTCGCATATGCCGTTCACAGCGATATAGGCGATACATGCATGGGTGTAAAAGTGGACGGGAAAATAGTATCGCTTGATTATAAATTAACTACGGGACAGACCTGCGAAGTATTGACGAGAAAAAACATAAAGCCGACCGAACATTGGCTTGATATAGTAGTTACCGCCCAGGCCAAATCAAGAATACGCAAATATTTAAGAGAAAATAAAAACAAAAGGTGAATGTTGTTCACCTTTTGTTTTTAAAACTTTCAGTTCATTATATAGCTTTCTGGACTTTTCCCGAACGAATACAAGAAGTACATACGTACTCTTTTGTTTTCTTGCCATCAACAACTATTCTGAGCTGCTGCAAATTAGGTCTGAACAGTCTTTTTGTCGCTTTGTTTGAATGGCTTATGGTATTTCCCGAAGAAGAACCTTTGCCGCATACGTAACATTTGTAAGACATTTAGAACACCCCCGTAATATATAGCTAACAAATATACAAAATTATTCTTTTTTTTTCAACAATACTTTCATTTTTAAAAATAAAATCTTACACCTGCCTGAGGAACCCAGCCGGCAACTATTCCGAATCTGTCGTTGTCTTTCTGAGATAAATAGGCAATTTCAATTTCCGTAAGAAGAGAAAGTCTGGGAAGAATATAATATTCAACTCCTGCACCGCCGCTTATTCTAAAAAGAGATGAAGATGCGCCTGCAACGCTTGCGCTTCCAAAATTAAGTCCGGCAAGCCAGTAAACGTCAAGGTTTTTTATGCTGATTACTTTTCCGAGCATTTTTCCGCCGAGAACAAATACATTGTTTGATTGCCCGTTGACATTATTGTTTTGAAAGCCAAGAGTAAAATCCGCTCCGTAAGTATCGTTAAACCATATTCTTGCGGCTGCCTGAGAAACAGAAGTGTCTTCATTACTGTTTGCTACCGTAAGCTGCGAATATCCCACTGCAAATTTAACATTTTCTTTTTCATCTGAGGCAAAGGACGCTGCAACTGAGCAAAATAACAACACAGATACAAATACTGCTTTTTTCATTATGATTCTCCTTAAGATTGTAAATTTATTTTTTTTGACTTATGATTAAATCGGGGATTTCGACAGTTGCATATTCAATGCCGGCTTCCGTAAAAAGATTCTTATAAGATTCATCCGGATATTCAAGACACATTACGAATTTTTTTATTCCTGCGTTTGTAAGCATTTTTGCGCAAAGTATGCAGGGTGAATGAGTGCAATATATTGTTGCGCCTTTTATATTTATCCCATGTGTTCCGGCCTGAATGATTGCGTTTTGCTCAGCATGAATGGCGCGGCATATTTCATGTCTTGTGCCTGACGGAATATTTAATTCATTTCTTAAACATCCGAGTTCAAGGCAGTCTTTTGTTCCCGAAGCGGCTCCGTTGTAACCCGTAGTAAGAATGCGTTTTTCTCTTACTATTACGGCGCCTACGTGGTGCCTTAGACATGTAGACCTTTCGGCAACAAGCCATGCCATTTTCATAAAATACGTATCCCAGTCGGGTCTTAATACTTTTTTAGTTTCAATCATGACTTCTGAATTAAACAAAATATGAGTATTCTTGTCAAATAAGTGAGTTTTTCGTATAATTACAAGACTAAAATAAGTTTTCTTTTGGAGATATAAAAATGGGTAAAAATTTATGGCATTACGATGAAAAAGGTCAGTGCGTTGTTAATGATTCAAGAAGTTTGAAGCAGCCGTTAATACACATGCTTGCAAATTGTCCTAAATATTTTTCAATTTGTGACAATTTCTTAAGAGGATTCAGCGGATTTGACTATACGAGAATGTTCGGTGAATTTGACGGTCCGAATTTTCCGAAAGGCAATGCAAGATTCTTGTGGCTGAGAGAAGAAAATAAGACGTGGCTTGTAAATAATTACGACTTAACCGATACAGAAACTAAAAATCCTAAATATGAGATGGGGCTCGGCTATGTGACTTTTTCGGGTTCGTCGGAAACAATGAAATTGTCTGTTTCGGCAACTGTTTTTGTTCCTCTTGAAGAAATGGCTGAATTATGGATGGTTGAAATAAAAAATAATTCAAACAAAGCAAAGACCGTTGATTTTATACCGGCTGTTCCTATATTCGGCGGCAACAGAGCTTATGTCGAATACCATAGAGACGTCGTAAGACTTTACAACAAAAGCGAAATAAATAAAAGCATAAAAATATTGCCGGGTCTTGAATGGATAGAAGGTTCAACAGGTCCCAGCGATATATGTTATTTTATGAGCGCAGAAACTGAAAAAGGCAGAAAAGGCGACAGATTTTATTCTGACAGAGAAACTTTTCTCGGCCCTAACGGCATGTGGCTTAAACCCGAATCTATACTTAAAAACACAGCTCCGCAAAAACAGTGTTACGGTAAAGAGGCTGTCGGAGCCGTTGAATTCAAAAAGATTACGATACCTGCCGGCAAAAGCGTAAAGTTTGTAGTTGTTAACGGAATAACTTTTTACGGAAGCAAGGATGCCGATAAAATTATAAAAAAATATTCTTACAAAAAAGCTCAAAAGGCCTTTGAAGATTTAAATGCCTACTGGCAGGAAAGATGCAGCAGAGTAAGAATCACTACAGGAAACAGCGATTTTAATATTTTATGGAATACATGGTGGTGCTACCAGCTCTCAATGAGATACTGGTTCGGAAATACTGCCCATCCTCAGACGGATTACGGTTCGGATTTTGCAGGATGGAGAGATTTCTGGCAGGATATGATGGCAGCAACGGTTATAGATCCTAAAGGGCTTGAAGAAAGAACTTTAAAGACTCTTGAAGGAATAAGACTTGACGGTACAAACGCTACGAGATTTTTTGCAAGAACAAAAGAATTCGGAAGCGACGAAGTGCACGGTTTATGGTGTGATCATCCTTACTGGACGGCGCAGACCGTTATGATACTTGTAAATTTTTTGGGAGATCCGAAATTTTTATTCAGAGAAGGAATAGGTTATTTTAAAGATGCCTATCAGGACAGAGGAGAAACAAAAAATCAAGAATGGAAGAAAGGTTATATTGAGTCGCAGAAAAATTCAACAGGTAAGAAACATACCGGTACGGTATTAGAACATTTGCTGGTTCAGATTATGACTATGTTTTATGACGTAGGCAAACATAATCTTTTAAAGCAGAAAAGAGCCGATTGGAACGATGCCGTCGATCAGGTAAAGGGCGAAAACGTTACCTTTACTTTTGCCGTAGCGCAGAACTGCAATGAGGTCGCAAATCTTCTTGAAAAAATATCAAAAGATTTAAATATTTCCGAAATTGAGGTGTTTGAAGAATTTACGCTTCTTATTGAAAATTGGAAAGACGGCGTAAAGGATATTCCTGCATCTGAAAGACAGGCAAAACTTAAAAAGTATCTTGGCAAAGTAAATACTGCAGTCAGCGGTAAGAAAGTAAAAATAAAAGTAGATAAAATATTAAAAGATTTAAGGGTAAAAGCGCAGCTTTCGATAGACAATGCAAACAGAAAAGCATGGAACGGACATTATTATTCGGGCTATATATTTGACGACGGCAAACCCGTTGACACGATATTTAATAAATCTTCCCTTTCAAAAAAGAGTCCTACTTCGGATGATTTTGAGATGATGCTTATGCCTCAGACATGGTCTTTGGTATCGGGCGGAGCTGATAAAATAAAGGCAGCTTCAAAAGTAATTGATTCGGCGTTTAAATATCTTTTTGACAAAGAAGTCGGAGCGATGAAACTTAATTATCCCGCATATACAAAATTTGACAAGACTATAGGCAGAATAACCGGTTTTGCTCCGGGAACGAAAGAAAACAACGCTATATTTTCTCATGCAAATCTTTTCTTTGTATGGGCGCTTATAAAAAGAGGCATGCCTGATGATGCTTATAAGGTTTTTTCGGGTATAAATCCTTTAAATCATGAACATGAAATTATAAGAACAGGTCCGTGGATACCTGAATACTATGTTTCTTCAGATAATCCTAATATAGCAGGACGCGGAGAATACCCTGTTTTAACAGGTTCATGCGCCTGGACCAGATATGCTTTTCAGAATTTCTTTTTCGGAGTCAGAGGACTGATAGACGGGCTTCTTATTGATCCAAGACTTCCTGCGACAAAAGATTTCAAAGAAAGTTCTCTTCAGATTAAGTTTAGAGGAGCTTTGTATAATATAAAGTTTTTAAATCCGTCGCTTAAGAAAAATACTTTTGCAAAAACAATAATTGTCGACGGCAAACAGATAGAAGGTAATATTATTAAGCCTTTTAAATCAGGAACTCACAATGTTGAAGTTTTGCTTGATATAAAATAAACGGAGCTGGTTTATGAATAAAAATATAGTATTGAGTTTATGTTTTTTATTGTTTTTTGTTTCTCATGCCTATTCAAAAACCGATATGCAGATTCAGTCTTTTGTAAAAGCTGTTGATATTACAGGGCCTGATAAAGTTAAAAACAGATATGTTGATATCGATGCCGTGCCGGATATTCTTTATTCATCGAGTATTGCAGCTTACGGAGGTGTCGTGAATTTGTCTTTGTTAGGTTCAGATATAGTTTTAAAAAACTCGCAAAGAATTTACATTTCAAAAGATCCTGTTGAAAAAGAAATAAGAATAAGCAAAATTGAAAATTTAGGCGATTGCCAGGTCATAGTAGATTTGCCTGTTAATATATCAATAGGAAGCGTCATGACTGTTTTACTTGATTATAATTCGATAGTTTCGTTTAAACAAAAAGATTTCGGCGTTTGTGAGTTCAGAGTTGTTTACGGAACGGTTTCAGTAAAGATCGATGAAACTGAAAAAAAACTTTCAGCAGGCGAAAAGTTTGAATATGAGCTTATCGGAGGCAATGAAGATGCCATTTAAATTTACAAAACTTGCTATTGATGAAGTGATTCAGATAGAGCCGCTGAGATTTAAAGATGACAGAGGTTTTTTTGAAGAAGTTTTCAAAATGCCTGATTTTAAAAACTTTGGTATGGATGTGAATATAAAACAGATTAATTTTTCACATTCTTCAAAAGGAGTTTTAAGAGGTCTTCATTACCAGCTTGCTCCGTTTGTACAGTCAAAACTTGTAAGAGTTATTTCAGGAGCCATATATGACGTTGCCGTAGATTTGAGAATAGGTTCTCCAACGTTTGGTAAATGGGTTGGAGCTTTGCTTGAGGCAAATTCAAAAAGTATGCTTTTTATTCCAGAAGGTTTTGCACACGGTTTTGAAGTTTTGTCCGAGACGGTTGATTTTGAATATTATTGTTCAAACATATATGCTCCCGAATATGAAAGAGGGATAAGATATGACGATTCTTTTCTGAACATAACATGGAACACTGTTAAACCGAAACTTTCTCAAAAAGATCTGGTATATCCTGATTTTGAAAACGCAGAACATAATTTTGAATATAAACTATTGAATAAAGAGGTATTTAAATGAGAGTTCTGATAGCCGGATATCCGGGCCAGCTGGCTAAGTCATTTATAAGCGAGTTGAGCAGAAAAAATATAGTATTTTTAACTCCTCCTCATTATGATTTTGATATAACAAATAATTATCAGATAAGCGGGATGATATCCTCGTTTAAACCCGATGTTCTTATAAATTGTGCGGCTTATAACAGTGTCGAACATGCAGAAGAAAATATGACAGAAGCTGTCGCAGTAAATTATAAAGCTGTTGAAAATCTTGTCAAAGAAGCGGAATTACATAAAATAAAACTAGTTCATTTCAGCACGGATTACGTTTTTGACGGTAAAAAAAATGACTGGTATTTTGAAACAGATAAGCCAAATCCGTTAAATGTTTACGGCAAAAGCAAGTTAGCAGGTGAAAACATAGCTTTACAATATGAAAACAGTCTTGTTTTCAGGTTAAGCTGGGTTATAGGGTACGGTAGAAATAACTTTCTATATAAATTTACAAACTGGATAAAAGATAAAGATACTGTAAAAGTTTCCAATGATGAAATATCAGTGCCGACTTTTACTTTTGATATTGCAAAATATGTTTTGATGGCATTGGAAAAGAATTTAACCGGATTATATCATCTGACAAATTCAGGCAGGGCATCAAGATATGATCTTGCAAGTAAATACGCCAAACTTATGGGTTTTACAAATGAAATTGTACCTGTTCCAATGTCTGCGTTTGAAGTTCCTGTAAAAAGACCGTTGGTTACTGCAATGTCAAACAGGAAAATATCGATTGAATTAGGTGTTCAGCTGCCTAAATGGGAAGATTCATTGAGAATTTATTGTGATTCTATAAAAAGTAATTTAGACCTGAATCAATAATGGATAAAATCAAAACTGCCGGAAAATTTTTTTATTTAACCGAATATGACAGTTCTGTTTCGGGGCCGTTTTGTTCTTTTATGAAAAATCTAAAATCCGACTGTCAGTTGTTTTGTGATATGGCGGTATCCTTATCAATAAAAATAGAGCCGTTTAAAAAAGATTTTGACGTTTTTGTAAGCGTTCCGAAATATGAAAAAAATGACTCTGAAATAGATTATTCCGAAAAACTGTCCGGTATATTGTCGTCAAAATTAAACATTCCGTATGAAAAAAATGTTATTTCAAAAATAAAACATACAAATAAAATGAAAGTGTTGCCTGCCGGCGAAAGGTTTTCGGAAATAGCGTCGGCCTTTAAAATTAATACCAGTAAATATAAAAGAATATGTATTGTTGATGATGTTTACTCTTCAGGCGCTACTGTAGGGGAAATAATAAAAACCTTTAACAATAGCGGGATAACTGACATATATGTGGCGGTGCTGGTTCTTCAAAATCAATTATAACGACCGCAATATTTTTGATACAGCTTTGTAATTTTAAATTCTAACTACAACTTCTGTAATATAATAAAAAGTATTAATTTACCTGCAAAGATAGAAATACGGGCAGGTTTCGCATTTTACTTTATCGTATGGTTCGGATTTAAAAGGAGTATCACCGTTAATTTCTGAAATAATATATTTTAAATTATCAATGCAGATGTCGTAAATGAATTGCCTGTCTTCAGGTGTCATGTCTTTATCAAATAAGTATATTTTATTAGAGTCTCTTACAGAGTAAAGAATACAGTTGTCTATTGTGTGGCCGGGATTTTTTTCTTCATAAACGAATTTATATACGGGGAGCTGGAAAGATTTTATATTTTTTTGTATAAACTCTCTTCGGTCGCCGGTTATTGCATCGCTTAATTTGGATTTTAGAGGTTTTTCGATGCTTCCCGTTTTATAATCAATTATATAAAGTGATCCGTCATTGTTTCTGTCTACTCTGTCAACTTTTAATTTAAGATTATAGGTTACGCCGTTTATTTCTATTTTTGAAATAAATTTTGATTCTGCTTCAATAATTTCTTTGAAATCCCGTTTTATTTCATTTTCATAAAAATCACATAATCTTTTTCTAATAAGTTTTTTTAATAAAAAAATCTTTCCTGTTTCATGCTGTTTGAAAAAAGTTTCAAGTTTTACATCTAAATTTTTTTGATATCCCGAAAATATATTTGTCGTTAACGCGTCTTTGGTTAGGCCTTTATGAAATGTTTCTTCCAGAAATTCATGTATAAAGTTGCCTATATCAAGTCTTTCATAATTTTGTTCAAAATCAGCATGTTCTGAAAGCTGCAGAATATATTTAAAATAAAATTGCAGTCTGCATCTCAAATAAGTGTCTATGCTTGTGGGAGAATAGCTGAAATGTTTTAAAAAATCTTTAATTCTATCCGTTTTAGAGAATTCCTGTTTATTTGTTAGCAGAGTTTTGTTTGATAAAACCGCTTTTGTAACATTTGCGACCTTAAGAGATTTCTTTTCAGACTGTTCTTTCCATACAAGTTCTTCTATAAATCTGCTTCTGCCGTTTTTTTCATCATCTGGATATATCAACGTGACGTTTTCGGCGGATGCTATAAGACTCATGAAATTGTATTTTTGTATGTCGGTTTCTCTGCTTACATAGCCTATGCCAAGAGAATTCATAACATCTTTCGGTATTAAAGGACTTGTCTCTTTAATGCTGGGCATAAAGGAGTCAGACATTGATAATACATAAACATTTTTAAAGCTTAGTCCTCTTGACTCCATTGTTCCGAGAATCTGCAATCCTTTCAGAGGACTTCCTATAAGCGAAATATTTCCCTTTAAAAGAATTTCTTCCAATATGTAAAATATTTCGTGTTGTTCAAATTTTTCATTACTACAGACTGCTTTTTCAAACTGCCCGGCTATATCATAAATTATATTAACGGCTCCCAAATTGAAAGGATATGTGTGTATAAGGCTTTTTTCAACTATATTATCGGCAACATGCTTAAGATAGCCGCCGGTATGTGACATATTTGAAAGTTTTTCTGGTCTGTAAAAAAACAAATCAAATATCTCATCCAGAATTTCTTTTACTCTTTTTACGGTAACAGGCTGCCAATATAAAGTCACGGTGCGCGAAATATCGTTTTGAAGTTTTATATTGTTTTTTATATCGTCTAAATTTATGAATACATGGTCTTTAAATTCAGCTTCCTCATTGAATCTGTCAAAATGCCGCATTATATTATGAACTATAATTCTTGTTACGCTGGGATTGCCGATAAATCTCATATTTTTTGCAAGAGGATTAGTTAATACGGAGATGATGTCTTTAACATAATATTTGTTGTTCTTTTTGTTTTTTTGCGCCTGAAGAACCATGCTTATTAAAGAAAAAACCGTAGTCTTTTTGGCGGGATATCCGACAGCCACGTTAATATCGCCGACAATACTGTATATTTGGCTCATTACCGAAGGAAGTATTGAATTGTCAGGAACAATAACAACAGTGTCTTTTATGTCATTTTCCGCAATCTTGCTTAAAAGATTTTTTGCAAGGCATGCCTGAGATTCTCCGTCATAAGCGCAGTAAAAATTTATATTGTTTTTAATTTTTTCTTCGTTTGAATTTTTGTAAACAGCTTCATTAAAATCTTTATATATTTTATCTATAGATATCCAATTGTCCTTTGAACCTTTGATTATAATATCGAGTTTATTTTCATCATATATTTTTTTGAACATATCCGTTTCGGATTTATTTAAATAATAAGGATTAAACAAAATAACGTTTTTATATTCTTTTAGATAATCGTTTATTTTTGAATCTGCCAAAAGATACGAATATCCTCTTGTCGTTTTTTTAGCCGAAAGCATATATTTATGAAATTCCTGCCTTATAAAAGACAGGTTTTTCAGAAGCTCATTTATGGTCTTAGGCAGATCGTATCCTATGTCGGCGTTTAATTGCACATTTAATAATTTATCATTTTGTATTTTTTCTATATCAAGCGCTTCAATGAAGGCGAGAATTTCAGAACTCCACTGAAAAAACTCAGCAAAAGAAGCCTGGTTATCAAAAAGATCTTGAGTGTTTTTTTTGACAATTTCAAAAATTGAGTAGGCGCTGTCAATTTGAGATATTTTTTGCAGATTATAATAATTTTTTGCAATATCGTTTGCAAGTTCGTCAAAAGTAAAAAAAACAGGAGGGATAAATGGTTTATTGATTTTTTTTGATAACTCTTTTTTTATAAAAAGAGCAGGCCTTTTTGAAGGCATAATTACCGCAATATCTGAAAAATCGCCGCTTTTTTTCTGCGACAGTATATGATCGGCGCAGAAATGAATCATATTTTCGTTAAGCGAAATATTAATAATTTTTGAAGGCATTAGAGTATCTCCGTAACTTCTGCTTTTTCAATGTCAATTACGCGGCATTCTGCCGGTTTTTCGGGAAAAATCTGTCTTATTACAGACAAATATTTTTGCATCTGGCTGTTTATCGTTTTTAAATCATAAACCGATGTTTTAAAATCGGCTATTATTATTTTATCCGTATTTATGACTAGTTTATCTATTCTTATTGTGTCTCCGAAAGAGTCAACAAATTCCTTTTCATTATAAACTTCATTTGAACTGTCAAACAATTTTTTTATTTTATCCGTTTCTAAAAGTTTTTTTAAAACAGGATTAAGCCATGTAAGCTCTTCATTTGAGTATTCAAGTAAAGTCAGATTTACGGCATTTTCTATTTTTTTATCAATTTCAGAGCTGTCATAAGTGAGTATTTTTGAAAGGGCATAATGTATTATTTTACCTTTAAGCAATAATTCTTTTTGGTCTTTTCCGTATATCTCCAATGCGCTTTCGGAGATTATTTTTGTAAAATCCTTCATTTGATTAAGAGTTAAATCAATCGTTTTTGCATCTTTGTTTTTTTCAGAGCTATAAGTTGTTTTTTTGCCTATAAGTCTTAAGGTTTCAGGCATGAGGGCGCTTATGGGGCTTTTTTCTTTATTTTTTTTCTCCGATATAAAACCGTAAAATTCATATACCGCTCTTGTTGTTGCAACATATAAAATGTTGAGTTCGTCTGAAAGGTTTTTAAAGTATTTTTTATAATAGATGTCTCTCAATTTGTCGCTGTAATCAGTAAAATTTTTCAAAATATTCAGGAATTTTATATTTTCCTCATCTTGAATGTTGAACGGTTTGTCCGGAGCGGCTATTTTTAAATAAAGATAAGGCATTATAACTACGTTAAACTGAAGTCCTTTTGCTTTATGAACAGTAATAATTTTAACTGCGTTTGAGGAAGGTACTTTGATAAAAAATTTATCGTCTTTTTGTCTTTCTTCAATATTTTGGAAATAATCAATAAAATTTTGCAGGCCCTGATTATCCTTTTCAAAGTCGCTTATAACTTCCAGAAATCTTAAAATAACGTTATTGCTTTCTCTAAAGTTATCAATAATATTAAATTTTGATATGACAGAGACCGTCAGTTCGTAAACTGCGATAAATCCTGCCGAATTAAAAAAAGGTTCCAAATATTTGTTCCAAATATCAGGATATTTTTCTCTGAACAGCACATATAAATCTTTTTTGTTGCTTTTGTTAAGAGAGCTTTCAGTTATAAAATTTATCAATTCTGATCTGGTTGTTTTTGTTTCTTTTATAAATACGGAACTTAATATAAAGGAAGCAAATGATATTTCATCAGTGGGGGAATTAAAAAACTTTAAACCTGAAAATAATTCTTTTATTATGTTTATATTTATTATATTTAAAGTCTGATATGATTCTATATCTATATTTTTTTCAAGAAGCCATTTTCCGATAATTTCAATTTCGCTGTTGTCTCTGCAGATTATTGTTATGTCTTTATAATCAAATCTCTGTTTTAAATCTTCGAGTTTTGTGTAAAGGAGATTCTTTATGAGTTCATCTCTTTCTTCTTTGGTTTCATCTTCATATTCAACCTCAGTTATTTCCGTATAACCGTGTTCATCTTTATTTTTGCAGTATTTTTGCTTTGACGTTTCAAACATATCGGTTATGTTCCGAGCATAACTGCCGTATATATCAGGGAAATGTCCCGTTCTTTGAAGCTCGTTAAAGAATGACGATATGTTTTCTTTTGAAAAAACGAAATTATTAAAATCAATTATTGCTTTATAGCTTCTGTAATTTATATCAAGTTGTATCTTTGCAGGATTATAATGTTTAAATTCCATTAAAGGCTGGTCGAATATTTTTGAATCTCCGCCTCTGAACCCGTAAATGGCCTGTTTCTTATCTCCCACATAAAAAAACGATCCGCCCTGTGATAAGTTTTCTTCAACTATCAGTTTTAATGTTTTCCACTGTATTTGGTTTGTATCCTGGAATTCGTCTATAAGAAAATCCTTAAAATAACTTGAAAGCTGAAAATATATCTCCGGTACCGTTTCGCCGCCGTCGTTAAATATTTTTAATACTTTTCTGTTAAGATCCTGAAGAAATACAACCGCATCTTTTTTTGATTGTTTATCAAATTCTGTTAATATGTGCTTAAACATCTGCATATAGATGTTGTAATAGTTTTCAGCTTTAAATTCATAAAAATCTCTGATTATTTGTTTTATTGTGTTAAATAGTGCATTTAAATGCTCATTTTGCTGCACCTTGGACTTGTAAGGAGGCTCTTCTCTTTTAAAATAGTCCGACACTCTCTCTCCGCCGGATAAATAATATTTATTATTATTTTCAATTATTTTGTTTATTGCGTTTATAAATCTTTTATCTGTATTTTCAAGCTCTTTAATTTTGCTTATTTCAACGCAAGTTTCATAAAATTTTTCAGAATACAATGTCAAAGTTTTATTATAGTTGTTATTATCGCTGTTTTTGAACTGTTTTGCCGATTTTTTTATGTCTTCGTATAATTTTATAAATTCTTTTGAAATATTTTCTTTTATATCCCATGAAATATTCGCATCTATGAGATACTGTTTGAAGAAATCATTTAAAAGATTTTCAAGTTTTGAATTAAGCAGAGAATTGTCAAGAAATGAATCTATCGCAAAATCTATATAATCGGCGTATGTCTTTTCTATTTTGTAATTCGGAGCAATTCCTATTTTTAAAGCGCATGCTTTTATTATCAAATTTATAAAACTGTCTATGGTTTTTACATTGAAATTATCATAATTTTCTATGATGGACTTCATTGCGTAATTTGCATTTTTAACTATTTCATTTTGCGGCATATCAAGGCTGCTTAATAAATCTCCGACATCCTCGCCCAGAGAAATTTTTTTCAGATATTCAATTATGCGTTCTCTCATTTCAATGCTTGCTTTATTGGCAAATGTTAAGGCAAGAATATTTTTTAGCGGGATATTTTCTTTTTTTGATAAATCAAAGTTCAAAAGAAGCGTAATATATCTTTTTGCGAGATTATGAGTTTTTCCTGAACCGGCCGAAGCTTCAACAACGATGAATTGATTTGATAACGGTTTATTTTTTATTATCATCTATCAATATTAAAATCCTTCTCTTTGCAGTTCTCTGGCAATATCTTTTTTCTTCAAAACTTCTTTTTTGTCGTAAGTTGTTTTGCCTTTGGCAAGACCGATCAGCATTTTAATTTTGCCGTATTTGGAGACGTAAAGCTCAAGAGGAACAACAGTAAGTCCTTTTTCTCTTGATTTTGAATGAAGTTTTATGATTTCCTGTTTGTGCATAAGCAGTTTTCTGGTTCTTTTGGAATCATAATCGGAAACGTGTGTTGAAATCTGCGTATAAGGGGCTATATAGATGTTTTCAGCAAAAGCTTCATTGTTAAAAAACCTTACGACAGAATCAACCATGCTGACATTGTGCAGCCTTGCAGACTTTACTTCATATCCGGACAATACAATACCGGTTTCATATTGCTCGATAATATTGTAGTTATGGAATGCTTTTCTGTTTGTAGCTAAAATTTTATTTTCAGTATCTTTTTTTTTCATAAAGTCCTCAAGTGCAGACAATTATATCATTTTTTTATACAGCGTGTAAGTTTATTGAATTGTAAAAAAAATGTGAAAAATCAAATACTTATTGAAAATTTCATATTTCTGCACTATAATACAGATACAATGAAAAACGGAAATTATGCCGTCATCAATGTAACTATTGTTGTTTTGACTGTTTGTTCGCTGATATTTAGCTCAGTTATTTTTTTAATAGGCAACAAAGTTGATTTTGATTTTAATTCTCTCGCGCAATCAGATTCGATTGTCGCCGATTTTTTTTCTGCAAGTTCAGTTTCAGATAAGATATTGAAGGATAAATTCCCAGTTAAAACAAAAAACAGCTCTCATTCTTCTGAATCGGACAAGCAAACCGATAAGGAAGTGAATTTTATAAACAGTATGCCTTTGTATGATTTTGAACTTAGAGAAAATAATAAAGACGTGAAAAATTTCCAAATAATACAATACCTTAATTTTTTGAACGGACCTGAAGAATATCCTCTTAAAATACCTTTTAACTGTTTTGTCGTATTTATAATTATTTTGTACGGGCTTATTTTCCGTTGCTTGGCAAGGTCGATACCTTCAGCAGGTTTTTTATATAAAAACGGCTTATGTTTTTACATAAGCCGTTTTTATTTTGGATGCAATTATGAATTTTAAAAAAATTACTGCCGCGGTTGTTTTAAACTGTTTCCTTCTGTCTTTTGTTTATGGACAGGCGGCTGCTTATTTGTTTGAAAATTCAAAAGAAAACTATAAAGCAATAATTTCAGATTTGATGCTGCCTTATAATTACGGGCAGATAACAGATTCATATTTTTCCGGAAGTGACAGACTTATAATATACATTCAGGATCTTCATTGTCATGCTCAAGTTCAAAAAAATATCAGCAACATAATAGGATTTTTTGATAAAAAAACAGATGTTTCAAATATTTATTTGGAAGGCGTTTTCGGCGATATAAGCACTCAATGGCTTGTCCAGCCTAATAATGTTTTGGCAAACAAGATGATTGATGCCGGAAAATTGACAGGAGCAGAATACTATAGCGCCGTAAGCGGTAAAACCGAAATTATAAAGGGGCTGGAGAATAAACAGGCATATTTTGAAAATTTAAAGAGATTCGGAAAGATAATAGATGATAAAGATAAAATAGACATATTGTTAAAAGCGCTTGACCAAGAAACCTCTAATCTAAAATCCAAATATTATCAAAAACGACAGTTTAAACTTGAAAAATTATCAGAAGATTATAAGAACGGACGTATAAGCGGTGAAAAATATTTTAAACTTCTTGTAAAACATGTAGACAAATTAGGAATTGACTTGTCAAAATATAAAAATATGTCGTTATATATGAGGCTTTTATTTGAACAAAAAAATATTAATTTTGACTCCACAGCTAAGGAAATCCGCGTTCTTGCGTCTGTTTTAAAACAAAAACTGTCCTACTATGATTATAAAAAATTGCTTGAAATTACAGATAATTTTTCCGAAATCGGCAGGTTGTATTCCAGTGTTTCGGCAATAGATGAACAATACGGAATCAATATAAACCGTGATTTTCCTGAAATAACAAAATATTTCAGCTATATTGAACTTAGCCGAAAAATAAATCCTCTTGAACTTGTCAGCGAAGAAGTTATTTTGACTAATGAGATCAGCTCAAGATTTGCCCATACCAGATCACAAAGAGAAGTGGCATTTATCGCTCATTTTGAAAGATATATTAAAGATTGTCTTAAGGGCAATATAACGGAACTTGATTATAAATATTACATTGAAAATATAGATGTTTATAAAAAACTCCGTAGCCAATATGCAGACAGCAGAGTTTTTTCTCTTGTATCTGAATATTTATCTGAATCTGAAAAATTTTATACTTTAAATAATGAGAGAAATAAATATTTCATTGAAAATATATTTAAGAATATTGACGCTGAACAGCAGATGACTAATGCGCAGGAATCAGTAGTTAACCTTGAGCAAATAATGAGAAATCCTGCATTAATCAAGAGAGCGGATGTTGTAATAACAGGCGGATTCCACACTGCCGCGATATCTGAAATATTAAAAGAGAAAAATATTTCATATATAGTTATAACTCCAAATGTTAAAGGCGGGACAAAATCAGCAGAGCGCTTATATCATCAAATTGCCAAAGAGCAGGCTGCGATTCCATTTCAAACGCTTGCAGTTATGGCTTTATCTCTTCAGGTAATGATTCTTAAGGAACAAGGAGTTTCTCTTGAAAAAATAAAAGAAACTTTAAATGCTCAGGCAGATTTAATGCCTATTATAGAAGCGGCATTTAACGGGAATATTCATTCTGTTGATAAAGACAAGCTGTCTGCGGAGATAGAAAAACTTAATACGGAAGTCCAATTGGCAAAAATGCTGGACTCGGACATTTCAGGAAATATAAAGGAAAATATTGCAAAAATGCTGGGAATAGAACTGTCTCTGCTGGATTTCATCGACATCGATAAATTGTCAAAATTTTGGGAAGAAAATAATTACGGGTTTATAGAAACATTAAAAGAAGATGCTGCCATAAGACAGAGATATAATGAAAATAAAATTCTTGCCGAAGTTCTTGTTATATTTAATGATATCGCCGGTGAAATAATGCTCGGGAAAAATATAATTAATTGTGCCGCTCATTCCGTTTATGATGTTTTTAGCCCTGTTGCCAAATCAAATGAAGCGCTGGCGGCTTTGTTAATAAAAACATCAGATATTCTTTTGAAAGCAAATCCGCCTGATGGAACTTCATCAATGTTCTCAGTTTTGGAGACACTCAAAAGTAAAGGATACAGAGCTTATCATGCAGATTTTAAAATTTTAACGGAAGCATTAGGTTTTTTCAAGCCGGTAATAGCGGCTGTTTCTTCAAACGGCAAAGAAGGCGAAATAAATCATTATATAACAATCACTCGTATTAGCGACGGCAACAGCGTTGTAATAAGAGATTCTGCCGCCGGAGTCAGATTTGTTTCTTATGATGATTTGGAAAATATACTGATAGAGGAATACGGATGGAAAAACGATAAAAATATTGTGTTAAGCGGCAAGTTGGACAATTTAGTTGAAATAGACAGTGATAATTTAAGAAATATTTACGGAGCCACACAGTCAAAAAATACAGAATCCGAAAAATCTTTATCTGAAAAGCATATAAAAGCGGCTTATTTTGATTCAGGCGCCATGGGACATGAAAATTTTTATCTTGAAGATTTATTAGAAGATGAAAATGCTTTTTATGCCAAAATTAAAAAAGCTTCTGATTCAAATAAAATTCTCATTATAAGGATGTTCAGAAAAGCATATAATTCAGAAAATCTGTCAAATAAAGAACTCTTAAAAAAGTATAAAGAAGTTAAAAAACTTATAAAAAGATTTGCAGATTTGGAAAAAATATTTCCTGACAATAATAAAATTTTTCAGCTTAGACCTTCTTACGGGGCAGGTTTTTTCTTAAGTGAAATGTTAAAAAATGCTTTTGTGCACGGCAATCATTGTCAGGATGAACCGATAATAGTTCGTCTCAAAGAACACTATGGTGAAATAAGTTTAATATCTGTTTACAATGCTCAAAAAGATTCCCAGATCAATGAAAATAGAAAAAAACTTGCCGTCAAAGCTGGCTTGACAGGATATCATATCGGCGGCAATATAATGATGTTGAATAACATAAGAACTTTCAAGTCAGGATTGCGTGAAATTAGCGGCATGAAATTTTATGTTGCTTCTTCCAACTTGAGAGGCGATGATGTTTTAAAATACGGAAATTCTACGGTCAAAATATTTTTTGATAAACACCCTGCTTTGGCAAAAATAGCTTCTAGTGTTATGGATTTGATATCGGTTTCTTTAAAACTAATAGGAATAATTTGGCCGCCGCTGTTGTTAATGAATGTATTCGGCAATATCCCGGGATTATTTTTGACTGTGGCTCTTGCTGGTATTTCGGGCATTGTACTTAAGATGCTTATTGACGGCATCAATAAAAGAGCAGGGCAATATAAAAAAGAGACTTTCAAACAGAAGTTTGCCGCATGGATGCAGATTAATCAGATAAGTGCGGTTATTATATCGGAATGGCAGATCCATTTGCTGTCTTCATTTTTTATGACGATATCGGACAAAATATGGGTCGCCATTTTCTCTCCTTCTGTAGCATCTGGGCCTCAGACTGAAAATTTGTCCGAATTTTACGAAACAAGAGCTTTGTTTGAAAATAATTTTAATGACTCAGAGAGAACCTTTACGGACAGATTGAAATTTTATCTGGAAGCGTTGACAGCTGATTTTATGTTGAAAATTCTTAATGTTGCAGGTTATGACAGCCGTCGGGCAAACAATCAATTTTTAAGAAAAATAATTATTTTTATTGCAGAAATATTTGTAACGCCGGCACTGATAGTAAAATGGCTTTCCAGTATAAATTCTGTTCCGGAAAATGAAATAACGCCTGTTCCTGTTAGAAGTCAAATAAAATACTTTAATGATCAGTTGAATTTTGAGGCTGTTGAAAAAACAAAACAAATTCTTAATGAATTTAGACATAATTTTAAAAGTAATTTAGATTATATAGAACGCTATATGCAGGCATCTAAAGAACGTGTTTTGACCGAGTCTGAAAAAAATATGCTTGCTGTAAATATGAAAATAGTGGCATCGGCAGTTGAAATACTTCTGATGGATTCAATATACTTTGATTCATATACAAAAGGCCACGCCGAGCATGTTGCTGCCGATTCTGTACTTATTGCCAGAAATATAAATTCTGAATTGACGAAGAAATATGAGCCCTATTTTGAAGATTATGTTAAGATTGTTGCGCTTCTTCATGATATAGGCAAAAATGCAATTTTGGATGAAGTGTTAAATAAACCCGGGAAATTGTCAGATTCCGATTTTGAATTGATGCAACAGCATAGCAGCATTGGAGGCGAAATTTTGGCCGATACGGGGTTTGGATTTGCCGCTAATGATGTCAATGCCCATCATGAAAAATATGACGGAAGCGGGTACGGTCAAAAATTGGCAGGCAGTGAGATTTCGATTCCGGCGGCAGTTGTTGCGCTGGCCGATTCATATGATTCAATGAGCAGAGACAGAGTGTACAGAAAAGCGCTGCCCGAAAAAGAAATTATAAATGATGTAAAATCAAATAAGGAAAAGCAATTTAATCCATTTGTTGTTGATGCGTTTTTAAAAACCGTAAAAAAATTGATTGAAATGAGAAGCAATGAAGAACTTGATATAAAGAAAAAAATATGGATTGCCCAGATTATTCAGGCTGAAATAATAAAAGGCCGGATGTCTCCGGACGAACTAAACGATCTTATAGTCCTCATGACTCAGGAGCTTTCTTTCAAGGATAAAGATGCTATATGCAAAATGATTGTTTTTGACAGCGAATCCGGCAAAGCAAACAGATATAGAAAATTTAAAGTCGGATACAGAACATATTCTGTATACGGAATTTTTGACAACACATTGAGATACGGGCAATATACTTTTGAAAGCGTAAAAAATGCCATATACGGCGGCCTTACTACTTCAGAAAAAAATGCCAGGGCAAGCGTTGATAAAAACAGTGTAACTGGAGAATGGCTAGAGAAAATAACAAGATACTGGTCAGTTAAAGCAAAAAAGAAATTTTTGAAACTATTAAAAATAAAAGATATTGACCCTGTAATTTACAGTTCTATTGAAGAGAATAAAAATGGAGCCGGTAAAGAACTCACGCTGTCTGATATAATTGATATGTATGCTGCCATTGATGAGATTAATACGGGAATATCAAATGAACTTATGATTGAAAAAATAAATAATTTTAGTGATTTGCAAAGAGAACTTTTAACAAAAAAAATAATTAACATGTTTGATGCTTTTGATAATGAAGTCAAAATTAAAATATACGGATTAATCGGTGTTGTGATTTTTGGCGATGAGAGATATTTTAACATAAAAGATGTTTCTGATACGGAGTTTGAAAATATTGTCAAAACTTTTGCTTCATCAAGACTGAATTCAAAAATCACGGTCGAAGCTTTGTCTTCTCTTAAACTTCCGGCCGGATATAAACCGATAAAAGATATTTTAATGGACAAAATGCAGCTGAGAAAATACCGTGACGGTTTATATGCAAACAATATATTTTCAGGCAATAAAGCTCTTAAAAATATCCAGACAGATATATCTTCATTTAGACGTAATCCGCAGTATAAGCAGATTTCGATATGTCTTGTTTCTTCAGAAAATGACAATATATCAAAAACCGGTTCTTTAATTTTGAAGCATAAACTTGATACATTGGGAATTGGAAGCGGCGCAGTGAAAGTAGCATATTCAGGGATATTTAATTCCGGACGAGAGTTTATTTATAATGACGATTATGCCGAAATACTTTATTCTAAAGGGATTATTGGGGATAAAAACATCTATTACAAAGATGAGTTTGTCCCTCCTGCGGAATATAAAAATTTCGAATATTTCATTGCTGCAGGCGAAAAACACAGACAATATATTATAAATGATTGCGGAGTATCGCCTGACAAAGTTATTGTGTTGTCAGAACTTGCTCCGGATGTGCTCAAAGGCGAAATAGGAATGACGGATAATTTTTATGCCGGAAAAAGAAAGGTTGTTAATTTATTTGAAAAAATATTTGAGATCTCTTTTAACCGGCGCGTTGCATCAGTTAAAATGCAAAAAAACATACAAAATAAAAAAATCATGCTAAATTTCATTTTTAAATTTTTTGGAATATTTAATATAAAAAAGGTTTCCGGGATTTCGATTAAAGTTGTTACATACAGTTTTTATTCAGGTAAAAATGTAATAAAAAACAGAGAAGCTTTAAATATATCAGAAAATCTGATAGTGGCTGAAGATGAGCAACAGGCTGCGGAACTTAGAGAACAGGGTTTTAACTGCATAACTGTGGAATATTCCGAAAAACGCCGTAACGGTGAAAAACTCGGAATTTTAGCCGAAAATAAAAAAAACGGGGCAATAATAAGAGGAGTATGGGATGCAAGAAATAAAAAAATATGGATTTATTCAAATGATAGAGAAGGTTTAAAAGGAATAGAACCCGGTTTGATTAAAAAAGCTATAGTTCAGATGCAGGATAACGGCAGAAATTTCAAAATTTTCAAAGGAATACGCAATGTAATAATTCCGGAAGGTTCCGCTGATATAAGTTCTGTTTTGAACAAAATGTTAAACAGACAAAAAGATTCAATAACAAGGCCTGGCAAAGAAATTAATCTTGATGCATCTGACAATATGGCTGCATTTTCTTCATTATGCGAAAATGCTTTTGCTGAAGGCATAAGGATGATAACAATAAATTATGAACAGGAAAAAAACAATAAAAAAACTATAAAAGAATTTCGTGCTCTAGGCATGAAGTTTCTTGTCGCCGCCGGCAGTAAATACGGCGTTAATGTTGATTTTAACGGTGCATTAAAGTTTGATGCAGACGGACTTTTTATAGATTTAACAGATATCTCTTATGAGGAACAAATTGAATTAATTGCCGCCGCCGAGAATTTTATTTTAACACAAATTAAATACCGTAAATATAAATCTGAACCTGTAGTTTATGTGAAAGGATTATCTGAAAAATTTGAAAACATTGATATTCATTTGAAATACGGTGTAATGCCGGTGTTTGAAAATACTTTAAAAGCGTCTCAATATTGTCGAGCAGAAAGTAAAAAATATATTATTGAAATGACATCTGAATCAAAGACTTATGATATTGACGGTATTTTAAATAATAATGACGTTTACGGAATTATGGCTGATGAAGACGGGTTCAATAAAATAAAAAACAGAAGCGTGATAAGTGACACGATAAATGAGATATTCAAACCTAAAACATATGAGCAGCTTTTTGAATCAGAAATGTGGAAAGTAAGAAACAGTAAACAAAAATTTGAAATAGAACATATTGAAAAACAGTTGGAAAGAAATTCTGTTCTTTCCGAGTTTTTGTCAGAAATAGGAACGTCTGTAAAAGATACGCAAAAGGCGAAAGAGTGGTTAACTTTGATTTTGGACAGCAATATTTTATCGGGTTTTGCCGAATCAAGAACTCGTTATCTTTTTGAAGCCGGAAGATATGCTGAAGCCGTTGGATGTGTTAAAGGCAGCGTTATGAATTCTGTTGAAAGTAACTTTAATTTAAAACCTTCAGATGCAAAAGCTTACTTGCAGTATATGGACGGCAGATTCAGAGATGTTAGAACTTTGATTGCTCTAAAATTGATTATGAGCGGCAAAAAATTGGCGGAGTTAAAACAAGAAAGCGGATTTATAGATTCTGATATGACCGCCGATGAATATCTTAATGCCGTAGTTCTTAAAGAGATCAATTCTTTTATACGTCTGTCAATGAAAGAATATTCAGTACAGCCTGTTTCTGATACGGCAGAAATCGAAAGAATGGCGGACATGTTCAATAAATTTGATATATTTGCAAATGACAGATTCAGACAGGACGGAATCATAGAAAAAATAGAAATATCGCAGTCTGCCGTAAAAAAGATACTTGGAGCTGCATAATTTATTGTTCAATCCGTTTCTAAAATGATAAAATCACGCAACAAACAAGGTAAAGGACGTTTTAGTGTTTATAGAAAGCGTAAATAATAAAATTATAAAACAAATTATTTCTCTCGGCGATAAAAAAACAAGAGACGAATCGGGGTTGTTTATTGTTGAAGGCAAAAAACAGGTCAGTGAGATTCCCAATGACTGGCCGGTTGAATGTTATGTTGCGGTTCATGACAATTTAATGCCCGGCAGTAGTAAAAAATACCTGGTTTCACCGGATATGTTAAGAAAGATCTCTGATACAGATACTCCTCAGGGTGTTTTAGCCGTAGTGCATAAAAAACATTATGATATGGAACAAGTTTTAACAACCGGCAGAGGTATTTTCTTGCTTCTTGACACTATACAGGATCCTGGAAATCTTGGTACCATCATAAGAACTGCGCATGCTTACGGTGTTAAAGGTATTTTTATATCAAAAAACAGCGTTGATGTTTTTAGCCCCAAAGTAGTTCGTGCTACTATGGGTTCTGTTTTTAAAGTTCCGTTGTTTCAGGAATGTTCAATTGAACAGGTGATGGCTGAATTTATAAAAAAATCTATAAAGACATATGCTCTTGCAATTAACGCAAATATGTATGTATCGGATGCAAAATTTGCAGACAAGACGGCTTTAATTGTTGGAAATGAATCAAAAGGCATAGCTGATGCAATTTTGAATTCTGCCGATTACTGCGTTAAGATAAAAATGGTGTCCGATATTGATTCGCTCAATGCAGCTGTAGCATGTTCCATAGCTTTGTATGAAGCTTCCGGTCAAATATCTTTTTAATATTCCGTCTGTCCGGCCATAAAATCATTAATATTTTAAATTAAACAAAGTTTGAAAAATACTTTATAATTTTATAAAATAAAAAGATTATAAAAGTATTTTATGGGGGAGTATTTTATGTCAATAGTTAGAGAAGGATATTCGTTTATAATCATAGCGTTTTTAATAGCAGTTGTGCTTGTTTTTTTTGGTTTTATTAAAATCGGCATTGTGGCGGCGGCGGTCGGATTATTTTTTGCTTTTTTCTTTAGAGATCCTTCAATAATAATTACAAAAGGCGACGGCTTGATATTGTCTCCTTGCAACGGCACTGTTATGGAAGTAAGAGAAAACGATAACGGACAGTCCGTAATAAGAGTATTTTTATCTGTTTTCGATGTTCATTTGCAGAGAAGTCCTGTTTCGGGAACTGTAAAAAGTGTTGAATATAAACCCGGTAAGTTTTTGAAAGCAAATGATGAGCGCGCTCATATAGAAAACGAGCAGATAGTAATTACGATTGAGAATGAAAACGGAACATATGTTGTAAAACAAATAGCAGGTATTTTGGCCAGAAGATGCGTGGCATGGGTAAAAAGCGGCGATGTTTTAAAGGCCGGAGACAAAATAGGTGTTATAAAATTTGGTTCGCAAGTTGATTTGCATATGCCTTCAGGATATAAAATAAACGTCAAAAAAGATGATAAAGTTGTATCCGGAGTTACGGTTTTTGCTTTTAATAAAACAAATTAACGGAGATGGATAAAATGTCAAAAAAAGGTTTATATATTTTGCCGAGTTTATTTACAGCAGGAAATCTTGTTTCTGGTTTTATGTCGGTAATTTTTGCTATAGAGGGTAATTTTAATACAGCAGCGTGGTTTATAATGCTTGCAATTGCTTTTGACATGATAGACGGCAGAATAGCGAGAATAACAAAAACAACAAGTAAATTCGGAATGGAATTCGATTCTTTGTGCGATTTGGTATCTTTTGGTGTTGCTCCGGCGATGTTGATGTATTTGATGGTTTTGAAACATATGGATAAAGTTGGAGTTGCCATAGCGTTGCTTTTTGTAATAACATGTGCTACAAGGCTTGCAAAATTTAATGTAAAAGCAATGGAGCCGGTTGATCCGAGCAAACCTTTGGCAGACAGTTTCTCGGGACTGCCTACTCCTGCATCTGCCGGAATCATAGCAGCTTTTGTTTTAAGTTATGAAATATTTGACGGAACTGTTTTAACGGCCAAAACAATTCCTATTTTAATGAAAAAAATGCCGTTCTTTTTTGATGCTATGCCGGTTATAATGGTTTTGCTTTCGTTTCTTATGGTTTCTAATGTGCCTTACAGCGCGTTTAAGAAGATTAAATGGTCAAAACCAAAATCGGTACAGTTTTTTATACTTTTTATAGTTATGCTTATATTGATTTATTCTTACCCGCAGAATATGTTTTTTATAATATTTTTCGGATATGCATTATCAGGAATATTTGTTTATTTTGTCAGATATTACAAAATGATAGCGGTAGTGAAAAAAAACAAGAATAATAATGGTAAATAAAATATGATAATAAAAATATTAAATATCGGAATATTAGGCCACTGGCGACTTAAAATATCAAAAAATAATTCATTTTTAGGTAGATGGTTTTAATTTAAAAAATTTGGAGAAAATAAAATGAAAAAAGATAAAGTATTATTTTTTGATACAACTTTAAGAGACGGAGAACAATCGCCCGGTGCAAGCATGAATTTAAAAGAAAAAATTCAGGTTGCGCACCAGTTGGCAAATATGGGAGTAGATATAATAGAGGCTGGATTTCCCATATCAAGTCCTGGAGATTTTGAATCTGTAAAATCAATAGCGCAGCAGGTAAAAGGTCCGATTATTGCCGGTTTGGCAAGAGCCAATGAAAAGGATATTACCGCATGTTGGAACAGCGTAAAATATTCAAAAAAACCCAGGATTCACACATTTATTGCGACATCCGATTTGCACATAGAAAAGAAACTGCAGAAAACAAGAGAACAGGTTTTTGATATGGCTGTCAAAGCCGTAAGATTTGCAAAAAAATACTGTGATGACGTTGAATTTTCGGCGGAAGATGCAAGCAGAAGCGATATAAATTATTTGTGCAGCATAGTTGAAGCTGTGATAGCCGAAGGTGCAAAAACAGTTAATATTCCTGATACTGTCGGATATAAAATGCCGGAAGAATTCGGAAATTTAATTGCTACAGTCAAAAAAAATGTGCCTAATATTGATAAAGCTGTTATAAGCGTACATTGCCATAACGATTTAGGTTTGGCTGTCGCAAATTCACTGGCTGCAATTGCAAACGGTGCAAGACAGGTTGAATGCACTATTAACGGAATCGGCGAAAGAGCCGGCAATGCCGCTATTGAAGAAATAGTAATGGCATTGAAAACAAGAGAATATTATTTTAACGTCGGATATAATTTGAAGACCAGCGAGATTTATAAATCAAGCAAATTGGTTTCAAATATTACCGGCATAGTTGTTCAGCCTAATAAAGCTGTTGTGGGAGCAAATGCTTTTGCGCACGAATCGGGTATACATCAGGACGGTATGCTGAAAGACAGAAATACCTATGAAATTATGTGTCCTGAAGCCGTCGGTGTTCCTGAAAGTTTGCTGGTATTAGGCAAACATTCCGGCAGACATGCTTTTACAAGAAGGATAAAAGATTTGGGTTATACTTTAGAGTCTTCTATACAGGAATCTTTGTTTGAAAAATTTAAAGTATTGGCTGATAAGAAAAAATGCGTATTTGACGATGATATAATAGCTTTGGCCGAAGAAGGTATTTCCGGAGTCAAAGAGACTTATTCTATAGATTATGTCAATGTTACTTCAGGCGTAAATGTTATACCTACTGCCACAGTCAGATTGAAAAAAACTGATAAATCAAAAATTGAAACCGTTCAGGAAGCATCTTGCGGAACAGGGCCGGTTGACGCTATTTATCAGGCAATAGATAAAATAACAAAGATGAAATTGGAATTGGTTGATTATTCTTTGAGGGCCGTTTCCGGCGGAGAAGACGCTCAGGGAGAAGTAAATATAAAAGTTAAGTATAAAGATTCTGTATATACCGGAAAGGGGACATCAACCGATATTACGGAAGCAAGCGCTAAGGCGTATATACATGCAATAAACAAGATAGTTGTTATGCAAAAGGGGAAATAATAATGGGTTTAACAATAACTGAAAAAATTTTAGCAAACCACTGCGGTAAAAAATTTGTGGAACCGGGGGAGTTTATTGAGCCGAAAGTTGATATAGCTTTATCAAATGACGTCACGGCTCCTTTGGCAATACAGGAGTTCAGAACAACGGGCGTTAAAAAAGTTTTTGATAAAAATAAAATAGCTCTTGTAATGGATCATTTTACACCTAACAAAGACATTAACAGCGCACAGCAGGTTAAGTATGTAAGAGAATTTGCGCAGGAACAAAAAATCAAGCATTACTATGAAGGCGGCAACGTCGGTGTTGAACATGCTCTGCTTCCTGAAAAAGGAATTGTCGTGCCAGGAGACATAGTAGTTGGAGCAGATTCGCATACATGCACTTACGGAGCTTTGGGAGCATTTGCTACCGGCGTAGGATCGACCGATATAGGTGCCGCGATGGCAACAGGCAAAATTTGGCTTAAAGTTCCGCAGACAATTAAATTCGTTTATAAAGGGAAATTAAATAAATGGGTTGGCGGGAAAGATTTAATTCTTTATACAATAGGCAAGATCGGCGTTGACGGAGCTTTGTATCAGACAATGGAACTTACAGGTGAAGTTATAGATAAATTACCTATGCATGAAAGATTTACAATGGCGAATATGGCAATTGAAGCCGGCGGAAAATCGGGGATATTTCATGTAGATAAAAAAACATTGGATTATGTTTCAAAAAGAGCTTTAAGAAAATTTAAAGTTTTTGAAAGCGATAAGGATGCAAAATATGCAGATATTATCGAGATAGATTGTTCTAAAATTTATCCTCAGGTATCGGCACCTTTTTTACCTTCAAATTCAAAGGATGCAAAATCATTTAAGAAAACTTATATAGACCAGGTTGTAATCGGTTCTTGTACGAACGGAAGAATTGAAGATTTGAGGATAGCAGCAGGAATATTGAAAAATAAAAAGGTTAATCCTAGTGTAAGAACATTGATTATACCTGCAACCCCTGCAGTATATTCAGATGCATTAAAAGAAGGGTTGCTTAAAATATTTATGGATGCAGGTTGTGTTGTTTCAGCTCCTACATGCGGTCCGTGCTTAGGCGGACATATGGGAATTCTTGCGGCAGGCGAAAGATGTGTTGCAACTACAAACAGAAATTTTGTCGGCAGAATGGGGCATGTTAAATCAGAAGTTTATTTGGCAAGTCCTGCGGTTGCTGCTGTTTCGGCAATCAAAGGGTATGTAGCAGATCCAAGTGAAATTAAATAACGGGGAAATATGAAAATGGAAAACAAAATGATATTAAAAGGATTTGTGCATAAATACGGCGCAAACGTCAATACGGATGAAATTATTCCGGCGAGATATTTGAATACGATAGATCCTGCGGTGCTTGCAAAATACTGTATGGAAGATATTGATAAAGATTTTGTAAAGAAAGTTAAAAAAGGAGACATCATAGTCGCGGATACAAATTTCGGATGCGGTTCTTCAAGAGAACATGCTCCGATATCGATAAAGGCGGCAGGAGTTTCCGCCATTATAGCTAAATCTTTTGCAAGAATATTTTTCAGAAATTCTATAAATATAGGACTTCCTATTCTTGAATGTCCGGAAGCTGTAGATAATATAAAAAGCGGAGACAGACTTGAAATAGATTTGATTAAAGGTGAAATAAAAAACTTAACAAAAAAAGAAACTTATAAAGCACAACCTTTCCCTGAATTTATGCAGAAGTTGATTAAAGCAGGCGGATTGTTGGCATATATTAAAGGGGGAAAGTAAAATGGGGAAGACATATAAAATAGCTCTTTTGCCGGGTGACGGAACAGGTCCTGAAGTATTGAATGAAGGTGTAAAAGTTATAAAAGCAGCCGGTCAAAAAACAGGCGTTAGTTTTGAATTTGTAAATTATGATTTAGGCGGAGAAAGATATAAAAAAACAGGAGAAGTTCTTCCCGATTCAATGGTTGAAGAATTTAAAAAATTTGATTCTATGTATCTCGGAGCTATCGGGCATCCTGACGTAAAACCCGGTATTCTTGAAAAAGGAATTCTTTTGAGGCTCAGATTTGAGCTTGACCAGTATATTAATTTAAGACCGGTAAAACTTTATGAAGGTGTTGAATGTCCGCTTAAAGGAAAAGAGCCTAAGGATATAGATTTTGTAGTAGTAAGAGAAAATACAGAAGGTTTGTATGCCGGAGCCGGCGGATTTATAAGAAAAGATACTCCAAACGAAGTTGCAGTTCAGGAGTCTATAAATACAAGATTCGGCGTAGACAGATGTTTAAAATATGCTTTTGAATTTACTAAAAAAAGAAATAAAGATAATAAACTTACTCTCTGCGGAAAGACTAATGTTTTGACTTATGCTTTCGGTTTGTGGGAAAGAGCTTTCAGAGAAATGGGAGCAAATAAATATCCTAATATAAAACTTGATTATACACATGTAGATGCGACTTGCATGTGGATGATAAAAAATCCGGAATGGTTTGACGTTATCGTAACCGACAATCTTTTCGGCGATATTATAACTGATTTGGCTGCTATGATTCAGGGCGGTATCGGAATTTCGGCGGGCGGCAATATTAACCCTGAAGGCGTTTCAATGTTTGAGCCTATGGGCGGCTCGGCTCCTAAATATACGGGACAGAATGTTATAAATCCTCTTGCTGCAATCAGCGCAGGTTCTATGATGCTTGATACTATCGGACTTGTGAAAGAAGCAAAGATGATAGAAGACGCGATGGTAAAGACTTTGGCAAGCGGAAAGATAAAGAGTATGGCGGCGGGAAGGATGGGGATGGGGACGTCGCAGGTGGGCGATCTCATAGCCAACTCATTATAACGAATTTAAATAAAGAATTTAATATTTTGACTACACCTTTGTATTTTCAAAGCTCATTTACGGCTTCGCTTAAAAGTAAACTTCGCTTTGAAAATACTTCGGTTCGTCTAAAATCTTAAATTCTAAAGAGATTATATTATTTCGTTTCGGCTAATGAGAAGTCTTAACGACAAAGGAAAAAATGGAAGCATATTTTTCGAAAAATAATTTTACACTTTATAATGGTGACTGTATAGATATAATGAACAATATGCGAGAGAAATCTGTAGATATGATTTTTGCAGATCCTCCATATTTTTTATCAAGTGGTACGTTTACATGTCATGCCGGAAAAATGGTAAGCGTAAAAAAAGGTGATTGGGATTTAAGTAACGGATTCGATAAAAACTATCTTTTTCATCTTGAATGGATAAAAGCTTGTAGAAGAATTTTAAAAGATAATGGAACTATTTGGATTAGCGGTACATATCATTCTATTTATCAATGTGGTTCTGCTTTGCAAGCAAATAAATTTCATATATTAAATGATATATCTTGGTTTAAACCTAATGCAGCACCGAATTTAAGTTGTAGGTTTTTTACAGCTAGTCATGAAACATTAATTTGGGCTAGAAAAGAAAAGACAGGTAAACATATTTTTAACTATAAAGAAATGAAAGATGGTAAATGGGATGAAGATGCTATAAAAAAACCGAATACCCAAATGAGAAGTGTTTGGTCAATAAATACCCCAAAACCAATAGAAAAAAAATATGGGAAACATCCAACGCAAAAACCACTTGATTTATTGAGAAGAATTGTTCTTGCTAGCACGAATAAGGGAAATATAATATTGGATCCTTTTACGGGCAGTTCAACTGCAGGAATTGCAGCTAGTATGTATGATAGAGAATTTATTGGTATAGATACAGAAAAAAAATATTTAGATTTATCTATAAAAAGATTTAAAGATGTTAAATTTGTTGATATGGAACAAGATGTTCAATATAGAAGATCTGATGAAGATTTAAAAATGCAACCATATATGCTGGAAACGTCTAAAAAATATAAAAAAACTAGAAAGAATAAAATAGCATGAAAATCATAACAAGAACTAAAGCTATAATAAATTTAAAAAAATATATAGGACAAGATTTAAGAGAGTTAGCAAAAATATATGGAATTACTACTTATGAAACTGGTAAACAAAATAAAGGGTGGAAAGGTCAAATATTAGAGCGGTTAGCTGGGTTGGATAATAATAATTCAAAAGCACCTAATGGTCTTTCTTATGAATTAAAATCTGTAAGTTTTCATTATAAAAATGACAAACTTATACCAAAAGAAACTATGGCAATAACAATGATAAATCAAAAAGAATTATTAGAAACAGATTTTTTGCATAGTCATTGTTGGACAAAATTAAAAGCTATTGTTTTCTGTGCTGTAATGTGGCATGGTAAAAATTCACAAAATGCAGAACTTATTAATGTTACTAGTTTGGATTTTTCAGAAGATGACGAACTAATAAAAGAAATTCAAAAAGATTATGAATATATAAGAGAAAAACTAAAAATTAAAGGGTTTGAAAGTTTAACTGGAAAAGACGGAATATGGATTCAACCAAGAACTAAAGGTGCAGGACATGGCTCCACATCTAGAGCTTTTTATGCAAGGAAAAATCTTGTATCTAAAATTTTTGAAATAGGTAAATAATTAAAATTTAAGGAGCGGATGAGAAAATGAAGAAGTATAAAGTTGCGGTAGTCGGTGCTACCGGTGTTGTCGGAAATGAAATGATAAAAATGCTTGAAAACAGAAATTTTCCGGTTGAATCGGTAAGATTTTTGGCATCTGAAAGATCTGTGGGCAAAACATTAAAATTTAAAGGACAGGATATACCGGTTGAACTTTTGACTCATGACGGCGGAAAAGGAATGGATGTTGCATTATTCAGCGCAGGCGGACAGACTTCAAAAGATTTTGCTCCTTCATTTGCAAAAGACGGCTGTTTTGTTATAGATAATTCCAGCGCTTGGAGAATGGATGATAATTGTCCGTTGGTAGTTCCGGAAGTAAATCCTCAGGATTTGGCAAAAGATAAAAAAATAATAGCAAATCCCAACTGTTCAACTATACAGATGGTGGTTGCGTTAAAGCCTCTTCATGATTATGCAAAAATTACAAGAGTTATAGTTTCAACATATCAATCTGTTTCCGGAGCCGGATCAAAAGGTCTTGCAGATTTGGAAGCACAGTCAAAGGCATATGGTAAAGGTGAAAAAATGCCTGAACCAAAAAAATTCCCATATCAAATCGCTTTTAATTTAATTCCGCAGATAGATGTATTTGATCCGAACGGATATACAAAAGAAGAAATGAAAATGACCAATGAAACAATGAAGATTATGGGTGATAAAAACATTGCCGTAAGCGCAACTTGTGTTAGAGTTCCGGTATTTAGAGCTCACAGCGAGTCTGTATGGATAGAAACGGAAAAGCCTTTGTCACCTGAGAAAGCAAAAGAATTACTGTCTAATGCGAAAGGTATTGAACTTATGGATGATGTTTCTAAGAGCATATACCCTATGCCGATTCAGGCTGCAGATATGCAGAAAACCTATGTCGGAAGAGTCAGATCTGATATCTCATGTAAAAATGGATTGACGTTCTGGGTAGTATCGGATAATCTTTTAAAAGGCGCAGCTTTGAATGCTGTTGAAATTGCCGAAATGCTTGTTGCCAAAGGAATAATTTAGTTAGTTTTTACAATAAATTTGCTATAATTTGAAAAGTATGAAAAAACTCATAGTTAATGCCGATGATTTTGGATACAGGAGTTTAATTAACAAGGGTATTATTTATGCACATCAAAACGGTTTCGTTAAAAGCACGTCTATGTTAGTTGACAGAGACGCTTTTGATGAAGCCGTTTTTTTAGCAAAAGAAAATCCGGGTTTGGGAATAGGGCTTCATATCGATCTGGATAAATTTTTTGTAATTGATAAAGAAAAAGGAATGGCAAATAGCTGGTCAGATAATAAAATTCCTGATAGTTCGGTAATAAAATCTGATATAAAAAGACAGCTTGAAAAACTTCTATCGGCAGATATTAAAGTGGATCATTTTGACAGTCATCATCACGTTCATATGTTTCCTGAAGTAATATATATTGTAATGGAAATTTGTAAAGAGTATAATATCATGGCAATGAGGTTTTTTGATAAATTCTATACAGATCATATCTTTTCACAGCATGTAAGAAAAACTTTAACTGAAAATAATATAAAAATTCCGGACAGACTGATTGAAGGCTGGTACTACGGAAATATAGACGATGTTCAAGATACAACTGAACTTATGACTCATCCCGGATACGGTGAAATATGGCGTGAGACAGAGCTGGGCCCGTGCTGCGATACGATGGTTTGTGATTATTGCCGCAGAAACGGAATTGAAATAGTAAATTTTTCTAAAATTTAAAATATAGTTTATACTCGGAGGAAATAATGAAATTTAAATTGTTTTTAATCAGCGGATTAATGTTTGTTTTTGGTTTTTCTGCAGATCTTGTCGCCGGAGATTTAAACCTGGATGAAGGTAAAAATGATTTAAATTTATATTTTAAGGGTGAAAATATATGGTATAACGGTTCTGACCAACAGGTTTTTGACAATGTTAACATAGGAGCCGGAACAACCGTTAATCTGTATGACCAGCAGCAATATGTTCTTGTCAGTTCAAATATTGTTACGACCACATCTCTCAGAGAGATTAAAGAAGTAATAGATGATTCTGATCCGAATCATCTTGTAACTTCAACAAGAACCGTTCAGGATGTAAGAAATGACACGACATTGGTATATAGAAAGGATGAAACAATATCAACTATTTCGGTGGCTAAGGAAGGAACAATTACATTAAACGTAGGAAGCGGACTGGCTTTAAGAAACCAGTACAGTTTGGTAACCTCAACACACGATGTTTCATTGAAAGATGTTAAGAACGGAGATTATGTACGTATTCAAACAGGATATTTTTCTGATCAGTATTTTCTTAAAGCAGATACTGATATGTATGAATGCAACAGTTATTCTAACAGATTGCTTTTAGATACTACAGATCTTTTTACAGGAACTATACTTTTTGGAGCCGGAGAAGGAATCGAAAAAGAAACTGTGTTAACTTTTCTGCCGACTTCAACAAGAGAAGCAAATGATCATATTGGCGAATTGCCTCTTGCTCCTGATGCCGAAGTTATAGTGCAGCCGTCCAGCGCTACCGTAACAAATACGGTAAGAATTGTTGATGTTTCTACAGATCCTAGAAATAATGACGTAGCTTATATGACAAATGATTTTCAGGTTGATACAAGCAGAGCTGTTATTGATGTTATAGGTGAAAAACAGAATATTGCATCATTGTCTGAGGATAAGCGAGCCGTTGTTTTTTCAGGTAATATTGCAGGTGACGGAACTCTTGTAAAAAGAGGCGGCGGTAATTTGTATTTAAGCGGCGATGCAACAGGGCTTACGGGTACAAAAACAGGTTTCGCCTGGAAAGTTGAAAACGGATGGCTTATAGCCGGAAGCCAGGAAAATTTGGGAAACGGCGGAGTTTATGTTGATTCATTAGGTACTCTAAGCGTTATAGGCGGTTCTACAGCTGCCATCACTATGGATTTATTTGCAAATTCTGTTAAAACCGGCGAAATATATCAATCCGGATTTGCCAATGAATTTAAAAATGATATGACATTTAACGGCGGCGAATTATCAATAGGCATAGGAACAAAAAATCTTTCAGGAAATATAACTACAACGGATGCTCTCGGAATTGCCAATTTGTTTTTTAAAGGCGGCACATCAAGAGGTTCCGTATTAATACTAAGCGGTTCAAATAACGCAAGAAATTTTAAAATCGGTTATGTGGGAGTCGGGAATTATCTTATAACAAATGCCGACGGGCTTGCAACGGAAAGCATTACTGCCGGTGGCAATGAGGCGTCTGATCAGTTTACATTGGTGCTCGATCAAAATACGGATGCCGAGTACGCAGGAAATTTACAAGGCACAATGTATCTGCATAAACTTGGGACAGGAACTTTAACTTTGTCAGGCACAAATACTTACAGCAGGGGTACGTATATATCTGAAGGAGCGGTTGCAATTACAAATGCCCAGGCTATAGGAACAGGTCATATAATGTTCAATGACGGAATAAAAGGCAGTTCGGATACATATGCTTCACTCGGAGTTATTGAAGCGACATCCGGCAATGTAACTTTAGACAATATGATATATATTAAAAACGGAGCCGTTTTTAATGTTTACGGCAATCAGACACTTACTCTTTTAGGTGATATTCGCAGATATAGTCCTGTAGCCGGTGATGAAGCTGATTTTATAAAAACAGGAGCCGGCCTTTTGCAAATAGCAAAAAGTTCAGGAACTACAAATGTAAAGGATATAAATATCTCAACATTCACAATAGCCCAGGGAGATTTTAAATTGTGTGAAGGCGTTGTGCTTGCTTCTGCGTTTGATTTAAAAGGAACAGATGCAAACCTTGTAATGGAAAAAAATTCAGGGATTACAAAAACAATAAATATATCAAGCGGAAATCTTACAATATATAATCAGTTAAATATTGCCTCTGCAACTGTCAATTTCTTAAATACTTCTGCAGAAAATCTTTCAAACTTTTATGTTTCAACGACTACGGTTTTGTCGACTACTACACTTTCAAATCAGATAAACGTTGAAAAAGGTTTGAACTTTGTAAATGATTACAGTTTAACGGCTGATGCAAATGCTTTTAATTTTATTTCCGACAGCAGCAATACAGTTATTCACAAAGAAGGCGAGGGGAATTTTGTATTTAACGTAGGTAATACTACTCCTTATAACCTGGGTGAGCTTTCCGTCAATGAAGGACAGTTTTCATTTGCTTCCACCGTTTCAGGATCTTCGGCAACAGTTAATATCTCAACTATAGTTGTTGACGGCGGAATTCTTTCTTTAAAACAAGGCACATATCTGACCTCGTCACAGTCTCAAATAGAAGTTAAAACCGGCGGTATAGGTATTTATGATGAAACCAGCATAGATCCGGCAATATTTCTTAATTTCAGCGGAACAGATGCAAATAATCTGGCAAGGCTGATAGTTGAAAAATCAGGTGCTAATCTTGTAAGCAATATTTCAATATCGACAGGACTTATAGTTCAAAATGAAGGAACTCTTACTTTAACCGGTTCAAGCATTGTCGGTTCAAACGGTATATTCGGAAAAGACGGTGCAGGAACTATGAATATTAACGATACCGATGAATTTAATGTAAATGAGCTGAGGCTTTTAAACGGTGTAATGAAAATAAATAACAGCACCATAACTTTAAATACGGCATCCATTAAAGGCGGCGTTTTAAATGTCAGAAATGATTCTGTCTTTAATCTTATTTCTTCAATGACTATAAATAATGCAGTTTTAAGAGGATTCGGCGAAATCAAAGGAACCATAAATGCAAATTCAAGTTCTGTTATCCGCGTTGACGGCGATACTGATAATGAAATAGGAACTATGAATTTGGGTTCGATAAATTTTAATACGGGTTCTACTCTCAGCATAGATGTAAACAGTAACGGACAGCATGATATGCTAAGTGTTGAAAATAACGTGCAAATTGCAGACGGCGCAAATCTATATGTAAATGTCATAGGGGATGATTCGGAATATGCCGATAAAAAAACATTCCAGATTGTAAATGCCGGCAATTCTATAAGCATACTTAATCCGGCAAATATTGGAATTTTTAATACAACGTTAAGCAATTTAAGGCTTATTTCAAATCTTTATAGGGAAGGCAGGTCAATTTACTTGTCTTTGTATCAGGCTTTTTCAGAATATGAATTGCCGGGAGCTACAAAAAACCAGCAGGCAATGCTTGACGTATTAAATGCAATACATGCAAATGATGAAGATGCTATGGAGGCTACATTTAATAAAATTGATGAAGCCTATCTTTCAGGCACTGTGCCTTTTACAAACGCAATGCAGGATTTGTCAGGTGTATTTTATGTAAATTCATTTGAAGCAAGTTCGCTTCTTTCAAAAGTAAATTCCGTATACAACAGATTGGCAGAAATAGGAGATACGGAACGTAAAATATGGGCTCAGGCATATACTAATTCTAACGGCGTCGCCGCAAAACTCGATAATCCTAAATTCGAAAATTCTGTAGCAGGTATGATTGTCGGATATGATATGGTGCAGGATGATGATTCTCTTTTCGGTTTTTCATGTTTCTACGGAAGCGGAGAATTAAAACAGTTAAACGATAAGGCGGATGTTGCAGATTACGGAGCTAATATTTATACTTTGTATAACTATGACAGTTTTTCTGTTAAAGGACTTGCCGGCATAGGTATTCAGAATTATGACGCTACAAGAAAGATGAATTTTATTGACGCTAACGAAATAAAATCAAAATATACGGTAAATGTCGTAAATATAGATGCTGAAGGTTCATATAAATATCCTCTTGGTTCTTATGTTGCATTAAAGCCTTTTGTGGGTGTTAATTTCGCCGTAGTTTCAAATGATTCTTTCCAGGAAAACAGCGTTTATGAACAGAATTTAAAAATAGACGCAAGAAGTTACACAAAATCTGAAATCAGAGCGGGTTTTGGAATAACTGACGGAGGTCAGAGTAAATTCAAATGGTATGTTTCAGCTGTAGCCAAGCAGATTGTTGACGGAGAAAAAACAGAGATGACTGCCAGTTTTGTAAACGCTCCGGATGAAAAATTTAATATTGAAGGGACTGAAATATCAAAAACGTCAATGGCCGGCAATGTAGGTTTGGCTTATGATGTTTTTACAAATATTAACGTTTTTGTCGATTTTTCGACAAATATGGGTTCTGATTTGAATTCTTATACCGGAAGTATCGGAGCTGCATATAGATGGTAGTATAACAAGTCTTAATAAAAAAGATGACGGTTTAACAGACTGTCGTCTTTTTTATTTTTAATGAAAAATTGCTTTAATTTGAAAAACGATTGATAATTTGGTAAAATTCATCATCTGTTTAGAGATAAAAAAATGAATAATATTTATACTGTTATACTTGGAGCTGGCGAAGGCACAAGGATGAAATCTTGTTTGCCTAAAGTTTTGCATAAGGCGGCCGGCAGAGAACTTATAGGACATGTAATAGAGTCAATATCGGATTTAAAATCCGCAAAGACTTTTGTCGTCGTTGGCAGCGGTGCTGAATTGGTCAGACAATATTTGAAAAAATATGAATTAATAGAAACTGTGCTTCAGAAAGAAAGGCTTGGCTCAGGTCACGCTCTTCTACAGATTAAAAATAAAGCCAAAGGCTTAAAAGGTCATCTTATTGTGATGTGCGGAGATACTCCGCTGGTTAGAAAAGAAACATTAAAAAAACTTGTTTCATATCATTTAAAGAATAAAAATTACGCAACGATTTTATCCGGGACAGTTGATAATTCGTACGGATACGGACGGATATTGAGAGATGTAAAAGGAAATGTTGCCTCAATAGTTGAAGAAAAATCGGCGACATCCGAACAAAAACTTATTAAAGAAATAAACAGCGGAATTTATTGTTTTAATCTTGATACTTTGTGGAAAGCATTGTCTAAAGTAAGGCCGGATAATGCCAAAAGAGAATATTATCTCACCGACGTTATAGAAATTTTGAATAAAAGCGGATATAAAACGGACGCGATTTCTCTTTGCGCTTTTGAAGAAGTTTTAGGAATAAATGACAGAGTTCAGCTTGCTAATGCGGATAAAATTTTACGCGCCAGAAAACTTGAAGAATTAATGAAAAGCGGTGTTACGATAACAGATCCAAATGCAACATATATAGATTTTGACGTTCAAATAGGATGCGACAGCATAATAAAACCCGGTACATTTATAGAGGGGAAAGTTAAAATAGGATGCGGATGCGTAATCGGTCCGGATACGACGATTATAGATTCTAAGATAGATGACAATGTTGTTATAAAATATTCGTATGTTGAAAAAGCGGCTATAGAAAGCGGCGTAAAAATAGGGCCTTTCAGCCATATAAGGCCTGATACCGTTTTAAAAGCAAATGTAAAAGTCGGCAATTTCAGCGAAATTAAAAAATCTGTAATAGATGAAAATTCAAAAGTTAATCATTTGTCATATATAGGTGATGCCGTGGTCGGCAAAAATGTAAACATAGGCGCCGGAACGATTACTTGTAATTATGACGGGAAAAATAAGCATCAGACTATACTTGAAGACGAAGTTTTTGTGGGTTCAAATGTTAATCTTGTTGCGCCCGTCAAAATAGAAAAAGGCGTGTTGATAGGAGCCGGATCTACTATTACAAAAAGTGTTGAGTCGGGAAAACTTGCTATAGCAAGAGCAAAACAAATAGTTATAAATCGTAAAAAAAGGATATAATTATGAAACTTAAGATCATTGCAGGTACGGCAAATTCAAAATTGGCCCAGGAAATTTCACAGAAGTTGGGTATAGAAATAAGCGAAACAAAAATCGGGCATTTCAGCGACGGTGAAATTCAGGTTAAAATTGTTGATAACGTAAGAGGAGCAGACTGTTATATCATTCAGCCTACATGCACTCCTGTAAATGAAAACATTATGCAGCTTTTAATACTTGCCGATGCGCTAAAAAGAGCTTCAGCAAGGAGAATAACAGCTGTAATTCCTTACTACGGTTATGCAAGGCAGGATAGAAAAGCCGAACCCAGAGTTCCGATCACTTCAAAACTTATAGCAAATCTTATAACGGCGTCGGGCATTAACAGAATACTTACAATGGATTTGCATGCCGGACAGATTCAGGGATTTTTTGATATTCCCGTAGATCATTTGTACGGAACACCGGTATTGCTTGATTATTTTAAAAATAAAAAACTCGACAATCCTATAGTTGTTTCTCCGGATGCCGGAGGCGTCGAAAGAGCCAGAGCGTTCGCAAAACACCTGGCTGCCGATTTGGCAATTGTTGACAAAAGAAGACCGAGACCCAACGAAGCGGCAATCATGAATATTATCGGTGACGTTAAAGGCAGAAATGCTATAATACTCGACGATATGATAGATACGGCAGGAACTTTGACAAAAGTCGCAGAGGCTATAAAAAATGCAGGAGCAAATCAGGTTTATGCAGCAGCGTCTCACGGAGTGTTGTCAGGTGAAGCTCTTAAAAAAATAAAAGACTCTTCGCTTGAAGAAGTTGTTATAACAGATTCTATTCCTCACTACAATGAGGAACCGAAAATAAAAATACTTTCAATCGCTTCTCTTTTTGCCGAAGCAATAATGAGAATATCAAATGACGAATCGATAAGCGTTTTGTTTGTTTAAAATAATGACAGAATATAAATGGAGGAAGTTATGAAGCAAGTAGTTTTGGAAGCAGAATTGAGAGATGTATCAAAGAATTTAAATGTATTAAAAAATTCAGGAAGAATTCCTGCAGTATTTTACGGTAAAAATGAAAAACCCGTCACTATATCTGTAGATTCTAAGAAGTTTATGGCTTTGATTGAAAAAGAAGGCGCAAACGTTATAATTGAATTGCAGCTTAAGGACGGCAAAAAAACAGCCATCGTTAAAGAACTTCAGAGACACGTTTTGACGCAGGCTCCGAACCATATAGATTTTCAGTCAATTTCTCTTACAGATAAAATTGAAGTTATGGTTCCTATTCATACTGAAGGTGTTGCAGACGGTGTTAAGAATTTCGGCGGTACAATGGAACATGTTATCAGAGAAATCAAGGTCAGATGTCTTCCTACTGAAATTCCTGCAAAAATCAATGTTGATGTAAGTCCTCTCGGAATAGGTCAGGGTATAACTGTTGCAAATCTTCCGAAGATTGAAGGTATTGAATATGTACACGATGCTTCTAGTATCGTTGTAAACGTTCTGTTGCAGAAAGTTGAAGAGGAAAAACCTGCGGATGCGGCAGCAGCAGCGGCCCCGGCAGCTCCTGAAGTAATTTCAAAGGGTAAGAAAGATGCCGAAGGTGAAGCAGCAGCGGCAGCTCCTAAAAAGTAAGCAATAAAATTATGCCAGAGATTAAGTTCATAACAGGGCTTGGTAATCCGGGTGATAAATATTTAAACACTCGCCATAATTTCGGTTTTAAGGCAGTTGACAGATTCGCTGAATCTGAACAGCTTGTCTGGAAGAACTGGAACGACATGGCGAGTGTCGTTTTGTATAACATCAACGGCAAAAAAATACTTATGGCCAAACCGCAGACTTTTATGAACAACTCGGGCTTTCCCGTAAAAGCCTTGCTTCAGTATTACAAAATAAAACCTGAAGAAATGCTTGTTGTGTACGATGATTTTTCAATACCGGTGGGGGAATTTAGATTCAGGACAAACGGTTCTGCAGGCGGGCATAACGGAATTTCTTCAATTATAGAACAGACTGGAACCGAAAATTTTCCAAGGTTAAAACTTGGAATAGGCCCTTTGCCAAAATTTGCAAAAACGCCTGATTTTGTTCTTAGTAATTTTAATGACGATGATAAACAAAAGATTGAAATAATTCTGAAATCTGTAAAAAATATGTTTGATTTGATAATTGATGACGGGTTTGATAAAGCTGTTTCAAAACTGTCAGGCGGGAAGCAAAAATGATAATAACAGGCAAAAAAAACCTTGAAGAAATATTAGGACAAATTTTAAAAAACGATAATGTTTTTATTGTCGGCTGCGGAGGCTGTGCAACAAAATGCGATACTGGCAGCCAAAAGGCTGTTGATGAAATGTCATCTGAACTTATAAAAAATAATATATCAGTATCCGGAAATATAGTTTTAGAAACAGCATGCGACGTTCGTCTTGCCAAAAGAGATTTGCTTAAAAATATAAAAGATAAAAATGTAACTGTAATTCTTACTCTGACGTGCGGAGCCGGAGTGCAGGCTATAGAGAAAGTAACAGATTTGAAAATAGTATCAGGTCTTGACAGTTTATTTGTCGGAACAACAGAAAGAATAGGCGTATATAAGAATTTTTGCAGCAACTGCGGAGAATGTATTCTTGGAAGAACTGCGGGAATATGTCCTAAAACAAGATGCCAGAAAGGTCTTTTAAACGGACCGTGCGGCGGTTTTGTCGACGGTAAATGCGAAGTAGATCAAACACTTGACTGTGCATGGGTTTTAATATACGAAAAACTCAAAAAAAACAACAAACTCTCAGAATTTAAAACAAGTTTTATTCCTCCAAAAAAATATAATAAAAAAATATCATAATTTTTTTTACAACTTTCATGTTGACAACTTTTAATTAAAATGTTAGCATTATAAAACATTTTAATATGGGACTAAAATTTATGAAAGAAAAATTAAGTGAATCACTTGAAAACTATCTTGAAACGATTGCTTTTCTCAAAAGAGAAAATAAAATTGCAAGAGTTAAAGATATAAGTAAAATGATGGGCGTAAAAAACTCAAGCGTTAACATAGCTTTAAATGTTCTTTCCGAAAGGGGATATGTTATTCATGAACGTTACGGATATGTAGATTTGACTGATAAAGGGCAGATCATTGCCGATGATATACAGAAAAAAGAAGATTTGCTTTTTTCATTTTTGCATAATGTTTTGGGTGTTGAAAAAGAAATTGCTTTAAAAGATGCTTGCAAAATGGAGCATACTATAAGCGATGAAACGCTTGCAAAACTTATATATTTCGTAGGCAGAATTGATAAAATGAATTTAAAAGAGTCGGGAAAAAGAAAAAATAAGTAGTTTTTTTATTTTTTAATTTTAAAATTAGATTTAGCTAATTTATAGGTTTAAAAATTATGCAATACTTGAATATAGTAGTTACACTTTTTAACGAAATGGCGCCCTATCTGCTTCTTGGTTTTTTCTTTGCGGGTATTTTACATGTTTTTGTTCCGCAGAATATTTTTACAAAATATCTGTCTAAAAACAATTTTGCATCCGTTTTGACGGCTGCATTATTTGGCGTGCCGCTTCCTTTATGTTCATGCGGAGTAATACCGACTGCCATGGCGCTTCGCAAAGAAGGAGCTTCAAAAGGCTCCGTAATATCGTTTTTAATAGCAACCCCTCAAACGGGAGTTGATTCAATAATGGCTACTTATTCGCTTATGGGACTTCCCTTTGCGGTAATACGTCCTATAGCGGCTTTTTGTACGGCAATTTTCGGCGGATTTTTTGCAAATATATTTATAAAAAATGAAAAACAGGATAATATAGAAACTCAAATAACATGCGCTGATTCATTACAGCATGGTTTTAAAAATAAAATAAAAGAAGTATTCAAATATGGTTTTGTAGATATTCTTCAGGATATCGGCAAATGGCTTATAGTAGGTATTTTTATAGCCGGCGTTATCACATATTTTGTTCCGGAAAGTTTTTTTCGTATATTTGCCGATAATTTATTTTTGAGCATATTATTTGTATTAATGCTTGCAGTTCCTATGTATATGTGCGCTACGGGATCAATTCCGATAGCAATAGCTTTAATGATGAAAGGGATTTCTCCCGGAACCGCATTTGTTCTTTTAATGGCAGGGCCTGCAACCAATATTGTTTCTATTTTGATAATAGGAAAAGTGTTGGGAAGAAAGACCCTTATATTGTATCTTCTTTCGATAATTGCCGGAGCCGTCGGATTTGCCGTTATTATTGATTTTATGCTGCCGGCAAAGTGGTTTGTTTTAAATATAACGCACGAAATGCTGCATAGTCATCACTCTGGTTCTTTTTTCTTGTTTAAAACATTATCAGGAATAATTTTATTTATTCTTATAGCTAATTCGTTTATATTAAAATATTTTTCAAATAAAAAAAATCTAAAAGGCAAAAGCGCATATAAAATAGAAGGCATGCGCTGCAACAATTGCAGAATAAATCTTATAAAGATTCTAAAAGAGATAAACGGAGTAACATCTGCGGAAGTTGATTTGAATGCCGGAATTCTCTATGTAGACGGCAATATTTCCCAAGAGAAGATAAAAGAAGCTGCTGATTCTTTGGGATATGTTTTTAAGGGGAAAATTAAACCGTAATTGCTGTTTTATATTTTTTTGTTCTTTAAGTTAGACAATGCTAATAAAGTTATAAGATACTAATAGTAATGTTTTTATTAAGACCTGTCAATCCGTTTGAAAAGTTTGCGGATTGGCATATTTTTTAAGCTTTAAGTTAGATTAAACTAAAAAAGATAATTAAAACTAAAATAAGGAGAAAGATTATGAGGAAATTACTGAGTGATTTTCAAGTGAATGAGTCGGGAACCGTTGTGCAGATATCTTATGCGGACGATAATTTGTCAAAAAGAATACTTGCCATGGGTATTACAAAGGGGATTTTTATAGAGGTTGTAAAAAAATCTTTATTTGGAGATCCGATTAACGTGAAAGTAAGAGGATATTTTTTGAGTTTAAGAAAACATGAAGCTTCCGCAATATCAATGGAGGTATCTCAATGAGTCCTTTAACTAAAGCAAATAAGAACGCTTCTCTTATATTTTCCTCCTTCGGTAATATAGTCGGCAAAGACAGGCAGAGATTAATTGATATGGGGCTTTTGCCAGGGGAAAGCATAAAAATTCTTCAACAGGCGCAAGGATGCGTGACTCTTATGTTAAAAGGCTCAAGGATAGCGCTTGACCACAAAACGGCCGGAGAAATAATAGTAAGAGAGGAAAATCAATGAAACATGATTATAAAGAAATAAATATATGTCTTGCAGGAAATCCTAACAGCGGTAAATCAAGTTTGTTTAACAATTTAACAGGATTAAGGCAGCATGTCGGCAATTATCCCGGTGTTACCGTAGAAAAAAAAGAGGGGAGTCTTATAAGCGGCAAATATAAAATAAATATAGTTGATTTGCCCGGCATATACAGTTTGTCGGCCACTTCGGAAGATGAAATAGTAGCAAGAGATTTTATTATAGAAGAAAAACCCGATTTGATAGTAGACGTAATCGACGTTTCCAATTTTGAAAGAAATCTCTATCTTTATACCCAGTTGTCCGAACTTGGAATTCCGGTTATTTTGGTTATGAATATGACGGATATTTTAAAAAATAAAGGAATGGAAATAGATATTGAACTTTTAAAGAAAGAATACGGAATTATTGCGGTTGCGACTGTTGCAAGCAAAAATAAAGGAACGGACGATGTTATTGCCGCTGTCATAGACTCTTATGAAAAAAAGTATTCCGTAAAAAATCTTAAAACCGATTACGGCAAACTGATATCTGGCGAAATTGAAAAAATAGAAAGCATAATATTCAAAGATTTACTGCTTGTAAATAAATATTGCGAAAGATATCTTGCGGCAGGTCTTTTAAAAGATGATAAATTTGTCTTTGATAAGATACGAAAATCGCCTGTATTTGCCGAACTTGAAAAACAGGTTTTACAAAGCAGAAAAACAATAACAGATAAGTATGAAGACGGTATTGACGCCGTTTTTGCCGACAGAATATACACATGGATTCATTCGGTATCGGCCGTTGTCCTTAAAACCACATCGCAGAGCAAATATGACGTTTCTGACGCAATAGACAAATTTATTTTAAACAGAATACTGGCTCTTCCGATATTTGCGCTTGTCATGTATACGATTTTCAAATTTACATTCACTCTGTCAGACCCTGTTGTCGGCTGGTTTGAGTCCGGCATGGAATTTTTATCGCTCAGCGCCGCAAAATTGATTCCGGAGGGGTTGATACAGTCTTTTGTGGTAGACGGGTTAATCAGCGGAGTCGGCGGAGTTTTGGGATTTTTCCCTCTTATATTGTTTATGTTTTTTGCGATAGCATTTTTTGAAGATACCGGTTATATGGCAAGAGCCGTATTTATCATGGACAGATTTATGAGAAAATTCGGGCTTCACGGAAAATCTTTTGCGTCAATGATAATAGCTACAAACGGATGTGCCGTACCGGGCCTTATGGCTGCAAGAACTATTGAAAGTGAAAAAGACAGGCTTATAACTTTAATGGTGACTCCTTTTATGATATGCGGCGCGAAACTTCCTATTTTTGCGCTTTTTATAGGCGCTTTCTTTTCTGCCAAAGACGGAGCAAATGTAATGTTTATTATGTATGTAGTGAGTGTTGTTTTGGCTTTGACAGCGGCATGGATTCTTAAAAAAACTATTTTAAAAGGACAGCCGGCATATTTCATAATGGAGCTTCCGCCTTACAGAATGCCGAGTTTGAAAGGAATATTGCTGAAAATGTGGGAACGCGGTTTTATGTATCTGAAAAAAGCAGGAACAGTTATTTTGTTGATGACTGTCGTGATATGGGCAGGTCTTACTTTTCCTAAAGCAAATACGGATGAAAATATGAGCGAAGAAGCGGCTGCAGGCGTTCAGGTTGAACAGAGCTATATAGGAAAACTCGGTAATTTTATAGAGCCGGTTATAAAGCCGATCGGTTTTGACGGAAAAGCAGGCATTGCTTTGATAACAGGACTTGCCGCCAAAGAAGTTGTCGTAAGCACGCTCGGCACGGTTTATTCATTAGGAGAAGTTGATCCTGAGAATACGTCTTCACTTTCCGAAAGACTGCAAAAAGATCCTGACTGGAATCAGTTAAAGGCTGTTACATTTCTTATTTTCTGTCTTATATATTTGCCGTGCGTAGTTGCAGTTGCCGTATTTTTCAGAGAAACCGGCTCAAAAATGAAATGGCTTGTTTTTCTTGCTTTCTGGACGACAGCGGCCGCATGGATAATTTCGCTGATAGTTTACCAGGGAGGCAAATTACTGGGGTTAGGAGGTTAATATGGAATTATTGATTGTTGCTGTAATTGTTTTGCTCAGCGCAGCTGCGCTTATCCGTTTATTTGTAAAAAATTTAAAAGGAACCTGCAGCAACTGCTACGGATGCGCTAAAGATAATAAATTTTGCGGCCGTAAAAAATATAAATCAGCGATTCATAAAATTATTAAATGAAAAATAAGGAGAGACACAATGATAAGGAAATTTTTGTACGGATGTATTGCCGCTGCAGTATTTATGTTATCGGGAAACAGCGTTTTTGCTGATTCCTCGGTAAATTTTGAAAAGGAAATTGAAAGTTTAAAAGAAAGACTCAGTCTGGTCGAAAAAAAATCTGAAACGGCAAACAGAGGTTTATTGAGCGATTTGGTTATCGGCGGCGGAATTACTTTCGTTTTACAAAATGCCCAGAACGCAAACGCTTCGGATTATTCGCTTTATAACGGAAAAACTCCTACGGCAGCTTCTTATTCCGTAGATTTGGGATTTGAAAAAAGTTTTGACCAAAACAATAAAATGTTTATTCATCTTGAAACCGGACAGGGCAGTATTGAAAGCCAGCTTGAATTATTTTCAAACATAAACGGCGACAGTGATGAATCAGATTCCGTTATTTCTCTAACCGAAGCATGGTATGAATATATGTTTGGGGCAAGCGGTTTTAAAATGACTTTTGGCAAGCTGGATGCGGGCGCTGCAGTTGACGATAACATCTATTCCAATGACGAAACGGAACAATTTCTGGGAGACATTTTTATAAATTCGCCGGTAATAGATTTTCCTGATGATAATACGTTCGGAGTAAGCGCGGTTTTTGAATCCGAAAAGATTGGCGCTGCCGTTCAATACGTAAGTGCGGACGGAGCATGGCAGGACGTTACGAAAAATATTTTCATGTCGGCTCAGATAAATTTTAAGGCTGGTCTTATAGATCAAAAGGAAGGTAATTACAGAGCTTATGTATGGACAAATACAAAAAAATATATAAAATGGACTGATCCTTCGGAAACAGACTGTTCAAATTACGGATTCGGAATCAGTTTTGACCAGCAGTTAAGCGATTATGCCGGCATTTTTGCAAGGTACGGATGGGAGGACGGAAAAGTTTATTTTGACGCAGATCCGGATACTTCCGGGAATGATGTTTCTCTTTCACATAGCTGGAGCGCAGGCATTCAGTTTAAACCGGCTTTATTCAATTCCGAAGATATTTTTGCGTTAGCCTGCGGACAGATAGTTCCGTCTTGCGAGTATAAAGAAGTAAACGGACTTAAAGGCGAAACGGAAAATCATTTTGAAATGTATTATAAATGCCAGATTAACGATTATTTGTCGGTAACTCCTGATATTCAGATAATACAAAATCCGTTCGGAAACGACGCTTCTAACGGAGATTCAACGGTTTTTGTTTGCGGAATCAGAACACAGATTAGTTTCTAATTGAGCATTAAAAAATAATCCGAAAAAGAATCAGACATGTTTTTCGGGTTATTTTTTTTGCAGAGTCTTTTAACTATTTATAAAATTATGGTAAAATAAATGGCTAATATGAAAAAAACAAATTATTCAGAACATTTCAGAATGGAAGTGCTTGAAGAGATATGCCGTATGTTTTTTGAAGGAAATATCGAAAAGGGAATAAACCATCTTCCTTTTAACATAATTCCTAAAGGAAGCGACAGTCATTTTCGATGCTGCGTTTATAAAGAACGCGCGATTTTAAAATTAAGAACGCTTGCGGCATTCGGATATTCGGTCAATGAAATAGACGAGGCGCTGCCTATTACGGATTATCTTTTGCCGGAAAACGAAAAAAAATATAAAACAAACAAAAAACTTCTCACAGTTCTTGAAACTGCCTGTTCTGCTTGTGTAAAAAGTATGTTTATGGTAAGTGAAATATGCCAGGGATGTCTTTCAAGAAAGTGTATAAGAGCCTGTTCTTTTAACGCTATATCGATAGGTCCGGACAGAAGAGCAGTTATAGATGTCGATAAATGTAAAAACTGCGGCAAATGCCTGCCGGAATGCCCTTATAATGCTATATTAAAAATAGTAGTGCCGTGTGAAAACGTATGTCCTGTTGATGCTATAAAAAAAGACAATAAAGGAAGAGCTAATATAGACCACAGTTTATGTATAAGCTGCGGCAAGTGCATATCGGCGTGTCCTTTTGGCGCAATAATGGAAAGAAGGCAGATTTTGGATGTTCTTAGGAAACTTAATTCAAAAAAACTTGCCGCATTAATAGCACCTTCAATAGTTGGACAGTTCGGAGTGCCGGTTGAAAAAATTGTTACGGCTTTAAAAGAACTCGGATTTGAATATATATATGAAGTGGCGGCAGGAGCCGATATAACTGCAAAGGTGGAAGCTGCCGAATTCGAGGAAAAAGTAATAGAAAATAAACAGAAATTCATGACTACATCGTGTTGTCATGCTTATATACGTCTTGTTAAAAAACATATGCCCGAATTGAAACCTTTTGTATCCGATACATTTACACCTTTACATTATACGGCTAAAATAGCGAAACAGGAATTTCCGGATTGTTTAACTGTTTTTATTTCTCCGTGTCTTGCCAAAAGAAAAGAAGGGCAGGAAGATGAATTTGTGGATTATGTTTTGACGTTTCAGGAATTAAAAGCGATGATATTAGCAAAGAATATTGATTTGAACGAATGTAAGCCTGAAAAACTTTTAAAAATACCTACAAAATATGCCCGTCTTTTCGGAATAAAAGGCGGAGTTATAGATACGGTTAAAAGTTACAGTAAAAGTGAAGCTGATATGATAAAACCTGAACTTATAACAGATTTGGATAAAAAAAATATTTTAAAGTTGTCGGTTTATGCCAAAAATGAAAATTGTCAGTCAAATTTGATTGAAGTTATGGCCTGCAAGGGCGGCTGCATAGGCGGCTGCTGTACTGTTGCGCCCGCAGCTCAGGCTGATCAGGATTTAAAAAAATATTCATAATTGTTGATTTTTTAAGTTAGAGAAAATTGATAATAAATTAACTTTTTGATAAAATCTTTCATATGGATTTAAATATATCACAACAAGTTGCAGTCATTATTGATGACGTCAAAAAAAACGGCGATCCGGCTGTAATAAAATATGTCAAAAAATTTGACGAACTCTCTTTTGCATCGGTTAAGCAAATGCTTGTCGGCAAAAAACAAACTGATTTTGCCTCAAAAAACATAGAAACTAAACTCAAAAATTCAATCCGGGCTTCGTTTAAAAATATACAGACTTTTCACAAAACAGAATATTCAAATGTAAAAAAACAGTGGTTTATTTCCGATAAAGTAAAAACAGTCGGACAGATGTATAATCCCGTTGAATCGGTAGCGATTTATGTCCCTGGCGGCAAATTTTCATATCCGTCATCGGTATTGATGAATGCCATACCGGCTAAAGTTGCAGGCGTAAAGCGTATAGTAATGATTACTCCTCCTAAAAAAATGACAAATGAGGTTCTTTATGCTGCAAATCTTTGCGGAATAAACGAGATATATTCAATAGGCGGGCCGGTGGCAATTGCGGCGCTTGCTTACGGGACTAAAACAATAAAACCCGTTGATATGATAGTAGGGCCAGGAAATGCTTATGTAAACGAGGCAAAAAGGCTTGTTTTCGGCAAAGTCGGAATAGATTCGCTTGCAGGTCCGAGTGAAGTTGCCATTATAGCTGATGCCGGAGCAGATATTGAGTATGTATATTATGATGTTATGGCCCAGGTAGAACATGATTCAATGGCTAAAGCCTATCTATTTTGTACTTCAAATGAAACAGCAAAGAAAGTTAAAAATATGATTGATAAACAATATTTGAAACAGGTAATTATAAAAGTTGCAAATGTTGAAGAGGCATGCATGCAGGTTAATAAAATAGCTCCTGAACATCTTGAGTTATTAGTAAAAGACGCAAAAAAAATAGTAAAATACATAAATAATGCGGGAGCAGTGTTTATAGGCTATAATACTCCTACTGCTGCCGGTGATTATTGGGCAGGTCCTTCGCATGTATTGCCGACAAACGCTTCGGCAAGATATTCGAGCGGTCTTTCAGTTATGACTTTTCTAAAAAGATCAAGTTATATTGAATTAAAAACAGCCGATAAAAATGTGATTTCGTCTGTTGCGGCTTTTGCCGGAGCTGAAGGACTTGTAAATCATAAAAAATCGATAGAGGTAAGATATAAAAAATGAATATAGAATTAACCGAAAAAGAAGTTGAACTTATAGTTCATCTTCTCACAAAATCAATGACCGAAAATAAAAATGAAAAAGTCAGTTTAAAGTTTTCTATAGATGAGATTATTCTTCTTGAAAAATTGGAACAGTCTTTAAAAGTTTCCGATTTTGATGTAGTAAAACCGGAAGCGAAAACAAAATATTTAAACTAAGAGAGTAAAATGAGAAAATCAAAAATAAACCGTAAGACATCCGAAACAGACGTCAGACTGGAAATTAATCTTGATTCTTCAAAAAAATCGTCAATAAAAACTACGATTCCTTTTATGGATCATATGCTGGATTTGTTTTCTGCACATGCCGGAATAAATCTAAATATTGATGCAAAAGGCGACACACATATAGACGACCACCATCTTGTTGAGGATATAGGAATAACTCTCGGACAGGCATTGAAAACTGCGCTGGGTGATAAAAAAGGAATAACAAGATACGGGCATTTTCTTCTGCCCATGGATGAGGCTCTGGCTTATGTTGCTCTTGATATATCTGGCAGACCCCATTTGAGCTATGAGGCGGATATAAAATTTCAGAAAGACGGCTTTAATTATGATTTGATACAGGAGTTTTTTACGGCTTTTGTTAATAACGCCGCAATAACTCTTCATATAAAAATGATGAAAGGAAGAAATAATCATCATATAGCGGAATCGATTTTTAAAGGTTTAGGAAGGGCTCTTGCCCAGGCAGTAAGCATTAATAAAAAAAATAAAAAAATACCTTCTACAAAAGGTACATTATAAGGATAAAAAAATGATAATTATTCCTGCTGTTGATATCAGAAAAGGTAATTGCGTCATGTTAAAACAGGGCAAAATTGCCGATGAGACCGTGTATTCGAAAGATCCTGTTTTTATGGCAAAACTGTGGAGAGCAAAAGGAGCCGAAAGACTCCATATAGTCGATTTAGACGGTTCTTTTTCAGGAACACAGTCAAATAACGAGATAATAGGAAATATCTGTCTTACCGTTGATGTGCCGGTTCAGGTCGGAGGCGGTATTAGAAATATGAAGAGAATAGACGATATTTTTACTTTAGGCGCTTCGTATGCAATTTTGGGAACGGTAGCTATATATAATCCCGATGTTGTAAGAAAGGCAATCGATAAATATGGTTCGGATAAAATAATAGTAGCTCTTGATATTTATGAGGATAAAGTTGCCATAGGCGGCTGGAAAGAAATAACGCCTATAACGACAACCGAAATGATAGATAAGTTAAAATCAATGGGTGTAACAAATATAATTTATACTGACATAGCAAAAGACGGAATGCTCAAAGGCCCAAATATAGACGGACTAAAAAACATAGCCAAACAGAGCAAAATGAAAGTTATAGCTTCGGGCGGAGTAACGAGCGTTGACGATGTAAAAAAGATATCCAAACTTGAAAAAAACGGCGTAATAGGCGCAATAGTAGGAAAGGCGCTGTATACTGAAGATTTTAAACTTGAAGAAGCTTTGAGACTTTTCAAGAAAGACTAATATAAGGAAGAAAAAATGGAAATCACAAAACAGCTGAAATTTGACAAGGATGGACTGATACCTGCTATTGTTCAGGATTGGAAAGACGGAACTATTCTTATGGTGGCTTATATGAACGCCGCTTCTTTTGAAAAAACTCTAAAGACAAAAAAGGCTACTTACTGGAGCCGTTCAAGACAGAAATTCTGGGTTAAAGGCGAAGAATCGGGAAATATACAGAAAGTAAAAGAAATATATTATGACTGCGATGCAGACTGTATTTTGATTAAAGTCCACCAGATAGGCGATGCAGCATGTCACACCGGGTACAGAAGCTGTTTTTACAGAAAACTGTCTTTTACAGGAAATACCAAAGTTGTCGGCAAAAAAGTTTTTGATCCTAAAAAAATATACGGGAAATAATTATGGTTAAAGTAATGATTTCCGGTATAACAAATTACGACGACGCATTATCGGCTACCAATCTCGGAGCCGATTTCATAGCGTTTAATCTTGTAAAAGATAATCCTAAAAAAGTTTCGCCAAAGCTGCTAAAAGACGTTAATGAAAAACTGCCTCCTTTTATATGGGCTATAGGCGTATTTGAAAATGAAGATCATAAATCAATTACAAAAATCGTTCAGAAATCTGTTCTAAAAGCGGTATGGCTTAACGGTGTTGAAACTCCTGAATATTGTAAAACTTTATCGGTTTCTTTAAATGTGAAAGTTTTTAAATATTTTAAAATAAATTCTGCTGCCGATATATTAAACGTACAGCCTTATGTAAATAATGCCGATTATTTCGTATTTGATATTGCAGTTAAAGACGAGCAGGGAAATATTACTCTTGCATTGGACGCGGCTCAAAATGCGGCCCAATTTAAAGTTCCTTTTTTTGTATGCGGCGAGATAAAAATTGAACAGACATCCGAGGTTATAGAAAAATTAAATCCTTACGGAATAATTGCCGATGAAACTGTTGAAAGACTGCAGAGAAGAAAAGATTTTGAAAAAATGGCGGCCTTTATAAAAAAGACTCACGGATTAAAATAATGAAAAAAATAAATATAGAAAGAGCTGTTGATACTTTAAAACTTGAAGCTCAGGCCATAATTGACCAGATATCGCATCTTGATGATAATTTCACAGAAGCGGTATCTCTTATAGAAAAGACTTCCGGAAGAGTTATAGTCATGGGGCTTGGCAAATCAGGTCTTATAGGAAGAAAAATAGCCGCAACGATGTCATCAGTCGGAGTTCCGGCTATGTTTTTGCATCCGGCAGAATGTCTGCACGGCGATCTTGGCATGATAATGAAAAATGACGTTGTTTTAATGCTTTCATACACCGGAGAAACTGATGAGATAAAACAGGTGCTTCCCGTTCTTCAGAGAATGAAAATAAAAATAATAGTAATGACCGGCAGAATAAAATCTCAGGTATGGCAGGGATGCGATCTTATAATAAATTCCGAAATAAAAAAGGAAGCCTGTCCGTATAATCTTGCTCCTACTTCTTCAACTTCTGCAATGCTTGCTTTAGGGGATGCTCTTGCTCTTGTCGTTTCGGAAAGAAAAGGATTTAAAAAAGAAAATCTTGCATTGCTTCATCCTCTCGGCGCGATAGGCAAGAAACTTACCATGGACGTCTCGGCTATAATGAGAAAAGGCAAGGCAAATCCGGTAGTAAAAGAAAATGCAATAGTGAAAGACGCTTTGCTTGTTATGACAGGTACCAGAGTCGGAGCAACAAGCGTAGTAGACAAAACAGGCAGAGTTGTGGGTTTTTTTACTGACGGCGACTTGAGAAGACAGGTTCAGATACATAAAGATATTTTAAATCTCAAAATAACGCAGGTTATGACTAAAAATCCGCTTACGGTTCATCCCGATATGCTTGCAGTCGACGCGGCAAAAATCCTGCAGGAAAAAAATATAGATAATATTCCGGTAGTTGATAAAAACAATAAACCTCTCGGAATACTTGATGAAAGAGATCTTTTGTCGGAAGGGATAGAATAGGAAACACAAATGGATAAAAAACTCATAAAAGAATATTTGTGTTTGCTTGCCCGTTCCAGAATGGGTTTTGATCTTTCGTTGCCTGCATTGTATAATTATTTTAATTATACAATGACAAAGCCCGATGTGAAAATTCCGTCGGATTACAGTTATCCTATGGTTTCGATGTATGTCACAAGAAGATGTAATCTAAGCTGTGATTATTGTGTGGTCGGCAAAATTCCTAAAGATGTTAATTATCTTGAATTTGAACTGACTCCGGAAAAATATGTAAAAATACTTCAAAGTCCTCTTATAAAAAGAACTCTTCTGATGCTTTTATGCGGAGGAGAGCCTTTACTCAATGAAAATATACTTGAACTTATTTCAATAACGAAAAAAAATGGAAAGATTCCTACAATTTTAACAAACGGAATACTTCTGAAAGATAAATTTGAGGGTTTGTTAAAGGCGGGACTTGCCGATATACAGCTTTCTCTTTATGATAATACCATGGATTTGCTTAAAAATGATTTAAAGCCGATGAATAAAAAAATGAAAATGAACGCGTCCTATGTTTTATTAAGAAGCGATTTTGATAAAAATCCTGATAAACTTGAAAACGTAATACATTATATTTCTGAATCAGGTTTTAAAAATTTAAAACTCAATTTCTGTCTTTCAAATGAAAATAATAATTTCATAAACGAAAGCCTTGATACTTCTCATAAAATGAAATACGACGATTTCAAAAAAAGAATTTCAAGAAAATATAAAAATATCAGCATATATTTCCCGAACATTTCCGAAAAAACCGAAAAAAAATGCAGGGCTCCGTGGAATTCTCTTCTTCTTGACGCTGCAGGCAATTTTGGTTTTTGCTGCAAATATCAGCCGAGCATAAATAAAAAATTCAATATATTTGAAAAAGACTGGTCAGCGGTTATAAACAGCGAATTGTTTTGCGGCTGGCGTCAAAAAATGCTTAAAAACGATAATGCCATTCCCGAACATTGTAAAGACTGTTATCATATAAACGGTTCTTATTCGTCAAATGTATAAAAAAAATAATATTATTTTTTATTTATTCCTTTCAGCTGCGGCTTTGTACATAGCAGTTCTTACTTTTTTCAGACCTCTTTCAATGGATGATTTTTTCTATGCCAACGCCTCATCAGGTGGAATTTTAGAGATTTTTAAATTTTATTATAAACATTATCTTACTTGGGGTCCAAGGATAGGAACTCTGTTTGATATGTTTTTTTTATCAGCCGGAAAAACTATTTTTATAGTTTTAAATACGGCTGTTCAGATCGGACTTGTTTTTTGCATGCATTATGTGGTTACTGGCCGCAAAATTAATGTTTGCGAAAAAAAGGATGTCATTTTATTTATAATTCTGACGCTTCTTTTATTGTTCAATCCCGTCGGAGGCCAGACGCTTTTCTGGATTTCGGCTGTTGCAAATTATTCTTTTACGGCCTTGATATTTTTTGTGATGCTGTTTTTTTTACGTGCCGTTTTAGCCGGCAGGCAAATTATTGAGAATAACATTTTTAGTTGTATTTTTCTTTTTATTACCGGTTTTGTTATAGGCATGTCAAACGAAAATACGGCTCCTTTGGCGTGTCTTATAATAATATTTTCGCTGATTTATCTGAAATTTAAAAAAATGCCTGTTCCAAAATGGATATACTGGCTTCTGACAGGAACTTTTGCCGGAACAGTTGCGCTTTTGGCTGCTCCCGGTTCTTATAAACGGATGACTGCCGTTACGGATTTTAGCATGACGGATATATTTGTAAAACTGCACTTGCAGGAAACAGCCGAAAATTTTCTTAATACTCCTATGTTGTTTAAAATAAAATTTATCCCTTTAAGAATCGGTAAATTTATATTTCTTTCGGCAGGTATTCCTGTTTTTATCGTCATTGTATCAATGTATGCTTTTGTGAAACAAAATTTTAAACAGGAACACAAAAAAAATATTGTATTTGCCGTTGTTTTTTTATTTCTTGCATTGATATCCGTGTCAGTTTTATGTTTTGCGCCGAAACCTTCGATAAGGGCTTATTATGCTCCGCTTCTTATGACTTTTGTTTCTTTCGGTTTTATTCTGCTTTATATAACTGATAATTTTTCAAAAAAGAAAGTATCTTATTTTATATTGGGATGCGGTTTAATAATAAGTTCTGTTTTAGCTTTTAATATAATTCCGTCATTTTATTATTTGCATAAAATTGAAAATCAAAATCTTGTAATAATAGAAGAAGCATTGCAGACTCCTCAAAAAAATGCCGAGATATACAGATATGAAGTTCCATTCAGCCAATACCATGCCATTTTAAATCCGTCTGAAAATAAAGAATTTCATGTCAATGTTGAAATGTCAAAATATTACGGTCTAAGCAGTATAGTTGTAAAAAAACAATAAATTATCGTCTTATAAAATCAAAAAAATAAAAATATTTGAATATTCAATTGACTTAGTATGTTAGTTGAAGTCTGTTTTCTGCGTTAAAAAAATAAACCCCTTGACATTTATAATAAAACGTCCTATAATAGACTCAAATACTAAATTAGTCGAAAGGACTGTTTTATGAAAACAACGGATTTAATAAAAGAGGAACAGACAAGAAGAGAAATAATAACGGCTTCCGGAGAATTATTCCAGAAATACGGCATAGATAAGACAACAATGGATGATATAGCAGATTCCGTAGGAAAGGGGAAAAGCTCTCTTTATTATTATTATAAAAGCAAAGAAGAAGTTTTTTATGCCGTAGTAAACAAAGAAAAAGATGAAATAATGCATTGCATAGGCGATGCAATAAAAGATATAGATTCGGCTTCCGAACAATTTAAAGTGTTTTTTCTTACCCACTTTACGCAAGTAAGAAAAAAATTAAATCTTTATTCCGTGATAATAAAAGAAAATGCAAAAAAACATATAGATCTGTTCTATAAAATACAAAAAGAAAGTCTTGATTCACAGATATCAATACTTAAAAATATTATGTTAACCGGCATGAAGAAAGGCGAATTCCAAAAAATTAAAGAAGAAGAGTGTGAATCATTGGTTACAGTAATTATAATGATGCTTCAGGGAATGGATTCAAATCTTATTTTTTCCAGAGACAAGTCTCAAACCATACCGAGCGGCGTTGAAAAGGCAATAGATGTTTTTATAAAAGGTTTAAAGTACGGGAGATAGAATATGAAATTTTTGAAATTTGCGGATTTAAGTTTTTTAGTTTGTCTGTTGTTTCTTGCAGGGTGTAATAACAGCTCAAAAATAATAGAAATTCCTCTAAAAGTTGAAACTTTTAAGATAACCGAAGCGTCAGCTCAAAAAGGTCTTTATTACAGCGGAACAATTGAAGCTGCTAAAAACATAAGCTTAAGTTTTCTTAACATGGGAACTGTAGAGGCTGTTTATGTAAGAGAAGGGGATAAAGTAAAAAAAGGGCAGCTGCTTGCAACTCTTAACAGCCAAAATGCAAAAAATGCAATGGATATGGCGAAAGAAAAAGCCTTGCAGGCTGAAGATGCATTTAAAAGATTTCAGCCTATGTATGAGCATGGCAATTTACCTGAAATAAAGATGGTTGAGATAAAAACATCAAAAAATCAGGCAGAACTTGCCGCCAAAATAGCTGAAAAAAATTATAATGATTGTTATCTATACGCTCCGTGCGACGGATTTATAAGCGAAAGAAGCATTGAACCGGGCGACAGTATAATACCCGGAAAGACTGCAATACAAATAGTAAGCGTTGATAAGGTTTATGCAGTTATTTCTGTCCCGGAAAAAGAAATACAAAAAATTAAAAAAGGAATGGACGGCGAAGTTGAGGTTTCTGAAAATGAAATAAAACTTAAGGGAAAAGTTACTGATGTAGGAGTAAACGCAGATGCTTTTTCGAGAACTTACACTGTAAGAATTCTTCTTTCAAATCAGGCAGGCGAAGTTTTGCCCGGTATGCTTTGCAACGTATATATACTTTCAAATAATGCATCGTCTGCGATAGTGGTTCCTGCCACTGCCGTAAAAGTTGACGAAGAAGGAAGAGAATGTGTCTATGCGGTAGATGCCGTTTCAAAAAAAGTTTCTAAAAAATATGTTAAATCAAACGGATTTGCACAAGGCGGAATAATTATTGTTTCAGGGCTCGAGTCCGGAGATATTATAGCGGTTTCGGGTGTGCAGAAACTTGACGATGGGACTCTCGTTGAGTTTTAAGGTGAATTATGGAAAATAAAGAAAAAAAATCATTTATAGAACTTGCTTTAAAATACAGACAGATCCCTATTGTTTTAACGATAGCTTTATGCATAATAGGAATATATTCGCTTTTTAATATGCCAAGACAGGAATTTCCGGAATTTCATGTAAGGCAGGGGCTTGTTATTGCAGGTTTTCCCGGAGCTTCTTCCGAACAAGTTGACGAGCAGGTAGCAAAACCTTTGCAAAATTATCTTTTTCAGTATAAAGAAGTAAACAGAAAAAAAACTTATTCCGTTTCAAAAGAAGGACAGGTGGTAGTATTTTTGGAAGTAAACGAAAATGTTAAAGAACCTGATCTTTTTTGGTCTAAATTAAGACTTGGGCTTCAGGAATTTAAGACTAAGCTGCCGCAGCAGGTTCTTTTGCTTGTCGGAGACAATAATTTTGGAGACGCTTCCGCGATTCTTCTTTCAATAACTTCAAAACAAAGAACATACAGAGAACTTGAAGATTATCTTGATAAACTTGAAAATATGGTCAGGAAAAATCCTGCCGTTTCAAACGTAAAACATTTCGGTCTTCAAAAAGAGCAGATAACAATTTATGCAGATCCGAATAAACTTGCTTACTACGGCATAAAACCTTCGCTTATAACGGGGGCTTTACAGCTTGAATCAATAGTCGGATATGGAGGAAATGTTACGGATGAAAATCTGATAATGCCGATACATCTTCCTAAACAGTTTAAGTCGGAAGCCGATATAGCCGAACAGATAATATACACTTCGCCGCAGGGTCAGATAGTAAGAATAAAGGATGTTGCAAAAGTTGTAAGAGAATATGATGTTGACGAATCATATGTTGAATGTAACGGACAGAAATCTGTTGTTTTATCCATGGAAATGCATTACGGCAACAATATAGTTCATTTTGGCAAAGATATAGACAAAATAATAAAAGATTTTAAAACAACCGTTCCAAGCGATGTGCAGATTGCAAAGATCGCCGATATGCCGGGAGTTGTAAGCAGTTCAATAACGCATTTTTTCAGAGATTTTGGAATGGCTGTTTTGGCCGTAATTGTAGTCATAATGATATTTCTTCCAAAACGTGTTGCCGCCGTTGCCGCTATTACCATTCCTATTTCAATATTGATATCAATGGGATTATTGCAATGGGCCGGAGTTGCATTAAATACTGTTTCTCTTGCTACTCTTGTTCTTGTGCTTGGCATGATAGTTGATAATTCTATAGTTGTTATTGATAATCATATTGAAAAACTTGACCACGGCATTGACGTATGGACTGCTGCATGGAGCAGCGCCAAAGAATTATTTGTGCCGGTATTTACTGCTACTCTTGCCATTATGGTCGCTTTTTATCCGATGCCGATGTTTATGGACGGTATGTATAAAGAATTTGTTTCTCCTATTCCGGCAACCGTTACGATTACTCTTTTTGCATCTCTTTTGGTAGCTTCGCTTGTAGTTCCGATATTGTCATATTATTTTATTAAAAAAGGCGTTCATAACGGTGATAAAAAAAATTCGGACGGCAAAAAAAGTATGCTTGACAGGCTGCAGGGATTTTACGATTCAAGGATAGCGCTTACGATGAGTAAACCTTGGCATTCGATAGGAATTGCAATTCTTTGTATTTTTATCGGAATTTTTCTGCTTGTTTTTCTTCCTCAGGAAACTTTTCCGAAACTTGAAAGAAACCAATTTGCGGTTGAGATTTATTTTCCCGAAGGGACTTCTCTTGACGCAAATGCCAAAACCACAAAAGAAATGGCAAAAATTCTTTTGCAGGATAAAAGAGTCGTTGACGTAATTTCTTTTATAGGTACAAGCTCGCCGAGATTTAATACTTTATACGCTCCACAGATACCGGCAAAAAATTATTCGCAGCTTATAGTTATAACAGATACCAATAAAAATACAAAAAAAGTTTTAAGAGAATATGACGCAAAATACAGAGAGGCTTTTGCGAACGCGCATATAAAATTTAAAGAACTTGATTTTTTACCGGTAACAGCTCCTATAGAAATAAGGATATCGGGCGACAATATTGAAGAAATTAAAACTTACTCAAATAAAATAAAAGCCGTTATGCAGCAGGAAAAAGACATAATATGGCTAAGAGACGATTTCAGAAATCCGCTTCTTTCAATAGATTTGGATATTAACAAAGAAGCTGCAAACAGGCTCGGCATTACAAGAGGGCTTTTGGGGCTTTCAACAGCGCTAAACAGAAACGGCATGACTGTTGCCACTATATGGGAAAGCGATTATCAAAAATCTGTTGTTTTAAAATATGATAAATCAAAAACTTCAAAACCTGAAGATTTGGGCAGCCAGTATGTTTCTGCTCCGTTATCGGCAAAACCGATAATGTTAAGACAGGTTGCAAAATTAAAACCGGGTTTTAGCGAAGGACAAATTGTAAGGAGAAACGGCAGATTAACGCTTACTCTCTATGCTGATGTCGCTTTCGGAAAACTTGCAAATCCCGTATTTAAAAATATAGAAACAAAAATTAAAGATATTCCAAAACCGTCTGATATTGACGTTACTTACGGCGGAGAATACGAAAAATCTCTTGAAACTTACGGACCTTTTTCAAAATCGCTTGTTACAAGCGTAATACTTATATTTTTTATATTGTTATTTCAGTTTAAGAGCGTCAGATTATCTCTTCTTGTAATGTGCACGATGCCTTTAAGTTTGATCGGCGGCGTTTTAGGACTTCTTATAATCGGTTATCCTTTCGGCATGACTTCTTTTGTCGGCTTTATAGGACTGTTCGGAATAGTTGTCAGAAACGGAGTAATTCTTATAACTTACGCGCACGAACTTGAGAAGGGTGGCATGTCTCTAAAAGATGCTGCGATAGCCGCAGGCAAAAGAAGGATGAGACCTATATTTTTAACTGCAAGCGCGGCAGCCGTTGGCGTTATTCCTCTTATAACTTCAGGTTCTCTTTTGTGGGGGCCGCTCGGTACCGTAATTTGTTTCGGGCTTATAGGTTCTACTATTTTAACTTTGTATGTTTTGCCTGTTGCCTACTGGAAATTCAGTCCGGAACATAAGGAGCAAAACGATGCGAAATAAAAAAATTTATATATTAATATTTTTGTTGTCTGTTTCAGGCAGAGTTATTGCTGATGAAATTAATATAAGCACTTCGTCTTTAGAAAAAAATACTCAAATAATCACGCTTGAACAATATCAGAAAACAGCTCTTGCAAATAACAGCGAACTTAAGACATTTGAAGCCGAAGCCGAATATACACATCAGGAATCAAAAGCGGCGGTAACAAAATATTTCCCTAAAATATCAGCGTCCGGTGCAATAGGCAACAGTTCTATACTTCCCGGTCTTTCAGAACCAATAAGTATTTTGCCGCTTACATATCAGAGTAACGGTGCATCGGTAGTTATGTTAAACGCAACACAGCCGTTATTTACAGGCGGACGCATAATAAACGGGAATAAACTTGCAGGTTCTGCCGCAAAAGCCGCAGATTATAAACTGCAGATGAAACGCAACGAAATATATTCAGAAGCTGAAAAAAAATACAGAGCATATCAGATTCTTGAAGGGAAAATGGATATCATAAGATCTTACGAGAAAATGATTGATTCTCTGTATTTTCGTGTATCGCAGGCTTTTGAATTAGGTATATCATCAAAAAGCGATTTTTTAAGAGTTAAACTTAAAAAAGAAGAAATAGGCGTTCAAAAAGAACAGCTTGAAAAAATTATCGAAATTGCCGCTAAAGATTTAAAACTTTATGCCGGAATCGATGAAAACGAACAGATTTCTATTGATAAAAATTTTCAACAGATAGATGAACCGGTTTATAATAAATCTGATTTTTCTTCTCATCTTAAAGAAAGACCTGAATATAAACTTCTTGAAATAAACGTTAAAGTCGCAAAACTGCAGAGAAATATTGAAACAGGTTCTTATATGCCGACGGTGGCTGTGGGAGCAAGTCTCTTTAGAAGCGATTATTTCAGCAATAATTATTTTGATAAAAGCGCAATGCATTATCAGGATACCATGGCTTATGCAATGGTCAGCGTTCCTATAAGCGACTGGTGGCAGGCTTCGCATAAAATTAAAGGACTTAATGCAAAATATCATGCTGCGCGCGACGAATTTGATTCAAAATCAAAATATTTGTTGCTTGATATGGAAAGTAAGCTTACCCAGCTTGAAACTGCATACCGTCAGGTAAGAGTTGCCGAGATAGGTTTTGAACTTGCACAAACTAACAGGATAGAATCTGAAGATAGTTATAATAACGGAACGGAAAAACTTTCAGACTATCTTGAATCTATGGCTTTAGAACTTGAAAAACAGAATAAATTAGACGAAGCAAAAGCCGGTTATTTTGAAGCTAAAACAGCATTTCTTATATCTATAGCCGATCTGCAATACTAACAGCGTTTTTGAAAATAAATTATATTTATGATATCTTAAAACGATATCAGAAGTTATTTATTTACAAAATATGAATGAAATATTAAAAAAAGCCGAGACAAAACATATTCTTACAAAAGAAGAAATAACTTCTCTTCTTTGCGATTCTTCTTTTGATAATGAACTTTTCAAAGCTGCCGACAGAGTCAGAGAAAAATATGTGGGCAACGAAGTTCATTTAAGAGCTTTGATCGAGTTTTCAAACGTATGCGGGCAAAATTGTCAATACTGCGGATTGCGCGCCGAAAACAAAAAAACCGAAAGATACTGCCTTGATGAAAATACTATTATTGATTTTGCCGAAAAAGCCGTAAGTTACGGATATAAAACAGTAGTTTTGCAGTCCGGTGAAAACAATGCCTATACCGTAAAACAGATAACCGGCATAATAAAAAAAATAAAAAATCTCGGTCTTTCTCTTACTTTAAGCATAGGCGAAAAAACTTTTGACGAATACCAGTCTTATAAAAAAGCCGGAGCAGACAGATATCTTCTAAGAATAGAAACGACCGATAAAAATTTATATACAAAGTTGCATCCCGGTATGAGTTTTGAAAACCGCTTAAGATGTCTTTATGATTTAAAAAAACTTGATTATGAAGTTGGAACGGGCTGTCTTGTGGGGCTTCCGGAACAAAGTCTCCAGTCTCTTGCCGATGACATTTTATTTTTTAAAGAGCTTGATGCCGATATGATAGGAGTAGGGCCTTTTATACCTAATCCCAATACTCCGTTAAAAGACGAAAAAGGCGGAACGTTTAATCTTGCTTTAAAAGTAATGGCAATAACCCGGCTTGTACTTCCTGATATAAATATTCCGGCAACGACTGCAATGGAAACTTTAAATCCCGACGGAAGAATAATCGCTCTTCAAAGCGGAGCAAATGTTGTTATGCCTAATGTCACCGAAGGCGATTACAGAAGAAAATACGAGCTGTATCCCGGTAAAATATGCGTTTACGATACGCCGGCTAAATGTAAAAACTGCGTTAATTCAAAAATTACTTCAATAGGCAGAACAGTTTCTTCTCAGCACGGTAAAAGCAGGCATTTTGATGTAAGAAAACAACTTAAAAGGGAGATGTTATGAAAATATCAACTAAAGGAAGATATGCCCTGAGGCTCATGATAGATTTGGCGGAGCATGATAACGGCGGCTACACGGCATTGAAAGATATATCCGCAAGACAAAAAATATCGTTAAAATATCTTGAACAAATTGTAATTCAGCTCTCGAAATCTGGTTTTCTTGAAAGTGTAAGAGGTTCTCAGGGAGGATACAGGCTTGCAAAAAAACCTTCAAAATATACGGCAGGAGATATACTCAGAGTAACTGAGGGAACTCTTGCTCCCGTAGTATGCCTTGAAACAAAAACAAATAAATGTGCCAGTTATGACAAATGTTCCACAGTTGATTTTTGGCATGGTTTGTATGATTTGATTCAAAAATATGTTGACGGCATAACTCTTGAAGATCTCGTCAATAAACATATCCATAAAACTTCAAACGAATATTCGATTTAATCAGTTTTCAAAAGACTGTTGACATTTTTTTTAATATAATGTATATTTAATTCATACTATTCTGATAGGAATAGTGGATAATAAGAAATGGAGCGGTAATTATGTATACAAATAAATTATTGAAACAAAAATTAATAACAGTGAATTGTTTGTCATGGCGAATGCGCCTTTTCTGTTGAACTGTTTTTTTGACTTTCAAAAAAACAAACAGGGAGGTTGACTTGAAACGTTTAATAGATTCGGTAAAAGAAAAAATTAAAAAAATAAAATTAAAAAAAACAAGGAGCTTTAAAATGACAAATAAATATAAGTTTGAAACATTACAATTACATGTAGGTCAGGAAACGGCTGATCCGGCGACAGATTCAAGAGCAGTTCCGATATATCTGACAACTTCATACGTTTTCAAAAATTCGGAGCAGGCTGCAAAAAGATTCGGACTGGCGGAAGGCGGAAACATTTATACACGTTTAATGAACCCAACAACGGATGTATTTGAAAAAAGAATAGCGGCGCTTGAAGGCGGAGTGGGAGCATTGGCTACATCATCCGGTGCGGCGGCAGTAACTTATGCTATACAAAATATAGCACGTGCAGGCGATCATATAGTTTCGGCAAAAACTATTTACGGCGGCAGCTATAATCTTTTTGCCAATACATTATCTGAAACAGGCATAGAAACTACTTTTATTGATGCCGATGATATCGTAAATTTTAAAAAAGCAATAAGAGATAATACAAAAGCAATATTTATAGAAACGCTCGGCAATCCCAATTCAAGCATAATTGATGTTGATGCGGTTGCAAAAATAGCGCATGAGCACGGAATACCGTTGATAGTTGATAATACTTTTGCAACGCCTTATTTATTCAGACCGATAGAACACGGAGCAGATGTTGTTGTTCATTCGGCTACAAAATTTATAGGCGGACACGGTACGGCTTTGGGCGGAGTTATAATAGACAGCGGAAAATTTGACTGGGCTCAGAATGATAAATTTCCCGGTCTTTCAAAACCTAATCCAAGCTATCACGGAGTCGTATTTACTCAGGCGGTAGGAAATCTTGCCTATATCATAAAGATAAGAACTACAATACTCAGAGATACGGGATCGGCTGTAAGTCCGTTTAATTCATTCTTATTTTTGCAGGGGCTTGAAACTTTATCACTCAGAGTTGAAAGACATGTTTACAATGCTTTAAAAGTTGTTGAATATCTTTCAAAACATTCTAAGGTTGAAAGAGTAAATCATCCTGCTTTACCGTCTGACAAATACAATACTTTGTATAAAAAATATTTCCCTAACGGAGCAGGTTCCATTTTTACATTTGAAATAAAAGGCGGCGAAGAGACAGCGAAAAAATTTATTGATAATCTGAAAATATTTTCGCTTCTTGCAAACGTTGCAGACGTCAAATCGCTTGTGATACATCCGGCTTCAACTACTCATTCACAGCTTAGCAAAGAGGAACTTGAAAATTCCGGAATTAAGCCTAATACGATTCGTTTGTCCGTAGGCACGGAACATATTGACGATATTATTGCAGATTTGGATGAAGCATTTAAAAGTTTATAGGAGATAAAACTATGATGAAAATTTATAAAAAATTAACAGACTTAATAGGAAATACGCCGCTTTTGGAACTGACGGGATATGAGCAGGATAATAATCTTCAGTCTACGATTTTGGCAAAACTTGAATATTTTAATCCGGCAGGAAGCGTAAAAGACAGGATAGCGAAAGCTATGATTGAAGATGCCGAAAAAAAAGGATTGTTAAAAAAAGGTTCCGTAATCATTGAACCTACAAGCGGAAATACGGGAATAGGGCTTGCTTCTGTCGCGGCTGCAAAAGGATACAGAATAATTCTTACGATGCCAGAAACTATGAGTATTGAAAGAAGGAATCTGCTTAAAGCCTACGGTGCGGAACTTGTTTTGACCGACGGAACAAAAGGAATGAAAGGCGCTATTGAGAAATCAAAAGAGCTTGCGGCAAGCATTGCCAACAGTTTTATTCCGAGTCAGTTTACAAACCCGGCTAATCCTGCAATACATAAAGCAACTACTGCGGTTGAAATTTATAACGATACAGACGGAAAAGTTGATATTTTAGTCGCAGGAGTAGGAACAGGCGGAACGATAACCGGAGTAGGGGAATATTTAAAATCAAAAAATAAAAATATAAAAATTATAGCCGTTGAACCGGCCGATTCTCCCGTTTTGTCGCAGGGCAAAGCAGGCCCTCATAAAATTCAGGGTATAGGGGCTGGTTTTGTTCCGGATACATTGAATACAAAAATATATGATGAAATAATACCCGTGGCAAACGAAGATGCTTTTGAAACAGGAAGAAAACTTGCTCTAAGAGAAGGACTTCTTGTAGGAATATCGTCCGGAGCGGCTTTATTTGCAGCTACGCAGGTTGCAAAAAGGCCTGAAAATAAAAATAAAGTAATAGTAGTTATTTTGCCTGATACGGGCGAAAGATATTTATCAACCCCTTTGTTTGCGTAAATTTTGCGCATAAAATGGTAGAATAACGGTATGAAAGCAATAATAGCAATGAGCGGCGGAGTGGACAGCTCCGTCGCAGCTTATCTTATCAAACAGCAGGGATATGAAACAGTAGGCGTTACTCTTAAGCTGTTTTCAAATGAAGACATAGGAGAATGTGCAACTAAAACATGCTGTTCTCAAAAAGATGTTGAAGATGCCAGAAACGTTTGTTTTAAACTCGGCATAAAACATTATGTCTTTAATTTTAAGGATCAATTCAAAAAAGACGTTATAGCCAAATTTATAGACAGTTATCAAAAAGGTTTTACGCCTAACCCCTGCATAGACTGCAACCGTTTTATAAAATTTGACAGGCTTTTACAGAAAGCCGTAGAAATGGATTTTGATTATATGGTTACCGGCCATTATGCCGTAATCGAGTATGATAATGCGTCAAAAAGATATATATTGAAAAAGTCTGCCGACCAAAAGAAAGACCAAAGTTATGTTTTATACGGACTTACGCAGGAACAATTGTCAAAAACTTTGCTTCCTTTGGGTATGATGACAAAAAACGAAATACGAGATATAGCGGCCGAACATGATTTTATAAATGCAAAAAAACATGACAGCCAGGATATATGTTTTGTCCGCGACGGCAATTATTCAAAATTTATAGAAAATTATACCGGCAAAAAAAGTTCTGAAGGTAATTTTATAGATATTAACGGCAAGATAATAGGGCGCCACGGCGGAATAATAAATTATACTATAGGGCAAAGAAAGGGGCTTGGCTTAACTTATCATAAAAGATTATTTGTCTGTGATAAAAATATAAAGAAAAATACTGTCACGCTGGGCGGGCCCGACGATTTATTTTCAAAAAGCCTTGAAGCATCGGATATCAATCTTATAGCATGTTCAAAGATCGATAAACCTATCAGAGTAAAAGCAAAAATCAGATATAACCAGAAAGAAGAACCTGCCACTGTCGAACAGATTGGCAAAGATAAACTTCATATTGAGTTTGACTTTCCGCAAAGAGCCGTAACCAAAGGGCAGGCCGTTGTTTTGTATGACAATGATATTGTTGTCGGCGGCGGAACTATAATTTAATCAGCTTTCCAAATCTAAATCAAATATTTCGGCATGATTGGTATTCGTATCAAGTATTGCCACAGTGCTTCTGCCGTATCTTCCGGCAGATACTTCGCCCGGATTTATAAAAAGCGCCTGCGGCGTTTTTTGAATATGAGGTTTGTGTGTATGTCCGTAGATTATATAATCAAATTTTTCTTCGGTGTTATAAAGACGGTGAGACAGAATAAATTTTTTGCCGTCAATCGTAAACGAATAAGGCTCGTTGTAAATATTTCCGAAAGGCTGTATTGTTTTTTCAAGATCAAAAGTATCTAAATCATTGTTACCGAATACGGCAATCATAGGCATTTTTAGTTTTGAAAACAGCTTTGCAGACGATACAAAAGAAAAATCCCCGGCATGAAGAACAAGTTCTATCTGCCGGAGATTAAAAAATTCAACAGCTTTTATAATTTTGTCCGTATTGTTGTGGGTATCCGACAAAATTCCTATTTTCATTTACATTGCAACAACGTCTTTAACTTCAGGTACTGATTCCATTATTGCTTTTTTTACGCCGTATTGAAGCGTCATTGTCGACATAGGGCATGAACCGCATGCGCCTGTAAGTCTTACTTTAACTATTCCTTCTTCCGATACGCTTACTAATTCAACGTTTCCGCCGTCTGCCAACAGGTGTGGTCTTACTTTGTTTAAGGCTGCTTCTACTTTTTCTTTTAACATTTTATCTCTCCTTACTTCTTATTTTATTATAGCGACCGCAATATTTTGGCTGCAGTTTTGTAATTTTAAAGCTCATTTACCGCTTCACCTAATTGTAAACTTCACTTTAAAATTACTTCACTTCGCTCAAAATCTTGCCGGTCTTAACGACATATTAAGGTCGCAAAATACTTCGGTTCGCCACAAATCTTAAATCCTAACGACAACAACCAAACTACTCCATGTATTTTATTAAATTTTTAGCTATAAAGGAAGAAGAATTTTGTTTGATTGTTATTCTGTAAAAAATGTAGTAAAATCCGAATTATATAGAATCCAATTTGTAAATTTATATAAATATATAATTGAGCACAACTAAAAAAGGAGGCTGTTATTATGTACGAGTATAAAGTTTTAGATGGTTCTTTTGTCGCAGGAAATGATAGAGATTTTGCAAATACATTAGAATATACATTAAATTCTATGCAACAAAATGGATGGGAATTTTATTGTCAATCTAATATAGATCAATTTATTGCTCCTGGATGTTTATCAGCATTATTTGGTAAAAAAACAGAAACAATATCACATCAGACATTTGTTTTTAGAAGATTGAAAAAAGGGAATACTGATGAATTAAAAACTAAAAAAACAAACGATGATATTCTAGAAAATAAATTAGAACAAAGTAAAAATTGTAAAAAATCAATCATAAATTCTAAAGAAGAAAATGTTTATTATAATAGAGGTGTTGTGAATTATAATTTAAAAAAATATGAAGAGGCAATCAAAGATTTTGATAGTGCTATTGAATTAGAACCTTATAATGCAAATATTTATTGTTGTAGAGGGAATGCAAAAAATGCTTTAGAACAATATGAGGAAGCAACAAGAGATTTTGATAAGGCAATGGAATTAGATCCAAATATTATCTTAGAGGAAAAGTAAAAATATTTAACTTTTTTTATAAACTTATAAATTCCAATCATTATTTGAGGCGTCAGAGGGCATGCGCCAGTCGCCGCGGGGGCTTAAACTGATTGAACCGACTTTCGGTCCGTCCGGTACGCAGTTTCTCTTAAACTGCGCGTTAAAAAATCTCTTGTAAAAAAGGTCAAGCCATTTTTTAATTACGGTATCGTCATATTTATTCTTAAAAGCGTTCTGTGCGAGATAAAAAATCTTTTCAGGCGTAAAATTCCAGCGGATATGATGATATATGAAAAAATCGTGAAGTTCGTAAGGTCCTATAATATCTTCGGTTTTTTGTGCAATGTCGCCTTTTTCATCAGGAGGAAGAAGTTCCGGTGAAATGGCGGTATTGCAGATTGATTCAAGAGTTTGTCTGCATGATTTAAATTCATCCCATAAACTTGCCTGATGCACCAAATATTTTACAAGCGTTTTAGGTACCGAGCAATTAACGTTATACATGCTCATATGGTCTGCATTATACGTGCAAAAGCCTAAAGCAAGTTCAGATAAATCACCTGTTCCCAGAACAATTTTATTTGTTTTATTGGCGTAATCCATAAGAATTTGAGTGCGTTCTCTTGCCTGAGAGTTTTCATAAGTGACTGAACGGTCATTTTCCGGCAATCCGATATCTTTAAAATGCTGAATACAGGCTGCCGCAATAGATATTTCCTGCTTATCAATGCCGAGTTCATCCATAAGTTTAACTGCGTTATTTTTTGTTCTGTTTGTTGTACCAAATCCCGGCATTGTAATGCCTGTTATTGTTTTTCTGTCCCAGCCCAGCTTATCAACAGCTCTTACTGCCACAACAAGAGCAAGAGTCGAATCAAGTCCGCCGGATACTCCTATTACGATTCCTTTTGTTTTGCTTGTTTCAAGACGCGTCATAAGCCCGTTAACCTGAATATTTAAAATTTCTTCGGCGCGTTCTTTCATTTTATCATCTGTTTTAGGCACAAAAGGAGCAGGATCAATATAACGGTTTAATTTTTTCGGCTGTTGAGCAGAATCAAGATTAATTTCTATCGTTTTCATTTTTCCGTTTAAAACGTCGTAAAAATGATCAGCCTGATCTCCGAAAGTTGTAAATTTGCGGCGCTCATTTTCTAATTTGTTTATATCAAAATCTGCAAAAATTTTTGTTCCTTCACGCTGATATAGTTCTGTTTCGGCAAGCATAATCCCGTATTCAAAAGCCAGACAATGCCCTGAAAATACGACATCGGAAGTCGATTCCGTCGGTCCTGCTGCCGCATAAAGATATGAGCAGACGTTTCTTGATGAGTTTTGGCTTACAAGTTCACGACGGTATGCGGCTTTTCCGACTGTCTCGGTGGAGGCTGACGGGTTTAAAATAAGAGCCGCTCCCATAATACTCAGACGCGAAGATGGGGGAATCGGCATCCATAAATCTTCGCAGATTTCAATGCCTGTTTTGAATGATAAATTACCAATTGAGATATTAAATAAAATATTCGGATTAAAAATTATTCCCTTATAGTCGGAATCTATATCAAATCCCGAATGAAACCATCTGCGCTCATAATATTCTTTATGGTTAGGAAGATACGATTTAGGGATAAATGCTTTTATTTTTCCGTCTGCAATTACTGCCGCAACATTCCAAAGCCTGGATTGGTGATAAAGAGGAAGTCCGACAACGGCTATTATATCTTTTGTTTCAAGAGCGATTTTATCAAGAGCTTCTTCTGATTTTTTTAATAAGATATCCTGCTGAAACAGATCTCCGCATGTATATCCCGTCAAAGAAAGTTCAGGAAATAATATGATTGACGCATTTTGTTTTTTTGCAGATTTTATATCGGAAAGAATCTGATTTGTATTGAATTCGATGTCGGCAATTTTAATTCTGGGAGAGCACGCGCATGTTCTGATAAAACCGTATTTGCTGATCATATCTTCTCCGACAAAAAAGATGGGAGTAAATTTTTGCAGTATTTTATAGATATTTATAAATTTTTTGTTGATAATTTTTATTTTAGACTAGGCAACAAAATATAATATCTGTTTTCGAAGTATTTTGTGAAGATTTTTAATTTTATTTTAGACGAGGTATACCTAGCAAAGCCGAGCGTTAGCGAGAGGGGTATCCGAAGTTCAAAAAAAATTAAAAAGAACACAAAAGACAAAGAAAAATAACGCGCCCAAGAGGAGTTGAACCTCTAACCTTTTGATTCGTAGTCAAACGCTCTATCCAATTGAGCTATGGGCGCAACTAAAACACGAGTATTTTATCAAAATAATCTTTTCATAACAAATTTAATATGCGGTTAAAAAATAAAATCCCGCCGTAAAAACCGGCGGGATAATGTGTGCAATATAATTTTATTTAAAAAGCATATTGTATGCTTGATACAAATCCGTTGCCCAGACCGACTTCACTGGTTGATTTGTAGTCGCCGGCATTAACAAGCGCCAAAACAATAGTAAGATTATTATTGGCTGTCCACGCAACATGCGTATTCCAATAGTTTGCATCTTTCCAGTCGGAATAATTTGCGCCCTGTTTGTATTCAAAGCCGGCGATTAACCCGAGCGGGAAAATAATATCTATATTGCCGAATCCTGTTAATTTGCTGTCTTTGTCATATCCGAATACTCCGGTCGCTTTTGCTTTTGTTGAAAGCAATCCGCCTGAAATCAATACGGGTCTTGGAAGACTTGTAATTAGTTTTGTCGCAACGCCGTAATAATCTGCGCCTGTATCGTCGCTTCCGGGGCCTACATTTGAAGTCTGTTTAAATATCGCGCCTACAGAAACGGCAGGCACATAATTTGTATCAAAAGAATTTTCTTTTAAAACCAGAAGTTTTGCGCCGATATTGTGTTTGTGGATTGACTTTGAATTTTCAGGATTTACCGTCTCATATCCGTAGGAAACTTCAAGTCTGTCAAAAAAAGTATCGGCAATACCTATTGCAGTCCAGTCAACTTTAACATCGCTCAAGTTAACATACCATGAGCCTATTCTCGGTTTTGAGGCAACTTTTTTGCCGTCAATTTTTAATCCTGCATCTTCGCCTGAATCTGCAAGATAGGCCAGCGGATTAAAAGCTATTCCGCCGACGCCTTCAAGATTTGTCAGAGGCGGTCCGGCAAAAACATATTTTGCTACTAACACAACTGCTAAAATTGCAATTACTCTTACTGCTGAATTGAATTTCTTCATTTTTAAGTCTCCTGTTTTTTTGTATTTTTCGTGTTTCAAATCCCAGTTGACCGGTTATATGTACACTTTTATTTTTTTATGCTCTGCGGTTATCCGCTGAGGATGCTTCAAATTTAATCTTATATTCCACCTCCTTCATCAACATTCCAAATATCATCAAAACGCTGTTTCTTTGATATTTCAATTTGAGTTATTCTTTTGTTGTGCACGGTAATGATTACCGTTCCGTATGATAATTTTTCTACAGCATCACGAATATCTTTTATTATTCCGTCATTTACTATATTTTCTTTTAAACTCATTTTATATCTCCCGATTTTATTTAAAAATAAAAAAACCACTAACCTTTTATATCTATTTGGTAGTGGTTTGCCTTTTATACTATTAAGTTATTATTATAAATTATTGCATAGTAAGACCTACCATACCGAAGACATGCATCTGCATGCAACACGTTCTCATTCGCATATTTTTAAAAGTAACATTCATTTTCATATCCTCCGTATTTTTTTAAAATCAATTAAATTCTACTATTCCTATCTGATAGATAGGATATTATAAAAAACAAATAAATTTGTCAAGCGTTTTTTTTAACAATATAAACTTAATTTGTTTTATTTATAAAAAGAGTCTGTGTCGGATAAGCAAAATCAATTTTGCGTTTATCAAATTCTTCTTTTATTTTAAAATTTATATTCTGGTGTATATCCATATACTTATTGTAATCGCTGTTTAACACGGTATAAACTGTTTCATAAATAAGCGCCGAATCTCCGTATGACGAAAAATGAGATCTGTCAAAACGCACATCCTGCTGCTGTGAAATAATTGATTTAAGAAGTTCAGGGATTTCTTTTATGTTTTCAAAAGAAGTCTGATAAGTCACGCCCAATTTAAAAACTATTCTGCGCTGTGCCATTCTTTTGTAATTGCGCACACGTGCATTTGTAAGATTTGTATTTGAAAATATAAGTTCTTCTCCGCCGATGCTGCGGACTCTTGTAGTTTTAATGCCGACATGTTCTACGGTGCCGGTTAAATCGTCAACGACAATAGTGTCTCCGATTTCAAAAGGACGGTCAAATAGAATTACAAAAAAACTAAACAGGTCTCCGAGAATCGCCTGAGAAGCAAACGCTACTGCAACGCCTCCGATACCGAGCCCTGCGACAAGAGTTGATATTTTAACACCCAAATTATCCAGCAATATTATTAACATTATTCCGGTAATGATAATTTTTGCCGTAACGACTAGCCATTTCAAACTTCTCTGGCGCGTTTCGTTTACGTTGTTTTTTCTGAAATAGGCGTCAATTAAATAATCAAGAAGTGCCATTAAAAATCTCAGACACATTAATGCCAAAAAGGCCAGCCCTGCAATATATACTATTTTTGTCAAAAGAGGAGCCATTACAAGATTTTTCATGCTCAATATAAAAGACCAAACTATAAGCAGAGGAGTAAGAGTTTTTTTAATATGCAGTATTATGAAATCGTCGATTGTTGTTTCAGTTTTGGCAGCCCATTTTTCAAGACGTTTTATTACAATCATTCTGAGAATATAAATAAAAATTATAAAAACAGCTAAAGCGCCTAGAGAAAATAAATAATCTCCGACCGTATTTTGGAAAATGTTTTTTGCGATTAATTCACTAAGCATTTTTAAGACTCCGTTAATTATTTAAATTTTTTGTAACAATTAATTATATTAAAAGGTCTAATTAATAATCAAGGACAGATATAACGCTCTTTGAAAAATAAAAAAGTGGGGGAAATAAAAACTGCCCGACCTGGGCTCGAACCAGGAGACTTCTGCTCCAGAGGCAGACGTGTTACCAATTACACCATCGGGCAATTACTATAAAAATAGAAAATATTTTTTGACAACGTTGTTAGATTTTACAAAAACTTATTTTTTAAATCAATATTAATTTTTAAAAATTAAAAAAATTGACAACAAAAAAATAAATTGGTAAAATCCTCAAAGTTGTTTTATGTGGGCAGTTAGCTCAGCTGGGAGAGCATCTCCCTTACAAGGAGGAGGTCGCAGGTTCAATCCCTGCACTGCCCATTCGAAGTTTCTCTCCAAAAGAATTAAAAAATAATAAAAACATTTAGGGGGCTGCATATGGCTAAAAAAATCTGGATTGCATTGTTGATGATTGTTTTTATAACTTCAATAACCGTTACTTTACAGGCCCGTCCCAAAGAAAATAAAAAAAGCAAAAACACTCAAATAAAAATTTATACTCCCGGAACCGAAGAGTTTGTTGATTATTCAAAGTACGGCGAATTTCAGAATGTCGGAACAAATAAATACAGATATGTTGTAAAAGATAATGCGGGACTTAGGGAAGCGTCCGGTGAGGGGATATATCCTAATGTCGCCGATGTTTTTAAAAGTCCTGATTATAAAAAATTAAAAAACGAAAAAAAACTTGAAGGCGATAAATGGCTTTTTGTAAATACGCTTGACTCGCAGTCCAACTATTATAAGTGGGCTACGGCTCAGGAAGAACCGGGTGTAAAACAATATTATACCGCTCTTGCGCTGGAACAGGCCGGAGATTACAAAAGGGCAGTTAAAGCGTATTATGCCATAGTTGTATTTTTTCCAAAGTCGACGGGCGTTACTTTTTGGAAAACTCCGTGGTATGTAGCTCCCGTAGCAATTGAAAAAATCAAATATCTTACAAGAGAACATAAAGATATAGGTGTTAAACTTGTTGATGCCGAAATTGATGTTATAGGAAAATATGACGACGAAAAAGTAAATGATGATTTTATAGTAAATCCCGGTAAATTTGTATCTGCTGCGTCTGAAGACTGGATTTTGAAAAAATCCGACCTTGATACGATAGGAATAAAAAAGGTTTCCGGAACAGGAAAAGTTAAACTTGTAGAATACAATAATAAAAACTTTCAGTTGTTTGTTGATGAAAAACCCTATGTAATGAGAGCCATAGCATATTCTCCTACGCCTGTAGGACTCAGCCCGGATAACGGTTCTGTGAATGTTTCGAAAGACTGGTCGTGGATGGATTACAATAAAAATAAGATAATAGACGGCCCGTATGAATCTTGGGTCGATGAAAACAAAAATAATAAAAAAGACAGAAAAGAAAAAGTTGTGGGTGATTTCCAGCTTATGAAGGACATGGGAATCAATACGATAAGAATTTATAATTTTCCGGAAGTAAACAAAGAACTTTTAAAAGAAGGATATGAAAAATTTAACTTTATGTATATGATAGGAAATTTCTTGGGAATGTACGGATTTCATTCCGGCGCAGAATGGTTTGAGGGAACAGATTATACAAATCCTAAACACTGCGAAAATATGTTGAACAGCGTTAGAGAAATGGTTGAAGAATATAAAAATGAACCTTATGTTTTAATGTGGGTTTTAGGCAATGAAAATAATTATGGGACTGTCGGAGTTGTCGGAGTAAGCGCAGGAACATCGTGCAATGTAAGAAAAGATCCTGCCGCATATTATAAATTTATAAACGAATGCGCTAAATTAATTAAAGAGCTTGATCCTCAGCAGCGACCTGTAGCAATATGCAACGGGGATCTGTTATTTATGGATATATGCGCGAAGAATGCCCCGGATCTTGATATATACGGCGCAAATGCTTACAGAGGAAAAGAAGGTTTCGGAACCCTCTGGAAAGACGTTGCAAAGTTGTACGGCAAACCCGTAATAATAACAGAATACGGATGCCCTGCTTACAGCAAATATCTTACTTTTGAAGATAACGAAAATGCTCAGGCTGAATATCACAGAGGAAGCTGGATCAGTATGGAAGAAAATTTTGCAGGTTACGGTTCCGGAAATGCGTTAGGCGGAGTAATATTTGAATGGACAGACGAGTGGTGGAAGGCGGGACCTCCTCCTGAATTTGACCAGCATAAACAGGATATTGCAGGTCAGTGGATGGGGCCTTTTATAGACGGCTGGGCGTATGAAGAATGGTTCGGATTATGTTCTATAGGCGACGGCAAACACGGACCTTTTAAAAGACAATTAAGGAAATCATATTTTACATACAAAGAATTATGGGAAAAATACAGAAAATAATACTTTTTCAAATACTGTTGGCGATTTCTTTTTTCCTGATACCTTTTTCTTTTGTGTATTCCCAGGAAACAAATGAAAAACAACTCGGAAACGGACTTGTAAAATTTATACAAGATTCCGACGGGATGTGGCGCATGACAGTTAACGGTCAGTTATATTTTATAAAAGGAATCGAATATTCGGCAGATACAGTCGGAAAAAGACCTGATGTTAATGACTGGATGTGGTCTGATTTAAACGATAACGGAAAAATAGACGGGCCTTATGATTCATGGGTTGACTTCAACAGAAACGATTATCAGGATCTCGACGAAAATACAGTTGGCGATTTTGCTCTGCTTAAAGCAATGGGCTGCAACACAATAAGAATATACCATTCGGATAATATCAATAAAGAACTTTTAAGAGACCTCTACAAAAAATACGGAATCAGAGTGATAATGGGAAATTATCTCGGTGCATATACAAAAGGAAGCGATGCCAACTGGGAAAAGGGGACTGACTATACTGATTCAGAACAGCGTAAAAAAATGCTTGAAAGCGTCAGAAAAATGGTTGAAGAACATAAAGATGAACCGTATGTTTTAATGTGGATGTTAGGCAATGAAAATGATGTTGCTGGTTCTCATGAAAATTCTACAAAAACAAATACAAATGCTTATAAGGTCCCTGAGGAATTTGCAAAGTTTCTTGAAGAAACATGCAGAATGATAAAAAAGATGGATCAGGAGCATCCCGTCGGAGTATGCAATGCAAGCACGAGATTTGTAAAATATTACGCTCAGTATGCCCCCAGCATAGATGTGTTGGGATTTAACCAATATACAGGTCCTTTCGGATTCGGAATTATATGGAGGAAAATAAAACAGGAGTTTGACAGACCTGTTCTTATAACCGAATACGGCTGTGACGCCTACAATCAGAACAAACAAGCGACAGATGAAATATTTCAGCTTAGATATCATAAAAATGCCTGGAAGGATATAGAAAATAACGGATATTGGGGCAGAGGCGTCGGTAACGCTATAGGCGGAATTGTTTACTGCTGGCTCGATAAGTGGTGGCTCATAGGTTCAAATAAAGAGCATGATACTCTTCTCGGCGCTTGGAAAGGGCCTAAAAATGATAATTTTTTTCATGATGAATGGCTCGGAGTGGCTGATCAGGGCAAAGGCATTCAGAGTCCGTTCAAAAGATATCTTAGAAATATTTATTTTTTATATCAGGAAGAACTTTGGAATTGGGATCCTGCCGTTTATTAAAAAAATATTGTTTTCATAACAAGAATATGTTATAATCAGCACGTAAGTTTTTTATTATTATTTCACCAATTCAACCAAGGAGTGAGTAATGTCAGAAAACGAGCAGTCGAGGCAAGTGGCAGGATCTGACGGACTTGATTTTGGTTTATTCATCAACAGGCAGTATGTTACGGTAAAACGTATAGGTGTCGGCGGTTTCGGTACAGTTTGGCAGGCCTATGACTTTAGTTTGAGAAATTTTATAGCAATTAAAGAATTGTTACCTGAATATGCGGAACCAAAATTCGTAGAGATGTTCTACAAAGAAGCACTCATAGCAAAAAACATAATCCATGATAACATAGTAAGAGTTCAGCATTTTTGGAAGGGATCAAACGGAACTTTTTATGTAGTTTTAGATTATGTAAGAGGCGTTGATCTTGAAACTCTTATAAGAAAATGTAACCAGGACAAGATACTCATTCCATGGCAGTTATCCACGCTTATATGCATCAACGTATTAAAAGCAATAGATTATGCAAACAGAATAGCCAGAGATTCTATTACCGGAAATCCTTACGGAATTGTTTACCGTGATATTTCTCCGGGAAACGTCCTTTTATCTTTTGACGGAAATGTTAAGTTAAGCGATTTCGGTATTGCAAAAACAGCAGATGAAATCAAGGATTCAATCCCTCAAAAAATTATTACAGGCAAATATCCTTACATGTCGCCTGAACAGATAAAAGGCCAGCCTGATATTGATCACAGAACTGATATTTTTTCTGTAGGTGTTTTATTTTATGAAATGCTTACCGGACAGCAGCTGTATCAGGGAACTAACGAAGAAATAAAAGCACAGGTTCTCGGCAAAAAGTTTGATACAGAGGGAATAAACGTACCTGTTCCTCACGAAATGTTTGAAGTTATATCAAAAGCTTTGGAAAAGGACAGAAACGTCCGTTATGAAAAAGCTATTGAAATGTACAGAGATATAAGACGTGTTTTAAAAGGCGTTGATACAGATGATTTATCGATAGAACTTTCAGAATTTGTAGTCAAAGTAATGAAAGAAAATGTTATCAAGTCGGAAAAACTTGTTGAAAACGTAAAATCGCTCACCGTTGCAGAGCTTGAGCGTAATTCTAAAATACCTAAAGTGCAGTGCGTTGATTTTATTGTCGGACAAGCCGCAACTCCCGGCAATACTCAAGAACAGCCTTCACAGTATTTTCAGCAGCCTGCCGTATCTTCCCAGCCTCAGCCTGTTGTCTCCGGCGTTCCGCAGCAGCCTCAGATAAAAGCTGAAGAAAGAAGGCAGCCTTCTCTAAGGGTTGAAGCAAAAGGAAAAACTGTTTTTGAAGAAGTGGGAGACTGGTTGTTCAAAAAGTTTGATGAATTAAAGAAAACAATATTAAAAATTTTTATAGCTGTTGTTTTGGCTACCATAGTTCTTGCCGGAGTCGATGTTTTTATGCAGATTACTCCGTTCGGCAAGGCTGTTTATGACAAAATGAATCCGCCGGATGTAGTAATATCCACTGTTCCTTCGGGAGCTGTTGTAAGCATGAAAACAAAAGACGGGGAAGTTGTTTTAAACAATGTTTCTTCGACTTCGTCGATTCCTATAAGAAAAGTCAAACCTGGTTCATACATAGTTACCGCTTTAAAAGAAGGGTTCAGACCTGTTCAAAGAGTAGTTCAGATTGAAGGTTATAAAAAAGCCAAAAACGGAAGAGAAAAAATAGAGATAATGTTTGACTTTGTGTTAAACGTTGAGTCTGTTCCTTCAGGTGCCGCGGTTTATGTTGACGGCAACAAATTCGGAGTTACTCCGTGCAAAGCACAGCTTTTGGCGGCTCCGCATACAATAAAATTAGCAATGGAAGGTTTTGAAGATCTCGGTTCAAACGCCAAAGAAAGAAAAGAAGGTCAGTGCAATGTAGATTTTACAATGTCGACAGTTGAAGAAATTTTCTCAGAGGTAGACAAAAGATTCTGGGAATGCGAACTCAAAAATGTAGACGGAGAAAACATATTCAGCGTAAAAGGTAATCTGTTTAAGAAAATGAATATAACGTCGGAACCGAAAGGAATGATGATACACGTTCAGGGAGAATCGCAGCCCAGAGGCAATACTCCGTTAAACACATCGTTTAAAATCGGAACTTACAATGTAAGATTTTTGGATCCTTCGGCAAGATACGGCGAATTTGTTAAAGAAGTAAAAGTTGATGCGCAGTCTGATCCGAATGTTTTTGTAAAAATGAATAAATTTATAACATTTAAAGTCAGATCAAAAGATAATCCAAACGATACGTTTATAACCAAAGTAAAAATTTCCAACCAGCAGATGAGCGTTACAAAGGATATTTCAACTTCAAAGCCTATAAGAATTGCTCTGCCTGTTGAAACTTTTGACGTTCTTTTTTACGGCGATAATGAATATAAGAGCTATAGAATATCGAATGTTAATGTCGATAACGTAAGTACTGTTACAGGCGAGCTTGAATACGCAAGATTAGATTTCACTATATCAGTTAAGTCTGCGGCGACTTCTCAGCCTCAGGAAGGTTATATATGGCAGGGCAAAAAACTGCTTGGAAAAACAGATACTTCCGGATTATATAAGGGAAGCATGGTTCCGGGCAAATATGAATTTAGAGTTATATCAAAGGGATTTGAAGATCAGGTTGTGAATCTCGATTTGAATCCTAAAGGCAAAAATCATCTTGATGTTTTTGTCATTGAACCTCAATCCGACGTTGCTCTTTCTTCGGCAACAGCCGCAACTGCGGATGCCGCTTCTCTGTCAGCCGTAAATACAAATAAAGTTTTGCTTGACAAAGCCGTAAAACAGCCTGTTAAAGAAGAAACTGTCGTAAAACAGAAGAAAAAAGAAGAACCTCCTGTTGTAAAAAAACCTGTAAAAAAAGATGAAGTCATAAAAGAATCAACAAATGAAGAGCAGCAGGTAATTGTCTGCATGTACTGCGGATATGTAAATACTGTTCCAAAGGGAAAGAGATTAAGATTTTGTGTAAATTGTGCTAAACCGTTGAAGTAATTTTTATGGAGAATGCAATGAAAAAATTATTATTTTGTTTGTCTTTGTTTTTTGTATGCGGAGTGCAAATCTATGCAGACGTACCGAAAAAATTAAACATTCAAGGTAAGCTTACTTCAGACTCAGGGCAGGTCTTGGCCGAGAAATCGTTCGATGCAGTTTTGCATATCAGAGCAAGCGGAGCTTCGGGTGAGAATTATCCGGTAGACAATAAATCGGCAATCACAGACAGCAACGGTTTGTATAATCTCAATTTTGATATTGCCAGTTTTAATTTCAATGCCGGATCCCAGTTTAAAATTGCAATAACAGTTGACGGTCAGACGATAACGACGGCTTGGTCTGATATAACGACAAATCCGTATTCATTTTATTCTTCAACTGCCGCTTACTCAAATTCTTCATCTACGGCAACTTATTCAAAAATTTTAGATCCTAATCAGCCGGAAAAATTGGTGGACGGCAATTTTAATCAGTCTGTTGCATATAAAATAAATGTAACTACGGCAGTTGCCGTTTCTACGGCTTCATATACGGCAGGAAATTCTTATATATGGGGAATAGGGACTGACGGCGTTCAAAAATGGACCAATCCCGATATTCAAGTATCATCAGCATCATATGCGTTCAATGCCGGTACGGCAACATATTCAAACGCTTCGGCATATTCACTGAATTCCGGTACGGCAACATATTCAAATGCTTCATCATATTCTCTAAACTCAGGAACGGCCGCATATGCATTGAGAATTTCAACGGTCCCTCTTTTAGCAGTGGGTGATGCACAAGTCTGGACAATAACAAATGTCGGCGGAAATATTTATCAGTCGTGGGATACCGTTGTCAGCGGTTTAAAAGCAGGAGACGGATTAAAACTTACGGGAAAGACTATCAGCGTTTCGCCGGGCTCAGGAGTTGGTTTTGATGGTTCAAACAATCTTATTGTTTCCGATACCGGCATTACACCGGCAAAACTGCAGCAAGGCGGAGGCGTTTTATATAATATTTTAGTTTCAACCGCAAATAATTTAAGTGCCAGTTTTAAATTGGCGGATACAAATTTTAACACAAATTATGTTTATTTAGCGACGGTAACATATGCAACAAATGCAGGCGTAGCGGCTTCAATGAAAACTGCTGGATCGGGTCCTAATTTGTTTTGGGGCTATGATTCAAGCGGCACAAACCAATTGTGGAGAACGGTGGTTGTATCAAGCTCAAATGTTGCCGGATTGTCCGGAGCGACTGTTGCAAATGCAACCAATGCAGCTTCCGCGACTATAGCAGTTACTGCCGTAACGGCATCTTCAATGACAGCAGGCGGCGGAGCAAATTCTTTTTGGGGATACGACGGAGGAAGTGCTCAGGGATGGCGTAGCTTGGCTGCAGGAAACGGAATAGGTATTTCTGGTTACTCGATAAGCGTTGCTACAGGAGCAGGATTAGGCTTTAGCGGTTCTTCTCTTATAGTTACAACAGCTCCTTATGCTGCAGGAGCAGGAACAGCTACTACGGTTGTTGACGGAGCCATAACGGCTGCCAAAATAGGTTCTCTTGAGATAACTTCAGGGAAATTGGCGGCAGATTCAGTAATAGCCGCTAAGATAGCAGCGGGTGCTGTAACAGAAACAAAAATAGGTTCAAATGCAATAATTTCAAGCCATTTTAAATATGAAAGTGATTATGGACATGTATATGATATCAAAGTTGCAACGGCGGCTTATGCTGAAACTGCCGGCGCCGATCTTGCCGAAATGTATTCCTCAACCGAGCTTCTTGTTCCGGGGGATGTTGTTTCTATAGATACTGCAAAGGACAATGCAATAGTAAAAACAAAAGTTGCCGATGACACTATGGTTGTCGGGGTAATATCAACAAAACCGGGTCTGTTAATGAACAAAACCGAGAAAGGATATGAATTGGCTTTAGTCGGTAAAGTTCCTACAAAAGTTTGCAATGAAGGCGGCAGCATAAAAAGAGGCGACATGTTGGTTTCGGCTTCAATGGCAGGTTATGCAAAGAAAGCAGGCGATAATCCTAAAACAGGGACCGTTATAGGCAAAGCGCTTGAGAATTTTGATTCCGTAACAGGAACAATTTTGGTATTGGTGAATTTGCAATGATAAAAAAGATAAATTTTATTCTCATAGCCGTAGCATTGTTTCTTATTGCGGTTTTCGGGCTCTCGGAAGCTGCAAAGAATTTTTCAGTGCTTGCCGGAGGACAGTCGACAGGTTCAGGAACAACTTCTAAAGCGTATGCTTTTACAGGTCAGTCTGCACTTGTATTTTCAGAAGCAAGAACTAAAGACTTGGTTTTACAGGCGGGTATGCCTTCAGTTATAACAAAAGCGCCAAATGTAAATATAACGTTTACAAATTTGACAGGTTCACAGACATTTCCTACTCAAACCGTAACAGTTCAGGTAAGAGTAGAAAGCACAAACGGATATAATATCAACAAGGTCAGATATGCCGTTGCTGAGGGGCAGAATGCAGATTTCGGAGATCAGATTGATTATACAGTTACGCCGAGCACTGCCGTTATGTTTACCCAGGAAATTAATTTCAGCAAAGGACAGTCGGTAAATAAGGTTTACGTTTACGCTCAGGATGATTCTACAAATGTTTTCGGAAATGAAACACAAATTATAGTAAATACGGCAGGCAGTCTTGGAGAGGTATCGTTTATTTCTCCTGACCCTATTACAAAACTTGCCCTGTTGAACCCAAGAATTGAAACGACAATGTTTTCACTCGGCGTTTCAAGCGCCACTGTAAAACTTTACAGCGGATCTTCGGCAACTGGAACTCCTGTATACAGCGTCCAGGTAACGACCGCAATGGTTAATTCTGCCGGACAGCTTTATTATCAAAATTCTCTTATTATGCCCGGAGGTGCAAATCTTACGGCAAATGCGTATTATACGATTGTTGTAGATTTTGACAATACATATTCGGATATAGAACTTACGTTTAAAGCAATAGACGGCGGAGTTGCAAACATACTTACTTATCCGTCGCCCTTTAATCCTAATAACGGCGAAAAAGTTAAAATAAGATATTTACTTGCAAAAGACGGACTCATCACAATCAATTTTTATAATAAGGCCGGTAAAATAGTAAGGAAACTCATATCTTCGGCCAGCAGAAGCGCCGGAACGAACGAAGAAGAATGGGACGGCAAAAATTATGCCGGCGAAATACTTGCAACAGGTCCTTATATTTGTGAAATTATAACAAAAGGTGCAGACGGAGAAGCCAGAAGATATACTGCACTTGCTATAGTGGGTAAATAATATGATAAAAATAAAAAAAGCATTTATCGCAGTACAGATTGCGTTGATGTTGTTTTGCGTCTCAAGCGTTTTTGCCGGAGTCGATTTGGCTCCGTTTCTAAAAAAAGGCGTCGGAGCAAAAGCAATAGCAATGGGTGGAGCGTTTACTTCGGTAGCCGACGATCCGAGCGCGATTTACTGGAATCCGGCCGGTCTTACTAAAATTCAAATGTATTCGATATCGGCAATGGGAGCGATGGGAACTTCAGACAAATATCCAGGACTTAAAGAAGTTATTCCTACACACCAGTTTTTTGCAGCTACAATGCCTCTTTCGAACGTAACGGGGATTTTTGGTAAATCGGTTATAGGAATAGGGTATATTTCTTCAAGTATGGGCGGTATACAGCATACTTCAGGATCGGGATCTTCGCTTGGCGGAGATATGACTCATACGGATAATGCGTATTATTTATCTATGGGTTATCCGGTTTTTACAGGATATAACAGTTTAAGTGTCGGAGCATCGCTGAAATATATTTCTTACAGTTTTTCAGATATATCCAGCAGCGGAAGCGGCATGGATTTTGATGCAGGCGTCTTGTATTCAATGGGAAATTTAAATTTCGGCGCGATGATTACAAAAGGCGTTGAAATAGCCGATGACAAAGCCCCTATGACTACAAAATTCGGTGTTTCCAACAGATTTAATTTAACTAAAAAACTTCATCTGCTTGGGGCTGCCGATCTTATTCAGAGACAGCAGGAGCCTTTGACTATGAATGTCGGAGCAGAGTTCGGCGTGAAGGAACCGTTGATGTTTGATAATTTCGGAATAAATTCATTAAACCTCAGATTGGGCGTCGAAGGATATGCCGTAGAAAACAGATACGGTATTTCATCAGATTTAAATGAAACTGCAGGATATAACTGCGGTTTGGGTATAGATGTATTTGTTGCCGACACATATTTACAGCTTGATATTGCTTTGCTGAGCGGCAATATGTTTGAACAGACTACAAAATTTTCAGTCAACTTTTATTTCTGAAGAAAGAGGTTAAAAAATGAATAAAAAACAAATTAGCATTGTTTTATCGCTGGCTATGATATTTTTGAGCGGCACTCCTTTGTTCTCAGCAGACAAAAAAGATGTTGCCGATCCCGTGTTGAAAGAAGTGATAAACGAATTAGCTCCAAAAATGCCGAGATTTGTAGACAAATACGGTCCGAATATTTTTGTTTCAGATGAACAAATAACAAGATCTGCGCTTATTCTTGCGCTTTATGAATATGATAAGAAAAATTCAATATCCGGTATGACTTCTAATTTTGTTTCAAGAAAAGATTTTGACCTTCTAAACAGCAGACTGACTGTTATTGAAAGAACAGGCGGAGTTGCGGGCAAGAGTGCTTCAAGAGCAGATATGGCTTCTGCAGGCGGAAGCGTTGACATGGTAAAACTTATGAATGATCTTGAACCTAATATGCCGATGTTGCTCGATAATAATTTGTCAAATTCAAAAGTTTTTAAAGACTTGCAGAAAAAAGTTGATATGATAGGTTTTACAGCTGCTTCTTCGGCAGCCGGTTCTTCATCAGCCGGACAGCCTGCGGCTTCAAATACGGCTATGTTGACTATGAAAACAGATATAAGTTCTCTTGCAAAAAGATTAGAAGCAGTTGAAATCAGCTCAAAACAGCAGAGAGCAATAACTACATCTGCGGCGGCAGCGCCTTCTTCAGCCGATAGCGCAAAATCAAAAGAAATAGAAGATTTGAAACTTTCTTTGGCTCAGATACAAAAGAGCTATGTAAATATAGCAAAAAGGATAGACGAGCTTGAAAATAAACCGCCTATGATGGTTTCAGCTTCCGGCTCTAAGATAAATGATGCCCAGATTGATGATTTAAACTCAAAGATAAACTCAATAAGAAGAACAGTTTCTTCGATACCTACAAACGATTATGTAAAAAGTGAAATAAGCAAAACTTCGCAGGATGTGAAGAAACTTGAAAAAAGAATAAACGAGATTGAAAGTTCGGGCGGAGCGGCTTCTTCATCGGGAGATGGAAAATCTTCCGGCGGCGGAACTTTTGCAAAAATCAGTCTTGGATTGACGATGGTTGCAGCATTATTTGTAGCAAGGTAATTTAACAACAGGAGTTTAGATATGCCCAGGATACTGGTAAAGAAAAGAGAAGAGATTCTCTCCGAATACGTTGTCAGAAAAACAAAAATAAGAATTTTGATAGGAAGCAAGAAAGGAAATGATATTGTAGTGGTTGATAAAAATGTTTCCGAGCAGCATTGCGTTATTTCTCTTGAGGCTTCGGGACAATATTCCGTAAAAGATTTAAATACAATCGCCGGGACGCAGCTTAATGCAAGGCTTATATCCGAATCTCCTCTAAAATTCGGCGATGAAATTTTACTCGGTGATTACAAGATAGTTTTTCTCGACGATATGGCGGCAAATAAATATGAAGTTGTCGTTCAGCAGTATTATCTTATAGGCATTTACGGTAAATTCTACGGGAAAAAATATTTTGTCAAACAGCAGGGTGATACTTTTATAGGAAGAGAAAATCTGTCGCCCAGAGGCATTGAAAACGACATAGTTCTTTCAGGCGATATGACGGTTTCAAAAGGACATGCGAAAATTACTGCCCACGGAGATAAACATACAATAACAGATATAGGAAGCACCGGAGGCGTTGCGGTAAACGGCGCTAAGGTCGGACAACTTAACACTATACAGTTATCTTTAAACGATGAAATTTCAATAGGAAGAACGATTTTCAGGTTTGTAGATTATTTTAGCGAAAATTACGCTCTGCCTTCAAAGCAGAAAGTAGTTATAATGAAAGTTTTTAACTATTTTAATACGTTTATGGTCACAGTTGCCTTGATTGTTGCGTGCCTTGCCGCATGGCAGGGATACAGCGGAATCTCAACTTTAAACAGCAATGAGGGTAAAATAAACCTTTCAATAAGCCAGGAATGGAATAAGTCTATGCCTCTTAATACACCGGAGACATATGACGTGTCGGCTACACCGGTTATAGCAAATTTTAACGGTTCAAAAAACTGCGTTGCCATGCTTACAAGTTCAGGATTATTGAATGCCTGGGATTTTAAAACAGGAGATCCTATATGGAAGCCTTTTGAAATTTTTAATTCAGGAATGGCGTCTCTTGTGGCAGATGATATAAATAATGACGGATATGACGATATAGTATCTGTGTCTGAAAGTTCAATGATCTTTATAGTTGACGGACAGACCGGCAACATAATAAGAAAGGAAATTCTCGGCGGTGACATTTCAAAATTAACGCCTGTTGTATGCGACTTGGATTCAGACGGAAAAAAAGACATAGTTATCGCATCTGAGGACGGAACGCTTCATTTTATGTATTCTCCGGGTTTTGATACAACCTATGTAAAACAGACTGAGTTTATAGACGGGCCTATATATGCAAGCCCGATTATAATGTCGAGAAAGAATTTTTCTCCTTTTGTTGTTGTTGCAAATTATGACAGCAAAGTATATTTCCTTGACGGAAAAACAAGAACAAAGAAAATCGTAAATCTTTTAGAATTGTCCGGCAAAGCTCATCTTGTAGCCGGTGCTCCTGCTTTGGGAGATATAAACGGAGACGGAGTAGACGAAGTTATAGTCCAGTCAAGCGTGCCGCAGTATATATCGGCAATAGATACGACGAAATTTTCCGTTATATGGACTTATTTTGTGGAACCTACGCCTCCTGGCAATATGAGAAATTCAAGCCCTATCGTTTCAGATTTCAACGGAGACGGAACAGGCGATGTTGCTTTTGTGTCTGCTAACGGGACGATACAGATCCTTAAAGGAAATACATCTTTCCCGACAGGCGAACTTCTTTGGAATTTTACGCTTCCGGGCGCCGGCAAAATAATATCTTCGCCTTCGGCATATGATTTTGACAAAGACGGAATACTTGATCTTGTATTCGGTACTGAAGACGGCAGAATAATAATAGCAAAGAGCAATACAAAGAGAAAAGAAATAGAAATTCTTGCCGATTTAAAAGCAAGCAATTCGGCGATAACTTCAAGTCCTTTGATAGCCGATTTGAACGGAGACAAATATATAGAAATACTTTACACCAATGTTCAGGATTCAATACAGGCTTTAAATACTAACTGTAAAACTTTAAAAAATCTGAAAATATGGTCAATGTTTCTAGGTAACGCCGAACACAACGCTAAGGTTTCTCTCAAAGTTTATAAAGATAAATTTATAAAAATGTTTGTTTTCGGATTTATTCTTCTGATATTGGTTGTATTTTTCAAAATCAGAGGAATTATAAAGAAAGCAAAGAAAAAAGTTAAGGTTATATATCTATGATTCTATTTAGCGGTTATTGCACTGACAAAGGGATGATAAGGACTGAGAACCAGGATTCTTACGGAGCTTGGGAAGAAGGAAATCTGTTTTTTGTATGTGACGGAATGGGCGGCGGCGTTGCAGGCGATTTTGCAAGCCGTTACGCAAGAGATATAATCCTTACATCGTACAAAAGACTTTCCGATGAAGACGTCGCGGATATTGCGGATAATTACAGAAATTACGAACAGCAAATCCTTAGAATGATTTCAGCCGTAAGGCTTGCAAACAGAGGTCTTTACAATCTGCAGATTAAATACCCTCTTTTGTCAGGAATGGGCACGACTTTTACGGGAGCTGTCTTTGAAAAAGAAAAGAACTTGCTGCATATTTATAATGTAGGCGACAGCAGAATATACAGAGTTAGAAACGGCAACATTAAACTTCTGACCACGGATCATTCAAAAATCAAGGAACTTATAGATGACGGTAAAATGACAGAGGAAGAATCGAAAACTGCCGAGATACAAAGCATGATAACAAGAGCTTTGGGCACTGCTCCGACAGTTAAAATAGATTATAAATCAGAGTTGGTTAAAGCCGGCGATATATACATATTGTGTTCAGACGGTTTAAACGGAGAACTTGAGGATTTTACAATAAGAGACATAGTGCTTACGCACAAGCCGAACGCTGTGTCAATATCGCAGGAACTTGTAGTAGCTGCCAATAATTCCGGCGGCAGAGACAATACTACGGTTGTTACTCTTTATGCGCAGGACGAAATTAATTTTGAAACGGTTAAAGATATTTATCCGCAGGAAGATATAATAACATTTGAAGCCGAGACAAACAAGGAAACTGAAAAAGAAAATGTGACTGTTGCCGCAATTGAAAAAAATACGGGAGTTGAAATTCCTAAACTTGCCAAAAAAAAGAATATATTGTCGAGCCCGTTATTTTTGACATTTTTTCTTATATTTTTTGCAGTTTCGATTTTCCTTTTACATTCAAATTTTATTAATTCCCATGAAACAAAAAGCATAGTAGAACTTACGGGAGATATTTCGGGCATAAATATAGAAATCAAAACATTATCCTATGAAAAATTAAACGAGATAAAAAATATACACGACAGAATTTTTAAAATGCAGGTGCTTCAAGAGGCAGTCAGAAATAACAGCGCTTTGGTTGCTCTGGCTAATGTTACAATAACGATTGAAAAAGACGGCCAGAATAAGTTTATGGGAGTCTCGAGCTCCACACCGTTAGAAATCAAATTGCCGAATGCACAATACAAAATGACTTTAACTTATCCGGATTATAAGATTTTGGACAGAGATTTGAAGTTGAAGGAATTTCTTTTTGTAAATTTTGAAAACTCAAATTTTCTTTCCAATTTAACGGTGGTTATGATTCCAAATGATATAGGAGTTTCCCATGAACAATGAACAACAGAAAAAGAAAAAAATAGTTATAATTGACGATGATAAAATTTTTTTAGATTCGATATGCGAAATATTTAAAATGTATGATTTTGAAGTTTACGAAGCTCAAACTGCCGAAACGGGATATGAAGCTTTAGTTGAGGTTATGCCGGATATAGTTCTTTTGGATATCAATCTTCCCGATAAAAACGGCATTGATATGCTCAAAACAATAAGAGCAAGCAAAAATTTCGGAGATTTAGTTGTTATACTTATAACCGGAGATTCGACCGTAGATGTAGATAATGCTTTTGACAGCGGCGCAGACGACTGCGTTTTCAAACCGTTGGATATTGAAAATTTTATATTAAGGGTAAACAGATTATTAAAAAAATGAAAAAAATCACAGCTTTCTTCTTTATTATGTTCTTGTCGGCCGGTTTTGTTTCAGCCGGCTTTTCAAATGCGGATTTGTATGTGTTAAATCCCGACCCCAATTCTCAGGCGCTGGGCGGAAGCATAAACGCTGTCTCTCAAAATGTTTCCGGTTTTTTTTACAATCCGGCTAATAATTTTAAAAATTATGCAAAAGAATTTCAAATATCGTATTTGATGCTCGGCCGCGGAGTTCGAGGAGAAACCGCTGCATTATTGGTTCCGACTAAGAATATAGGAAATTTTTCTCTTATGGTTTCTCACGCCGAATATGCAGAGTCCGATGCCTTTACAACATTTAATTCTTCAATGATGTTTGCTTTGAATTATGTATATCCTCTTGTTACAAAATATCCTATATATACGGAAAAAGGCGGCATAGGTCTTACAGTAAAAGGATATCAGCTTAAAAACAGAGATTCCGACGCCGGAGACTGCACAATGTACAGCGTTGATTTGGGATTGATTTATAATCTTGATTTTATAGATTCAGATCTTATAGGAGCACTTGCTTTCAGAAATATCGGCAACGATATGGAATTCAACGGAGTTTCGCAAAAACAGCCTCAAATTACGGCGGCATCAGCCAGATATCTTTTGTCGGATGCAGGGAAAGTTTCGTTAATGGCCGATGTCATAAAGGTTTCAGAAATAGATGAAACAGGTTTTGCGGCAGGTCTTGAATTTAATCCATTTTATCCGGTTACATTCAGAGCGGGATGGAGAGATTACAGGGATAATTTTAATAAAGGCGTTACGGCCGGATTATCATTTGATTTTGACAAGGTCAAGATAGGATATTCATTCAGCGACACGCCTGAAACTGACAATGACCAGCATACTGTTTCAATAGGATTTTATTTTGGTTCTATGCCGGATCCCGATAAAGCTTACGAACATTATCTCGGTTATCATTTGAAAAAAGCGCAGCAGTCTTATGATGACAAAGATTATGTTTCGGCAAGAAGACAGTTTGAAGATATTCTCGCAATATATCCCGACGATTCAGTGGCCCGCCATTATATAAAACTTCTTTCCGAGGATCTTGAGCAGGAAGATCAGAATAATATAGAAGTTATAAATAAGTATCTTGCCAAGGCTGAAGTTGCTTTTATGAAAAATAATATTTTGAAAGCAAAAAAATATTACATGAAAGTAACAGAAATGGATGCAAACAACCGAGAAGCTTTAGACGGCTTGAAAAAAGTAGAAGCAAACATAAAAGAGCGTGAAACATATAAAAACAGAAAAAAACATCAAAAAGAAATAACAGATTCGTGGATTCTTGCAATGAAATATTACGACAAGGGCGATTTCATGTATGCCAAAGAAGAACTTGAAAAAATAATTGCTATAGATCCGGAAAATGCCGGAGCTGTTCAATATCTTGAAACAATCCAGAAAAAAATAGACAGAGTAAACGTGATCCAGTCTCATGCGGTTTTTAAACAGGGGATAGAGGCATATGAAAAGGGAGATTACGAGGGCGCTTTGTCATATTTTAATGCAGCTTACATAGTAAATCCGCAGAGAGAAGATATAAAGGCGTATATAAATCAGTGTAATATAAAAATAAACGCTTCAAAATCTTTGCAGCAGGATTCTTCGTCCGGCAAGTCAAATAAACAGATCAGCGAAGAAATGAAAAAGGTATATAATTCCGGACTAGAGTTTTTCAGCCGTGAAAACTATTCAGAGGCTCTTAAGAAATTTGAAGTTCTTAAAAATATGTCGGCAAAATATAAATTTTACGATTACAGAGAACAAACCAATACCTATATTGAAAAGTCACGTAATTATATAGCAGATAGTCTTGTAAAAGAAGGCAATGACCTTGAACTGCGTGAAGAATTTGAAAGGGCTTATGCAAAATATAAAGAAGCTTTAACTTATGTAAAAGATAACCAGCAGGCTAAAAAAGGAATTGAAAAATTAAATTCGATAGTGGCCCGTCAATATTATGAACAGGGTTTAAAGGCCTTTTCTGCCGGCAACAAAGAAGATGCCGTAAAATATTTTGAAGAGTCTTTAAAATATGAACCTAATAAAATTGAAGCTAAAAGAGCTCTAGAGAGAATAAAATAATATGGTTGAATTAAGAAAGGATCCTATATCCTCAGGCTGGGTCATAGTTAATCAAAACAGGGATTTAAATTGTTTTGTAAAATCAGATACCCGCGGTATGGATGAAACACGCTGTCCTTTCTGTCCGGGAAAAGAAAAATTTACGCCGCCGGCTATAGTAGCGTTCGATAAATCCGGCAAAAGAACAAATGATAAAGACTGGAACATCAGAGTAATCCCGAACAATAAACCTATTCTTGCCATAGAAGGCTCTTTATTTAAAAAAGCCGAAGGCATGTTTGATAAAATGGCTGGTATCGGGGCGCACGAAATCATAATAGAAACTCCTCATCATGATATAACAACATCTTCATTCGGAATTGATGAATACGCTCAGATACTTTTTGTAGTTCAGGAACGAATGAGAGACTTAAAAAATGATTCACGGTTTGAATATATACTTGCTTTTAAAAACTATGGCGTAAACGCAGGCGAAACTATATCGCATGCTCACTGCCAGATTGTGGCAATGCCTATAATACCAAAAACTGTAAAAGAAGAAATAATTTCAGGCCTTAAATATTTTGAATATAAAGAAAGATGTCTTTTCTGTGATATAATATCACAGGAAATATCGTCGGGAACCAGAATTATAACCGAAAATGATTCTTTTGTGGCTTTTGTCCCTTTTGCTTCAAGATATCCTTTTGAAATATGGATTTTGCCTAAAGAACATTCAGGTGATTTTCGCACTATAAACGACCGTAAAATATTGAATGATCTTGCTTCGATAAACATAAGCGTGTTCAGAAGATTGAAAAAAGTGCTTGATAATCCGTCTTATAATTTAGTGCTTCATTCTCTTCCTCTTAAAGAAAGTTTTTTACAGCATTATCACTGGCATATCGAGATAATTCCGCAGATTGTAAAAACTACCGGGTTTGAACTCGGGACAGGCCTTTTTGTAAATCCTATTTTGCCGGAAGAGTCGGCCAAATTTCTAAGAGAAGCGGAATAGTCTATGAATATCTTAATGGTTGCATCAGAGTGCGTTCCGTATGTTAAGGTCGGAGGTCTTGCCGATGTAGTAGGAACTCTTCCTAAATATTTAAAAAAACGCGGACATGACGTAAGAATAATAATTCCAAAATACAGAGCCATTGACGGTATTAAATACAATCTTGAAACACTGCCCTACAGGCTTACCGTAAAAGTCGGAGTCGAACGTGAAAGTTTCAGAATAAAAACATGTATGCTGGACGGAAATATTCCCGTATATTTTATCGAGAATATGCGCTATTTTAACAGGCTCGGAATATACGGCGACGAGTCCGGAATAGGATACGGAGACAACAGAGAAAGATATATTTTCTTTTCAAAGGCCGCCATTGAATCGGTAAAAGCACTGATGTTTAGACCTGATATAGTTCATTGCCATGACTGGCATACCGGGATAATACCGGCATATTTGAAAACTACTCAGGCAGACGACGGTTTTTTCTGGAAAACGTCTACAGTATATACGATTCATAACATAGCGTTTCAGGGAAGTTTTGATGCAGAAACTACAGTTCCGATGGCAGGTTTTTCATGGGAAGACTATACAAGCGATAAACTTGAATTTTACAATACTTTTAATTTTATGAAAGCAGGAATAGCTTATACTGATATAATTTCAACGGTAAGTCCGACCTATGCGGGCGAGATACAAAATTTTGCAGGCAACGGTATGGAAGTTGTTTTAAAAACAAGAAGAAATGATATATACGGTATTTTAAACGGAATAGATTACACTTATTGGAATCCTCAAACGGATAAAAATTTAAAGGCAAACTATTCTGAAAATGACCTATCCGGAAAGCTGTTATGCAAAAGGGCGCTACAGGAAAAATGCGGTTTTGCCGCAGATGACAACGCTTTTGTTGCCGGATGCGTATCTCGTCTTGATAACCAAAAAGGTTTTGACATTATAATGGATTCGATAAGAAAACTGCAGCATCTTAATGTGCAGTTTATTATTTTAGGTTCCGGCGACAGATACATAAAGGACGGACTTTTATATTTGCAGAGTCTTTATCCTTCAAAAGTAAGAATCTTTAACGATTATAACGAAAGCTTGTCGCATCAGATATATGCAGGTTCAGACGCGTTTTTAATGCCTTCAAGATTTGAGCCGTGCGGGTTAAGCCAGATAATATCTTTGGCTTACGGGACTGTTCCGATAGTAAATAAGACAGGCGGACTTGCCGATACTATAAAAGATTTTGCGAAATATCCCGACGGAAACGGTTTTGTTTTTGATCTTTATAAAGAAGAAAACTTTACGGATAAGATCAATTTTGCGTATAATAGCTTTTATGATAAAAATTTATGGAGGAAAGTGGTCGCAAATGCTTTTGCAAGCAATTATTCATGGGATAATTCAGTCTCTTCTTACGAAGATATGTACATTACCGCGCTAAACAGACGCATAGCATACACCATTTACAAATAATCATGAACTTACAAAAAATCAGGCTTTCTTTTATTTCAAAAATTTTATTTATCTGTTTAATTTCCGTTTTCTTCACATTTTTATTTAAATATTATATCGATTTGAACGCCGGTCTTAAAAATATGTCGCATGAACTCAAGTATGTGATATTTTTGAACGACAAAGCCGAAAATAAAGATGTGGTTGTTGCAGGTCTTGAAAGTCTTAAATATTTTAATATTTTCGAATATGTTGATAAAGAAACTTCATATTCAAGGGCAGCTGCCCTTAATCCGTCGTTATCTGCAGGAATAACAATAGACAATAAATATTATCCGGCATATATAATAGCAAACGAAGTTGCCGTAAAAAATTCTGCGCAGTTTAGCGAAATCAACGATAAAATATCACAGCTTGAATATGTAAGTGAAATCGGCTACGACAAAAAGGCTTTTGATTCTTATATAAAAAATATTGAAACAATTGCGGTGTATGAAAAAATATTTACAAATATCGTTCTTGTAATTTTTATTTTGCTTATAATCAAAATTACTCTTTATGCAATAAAGGGTAAAATACTTATATTCCTTGCCGAAGCCGGTTACGGAGCTCTTGCTGCAGCCATTGCATATGCTTCCATAGCGGCGGTAACCGCATTTTCGCACCAGGATTTTTTTATAATTAACTGGAGAATGCTTTTTATTCTAATTCCTCTCGGCGCGGCAGTTTCATTTATGACAAAAGAATCCAATGTTTAAATTAATCTTAAATCTTTTATTGCTGATGTTTTTTTTATGCGTTGCGGTAAATGCAGACGTTTCATCTGATTTGAAATTAAAAAATGACGAACTGAGCCAGATAAAAAGAGATATCAATAAAAAGAAATTTGAAAAAGAAAAACTGCAGAAAAAAGAAAGACAGTTTAAAAAAGAACTTGAAAGAATAACGTCTGCAATATCAAAAACTGAAAAACAGCTGAAAAAAATAGAGGGAGAAATAAAAACGGCCGAGAAAAAACTTGCCGTTGCTTCGGATAAATATACAATAGCTGACCATGAAAAAAATTCCGTAAACGACGTTATCCAAAAACAGTATTTACAATATTCAAAGAGAAATGTTTTTTCTTATTACACCGACAGTATTGAACTGAAAATGAGAGAAAGCCTCATACATGATTATTGCGGGCGCTATGCCGATGCAAAAAAAAGAGAAGATCTGGCCCAAAAGGATATTCAAAAATATAATAATGCAAAAAAAATACTTCTTAATCTTAAAACAAAACAGCAGAATCTTGTGGTAAAAAACAAAGAATTGCAAAAAGAAAAAAATGAGCTTCTGAAAACAACCGAAGGCAAAAGAATGGAAGCCGAAAAAGAAATAGAAGCGCTCGGCGAATCTGCGAAAGCTTTAACAAAACTTATAGAAAAACTTGGAGAAGTCAGCAAAAGAGCTGAAATAGGAAAGAGACAGAAAACTACAATACGCTCAGCTTCAAATACAAGAAAAAATAATCTTCCGTGGCCTGTTGAAGGTGCTGTAATTCTCAATTACGGCAAAAACAAACACCCTGATCTTGATACAAATATAATAAGCAACGGAATAAAAATTAAGACTCAAAATAATGCTATAATACGTTCTGTTGAAGCCGGCAAGATAGCCTTTGTGGGAGAATTCAGAAGCTACGGTAAAATGGTTATAGTTGACCATAACGGCGAGTTTTTCAGCGTTTACGCTAATTTGTCTGAAATAAGCGTTAAGGAAGATAAAAAAATAGCACGCGGAGATGCAATCGCCAAAGTAGGAGACGGAGATGCCGCAGTATTGTATTTTGAAGTAAGACAGTCCAATATTCCGGAAGATCCGAAATTATGGCTGAAAGAAAAATAACGGTTGTTTAAGGGGAATATTAATGTTGAAATTTAAAAAATTACTCGTGTTATCGTTTATCATAACGATTTTTGCCTCCGGAAATATTTATTCAAAATCGGACGAAACTTATGATACTCTGAGAATGATGATAGACGTTATGGAAATTATAGATATCAATTATGTTGATGAAACAAAACCTAAAGAACTTGTAATGGGAGCAATAAGCGGTATAGTCAAGACGCTTGACCCGTACTCGCAGTTTATGGATGAAAAAGGCTATAAAGAAATGAAGACCGAAACGCAAGGCTCATACGGCGGAATAGGATTAAGAATAACTATGCAGGACAATATCCTTACAGTTTTGACTCCGATTCCTGATACGCCGGCTTACTTTGCGGGAATACTTCCCGACGATAAAATAACAAAAATAGACACTGTTTCCACAGAAGGAATGTCAAGCGACGAAGCAGTCAAGCTTATGAGGGGAAATCCGGGAACAAAAGTGGTTCTTACGATATTCAGACCGTCAACGAAACAAGAACAAGTTTTTGAACTTAAAAGAAAAGACATAAAAATAGAAACCGTAAAAAAGCAAATGCTGGAAGAAAACATAGGATACATCAGGCTTTCGGAATTTAACGCGCAAAGTTCGGACGATATTGCAAAAATGCTTAAGGAATTAAGCAAGGACGGAATGACGTCGCTTATTCTTGATTTGAGAAACAACCCCGGAGGACTTTTAGATTCAGCAGTCGATATATGCAGCCTTTTTATTGCGGAAAACAGTCTTGTAGTTTCCACAAAAGGAAGAGATAAAGCGCTTGAACAACATTATAATACTAAAAAGAAACCTTTATATCCGGATCTGCCTGTAGTCGTTTTGATAAACAGAGGATCGGCTTCGGCTTCGGAAATTGTATCAGGAACACTTCAGGATTATAAAAGAGCTCTTATAGTGGGAGGAAATTCTTTCGGAAAAGGAAGCGTTCAAACCATAATTCCTCTTTCTGACGGAAATGCTTTGAGGCTTACCATAGCAAAATATTATTTACCGTCCGGCAGAACAATAGCCCAGAGAACAGAAAAAAAAGACATCAAAAGAGGGCTTGATCCGGATATCAAAATAGAAGTATCGCCTGAAACGGAAGGAAAACTTTATGTCCAGTCGGAAAAAATTAAGGTGAAAGATTCGGATAAAAAAGAACCGCAAATAAAAGATGAAGTTTTGGAAACGGCAATTTCAGTCATAAAAGCAAAGAAAGTTGAAGAATATATAAAACATCCTGAAAAATATCTGCAGGATAATCCGAAACAGCAGGAAATTAAAGCAGAAGAAAATATAAAGAGCGAAAAAAAAGAGCTGAAAGATGACAAAAAAACAGAAAAAACAAAGTAGTTTTCTTGTAAAAATATATATATTTGTTCTGTTTATATGCGGAATATTTTTGGGGTTGTCTTATATCTCCGGAAATAAACAGCAGGGTAAACATTCTGGCGTTGCCGTTGAACAAAAACTTGACAACGATGTTGTCACGGTTCTTGTGGCAAACGGAATAGGGCAGGAGAATGTCGCAAAACAGTATATAAAAGAGATTACCGATAAAAAAGGCGTTTACGGCAGTCATTATAAAAAAATAATTTTACCTAAAGGTAAAAATCCTGAAAATTTTGAGCCGCAGTTTAGAACGCTTTCCAGGAATTTTAAAATAGAAATGTCTAAAAAACTAGACGGGGAAAGTTCGTGCGAGTATGTTTTTTTTGATAAAAAAAGAATCTATTCTACAGTTGTTTTTGTTCCCAAAAAGGGATAGGTTAAATGACTCAGAAGTTATACGAAATCTTCGAAAAAGCAAAAGAGCTTGCCTGTAACGGTGAATATCAAAAAGCTCTTGAATATTTTGATGCTTGCGCCGATTATGAACCTGCAAAAATTTTATTTGAGAAAATAAAAATATTTTTTCAAATGAAAGATTTGAAACAATCCGAAAAATTCTGTATTGATTATCTCAAAATCCCCGAAAATGCTTATATGCAAACGCAGGTACGCATAACGCTTGCCAAAATATATAAATTGACAGGACGATCATCTGACGGGCTGAAATTGTTAGACATGATAAACAGAGAATTAATTGCAGATAAAGAGTCTTTTGACAGAGAGAGACTCGATATAAGTTATGCTCAATATAATAATTATTTCAGAGCTGCCCAATTTTCAGGAAACAGAGACCAAATATATGCTGAATTTCAGAGAATTAAAAATATAAAACCGCATAATTGCGCATTATTGTTTTTTCTTATGAGAGTTTCAAATTATCTGCACGATTTTAAATGCACGGAAGATTTATTTTTTGAAAATTCTCTTGTTGCAAAAAACGGAGATGTTTTTTATACAAATGCTGTTCTTAACGAATATGAAATAGCTTCAAAAAAGCTGGTTTTGCAATCTTATCCCAGAAACTTGTGGATAGCTTTGAGCAGTAAATGCAATGTATCGTGCGTTATGTGCCATTCAAATGAATCATGTTTTGAAATGTCGGAAAATAATATGGTCAAAATAGAAACATATTTTAAATATCTTGAACACATAACTTGGTGGGGGGGAGAACCTACCGTTTCAGATAAATTTTACGCTCTTCTTTCGAAAGCTCTGGAGTATAAAAATATAAAACATACGATTATAACAAACGGTCAGTATATGCCTGAGAGTCTTGTTGAAATTATAACAAACAACGATATAGAAGTTATTTTATCGCTTGATTCCGTAGAGAAAGAACAATATGAATCGATAAGAAGAGGGGCAAGTTTTGAAAAACTTTTAAAGACTATTGATATCCTTACTCCGATCAAAGAAAAAGGACTGTTAAAAATAAATTATGTGGTGATGAAAATAAATAAAGATGAAATTGATAAAATAGGCGGCTTTTTGTCAAAATACGGGATATCAAAAATTTCTTTTTTGCCGGCATGCAATAAATTTAACGGTGAATATCTGAAATTGTCAGACGGTGATATTGAAAATGTATGTTCTGAGATATCATCTGCCGTTAAAGTTTTCGGAATTGAAGTTTTTAATTCATGTGAAATAGCAAAGAAGAATGAAGATTTTTCAAAGTGCGGATACGGTTTTTTTTGCCAGACTCCGTGGACAAGCATGACATTTTCTTATGACGGGGAAATATATCCCGATAACCTTTGCACTCATTTTAACTCCGAAAAATTTGTTTTAAATGAAGATAATTTGTTAAATTATTGGAATAGCCCTTATGTTGTTGAATTAAGAAAAAAAATATTGAAGAGGCAGGCCTGCAGCGCAAATTGTCCGCAGGCTAATATAAAATGAAAAATATAAAAATACTTGCTATAGAAACATCATGTGACGAAACTTCGGCATCTGTATCGCAAAACGGAAGAAAGATTCTTTCAAACGTTATTTCTTCGCAGATACCGGTTCATGCCGTTTATAACGGCGTTGTTCCGGAACTTGCCAGCAGAGAACACATAAAAAACGTAAATCCGGTTATAGAACAGGCTTTAAAAGAAGCCGGCATAAATTTTGAAAATTTTGATAAAAAAATAGATGCCGTTGCATGTACTTACGGACCGGGGCTTGCCGGTTCTCTTTTAGTCGGAATAATGGCTGCAAAAACTCTGTCTTTTGTTTACAATAAACCTTTGATTGCCGTAAATCACATGGAAGGCCATATTTTTTCGGCATGTATAGAAAATAAAAATTTAAAACCTCCGTTTTTAAGCGTTATTATCTCAGGCGGGCATACTGAACTTGTCATAGTAAAAGATTACGGCAAATATGTGTATCTTGGCGGCACAAGGGATGACGCCAGCGGCGAGGCTTTCGATAAGGTAGCCAAAATTCTCGGACTTTCATATCCTGGCGGTCCCGTGATAGACAAACTTGCCCAACTCGGCAATCCTGAAAATGTAAAATTTACAAGACCGCTTCTTAAAGGCACCTGGGATTTTTCTTTTTCGGGTATAAAAACTGCTGTTCTGAATTATTCAAAAAAAGTTAATTTAAAAGACAAAAATACGGTAAACGATATCTGTGCCGGATTCAGGCAGGCCGTATGCGAAACCGTAGCGTATAAAGCTTTTGACGCCGCAGAAAAATTCGGAATAAAAAATATCGTTCTCGGCGGGGGAGTTTCATGTAATTTTCTGATGAGAAAATTGTTTAAAGAAACTGCAAAAAGGAATAAGGTTAAAGTTTTTATTCCGTCTCCTGTTTACTGTACAGATAATGCGGCGATGGTAAGTCTTGCCGCTTATTATAAATATCAAAAAAACGGTTTTAAAAATAAAACAACAATTATTAAACCCGAACCGTCTCTTACTCTTGGGAACTGGTAATATTATGACAAAACTTCCGCAGCTTAAAATAGGAGACGTTCAGTTAAAAAATTCGCTTCTTCTTGCTCCGATGGCAGGCATAACTGATTTGCCGTTAAGAGAACTTGCAGTTGAAGGCGGAGCAGGTCTTGTATACACTGAGATGATATCGGCTACGGCATTGTCATACGGAGATTCAAAAACGCTGAAACTTCTTCAAATGTCGCAAAAAGAAAAAGATATCGTCAGCGCCCAGATTTTCGGCAATAATCCGCGCATAATGTCGGAAAGCGCAAAAAAAATACAGGACCTAGGTTATAAATTTATAGATATCAATCTCGGCTGTCCGGCAAAAAAAATAGCAAAAGCAGGTGCCGGCGCTAAGCTTTTGGAATCGCCTAAAAATATTGAAAGTATATTAAGTTCGGTTGTTAAGGCTGTTTCCATTCCTGTTACGGCAAAAACAAGAATAGGACTGTTTAAAGGCCAGAACATAGCGCCTGAAGTAATAGAAATAGCGCAGAACAGCGGCATAAAAATGATCGCATTGCACGCAAGGCCTGCCGAAAACGGACATAGCGGACCTCCGGATCTTCAGGCTTTTGAAGAAGCCGCGGCTGATGCAAAAATTCCTGTTGTCGCAAACGGCGGAATAACTGATATCAAAACTGCCGAAAAATTTCTAAAAATACCTAAATGCGGCGGTTTGATGATAGGAAGAGGCGCTGTAGGAGATTACGAATTGTTTAAGAGAATAGAATATTTTTTTGATAAAGGCGAACTTCTTTCTCATCCGAGCATAAACACTAAAATAAATTGGTTTAAAAAACATATATTGTCGTCAATCGATTTTTACGGCGAAGAAAAAGGAATAGTTGTATTAAGAAAAATAGCGCCGTATTATATAAAAGACATACCCAATGCCTGCCACATAAGAGACAGATTCAACAAAGTCACTACTCTTAAGGATTTTAATATCCTTATGGATAATATAATGCCTTTCTGCAGCGAAGCTAACTTTTAAAGACAGAAGCATCTCAGATTTCGGTGTAGTTATTGTTGCTTTTCCAAAAGAGGTTTAATTCCTTCATAAACTTTTTGTGCGACAAGTTTGTATCCTTGTGAATTAGGATGCAGATGATCGGCAAATAAGGTTCTGTCGGTCCATATTTCATTTAATATGCCGGTTATAAGCGGAGTTCTTTTATCTTTTGCTATTTCAATAAGCGCTTTATGAAGCTCGGGCAGCTGGTTGTCTTCCGTGCATACGATTACGGCAACAGCGCCGGTAGCCTGTATTTTATCTATGATTTTTTCCATATTCTGCTTAGTGATTTCTATAGGTATTTTCTTAAAGAAATCATTTGCTCCGAATTCGACAAGAACCATAAAAGGTTTAAATTGGAATATATCGTCTATTCTGTCCAATCCCTGCTGCGAAGTATCACCGTGAACGCCTGCATTTACAACGGTGAGATTTGTAAGTTTTTGAAGGAAATACGGATAAGTTTCTCCGTTTTCCGATCCTGTTCCCTTTGTAAGGCTGTCTCCGAAACATACAAGAGTGTTTTCAAGTTTAGGTTCCGCAGTTACATCAGCCGTTTTAGAAGAACATCCCGAAAGAGCAAAAAAACATACTAAAGCCGACAAAACAAAAAGTTTTTTAAACATGATAATCAATCCTTATCGCAAATTTAATAATTTCATTATATTACCGCCGAATAATTTTATCTTTTTATCTTCTTCAATATCAAGAGATTTTAAAAAATCTATTTCTTTTTTTTGGTTTCCTACCGGAAAATCCGTTCCGAACAAAATTTTATCGACGGAATGTTTTTCCATAAGCATATCAAGCTGCTGTTTTTTCATATAAGATATTGACGACGATGTGTCAAAATAGATGTTTCTGCCGGCAAGTTTTTCTATTACTTCATCCCATATTTTAAATCCGCCCATATGTGCGCCGATAAATTTCATTTCCGGAAATTTGTCCGTTATTTTTATTATTTTATCCGGAGAAGCGTGTATTACGCCGGGAAGACTGAGTTCGGTTCCGCAGTGAAAAAGAACAGGTATATCTAATTTTTGTATATGTTCGTATAACGGGAAAATTTTTTCGTCGTCTATGTAAAAGTCCTGAAATTCAGGTTGAAATTTTATTCCGAAAGCGTTGTCTTTTATTCTTTTGAGTTCTTCTTTCCATTTGTCGTAAAAAGGATGAATAGATGCAAAAGGAATAAATCTTTTGCGGTCTGTTTTAAAGAGCCAATTGTTTATCGATATTACCTGGTCAGGTCTTGAAGCTACCGAGGCTATTACGCTTTTTGATATTGCGTTTTCATCCATTATTCTGAGCAAATTTGAAACTGTCGGAATAACTGATATCGGCATAGAAAACGACTGCTTGAGATAATCTTTTGCTTTTTCGGCTACTTTGTCCGGCCATACATGTGTGTGGGAGTCTATTATAATCATAATGAGGGGATTATATAAATTATTAACGGTAAATGTAAATGTTTTCAGAGGATGTTGATAAAAGAATTAATATTGTTTATAATTCTTTTAAATTATTTTGACAGGCGGATAAATGATAGTTTTAGGAATCGATCCAGGGCTTTCGATGGCCGGATGGGGCGTTGTTGAAAAAGGCGCCACGGATAAAATAAAAATGCTGGAATACGGCTGCATAAAAACCTATCCGGAACAAAAATTGCCGCAAAGACTGAAATATTTATACGATGAAATGTATAACGTAATAAAAAAATACAATCCGGAAGTTGTCGCAATAGAAGAATTATTTTTTCTTAAAAGAGCAGCAAGCGTGGCCGCTGTAGGACAGGCAAGGGGCGCGCTTCTTGTGGCGGTATGCAATAATAATATTCCCGTCTTTGAATATAATCCCAGACATGTCAAAATAGCGCTTACCGGCTACGGATCAGCCGACAAACATCAGATGCAGCATATGGTTAAGGCTGTTTTAGGTCTCAAAGATATTCCAAAACCTGATGATGCAGCCGATGCTCTTGCCATGGCTATATGCCATCTAAATACCAACAGGCTTTTCAAGTAAAATGTGTGTATTTTTGTTTGACAAAATACTGCTATAAAGATACAATTTGTGTCAAAAATTGACAAATCTTTAAAACCTTAAAAAACGCCAAAGCATAATAAAAAACCCTGAAAAAGGGCGAAAAAAGGAGAAAAATAGTATGTTTTCAAAACTGAGGAGTATGCTTCTTTCGCTGGTGGTTACGGTTTCGGCTTCAGTATGTGCTTTTGCTTCAAGTGAAGCCAATCTTGTAATTCCGGATTTGTCGTCTGTTTCGTTTTTGGGCGGTATTTCAGGACATTCGTTGTTGATGTTTGGTCTTCTTGTCTGTATTTTCGGTTTGGGTTTTGGTTTTAAGCAGTTTAATGCAATAAAAAATCTGCCGGTTCACAAATCAATGCTTAATGTTTCCGAACTTATTTATGAAACATGTAAAACATACCTCGTAACACAGGGTAAATTCATAATAATTCTTGAAGTTCTTCTTGCAGCGATCATATTTATATATTTTTATTTCTTAAGCGGTTTCACGCTTTTAAAAGTTTCGATAATAATATTGTGCAGCGTTATCGGTATTTTAGGAAGCTATGCGGTTGCATGGTTTGGTATGAGACTTAATACTTTTGCAAATTCAAGATCGGCTTTTGCAAGCCTCAGAGGGAAACCTTATCCTACTTTTGCCATTCCTTTAAAATCGGGTATGTCAATCGGAATGCTTCTTATAAGCATAGAACTTTTCATAATGCTTGTAATTCTTCTTTTTATACCTAGAGATTTCGCAGGACCTTGTTTTATAGGTTTTGCAATAGGTGAATCGCTGGGCGCTTCGGTTTTGAGAATCGCAGGCGGAATTTTTACAAAAATTGCGGATATCGGTTCGGATTTGATGAAAATTGTCTTCAATATTAAGGAAGATGATGCAAGAAATCCGGGTGTTATAGCAGATTGTACCGGCGACAATGCCGGAGATTCGGTAGGTCCTACGGCCGACGGTTTTGAAACGTACGGAGTAACCGGCGTTGCTTTGATCACATTTATTATGCTTGCAGTTCCTGAGGCTGATAATCAGGTCAAGCTTCTTGTATGGATATTTGTAATGAGACTTATAATGATTATAGCAAGCGCGGCCGCTTACTGGTTAAACGGATCTATTGCAAAATCAAAATATGAAAAAGCCGATAAAATGAACTTTGAAGAACCTCTTACATCTTTGGTTTGGATAACTTCAATAATATCGGTAGTTTTAACTTTTATAACTTCTAACCTCATAATAGGCGATTTGGCAAACGGTTTGTGGTGGAAGCTTTCGGTAATTATAACATGCGGAACTATGGCAGGTGCGATTATACCGGAAGTTGTTAAAATATTTACATCTACAAAAAGCGCTTTTGTAAAAAATGTCGTAAATTCGTCTAAAAACGGCGGAGCTTCTTTGAATATTCTTGCCGGTCTTACCGCAGGTAATTTCAGCGCATATTGGATGGGGCTTGTTATAATAATCCTTATGGCTGTCGCTTACGGAGTAAGTATGCTCGGTTTTACTGAATTTATGATGCATCCTGCAGTTTTTGCATTCGGTCTTGTGGCATTTGGATTTTTGGGAATGGGACCTGTAACTATAGCCGTTGATTCTTACGGACCTGTTACAGACAATGCCCAGTCAGTTTATGAACTTTCTCTTATAGAAAGCATACCAGGAATAAAAGAAGAAATTAAAAAAGATTTCGGATTTGATCCTAATTTTGATAAATCAAAATTGACTCTTGAAGAAAATGACGGAGCCGGAAATACTTTCAAAGCAACTGCAAAACCTGTTTTGATAGGTACCGCAGTAGTCGGCGCGACAACGATGATATTCTCGATTATATTTACTCTTATGGAAGTTAAGGGTGAAGATATTGTTCTTCAGGGACTTTCTCTTCTCCACGCTCCTTTCTTACTTGGACTTATAGCAGGAGGAGCCGTAATATACTGGTTTACAGGCGCTTCAACACATGCTGTTACAAGCGGAGCGTATAAAGCAGTTGAATTTATTAAAGCAAATATTAAGCTTGACGGAACTTCAGATAAAGCTTCAACGGAAGACAGTAAAAAAGTTGTTGAAATTTGTACAAAATATGCGCAGAAAGGTATGTTCAATTTGTTCTTAGTCATATTCTTTTCAACTATAGCTTTTGCTTTTATTGAGCCTTATTTCTTTATAGGTTATTTGATATCCATAGCAATATTTGGTTTATTTCAGGCGATATTTATGGCAAATGCCGGCGGAGCATGGGATAATGCGAAGAAATTTGTTGAAGTTGATATGAGAGAAAAAGGAACAGAACTTCATAAGGCGACGGTTGTTGGAGATACAGTAGGAGATCCTTTTAAAGACACATCGTCAGTAGCCTTAAATCCTATCATTAAGTTTACGACTTTGTTCGGGCTTTTGGCTCTTGAACTTGCTCTGGGAATTCCTCCTGTTGTAAGCACGGTTTTTGCGGTAGTATTTTTTATAGTTTCAATAGTATTTGTAGTAAGATCTTTTACAAGCATGCTTATAAAGTAATATTTAATTAAACATAGATAAGACGCGGAATAAAATATTCCGCGTCTTATTTTTTTTCACTTAATGGTATGTAAATATGGCGAAAACGATATTTAAATGCTATAATACAGCGGAACAATGGCTTATAAGGGGTGGATATGGAATTTAAGTTTAAACATTTTTTGCTTTTAACCATGTTATTCTTGCCGCTTTCGGCTTGCAACAGAGGAGATTTCAACGCAGGCGTTCGTTATCAGCAGGAAGGAGAATACGACAAAGCAATAAGAAGTTATAATTCTGCAGTAAAAAATAATCATAATATAGCTCTTGCACAAAAAAATCTCGGCGATATATATATTATCAGAGGCGATTATAAGAAGGGATTTGAATCTTATGTCGAGGCAATAGAAGCAAATCATAATCTTGTACTTGTATATGTTATGAAGTTTATATCGGACAGCGATAAAAATCTGAGACAGACGGCTATAGACTATCTTCCAAAGGTTAGAAATAATGAAGCCAGAGACAAAATGTTTGAAAAACTTGCTTCAATGCTTAAATCCGGAAAACTGCATGAAAAAATAGATGCTCTTGATTTGATTGCAAATCTCGGATGCACAAGCGAACCGATGTTTAATGACATCTTAGAGCTTCTTGACGACGAAAATCCCGTAGTAAAACAAAAGGCTCTTTATGCAATGCCAACTCTGCGCGACTGTGTAGTAAGATTTGACTCTCTTAACAAAATTATGGCAGTTGTTCAAAGCGCTAATAATAATGAACTTGTAAAAATTGCGGCAATAGAATGTATCGGTAATTTAAAATCCGACGGCAAGGCTGCTCTTCCTATGTTGTTTGATTTGGCTGAGGCAGACAATGTATTCAGCGAGTCTGCAGTGAAAGCAATAAACAATATTAATATATCTGACAGAGCAAATGCCAAAGAACTCAAAAAATATCTGGCAAGCGCAAAAAATGATACCAAAATTAAAGTTTTAAATATTTTAGGCAATATGAATTCCGAAGCGAACGATATGGTTCCTTTTATCATACCGCTTCTTAAAGACAAAAATGTTGAAGTACGCGAACTGGCAAGAACAACCATAAGAAAAATAGGCACTTCTTCCAAAGAGGCTGTCGCCGATTTAATTAATCTTCTCGGCAATCCTGAATATGAAATAAGGCTTGTTGTTCTTACAGAGCTTAGCGAAATAGGCAAAGATGCCGCTTCTGCGCTTCCTGCAGTAGAAAAACTGCTTAAAGATCCTAATGAAAACGTAAGAAAATATGCAGAGTATGCAATCTCAGAGATCAATAAATAAAATGCGGAAATTCATAAAGGCTGTCATATTTTTTTGTGGCGGCTTTTTATATTTTGGCAGGCCAAAATGTGCATAGCCAACGTTTGTAAAATAAAAAAAATATTAAAAGACTTAAAAGCCGACGCGGATTTCTGCGGTTTGACGGATACCATCGATATACGCTTTGTTGACGGTCTCAAGAAAGGAGACTACACGCTTGTTCATGCCGGTTTTGCCATGCAGAAAATAGAAAAAGAAGAAGCGCTTAAAATGATAAAAGCCGCAAAGGAAGCAGGTTTTTGAAAATGAATAAAATTAAAAATATATGCGTTTTCTGCGGATCAGGTCTCGGCGGCAAAGAAATTTATGCGGATGTTACAGAAAAATTTGCTTCTGAAATAGTAAAAAACGGACTTGGTCTTGTTTACGGCGGAGGCAATATCGGACTTATGGGTATTTTGTCCGATAGTGTAAAAAAACAAGGCGGAAATGTAACCGGAGTAATTCCGGAGTTTCTCTATAATTTAAAGCTCGGCAATAAAAACGCCGATGAATTAAAAATAGTAAAAGATATGCATGAAAGAAAAAAAACGATGTACCAGTTGTCGGACTGTTTTGTTGCTCTTCCTGGCGGCATAGGAACGCTTGAGGAAATTTTTGAAATATTTACATGGCAGCAGCTTTCTCTTCATTGCAAACCGTGCGGCCTTCTTAATATAGGCGGTTACTACGACAGCCTTATAGAATTTTTAAGCAAAACAGCAGGCGATGATTTTATGAAGCACGATCATCTTGAAAATCTTGTTATAGAAACAGGATACGATAAAATAATACCGAAACTTTTATCATGCAAAATAAATAAAACTGCAAAAGTTTAGAGGCGTATGAAAAAAATAAGACCGGCTAAATTTATGGAAGTTTGTGGCACTCATACATTTGCGCTGTCTAAATTTGCTCTGAAAAAATTTTATGGCGGCAAAATAGAATTTTTATCCGGGCCGGGATGTCCGGTATGCGTTACGTCTCAACAAGACATAGATTATGCTGTCCAGCTTGCCGAAAATTCTCAAAATATAGTAGTTTCGTTCGGCGATATGATCAGAGTTCCCTCTTCAAATCCGCAGGTTTCACTTGAAAAATTCAAAAAACAAAATGTCAAAACAGTATATTCCGTTTTGGACGTGATAAATATTGCCGTGGAAAATCCTTCAAAAAATGTTGTATTTATTGCAGTCGGTTTTGAGACCACGGTTCCTTTAATAGCAAGTATTGTCACAGATGCGCATAAAAAGAAATTAAATAATTTTTATATATTCTGCTCTCTGAAAACGATAGTTCCAGCTCTAAAACAGCTTCTTTCAAAAAAACAGATAAAAGCGGACGGCTTTATACTTCCGGGACACGTCTGCACCGTAACCGGTTATAATCCGTTTGAATTTATAGCGCAGGAATATAAAATTCCGTGCGTAGTTGCCGGTTTTGAATTTGAAGATCTGAAAAAAGCCGTAGATCTGCTTTATTCGATGCACCTTAGTAAAACCGCAGAACTGAAAAATTGTTATGCTCCCGTCACAAAAAACGGTAATATAAAAGCTTTAAAAGCAGTTGGGGAAGTTTTTGAATCCGAAACGGTAAAATGGAGAGGATTGGGAATCATAGGTAAAAGCGGTCTTAAATTAACAAAAAAATATGAGAAGTTTGACATAACAAAAAAAATAGCCCGTAAAAACTCCGTAACAAGCTTTAAAAACGCATCAAAATGTATCTGCGGCAGTTTGTTTACCGGCAAATATAAACCGTCTGACTGTCCGAGTTTCGCAAAAGAATGCACTCCTCTTACTCCTGCCGGGCCATGTATGGTTTCAAGCGAAGGCGTATGCGCAAGTTATTACAAATACGGAGACAAAAATGAAAAATAATACTGTTATTCTCGCTCACGGCGCAGGCGGCGACAAATCAAACGAGCTTATCAAATCATTTAAACAAAATTTTAATAATTCGGTTCTTTCAAAAATGGATGATGCCGGAGTATTTGAAATTAACGGCATAAAAACGGCTTTTTCAACGGATTCTTTTGTAGTTGATCCGATCTTTTTTAACGGCGGAGATATCGGTAAACTTGCAGTATGCGGCACCGTAAACGATATATGTATGATGGGTGCAAAACCTCTTTTTATGTCTCTTGCCGTCATAATAGAAGAAGGTTTTGACAGAGCTTCTCTTCTTAAAATATCAAAATCAATAGCAAAAACAGCCAAAGAGGCTAAGATTCAGATTATTACGGGTGATACGAAAGTTGTTGAAAAAGGTAAAGCCGATAAGATTTTTATAAACACATCGGCGATAGGCATAATACAAGAAGACATAAATATATCGGCGTCAAACGCTTCAGACGGCGATGATATAATAATAAGCGGAAATATCGGCGACCATGCCTGCGCAATAATGGCCGAGCGCAATAGTTTTAAATTCAAATCAAAAATCAAAAGCGACTGCAGTCATTTAGACGGACTTGTCTCGGTTATGCTCAAAGCATGTCCTTTTATACATGTGTTGAGAGATCCGACAAGAGGCGGGCTTGCTGCTGTATTAAACGAAATAGCAAACAGTTCAAATAAAGGAATTGTCATAGACGGTGCTCTTATTCCTGTTTCAGTTCCGGTGAGAGCTTTCTGCAAAATACTCGGTCTGGATCCTGTATACATGGCAAATGAGGGGAAACTTGTTTCAATTCAGCCTGCAAAATACACGCTGAAAGTTTTAGCCGCCATGAAAAAACATCCTCTTGGCAAAAATGCAAAAGTAATAGGCAGAGTGTTAAAAGACAGAAAAAATGTCTGGATTAAATCGGAGTCCGGCAGTTTGAGACAGCTCGTTAATTCGGATCTTGAACAGTATCCGAGAATTTGTTAAAAATCAATTCTTGAAATAATCAAAAACTTCTTTTAAATTGATTCCGGCCGCCGTCATATTTGAATATCGTTTATATAAATTTTCTTTTGACTCTTTAAGCTTTTCGGAATGTATTCCGTGGTTTATCGATAAAGACGCTTCAATATAAGCAGACAGTTTGTCGCATAATTCTATTATCGAACCGTCAACCGGCGAATAATAATCGTCGTTGTATTTGTCTGTTATCTGTGTAACGGTTCTTATTTTGGAACCTTCAATTATCTTATCGGAAAATTCGTTTTCTATAAAATACTGCATTTCAAAGCGCCATGCTTCCGGCAAAAGAGGCAGGATTCTGTTGTCTACCTCGTGTTTTTCGTATTCTTTTATTATATTTTCAAGGCCTGAAACGGAATATTTAATAGGACTTATAATGTCTTTTGTCAGAATTTCCGGCAAATCGTGGAACAGCGACGAAAAAAAGTTGTTGTAACATCTTTTTGTACAGGCTCCCGTTTTAAGAGAACATATATAAGAAAATATCGCAACTACGAACATATGCCCCAAAACGGTAGTCTGCGGCTGTCTGAACATCTGTGCCCATCTCTGCTGAAAACGAAGCTGTCCGCATAGATCGAGAAACCCGTAATATTTTTTGTTCATTATAAGTTTTTTTACGCCGATAAAATTCTGGTATTTTACAACGCAGTTTTCAACGTTTTCTTTTGTTTTTTCTATGCCGTAAAGCATTTGGTTCCACGGATAAATTATACCGAATTCCCATTTTGTTGAAAATTCATGAGAAGCCATAAGAATTTCTTTTTCGTATTTTGCGTAATCGTCGTCAAAAAGATATTGCTCGAATCTGTCTCTTAAGTCCGGATTTAATTCGAAAATATCGCTGTTTAAACGGTTCAAAACCCATTTATTGAGCTCAACTTTTTTCTTTGACATTATTTCGTGGTATACTTCAGGTTTTAAGTCGGTAAGCATAGTTCTGTGAAAAAACTCAAAAATTCCGCCCTCTATTAGTTTTATCCAGTCAACTTTATTGTTTTCTTCTTCGTCGAATTTGGCGATAATGTAGGCGATTATCATCTTGTGAGCCTGTTTATCTATTTCAAACAGGTTAAAAGGCCGGATATGGTCGTTCCATCTTAATATTGTTGCCGCGGAATAAATCTGCTCTATTAAATTTTTAGTTATCATTATTATTATAAATATCCGAATGAGGAGGCGTATTGCCGTAATGTTTTAAAACTCTTACGTTCTTTTTTATTACATAAGCGTCTATTATAACCGTTATTAAGCTCAATATAAGAGCAGCAAGAAAAGCATACCAGAAAGTCGTTACTTTAAAACCGGTCACGAGTTTTGAAGAAAAATAAAAAAGACCTGCGTTTATAAACAGCGTTAAAATGCCCAAAGTAAGAATGTTGAAAGGAAGAGATATAAAGATAATTACAGGTTTTAGGAAAGTATGGATAAAAGTTAAAACTATTGCGGCTACAGCCATAGTATGCCATCCGTCTATCGCTATTCCGTCAAGAAGTTTTACGATTATAAAAAGCGCAAAAAAATTAACTAAAACCGAAATAATAAAATTTTTCATGTACGGTCTCCTTTGCGTTTCAAATATACAAATATCCGTCCGAAATTAACAGGATCAACTTTGTATCTAGTATACATTTTTTTTGTTTCTTTGTCATTTAGGAACCGCAGAACTTTTTTCTTAAGCTGTCCGGAGCCTTTTCCCGGTATTATTTCAATTTCTGTTACGCCTTTTTCAAGGGCTTGCGCGATAATATTTTTTAAAGATTCGTCTATTTCTCTGCCTTTGTTAAATATATCATGCAGGTCGAGTTTTAAAAAAGACATTTTTAATTTATAAGCTCCGTTATTTTTTTGCCTACATTTTCGGCTATCATTGCGTTGCCGAGTTTTGTGCAGTGTCCGAAAGTTAATCCGAAACTGTCGTTGAAAAATTTATAGTAGGGCTCTTTTTTTAACCTTTCTTTAAAATTGTTTTCATTTGAAACAAATATAATATCGTTTTTCAGAGGGCTGTTTTTAAAAAAAATTTCTACTTCGCTTATCGGCATAGTCGGATAGCCCATGCATATGTAAACGGCTCCGTGATCAATTGCTTTTTTTGCAAAAACAAGATATGCCTGCCGAATTTCTTCTGTATTTAAAGTTAAAGCTTTATTTGAATGTTTAAATTTATTAGGGTAATTATAATAGACGGAGTTTACGTTTTTAGACACAAGATATTGGTATAAATCGTCAAGTATTGAAGTTTCAGCTTTTTCGGCCGTAATAAGATTATAGTAATCTGATTGGTGCTCCAAGTCTGAAAATGAAAGATAAGATTCGATAGTTTTCTTTAAGTAATCGTTTTTTAATTCATCGGATAATTTTTTATCTTTTAAAACCGATAATATCAAATCTTTTGCCTCATTATGTTTTTGCTGCTTAACATATATGTCGGTAAGCATGAAAATAACGGAAGTATGTTCTAAAGTGCCTCCGTTTTTAAAAAATATGCCGGCATATTTTTCAACATTTTCAAAATTCCGTTTCATTCTGTAAAAATATATGAGTGCTTCCAGAACTTTTAAATCATGCGGGTTTTTCTCGGCCAGTTTTATAAGTTCCGAAGGTTCTTTGTTTTGGCGAAAACATTCGTCTGAAATTTTTGTATAATCGCCTGTTGAATCGTCGGCATGCAGTTTTTTTGCGGCTATTTCTTCAATATTTCTTTTTATAAGAATAAAAAGAGAGACAGTTTTTAATTTATAGCGTTTATAGACAGTTTTATCTTTTAGAGATGCGTCGTTTATGCCCATCATCGAAATTACAATATCGGGATTGTACATTTCAAGCTGGCTGTCTATTCTGTCGGTTATGTTTTTTATGTTAGTGCCGGGGATTCCGCAGTCTATAACCATAAAATCTTTTTTGAGATTTTTGTTTAGATAATCGGTAAGCTGTTTGGGATACTGCGCAAAAGTCGTAGACTCTCCTATACAGAGTATTTTAATGACGTTTTTGTCTCTTGATAAAGTGCCGGCGCGCCTGTTTGTGAATTTATCAGTCTGCGCTATTACAAACGAGCTTGTCTGCAACAGAATTTCAAGACTGGCTAACGCTATAAAAATGCCTAAAAACAATAGAAGTATATTTTTCATTTTATTTTTATTCTCGCAACTGTAAGAACAGGTAAAAGTTTGATATTTTCACCGTCTATTTTTATTTTTACGGCCTGATTTGCAACGCCCGGAGACAACGTTTCAACAGTTTTTTTTGAATTTGCCGGCTGGATGTCTCCAAGTTTTAATTTATAAGGTTCAAAGCGAAAGGGGGAGAGAAATTCAATTTCGTCGTCTTTAGACAATTTATGCCTTAATTCCAAAACTATCTCGCTGCCGTTATTTTCTCTAACAAAACCGCAGTTTCTGTAATCGCTTTTGCTTGACGTGTCAATGTAATCCTGGGCTTTATCGTCTGGTATTCCGTCAAAAAAGCCGGTCGTATATCCTCTGTTTTGAAGTGTATAAAGTTCTTCCATATATTTTTTTGAATCCCATTTTTCAGGATTGTCATAATAATCGTCTATTGCTTTTCTGTAAATTCTTGCAGTCTGCGCCACGTAATATTCCGTTTTGTTTCTGCCTTCTATTTTTAAAGAGTTTAATCCTGCAGAAAGAATTTTATTTAGTTTGGGCATAAGGCATAAATCTTTCGAGTTAAAAAGATATGTGCCTCTTTCATCTTCTTCTATCGGATACATCTGACCGGGGCGCAATTCTTCCTCAACGTATGTTTTATATTGCCACCTGCACGAATGGGCGCATGCTCCCTGATTTGCGCTTCTTGAAGCCATAAAAGAGGATATAAGGCATCTTCCGGAATAGCTTATGCACATTGCGCCGTGTATAAACATTTCAAGTTTTATATCGGGGCATACTTTTCTTATTTCTTTTATTTCGTTAAAACTGACTTCTCTGCCAAGCACGCAAAGAGACGCTCCCATTTTTTTCCAAAAATTGACCGTCAGGCTTGAACAGACGTTGGCCTGCGTCGAGATATGAACGGGAAGCTGCGGCAGCTGGGTGCGGATATAATCAAATACACCGGGATCGGCGATGATTACTCCGTCGGGGTTTAATTGTTTTACCGTTTTTGTGAAGTTTGAAAGCCTTTCAATATCCCTGTTATGTGAAAATATGTTGAGCGTAAGGTATATTTTTTTGCCTGCGTTTCTTGCATAATCTATGCCTTGCTGAAGCTCTTCCATCGGGAAAGACGATTTTGCCCTTAATGATAAATCGGGAGTGCCGGAATAAACGGCGTCTGCTCCGTATAAGACGGCAGTTTTAAGCCTTGAAAGCGAACCTGCAGGAAGCAGCAATTCCGGTTTATTATTCATAACGGTTAGATTATATAATAATTATCATTATTTGACTAGAAATAAATGTTTTGATATAATCTCGTGCTATAAACTCATGTCTCCGTAGCTCAATTGGATAGAGCAACTGCCTTCTAAGCAGTAGGTTACGTGTTCAACTCACGTCGGAGACGTTTATTTTTTTCAGTTTACTTCATGATTAACGGTGGCTGTAGCTCAGTTGGTTAGAGCGTCGCTCTGTGGAAGCGAAGGTCGCGGGTTCAAATCTCGTCAGCCACCCCACGCTTGTCTTATACTGTTGTTATCGCAAAAAACACTTAAAAAATAAGGCAGTTTTATGGGTTCGATAAATCCTTCAATATATTTGAAACCATAAGGTGTAACAAGATTTTGTATTTTTTGTTTGAATAATATATCAGATTTCTTCCATAGTTTATCCATATTACACATGAAATGTTTAGCATATTGCCAGTAGACTGGTATTTGAGAGCTACTAGAAGAAGAAACAATAATATTCTTTTTTTCTATGATTTTATTGTTTAAATCTTCTACTATATTTTGTCCATCTTCTTTTGAAATAGTTGCATCCGCCATCATAAGTATTATTTTAGTTTTTTGATTTTGAAGTATTTCAATCTCTTTTTCTGCCATAGTTATTAATCTTTTTTTATTACTTGTTAATTCCTCAAATTTATCAATCACAATTTCTTTAAACAAATTTAATAAGTTTTCAGGAACTTTAATCTCTTTTAAAAAGTTGAAATAACTATCTTCAACATCATCTTTATGAAAACGATGGCAACCTGTTTTTAAACAATGGTAATATGGTACTAATGTTCTTAAACCATTAGAATGTATTTTCCCTTTTGAAATACTAGCAGACATTTTACTTCCACACACAGAACAGAACATAAATTGTCTTAATGGAAAAACAGGATTGATTTTAAATTTAGGAATATCTAAATTATAACTTCTCTTATGTATTTTTTCCTGAACTAAAAAGAACAACTCTTCTGATATCAAAGGAGTATGAATTCCTTTAATATATTCACTATTATTCATAGAATACTTGTCTGGTAATAAACCACAATAAACAGGATTTTTTAGAATCTCACCGACACCTTGCTTGCTTATAATAAATTTATCTTCTTGCAATAATTTTCTTCGAATTTCATTCATATTAGATCCTTCGTTTAAGAGATTAAACATTTTTTGTACGCAAGGAGCTTCTGTATTTGGAACCATGATTCTTTTATTATAAGAATCAGCTTGAAATGAATACCCTTTAGGTGCCCAAAGCCATCTTCCTTCTCTCACTGCTTGTCTCATTCCTTCGCTTGTTTTAAGTGCTCTTTCATCATTATCAAATTTGGCTATTCCAGAAAGTAATGTCTTCATAAGTTTGCCCATAGAAGTATCATCTATGTTTTCAGTTACTGATACCAATTGTATTTTGTTGGTTCTTAGCCAATTATCAAAATATAAAAAATCTTCAGTATTTCTAGATAATCTGTCAATTTTATAGATTATTAAAGCAGATATTTCATTTTTTTTGTCTTTAATAAAATCTTTAAGTTTATTCAATGCTGGTCTGTCTAATGTTTTTGCACTCACTCCTTCTTCAATAAACTCTTTTACAATAATATAGCCTTGTTGAGAAGCATGTCTAGAACAATTTTCTTTTTGTGAATTTAGGCTATATCCAGATTTGGCTTGTTCTTCAGTTGATACTCTACAATATGAAACAGCTTTTTTAGTTTGTTCCATCTTTATCACCTCTTAAATAATCAGTTAATATTAATTCTGCGAATTTTGTTAGTCCATATATAATTTCCATTTTAATTTCATCTGGATATTGGTTTAAATGGCTGCTATTAAAATATTTTTTTATATATTTATTTGTGCTTATGGTAGAATCTATATTTTTGACATAATCTATATTTTTTATTATTGTAGCATTTTTATTTTGACTTTCAATTTTATCAAAATCATACTCAATATTATTAATTCCAGAATAAAAATAATCTTCTTCTTTTAGCATATAGTCAATAAACTTTACATCATAATATTCCAAAGAAAAATTGCCATATGCTTCAGAGAAAAAAGGTCCATCGTTGTTTGTATCGGATAAAATTCCTGAAGAAAAAATAACGTCATAAGAATATTCTTCTTTAAATACATCAATAGGTAGATTATATAACCCTTCTCCATAAAATTCATCAAAAACTTCTACTTCATTCATTTAACTTTACTCCTTAGTCAAGCTTTAAGTACAACTTTGATTTTTTTAGTCATTATTGTTTAATCTTGCATTTTTAATTTTTATACATCCTTCAATTGATAATATATAGATTTGCTTCTAAAAAACAATATTTATTTTTTAAATTTTTCAGTATAACGTATCTATATAGAAAATATCAATTCAAATCAAATATCAAACTTTCAACTCATAATATATAGATTTTAATCTATAAAACAATATTTAAATTTAAAAACTTATCAAATATAATTTTATATTTTAAATTTATATTAAGGACATCAATTTTGACATCTCACCACATAATATGTAAAACCAACAAAAAAAAACAAGTTGTGATAAAATACATTAATTTTATAAGTGTATATATATAATTAATATGTTAAATGAATTTTTGTATGATTAATAAAGCATTTATTTAATTAAGATTATCAATGAATTAAAGAGATAATAATATTAAATTTTATTTTTGTATAATATAATTAGACTAAATATTTAAATTAAAGATTTAAACTTTAATTTTTATAGTTTAGGAGATAAGATGTTGAATGCAAGCTAGAACATAGCTTGATATATTTTAAATACATTTTGGTGTTAGGTTAATGACCTAACTCTATCTGTGGAAACAGATAGCATTATAGCCCAAAAGGTATCGCTTTTTAGGGAGTACCATACCGTTCTTGTAGCGGTATGGGAAACCGAGGCGACCTTTTATTTGTGGAGCTAGAATGACATAAATACTTAGGTCGCCTTTTTATTTTTAAATAAAATTTAACATCAAATATGAAATTATATACTGAAAGTATTTTTGGAGATTATTGGAAGTCTGAGAGCCTTATAAAGAACTAAGTATAGTTCAGGAAACAATACTTTTAAGTGAATAAATTAATTTAAAGGAGGAGCACAAATGGTGGATAACAAACAAGGACTTGAAGAGAGATTAAACAAGTTTTTGGATAAAAATGACAGACATATTGTGTGTAGTAATTGTGGTACAATTAACAATGGAATAAATACTTTTTGTACAAATTGTAAACAATCTTTTGATAAGGAAAAACAAAAATGTCCGAGATGTTTAAAAAATATTAAATTCAATGATACAAAATGTGAAAATTGTGGTTTAAAACTTGATTTCAAAAAAAAATCAAATAATAATTCATTTATTTGGATGTTAGGTTTTTTTGTAATTTCAGGAATATATTTTTATTTATCTTTTAAAGATCCCAATATTAAGTTTTTGGAACAGATTATTATTACATTGTTTTTTTATGTAGTATTGACCGTTGTCTATTGGTTTATATGTTGGGGTATGAGTAGTTCAAAACCTACGGCAAAAACTATAACACAGCAAACTGATATATTGAAACAGAAGAAAGATATAAATAATTCAAAAATTTTATTATAGCTTGTAAGGGTGATATAAGACATGTATTTAATGAATTTTTGAAAAACATACTTGATAAATTTGTAGCAATATTAGAAAGCAAAAGGTTTAAAAATTTGCCATATAATAATTTATAATTTCTGTATGTTTGTTTTTTAGAAATATTTACTGGTTGATTATAAAATACAAGGATAGATGCAATATTTGGAAAATGAAATGAAAGATTACTATAAAATTTTAGAGATTCAAAACAATGCTACACAAGAACAAATCAAAAAGGCTTATAGAAATTTAGCAAAAAAATACCATCCAGATTTAAATCATAATGATAAATTTAGTGAAGAAAAATTCAAATCTATAAATGAGGCTTATACTATTCTAGGAGATATGGATAAAAGAAGAGAATATGAAGAATACATAAAAAGATACAATGCAAATTTTTATACTAGATCAGAATACAATGAAGATACTTATAATGAAAATGAAGAATATAACGGTACAGAAGAATATGTGGATGCAGAACACAGTGGCACAGAAGAATATGAAGATGAAGAGAACAATCAAACAGAAGAGAATTCATTTGTAGGTTGTAGTATGTGGCTTGGTTTAATACTTCTAATATTATTTGTGCCGTTTTTAGGAATACCTATTCTTATAATTATAATATTTCGTGAACCTATAAAAAAATTCTTTATTAAATATTCCAAATAAAAATATTAATATATATATCTAGTAATAAGTATTGTGTTGAATAATCAAAAAAAGGAAAATAATAACTATGGAAAATACAATACATCACATATTAAATAAGTTAAGTGTTCAAATAACAATTAATAACAATAAAATCATAATTCAAAATCAATTTAAAAATACTTTTCAATCAAAAAGAAATAGAGAAAACAATGAAGAAGATTATAAATTGGCTTTGATTAGAAATACTGTTTTTTTTGAAGAATTAAAAAAATACAATCAATATTTATTTTCTCAAGAATTATGCAAAGGTAAGTTTAGTTCAGAAGACCAATTTATCGCAAAAATAAAAAATAAAGAAAATTATTTAAAAGATAATAAAGATTCGCTAGTATTAGAACCATATATTTTAGAATTGGAACAATTGTGGAACAAATCAAAAGAATCTAGTTGGATAAAATACCTTGAATTTAAATATTCGTATGAATCCATGTATCTTAATATTATGAATAATCTTGCATGTATTTTAATTGAAAAAAACATTAATCAGTTTGATAAAGGCGAACCTCCACCAGCATTAGAACTATTTTTGCTTACAAAAAATAACCAAGTTATTGCTATGGCAATAATAGATTGGTTATTTTTAAAAACTTCAAATACTAATTTTTCTGGATGGATCAATTCTTTGAATATATTGAATTTCTATATAGATATGATAATTCGGTATACGTTAGATGCTCCTTTAGAGTGCCCTACTTGGCTGATACCATTAGACGCTAATAGTGATTTGTGTAACTTATATGATTTGAAAATAATTTAATTTTTAAAGATTTCAGATGGGATTGTTATGGTTAGAAAATATGGATTATCGTTTTCACTTAGTCGTTTATTAGGAGTTTCGATTTTAAAACAAAAAATCGCTAGAAAAACTGGTATTCCAACAACAAAGCTAGGTATACAACGTAAAATAGGTGTTAAAATATTAAAAATATTTTTTAAATAGCAATACATAAATATAGTTAAAAAATAGTAAGTATTGTATTTAAAATTAATCAACAGTTATTTTATAAATGCTTCCATCTTTTATATGAGGTTTTTCCTTTAGTACTTTCAGTGCAAAATTGAAATCATTGTTTTTAGATACAACAAATCTATGTGCCCAAGCAATTTGAAGGTAGTTCATAAATGTAATATTAGGCTCGATTGCTTTTATTAAAGATAAATCTTTAAATTTTGGATTATTACTATTATCATAATAAATGAATAATGAATATCTAGGAGATAAAGGAAGGTACATCTCAATAAACGGAACAGCTAAACCTATATTCCCATACGGGGGAAATTTTTTTTGATTATACATTACAGCTGGTGTATCTCCTATATAAAATAATTCCTTTTCATTATCAATCAGACAAAAAACTTTGTTTTGTATCGCAATTGTTACAAGTTCAGGTAAATCACTCAGAAATGAGACTATATTGTACTTTATGAAATTTGGTTCTATCTCCACGTTTATATTATCTAAAATATTTGTATTTTTTTTCTTGTAAGAGTCTAATAATTCTTTTTGTGATTCTGGTAATTGTTTCATATTTCCTAAAATTTTTAATTCTCTTTTGACGAAGTTTTGTAACAATTTTTCTATATTACATCTAGCTAAATGTGTTCTTTGATTTTGTACAATAAAAAAACCAATAAGTTCGTGCTTATCTTTATTTGTAAGCCAGCCAATATCTCCGGTAGAAACTATTTTATCTATAGTTGGAGATATGGCATTTTCTAATTCAGAATATGCTTTTTCAAGAGTAACATCGTTTTCAATGGTGTAGAAATGTTTTTCAGCAAAAGATGTTTTTATGGAACTTTTTTTTACAGAAGAATCTCTTTTATCTAAGAGAAATAATTCACTATCGTTTGAGAAATGTTTTAATAAACAGCGTGGTACATAATGATGCAGAATAGGTGAGTTTTTCATAAAGTATAATAAATATATTAAATAATAATAACAAAAAATAAACAACATCAAGAAGCCTTAAATGTAGTAATTTCTTCATAATTTAGGTTTTAGTACCTAGTCGGTATAAGTAATATAAATATTAGAAAAGCTATTTTACGCCTATACCCTAGTTTAAAGAGACTGTATCTTCAATATACAGTTTCTTTTTTTATTTCTAAAAATTAAAAAGGAGGTGATTACTATGAAATTAATCAACAGAACATCTAAGAAGTTAAATGCTTTAAGTTTAATTGCTGTGTTCATTCTTACAGTAGTAGGAATGTTATTAGCAACAATAGATAAAGCATTAAAAGAATTGATTTTATCAATTCTTCGTAGCAAGTAAATGATGTTAAATCAGTAAAAAAAGGAGGTGATAAATTATGTTGATACTTTTTATTATATTTGTATTTACAATGACAGTTATCCAAATTGCAATGTTTTTAGCATTGCCTAAATGGATTAAACTGTTAATGTGTTTAAATAAAATTACAGGAGCTATAATTAACTTTATACTGTCTTCTGTAATTTTAGCTTTCACAGGAGTGGCAGTTCTTGCCGGTATAAGCAATTTATTTGCCTCTGTACTATTTGGAATATTTCTATATTTTTATATTAAAAGTATAGGAAGAATTACTTATGAATTAAAACTTCCATTACTGCGTATAACAAATAAGGAAGGAGATATACAGATAGATAATAGAAGCCTGTCTGTATATTTCCATATTGAAGCAGAAAATTTAAAGTAAGGAGCAGTAATAATGCAATTTTTACTAAAAAATTTCTATGTATTATCGCTCTACAGGTTGATATTTCTTGTTATTGTAAAGGTATTATCCATCTTAATAATAGATAGCATAAAGCAATACAAAAAGAACAAGAAAAAGAGACGCATTATTAAACATTGATTAATAAATCAAAAGGAGGATAAAATATTGTGGAAACTTTAGAATTCAATGAAGTTGTCAGCAATCTTTGTAAGATTGCTAACGTAAGAGCCTCAAATAAAACTATCAGAGAAATGAAACATACCTACAAGAATCTATACACTTTATTTAATAGTGATGACTTACACGAAATTAAAAATGAAAAATTAAAGGAAATAATATCTCTGGTGCATAAATTTAGCATACTTTATAGCAGGGTCAAACTGGAATATACCGAGAAATTAAGCTCGCCAAAGGAAGTAGTTGAATATTTACGAAACAGAATAGGACATAATAAATATGAAGAGTTTATGGTAATATTTTTAAATGCAGATAATAGAGTTATAGCAATAGAGTCTATATCAAAAGGAGTAGTAAATAAAGCTGTAATATATATTCGTAAGGTGGCTGAATTAGCGTTAAAACACAACTGTGTTTCGGTGATTCTTAGCCACAATCATCAGGTAAGCAATAAACCTTCAGAACAAGATATAATAGCAACAACGGCGCTTATAAAAGGTTTGAGAACTATAGAAATTAACACATTGGATCATCTTATTATCACTCCAAATGAGTTTTATTCATTTAAAGACAACGGTTTAATTTAATCAAAATAATAAAATTTACTATTAAATCAAATAAAAAATAAAATTATATTGATAAATCAATTGTTTTTATATATAAATATAATTTAAAAACATATTTCTGTTATGAGTTGATTTCAATATGAAAACATATTGAAGAAAACCAGTTTGGAAGCAGTTCTAAATTGTTATCATATAAAAATTCATAATATTTTATATAGTTTAATTGATATAATTAATGTATAATACTTATTACATTATATATATCCACACATAATATATGAGTTATAATCTATGTTAGGATGTAATGTTATGAGGATGATTGTTGCGAAATACTCTAGAATGTATGTGAACTTGTCTATATTCTTGTTCTATTTGATACATGATTTTAAGTTCATTATTTAGTGTTCCAAGTATTTCATTTTGTGTACCCCAGTTGTTTTCTTCTTTAACAAATTTATATATCGACCGCAATGTTTTGGCTGCAGTTTTGTAATTTTAAAGCTCATTTACCAATCGCTTGCGCTTTCTTTTATGTAAACTTCACTTTAAAATTACTTCACTTCGCTTCGGTTGATTGCCTTTTTAGTGGAAGGCAACAATCCGCCCAACAGCCCAAAATCTTGCTAGTCTTGAACGGCACATAATAAAAACAAATTTAATGAGAATATACTGTATTCTGTGGTGCAAAAAAATCAAAGGAGAATGATATGGATAGTTTAACGCCAATTTCTTTATTTGTTATTGCAATTATTTTGATTATTATCACAATTGTAATGTTTATACCATGGTTTGTTGCAGTAATTAGGGGAATTAAGAATACTCTTGGCATTTTCTTATTATGTTTGTTTTTAGGGTGGACATATGTTGGTTGGGTAGGTGCTTTGATATGGTCTGTTGTAGAAAATCCTGAATAAATTGTAGTTGCTTGATAAATTTATAGTAGATTGTCGTTAGAATATTTATAACGAATTTGATATTTGTCCTGGTCTTTTGTATTACGCAAAGTTAAGTGAATATGTATAATAAATATTTAAAAGTGTAATTGAAATTATTTTGTAAGATGGAGAATATAAAATGAAAAAAATATTACTAGCAGTAATAGCTTTATTGCTAATTAGTCAATTAGCATTTTCTGAGACTATTCGTGTTGTAGGAGAGATTTTTCAAACACTTGATGAACATAATGCCCTTGCAGTTGTGGAAGATTTGAATATTGTATATATACAAACCACAGTATCGTCAGAAACCATTTTATACGATGGTAAAAAACTAAATTTTACAGGAAAGATTTTAGGTACATATCGATATGAAGATGCGCAGAAAAGAATAAGAACTGTTCCTGTTGTAGAAATTGAATAAGTTATATTTTTGGAGTAAAAGAACACAATAGTATGGACTATTAAAGTTTCATAATACCGTCTCTGAAACCAAAAGAACTGATATTTTTATATTTTTGGAACAAACATACTAACTTTGACACAGTAAATTTTGATTTGTCGTCAAATTTTTTAGATATATTTTTTATTATTTGTTCTAATTTTTTAATTTCTTCTTGGCTTGCTTCCGTGCTTTCTGCTTCGCCATTTGCATATATTGTGACCTCTTTATTATTAAATTTACAATCTATAACATTGTTAAAACCTTTATCTAGTAATTGTTTGTAAATATCAGAAAGAGTTATTCCTTTTTTATATTCAAAATTAGCGCTTTTCACAAATCGTATAATATCTTTAATTTTCCAATCAGTAGAATATGATCTGACTATACACTCATCAGATTTTAACCAATATTTATACTCACCCGTATGAAAGTGCAATAATTTTTTATTGCTTTTTTTGACATTTTGGTTAATTTTTTCGGCAAATGCTTTTAAATCTTTAATTTTATTTTTAGCCCAATCAAACATCGTATATTCTTGCGGCTCATCAACAAGTTCTTTACTGTATTTCCATTTTAAACTGTGGAGAAATTGTTCTTGCTTTTTAAAATCCCTGTATAGTTGTGTTTTTCTATTTATATAATATTTTAGTTTTTTATATAAACTGTCAAATTCTTTATAAAATAATTTTGTTGGAATTAACTTATCAAATGTAATTACTACATCTGCATAATCATAGCTTTGAATAATCAATCTTATTTTATCTTCAATTTTCCAAGCTAAAAATTTAGTATAGTTATATTCCTCAACTGTTAAATTTGAATAATTATCTTTTTTTAGTCGTTCTATAAATTTGGGTATATATATAATCAAATCATCGGCAATAGTTACAATTTTATTTTTTGAAAGTTTAAAATGTATTATAACATCAGTTTCATCTTGAAAATCATCTTCAGTATCAGGTGCCCATAAATATTCGTCATCCTCGCCTTCACCTTTTACTATAATTTCAAACTTATTTATTGTTTTTGCTAAATTATTAGGATAAGGGATAACTTCATTAGGATAATACCATTTTTTTTCTTGTGGATAGAAAATTAAGTCTGTTGTCATATGCATAGTTTTTGCTTCAGGAAGACAATCACCAAAGGGGATATCTCGTTTTATGACACACCGACTTGATTCATAGCATTTAAAATCATACCAATTATTTTTTTCTTTTAATTCTTTACATTTTTTTTCACAAACTTTAACTTCGCCGCTCATACAAGCATAATACCAACCGTCAGAATTATCTTTTTTATATAAAATTGTACAAACAGGATACATGTTATCTTTAAGTTTACGCATAGACACTCTCCTTTCTTTATTCGTATATTATATATTATTAAATAAGTAAATTAATAAGATAACTGTAGAGAATTAACAAAAACCTATTTCTATTTTACCCTTATTAGACTATAATAATAGTAGCTCCAGAGGCTTTATACTGGCGGTGCTGCTATGAGGAAAAAATCACAAGGGTTTTCAGAAATTTCTTTAATAAAATTCGTTACCGTAATCAATTTAATGTTTGCGGTAGGCGGTTTTTATTTTGCGTTGATATCGCGCTCTCAATCCGTTCTTTTTGACTCTATATATTCTTTTACGTCCAGTTTTTTTATGCTGATGTCTTTATATGTCGTTAAGCTGATAAAAAAGGGAGAAGATGAGAATTATCATTTCGGTTACGGTTCTTTTGAATCGCTGTTTATAGTTATACAAACAATGTTTATTCTTACAATGAACTTTGTGCTTGCTTATTTTGCCGTTAAAACATTGCTTTCCGGCGGAGCTTATATCGGCGTTGATGCCGCAACAATGTATACTGCAATCTCTGTTGTGGTTTGCGCTTTGGTATATGTTATTCTTAGAAGCGCCGCAAAAAGACATGTTTCTCCGGTTTTGTCGGCAGAAGCAAAAAGTTGGTTAAACGATACTATGCTAAGCATTGCTGTTCTGCTTGCTTTTTTAGGCATCATATTGCTGCCTGAAACGCGGTTTGCTTTTATCGTTCCATACATTGACTCAGGAATGACTTTACTGTTTATTCTTTTTCTTGTTCCTCAGTTTATCAGGCAGTTATGGGATAATATCCTTGAACTTTTAAATTCGGCGCCTCCTGCAAATATACAGCAGGAGCTTGATACTGTCATCAATCCTTTTATCGGTAAACATAATTTGGCTGGTTTTAACGCATATTCAACTAAAAGGGGGAGAACTTTATACGTTGTCGTTCATGTATATTTAAATAAAAACAGGACTGTAAAAACTATAGATAAAGTCAGGAAAGAAATGATCCGCGCCATACGCAAGTATTGGCATTACAGCGAGATAGATATCATATTCACATATGATACGACGTGGATTCCGCTTTCTTCTATGAATAATTTGTCAAATACATTATAGCGACCGCAACATTTTGGCTGCAGTTTTGTAATTTTAAAGCTCATTTACCAATCGCTCCGCTTCTTTTGCACTTTACTTTAAAATTACTTCACTTCGCACAAAATCTTGCTAGTCTTAACGACACGACAACTGATAACGGCAACATCTCAAAGACATGGAACGACTATAAAACATAAATTTTAATGTTTTATTTAGTATAATGCAGGCTGTTGAATCTTACAATCGGAGATAACCTATGATAAAAAAATATATTTTTCTGGTTTTAGTTTTGTCGTGCTGTCCTATAACATTATTTGCCGATACAGTAGCATCATATGAGAACTCGATGGAGTTTAAATCAATATATAAAAGGGCCGTTGACGGTATTGCCGAATATCAAATTCAATTAGCCGATATGTATTATAAAGGCAAAGGTGTTGAAAAAGATTATAAAAAGGCATTTGAATGGTATCAAAAAGCCTCGGATAAAGGCATTGTTCAGGCTCAAATTTTATTAGGAATTATGTATTACAAGGGAGCCGGCGTAGAGCAGGATTATAAAAAAGCGTTTGAATGGTATAAAAAACTTGCCGATCAGGGAATGCCTTATGCGCAGTTCCTTTTGGGCAATATGTATTATGAAGGCGTATTTGTAAAAGAGGATAATAAAGAGGCTGTTAAATTGTTTGAAAAAGCCGCCCAGCAAGGCAATGCGTCGGCTCAGGTAAAATTGGGCCTTATGTATTATCTCGGAGACGGTATGGCGCAAAATAAAGCAAAAGCGCGCAGTTTAATAAGTAAAGCCGCAGAACAAGGAAATAATGACGCAAGAAGATTGATGCAGGAACTTGAATGGTAAGTTATGACGGTATAAAGCCATAGGTTAAGATATATGCCGGATAGTTTTTAATTTGCTTAACTAAAATTAAATAGATAAAATGACGATAATAAAATCTAAAAATACTACTGCAAAGGGAGACGCATTATGAAAAAAAATTTTCATTACGCAAAGATCAATTTATTTTTTTTAATGAGTATGCTGCTTTTATCTTCATCCGTATTTGGAGCAAAAAAACAAGAAGAACCCAAAGGATATCCTATTGATTCAGAAGTTTTTACTACCCTTGAGCGCACAATAGTTCCGGATCCTAAACCTGCGACAGAAATCAATCTTCATGAAATTTCAAAATATAAAAAATACGGATACGGCAAATGGACGTTTGGCGCTCCTCTCAAAGCTGCGATAAGAACAGATATTATGCCTGAAAAATATGACGGTTCGGCAGTTACTAAAAAAGATAAACTTTTAACTTTTTTTACAATAAGCGATATTCATATTACCGATAAAGAAGCTCCTAATCAATTGATATATATCCAGCAGCTGCATGCCAAAAAAGCTATCGGAGCCTCATTATACTCGGGCAGCATGCTTTATACCACTCATGTTTTAGACGCTGCGGTTCAGACTATTAATGCTCTTCATAAAATAAATCCGTTTGATTTCGGGATATCTCTAGGCGATGCTGCTAATAATACTCAATATAATGAGACAAGATGGTATATAGATGTTCTTGACGGCAAGGTTATTACTCCAAGCTCAGGCGCTAATTTAGGGGCTAAGAAAATTGATTATCAAAAACCTTTTAAAGCCGCAGGACTTGATAAAACAATTCCATGGTATCAGACGCTCGGCAACCACGATCATTTTTATGTAGGATCAATACCTGTCGATTACAGCAGCAGAAAAGATCTGAGACAGTCTTATATAAGCGATACGGTTTTTGCCACAGGAGACGTATTAAAAAACCCGGGTTTTATAAATAATCAGGATTTTTATACGGGTTTAATAGACGGCTCTACTCCTTACGGTGATATAAAATTTGCCGGTCCTGTTGCAAATTTTAAGAAACCTCCAAAAGTTGTTGCAGATATGAACCGCCGTTCGCTTTTAAGAACGGAATGGATTAAAGAGTTTTTTAACACGACATCAAATCCTGTCGGACACGGTTTCAATCTGGCGGATGCCGAGAAAGGTTTTGCATGTTACAGTTTTATTCCGAAATCAGATATTCCTATAAAAGTTATTGTTCTTGATAATACTCAGAATGAAAATGACGGTTCCGCCGATATTCACGGACACGGTTTTCTTGACCAGGCGCGCTGGGACTGGCTGAAAAAAGAACTTGCAGACGGTGATGCTGCCGGACAGCTTATGATTATTGCCGCGCATATTCCGATAGACGTTGAAGTAACTGCCCCGAGATCAGAAATGGGCTGGTGGGTTGATCCTCAAAATGCAGTAACACTGCCCAATTTGATTGCCGAACTTCAAAATCATCCTAATTTGATAATGTGGATTTCAGGACATCGTCATTTAAATACCGTTAAGGCATTCAAATCGCCGGATCCCCTAAAAGCTCCTGAAAAAGGTTTTTGGGAAGTTGAAACATCATCTTTAAGAGATTTTCCTCAGCAGTTGCGTACTTTTGAAATATATCTGAACAGCGACAATACGCTTTCAATCGTTGCAACAAACGTAGATCCGGCAGTAAAAGAAGGAACGCCGGCCTATAAATCACGCGAATATTCCGTTGCAGCACAGCAGATACTTGATGCCGATATATCTAATAATAATCCGACTAAAGACCCGACAATTATGCCGATGATAGGCGGGTCATATAATGCGCAATTGATTAAACAGTTAACGCCTGAAATGCAGGCAAAATTGAAAAAACTTGTAACTAAGTAGTCTGTGTTGCAGGGGAAAGCTATTTAATAAAATAGTACTAAAAAAGTTTAAGTCTGAAATATTTGCAAAGGATTAAATGCTGCAAGCTGCGTTGTATTCGTACATAATAGTTTGTATAAGTTCTTTTACGGAAACTATTTTATCAACCAGATAAGCGTTTGCTCCCGCGAATACAAAACCTTCTTTAAGATTGCCTCTTTTTGCGTTTGCCAGCGCCATGGAAATGCAATAAGGGGCAGTTTCATAATTGCAGTTTTTTAAACATTTCCACGGACATCTAAAAGGTTTTCTTTGTCCATCCTTTATTCCTTTTGTGAATTCGTTCATTATAACTCTGCCAGGCAGTCCTACGGGACTTTTTATAATGCCGATATCTTCTTTTTTACAGTTTATGTATGCCTGTTTAAATTCATCGCTGGCATCACATTCTTTAGTTGCCACAAACCTTGTCGCCATTTTAACGGCATTAGCGCCTAATTTCATAAATTTACACATATCGGCGCCGGTATAAATACCGCCTGCTGCTATTACGGGAATATCTTTTTTGAATTTTGTTCTAAACGGAATTAGAGCCTGAATGACTTCGGGAATTAAACGTTCTAAATTGTTTTGAGGAGCTTCAATCTCTTCCGGTTTAAAGCCTAAATGTCCGCCCGCCAGAGGGCCTTCAACGACTACTCCGTCAGGAATATTGCTGTGGTTTTTTTCCCAAAGTTTAAAAACAATATTTGCGGCTCTTGCGGAAGAGACTTTTAATAAAATTTTTGTTTTTATGTTGCCGAGTTTTTTTACAGGATTTCTTAAAGGCAAACCGCCGCCTATTATTATTAAATCAGCCTGTTCATTTACCGCAATATTTACAAGGTCATCAAAATCTGAAACAGCGACCATTATATTTACGCCTAATATTCCTTTTGTCATTGATTTTGCGCGGCGTATTTCTTTTTTTAACATTTCTTTGCTTGCCGTTTTATTATCCATGCCAGGATCGCTATTTAATGCGCATAATCCTACTGATGATATAACTCCTATAGCGCCTTCTTCGGCTACGGCAGCCGCTAAATTTGAGCCGGAAATACCGATGCCCATTCCTCCCTGAATAATAGGCAGTTTCGACTGAAGATTGTCTATTTTTAATCCGTTATTTTTAATCATGATAAGTATCCCTTGGCGTCTGTGCCGGCAAAAAAAATTATTCAATGTGTAATGAATTTGCGTATTGAATCAATTGGTGCAATGCTTTCGGTTTGAAGCATTTTGAATATTTGTTATCACCAATAAAAATTAAATAATTTCTCTGTTTGAAAGGAATACTGCACAGGTGGGATATAAAACATTTGAAGTTTTATACCATATTTAATCAACGTGACAGATGTATGATTACAATTTTAAAGTCAAAAATACTTAATTTTTTGAAAAAAAAATTATAACATTGACAAACAACTCTTATTGTAATGTATCCTACCATTTGTTGAGCAATTAAACAATCTTTTAATCAGTAAAAGCATTATAATAAAATTGTTTTCTTGACAAATATATTATAATATTCTAATATATGCTTAAATAGATATAGGGAGACGCAATGAATATATTAAATAAACAGGCGCAAAAAAAAATGCGGTTTACGTTTTTTTACGTCGTAATTATGTTTTTTAGTTTTAGTTTAAATTCTTATGCGGCAGACGTTAAAACATTAGTTTCAAAAGTAATAGAAAGAAATTATGATTTAAAGCAGGTTCAGGCTTTTTCACAGCAGGCCGAGCAGCAAAATAAATTTGCCAAAAGACAGTTTTATCCGAAAGCTTCGCTTGAAATGTCGCTTGTGCGTTCTGATGACCCCGTATTTTCGTTCGGCTCTTATTTGAGACAGGAACGTTTTACTGAGGCTAACTTTAAAGTTGACAGTCTTAACCATCCCAGCCCGACTGACGATTTTACGGCTTCGGTATCGGTAGGCGTTCCGATATATACAGCGGGGAAACTTTCTTACGGAGTAAAATCATCTAAAACTTATATCGCTCAGGCAAACCAGAAAGAAATAATAGTTAAAAAGCAGCTTATACTTCAGGTATTGGAACGGTATTTTTCAGCTGTCAGAGATAAAGCCCTAATAGCTGCGGCTGTTGAAGCAGAAAAATCGGCTCAGGCTGAAATCAAAGACGCTTCAAGCCTTGCTTCGCGCGGAATGGAGCCCGGAGCCGAATATTACGGAGCTGTTGCAGTTAAACACGCTATATCGGCAAAGCGTATTGAAGCAGAAAGCGGTTATGATAATGCTGTTTCTGCTCTTGCAGTAATGGCGGGGGAAGATAAAAAATATTTTGCAGTAGATGGAGCAATGTCTGAAAAAGAATATTCAGTAGCATCTGTTGAAACACTTATAAATAATGCAGTTAAAGAGCGCAGCGATATAAATATAGCAAGATTGGAACATTCCTCGTTAAAAGATGCCCATGAAGTTGAAAAAAACAATATACTGCCGTCTGTGCAGGCTTTCGGAAAAATACAAACAGATTCATATCAGATGACATATATGCCGGACCACTATACCATAGGACTTCAGCTTACGATGAATTTTTTAGATCCCGCCCACGGAGCAAAAGTTGATATGATAGAACGTCAATATAAACAGGCCGACGCAAAAATATCGTCTATGGGCGAACAGGCTGTAATAGAAGTTTCAAACGCATATAACAATTATAAAGCATCGGCAAGAGCCTTAACTGAGATGAGAAATTCAAAAGACCAGGCTTTAAAATCGGTAAAAATGATGCGTGTTTTATACAAACAGGGAAGAATTTCGGTAATTGATATGCTGCGTGCTGAAGACCAGCTTTTATCGGCTCAGTCGGCTTTTTATAAAACAGTTTACAACATGAATATGGCTTATGTTTCTCTTATGGCTGTTTCGGGAGAGCTGTCTCTTGATACGGTAGACGCTATAAACAATTTAACCGCGGAGGCTCGTTAATGAATTTAATAAATGAAAAAACAGGGATCGCCGGCAAAATAGCAGGAGCTTTTATTAAAACGAGGCTTACTCCTCTTTTGGTTATTGCCGCTTTATTATTAGGAGTTATAGCGGTTGTAAATCTACCAAGAGAAGAAGAACCGCAAATTTCAGTTCCTATGTTTGATATATTTGTTCCGTTTCCGGGAGCAAGCGCAAAAGAAGTGGAAGACAGGCTTATAACCCTGGGAGAACGAAAACTTTGGGAAATTTCAGACGTTGAATACGTTTATTCAACAGCCGAAGCAAACGGAGCGATGTTTATAGTTCGTTTTAAAGTCGGTACAAATATGGAAGAAGCGATGACAAGAGTTTTTACGAAAGTTTCTTCAAACAAAGATTTGATGCCTGCCGGAGCTATGGAGCCGATTGTAAAGGCAAGATCAATTGACGACGTTCCTATCCTTGCTTTAACTTTTTGGAACGAAGACGGCGATATCCGTTCTCTGCGAAAAGCAGTAGCTTCAATTCAGCAGGACATAACTTCAATTTCAAATATATCAGAAACGCAGATTATAGGCGGACACCGCAGACAGTTTAATGTGCACGTAATACCGGAACGCATGGCTGAATACAGGCTCGGCGTTCTTCAGATAGCAGGAACAATAGCCTCAACAAATACGCGTCTTCCCGCAGGCCATTATACTAAAGGAACCAATACCATAAAAGTTGAAACAGATTCTTTTATAAAAAATGCCAAAGATTTGGAAACAACAGTAGTCGGCGTTTCAAACGGAAGGCCTGTTTTGCTGGGCGACGTTGCAAAAGTAAGAGACTCTGTTGACGAAAGAGAACAGAATGTTTATATGATTGATTCCGCTTCAGGCTCTTTGTTGAAATCAAAACCGGTAAACGCGGTAACTTTGACGGTGGCAAAAAGAAAAGGCGCAAATGCGACGGTTGTTTCAAATGAAATTTTAAAACGTCTTCAGATTATGGTTCATAATCCGAATTATAATAAACTGCATTATAAGGTAACGAGAAATTACGGAGAAACGGCAAAAGAAAAATCAAACGAATTGCTTTATCACATGCTTTTGGCAACGGTTTCCGTAACGATACTTATAGGGCTTCTTCTGGGAGTAAGGGAAGCGCTTGTCGTTTTAGTAGCAATACCGGTAACGCTTGCTCTGACGCTTCTGATTTATTATCTGTTCGGTTATACTCTTAACAGAATAACTTTGTTTGCTTTGATATTTTCAATTGGTATTCTCGTTGACGATGCTATAGTTGTAGTTGAAAATATACACCGTCATTTTATAAAAGATCCGTCAAAATCTGTTTGGAATTCTTCGGTTAAAGCCGTTGACGAAGTGGGAAATCCGACGATACTTGCAACTTTAACCGTTATAGCCGCGATTTTGCCTATGGCTTTTGTAGGCGGACTGATGGGGCCGTACATGATGCCGATACCTGTCGGAGCATCTTTTGCAATGATATTTTCGCTTGCAGTTGCTTTTATAGTAAGCCCGTGGATGTTTTCGCATATTCTTGATTTTTGGAAACCGAAAATAACAGACCATGCAAAAAAATCTTCGTCATGGGCGATATGCGCTTACAGAGGTTTTATGAAGTCGCTTATGACTAACAAAAAAGCGCGTATTTGGTATTTTTCTGTACTCGGAGCTGTTATCATTGGCGTTATCGCTCTTATTCCTTTAAAAGCGGTTCGCATGAAAATGCTCCCGTTTGATAATAAAAGCGAATTTCAGGTAATTATAAATATGCCGGAAGGCTCTTCACTTGAGAATACGAAAAATGCGACGCTTGAAATAGCAGATTACCTTAAAACTCTTTCTGAAGTAAAAAATATTCAGTGTTATGTTGGAACGTCAGGCCCTTATAATTTTAACGGGCTTGTCCGCCATTATTTTTTAAGAAACCGCAGCGATCAGGCGGATATTCAGGTTAATCTTATTCACGGCTCACAACGCTCAAGGCAGAGCCATGAAATAGCAAAAGCCGTCAGAAGCCCTATAGAAGTTATAGCAGCTAAATTCGGAGCAAGAATTCACGTTGCGGAAGTTCCGCCGGGACCGCCAGTTCTTTCAACGCTTGTAATTGAAATTTACGATCAGGACAGCGCCAAACTTGAATATCTTTCTTCTGAAATAATAAAAGTGCTTAAAGAAACGGAAGATGTCGTTGATATTGATTCTTATGTTCCGCGCGTTCAGCCTTTGGAAATACTTCACGTTGACCGCCAGAAAGCCGCGTTAAACGGAATAAGTTCATTTGATATTGCCGCAACAATCAGCACTGCTGTAAACGGAACAGATATTTCTCTTGCACACGTGGAGGGGGAACCTGAACCGGTCAATATAAATTTACGTCTTGCTCCTGACAGACGTAATCAGACGTCGGTTTCTTCAATAAATATGGCCGCTCAAAACGGTCAGCTTCTGAGGCTTGGCGCGATGACCCGTGTGGAATCTTCAAAACTTGATCTGCCTATATACCATAAAAATATGCAGAAAACCGCTTATGTTATAGCCGAAGTTGCCGGAAAATCAGAAAGTCCCGTCTATGTTATTATGGGGCTTCGTTCAAAAATAGATAAACTTGCCGAAAAAACAGGAATACCTATTCAGCAGTATTTTACGCGCCAGCCGAATGTGCCGGGACAAACGGCGATAAAATGGGACGGAGAATGGCAGGTTACGTATGAAGTTTTCAGAGATATGGGAATAGCTTTTGCAATTGTTATGATTTTAATTTATTTAATACTTGTGGCATGGTTTGAATCATTTTTGATACCGCTTATAATAATGATTCCTATTCCTCTTACGCTTGTCGGAATATTTCCGGCGCATGCAATAAGCCGTTCTTTCTTTACGGCAACGTCAATGATAGGGTTTATAGCCGGAGCCGGAATAGTAGTGCGTAATTCAATCATTCTTGTTGACTTTATACAATTGCGCATGAAAGAGGGAATGCCTCTGAAAGAAGCTGCTATTGAGGCGGGAGCGGTTCGTTTTAAACCGATGTTTCTAACCGCAATGGCAGTTGTTGTAGGAGCAGGCGTAATATTGTTTGACCCTATATTTCAGGGACTTGCACTTTCTCTTATAACCGGAGAAGTAGCGGCGACGCTCCTTTCTCTTACGACAGTTCCTGTTTTGTATTATGTTTTGAAAAGACGCGAACACGAAAAAAATAAGATATAATAAAAAGGAGAATAAAATGAATCAGGAAGAAGCTTTAAGAATGACGGCCGGTATTGCAGTTTTGACGGGACTTGCGCTCGGATATTTTGTAAGCGGCTGGTGGTATTTGTTAGTTGCTTTTGTAGGATTAAATCTTTTACAGTCGGCATTTACTCATTGGTGTCCCGCCATGTATATCTTTGATAAATTGGCAGTACGCGGCTGCTGCTGTAATAACAATAAGGGGGTATAACCCATGACTTTTGATGCGGAAAAAGACAGTGAACTTTTAAAAGCAATTAGTAATCCTATACGTCTAAAAATAGTTGCCGGTCTTATGGAACACGACGGCTGCAACGTTTCTAAAATGGTTGATAAACTGGGAATATCCCAGTCTAACGTGTCTCAGCATCTTTCTATTTTGAGAAGGGGCGGTGTTTTGAAGGCGACCAGAAAAGGGACGATGACGTGTTTTAGTATTGTGGATAAACGAGTCATTGACATAATTAAAGCACTTAAAAAATAGGATTTATAGCGACCGCAATATTTCGGCTGCAGTTTTGTAATTTTAAAGTTCATTTACCGCTTACGCCTAATGTAAACTTCACTTTAAAATTACTTCACTTCGCACGAAATCTTGCTAGTCTTGACGGCAACTGCAGTTGCAAAATACTTCAGTTCGCTCCAAATCTTAAATTCTAACGACACGGCAACAGCTTAAGGACACTACAACTTACGAAAGTCTTAACGACACGGCAACGGCACTACAACTACGAAAACTTAAAGTTTTAACGGCAACGGCTTAAAGACACGACACAAGGCAACAGCGAGGGAAAATAAGATGAAAAAGCATGAACATTCGGGCAATCCCCGTAAAACTCTTGAAAATCCTAAAGAAGTGCTTATTAAAGCGGGATTAGAAAAAGGAGATTTTACTCTTCTTGATATAGGAACAGGTTCAGGCTATCTTTCATTGACGGCTGCTGAAATTATGGGAAATACATCAACAGTTTATGCAATTGACAGTCATGAAGAAACAATTAAAATTTTAGACAGTTACTTGTCTCAAAAAGAAATTAAAAATATTTTTGCTATAAAAGCCGATGCCGTAAACGAAATTCCAATTAAAAGAGATTCTGTTGATATATGTCTTATGTCTAATGTCGTACACGGATTTGCCGCAAATAATGAAATGGAAAAAGTTTTGCAGAATTTAAGTTCTGTTCTAAAAGACGACGGCAAACTTATAGTTATTGATTTTAATAAAAAAGATACATCTTTCGGTCCGCCTTCGGAAATCAGAGTTGATCCCGACCAGCTTGAAGATATTTTGGAACCTTATGGATATTCACTGGTAAACAGTTTTGAGATTGGGGTTAATCAGTATTGTGCTGTTTTTCGTAAAAGAAGTTTACAGTGCAGATGGTGCTAACTTTCTTACAACAACAAATACAAAACAAAAGTTATTGATTCTGAATAGCGCCCATAGGGCAGAATTTGATGCACTTTTCGCATTTAATACATTTATCTTGGTCTATTTGAGGGAGTTCATAGTTGTTCTGGGATATTGCTTTTACGGGACAGACTTTTATTGCCGGACATCTGTGGTTTTGCGGACATAAATTTTTATCTACGATTATCATATATTGTCTCCTGATAATTATTATCAGTTTATTATACTCAATAATTTAAAATAAATTAAATGTTTTATTCATATTTGTGAAGATTTAAAAAAATAATTAACTTTACAGAAAGAGCAATATTTATTACAATAAAACGAGATAATTTAGAGGCTGGTGGATTTATAAAATGGTGCCACACGCCGTACAGGCGAGTGGTTTTTTTAATGGTATAGGAAAATGAGCATAATTGAAGAAGAAAGTAATAAAAGAAGAACATTTGCAATCATCAGTCATCCCGATGCGGGAAAAACTACGCTTACGGAGAAGTTCCTTCTATTTGCAGGAGCAATACAAACGGCAGGCGCCGTTAAATCAAATAAAATTAAAAAAAGCACAATTTCCGATTTTATGGAAATTGAACGCCAACGCGGCATATCCGTTACGACAGCCGTGATGAGTTTTGAGTATAAAGATTTGAAGATAAACTTACTTGATACTCCCGGACATAAAGATTTTGCCGAAGATACATACAGAACCCTTACTGCGGTTGACAGCGTTATACTTGTTGTTGACAGTGTTAAAGGCGTTGAAGAGCAAACTGAAAAATTGATGCAAGCCTGCAGAATGAGAAAAACGCCTGTTATTATTTTTGTTAATAAACTTGACAGAGAAGGCGGGGATCTTTTGGATTTGCTTGACGAACTTGAAAAAAAACTTGATATCAATGTCTGTCCTCTCAGCTGGCCGATCAGCAGAGGAACAAGTTTTAAGGGCGTATACAGTATGCACAACAGGGATTTGCATATTTTTAAACCTAATACGACGCATATGGACGAAAATGTTGTTGCCGTCAGCGATTTAAACAGTAAATTGCTTGATGAACATATCGGGGCCAACTATGCCGAACAATTACGCAATGATGTGGCGTTGTTTGACGAATGTTACGGATCATTTGAAAAGGCTCGTTATCTTGCCGGAGAATTAGCCCCTGTATTTTTTGGAAGCGCATTGAATAATTTCGGCATAAAAGAATTATTGGAAACCTTTATTGAAATATCGCCTACGCCGCAAAGCAGAATGTCTGATTGCAGAATGGTTAATCCGCAGGAGGATGGATTCAGCGGATTTGTTTTTAAAATTCATGCTAATCTTGATATGAAACACCGCGACCGTATCGCGTTTTTAAGAGTTTGTTCCGGCAAATTTGAACGCAGTAAATTTTATAAGCATGTGCGTTTAAATACAGAACTTCGTTTCAATAGTCCTGCAACTTTTCTCGGACAGAAAAAGAGCATTGTAGAAGAAGCATATCCCGGAGATGTTGTCGGATTATATGACCGCCAAAGCTTTAAAATCGGCGATACTCTGACTGAAGGGGAAAATATTATGTTTCAGGGAATTCCGAATTTTTCTCCGGAAATATTTAAAGAGCTTGTCAGCACTTCAATGAAGGCTAAACAGCTTGAAAAAGGCATAAAGCAGCTTACCGACGAGGGAGTTGCCCAGCTTTTTATAATGAAAAATAACGGCAGAAAAATTATAGGAACCGTCGGACAGCTTCAGTTTGAGGTTATTCAATACCGTCTTACAAACGAGTATGGCGCCGAATGCCGGTTTGAACCTCTAAATTTTTACAAGGCATGCTGGATTACTTCCGAAAATCAAAAACAGATAAATGATTTCTGTAATTATAAATCAGACAGAATCGGACTTGATAAAAATAATAATCTTGTATTTTTTGCAGAATCAGAATGGATGCTGAATCATTACATAAAAGAGTATCCTGAAATTGAATTTCATTTTACTTCGGAATTTAAACAATGTTCTTAAAGACGACGGCAAACTTATAGTTATTAATTTTAATAAAAAAGATACATCTTTCGGACCGCCTTCGGAAATCAAAGTTGATCCTGACGAAGTTCAAAATATTTTAGAGCCGTATGGATATTCACTGATAAACAGTTTTGAGATAGGGGTTAATCAGTATTGTGCTGTTTTTAGAAAAAGAAGTTTACAATGCAGATGGCGCTGATTTTTTTGTTTTAAATCAGATAATAAATGTTATACAATAGTAACAGATTCGTAATTAAAATTAATTTATTTTAAGGATTAAGATGAAAAACTTTTTGAAACAAGTTTATAAAGATAAGAAAAAAAATCTTTTAACTAATTTCTTTAAATCTTTTTTTCGTGACAGACTTTATATAAAAGACATTAATTCTATTTGCGGAAACAATAAAAGATTTAAAATAGACGATCTGATAGTTAAATTCAATAAAGTTAAACTTATTTTAAAAGACGAAATTGACAGACAGTTATATGATTTTTTAACATCACAGAGATTATATCCCGAAAAATCAAGATATTATAAAATGAAATGCGATTTTCTTCTGCGCTATTTGCGTATATTGTATGAAAGTCCAATGGGATTTGATTTATGGCCTTGCCAATATCTTGATTATATAAACAAAGATAAAATAAAGACGGTTATTAACGGCGGAGCATGGGATGGCTTTACGACGCTGCAATTTGTGAAAGAATTTAAAAATATTGAAAAAATATATGCTTTTGAAATATTTGATAAGTATGTAAGAAAATCGTCGCTATATGAGGAATTTTCGAGAAATAAAAAGATTGAATATGTAAATAAAGCCCTCTCGTCAAAAGAAGAAGAGATGTTTTTATATGAACATAAAATTTTAGAAGGAGGCTATGTTTCTAAAGTCCGTCAAGAACCTTGCAATAAATCGTATTATTGTTTTAAAGGGATGATAAAATCTGTTTCAATTGATCAATTTGTAGAAGAAAATAATATAGAAAAAATTGATTTTATTAAACTTGATATAGAAGGGGCTGAATATTCTGCTGTTCAGGGGGCAATTAATACCTTACAAAATCACAGACCACAAATAGCCGTCAGTATATATCATAATCTTGAGGATATGTATGAGATACCGCTTTTTTTAAATGAAACTCTTAAAAATTATGTGTTTAAAATTATGCACTATGATTATGATTCTTTGAGCGAGACAATTTTATATGCGATCCCGGATGAATTATATACTCCGCCTTTCAATTTGCCGTAAAATCAAAAAAAATATATAATCTTGCGATAGAAAAATCCTTCAATTGAGAAGTTTTATCTATAAATAAAATCCAAAAAATTATTATGAACAAACGAAATTCTGCTTACTTTATTTTTATTATGCTTGGCATGCTGACTGCTTTCGGGCCGTTTGTGACGGATATGTATTTGCCGAGTCTGCCTTCTATGACTGAGCATTTTGATACAAGTATTCCCATGGTTCAGCTCGGGCTTACGTTTTCAATGTTCGGTATGGCTTTCGGACAGCTTGTTTTCGGGCCTTTAAGCGACAAATACGGAAGAAGGCGTCCGCTGTTAACGGCAATGATTTTATTTTTAATATCGACGTTTGCATGTATTTTTTCTCCAAGTATAGAAATTTTTGTTTTTTTAAGGCTGATTCAGGGTATAGCTGCGGCCGGCGGAATTGTTATTGCCCGTTCGATAGCCGCGGATAAATTTAAAGGCAGAAATCTTGCAAAGGCTTTTTCAATAGTCGGAGCGATAAACGGAATGGCTCCGGTTGTTGCGCCTATTACAGGCGGCCTAGCTCTGGGAATTACAGGCTGGCAGGGTATTTTTGTAATACTGTTTTTCTGGGGCATTTTGCTTACGATCGTATCTTCAAACTTTAAAGAATCGCTTTCAAAAACAAGAAGAACAAAAGAAAAACTTTCAAAATCGTTTAATTTATTCAGAAATGTTTTTAAAAATAAAATGTTTGTTTATTCGACTTTTCAAATGGCATTTACCATGGCGATTTTATTTGCGTATATATCGGCGTCGCCTTTTATAATCCAGACGCATTACGGTTTTTCGCCTTTTGCATTCAGTTTGTTTTTTGCGGCAAATGCAACTGCCATAGGAGTGGGAGCAGCTATATCGTCAAGATTTAAAAATCAGGAATTTATATTGAAAATAAGCAATATCGGCATGATTATATGCAGTATTCTGCTTTTAATATTTCTGGCGGATAATATGACGATCGTTTTTTTTGAAAGCGCTTTGTTCGCTTTGTGTTTTATGATGGGTATGACTTTTCCCGTCACTGTAGCATTTGCTCTTAATTCGGCAAGAAAACAGGCCGGTACGGCTTCCGCCGTGCTTGGAGCTTCTGGTTTTTTGTCGGGCAGTATTGTTTCTCCTATAGTAGGCATAGGAAATATTTTAGTTACTGCCGGAATTATATTTACAGTAAGTTCAATTTCAGCTGCGTTGTTTGCGTTTTTAGCCGCGCAATACAGAAAAGAACATGTTGATGCGTCAAAATAGTTGCCTTAAAATCTTGTTTAAACTACAATAACACAGTTGCAATATAAATTTTGGAGATAAAAGTGATAGAAACTTTCATTGATTTAATATTTCATTTTGATAATCATTTAAATTTTTTAGTTCAAAATTTCGGATTATGGACCTATCTGATTATTTTTTTAGTTATATTCGTTGAAACCGGCCTTGTAGTTATGCCTTTTCTTCCGGGAGATTCTTTGTTATTTGCATTGGGCGCTCTTGCTTCCAAGGATATTCTTGATATATGGAGTCTTCTTATTCTATTATCAGTCGCAGCAATAATAGGAGACAGCGTAAATTATTTAATAGGTAAATATTTCAGCCATAAAATTTTGGGAAGCAAAATGCTGGGAAGATTTGTCAAAAAAGAATATCTTGAAAAAACTCATAATTTTTATGAAAAATACGGAGGAAAAACGATAATCATCGCAAGATTTATCCCAATTATAAGAACGTTTGCTCCTTTTGTTGCCGGCATCGGCAGTATGAATTATTCTAAGTTTATCGCATATAATATTTTAGGCGGTATTTTATGGGTGGTAACGATGGTTTCAGCCGGTTATTTTTTCGGCAATATACCGTTTATAAAGAATAATTTTACAATTGTGGTTCTTGCAATTATTTTTATTTCGATACTTCCGGGAATTATAGCTTTTATACGTATTCAGGTTAACAAATACGGACGTGCTGAATAAATCAAAATAGTTGCTTGCCGGCTTCCGAGTTTTTAATATCCGTTATTATGTAACAGCGCATGTACTGTTGTGAATCGTCAAAAACTATTTTTAATACTTCGATATTGTCCGACAGATACGGATTTCTTCCCGGACCTGTTATATAATCTATACTGTCTGTTTCAATGCCGTCGGGTGCGCCGAGAAGATTGATTATTTCATCTTTGTTTTTATCGGGTAGAATATTTTGAACAATATCTTTGAGCATATACTGTCTCAGTTTCGAATTATTTTTTTTATTGTTTAATTTCCATTCATCCGCATTGAACGGTTTGTAATTTGAACCAGCAGGCAGATCGCTTAATATAACTTTATTGATAACAGCCGTTGCAGCAGTCATTGTTATCAATAAAATGAAAGACAGAAAACCTGTCATAAATATTTTTTTTACTAAATATTTATTTTTTACAAACAGAGTTAAAAATCCGCCCGTAAATGTTGCCGCGGCCGATAAAACAATAAACAAAAAAAACAGAGGATAATAAAGAGGGTTTTCAGTTAGAGGAAAATAAAAAAAACAGCTTAAAAAACTTGGTATTGTAAAAAGAAAAAGAAATGATAAAATCAGTGCAATAAATCTCATTGGCATTATTTTAGTATATTTTTTTGAATATTCAAATAAGATAAAAAAGAGGCTGTTGACATTTTGATTCAAAAGATGGAGAATACCTGAGTAAGCAAGAAATACTTATATTACAAGGAGAGAGAAATGAAGAAGAATCTTGTTTTAGCTTTGTTGGCAGTGGCGGTTTGTTCATTAGCTGTTTATGCCGAAGACGTAAAAATAAAGACTGAGGCTCAAAATGCAGCAGCAAGCATCGAAAAAAAAGTTGATAATGCAAATGCTACAGCAGAAAGTGTAAGAAGCAAAGGTAAGGAAAAATCAAATGCAGAAATAAAAAAAGCTGAAGCAGAAGTAAAATCAGAAGCAAAAAAAGCCGAAGCTAAAGCAAAGTCAGAAGCAAAGAAAGCTGAAGCTAAAGCAAAAGCTGAAGCAAAAAAAGCGAAAGACAAAGTTAAGATAAAAACTGAAAAAATAAAACAACAAGTTGCTGTTCCTGCAGATAATTCAGTCGCTGTTTCAACAGTTGCAAGTCCTGTTGTTTTATCAACAACAGCGGTTGTAAATGAAATTGTTCTTTCAACGCATCCGTCTGTATTAAAATAACCGTTTAAATAAAAAACTCTGTCTTATGCAAAATTAGTTAAGACAGAGTTTTTTTTATTTAAAATTATTTTACCGGAACTCTTCTTATCGGATGATGGGAACATCTGAATCCGCCGCCCATCTGAGACAGAGCATCAAAAGGGACTTTTATAACCGTAACACCTCTTTTTTTAAGCTCATTTTCAAGATAAGAATATCTTTCGTCAATAATTACTTTATTTTTTTTAAGAATAAAGATGTTTGCCGCCAGATTATTTGCATCTTCAACAGGAACTTCAATGAAGTCCCATTTTTTCAGAGAATCGGGAAGTTCTCCGGTAAAAGCTTCTTTTACTATGATGCCGAGCCCCGGCCTTATAAGCGACATTACGCAGTCAAGATGCTGAAAATTTTTTATATTTATCTGATGAACTTTATAAGAAGGACCGAGATATCGCTGCAGCCAATTGATCCCTTCAACGCTTGTAGCGTTTCCTGAAAAACCGACATAGATTTCCTTGCCGTTTAACAAAACATCTCCGCCTTCAATATAAATTTCTTCATTTTTAAAACTTGGTGAGACCGAAGGTGTTGCTATATATTGAATATTTTTATCGTTTTCAAGAAAAGGTTTGAAAATTTTTCTTATTATAAATTTTTCTCTTGCTCTCATCGGAATTTTTAAAGATGTTTCGATAACTTTATCGCCTATTACCAAAACAGGATCTCTGGGATAAAGGAAGTTAAATCCTTTTTCAAGATTTTGCATGTAATCAAGTTCTTCTTTTGAAAGCATATCAGGATCAAGTCTGTGTACGGCAACTCCGTTTTCTTTAAGCACTTTTTCAAGATTATTAGATTGAAATACGAGTTTATCATAAAAGGCTTTATCTGCGGTTTCTATCGGAGTTCCTCCGTAGTCTTCCATCCATTTTTTATTGTCTTTAGAATAATTAAAACCAAACTCCACAGTAGGATAATAACCGGGAACGGTCAACATTTTTGGAGAACCTAAAATAACTTCTTCTAATTTATCCCATTCATATGCGACATAGACATTGCTTTTTTTATTTGCCTGTGCGCAAACGGCAACAGTTGTTAAAATCGTAATTAAACCCAAAACAAGAAACATAACGGCAGTATCTTTCATCTATAGCCTCCAAATTCGCTTATTTTTTTTGATCATAAATTTATTATATTATAATACATCGTGTAAAATTTACAATGTTTAAATTAATTTAACTGCTCTTTTTTATCATAAAATAAAATGATAAAATAGCTGGTAAACGGAATAAGTCTTTTTAGTTTTTTTAACTTAAATATATATTTATTTGTGTGTCTGTAAAATTTAAAAGGATTTTTGAATGACTGGTTCAAATAATTACATAGCTGAAGCAGAAATATGTTTTAACAACAAAGATTATTCAAATGCAAGAATAAATCTTCATAGAGTGTTGGCGGCGAATTTAAATGATGATCACTCAAGATATCTGTTGGCCGAATGTGCCGCAAAACTGTTTTTGCACAGAGAAGCGATATTTAATTTTAAAAAATTAATAGATAAAAACTACGGTATATTACACAGCCACTGGCTTTCGCTTTATAATATATATAACGACTTATGCAATTTTTCACAGGCCGTATACTCTCTTAATGAATCTAAAAAAAACGGACTTAGCGATGATATGTACGAAAAATATATATTTGAAATTTGCTACAAGGCAATAAGATATGTTCATGAATATAATTTAAGCAGAGATTATACAAAAGCATCCGAGATCTCTTCCGAAATGATTAAAGTTTTGCCTCAAAAGTATAAAAAATACTGCAATGCGTTTTTATCCGAAAAGGAACTTGCCGATAAAAAAATTATTTTGGAATCAAAACCAAGAGTTATAACCGCAGTATTAACTACAAAATGCAATGTTAAATGTTTAATGTGCGATTTGCACAAGAAAAAACAATATGAACTGCCGGAGAAAACAAAAGACGAATTATTGAAAGCCATTCCGTATTTGGAAAGAATTGTGCTTTTGGGCGGAGAGATTTTTCTCTATTCTCATTTTGAAGAAATTATTGATGTGGCAATGAAATATCCCGTTAATATCGACATTATAACCAACGGAACGCTTTTGACTCCGAATATTGTTGAAAAACTTGTTCAATGCAACGGAGATATTGCGATTTCTGTAGACGGCACAACAAAAGAAATTCATGAACGTATAAGAAAAGGAATTGATTTTGACAAAGTAGTTGAAAATATAAAATTAATAAATGCTATGAGAAAAAAATACAATTCTAAAATAACATTAAAATTGTACGTTACTATAATGAAAAGCAACTATCGCCAATTGGAAGATTTTATTGAATTTGCACATGACTACAGTTTTGATTTTATATTTATAAATTCGGTCAATTACAGAAATAGTGACGAAGATATTTTTTATACTAATTTTATTCCTGAAGCGATAGAATTTATATCTGATAAAAAAAGCATAGTTGCAGAAAAAGCAAAAAAATATAATATCACTTTAATGGAAACTCTGCCTGATAAGAGAATGTATTTGGAATGGTTAAGGCCTTTAATGGAACAATATTTAAAAGAAGGCAAAAACACTGAAATCATAAAAAAATATTTGGAATATATAAACAAAGACAGCGATGCAACGGCGCGTCAAGAACAGCAAGACGGTTCGGTAAAAAAAGAAATTAATTGTTATGTCCCGTGGCGGAAATTATATCTGGATTTTGACGGTACTATCAGGCCTGACTGTTATTGTTGGAATCATTTCGGAGATAACAGGAATGTTATCGGCAATGTTATGGAAAATTCTATTGAAGAAATTTGGAATTCAGAAGCTATGCAGAATTACAGAAGAAAGATTTTGGAATGCAATAATGATTCCATATGCAGTAATGAATGTTTGTGCGGCAAGGTGCCGGATCATAATTTAAGGAAAATATATTAAGTGAATATTCAACTGAAATATGAAGCAGAATTAAACGACGGATTAGATTTTATAAGAAGGTCTATAGACGATTCGCAGTTTGCAGCCGCGATCAGAAAATCTTTGGATATGCTTAAAGTTTATGTAGATAACGAAACTATACTTCTTGAGCTTGCAAAAGCTTATTTTTTTTCCGGCAATTACCAGCAGTCCAAAGATATATTTGGCAGTCTTTTAAAATCACAAAACAAACATGCCTATGTTTTTCTGGCGATGATTGCAAAATCCGAAAACAACTTTACGGATGCCCAAAAATATCTTGAACAAGTAAATTCTTTGTTTCCGGAAGATACTGAAATAATAGTTAATTTAATCGATGTATATAAGCTTCTGGGAAAAACAGAAGAGGCTGAAAAAATTATTCATAATATCAATATACAATCGGTAATAGGCGAACCGAACATAAATCATATGTTGATTAGAACTTTCAGAATAATGAATCTGGTAAGTTCGGCAAATAAAATAGGCGAAGAAATATTGGCAAAAGATCCCGGCAACATCAGGGTCATTATAGAGCTTGCATATAATAATATCCATATAAAACGTTTTGAAAAAGCTGAATATTTATTGAAAAAAATAAACACAGACAATATGGATGCATTATTTGCCTGGTCGGAATTATATAAAGCAAAAAATGATATCGGTAAATATAAAAAAATAACAAAGAAAATTTTAAGAAAAGATAAATATCATATCGGGCTGGAGCTTTCTTTGGCCAATATGTATTCTCTCAATAAACAATATAAAAAATCGATCACAATATTAAAATATCTTATAAAAAAATATCCTCAGGAAAAACATACTATACAATCCATACTTTGCCAGCAGTACAGAGAAAGCGGCAACAAAAAAGAACTGCTCTCTTTAAGTATGCAAATTTTTGAAACGAACAATAATGATAAAGGTTTATTTTTGGAAATAATAGATATATGCATGCAGTCGGATAAATTTATTGAAGCTTTGAAAACCATATTTAATTTCAGAAATGACGATAATATCGAGCTTGAACAAATTAAAGATAGAGTATACGCAAAACTGCTTGAATATATTCATGATAAAAATATCAAAGGTTATAAAGTTGAAGTTTATATGCTTGCCGCTAAATGCTGCAAAATCATTCCCGTAAATGAAATAAAAATCAGAAATGCTTTGATGAATGAGAAAGAGATAACGGCAGACAGAATCTTTCTTCATTCAAAACCCAGAAGAATGCAGGTGATACTTACAAATAAATGCAATCTTCAATGCATAATGTGCAATGTTCATGAAACAGAATGGTCTTTTTCGGAGCAAAAAGCAAAAGAGTTAAAAGAATTGATGCCTTATTTGGAGCATCTTGTCTGGCAGGGCGGAGAAGTTTTTTTGCATAAAGATTTTGGAGACTTGCTGGAAACAGCATTTAAAAATAAAGTAAATCAAACCATAATTACAAACGGTTTGTTGATTACCGATGAAATTGCCGAACGACTTGTTAAATACGGAGTTAAATTGGCAGTTTCAATAGATTATATTGAAAAAGAAGGATATGAAAAAATAAGAAGAAACGGCAGTTTTGAACAACTGGTTACTAATTTAAAAACATTAAATAAAATGCAAGACAGATATCGTAATAAAGATTTTGATATGAAAATGTCCGTTGTAGTAATGAAATCCAATTATGATAAACTGTATGACATATTGGAATTTGCAAGAAAATATAAATTTAACAGCATAGAGTTAAATCCTATTCAATTGAGAACAGCCAATACTGAAGAACAAATGTTTTTCATAAATATTGACTATCCGAAAATCAGACATCTGAATATGTTAATTCCGGAATTAACGGAACAAGCCAGGAAATACGGTATAAAAATAATTTCGGCGATCCCTTCGGAAAGCGTTGCTGAAAATATGCTTCAGGAAACAAAACAATTTAATATAACAAAAGCTCAAATAAACGAATATATTGTCGGCGGCAAAAAAAATATTAATCCTCTGCTTGCAAATAAAATTAAAATACCGAATCAAAAATATGTGCCGTTTAAAGAAGGTATAAATAAAACACTTTTGCTGCAGTTGTTTGTGAAGCAATTTTTGTATTTTATCAGAAGTAAATTTTATAAAAAAACTCCGGGAAAATACTGTTTTGTCCCTTGGGAGTCCATGTTTGTGGATTTAAACGGATACATAATGCCGGGCTGTAATTGTTTTTTATATTATTACGATACTATCAAAAATAATTCTATTTTGGATATTTGGAATTCAAAAAGTATGCAGATATACAGAGCAAATATAGTCAATAAAGAATATAAAAATATATGCACGCAGCAATGCATACACGGCACAATTACCGTTGACAAAAGGTTATATTTATAGTGGACAAATTAAAATCTTTTATTGATAAAAAACAATATTCGCAAGCGTATAAATTAATAACCGGTAATCCCGGTTTATTAGATGATAAAGATTTGCATAAATATATTTTTACCGTATATTGTCATAACAGGCACTTTGATAAAGCCAAAGAGTTTTTTTTTAATATCCTGCAAAAAGACGTTCAATCCGAATGTGAAATGATGAATCTGCTTGTGAAAATAGCCGCAGATATGGAGTATGAGAATGAGATTTTAGAATTATATTTTTCAATATTGGCAGTTTCGTCCAAAGAATCCGGAATCCTTGAAATAGGCGACGCTTTTATTAATTCTAAAAATTATGTTAAAGCAGCAGAATTCTATAAAAAAATTCTTAATATCCGTCCTGATAATATAATTGCTCTCAAACATGCAGCTCAACTTTCAAATTTTACCGGAGATTTTAAAACAACGCAAACAATCTTAAACGCATCAGTACTGAACAAACATAAAAATAACGAATTTTTATACAACATTCTCCTTAATGAATTAGAAATTGCCCAAGGGAAAGTATTTATTGAATCCAAGCCGAGGACACTGCTGGTTGCCGTAACCACAAAATGTAATATAAAATGCTTAATGTGCACAAGAGACAGGATTTGGGATATTCCTGAACATATAAAAAATGAAATTATATCAATGTTTAAATATTTAGAAGTCGTAGTCTGGCAGGGCGGGGAAGTTTTTTTGTATAAATATTTTTTTGAGCTGCTGGCCCTTTCAAAATGTAACGCCCAACTAAGGCATATAATAATCACAAACGGGCTTTTTTTTACAGATAAATGGATAGATCTGCTTCTGTCTATAAAAAATTTGGATTTGACCGTATCAGTAGACGGGACTACGAAAGAAGTTTATGAGAAAATAAGAGCCGGTGCAAATTTTGAAAGATTAAACGATAATTTAAAAAGATTGGCAGATAAGAAAAAACAAACAGGAAATAATATGCTTCTCACACTCAGATGCGCTGTTATGAAAAGCAATCACACTCAAATTGTTGACTTTGTTAAATTTGCGATTAAATATGATTTTAAAATTGTCATATTGGCTCCCGTTCAAAATTTACACGATGAAGAAAATATTTGGAACGATTTGGATGAGGGTATAAATAATTATATCGCGCAACAATACGAAATCGCCTCCGGTTTGGCTAAAGAACATAATATTGAACTTGTAAGCTGGCTGCCGTTAAAGAGAAAAACAACACATATTGATACAAACAACAATCATACTGTCCCCGTAGATGATAAAATAAACAACGGTTTATTATGTTTTAGACCCTGGAAACAAATTACATTAAATGTTGACGGATTTATAATGCCGGAATGCTTATGTCAAAAACAAATATCAACAGTCGATAAAGTAACATCATTTGCCGACGTTTGGAATTCTGACATTATGATGGAATACAGAAAACATATATTGAATTTTGATTATTCATGGTGTAATAAAGATTGTATCGCAGGGGCTGTTTCGGAAGAACATTTGAAATTTTTAAGCAGATAAAATGAAAAGAACAACTCTTTTTAAGTTTTTAAGCATAACAGTTGCACTGATTTTTTCCTTGGGTATATCTGTTATAATTTTATGGAAATTTAATTATAAGAATGCAGATTCCCGGCAGTTAAAAGGAGAATATGTTGATAAAAAAAATCATATTCATGACCCTGACTTTGAATATCCGTTATTAAAACCTAATAAATCATATAGCTGTTTTTGTTTTATCGGCAATCAACTAATCTATAATGTAAAGTATGGCATCGACGAAAATTCCTTCAGAAAAGTAAAATACGATACTGCAGGCACGGAAATGTTTATATTTGCCGGATGTTCTTGTATGTTCGGTGAAGGATTGGAAGACGATCAAACTATTCCTTACTGTTTTTCTGAGATGAATTCCTATAAAAATAAAATTATAAATATGGGATATCCGGCAACCGGAACTCATCATGTTTTAAAATGGTTAGAATCTGAGAAAATGAAGAAACTGTCCTGGGTTAAACCAAAGTATATAATATATCTTTTTATGGATGATCATATTTTCCGAGCATACGAACAACAGAAAATTTTTACCGTTTTTTATGAAGAAAACGGTAAAATTTTTGAAAGAAAAAAAACAAAAGAAGAACCATGGTCAGGAGACTATTTAAATTCAAATATAAAGTCCTCAAGGATAATATATAAAGATAAGGCAAAAGATTTTACAATAAAATTAATAGCTGAAATAGATAAAATAGCAAAAATGGAATATAAGTCTAAATTTCTTCTGGTTTTATGGCCCGGAGAACTCTCGGACAGCATTTATGCCAAATGCTCTGAACAAAATATAGATGCTTTAAAACTTAAATTCGATGATATTACAAAATATATAATACCTGATGACGGCCATCCTAACGCAACAGGAGCTCAAGAAACAGCAAGGCAAATATATGAATATATTTCAAAATAAATACTTATAAAAATTAAGATAGCTTTTATCCCGTTTGTTTTTTGGGGGGATTAAAGTCCTTCTGATTTAGTTGTTTTTTATTTGATAGTTAAGAAAGAAAATTTTAAAATTTGTTATATTATGCTATGTTGTATCAGATTTGCAATGTTAAAATTAATTTAACGGTACTTTTTTATAATAAAATAAAATGATAAAATCTCAGTTGCCAGGTTAAGATGAGTTATGCGGAGTTGTAATGTTTACATTAAAACTATTTAAAAAAATTATTGTTTTGTTTCAGTCTGATATTTCACCTGATCAGATAGCATGGGGATTTGCGCTGGGAGCTATTTTAGGTCTTGTGCCGGGCGTATTTATGAAAATGATTTTGTTTATCGTTATTATGATATTCAGAGTAAATTTGAGTTCTGCTTTTCTGGCCGCTGCATTATTTGCAATTATCGGGTTAGCTATAGATCCGCTGCTTGATAAAATCGGATATGTCTTTTTGGTCAATTTCGGCTTTTTAAACTCAATTTATACATGGTTGTATAATCTGCCGGTGGTTCCGTTTACAAAATTTAACAATACAATAGTTATGGGAAGTCTTATAACCGGTATTGTTTTAATAATTCCGAACGGAATTTTGGCAAAAAAACTGCTTGTTTATTACAGGCAGAATTATAAAGATAAAGTTGCAAATTTAAAGATAATAAAATTTATTGATGCCGTCATGGGCATAACGACTGTTATAAATAAAACAAAATGAAAATCATAAGATTAAATTTCATACTTCCTGCGGTAATAGTAATAGCGCTTATAACGGCTTTTAATATACTGTTTTTTGACGTTATTTTGAAAAAAGCGTTTATTGCAACGGGGGAAATGATTTTCGGCGCAAAAGTTGAGGTAGCTTCTCTTAAAACCAGTTTTATTCATTTATCGCTTGAAATGACAGGTTTAAAATGTGCAGACAGGAATGATTATTTTAAAAATTTAATAGATATAGACCAAATAAAATTTCAGGCAAAATTTGCTCCGCTTCTTAGAAAAAAAATAGTTATAGACGAAATGTCTGTCGCAGGCTTAAAATGGGGAACGGAAAGAACAACTTCAGGAAAACTACCTCCTAAGAAAGAAAAGAAATTTGAAAAGAAAAAGAAAAAAGACGGAATGTTTTCAAAGTTGTTTGACGGCGCTAAAAATAAAGCTGAGGCGGAATTTAACAATCTGCCGGCCGTTGACGCTTTTGCAAAAATAGAAGACCAGACGAAAAATTTTGACGTCAACAATCTTATAGCTGCCGCCGATTTGCAGTCGCTTAACGAGATAAACAGGCTTTCTGCCGAAACGGAAGCAAAATATAACAGTTATAAAGAAAAGATATCAGGATACAAAATAGAAGAAAAAATAGAAGAAACAAAAAACCTGATTAACGATATTTCAAAAACTAAATCTTTCGGATTAAGCGATATTTCAGAATCTGCAAAAAAGATAGAAAAACTGAAAGAGAATAAGAAAGAACTTGAAGGTATGCTTAGAGATTTGAACAATGCGAAAAAAGATTTGACCGATACCGCAAACTTTACAAAGCAGATTCAGGGCATGATAAATAAAGATATCGATAATCTCTCTTCAAAAGTTGCTTTACCAGGACTTGATACAAAAAATATTTCAAGAATACTTTTCGGACAGCAGTGGATTAACAGGACAGATAAAATAATTTATTATATGTCGCTCATAAAGAAATACATGCCTGAGAAAAAAGCAAAAGAAGAAGTGAAAGAACGCAGTAAAGGAAGAGATATAATATTTAAGCAAAAATTATATCCCGATCTGCTTATTTCTAAAGTCAGCATAACAGGCACAACTGCAAAAAATACAAAGACGCAGGGCATAGAATTTTCAGGTTTTATAAAAAATATCTGTTCTTCACAGGATATGATTGGTGCGCCAACGACTCTTGAAATCAAAGGGAACGACGGAAGCCGGTCAATTTTTATAGAAGGTCTTTTTGATTACAGAGCAGGCGCATCGGATAATATAATTAAGATTACGCTGAAAGGTTTGTCAGGGGGGATTTTAAATATTCCGGAAAACAATTATCTGCCGCTTGTTAATACGGCGGATATGGATTTCAGCGGCACATTCAGTTTAAAAGGCGATAGATTTTTATGTTCAGCCGATATGAAATTTGACGGTATTAAGGAAAAACAGCTCCCCGAAGATTCTGCGATGAAATATATTGTAAAAATAACAAATTCAATAAAATCCTTTTCTGTTGCGGCAAAAGCCGGAGTTAACGATCAAAATGAATCTGAATTTAACATTACATCCGATATAGATAAAAAAATATCAGATGCGGTTTCTCAGTTGTTTTCTGCTCAGATTGCAGAAGTTAAAGAAAAAGCAAAAAATGAAATTAATAAAATGATACAAGAGAAGCAGAAACAGCTTGGAGAGAAATTGGGTGCGGATAAAGATTCGTTGTTAAAGGATATTAACTTAAAGACTAAATCCATATCTGATATAACGGAATCGGTAAATAAAGCCGTTTCTAAACCATTCGGAAAACTGTTTTAAATCTGCCGGAAATCTCTTAATCTTAAATAAAAATAATGAAACCAATCAAAGTAATATTATCACTTTTTTTTATAATAGGTCTTAATTTCGGATGCCAGGCGGCAGTTAAGACGTTAAATATAAATTTTCCTGCTCCGTTAATAGGCATGATATGTTTAAGCGTTTTAATGTATTTTAAAATTATTCCTCTTGATTTTGTGGAAAGCGGGGCAAAACTTCTTTTAGATCATATAGGGCTTTTTTTTGTGGCGCTTCTTGTAGGGGCATTCGGCTATCTGCTTATTATAAAAGACAGGCTTGTCATAATTTTTGAAATTTTTGCCATTACCTCGGTGCTTTTGATAATAGTTACCGGACTTTTGACGCAGTATCTTTTGGCTCAGAGAGTTTGTAAAAAAAGGAAATTGAAAAGGTAATATATGGAAAATTTGTTTTTTCAAATACTGATAATAATAACAACAATTGCGATATACGCTTTGAGTCTTAACTTCAAAAAAGTTAAGTATATAAAAGCTGTTCCTCCAAGCATTTTATGCGCGTTGATAATTTATATTCTCCTCGGCGTTTTAAAAATAGATTTCCATGTTTATAATGAAGGCGGCCAATTTTTTACATTTTTGCTAGGGCCTGCTATAGTCGCTTTATCGGTGCCGCTTATAAAAAACATAAAAGTACTTGAAAAAAATTATCAGGTAATATTAACGGCGGTTTGTATTTCCAGCTTGTTTGCAATATTATCCGTTATAGGCGTGGCAGTTATTCTAAAAGCAAATAAAGATATTCTTTTATCAATGGTGGCAAAGTCCGTAACTACTGCGGTTGCAATTGAAATTACGGATATGTTGGGCGGCAAGATTGAAATAATCGTTCTGATAACGGCTTTGTCAGGAATGTTCGGCGCCATATTCGGACACTGGATATTAAAAGCCATAAATATAAAAAATAATTTCTCGATAGGCGTGGCTATAGGATCTGTCAGTCATGTTTTGGGGACTGCAAAATGTTATGAAGTAAACCAGCTTCAGGCAGGAGTCAGCAGCGTTACTCTTGTTTTATCATGCATAACTACGGCAATTTTTGCTCCTCTTATAATAAAACTGATATTTTAAAAGGAATTGAATATATGAATGAGGTTATTTCAATTAAAAATATTTCCGTACAGCGCGGCGGAAAACAAATATTAAAAAATATCAATTGGACAACGCATATCGGTGAAAATTGGTTTTTGATGGGGGAAAACGGCTCGGGAAAAACTACTCTTATCGAAATACTTGTCGGTTATTTGTGGGCACAAGAAGGCAACGTTTCAATAATGGGCGAAAAATTCGGGCATACAAATTTACGAGACTTGAGAGCAAAAGTCGGTTATGTTTCATCCTGGATTATGAAAAGAATACCTAATTATGTTCTTGTTGAAGATGTCATTGCTTCCGGAACTGACGCATCAATAGGGAGTTTCAGAGAGAAACCCGAAAATCTTATAAATGCCGTAAAAAATAAACTTGAATTCTTTAAATGTTCTGAACTTATCGGCCGCAAATTCGGCACGCTGTCATCAGGCCAGCAGTTAAAATGCATTCTGGCAAGAGCAATGATAAACGAACCGAAACTTTTGATTTTAGATGAGCCTTTTTCTCTTCTTGATGTCGGTTCCAGAATAGATATGTATGAGCATATAACAGAGCTCAGCAAAAATGTATCAGCGCCCCAGATAGTTATGGTTACTCATCATAAAGAAGATATAATACCGGTATTTACGCACGGAATTATAATTAAAAACGGTAAAACTGGCGTTCAGGGTTTTAGAGAAGATGTTTTAAATCCGTCTGTTTTTGCAAAAATGTTCGGAATAACCGCAAATAATTTTGAAAAATATTTCTCAAAATAAAAAGGGTAAAAAGCATGTTTAAAAAAATTATCAAACTGATTGTTGTTTTTTTAACAGGCTTAATTATTATTACAGGTTTATATTTTTCATATAACTGGATTACTGGCAATTTCCATACTGTTAGCGCAAAACAAGCATACAGATCAAAGCAACTAAGTAAGAAACAGTTGGAGCATTACATAAAAAAATATGATATTAAAAGTGTTCTAAATCTGCGTGGAGCCGAACCTGGAATCAAGTGGTACGAAGATGAAACAGCCATAGGTAAAGCATATGGAGTAGAGTATTATGATGTGGGAATATCCGCTATGGTTTTACCGGAAGATAAAAATATGTCCGAAATAATAAATATTTTGAAATCAGCGCCAAGACCCATTCTTATTCATTGTCTTGGAGGCGCAGATCGAACAGGACTTGTTTCTGCGATATGGAAAATTGTGATAGACAAAGAATCAAAAGAAGAAGCTTCAAAACAACTTTCTGTATTTTACGGACATATGCCGTTCGGAAAAGCAAGAGCCATGGACAGATGGCTTGCTACACACAATATAAATTCCGATACAGATGAAATTACAAAATTTTAAAACAACTGCAAATCACGCCGGAAGTTTTTAATAATAAATACCGGAATAAAAATATTGTTTTTTATAAAAGGTTGATAATGTTTTTCTCATTTGCTAAAATATCGTCGCAGGTTCAAATAAATATCTGAAAAAGATTCTGGCGAAATAATATATACAGTCTCTGAATTAAAAAAAACTTACCAAAGTAAGAGGGAGGTCTTTTGATTTTTACTACAAATCAAGAAAAAATAACAAAAAGAATTAAAAAAACAAAATGGGAAGATTGGACGTGGCAAATAAAACACACTATCAAAACTCTTAAACAATTTGAAGAACTTACAGGTATCAAATTTGCAGAAGAAGAAAAAAACATTCTTGAAGAAACAATCAGAAAATTTCCGCTCAGTATTACGCCTTATTATTTATCATTAATAGATTTAAATAATTATAAAAATGATCCGGTTTATTTACAATCGTTTCCGTCTCCTAAAGAAATGGATATTTGTCCTCATGAAATGAGTGATCCTCTTTCTGAAGATAAAGATTCTCCTGCGCCTTATCTTACGCACAGATATCCGGACAGAGTTCTTCTGCATGTCAGTAATTTATGTTCAATGTATTGCAGACACTGTACAAGAAAAAGAAAAGTCGGTGACAGAGATTCTATTCCCGGTTTTGAAGAACTTGAGAAAGCTTTTAACTATATAGAAAGTAACAGTAAAGTTAGAGATGTTCTTCTGTCAGGAGGAGATCCTTTAATGCTTTCCGATGATTATTTGGATAAGATATTGAACAGAATATCTCAAATTCCGCATGTTGAAGTTATCAGAATCGGAACGAGAATGCCGGTCGTTCTCCCGTATAGAATTACAACAAAGCTTATAAAAGTTTTAAAAAAGTATCAGCCTCTTTATATCAATACTCATTTCAATCATCCGAGAGAAATGACTTTTTCTGCCAGAAAAGCATTATCAATGCTTTCAAACGCAGGAATAGTTCTTGGCAATCAGTCGGTGTTATTATCGGGCGTAAATGACTGCCCAAGGATAATAAAAACTTTATGCCAAAAGCTTGTACAAAACAGAGTGCGTCCTTATTATCTGTATCAATGTGATTTATCCGAGGGGCTGACTCATTTTAGAACTCCGATAAATAAGGGAATTGAAATTCTTGAAAGTCTGATAGGTCATACTTCGGGCTTTGCAAGACCGACATACGTTATTGATGCTCCGGGCGGAGGGGGAAAAATACCGGTTGAACCTAATTATGTAATTTCGCACGGAACTAACAAAGTAATATTACGCAATTATGAAGGAATTATCACAACTTACAAAGAGCCTGATTCGTATGAAGCAACTTTTTGCGACAGAGACTGCATTAATTGCAAACTTCAGTTAAATCTTGAGGAAGCAAATAAATTTTCCACTATAGGTATAGAAAAATTGTTATCGGATACCGATAAGACAATATCTCTTATTCCGAGTATTAACCAGAGAATAAAGAGAAGGAAACAAATTAAAAAAGATCAATGAAACAGGATATAGTAGAAACTATCTGCAATTCAATTGTTCAGCACGGAAAAAACAGCGACCGTGTGTATATAATGAAAATCGGCACTAAAAATACGGCCGGTTTAATAAAAACAGTTAACGAATTGGCGGAAAAAAATAATTATTCAAAAATATTTGCAAAAATTCCATCTGCAATGCTTGATGAGTTTTTAAAAGACGGATATGTCAGGGAAGCTTTTATAAAAGGATACTACAACGGAAAAGAGGATGCTTTTTTACTCGGCAAGTATTTACACAAAGAACGTTCAGTACTAAAAAATAAGTTTGAAATAGAATCAATTATTTCAACGGCAAACAGTAAAAAAAATACTTTGCCTTCACAGATTAATAAACAATATAAAATTATTATATGTTCTAAGAAACATTCACGGGAAATGGCGGATATATATAAATTAGTTTTTAAAAGTTACCCTTTTCCTATACATGATCCGAAATACATAGAACAAACAATGGATGATAATATAATATATTTCGGGGCCGTGTACAATGACAAAATTATAGCATTATCTTCTTCGGAAATGGATAAACAGGCGCAAAGCGTTGAAATGACTGATTTTGCCACAGTTCCGGAATATTTAGGAAAAGCGACTGCTCTGCACTTATTAAAAGAAATGGAAAAACATATGATTGGTAATAAAATTATTACATCATATACGATTGTGCGTTCGGAATCTGCCGGAATGAATATTACTTTTGCCCGAAACGGCTATGAATACTCGGGAACACTGATAAACAATACCAACATTGCAGGCAAAATTGAAAGTATGAATGTGTGGTATAAAACTCTTAAATAAGACTATATTTTATTATCTTTAAGCAAATTAATATCTTCAAATTTTATTCCGTATTTTTTTGATATTATATTTGAAGCAATCCTGCCCGATTCGTAAATTGTCGGAAGTCCGCTTCCCGGATGTGTTCCACCGCCCACAAGATATGTATTATCAAGTTCTTCAAATTTATTGTGTGGTCTGAAAAAGAGCATTTGTCCGAGATTATGCCCCAGATTAAATGTGGCGCCGTAATAAACGGCATAATCCGACTCCCAGTCAGAAGGTGTTATGATTTTTTCCGCTTTTATATGCTGTCTTATATCTTTTAACTCTGTTCTTCTTTCCAATTCTTTCAATATTTTCTCACGGTATAAATTTTTATTTACAGACCAGTCTATTTCAAATGAATTATTAGGAACAGGAACAAGAATATAAATTGCCGAACATCCTTGCGGAGCTAAAGATGAATCTGTTATTGATGCATTTTGTATATAAAAAGACATTTCGTCTGTCAGTTTGCCGGTATTAAAAATATTTTCAATATTGGTTTTATAATCTTTTGCAAAAAATATATTATGGTGGGGTATGTCGTACTTTTTATCAACCGCCAGATACATCATAAAAGTTGAACAGGAATATTTTTTATTTTTTAATTTTTTGCTTGAATATTTTTTTAGAGTTCCGCCGGGAACAACGGTAGACATCGCATGAGCGAAATCGGCATTGATTATAACTTCATCGGCATATATTTTTTCTCCGTTTTCAAGCTCTATTCCTTTTGTTTTTTTGCCGTCAAGAATCAGAGATTTGACTTTTGTGTTGAAGTGTATTTTTCCGCCTTTTTCTTCAAGAATTTTCTGCATTGCCGATGAAATTTTATGCAGCCCGCCCTCAACGTGATAAATTCCGAATTTATGTTCGACGTAGGGTATCATTGTGAAAGCTGCCGGACATTCCCATGCCGACATTCCGAGATATTTAGACTGAAAAGTAAAAGATAAAATAAGTTTTTCATCTGAAAAATATCTTGCAAGGTTGCTGTAAAGCGTTTTGCCAAGATCCATAACGGGAATTGCTTTTAAAAGATGTGAATTAAACATTTTAAAGATTGAGGAATAGTCAATTTTTAAACATGAATACATTTTTTGAAATTTATTTTTTTCACGTTTTAGAAACTTTTCATAGCCATCTTCGTTTCCGGGGAAAATATTTTTTATTGTTTCTTTCATTTTTTCTTTATTATCGCTGACTAGGACGGTTCTGTCGTCAAATACAAGCCTGTACATAGGATCAAGTCTTTTTATTTTTACGTAATCTTCAAGCTTCTTGCCGGCAAGCAAAAATATTTCTTCAAGCACAAAAGCCATCATAAGAAAGGTGGGGCCTGTATCAAAAGTATAATCTCCTATTTTTATCGGAGCATTTCTTCCGCCTGATTCTGATTCTTTCTCATATATTGAAACTTTAAAACCTCGGGTTGCCAAAATAATTGCAGCGGAAAGACCGCCCGGGCCTGCGCCTATGATTGCAATATGTTTCTGTTGCACGGCTGGCTCCTTTACATATTTAGTGGAATGCAGTTGTATATTATAAAAAAATAATTTATAATTCAATTGAAAATTGGGTTGCTTTCTTGATTTTTGTATCAAAAACAAGAGAACCTGAATGCTTAAAACAATGAAATCAAAAATTCTAAAAGTATTCATTATGTTTTTATTGTTAGTGCCTGTTAAAAATTATTCCGTGCAGAATGCACAAATCATAATAAATGCGTCGAATTTTAGAAACAGCAACGGAATCGCGCATTTTAGTTTATTTAATCAGTCAAAAGGATTTCCCGACAAACACAAATTTGCTCATGTTACAGCGTCAGTTCCCATAATCGATAATCAGGCTTCGGTAACATTTGAAAATGTATCGTTCGGAGAATATGCCGTAAGCGTTTTGCATGATGAAAACAATAATTATAAAATGGATGTTAATTTTGTAGGCATACCAAAAGAAGGTTTTGGTATCTCAAATAATTATAAAAGTGAAAAAAATAAGCCGGAATACAACAAAGCCAAAATAAGTTTGCGCGGAAATATGACTGTTGATATAAGAATGGTTTATTTTGATTGAAAATTTAAAGGGGGACATATGAAGAAATTGATGTGTTTATTTATGTCTTGTATTGCCGTTGTTGTTTTTTGCAGTTCTGTTTTATTTGCCCATTGTCAGATTCCGTGCGGGATATACGATGATCAGCTCCGTTTTGAAAGTATCTATGAGGATGTAGCGACAATTGAAAAAGCGGTTACTGAAATTATCAGACTTTCAGACCAGAGCAATAACTACAATCAAATTGTCAGATGGATTAATGCAAAAGAAGATCATGCAAATAACATAATGAAAATAGCCGGTGATTATTTTTTAGCCCAAAGAATTGAAGTTCAGGAAAACAGCGATAAAAAAGATAAAAATTATTATCATAAAATATCGCTTTTGCATAAAATTATAGTCTGTGCAATGAAAACAAAACAGTCGGCTGATCTGGCAAATGTCGAAAAATTGAAAATTCTTGTTTCTGATTTTCAAAAAATTTATTTTGACGGAAAGTAAAAAATATACGGCTGTAAAATTTTAATATTAAAGATAAGAAATATTTTTTTATCTTGAAAAAAATTATTTTTTTTTGTAGAATCATTCAATCATGATATTTTATTATATGGTAGTTACATTACATTTTATAGTCTGCATAGCTTTGATAGCTATCGTTCTCCTTCAGGCCGGAAAAGGCGGGGGAATGGCCGGTATTTTCGGCGGCGGCGGATCTGATCAGATTTTCAGTGCTCCTTCAGGAATGGCTTTCATAAAGAAGGTTACTGTTGTTTGTGCCGTTGTATTTATGTTGACTTCACTTACGTTAACGATGTTGTCTTCAAAAATAAGTATGGCATCCGTAATTAATCAGATTCAAAATATTCCGGCAGCTGCTCCTCAACAGCCTAAATAACAGTGAGGATGATTGCTGGGGTGGCGGAACTGGCATACGCGCACGCTTGAGGTGCGTGTCCTTAACCGGATACGGGTTCAACTCCCGTCCCCAGCATAAGTTTGAAAGTTTTGCGGGCGTAGCTCAGTGGTAGAGCGTCTCGTTGCCAACGAGAATGTCGTGGGTTCAAGTCCCATCGCCCGCTTATGATATATTTAATATTCCCGACGATAAAAGCAAAACAATTGCCTTTCACGTCGGTTTTTTAATTCTAAGACTGCTGTATGGTTTATCTGTTGTTTCAAAAGGGGCTGTAGCTCAGCTGGGAGAGCGCTTCGTTCGCAACGAAGAGGCCGTCGGTTCAATCCCGATCAGCTCCATTTTTTCTTCGACTTTTGAATTTTTGCTTCCTTATGCTCCGGCTCATTTATATTTCGTCTGAACATTGCAGTCGCAAGCGTCGCAAAAATGTCAAAATCCTTTAAAAAAATCTTCAGAAAATTATTCCTAATTATGATACTCCTTGTCAAAAAATAATAAAAAATAACTTCGGTTTATAAACACAGTTGATAAACCCGCCCAACATCCTAAAATATTTCGCAAAATGTACATCTTAGAAAAATATGGATTTGCTTTAAATAAAAAAACGGAAGGACATATTTTGTCCTTCCGTTTTTATTTGTAATTAAATATTGATTATTAAAACTTTATGTCTATTCCGCTGTATCCCGTTATTCCTGGCATAGGATAATCGTAACTGAGCTGGTATTTCTCATTTGTTATATTATCGCATTTTGCCCATACTGATATGTTTTTTGTCAACTGATAATCCACTCTTAAATTTACCGTGCAGTAATCATTCAGATAATTTCTGTATTCATCGAGAGTTGTCGCCACATACGATATATCGGCATTTACTTTTATATGCTTTAACGGAAGCGCAGTAACTGTGTAATTAATTTTATGCATAGGTTTATATGTTAAATCTTTATTGGTTTTTTTATCTTCCGCTCTTAAGTATGTATAATTCAATTTATGTTTTAAAAATTTATACATATTGTATCCTATTTCAACTTCGTATCCGTATTGTTTTGTTTCTCCGATATTTTGAGCCTGATACTGATAATATACAGGATCAACAAGAATATTTTGTATCAAATTATTGGTATCGATATAAAAACCGGTGACTGCTGCCGTAAAATCTTTTATAGAGTATTCAATACCGATATCGCTAGATGTTCCCTTTTCGGGTTTTAAATCATTGTTCGGTATATACCATGTTCCGTCTCCGTATATCTGTCCGAAGGTGGGGGCATTCCAGACTTTGCTTATGTTGCCTGAAATTTTTATACATTCGCTTGCTTTAAATATAATAGACAAAGCAGGAGTTGCAACGTCAGAGTAATCGGTATTCATGTCTGCTCTGATGACAGGTATTAAAGTGAGTTTATCAATGTTTAATACAGACTGCATATAAAAAGCGGCATTTTCTCTGTTGCGGTTTATTTGTTCGGCGCCGAACATGTTGTCTAACTGTTTGTAAGTTGTTTTTTCCCATTCAACACCGGTAAAAATAAAGCCCTTATAGCTAAAAAGAGATTTGAGTCCGACTGTATCGGTATAATATGTGTTATCGTAATAATTCGGAATATCATAGGCGTTTCTTTTATTCTGAGAATTGTATGCCGACATTTGCATCTCAAAATTTTCATATTGTGTCATGTAATCAAGTTTTGAGTAGTTATTATTCTCGAATTGTTTTGCAGTTTCCGACGCATATTGTAAAGAACCCGGATTTCCAAGATCGGCGTCATAAACCTGTCCTGAAAAAGCTATTTCTGAATTGTCAGTCGGTTTTACGGCAAAGTTGCCGAATATGTTTTTTGAATTATAGAAAGAATTTTTTCTGTATCCGTCGCTTGATAATACTGACGGAGTTACAAGCAAAGAAATATTTTCATCGGCATAAGCTCCGGTAATTGCGGCATTGATTGTATTAAACGTTCCGTACGAAAAATATGGATTTATCTTTGGAGTGAAAATATCGGCTTTTTTTGTTATTACGTTAATTACTCCTCCAAAAGCTCCTGTGCCGTACATTGCGCTTCCGGATCCGCGTATTATTTCTATTTTTTCTATCATAGTTGCCGGTATTGAAGTAAAATCGGCGGCTCCGCCTGTTCCTATTTCATTTACTCTTCTGCCGTCAACTAAAACGAGTGTCTGGCCGGCAGAGGCTCCTCTTATTGAAATTGAGACAGCCTGTCCCAAAGGGCCGAAACTTTTAAAAGATATTCCCGGTTCATCTTCTAGAATGTCTCCCAAAGTCTTTGCATTTTTTTCTTCGATATTTTTACGAGTTATTACCGTTAAATTTGTTCCCAGATCTTTTAACGGTTCGGCATATTTTGTAATTGAAAGGAATATTTCTTCATTGTCTTTTTCAGTCATATTTTTCTGAGATGCGAAAACTTGCGAGCATAAAACCATAGCAACGGCAAAAAAAATAATTTTTTTCATAATTTAACTTAATCCTTTTTAATAATTTTTCACTGCGGTAAATTCTGTATTTGAGAAGTGTATTAAGTGTTAAAAGTCATAATGCGTACCTCCGAGGGTTTTTAAATTTAACGATCGGTCTCCTGACTCAGAGCTTTGAATTTCAGATAAACCCTTCCCGCTTTGGCAGTGGGAGTATCTTCCTTGCATACGCTCATTACAGTAGCTGGACTGTATCCGGTTTTCACGGATTTCCCGTTCATCGTTATTTATTTTTCACTGAAAACAGGTATCACGACCGGCTTGTTGGAGACAGGGTTTGTCTTTACAACAACAGTCGTATTATATACCGTTTCAATATCTTTGTAATTTAGCACTTCAGTTGCGGTGCCGCTGCTGAAAATAATTCCATTGTTCATCAGAATCAAATCCGAACAAAATTCTCCGGCTGCATTCAAATCATGAATAGTCGTAATTATAGTTTTGCCGTGTTTTAAATTTAAAGTTCGTAAAAGCCTGAAAATTGCCGACTGGCTTCCTATATCAAGATGAGATGTAGGTTCGTCAAAAGCGATGATATCGGTTTCCTGGGCAAGAGTCTGCGCGATTAAAACTTTCTGTCTTTCGCCGCCCGACAATTCAAGTATATTTCTTTCGGCAAAGTTTTTTGTTTCCGTAAAATCCATGATTTCTTCAACTTTCTCATAATCGCGTTTTGTGGCATATTTAAAAAGATTCATACGGGGGAACCTGCCGAACATTATGAAATCTTTTACGGAAAAAGGAAAATCAATCGGCATATTTTGAGGCATGAAAGACAGTTTTTCGGCTAAAATATTTTTTTTCATTTTATAAATATCTGTTTCATGTAACAGTATATTTCCGGCATACGGTTTTAAAAGGCCCGACAGAGATTTTAGAAGAGTTGTTTTTCCGGCTCCGTTTTTGCCTATGATGCCCGTAAAAGAGCCTTTTTTGATATCAATTGATATGTTTTTTACGACGGATATTTTATTGTAACCGCATGATAAATTCTTAATTTGTATCATAATGAAAATTTTCTTCCCGGCTTTAATAAAAGTATTATAAAGAAAAGCCCTCCGACTATGCTTGTTATTACGCCTACAGGTATTTCAACCGGCGCAAGCAGTGTTCTGCTTAAAGTGTCGCATACCGGCAGAAAAACTGCGCCTGCAAAAGCCGAAGCCGGTATTAATATTCTATGATCGTTTCCAACAAATTTTCTTGTAATATGCGGCATCATAAGCCCTACAAATCCGATTACTCCGCAGCAGCTTACTGCTGAAGCCGTTATTAAAGAACTTAAAAGGAAAATATATTTGACCGTTCTTGCCGTATTTATGCCCAGAGAAGAAGATTTTTGTTCTCCGAGAGTTATAACATTTATCAAGTTCCCGAATAAACAAAGAACGGCAATTCCTGCTGTGATTATTATTGTCACAGGCATTAAAAGCCTTTCGTCAAATGATGAAAGATTGCCCATAAGCCACATAAAAGCCGAAAACAGCTTATCCGATGAAAGTATCGCAAAAATAAGCATTACGGCAGCCGAAAATATGTAACTTGCAACTACTCCGGAAAGAATCATGCTGTTTGAATCAAATCCTTTTTTTATGTTTAAGGCATAGACTAAAAATATTGCAAGCATTGCCCCGATAAAAGCAGACAGAGGTATATATATCCAGCATACTGAGGCAAGGCCGAAAGCAAAAGCAAGCGACGCTCCGAAAGCGCTGCCTCCGGAAATTCCGAGCGTAAAAGGATCCGCAAGCGGGTTTCTCAGTATCCCCTGAAATATGCAGCCGCTGGCTGCAAGACCTGCTCCTGATACTACCGCAAGAATAAATCTTGGAAGTCTTATATGATTTATTATTATAAAAGTGTTATCGTCTGTTTTTGAAAAAAGGGCTTTAAAAAGTTCAATTAAAGAAATATCGCCTGCTCCGGACATCATTGAAAATACAAAAGCCGCAACAAAAAGAGCTGCCAATACTGAAAATTTTAAAATAAGATTATTTTTCATTTACGGGATCCTGAGAAACGGTTTTTAAAATTATTTTAATCCCTTTTAAAAAAGTCAAAGGGGTGGGGGTAAAAATATCATTTACATCAAGCATATAAATTTTGTTGTTTTTTACGGCATTTATTGTTTTAATTTTTTTCCATCTCTGCATTTCTTCAAAGGTTATGTCGCCCATGTTTACAAGAAGTATTATGTCAGGATTTTTTATTATTACGGATTCCATAGTTATGTTTGGGTATCTCATATCAATATCGTCAAAAATATTGGTTGTCCCCAAAAAATTGTTATAGTTGTTTACAAAACTTTTTTTACCTGCCGTAAACAGCGGTTTTGCTCCTACTTCCCAAAATATTTTTTCCGTTTTTTTATCTTTTGTTTTTGCGGTGATTTCATTTATCTCTTTCATTACGTTTGATATTATAGTTTCAGCCGTTTCTTTTTTACCTACATAATTTGCGAGATTCTGAAAGTTTTTACATATCTCGTCGAAACTGCTGACCGTATCCATAACATAAATTTTACATCCGAGCCTTTGCATTTTTTCTATCGCCGATTTATTGTTGCCTTCTTTTGTAGATATTATAAGGTCTGGGTTTAAAGAAATTATTTTTTCAATATTAGGTTCAAGAAGAGTGCCTATATTTTCTTTTTTTACGGTCCCTTCAGGGCAGTAAATCGTCACGGCTTTTATGTTTTCCTCAAGTCCGAGCTCATATAAACTTCTTGTTACTGACGGAGCAAGAGATATGATTCTTTTATATTCTCCGTAGCTGCCTGCGGTAATAAATAAAAAAATAAAAATCAGCAGTAATTTTTTTATCAAAATTCAACTCCTTCTTTTGCCGGTATCCCTTTAGAGTATGGATGTTTTATTTCTAGAACTTCACTTACTAGATCTGCCGTTTCTATAAGTTTTTGAGACGCTCCTCTTCCTGTTATGATTACGGTTGATTTTTCAGCCAGCCGCTTTGCGGCTTCGATAAGAGATTCTTCGTCTATAAAGCCGTCTCTGAAGGCTATGTTGAATTCTTCAAGCACTATCAAATCATAACGGTTATCTTTGATTATCTCTTCAATTTTACTTAATGCCGTAAAACATTCCTGTCTGACCTGCTGCTTTGAAATGTCTTTGAAACAAAAAGGATGTTTTTTTGCGTATGAATAAAAATCGAGGCCTTCAAGTTTCGCAAGTATTTTTTGTTCGCCGTAAAAATTTTCGCCCTTAAAAAGCTGGATAAGACATACTTTTTGGTTATGACCGAGCGCCCGGATGATTTGTCCTATGGATGAAGTTGTTTTGCCTTTGCCATTGCCTGTTATTACTATGATCATCAATTTGGCCTGCCTGAATAAATTTCGCAGATAAAAGAATGTTAAAAATAAAAAAACCGTCTTTCAATTGAAAGACGGTTTATAAAAAATAGAAATATAAAAGTCTTCCCCTAGAAAGAAACTGCTTAAAAGATAAATAAATAGACCGGGCTCACAAAAAATGTTTACCGTTGCTGGGCAGCGTCCGAATTAAAAAAAACTTACGGAACTTCCTTTTATTTACCGCTGTTATAAAGAACTATTGGGCCTGGTAGGACTTGAACCTACGACCATTCGATTATGAGTCGAGTGCTCTAACCAACTGAGCTACAGGCCCTTTAAAAACAGTGGAAAGATTATACTTAAAACTTTGTTTTAAGTCAAATTTTTGATTATAAAAAGATAAATCAGAAACTTCTTTTCCGACGGAAAAATCGTTTTGCATTTCCGGATTTTGCAAAACTGCGTTTGTCAAAATGCTGAGTCAGCGTCAATTTTTGCTTCATTCTGGCATTTCTGTCTTTTTCAACAAATAACGGATTCCCGTTTAAATCTTGTTCGCAATAATACATAAGAGTTGAGTATGTTGAAGGAGCTGGGGTAAAAACCTGAACCTGTTCCGGCGTAAATTTTAAGTGTTTTTTTACAAATTCAAGCAGATTTTTTATTTCTTTAATTGAACATCCCGGATGATCGGCCATAAAATAACAGGTCATATATTGGTCAAGCCCCTCATTGGCCGCGTTAAACATTTTTATAAATTCAATAAAAGTGTCCTGTTTCGGTTTATTCATGTGAGCAAGCACGATATCTTCAGTATGTTCCGGAGCAATTTTTAACTGTCCTGAAATATTGTTTTCGGATATGTGTTTAAGATATCTTTCTCCGTTAGTTTTGTCTTTTACAATCATGTCGTGTCTTATGCCGGATGAAACAAAAACTTTTTTTATTTTTTCGTTTTCTTTTATTTTGTTTAAAAGATTTATCTGTATATCGTGTGAAAAAATAAGATTTTCGCATATTTCAGGGTGCAGACATTTTTTGTTTTTGCATACTCCTGCCGTTTTGTGCAGTTTGCATGACAATCCGTACATGTTTCCGGTAGGTCCGCCAACATCTGATATATAGCCCTTAAAATCCGGCATTTGAGCAAGCTTTTCTATTTCTTTGACTATAGATTTTTCACTTCTTGAAATTACGGTTTTTCCCTGATGAACGGCGATTGCGCAAAAATTACATTCTCCGCAGCATCCTCTGTGCGAAATTACGGAAAATTTGATAGTTTCCTGTGATTTTACGGCGCCGGATTTAAGACAGTAAGGGTGAACCTGTCTTGTAAATTCCATATCCGATATTTCATCCAGTTCTTGCTGAGTCAGAACATCTTGGATTTGATTATGGATCAAGTATCGTGTATCATGCTGCTGAAACATATTTTTGTCCTGATTTTCATAAAATAGTTTGAACATTTTTGCAAAAGAATCTTTTGACAATACACATTCTTCATAGGACGGCAGTTCAAGATAATTTTCAGGTTTATCTTTTGAAACATAACAAATACCTTTTATATTTTTATAATCAAGATTATTTTTTAATCTGCCGGCAAGTTCCAAAGTTGTTTTCTCGCCCATTCCGTAAACAATAATATCGGCTTTCGAATCAAATAAAAGAGATCTTCTGAGTTTATTGTCTTTTAGATCAAAATGGGTTATCCTTCTCAGGCTTGCTTCGATGCCGCCCAACACGACAGGTTTTGTGTTTTTAAAATATCTTCTTATCAAATTTGTATAAACCATACATGCCCTGTCGGGGCGTCTGTTATTTATTCCGCCCGGAGTTAAATCATCGTCGTTTCTGAATTTTCCTGTTGCCGTATAATTTGCAACTAGAGAATCCATGGCGCCTGCAGTAACCGCCCAGAAAAGTTCGGGTTCTCCGAGCCTCAATATTTCATCAGAATTTATATCGGGTTGCGCTATAATTGCGACTTTGTAACCGTATTTTGAAAGATAATTTCCTACTACGGCAGCACCGTTAAACGGCGAGTCGACATATGTGTCACCCGATATGATTATTATGTCCGGTTTTTTCCAGTCAAGTTTAATGAGTTCTTCTTTTGTCGTAGGAAGCATTGTAGGACTATTCTATCAAAAAAATATAATAAGAACTAATAATTATTTGACATAAATACAGATGTATGATATAATACAAAAGAATTAGATTATAAATCTGCGGGGTTCTCTATGAAAGAATTAACCGAAAAACAAAAAAAAGTACTTAATTTTATCAGTGAATTTTATGCCGAAAATGCGATGATGCCTACCGTGAGGGAAATAGCGGCTCATTTCAAATTGTCGATAGGGTCAATCCAGCAGCATTTAAGCAGTCTTCAGACTAAAGGCTTTTTGACCAAGAGAGATTCGATATCAAGGGGAATAGACTTCCCTAACAGACAGAATTTTACTCAGGTTGCTGTTTTGGGAAGCGTTCATGCAGGCACTTTTCTTGAACAGATTGAGGACGCAAACGACTATGTTTATATAAATACAAATGTCACAAGAAACAGACAATGTTTTGCTTTAAAAGTAAAAGGGGACAGCATGGAGCCTTCCGGTATATTTGAAGGCGATACGATAGTAGTTTCAAAAGAAGATAAACCGTATAACGGAGATGTTGTTGTAGCTCTCGTGGACGGAGAATCGGCAGTAAAATTATTTTTTAAAGAAAACGGCAGAATATTTTTAAAATCTTCAAATCCTAAATATCCGGTAATAACTTCTGACAATATTGAAATCGTAGGCAAACTTATATATCTTGTAAGAGAATATAAAGAGTGAATATGAATAAATTGTTTTATTTTTTATTTGTTGCCGATATTGCAGCCGGCGCGGTTGCGGGTTTTTTTACGAATTTCATATTCGGATTGATTACAGCTTTAGTTTTATTATTTATCAACGGTGTAACTTTTTATTTTATTATTAAAATCAGAAAAAGGGCGGAATTGACAAATGAAAACAGATGAAACTAAGTATAAAAAATACAAATATATTTTTTTATTGTCCACATTTGCCGGAGTAGCAGGTCTTTATATCGCTTACAAATTTCATTCCGAAACCGCAAAATACATATCTTATGTGTTATTTGCGATATGGCTTATTCTTGCAGTCTTTGTCAGAGTATCCATTATAAAAGACAAAAAAAATCATATTACAAAATAAATTCTTTACAGATTTGCCTCAATATAATAAAATTAACATTGAAAATGTAATATTTTCAATGTTTTTACGGTCAGTTTATTTTAAATATAACGGGATATCTGTATGAATCTTGCAAGTTTATCAATTAAAAGGCCTACATTGGTTTTTTCTGCTTTGGCGGCAATGATAATTGTCGGCCTCATCTTATTTGAAAGAATACCTGTAAGGCTTTTTCCTGATGTGGAAATGCCTTTTATTGTTGTTGACATAAGATACGACGGAGCAGGTCCGGAAGAAATAGAAAGAAGGGTATCAAGAAGAGTTGAAAACGCCGTAAGTCCGATTTCCGGAATAAAACATATTTCATCAATAAGCCAGGAAGGACAGTCAATGACGACTGTGGAATTTCTTTTGTCAAAAAATCCTGAAACAGCTCTTCAGGAAGTAAAAGATAAAGTGGCGGAAATAAGAAGATGGTTTCCCGATGAAATAGATGAACCCGTTATTTATAAAATGGATCCTGACTCAGAACCTATAATGACGGTCAGTCTAAATGCAAATCTTCCCGCAAAAGATATATATGATCTGGGAGACGAAATATTCAGAAAAGAACTATTCAGAGTAGACGGTGTATCAAAGATACTTATGGTCGGAGGCACAAGAAGAGAACTTCAGGTAAGAGCCGATCTGGATAAACTTAAACAGTATGATTTGACTCTTACGGATATAACCAGCGCAATCAAATCAAACAGTTCAAATATTCCTATCGGAAAATTCTCAAACCAGAGCGAAGATATAACTTACAGAAGCATGGGGGAATTTCGCAGCGTTGATAAAATAAAAGACGTCAATTTGAATTTTTTGGGGAACGATGTCGCAGTGCCTATAAGCCATGTGGCCGATGTCAGAGATACCGTTGAAGACAGGAAAACCAAAGGAAGAATAACCGTAAGAAACGGCGGCATGATACAGAAAAAAAATTCACTTCTTCTAAGAATATACAAACAGTCAAAATCAAACGATGTTAAAATATCAGACGGCATAAATAAAAAGATAAGAGAATTAAATGCCGAGTATTCTCATTCACATGGAAATCCCGTTCTTGAAGTGGTTACAGACAACGCAAAAGCAATAAGAGAAAATATAGAAGATGTAAAAAACACAATATTTGAAGGTATTTTCCTTGCAATAATAGTTGTTTACTTCTTTTTGGCAAGCTGGCGTTCAACTTTTATAACAGCTCTTGCTCTGCCTAACAGCCTTATAGGTTCTTTTATTTTTATGTATTTATTCGGATTCAGCGTAAATATAATTTCTTTGTTGTCTCTGTCTCTTGCAGTGGGACTTTTGATTGATGATGCAATAGTAGTGAGAGAAAATATTTTCAGACACGTTGAGCAGGGAGAGGACCCTTTGGTTGCCGCACAAAAAGGAACCGATGAAGTTGCGCTTGCTGTAATAGCGACTACAAGTTCAGTTATAGCCGTCTTTCTTCCAGTCGGTTTTTTGAGCGGAATGGTGGGGCAGTTTTTTAAGGAATTCGGATTGGTTGTCGTTTTTGCCATGATGATTTCTCTTATGGATGCCCTTACAATTGCTCCTATGCTTTCGGCATATATGATACAAACCGGTTCAAAAACAAAGAACAATAACCGCTTTGTTTACACTATTTCCAAAATAATAAGAAAATTAACAGTTGATTGGTTTGAAAAAGTATATTTTTTTATATCTAAAGCTTATGTTTTTAGCATCAGATATATTATCGATAATAAAATAAAAACAATAACATTAACCGTCTTGGTTTGTGCCATGTCTTTTATTTTGTTGAAACATATTCCGGTTGCTTTTATATCAAATGCTGAAATGGGAGAATTTAATATTGCAGTAGAAGCTGCTCCAAAAACTTCAATAGAAAAAATGGATAAATACACGGCCGATATTGAACAAATTGTAATGCAAAGCAAGGAAGTTTCTTTTGTAGTCAGCGCAATAGGCTCAAGCGTTGAACCGAACACTTCAAATGTTTTTGTAAAACTTATTCCTTCCCAAGAGAGAAATAAGAAAACAAGCGCCGTAAAAAAAGATATAAGAAATTCTTTAAACAAAGTATTCGGCGGAGAATTAAAATTTTCACTTAATGACAATATGGGTCTTAACAGCCAGAGACCGTTTTTGCTTCATCTCTATGGCGATGATATCTTACGCCTTACGGAAAGGGCTGATATTCTTATTGAAAAATTTAAAAAAATAAAAGGGCTTGTTGATTTAAGGACGAATTATGTTTCCGGAAAACCGGAAATACAGATCAGGCTTGATTCCGAAAAAATGAAAGAGTTCGGAGTTAACTCTGTAGATGCGGGAAATGAACTCAGGGCCATGGTTGAAGGAACCAAGCCGGCTGTCTACAGACAGGATACGCTTGAATACGATATAAGAGTCAGACTTAATGAATCACAAAGAGACCTTAGAAAAGCCTATCATAAACTTTATGTTAAAAACAGAAACGGGAAACTTGTAAAATTGAATAATATTGCTTCTTTTGACGAAGCGGAAGGTCCTAATAAAATTTTCAGAAGAGACAGATCGAGATATATTTCAATTGAAGGAAATCTTGAGCCCGAAGTGACAATTACTCAAGTTCAGAAAGCCACCAAACAAATTGTTGAGCAAAACATTAAGGAAGAAAAAGAAAAATGGAATAAAATAAGATACGTTTACGCCGGAAATTCTGAAGATATGAAAGATTTGTTCAGCAATATGATAATGGCCGGAATACTTTCTTTGATATTTATATATATGGTTCTTGCAAGTTTGTATGAATCAGTTATTACTCCTTTTACGATTATGGTTGCATTGCCTCTTTCAATAACAGGCGGACTTGCGGCTTTGTTTTTGACAGGAGAAACAATAAATATGTTTACAATGATAGGATTTATCATGCTTTTGGGGATAGTTGCAAAAAATTCAATTTTACTTGTTGATTATATACAGCAGCTCATAAGACGCGGTAAATCGGTGAAAGACGCAATTGTTGAAGGGGGAAGAATAAGATTGAGGCCTATACTTATGACTTCATTTGCGCTTTCGGCAGGTATGCTTCCTACTGCCGTCGGATTAACCGAGGCCGGCTCTTTCAGAAAGGGGATGGGGATAGTAGTTATAGGCGGAATAATAAGTTCAACGGTATTGACTTTACTTATTATTCCTGCTATTTTTGAATATATGATGACTTTTAGAATGTGGCTTAGAAAAATACTCGGAAGGCCGCCTCTGAGAACTATTGATAAAATAAATCAATGATGCTGATTGTAAAAATTTTTGTATGTTGACACGGAGGTATTTATGTTCGGTTTGGGATTTCAGGAAATTTTATTGCTTTTTATTCTTGCCTTGTTGCTTTTCGGAGCAAAAAAACTGCCTCAGATAGGAAGAGCTCTCGGGAATTCCATAAAAGAATTCAAAGATGCTTTTGACGGTAAAAAAAACGAAGAAGACAAAACATCTGAAAAACAAGATGCGTCTGAGAAACAAAATGACAACAACGGAAAATAAAAAAACTTTAATCTCTCATCTTGAGGATTTAAGATTTGTTTTTATACGTTCATTGATTTATCTTATTGCCGCATCAGCGGCGTCTTTCTTTTTTGCCGATAAGATAATAGATTTAATAAAACTTCCGTCAAAAGATATAATTACCGGCTTTTATATTCTTAAACCTACAGATTCTGTTGCTATATATTTTAAAACCATAATGTACGGCGCGTTTGTGGTTGCTTTTTTGCCGGTTATGTATGAAATTGTAAATTTCATAAAACCGGCATTTCAAAAAGAACAATTTTCTTTTATAATAAAATGGACTCTTTTTTCGATGTTTTTATTTGTTATTGGCACGCTGTTTGTGTATTTTGCGGTTTTGCCGGTATCTGTAAAATTTCTTATAGGACTGGCCAATTCTCTTACGCCTACCGGCTCACAGGTTTCTTTTAACGCATATATTTCTTTTGTTTTGATGCTTTTATTATGCGGAGGGATAACCTTTCAAATACCGCTTATATGCGCTGTTCTTACAATGGTTAATTTAATTACACCTTTCATGCTTTCAAAATTCAGAAAAGAAATATTTTTTGGTTTATGCGTTTTTGCGGCTGTGATTACGCCTACTACTGATGTTTTCAGCATGATGTTGTTTGTAGTTCCTATGATAGTTTTGTATGAAATAGGGATAATTATATCTTCAATAATATATAAAAATAAAACTGCTGAGATTGATAAAATTTATCACGGAGCCGGATATGATTAAAAAAATTGCTGAATTATTGGAGAACGGTTATACGAGAAAGGGGTTTTTGAAAATACTTTTTATCGGTTTTGCTGCGGCTTTTTTAGCAACGGTTAAAACGAAAAAATTGTTCGCCTCCGGTACAAAAAAAATACATCCAAGGCGTGTAAGAAAAATATCTGCCGATTACGATCTTGTTTCCGTTGAAGGTGACAATATAGAAATAATGACAAAAAAACTTATGGATGAACTCGGCGGCATAGAAAAATTTGTTAAAAAAGGCGACATTGTTGTTGTAAAGCCTAATATAGGCTGGAACAGAGCCCCGGAGTATGCGGCGGATACAAATCCCGAACTTGTTGCCGCGGTTGTAAAAATCTGTCTTAAGGCCGGAGCAAAAAAAGTGAACGTTTTTGACAACACATGCAATGAAGAAAAAATGTGTTATAAAAATTCAGGTATTGAAGATGCCGTAAAAAAAGCGGGCGGAAATATTTATTTTATGGATCGTTTTAGATATATTCCCGCTGATTTTCAGTCAGAATCTTCAATGCAGGATTATCCTGTTTATGCCGATGCCGTAAACTGTGACTGTTTTATAAATATTCCCATAGCAAAAACTCACGGACTTGCCAAACTTACTCTTTCAATTAAAAATCTTATGGGCGTGTGGGGCGGAAACCGCTCTACAATGCATTGGGATATAGACAGAAAACTTACAGAAATTCTTGCCTTTATAAAGCCTGATTTAAATATCATTGACGGTTATAGAATTCTTACTGCAAACGGTCCGCGCGGCGGCAATTTGGCGGATGTAAAAAAAATGTCTACGATAATAGCTTCTACTGATGCTGTTCTTGCCGATTCATATGCCGCAAAAAAATTATTTAATATAAATCCTTCGGACATTTCACATATAAAAACGGCGTATGAAGCAGGACTTGGCAATATGAATTTTTCTGCCGCAAAAATTAAAAAAATAAAAATTTAAAATGAAAACGAAAACTTTAAGAATAACGGTTCAAACTTTATTTTTTGTTCTTATATGCGCATCTTTTTGGTATTTAAGATATCCGCTTTCAGAAAAATTTAATCCGATATATTTTTTTCAGCTTTCCCCGGTAACATTTTTAGTTTCGCATTTTTTCACGGCGGCAATTGTAACTGCGTTATTTTTAATTTTTCTTACGTTTATATTCGGCAGAGTTTTTTGCGGATGGATGTGCCCTTACGGGACATTGATGGATATTGCGGCTTTTATTGCCGCCCCTTTTAGAAGGTACAAAGAAACTCAGCCTTCCTTTATAAAATCAAAATATTTTTTACTTGCTATTCTTACGGCGCTTTTATTTTTAGGTTTTCAAATATTCTATCTGTTTGAACCTATTACTATTTTTGCAAGGGGATTTTATTTTACGGTTTATACTGTAAAAAATAACATTCTTGTTGATATTTTTTATAAAATCATGTCGGGAAACCCCGGCGTTATAATAGAAAGCATATACAGTTTTTTTAAAAGTTCCGTAATAGAAAACAGACATGTTGTCTTTAACAATAATTTTATAACATTTATCTTTTTTGTCGTTCCTATAAGTTTTGTTTTCATAAAAAGAAGATTTTGGTGCAGATATATATGCCCGCTCGGAACGTCTCTTGCCGTCATAGCAACAATTTCTTTATTAAAAAGAAAGAATATATCATGTTCCGATAAATGTTCAAGATGCGTCAGTCAGTGCAGAATGAATGCGGTAAAAAACGATAATTCATACGTGCCTCAGGAATGTATATTATGCGGAGATTGTATAGGCGGCGGGCCATGCGGAAAAAAATCTGAGTTTGCTTTTTCGATACCGTTTAAAAAACAACAAAATTTAAATGAAAAGAACGGGATTACCAGAAAAGATTTCATACTGTGGTCGCTTACCGGCTTAATTTTATTTTTCGGATGGAAAAAGATAAAAAGCGGAAACAGAAACGTAATACGTCCTCCAGGTGCCGAAGACGAGGAATCATTCAAGATAAAATGCGTCCGTTGCGGCAATTGTATGAAAGTTTGTGTTACTAACGGTTTACAGCCTGTTTTGCTGGAAAGCGGATTTGACGGAATATGGACGCCTAAACTTGATCCGAACACTGGATATTGTGAATATGAATGCGTTTTGTGCACAAAAGTGTGCCCAACAGGAGCAATAAGAAAACTTTCAGAAAATGAAAAAACATATACCAAAATAGGCATAGCAAAAATACAGAAAGATGTATGTGCGCCTTGGAAAGACGGGCTTGAATGTCTTGTGTGCGAAGAACACTGTCCTGTTGCTTCAAAAGCCATAAAACTGCAAAAAATAACAGTAAACGGAAATGAAGTACAAGCGCCTTATATTGAAGAAGAATTGTGCGTAGGATGTTCTATATGCGAAAATAAATGCCCCGCATTTGAAAATAACAAAAAAGGAATAATAGTAGAACCTATTTGACATTGATATATTAACTGTCTATAATTATGAAGTCGCGGCAATAGTTGTTGGAGATTATTGCCTTTTTTTTGTTAAAATATCAAGAAAACAGGGAATAAATTATGATAATACTTACAGGCGGTGCAGGTTTTATAGGAAGTTGTTTTCTTTGGAAGCTTAACCAAGAAAAAATTGACGATATTTTAGTTGTTGATCATCTTGATGAAAGCGAAAAATGGAAAAATCTTGTAGGTAAAAAGTATAAAGATTATATGCAAAAACAGGCTTTCATTGATGCCGTAAAAGAAGGAAAAATCGAAAAACCCGAAGCGATTATTCATCTTGGAGCATGCAGCTCTACCACGCTTACTGACGCCAATTATTATATTTACAACAATTTTGAATATTCAAAAACTCTTGCCTTATGGGCTATAGAATTGAAAATTCCTTTTATATACGCTTCATCAGCCGCAACTTACGGAGAAGGAGAAAACGGATACGACGATAAGTCAGATCTTGATAAACTTGCTCCGCTAAATATGTACGGCTATTCAAAACATATGTTTGATTTGTGGCTTTTAAGAAATAAACATATTGATAAAACGACGGGAATAAAATTTTTTAACGTGTTCGGACCTAACGAATATCACAAAGGTTCAATGAAAAGCGTAATATGCAAAAGTTATGATGATGTATCGGTCAAAGGTCTTATGAAACTTTTCAAATCTTATAAAAAAGAATATTCGCACGGAGATCAAAAAAGGGATTTTATTTATATAAAAGATGCTGTTGAAGTAATGTGGTTTTTACTTAATAATCCTAAAAAAACGGGTATTTATAATCTGGGAACAGGAAAGGCAAGAAGCTGGAATGATATCGCAAACTCAATGTTTGCCGCTGTCGGCAAACCGGCAAATATCGAATACATAGAAATGCCCGAAATTTTACAGGCAAAATACCAGTATTTTACTCAGGCCTCAATGTCAAAAATAGAAGAAGCAGGCTGCAGACATAAATTTATGCCGCTTGAAGAGTCTGTAAAAGACTATTGTTCTTATTTAAAAAATAAATCATATTTATAAAATTGATTTTTGTCTATACCAGTACAGGAGAATTACATGCAGACTAAATTATTATCAATGATTCCAAAAATCAAGAAACAGTCAATACTTGTTATCGGCGATACTATGGTTGATAAATTTATATGGGGAAAAGTTTCAAGAATTTCTCCCGAGGCTCCTGTCCCAGTTGTTGAGGTTTCAAAGGATACTGAAACTCTCGGAGGAGCCGGAAACGTTGCAAGCAATATTACGTCTCTCGGAGCTACGGCATATCTTGTCACGGTAATAGGCGATGATATAAACGGCGCAACTATGAAAAACATGCTTGATGAAAAAAATATAAATTATGATTATGTCGTTGTTGATAAAAACAGGCCTACAACCATTAAAACAAGAATTATTGCTTCTCATCAGCAGGTTGTAAGAGTTGACAGAGAAGTTAAGGGAACTTTTGCTCCTTCAACTGAAGATATGATTATAAAAAACATAGAAACAGTAATTTCCAAAGTAGACGGCATTATAATTTCAGATTATGCAAAAGGAATAGTTGTTCCAAGAGTACTCAAGAAAATATTATCCCTTGCGAAAAAGAGAAATATACCTGTAACCGTAGATCCCAAAGTTGAAAATTTTAAACTTTACAAAAATATAACCTGCATGACTCCCAATACAAAAGAAGCGACCGAGGGTATGAATGCTAAAAACATCACCACAGATAAAGATATAGCTGCTTTGGGCAGCAGAATTTTAAAGTTTTTGCATTCGGAATCAGTGCTTATAACCAGAGGCGAAAAGGGAATGACTCTTATTGAAAAAAATAATAAGATAACTCATATACCTACAAGAGCCAAAGAAGTTTACGATGTTACAGGAGCCGGAGATACTGTAATTGCCACCATGACGCTTGCATTATCGGCAAAATTTGATTTGGTTTCTTCTGCCGAGATAGCGAATTTCGCAGCCGGTCTTGTTGTTGCAAAAGTCGGAACAGCGACTATTACTTCTGAAGAACTTGAAGAAACTATAAAGGATTTTTACAGAACAAAATGAAAACTGCGGTAATAATTCCTGCAAGATATGCTTCAACACGGTTTCCGGGCAAGCCTTTGGCTTTAATTAAAGGCAAACCTTTGATTCTCCATGTCGTTGAAAAAGTCGCAAAGTGTAAAGGTATTGATTTTGTTGCCGTTGCTACTGATGATAAAAGAATTTTCGATACGGTTAAAAAAGCGGGATTTAATGTATATATGACGCCGGCTGCTTTAAAAAGCGGAACGGACAGAGTCGCTTTTGCGGCAAAAAAATATTTAAAAAATTTTGATATTTTTATCAATGTTCAGGGTGATGAGCCTCTCATTGATAAGAAACTTGTAGAAAAAATGGCATTAACGTTCAAAAAAGATAAAACTGTGGAATATCTTACTGCTGCTTATAAAATGAGTCCGTCTGATGATTATAAAAATCCAAATACCGTAAAAATAATTTTTGACAAAAATATGCATGCTATTTATTTTTCAAGATTTCCTGTTCCGTATCTTAGAGATGAAAATCTGAAAATTGATCACTATAAACATATAGGGGTATACGGATACAGACGCGATTTTGTTATTTGGTTTTCAAAAACAAAACAAACATCGCTTGAGCGGGCAGAATCTTTGGAGCAGCTAAGGGCTTTGGAAAACGGCAAAAAAATAAAAATAATAATTACTGACAAAGATTTTAAAGATGTTAATGTTCCGGCTGATGTTTCCGGAGTTGAAAAACTGCTTAATAAGTAATGATTTGTTGTAAAAAATACGTCATATTTGTATAATAAAAAAATGAATAAAAATATTAAAATAAAAATAAACGATTCAATATCTCTTGCAAATGATTTGCCGGTTTCAGTGATTGCCGGGCCTTGCGTTATTGAAAGCAGAGAACATACTCTTGAAATTGCAAAAAAAATAAAAGATGTATGTTTGCAAAAAGGAATAAATTTAATTTTTAAAGCTTCCTATGATAAAGCAAACAGATCTTCAATAACCTCTTTCAGAGGTCCCGGGATTAAGGAAGGTCTTGAAATACTTGCCGAAGTAAAAGATGTTCTAAAACTTCCGGTCTTGACAGATGTTCACTGCGTAACCGAAGTTGAGGCTGCCGCAAAAGTTGCCGATATTCTACAAATTCCCGCTTTTTTATGCAGACAGACAGACTTGATTGTTGAATGCGCTAAAACAGGACTTCCTATAAATATTAAGAAAGGTCAGTTTCTTGCTCCTGAAGATATGATTCATGTAATAAAAAAAGCCAGTATGTCAGGCAATGATAAGCTGACTCTTACGGAAAGAGGCGCAACTTTTGGCTATCATAATCTTGTTGTTGATTTCAGATCTGTTGAAATTATGAAATCGTTCGGATATCCGATTGTTTTTGACGCAACTCACAGCGTTCAGAAACCCGGAGGTTTGGGAGATAAAAGCGGAGGAGACAGACAGTTTGTTCTTCCTCTTGCAAAAGCGGCCGCTGCAGTCGGGATTGCCGCAATTTTTGTAGAGGTGCATGAAAATCCGCAGAAGGCTTTATCTGACGGAGCAAACAGTGTTGATTTGAAAATGTTTGAAGAATTATTAAAAATAACCGCTGAAATAGATAAAATCGTAAAATAGAATACGGAGTAAGAACGTGGTAAAACAAGCCGCCGAAGAAAATGAAAAATATACCTGGAAACCCGATATAAAATGGCTGTTTAAAGTTCTTGCCGCAGTTTATGTATCAATTATAATTTTATTTTTAATTGCAAGTTTTGTGCTGAAGCCTGCCGTAAGACATATTCCTTCAGAGATAACTCCGTGGCTTGATAAAAATCATGCCGAAAAGATTGGAGATATAAAATGAAAAAATATTCTTCAAAAATCTTATCGTCCGCAAAAAACATAAAACTTATTGCAACAGATATTGACGGTGTTCTTACTTCGGGAGAAGTTATAATTCTTGAAAAAGGCGAAGAAATAAAAATATGGAATGTTAAAGACGGAGCAGGCATAGCATATATAAAAAAATACTTGCCCGAAGTTAAAATTGCATGGATTTCCGGAAGATCTTCAAAACAGGTTCAGATAAGAGCAAAGGAATTGAGAATTGACTATCTTTTTCAGTCCTGCGGAGATAAGGTAAAAGCTGTTTCAGAAATAGCCGCCAAACTTAATATTGATATGTCGAATGTTGCCTATATAGGCGATGACATCATAGACATAGGGGTTTTAAAAAAAGCAGGTTTTTCAGTTTGCCCTTCGGATTGCGCAGATGATGTAAAAAAATATGTTTCGTATGTCTCAAAATATTCAGGCGGGAAAGGCGTTTTAAGAGAAGTATGCGAGATTATATTAAAATCAAGAGCCGTTTGGGATAAGGTTTTAAAAAGTTATTTATGAAAAAAAATATTTTTTGTTTAGCTTTTATTTTTTGCACGTTCTTTTTTTTAGCAGCTTGCGATAAAGAAGAATCAATAATAGAAGAAACTCCTCCGACAACCGAACAGACCATCGAAAAATTTGTTGTGACAGAAACCGAATCGGGGAAAATAAAGACAATTCTTGAGGCAGAATCGGCTCTTATCGCAGATAATGAAAAAAAGGCCTATCTTACGCTTCCTAAAATAAAGTTTTATGAAAATGGCAAATATACTTCAATTCTTGCCGCCGAATCCGGAGAAGTCGACTTGGAAACAAACGACGTAAAGGCTTTGGGAAAATGTACCGTTGATACAGTAAAAAACGAATATTTGCAGACAAGGGATATTTCATATAACGCAGCAAAAAAACTTATATCTTCAAACAGCGATATAAAGATAACAAGAGGCAAACAGGTAATATACGGAAGCGGATTTACTTCCGATATTGATTTAAACAATATTACTGTCAGAAAACAGAGGGTTATAATTGATAAATAAAGTTTGTGCTGCCGCGGTCTTACTTTTAATTTTTAATTTTTTGTATGCCCAGCAAAAGCAGCAGACTATAATTACGGGCGATGAAATGCTTATTCGAAAAATCGAAGGCATAACGGTAGTAAAAGGAAACGGGCAGGTTTTAAGAGGAAGCCAGACAATAAAAGCTGATACTATCACATATTCTGAAAATCAGAACAATATAGATGCAAGCGGTAAAGTAAGTTTTTTTGATAGATATGATGACGGAAGTTTAATCAAGGCTTTTTCAGAAAATGCTTCATATAATACTGAAAATTCTTCCGGTAAACTGTGGGGCGGAAATCCGGTAATAGAATATAATTTAAAAAAATCAACAGATGTCGTTTATTTATATGCCGATACTTTTTATCTTGATAAAGGTTTTGATTCGGCTAGAGCGGAAGCAAATGTAAAAATTATATCTTCGTCAGGAACTATAACTTCTGACAATGCAAAACTTGATAAAAAAACAAATACATTGTTTATGCAGAAAGATAAAAACAGGCCTAAAATTACGGCATACCAGCAGGATAAATATGCCGAATTTGAATCAGACGAACTTTATTTGTTTTATGACACGAAAACCGTAAAAATGGATAAGGATGTGAAAGGCAAATTTATAATGAAAGATTCACAGGGGAAACAATAATGATATTATCTGCTCATGCGCTTCATAAAAAATATAAACACAGAATGGTAGTAAATTCTGTAAATATAAAAGTTGCGCAGGGGGAAATAGTCGGTCTTTTGGGCCCTAACGGAGCCGGCAAAACAACTACTTTTTACATGACGGTCGGACTTATAGAACCTTACGACGGCAATGTCTATCTTGATGATCGTGATATAACGAACGAACCGATGTATAAAAGGGCAAGAGCCGGCATCGGATATCTGCCTCAGGAATCTTCGATTTTCAGAGGATTGACGGTTGAAGAAAATATTATGGCAATTGCTGAAACTCTTCCGATATCTAAAAAAGAGATGCAAAAAAAAGTAGATATGCTCCTTAGTGATTTTGGACTTACAAAGTTAAGAAAACAAATCAGCACGACTTTATCCGGCGGAGAGAGAAGAAGATGTGAAATTGCAAGAGCATTGGTAAACGATCCTAAATTTTTATTATTGGACGAGCCTTTTGTGGGAATAGATCCCATTACAGTCGCAGATATACAGCAGATAATTTCAAAATTGAAAGATAAAGGTCTTGGTATTTTGATAACCGATCATAATGTTCGTGAAACTCTTGAAATAATCGACAGGGCGTATATTATTTATGACGGAAAAATATTGCTTGAAGGAAACGCGCAGGAACTTATCAGCAGTCCTGAAGCCAGAAAAGTATATCTTGGCGAAAATTTTAAAATGTAGTTTCAAAAATCTCTTGCCGTCAGGTCTTGCAAAATGCAAAAACAAACAATAATTATTTCGGGTCCGACAGCTTCCGGTAAAACCGCCGTTGCCGTTGAGCTTTGCAAAAAAATAAACGGTGAAATAATATCAGCTGATTCTCGCCAGATTTATAAATATCTTGATATAGGAACAAATAAAGACGGTATTCTCTCTGAAAATGGAATAAGATATGTTTCATCGGTGCCTCAGCATCTTACCGATATCATAGAACCCGATAAAAGATACAGCACAAAAAAATTTGAGACAGACAGCGAACAGATAGAAAAAGATTTGATTCTGAAAGGCAAAGTCCCGGTTATTGCCGGAGGCACGGGTTTATATATAAAGTCTTTTTTATACGGTCTTGACGAACTTCCGGACGCAGATGAAACGATGCGCTCTGAAATACAAAAAGAAATTGAAGAAAAAGGGCTTGAGTCGGTTTATCAAAAACTTTTAAATGCAGATCCCATATCAGCTGAAAAAAATAAAGGCAATACGCAAAGAATCGTAAGAGCTTTTGAAATATATAAGCTTACCGGTAAAACAATGACAGAATTCTTAAATAAAAAAACAAAAAAGAACAGGAATTTTAGGCATTTTGTCATATTTAAAGACAGAGAAATTCTGTATAGAGACATAAATAACAGATGCAAACTTATGGTCAATTCGGGCATGATAGAAGAAACTGAAAAGGTTTTGGAAATGGGTTTTAAAAAAGATTCACCGGCTCTTACCGGAGTTGGGTATAAAAATATTATTTCTTATCTTGAGAATAAAATTACAAAAAAGGAACTTATTGATATTTTTTCGGCAGAAACAAGGCAGTATGCAAAAAGGCAGATAACATGGTTTAAATCACAGCCTGACACTATTGTTCTTGACGGTTCTAAAAAATGGCTTGTTGACGACATATTAAAGCATATTTCTTGACTTACTGACGTAAAAGATATAAAATAAGGGTAATATTATGGCTAAAATAACAGTTAACAACGACAGATGTAAAGGATGCGGGTTATGCGTAGATGCTTGCCCTAAAAAATGCATTTCTTTTTCACAAAATCTTAACAAAATAGGTTATCATTATGCCGTTCTTAAGAATGAAAAAGACTGTATAGGATGCGGGTTTTGTTATCAGGTATGCCCGGATGTATGCATTGAGGTTTATAAATAATGGATAAACATTTAATTAAAGGAAACATAGCTTTATGCGAGGGAGCGATAACTGCAGGGTTAAGCGCCTATTTCGGTTATCCTATAACTCCGCAGAATGAAGTTCCTGCTTATATGTCCAATAAAATGGTTAAGCTGGGAAGAGTTTTTGTTCAGGCAGAATCTGAACTTTCGGCTGCCAATATGGTTATGGGCGCATATGCCACCGGAAAAAGAGCGATGACTTCATCTTCTTCTCCGGGGATATCATTAAAACAGGAAGCGATTTCATATTTGGCCGGAATGGAAGTTCCGGGCGTCATAGTGAACGTTCAAAGAGGCGGGCCGGGACTTGGCAATATTTCCGGTTCTCAGGCTGATTATTTTCAAGCTACAAAAGGTGGCGGACACGGTGATTATCATACGATAGTTCTTGCTCCTAACAGCGCTCAGGAAATGTATGAAATGGCTTACGATTCTTTTGATCTGTCCGAGAAATACAGAACTCCGGTTATGATTTTAGCAGACGGAATTATAGGACAGATGATGGAACCTGTTGAATTTAACAGAAAAGAAAAAACAGAATTTAAAAAAAATGACTGGGCTTTGGACGGATGTGCCGGAAGAGAGCCGCGGTCTTTGCAGTCTCTTCTTATGAAAGACGGAGCCCTTGAACAGCATAATCTCGATTTGCAGAAAAAATATGAAGAAATAAAGAAAAATGAAGTAAAGTACGATATGTATGAAACCAAAGATGCTGAAATAATAATAGTTGCTTACGGAATATCTTCGAGAATTGCAAAAAATGCTTTAAAACTTGCAAGACAGCAGGGAATAAAAGCAGGAATGATAAGACCTAAAACATTATGGCCTTTCCCTTATGAAATTATAAATCAACATGCAGGACAAGGCGTAAAATTTTTAACTGTTGAACTTTCTATGGGGCAGATGGTTGAAGACGTAAAACTTGCCGTAAACGGAAAGTCTCCGGTTGAATTTATAGGAAGAGCCGGTGGCGGAGTAATCACCGTGCAGGCTGTTTTAAATAAAATTATGGAATTAAAAAAATAAAATGGAAAAAATACTATCAAGACCAAAAGCGCTTAAAGATAATCCTTTGTCTTACTGTCCGGGATGCGGACACGGAGTAATACACAGGCTCATAGCAGAATCAATCGACGAACTCGGCATAAGAGAAAAGACAATTGCCGTAGCTCCCGTCGGATGCGCAGTTTTTGCGTATGATTATTTTAATTTTGATACTACCGAAGCACCGCACGGAAGACCTCCGGCTGTTGCAACAGGAATTAAAAGGACTAATCCTGATAAAATAGTTTTTACATATCAGGGAGACGGTGATTTGGCTGCGATAGGTACTGCCGAGACAATCCACTGCGCAAACAGAGGCGAGAATATAACTGTAATTTTTGTAAATAACGCCAATTACGGTATGACAGGCGGACAGATGGCGCCTACGACTTTAGTAGGACAGGTAACTGAAACCACTCCTTTCGGAAGAGATCCGTTAAGAGAAGGTTATCCGATAAAAGTTGCAGAACTTTTGGCGAATCTTCAGGGAACAAAATACATAGAGAGAGTAACTGTTTTTAACGCCCTTCATATAATCAAGGCTAAAAAAGCTATCAAAAAAGCTTTTCAAAACCAAGTTGAAGGCAAAGGGTATTCTTTTATTGAAGTTATATCTCACTGTCCTGTTGACTGGGGAAAAACTCCTCAGGAATCAGTAAAATGGGTTGAAGACGTATTTTTAAAAACATTTCCCTTGGGCGTAATAAAGGATGAAACTAAATAATGAAAACATATAATGAAATAATCATTGCAGGATTCGGCGGACAGGGAGTTTTGCTTGCCGGCACTATTTTGGCTCAAAGCGCAATGGAAGAAGGTTTAAATACGACATGGTTTCCTTCTTACGGTGCAGAAATGAGAGGCGGAACGGCAAATTCAACGGTTATTATTTCAGATGATGAAATAGGATCCCCGATAGCTTTTAACCCGTCCGGACTTGTAGCTCTTAATGCTTTGTCTCTTGATAAGTTTTTGCCCAGAATGTCTGAAAATGCGGTTATAATAGCTAATTCATCAATTATAAATAAAGATGATTATAAAAATAAGAACATACTATTTATTCCGATTTCAGAAATAGCAGACAAAGAAATAGGAAATATTAAAGCCGCCAATATGGTTGCAGTAGGCGCGTTGGTAAAAGCATTAAATGTTCCTGCATTGGACAATGTGCTTAATGCAGTTAAGAACGCTTTTGCAAAAAAAGAAGGGCTTTCGGAATTGAATGTAAAAGCCGTAAAAGCCGGATATGATTATAAAATCTAAGAAAGGAGAGAAAATGAAGATAAGGCATGCCAAAGTATCGGATGTTAAGGCAATACATACTCTTGTTGAGTATTATGCAAACAACAAGGAAATGCTTCATAGATCTCTCAATTCAATATATGAAAACATACAGGAATATATGGTAGCAGAAGAAAAGGGCGAGATTATAGGCTGCGGAGCTTTACACGTTTCGTGGGATAATCTTGCAGAAATTAAAGCTTTGGCAGTTTCAAAAAATCACATGGGGACCGGCATAGGAAGGAAAATAGTCTCGGAACTAGAAAAAAATGCTCTTAAACTTGACGTATTCACTACATTTGCGTTAAGTTTTAAACCAGGTTTCTTTCAGAAACTCGGATATGAAATAATATCAAAAGAAGTATTGCCTCAAAAAATCTGGAGCGAATGTATCAATTGTCATTTATTTCCTGACTGCGGTGAAATTCCGTTGATAAAAGATTTAAAACATACCAAAAAGAAAAACAAAGCTTAAGTATAGTTTATTTATACCTTAAATAGTTTACTTTATAATAATCTAATTTCTTAGTTCTATTTACAGGTATTATTTTTATAATATATCCTTTGTGGTATACATTAAAACACATATACCTTTAAAGATATATAAATGATATGTTTTGAAAAATTATTATATTAAAGATGATATATTATTGAGTTTTATTGGAGGAGTAATGTTAAAACCAAAAGTTTCAATTATAGGATGCGGTAATGTAGGTATGAGATATGCCTACGCTTTAATGATAAACGGGACTGCAAGGGAAATAACGCTTGTTGATTATGATATAAAAAAGGCAGAAGGCGAGGCCATGGACTTATCACACGGAGCTCCATATACTAACCCTGTTAATGTTGTTGCCGGCACCTATAGGGATATAAGCGGTTCTGATTTAGTTGTAATCACAGCCGGCAAGAAACAAAAACCCGGTCAGACAAGGGTAGACCTTCTTAAAGATAATATAGATTTGTTTAAAAGCATAATTCCTGAAATTATAAAGTATGCTCCGGATGCAATTTTAATAATAGCTTCAAATCCGGTTGATATTCTTACTTATGCTGCCTATAAAATATCCGGTAAAAAATCTTCAAAAATTATAGGGTCAGGAACTCTTTTGGATTCTGCCAGATTTAGATATGAAATAGCCAGACACTGCAATATTGATTCAAGAAGCATACATGCTTATATTTTGGGAGAACACGGCGACAGTGAATTTCCCGTATGGAGCAAAGCTACTTTAGGCGGAGTAAATATAGACAGTTACTGCATGCTATGCAACAACAAATCAGACTGCGATCATAAAGCTAAACTTGACGAAATATTTACCAACGTAAAAAACTCGGCCTATAAGATAATAGAAAAAAAAGGCGAAACTTCGTACGGAATAGGCCTTGCTCTTGTAAGAATCACACAGGCAATCCTTCAGAATGAAAACGCTGTTCTTCCCGTATCTGTTTTAATTGAAGATTTTTGCGCAGTAGAAGATGTTTATTTGAGTCTTCCCGCAGTTATTAACGCGGAAGGAATAAGACAGGTGCAAAAAATTGAATTTAACGATATAGAAAAAAAATCATTTGTTGAATCTGCAACCGTTCTAAAACAGTTATTGAAAGAAGTCGGTTTCTAGTTATGGAGAATATATTAAAACCAAAAGTTTCAATTATAGGCTGCGGCAGTGTTGGTATGCGGTATGCTTATGCCTTAATGATAAAAGGGATAGCCAGAGAAATCACGCTTGTTGACGTTGATATGAAAAAAGCAGAAGGCGAGGCTATGGATTTATCCCACGGCTTGCCTTATACAGATCCTGTTAATATTGTTGCAGGAGAATATAAAGATACAGCCGGTTCAGATTTAGTTGTTGTGACAGCCGGAAAAAAGCGAAAGGCCGGTCAAACAAGAGTAGATTTATTAAAAGATAATATAGATTTATTTAAGACAATAATTCCGGAAATTATGAAATATGCGCCGGATGCAATTTTGCTGATAGTATCCAATCCTGTAGATCTGTTAACTTACATTACTTATAAAATATCCGGCAAAAAATCTTCTAAAATTATAGGTTCAGGAACTCTTTTAGACACTGCAAGACTTAAAAATGAAATATCAAAAAACTGCAATATAGATTCAAGAAGTATACATGCTTATATATTAGGGGAACACGGCGACAGCGGATTTCCTGTTTGGAGCAAAGCTGCGGTCGGCGGTATAAATATAGAGAAATATTGTCTTCTATGTGATAATAAATGTCAATATAAAAAGAAATTGGAAGAAATATTTAATAATGTCAAAACTTCAGGTTCTGCAATTATTGCAAGAAAAGGTGAAACTTCATACGGAATAGGTCTTGCTCTTTTAAAAATTACACAGGCCATTCTTAAGAACGAAAACGCTGTTCTTCCGGTATCCGTATTAATTGAAAATATTTACGGTATAAATGATGTGTATTTAAGTTTACCGGCTGTAATTAATTCAGACGGAGTAAGGCAGGTACAAAACATTGAATTGAATGACACGGAAAAGCAGGCATTTTTAAAATCGGCAAATGTTTTAAAACAGTTATTGAAAGAAGTGGGATTTTAAATACGGAGTTTAATAATGAAAACTTTCAGAAAAGAACTTACATTCAACACGTCAAAACGAATAGAATTTATAAACATAACCGAGCAGGTTCAGGATGCAATAAACGAAAGCGGCATTAAAGAAGGAATTTGTCTTGTTAATGCAATGCATATAACGGCAAGCGTTTTTATAAATGATAACGAATACGGACTTCACAGCGATTTTGAAAAATGGCTTGAAAAACTTGCTCCGCACCAGCCTATAAATTATTACCGTCACAATAATACAGGCGAGGATAACGCCGATTCACATCTTAAAAGACAAATAATGGGAAGAGAAGTTACAGTTGCAGTTACAAACGGCAGGCTGGATTTTGGTCCTTGGGAACAGATATTTTACGGCGAATTTGACGGAATGAGAAGAAAAAGAGTTTTAATAAAAATAATCGGCGGTTAAGAAATTATAAATTGCCGCTTCCTATCGTTACTTCGCCTGATTCAACAGTTTCAAACTTCCCGTTTGAAGTTTTTACGATAAGATTTCCTTTTTCGTTGATATCAGTTACATTTCCTTCTTTTTTTAATCCGTTGATAACATATGATATATTCTTATTTAAAATAATTGAATGTTTTTTATATTCCTGTATCAAATTTTTATTTTTTAAATCGCCGTATAAAATATTAAGATTATTTGCTATTTCCGCAATCAAAATATTTCTGCTTAAATTATCGCAATAAAGAGAAGTCGCATTTTTTTTCATTTCTTTCGGGAAATCTTCGGTTTTTATATTTACGCCTATTCCGACGATAACGCTTTCAGCTGTCTGACTTTCAAAATCTATTGTGGCTTCCGTTAGAATACCGCATATTTTTTTTCCGTTTAAAAACACATCATTTACCCATTTAATATCTGTATCAATGCCTGTCAGTTTTTTAACTGCTCTTACTACCGATACAGCCGCAGCTATAGTTATGAGCTGAGTATCTGCAGCATTTTTGTTTGGCTTAAAAACAACGGTCATATAAATGCCTGTTTTTGCGGGGGAAAAAAACTTTCTGTCAAATCTTCCTCTTCCGGCAGTTTGTTCATCGGCTGTTATGATTGTTCCGTGTTCTGCCGTTCCTTCGGCGACCATCTTTTTAGCCTGATTATTTGTGGAATCAATAGTTTTATAAACGTATATTGCAAAGTGTTTGTTTTCAGGCGACAGATAAAGACGTATTCCTTCTGAGGAAAGAATATCGGAATTTGCGGAAAGAATATAACCGTTGTTCGTTGACGCTTTTATGGGATAGCCTTCTTTTTTTAATGCATTTACCGCCTTCCACACAGCTGTCCTTGAAACGGAAAGTTTACCGGCAAGTTCCTGTCCCGAAACTGTTTTTTGTTTGTTTTTTTCAAGAATAGATATTATTTCATTTTTTAAAGACACTTTTATCACCTTTTATTAAGTTAACATATTAAAATACAAATTGTCAACTTAAATACAATCAGGGTTAACAATGCTTTTTGAAAACCTAATAAATATGCTCAATAATTTTTGCAAAAAATATAACAAAAAGATAGAATTGACTGGTATATATATTATTTAAAGGAATTTATATAAAATGGATAAAAAATACGATGTAATTATAATAGGCGCCGGAAATGCGGGCTGCGAGGCTGCTCTTGCATGTGCAAGAATAGGCGTAAAAACTCTTCTTATGACGCAAAATATGGATAGCGTGGCTAATATGCCGTGCAACCCTGCCATAGGCGGAATTGCAAAAGGACAGATGGTAAGAGAAATCGACGCTCTGGGCGGAGAAATGGGATGGATAACTGACCAGGCCGGCATAATGTTTAAAGTTTTAAATAAATCAAGAGGACCGGCAGTATGGTCTCCGAGAGCGCAGTGCGATAAAAAACTTTATTCGGCGTATATGCTCAATTCAATTATCAATCAGAAAAATCTTCACATAGTTCAGATGCAAGCGGAAAGAATTATAGTAAAAAATAATAAAGTCTGCTCCGTTGTCACAAAGCTCGGAGACATTGTTGAAACATCGGAAATAATAGTTACAACCGGAACTTTTTTAAACGGAAAAATATTCGTCGGAAAAACTTTTTTTGACGGAGGCAGATTTAACGAGACATCTTCCGTGAGCCTTTCTGATTCGCTAAAAAATGACTGCGGACTTGAAATAGACAGATTTACGACTTGTACTCCTCCGAGAATAAACGGATGTTCCGTTGATTATTCTAAAATGGAGATACAGCCCGGCGATAATCCTCCGATACCCTTTTCTCATTTTACAGATACTGTAAACTGGCAGAAGACAAAAAAGCAGGTGCCGTGCCACATGGTGTATACAAATGAAAAAACTCATAAAATAATAGCAGCCAATATTCAGGATTCTTCTCTTTACAACGGGCTTGCCGATGCGCACGGACCGAGATACTGTCCTTCAATTGAAGATAAAATAGTCAGGTATGCTCACAGAGAAAGACATCAGTTATTTCTTGAACCGGAAAATCTTGCCACAAAAGAAATTTATATTAACGGTCTTTTTACCGGCCTTGGCGAAGAAGTCCAGAAACAAATGCTTTGTTCAATAGAAGGTATGGAAAATGTAGTCGTTACGCGTTACGGATACGCAATAGAATATGATTATGTTCCTCCGACTCAGCTAAAGCCTACTCTTGAAACAAAAAAAATAGAAAATCTTTTCCTTGCCGGTCAAATTAACGGAACAACAGGATATGAAGAAGCCGCGGCTCAGGGCATTATAGCCGGAATAAACGCCGCCATGAAATTTATCGGACAGGAACAGGTTGTTTTGACAAGACAGGATGCTTACATTGGTATTTTAATTGACGATTTAGTGACAAAAGGCGTTGATGAACCTTACAGAATGTTTACTTCAAGAGCAGAATACAGATTAAGCATAAGAAGCGATAACGCAGATCTTCGTCTTATGGATATAGGAAGAAGAGTAGGGCTTATATCTGATGCAATGTATAAAAGATTTGAGCTTTACAGACAGACGCTTGTTAATATTTATGATAAAGTAAGTCAGGAAATGCCGTCTGATGAAGAATTATTTCCATGGTCTCAGGCAAAAGTTCAGGATGAAATGGCCATAACGCTTAAGTACGACGGCTATATACAAAGACAAAAAAGCAACGCGCTTAAAATATCCAAGTATGAAAATAAAAGAATTCCAAACGACCTGGATTTTAACGTAATTTCGTCTCTTTCAAGAGAAACAAAAGAAAAGTTTGCAAAAATAAAACCGGAAACTCTCGGACAGGCGCACAGAATTCCGGGAGTAACTCCTACAGATATAGTATTTTTATATATAGCCATTGAAAAAATGGCAAGGAGCAAAAAATATGAAAGTCAGAGAATCTGATATTTATGTTTTTTCAGGCACAGGCAACACACTTACAATAGCTAAAAAAATAGCCGAAGTTTTTAATGCAGGCGGTATTAAAGCCGGAGTTCACAGAATTGAAGCGACAGCGCCTGACAGTATAAATTTGAAGGCAACAATCGGAATAGGCACTACAGTAGCCTGCTGGAATACGTATCCTATGGTAAAAAAGTGGATAAAATCTTTGCCTAAAGCCGACGGAACGGAAGTTTTTTTATTTGACACTATGGGTGACAGTTCTCTGCGCATGCTGGCTTCAATCGGAAAAGAACTTGAAAAAAAAGGTTATAAAATAATAGGATCAAAAGATTTTATAATGCCAAATAATTTTTTGCTTGTTGAAACTGAAAATAAAAAACAGGAAAAATTAAATAAGACCATCCCTCTTGTTGAGGAGTTTGCAAGTTCAATTATTGCAGATAAAGCCGATATTGTAAAAGGCGGACTGGTTTATTCATTGTTTTTTGCGTTTACCTCATTTCTCGTAAACACGTGGCGGTGGAAATTGTCGCAGAAAATATTCGGTTTTAAAATAAATAATAAAATTTGCACAAAATGCGGTTTGTGCGTGCAGATTTGTCCGAAAAATAATATTACAATGAACGGTTACCCTGTTTTTAAAGGCAATTGCGAACTTTGTTTAAGATGCGTTTCTTATTGTCCTGCAAAAGCAATATCATGCAGACTTCTTTATAAAAACAAAACTCATACCGGCATAGGGGTTCAGGAGATAAAATGGAGAAGTTTTATATAGATATTCTCGGATATTTCGCGGCCTCTTTAACCACGATCGCATTTATCCCTCAGGTTTTAAAAACTTTAAAAACAAAATCGGCAAAAGATGTTTCAACCGGTATGTTTGTTTCTTTTACGATAGGCGTTTTTTTATGGATAATGTACGGAATAGCAAATAATAATAAACCTATTTGGATTTCCAATTTGATAATTTTTTGTCTTGCCGTAACGCAGATTGTATTGAAATTTAAATACGATAGAAAATAAATTTTATTTAACGTGCCCATAGCTCAATCGGATAGAGCGCTGGTTTCCGGAGCCAGTGATTCCGGTTCAACTCCGGATGGGCACGAATTTATACAGATTCTTATGAACGATAATATAAAAAAACTTTATCAACTTACTGAAAAATGCTCTCTTTGTCCTAGAAAATGCGGGGTCAACAGATTAAAAGGCGAGCTTGGTTTTTGCAGATCCCTAAACGAGATAAGAGTTGCAAGCATTAATATCCATACGGGGGAAGAACCTCCGATATCCGGAACAAAAGGATCCGGAACCGTATTTTTTTCAAACTGTACGCTGTCATGCGTATTCTGCCAGAATTATCCTATAAGCCAGCTTGGCAACGGCTATCTTTTAACAACGGAGCAGCTTGCCGATAAGATGCTGGAACTGCAGAAAAAAGGCGCACACAATATAAATTTTGTGACTCCAAGCCATATGTATCATCTTATGGCTGAAAGCGTGTTTATAGCAAAACAGAAAGGTTTGAAAATTCCCATACTGGCAAACTGCAGCGGTTATGAAAGCGTTGAAACGTTGGAACTTATGGAAGATTTTATAGATATTTATATGCCTGATATGAAATATGCTGATGATAAATTCGCAAAAAAATATTCAAATGTTTCAGATTATACAAAAGTGAACAAAGCGGCAATAAAGGAAATGTTCAGACAGAAAGGCAATCTTTTCATTAATGAATCTGAGATTGCAGAAAAGGGACTTCTAATCAGGCATCTTGTTTTGCCTAACGCAATAGCAGGTTCAAAAGATATTTTTGATTTTATTGCAAATGAAATATCGGTTAATGCATATGTGAGCGTAATGGCTCAGTATCATACGGCAAATAAATCGGACGAAGTTGAAGAACTTGCAAGAAAAATAACAGAAGAAGAATATGATCAGTCCGTAAATGATTTTTATGATTCGGGCCTTCACAACGGCTGGGTGCAGGATTTATAATTTTATATAATCGGGGATAAGCTATGTTTGACAAAAAAAAACTTACGGTACTGCTTGCAGCCGGATTGACTTTACTACTTGGGCCCGGGGCAGGTCATTTGATATTAAGAGAATGGAAAAAAGCAATTTTTTTTATTTTTCTGGCGATGGCTTTATTTTCAATTATAGCCATTAATTTCATATCAGAGGTCGGAAGAGATGCAATAATGGCCGTAGCAAATATGCAGGGCGTTCCGGAGATGGGGAAGTTTAAAGAATTATACTATAAATTTCAGGATGAAAATCCGAAAATGATTCTTTTTTTTGATATTGCTCTTTCAGCTTTATGGGCATATTCGATAGTTGATATTTTTATTACGGCTAAAATGAAAGGAATGTTTAAAAAAGACGCTCAGAAAGAAGATGATAACGATGAAAATAATAATGAAAATTAAGAAAATTTTGATAATTTGTCTGTTGATGTCTGCAGGATATTCTTTGGCGTATTGCGGATATAAAGGGGTTAATTGTATGAAGCTTTCAAACGGTGTTACAGTTGTTATAAAAAAAGATGATTCCGTGCCTGTTGCGTCGGTAAATGTATGGGTTAAAACAGGATCAATAAATGAAAAGTCTTTTCAGTCCGGTCTGTCTCATTTTATAGAACATCTTATGTTTAAAGGCAGCAGAAACTATCAGGGCGACCTGATGACAAGAAACGTCGAAAAAATGGGCGGGATTATAAATGCCGCCACTTCAAAAGAATATACGTGTTATTATATAGATATCCAGAAAGACGGATGCATTGAGGCGTTAAAAATGCTTGCCGATACCGTTTCAAATCCAATGTTTCCGCCTGAAGAAATAGAACAGGAACGAAAAGTAGTAGTTGAGGAAATACAAAGGCATAAAGACAGTCCGCAGTCTATGCTTTTTGAATATTTTATGGAAACGCTATATAAAAACAGCGATTACAAAAATAGCATAATAGGTTCATCAGACGTTATAAAGAATATTTCAAGAGACGAAATCATAAAATATTATAAAATTCATTATGTTCCGCAGAATATTTTTGTAGCGGTAGTAGGAGATTTTGACAAAGAACAAGTTTTGGCGACAATAGAAGATACGTTTGGAAAATTTGAAAAAGGAACTGCGCCTGCTGAACCTGTTATCATAGAAACATCCGACAAAGTTACAGATTTTAACGCAAAGGAGAAAACGGTTCATACATATCTGCTTGCAGGATTTAAAGGCCCCGATATGGCTTCAGACGATATTTATGTCGCAGACGTTGCTTTAAGCATACTTGGTTCCGGAAAATCTTCAAGGCTTTACAGAGTTTTAAAAGAAGAAAAAAATATCGTGTTTTCGATAAGTTCATCATTTATGACTTTAAGAGGAACCGGCAGCGCTTTTATCTCGGCGGTATTTGAACCTTCAAAATATAAAGAAGCTGTTGAAGCTGTAGAAAACGAACTTGATAAATTTACTAAAGAAGGACCTACGGAAGCAGAACTTAAAAAAATTAAAACTAATATAAAATCGTCATGGATTTTCGGTCTTCAGACTTTCAGCGATCAGGCCGGCCAGCTCGGATACTGGTATTCACAGGGACATCCCGAGAAATTCGAAAATTATCTAAAAAATGTTGACAAGATTACCGTTGATGACGTGAAAAAATTCATGAATAAATATTATTCGAAAGAAAAAATGTCGAAGGTATCAATATGTCCAAAATAGCTGCAGGCATTTTATGCGCCGTATTATTTTATGCTTATGCATTCGGAGGAACTGTGGAATCATTTAACTTAAAAAACGGAATAAAGGTGATATATAAAAAAAGCGGCACATCGGATATAGTCGCTTTAAAAATTTATTCTCCCGTATCAGTATTGCATGAAGATGTTTCAAAAGCAGGAGTTACGTCGCTGCTTTATAATGTAATGAATAAATCGACTAAAAACAGAAACGCCGCCGCTCTTGCGGAAGATATTGAGAATCTAGGTTCTTCAATATCAACTGAGGTTGAATACGATTATTCCGGTTTTTCTCTTGCCTCAATGAGTGAAAACTTTGACAAGACTGTTGAAATTCTCGCCGATATGATATTAAATCCTGCGTTTGACGAAAAAGAACTTGAAAAAGAAAAGATTTTGAATTCAGAGGTAATAAAAAGCAGACAGGACAGTATTTCAAAAACAGCCAATGATAAATTTATTTGCGACTTTTACGGTCCGGCTCATCCGTATTCTTATCCGGTTTACGGCAAAATTGAAACATTAAATTCTGTTACACGCGCAGATCTTATAAAAATGTACGAAAAAATTTATTCAAATAAGGGCATTATAATAACCGTTGTGGGAAATGTTTCAAAAAAAGAGCTGGTCAAATCTCTAGAGAAATATTTTTTGAATTTGAAATTAACACAGCCTCAGCCTGAAAAAATTAAATTTGCTTATATCAAAAGAAATGATTCTGAAGTTATTGCCGATTCTAAATTTAATCAGGCTTTTATAACTTATGCTTATGACGCTCCCAACGTTTATGACAAGGATTTTGTCACTTTAAAAGTCATAAGTTCAATTTTGGGCGGAAGAATGACAGGCAGGCTTTTTATTGAACTGCGTGAGAAACTCGGTCTCGCATATGAAGTAAATTCAATTTATCCGACAAGAATTGACAGAAGTTATTTCGAAATTTATATAGGTTTGGATAAAAAGAACATAGAAACAGCTAAAAAAGGCATAGAGAAAATAACGGCAGATCTGTGCAATACAGCAGTAAGCGAAGAAGAATTAAAAGACACCAAAAATTTTATAAAGGGCGTTTATCTGCTTGACCATCAGCCAGTTGAAAGACAGGCTTATTATATGGCTGTCAGAGAAATTCTGGGTCTGGGTTATGAGTATGATGCACAATACATGTCTGTTTTGGGCAATGTAACGTCTGAAGATATATTGAACGCAGCAAATAAATATTTTAAGTCTATTCCGTATAAACTGATAATGACTTCTGAATCCGGAGATAAATAATGAATATATATCTTTTAATAATAGTAATATTCATGCTTGTTTCGTTTTTTATAGATTCAATCGCCGACTATTTAAACATAAAAAACATGTCTGAGGTTTTACCTGAAGAATTCAAAGGATATTACGATGAAGAAAAATATAGAAAATCACAAAACTATCTTAAGGATAAAACTGTATTTGGTTTTATAAATTCAGCTTTTATTCTGGTTGCACAGTTGATTTTTATAATTGCAGGCGGTTTTAATTTAGTTGATAATTTTGCAAGATCTTTCGGATACGGAGAAGTCGTATCGGGTGTTATATTCATAACTGTTCTTATCGTAATTTTTAATGTAATAAAAATACCTTTTTCGGCATATAATATTTTTGTAATTGAAGAAAAATATGGTTTTAACAGAATGACTGTTAAAACTTTTATATCTGATTTAATAAAAAACAACATTCTGCTTCTTGTAATAGGACTTCCCATATTTGCTGTAATAGTTTGGTTTTTTATGTTTTACGGACAAGAATCTTGGCTTTATGCGGCAATAAGCGTTATACTTTTTGAACTTTTGATTATGTTTGTAGCTCCGGTTCTTATAATGCCTCTGTTTAATAAATATGTGCCTGTTGAAGACGGTGATCTGAAAACCGAGCTTGAAAACTATGCAAAACGCGAAAATTTTAAAATGAAAGGATTGTTTAAAATGGACGGTTCCAAAAGATCAACAAAAACAAATGCGTTTTTTACAGGTTTTGGAAGGTTTAGAAGAATAGTTTTGTTCGATACTCTCATAGCCAAACATACTGTTTCAGAACTTGTTTCAGTTCTTGCCCATGAAATGGGACATTATAAAAAAGGACATATTAAAAAATTTATGATTATGTCTTTTGTAAATACGTTTATAATGTTTTTTATTCTTTCGTTTTTTATAGCAAATCCTGATTTATTTGAAGCCTTTTCAGTTGAAAACATCTCTGTTTACGCATCTTTCGTTTTTTTCGGATTTTTATATACGCCAATATCAATGTTTTTATCGGTAATACAGAATATTATGTCAAGAAAATACGAATATGAAGCAGACAGATATGCCGTTGAAACTTATAAGAAGCCGGAAGCTATGATTGAAGCGCTTAAAAAACTTTCGGTTGATAATCTGTCTAATCTCACGCCTCATAAATTTAAAGTTTTTACGGAATATTCGCATCCGCCTGTACTTGAAAGAATAAAAGCGATAAAAAGTATTAAAATATAATTAAACGGGGGATAAAATGGATAAATTATTAAAAGATTTGCTGAATGCGCCCGGCATATCGGGTTATGAAGAAACTGTTGCCGAAATTATCAAAAAAGAGCTTGAAAAAAGCTGTGACAGCGTTAAAATAGATAATTTCGGAAATGTCATATCAAAAAAAGGAACCGGCAAAAAAAAGATAATGATTGCTGCCCATATGGATGAAATAGGCCTTGCCGTTAAATACATAAATGACCAGGGATATATTTATTTTATAAAAGTCGGCGGAATTTCAGACGGCGTTTTGCCAGGACAGAGAGTAATTATAAAGTCTCAAAAGGGAGACGTTTACGGAATAATAGGGACAAAACCGCCGCATCTTCAGACGCCGGATGAAAGAAATAAAGTGGTTTCTTATGATAATATGTTTATAGATATCGGATGTTCAAAGAGAGATGAAGTCCTTGAAAAAATTGATATCGGAGACCAGATAATATTTGAACCGAATGCAGGAATTCTTAACGGAGATATTTATTACGGAAAAGCCGTTGACAACAGAGCCGGCTGCTATGCGATGATAAAAATCATGGAAAAACTTTCAGTAAACGCCGAAGTTTACGGAGTTGCAACAGCCCAGGAAGAAGTAGGTCTTAAGGGTGCAAAAACGTCTTCTTTTGCCGTAAATCCAGATTTTGCTCTCATAGTAGACACTACAACTGCAGGAGATGTTCCGGGAATTGAAGGGAAAGTATCTTCTTTAAAACTCGGTGAAGGCATTGCAATTACTCTTATTGAAGCAAGCGGAAGAGGAACAATAGTAAATAACAAAATAAGAAAAATGATGCTTGAGGCAGCAAGAGAAAATAATATAAAACACCAGCTTGACGTAATAGACGGCGGCATGACCGACGGTGCAACTATTTATATAAACAGAGAGGGGATTCTTACCGGTATTTTAAGTCTTCCTACAAGATATCTGCATGCTTCAAGTTCGGTTTTTAATATAAAGGATTTGGATTCGGCTGTTGAGCTTGGCATTAAAGCAATAGAAAAATTCGTGAAGTTATAACGATTTCAATTTTTCGCCTGAAAATTAAAAATCTAAAAAAATATAAAAAATTCAAAGGAACCCCTTTGAATTTTTTATTTCCTCTCAAATATTAAAGTTTAAAAAAAGCAGTTTTTGCCGCATTAGAGTATGCCTTTGACTGAAATATTTTTTACTGCAAAAATTTAAAATTATAAATTTTTAATCGTTGATGTTCGAAGTCATTTCCGTTTCATTATGTTTTAAGGAAATGACAAGTTCAGCGATGACAGTAAAAAATATAAAGGAATATACTCTGCGGCGGGTCTTTTTTGAGGGCAATCTAACAAATATAAAACATTTGTGCTGCTAAAATTTTTGAAAATCAATTTGTATATTTTGTGCAGGAGAGTAGTTTTCACTACTTTACAAACAAAATGTGCAAATTTATCAAAAAGTCACGCAGCCCGAAGGGTTAGTGCCCAAACAGCGTTCTGCTTCGTTAGACTTCCTCGTAATAGACTCGCTATTACTTCGTCACTCTGCCTCGCATATCATCTGTTTTGACAGCTAACACAATTGCTTTATATTTGTTAGATTGCCCTGAACTTTTTAGACTCGTGATAAAAAGTAACTTTTATAGTTCAGTGCGGGCGACAGCGGCGACAAATACTTTTTTTGCTCCTGATTTTTTAAGAAGTTCGGCGCAGACGTTTGCCGTTGCGCATGTCGTTGCAACGTCGTCCACAAGAAGAATAGTTTTACCTTTTAGAATATTTTCATATTTTTTGTTTATTGAAAAAGAATTTTTAAGATTTTCATTTCTGTCATTTCTGTTCAGCCCGAACTGCGGTTTTGTATATGATTTTCTAACTATGATTTTTTCATTTAAAGGCTTGTTGATTTCAACTGCTATTTCTCTTGCAAGAAGCGATGTTTGGTTATAACCTCTTAAAAATTTTTTAATAAAATGCAAAGGAACCGGAATTATAATATCGGCTTGTTTATCCCAATTTTCTTTCAATACCAAATCGGCTACCGGGCCGGCCAAATCTTTTGCAAGAAAAAGACGCTGCGAATATTTAAATTTATGAATAAGTTTTTTAATGTTGTCTTTATAAATATAAGGTGTTTTTAATAAATTAAAATATATTTTTGAATGTTTGCAGTCGTAACAATGTTCGCCGCCGTCTTTTAGAGGCATTGAGCAAACAGCACATTTTAATCCGTTGTTTTCTGGAAATGTTTTTAAACATTGCGCGCATACATTGTCTGCGGCAGATAAAGGCATGTTTTTTCCGCAGCATGAGCATGTTCTCGGGAAAACAAGATACCAGATTAAATTTAATAATTTTTTCAATAAATTCATTTTATATTTAAAACTGTATAGTCAGCCTGCTTCCGAATTCAATAACCGTATAGTTATTGTCCGGAGTATAAGTATATAAATATCTTGAAAGTCCTGCTATAAGAGCGCACCTGAAATTACTTGATATTTCATAATCGGCGTTTACCTTAAAACCAAAATTTTGCAGATTATTGCTCTGTATGTTGACTCCTGAACTCTGTGTTTTATAAAACACGTTTGAATCAAATATAAGCCTGTTTTTTAAAGGAATTACTCCGAAAATAGGCAGTTTGATGCCCGCAGGGAATATGAGGTCTGAGTTTATCTGTCCGATTATTGAATTTGTAAGTATCTGAGTTGAAAGTTTTCCTGTTGAATTCCTTGCCCATTCCTGTGAGTTTTCATATTTTAAACTCATTCTCCACTGTTTTACGTTTATTCCGCTTTGCACAAGCCATGAAAAAATCTGGCCTTCGCTTATAGGCACATTTTTGGCGATATCGGTTTCGTTTGAATTTGTGTTTGACGCTCCGAAAAGAAGGTCAAGTCTTTTAAGAAGTTTAAATCTGTAATCGCCTCCGTAAGTTATACTTTCTCCGTAAGAAACTGCTCTTTCCACGACAGTTTTTTTGTTATGCCTGATATTTAACTGCGTATCGCTCATCCAACTGAATTCGAATAAATTTTCAAATTTGTTCATTCCTATCAGAATATCCGGCCATATTCTTGTATAAGAATCTTTAAATGTTCCGGTTATGTATGATTCTTCCTGCCCTTCGGTGAAAGTAAAATTTAACGTCATTGTTTTTATAGGCATAAGTTTGCCCTGCAGATTAAAAGTATCAAAAGGACTGTATCTTCCTATAACTCTCCTGTCGTCTCTTTTAACGACAGATTTGACTATATAGGATGTTGTTGAAGAAGTTATTTCGTTTATATCTTTGAGCAGATTATCTCTTACCCATAATTTATCAAATCCTATAGAATAGAATCCTTTTTCGATATTTGAATAGGCGTCTGAATCCTGCATTCTGTAAGAAGTCGTAAAAGACAGCGATTTTAAACAGTTAAGATTTACGACGTCTATTACCTGCAGATTCCATGTAAGTTCCGTTGTTCCGAGTCTTTCAATGTATTTTGTTTGGCCGGGATATACAATGGTTGTTGTCTGCGTGCTGTAAGTTAAATCATAAGTTTCTTTTGTGTTTATATGGTAAATAAGGCTCGGCTGAAACCATTTCGTCATCTGAAAATTTAAACTTGCTCCTACATCCTGGTTTAACGATTTGTCATAATATATTTCATAGGCAAAATATTCTTTGTTTTTTTCGTTTACTTTGCTTAAAATATAAGTCGGCGAAAAAGTAACGCTGTCAAAAAATTTAAAAGGCGTTTTAACGCCCCATGTTTCTGTTTTTTCAAGAGTTAAAAAATCTTTTATGTCCAAGTATTTCTTTGCTGTGTCAAGATCAAGAAAAGAATCGGAATCTGTTATGGTGACGGACGGATACTTTTTATAAGCTGAATTTACAAGTCTGTAATCTCCGTTTAAATTTGTCGGCAGCAAATCGAATTCTATTGGGTTTGTATATGTCAGGTTTGCATAAATGCTTTCGGCATCTTCAAGCCTTTTAATTTCCTGAGTATCCTTAAGAGCTCTTGCATATTGCAGAGAAACTCTCGGAAGGTCATTTCCTGCTGACAAAACCGTTTCTGCTTTGCCGTTATATGTAATAACCGTTCCTTCGTCAAGCAATGATACTTTATCGGATTCATTTGTCTGCGCAGAAGGAGTTATTATTCTTAATTTTGATACCGAAAGATTTAAAGGAAGAACGTCTATCCCGCTTACATTTAATCCCTTAAAGCCCAGAGCAGCCGTATCTTCAAGATAATCTCTGTTATAAGTGCCAGGCGCAAAAGACTGGAAATTTTTATCTATGCTTTTTCTGCTTAAAGAAAGATTGACCGGTCCTATAAGATCAGTTCCTCTCCATCTTAAATTTGTATTGACCTTCCATGCATTTCCGTCTTTAGTTTTTGCTCCGGTCACATGTATTTCATTAATCCAGATTTCACCTGCATCAGCCTGATTCGTTTTTATTCCGGTCTGCAGATATGCCACCTTGCTCAGAGACGGATTACCGACTATCGTTATTGTGCCGCCGTCCGTGCTTATCCATTTTGAAGCCACGGCGCTGTATTCCTGTTTTATGGTAATAAGAGTCCATTTTCCTTTTAGACTGTCCGTAACGGGAAGAGAATACTGCAGATAATTATTGTCATCGGCTCCGGCTCTCATTATGATTTCGCTCGGGGTTGCGGCAGTTGTTGAAGATACAAAAACGAAAAATTTAAAATTGTCATAAAGCGATATGTCGATTCCGTTTCCGTAATAAGTTGTTTTTGCATAAAATTCATCATTTGCCGAATAAGAATTATAAACCATTTTCAATGATTGTTCGTCTATTACGGTATTTCCGCTCAATTCATAAAGGCTTCTGTAGTCAGGATTGCTTAAAAGAGAAATATAATTAGGATCATCTCTTCCGATTGACGAAGTTTTAAGTTCACTTAAAGCGTTTGATTTGCTCTCTTTCCATTTATTGCCTATTATCGAAATTTTTCCTATTGTAATAGTTCCTGCATCTCCTGCGGTATTGGACAGTGTCAGCCTTGCAACTTTAATGCTTCTCCATTTATCCTGATCGGCTTCTGTGACTATATCAAGAGGTATTTGTATTTTCTTCCAGCCGGTCCAGTCTACAGTGACCGCAAAACTGCTGACGTTGAGTTCGTATCTGTCCAGAATATTGTTGCCATTTAAATCTTCCGTATCTATTTTGCCGTTATGCGGTCCTATTTTGGAAATTCCCTGAGACGAGTCAAAATTGTAAAAGTCGCGTCCGACATCTTCCCATGCAGTTAAAAGTCCGTCGCCGTCTTTATCTTCGGTATGAGGACCGGTTTTTATGCTTCCGTCTTCAAGAACCTGTCCATACATTCCGTCCGTATCTTCACTTATTGAAGTTGCGTAATCAAGACGCAGAGTAGTGTTTTTGCCGTCTCCTTTCACCCACATTTCAACATAAAGTTTATTTGAAAAATCATTACCTGCCGTATTTATTATCTGAACTATCGAAGCCGTCGGACGGCTTAAAAGGTTATACGATATATCCATAACCTGCTGTTTTTCTCCGGAAATAATTTCAAGATTAGGATCAATTTCTCTTTTTTCAATATCGTATGTTTTTAATGCGATCGAATTTGTGTTGTAACGCGTTCCGTCCGGAGTTGCGGCATAAAACCAGGAGTCATATATCATTGAAAGAACGTTTTCCTGTTTTGCGCCTTCCATTGACTCAATAATTGCTTTTCCTGTCGTATTTGCCTGATATTTGCTTATTGCATATTCGGCTCCCGCGGATATTGAAAGGTCATCAGTAATTTGTATATCGTTTATTTTAGTATCAACTTCTCCGATTAATGAACTTGACGGAGTATTGTACAAATCAGGAACAATGGTATCTTTCGCCGAAAATTCATATATAAAACTGCCTCCTAATGAAAGCTTGTTAAAATCATATTGACTTCTGAACCCTACCAAAGTAGCGCCGCTTGCGCTTGAGCCAAGAGGGGAATAATCATATGAAACATCTATTACTGAATTTTCTGTTATAAGGCTTTCTTTTAAAATTGTAAGGATGCCTAGGTCGTAATCTATAAAGTAATCTTCATTTATTTTAAGAGTCGCTCCGTCTATTATTACTTTTTCAGACATCGGAACTATTCCCGTTCTCAAAGTAAATATTTTCACTTTATATCTGTATTCTGTAACAAAATTATATAAATGCGTGCCTGAAGCATACAAACTGTCGTGAAGAGGCAGAGTATTATCCGGATTTTTAGGTTCAACAGGAGCAAGGCTGAAAATTCCGTTTTCAAAATCTACGATTATATTGTTTGTGCCGTTAGGAATATTCGGATATTGCGGAACGGGTTTATTTCCAGGATTTATCCTTGAAGGGATATTATTGTTTAAGTCTTTTATCTGAAGAATAAAATTGCCTCTTCCGTCGTCCCTTGTAATCTGGTAGTTGCCGAGGCTGTAATAAGTAAAAAGCTCGGTAGTCATCATATCCGTGCTTCTTGTATTATTTGTATCTTTGATTACCTGCGGGTTTCCGCTTGTAGTATCTGAAAGCCATGTGCCGTCGGAATACTGGTAATCTATTGCTATTATGTATTGAGCCGATAAAACATTTTTAAAGGCCAAAACGCCTGTATTATAATCAAGAGTATAATCCTGTCCTGCCGTCATCTGAACAAAATTTCCTCTGTATTCAAATACAGAGTAAGGATTTCTCATTGATTTAAGAACTGTATTTGTAGATATGACAATATAATCCGACGCCTGTACTTTTGTTTTATCTATATATACTTTTAAGGTATTTTGTCTTATTGTTTTCGGATTATTAGGATCCTGTATTACGGAATAATACTTATATCTGATATAGGAAGTATCCGCAATTACTAATTTTTCAAGTTTAGTGTTTCCTTTAAACTGTTTGCTTTCAGAATAACCTTTTGTCTTTGAAAAAAAAGTTCTTGTTGTAAGGCCTTTATATTTTGTGTCGAGCTTTACGCCGAAAAGTTCTTTTGAATATGCAGTAAATTCCGTGCTCGGCAGAGAAACTGTAATATCTCCGAAAGCTGCCTCCTGCACAAATTCTTCAGGATGCCCCTTATAAACTATTGAAATATCTTTTTTGTCGCTGTATGTGTCATCGTAATCAATATTAAGAGTCAATCTGTCGCTTACTGTTCCCTTAATTTTCATCTGCAGTTCCTGATCCATTGAAAAAGACGATAAATCAGCTCTTTTGCCTGATTCAGGTTTATCGTAAATTGTAGAAGTATATGTAACGCCTATTAATTTACGGCCGGTTAAAAGCAATTTTGAATCCATAGGCAGAGTAGTGTAATATTCTGAAGAAAGTATTGATGCTTTTGGCTTTTCAATATATTTCTCTTTTCTTTTTGAGGTTGAAGAACTTGTTGAAATTGTGTTAAGGATCTGTTTTCCGGAAAGCCCCTGCGCTGTGACAGTTGGAACATTTACGGCATAAGAAGCCGTGCTTGTTGATTCTATGATGGCTCCTGACTGATAATAAGTGCCGACATCATCCATATTTTTATCATTTACAGACATAGGAACTGATTTATCTAAAGATATTTTTTTTTGATCCGTATCCTCTACAATATCAGGCTGGCTGACATCTGCTGTATCAATGGCCACGTCTTCATTTGAAAATGTTACAGAATCCGGTGATACAGTAACCGTATCTGCGGCATATAGGAAAGCGCTCAGCAGAATCAATAAAACAGATAATATGAAATAGATTTTTTTCATTACTGATTTTTTAGTCTCTTATAAATGCTCTGTATTTTATATCTTTCTGTTCAACATGCCATTTGTTGAAATTCCATCCTATTCCGGCCGGAGCCAGTTCAACTTCTTTAAACCTTTTGTGTATCGCTACGAGATTTTCCGGATAATATAAAAATATGCACGGAGGATCGTCATGCATTATGTCTTGTATTCTGCCGTACATTTTTATTCTTTCATTTTTATCAAATGTTTCTCTGGCTTTAACAAGAAGCCTGTCAACTTCTTCATTTTTGTATGACATGAAATTATATTGTCCTTTTTGAGTCTGTTCTGAATGCCATAGAGAATATTGGTCCGGATCTACGGCCGTAGACCATCCCAGAATAATAGCGTCAAAATTTTTTTCGCTTATATATTGGTTCAAAAATGTGCTCCACTCCACTATCCTTATATTTACTTTCAAGCCTATTTTTTTCAGCTGTTCCTGAATAATTTGTGCAGATAATTCTCTTGCTTTAGTTCCCTGGTTGGTTATTATCGTTATTTCAAAAGGACTATCCTTATACTTGAGTATTCCGTCTTCTCCCTGAGAAAAGCCTATTTCTTTTAAAAGGGTTAATGCTTTTTCCGGATTATATCCGTAAGGCTGTATTTGTTTATAAGCCCATGATTGAGGTGGGAAAATGCCGGTTGCTTCTTTAGCCATTCCTGAAAAAATGCCTTCTATTATGTCTTTTTTATCTATGACGTAGTTCATTGCCTGTCTGAATTTTTTATTATTAAAAGGCTCTTTCAGAAGATTAAATCCTAAAAAAGTAAAACTAAAAGCCGGATATCTGTATTTATCGTATTTTTTAAAAAAAGAATCATATGCGTTCCATTGGTCAGGCGTAAGAGATATCTGGTCTATTGTTTCATTCCTTAGTTCAAGAAACTGCACGGACTGATCCGGAATTATTCTGAATAAACAAGCTTCTATCAAAGGTTTTCCTTCATAGTAATCTTGGTTTGCCGTCAAAAGAATTTTTTGGTCAGTTTCCCATTTTTTAAAAACATAAGGACCTGTGCCGACAGGTTCTCTGTTATACTTTGAGGAATTAATATCTTCATTTTCAAATATATGCTTTGGAATAATACCGACGCACCAGCTTTCAAGTATCGGCGCAAACGGATGGGCATATGTTACTGAAAAAGAATAATCATCTATCAGCTTAAACTTTTTTACTATCAGATAATCTGAGGAAAAAGGGGTTTTTGTATCGGGAGAAATGAGTTTTTGATATGTAAACTCGACATCTTTTGCCGTAAAAGGCGCTCCATCATGCCATTTTATGTTTTTTTTGAGATTGAACAATATAGTTAATCCGTTATCGGTTATTTTAAAATTATCCGCCAGATCACATATCAAATTAAGATTTTTATCGTATTTTAAAAGTCCGTTAAATATGAAAGCATTTATTTCGGCAGAAGCCGTATCTGAGGCCAAAATAGGATTAAGATAAGAAGCATCTCCGTTTAGCGATGTTACAAAAACATCTCCGGAAGATTGTGAAACAACAGCATTATTGTTTGAACAGGAATACGTAAAAATAAATAATATCGGCAGCAATAATATTTTTTTATTCAGTTTCAAATTCACTTTTTATTCCCGTCATAATCATATCCCTGAGCCTGAATAATTTTTTTGTTTTTCTGAGTTATCTGATTGGGGTAAACATTTACTATTTTTTGCGCCGTTTGAATCAATGATCCGGAATCTCCGTCTATATGATTTCTGGCGGTATTAAGGCTGTCGGATGCTTCCTGTACTTTTGCGCAGGCTTTTGAAAAATTAACTAAAAAATCACTAAAGCCGACAACCAGTTTATTGGCATTTTCTTTTATGCTGTCGATTTCATCAGACTGTATTTTTAAATCCCACAGTTTTACTATCATGTTTATTGTATTTATAAGAGATGAGGCTGATACTAGAGCCACTTTTTTCTTCCAGGCTTTTACAGACAGATCCGGTTCTTCCTGACATGCAACCGTAAGAGCGCTTTCCGGATTTACGAACATAAGAGTAAAATCAGGTTCCACAAATTCGCTGTTTTCCTGAAGTTTATCGGGATATTTTTTCCCGCTCAGATCATCGACTGTATCTTTAATTTGTTTTATGTGTTTTCTTAAATAGTCCTGTTTTTCTTTGGAATCATTTTTATTAACATAATTCTGATAATCTACGAATATTGTTTTTGCGTCTACAATTATTGTATTTTGGGAAGGCTGGGGGAGTTTAATCATTATGTCTGTGCGTTTATTGTCTTTCTGCTGGGTCTGTATAAAAAGATTTATGCCGGGAATCAGCCCGGAATTTTTTAATATATTTATAAGCGTTTCTTCTCCCCAAAAACCTCTTACAACAGACTCTCCTTTTATAGCATTTGCAAGCTGCTGGGCACCCTGGCTTACATCATTGGTTTTTAAAACTAGAGCTTCAAGCTTTTCTTTCAGCGCCCCTTCTCTGGTCGCGTCCTGCCTGATAAAATCTTCAACTTGTTTTTTAAATCCCTCAAGATTTGACTGCACAGGTTTTAATATATTGGCAATTGATTCTTCATTAGAGGCTTTCATTTTTTGGCGGCTTTCTTCGATAATTTTATTAGCCAGATTTTCAAATTTTATTTTATTTTGTTCATGCAGCTCACTAATATCGTTTTTGTATTTTTCAAGCTGTTCCTTTTCTATTATAAGCTGCTTATTTGCAATTTCAAATTCTTTATTTGAGGCCGTAAGCAAATCAATTTTTAAATCTTTATCTTTGATAATCTGATCCTTTTTTATGGCCTCATTTTTTATAAAAGATATATCGCCTCTTTTGGATGATATAAAAAATCCAAGAAAAACACCTATGATGGTAAATACGGCCGTTATTATAAATTCCATTAATTAATCCAAGTTTTTCCAATAATCTTTGCCGCGTTTAAGCATATCTGAGCTTGCTCCGTCTTTTGAAAGATGAGGTTTGTATTCGCTTCCCATTTCATTCATTACTTTTTTATAATTTTTGCTCGAATAAATAGATTCGTTATAATCTTTTATAAGAGGAAGATTATTAAACCATTTTTTGAAAGAATCCCATTCTGTTTTTATTCTTGTGGTTGCGGAAACGACTTTTTCATTTTGCAAAAAACCGTTATACCAGTCCTTCAATTTTTTAAAACTTTGATCTTCGGTATACGCCATAGAAGAGAAAACAAACAACGCCGTACAAACAAACAGCAATTTTTTCATTGTACATCTCCGTTATTTTTTATTTTTTGAACTTCAATTTTAAAACCAGAGTCTATATTAAACCCTTTTTTTAATGATTTTTCCATATCTTCTTCGGCATTTTTGTAATTTTTAAGCATCATTTGCGCTGCAGAACGCTTGAAATAATATTCTCCGTTGTCCTTTGTTGAAAGTATGGCAATAGTATAATATACAACTGCCTGTTTATAATCCTGCTTAATTGCCGAGATGTTTCCCAAAAAAAAGTAAGCTGTATGATTTTTAGGATGTTCAAGAACTGTTACTTTAAAAATATTTTCTGCCGCATCAAAATAATTTTTTTGAAAATATATTTTACCTATATAATTTTCTATTTCAAGCGAATTTTTTAAGCCTATATTTTCAATTCCCAACGAAGCAGTTTGCTCAAACTTTTGGAAATCATTCATTTTTTCATATAAAAACATAAGAAAAAGATAGTATTGCTCTTTTTTGGGATTTAACATTATTGCTTTATTTAAAGACTCAATTGCGTAATGCGTATCTTTGCCTGATTTGAAATATAAAGATGCCAGAGTGGCATAAAGCAAATCCAGATTATAATTCTGTTTATAAGTTTCTTTTGTTCTTTCAAGAAGCCTTATTGCTTTTGCAGTATGCCCCTCATCATTAAGAACAAGAGAAAGATTTATTACGGCACTGATATAATCCGGAGAATCAGGCGGTATTTGAGTATAACCCTTTTTTGCCTCTGCATATTTTTTTTCAATATGCGCAATATGGGCCATATTAAAAACGGCATAAGTTGAATTTTTAAAAATAGAAAGCGCTTTTTTGAAATCAAGTTCAGACTCTTTAAGTTTATTTTCGGATTTCAGCTCTATACCTCGTACGACATAAGCATGATGCGCGGTTTGCGGATATTTTTCAATGGCATCGGCCACGATAGTTTTTGTATCATGCCACATGATAGTCCGAAAATAAGAAAGGAAACTGAGAGTAATTATTACGGCAATGCCGGAAACTAAAAATAGTTTTTTATTTAAAACCTTAGAATAGATAAAAAATGCAAATTCGGCGAAAATATAAAATAAGCCTATAACCGGAATATAAGCGTATCTGTCTGCAACCGGAGCAACTCCTGTAGGCAGGACTCCGCTTGATGGAAGAATAGTAATGATAAAAAATAAAAAACCAAAAAATATTTTTTTGTTTAATTTTAGCGACAAAAAGACAAATAAAAACAAACTATATAAAACTGCAGGAGAATACATTATGTGTAATGGCGGATGAGTATACGGGTTATAAAAAAGAGGATACAAACAGGAAAGATTTACGGGAATAATTGTCTTATAAATATAAAATAAAATATTGTAATGGGCGTTTAGAATATTTATAGTTTTTGTATACGGCGTCAAAAGATGTGTTTCAGCAGGACTGTAATAACCGTATATGGTTATCAAAACAAATAGAGAGGCTATCAATACAAACGGTATATATTTTTTGATTTGTTGAAACGTAAAATATCCTATGTAATAATCAATTAATACAAGTATTACGGGAAGCGTTACGGCCATAGGTTTTGACATGCATGACAAAACAAAGCACAGTAGAGCGCCACAATACATTTTAATTTTTGAATTTGATTCATTTATGTTCACATAACATAATATTGAAAGCAGATAAAACAGAGCGTACAACAGATCCTTTCTTGAAGAAATCCATGCAACTGTTTCAACGTGTAACGGATGTACGGCAAAAAGGGCGGCAACAATGTAGGAAACAGCGAAATTTTTCGTTATTTTGCGTAATATAAAAAAGAGAATAAAAGTATTGAGCAAATGAATAATCAGATTTGTAAGATGGAAAAAAAACGGATCATACTGAATAAAAAAATATTCTATTGCATAAGAAAGAGTTACTATGGGGTGGTAGAGTCTGTAATGATAATGAGTAAAAATATTTTTTATATTTTCAAAGGATAAACTTGTAACGTATTTGTTATTTGTGAGCATTGCTGTATCGTCGAGATTCAAAAAATCGGCTGATAATGCCGGATAGAATGACAGTATTGACGCATATGCAAGAATTATAAATAAAAATAGATTTTTTTTCTGAATCATATAAATTTCTCAAATGCTTACGAACGAAATATATTTTACTATATTAGGTATTTAACTGCAAAAAATATTCTGATGACATTATTAAGTTATTTATGTATAATTTGCTTATGAATTTTAAAGATAAATTACAAACAAAAGAATTTATTATAACCGCTGAATTATTTCCTCCGAAAGGAACGGATATAACTGCTTTTCTTTCTAAAGCCGATATTCTCAAAGAAGCTGTTGACGCAATAAATGTGACCGACAACCAGAGAGCGTCAATGAGAGTAGGTTCTATGGCGATGTGCAGACTGCTTAAAGAGAAAGGGATTGAAACAATTCTTCAGATGACATGCAGAGACAGAAACAGAATTGCCTTGCAGTCTGATTTGCTCAGTGCAAATGTTCTTGGAATAGATAATGTTCTTATTTTGAGCGGCGATCATCCAAATGTGGGAGAATATGCAGGAACAAAAACAGTTTATGATTTTGACACCATACAGCTTATAAAAACGGCAAGACTGCTTGAAACCGGCATTGATTTTGCAGGCAAAAAATTAAAAGGAAGCCCGAAGTTTTGTTTGGGAGCAGTTGCAAATCCAACGGCAACTCCAATTGAACTGCAGATACTTATGCTTGAGAAAAAAATTGAAGCGGGCATAGAATTTGCCCAGACTCAAACAGTTTTCGATGTAGCACAGTATAGAGATTTTTATGAGAAAACTAAAAATTTTAAAATACGTATTCTTCCGGGCGTTAGTGTAATAAAATCTGTTAAATTTATGGATTTTCTAAAGAAACTTCCCGGAGTTAATATTCCTGAAGAAATACAGAATAGAATACTTACCGCGCAAGATCCGTTTGAAGAAGGATTGAATATATGCGCAGAAACTGTAAAACAGCTAAAGAAATTTGCTCCGGGCGTTCATATAATGGCAATAGGCATAGAAGAATATATACCTGAGATACTGAAAAGATCTGAAATTATATGAAAAAAATATTTTTGCCTTTAGTGGCAATATTGGTATTTACCTCTCTTGTTTTTGCCGGAGGTGCCGGCACGACTGTTTTTCAGGTTTTAAATATGCCGCTTAGCGCTTACGACGCTTCTCTTGCAAATATAAGTATTCTAAAACATCAAAATCCGTCAAGTATCCCTTATAATCCCTATTCTTTCGGATTTACGCAGGTTTTTAATATAGCGCAAACAAAATACAGCGCTGCCTATGCCGATATCCCTTTGACTGAAAATTCTGGGTTGGGTTTTTCTTTTCTTTATTTTGATTACGGTAATATGCCCAGAACATACAGCGACGGTTCCGGCGGCTATACCGAAAACGGTACTTTCGGAGCAAATGATAAATTAATTTCTCTTGCATACGGGCTGAATTTTAACAATAAAATTTCTGCAGGAGTTGCATTAAAATACGTAAAACAAGAAATAGACGATGTCTCTTATTCGGGCTTTTCAGGTTCTGTCAGCACCTTGTTTTTTACCGGTAAAAATACCGTTATCGGAGCCGGAATAAATGACGTAGGCCCTAAAATAAAAGAATATAATCTGCCTTCCGACGGGTATATAGGCATTTCACACAGTGTTTCTGCCAAAACATCTTTCAGCGCTCAGTTCGATGCTTACTACAATGATGATGCTTATGATATCAAACTTGCCGCTGAAACCGGCGTTGAATTTCTTATGTTAAGATTCGGATATGATTTGCCTCTGAAAAAACAGTCATTTTTTGATACCAATACAAATTCATTGAATAACTTTACTTTCGGCATAGGGTTTGATTTTAAAGCTCTTTCTGTTGACTATGCATGGCTGCCGAAAGGAGACTTGGGCAGCATGCATATGTTTTCGCTTCTTATAAGGATTTAATAAAATGTTTATAGTTAAAAAACTCAATATTATTTTAATTTTAATGACTGTATCAAATTATGCTTTTGCCGTTCCGGCATACAAAAATATAATAGAACTCTCTCAGCCGGACGGGACAATAATAAAAACAAGACTTTCAGGCGATGAATTTTATCATAAATATGAAGACGCTGAAGGATATACCATAATAAAAGATAATTCCCAAACATGGGTTTATGCCCGGAAAAACTCAGCCGGCGGACTTGAACCTTCTCAATATCAGGTTGGAAAAATTTCTCCCGTATCGCTAAATATAAAAAAATCTTTAAGAGATGATATTATTTTTTCAAAAGCTCTTATCAAATCATCCTCTCTGCAAAAAAGCAAAGCATCAAAAATACTGAAGTCTGCGGCATCCAATAAAGCTTCAGTCACGGGCTCAAAAGCCAACCTTGTAATTCTTGCAAATTTCAGCGATAAATCATTTACGATTCCTCAAAGCAGTTTTAACGCTTTATTTAACGCTGCCAATTATACAACTGACGGAGCAAAAGGATCGGTTAAAGAATTTTACAATGAAATTTCTTACGGTAAATTTACGTTTGATTCGGTTGTTACAACAATAGTTACTCTGCCGAACGGATACGCTTACTACGGTCAAAATGATATGTGGGGAAATGATATGCGTCCGCAGCAAATGATATATGATGCTCTTGTCCAGCTTAATAACACAGGTTTTGATTTCAGCCAGGTTGACTTAGACAATGACGGCGAAATAGATTCTCTGGTCGTTATTCACGCCGGATGCGGAGAAGAGGCAGGCGCTCCTGATAACACTATATGGTCGCACAGATGGAATTTAACAACTACTTTCACTACGCATGACGGTAAGAGGATTTATGATTACACGACTGTACCGGAAAAAAGAGGAAACAGCGATTCTTATAATTATATAACCAGAATAGGCGTAGTATGCCACGAATTAATGCATATATTAAATGTGCCGGATCTGTATGATACAACATATTCCAGTTCTGGGCTTGGAGATTTCTGCCTTATGGCTTCAGGTTCATGGAACGGAATATCGGGTGAAAGGCCTGCCCATCCGTGCGCTTGGATTAAATATCAATTGGGATGGATAACACCTCAAACGCCTTCGACCGGCATAAACACGATAGGTTTATCCGCAAATTCTGATACCTCTTTTTATAAATTTACAGGTTCTGATTTTGATTCAAGAGAGTATTTTCTCATCGAAAACAGACAGGCTGTAGGTTTTGATATAGGGCTTCCAGGCACACAGCGCGGGCTTTTAATTTATCATATAGACGAAAGAAAATTAAACAACGGAGATAATAACGACAGTTCTCACTATCTTGTTGATATTGAAGAAGCCGACGGAACTTCAGACTGGACTCAAGACGATCTGGCAGTATATGCCTACCAATCAGGTGCGGATTCGGATTATTTCAGAAGCAACACCTTAACAGTTTTCAATGACGACTGTACCGCTTCTCCAAATTCAAAGAGCTATACGGCTCAATTATCAGGTATAAAGATTTCCCAAATTTCTGCATCATCGTCACTTATGTCTTTTTCATTCGGGCAGGATGTTATAATTACTGAAAATCTTTCAAAAGTTATGTGTTTTCCTAATCCGGCAAGAGATGGATATGTTACTATTACAAATCTGCCTGTATCCGGAGATAAACTCGATATGAGTATTTATACCGTAACCGGGCATTTGATAATAAGTTTTTCTATAAATGATACGGCTTTTGACGTAGAAGGAAACAGATATCTTACATGGAACTGCAAGAATAATTCCGGTGATAACGTAGCTCCTGGTATTTATGTGATCCTTATAAAAACATCCTCGGATAAAACAACAAAAAAAATAGCAGTTATCCGTTGAAAATACCGTTTTAAATCTTTATTAAGTTTATTTGACTTGGAAATGTTAAAGTAATATAATACATTTTCATATATTAAACTATTTTGGGGGAATAATGGCAGGCATAGTTTTAAAGAATGTATATAAGAGTTACGGCGATGTTAAAATCGTCAAAGATTTTAACCTTGAAATACCTGATAAAGAATTTTGTATTCTTGTCGGCCCTTCCGGATGCGGAAAAACTACAACGCTCAGAATGGTTGCAGGCCTTGAAGATATTACGGCCGGCGATATTTTTATAGACGGAACAAGAGTCAATGATATTCCTCCGAAAAGCAGAGATATTGCAATGGTTTTTCAAAATTATGCGCTTTATCCGCATATGACCGTTTATGAAAATATGGGATTTGCACTCAAATTAAAAGGTTATGATAAAACTGAAATAGAAAAAAGAGTTAAAGAAGCTGCAGATATTTTAGGCATAGGTCATCTTCTCGACAGAAAACCTAAGCAATTAAGCGGCGGACAGAGACAGAGAGTTGCCGTAGGAAGAGCAATCGTAAGAAAACCTAAAGTTTTTTTATTTGACGAGCCTCTTTCAAATCTTGATGCAAAACTCAGAGTCCAGATGAGAGCCGAATTAAAAAAACTTCATGAAAGACTGCAGAGCACGATGATATACGTTACGCACGACCAGACAGAAGCCATGACAATGGGCGATAAAATATGCGTAATGAAAGACGGAATTATACAGCAGGTTGCAGGACCTCTTGAATTGTATAATCAGCCTGCAAATAAATTTGTAGCCGGTTTTATAGGAAGTCCGCCTATGAATTTTTTTAATGTCGATGTAACGGCAAACGGCAGCAATATAGTCCTTAAAGAAGGAACTTTTGATATAACAGTACCCGGATTTATAAAAGAAAAAATTGTTCCGTATATTAATCAGAAAATTGTTATGGGGGTAAGACCCGAAGATATCTATGATAAATTGTTCGTAAGCCTTAACCATAAGGAAACCACATCATTCAGCGCAACCGTTGAAATTGTTGAGCCTTTGGGAAGCGAAATATATTTACATTTTACGACCGGCAGAAATATAATGGTCGCAAAAGTTGACTCGAATAACAAGGCCAGACCAAATCAGATTATAGAATTTGTTTTTGACCTTAAAAAAATACATTTGTTCGAATCCGAATCGGGGAAAACAATAGTATAAGATGAATAAATTATTGTTAGCTTTACTGATCTGTTTTTCATCAGCAGTTGTTTATGCGCAGGATAATATCGTTATAAAAAATATTCTTGCCAGAAAAAGCGTAAGACAATACTCTGATAAAAATGTTGAACAGTCAAAAATAGATAACATTATAAGAGCAGGTATGGCTGCTCCAAGCGCCATGAATCTGCAGCCTTGGGAAATAGTTGTAGTAACCGATAAAAAATTATTAAATGAAATAGCAAAGAAACATCCTTATGCCGCATTTACAAAAAATGCGGCATTTGCTGTTGTTGTGTGCGGTAATTCAAAAGTAAGCCCTGATTTTTGGGTTCAGGATTGCTGTGCCGTTACTGAAAATATGCTTTTGGCAATAGAGTCCCAGCAACTGGGAGCTGTATGGTGCGCAGTCTATCCTGATAATGAAAGAATATCGGCAATAAAACAAATTTTAAGTCTTCCCGACGATATTATACCCTTGAATGTTATTCCTGTCGGGTATCCTAAAGGTGAAAATTTACCTAAACAAAAATACAATCCGTCCAAAATTCATTTAAATTCATGGACTTTAAAAAAGTAGACGTCTGTAAAATCGGCAGGTAAATTATAAGGAGTTTATGTGGCTGATACCGTAATAAATTTATCACTCTATTTAAATGATACTGTAAAATACGTAGATACAAATCTATTGAAATTTTTGCCTAAAGACAACTCAATTATATCTCAGTCCATGCGCTACTCTGTTATGGCCGGCGGTAAACGACTGAGACCTGTTTTTGTAATTATAGGTGCGGAAATATTCGGTTTAAAAAAACAAACAGTTATACCTGCCGCATGCGCTCTTGAATATATTCATACGTATTCTCTTATACACGATGATCTTCCGCCAATGGATGATGACGACCTAAGAAGAGGCAAACCTACAAACCATAAAAAATTCGGAGAAGCAGCCGCAATACTGGCCGGAGACGCTCTTTTGACGGAATCGTTTAATTTAATGGCAAGCGTCAGAGTTCCTGCCGAGAGAATCGTAAAAGCCGTAAAAATTCTGTCTCTGTATTCAGGCTATAAAGGAATGATTTTAGGGCAGGCTGAAGATACAATTGAAGCAGGCAGATGGAATAAAAAAAATAAAGATTTATGCAGAAAGAAACTTGAACTTATACATATAAACAAAACTTCGGCGCTTATAAAAGCAAGTATTTTAACAGGCGCTGTTCTTGCCGGAGCAAAAGACTCTGATTTAAAACTGCTTGAAAAATACGCTCATAATATAGGGCTTGCTTTTCAGATAGCCGATGACATACTTGACGTATATGCCGATAAAAAGCTTCTCGGTAAAAACGGAAGCGATAAAGATAACGGCAAACTTACTTATTTGTCTTTATACGGCAAAGAAAAGTCAGAAGAAAAAGCAAAAAAACTTATAAAAGAAGCCAAAAAATCAATTTCAAAATTTAAAACAAGAAAAGAAATTCTTGAAAAACTTGCAGATTATATGATAGACAGAAAGTATTAGAGGATAAAATGGCGATTTTAGAAAAAATTGAAAAACCAAGCGATTTGAAAATAATAAAAAAAGAACTCCTGCCGCAGCTTGCGCAGGAAGTCAGAGATGAAATAATAAGAGTTGTTTCAAATAACGGCGGACATCTTGCATCAAGTCTGGGCGTAGTCGAGCTTACAATAGCGCTTCATTACTCTTTCAATCTGCCGCAAGATAAACTTATATGGGACGTGGGCCACCAGGCTTACGCGCATAAACTTCTTACCGGAAGAAGAGACCGTTTTGAAACTTTGAGACAACTTGGCGGAATAAGCGGATTTCCGAAAATGTCCGAATCAGAATATGACGCTTTCGGAGCAGGACATTCTTCTGTTGCAATTTCAGCAGGACTCGGTTATGCTGCGGCAAGGGATTTAAATAATGAAAATTATAAAGTTGTTTCAATAATTGGCGACGGTTCTATGACAGGGGGGCTTGCTTCGGAAGGCTTACAGAACGCCGGTCATCTTGATAAAGATATGCTTGTTGTTCTTAACGATAACCAGATGTTTATTTCTGAAAGAGTGGGGGCTTTGGCTGGTTATCTTGCCAAACTTTTAACTGCCGGCACTTTTAAAAAACTGGAAGAGAGAGTCAAAAAATTTACTTCAAGAATAAAATTCTGGGGTTTCAGCGTAATGAAAATCGTAAACCGAGTTAAAGTTATGCTTTTTCCGGGTATGTTATTTGAAGAAATGGGATTTGCATATTTTGGGCCTATAGACGGACATAATATCAATTCACTTATAGAAATATTGGGAAAAATTAAAGATTTGAACGGACCTGTCTTGCTGCATGTGGTAACAAAAAAAGGTAAAGGTTATAAACCTGCCGAGGATGATCCTACAAAATTTCACGGAATAGGTCCTTTCAATCTTATAACCGGCGAAACCGCAGGAAGCAAAAAAATAAGCTATACGGATGTATTTTCGGATGCAATTGTAAAACTTGCAAGAGAAGACGATAAAATAGTCGGAATAACCGCGGCTATGCCGGAAGGAACCGGCTTTTCTAAATTTGCAAAAGAATTTCCTAAAAGGTTTTTTGACGTAGGTATAGCAGAGTCACACGCGATCACTTTTTCCGCAGGACTTGCCGCCGGCGGTTTAAAACCCATCTGCGCTCTTTATTCTACTTTTATGCAGAGAAGTCTTGACAATATAATTCATGACGTGGCATTGCAAAATCTTCCGGTTATAATAATGTTGGACAGAGCCGGACTTGTAGGAGAAGACGGAGGAACTCATCACGGAGTTTTTGACTTATCCTATCTTAAGTCAATTCCAAACCTGACAATAATGGCCCCTGCCAATGAATATGAATTGCAGGATATGTTGAAAACGGCATTATCATTAAAAGGGCCCAGCGTTATAAGATATCCCAGAGGCGGAAGCGGATTGAAGGAATTTGATATGCAAAAAGATTTTGAGATTATTCCGTCAGGAAAAGCAAAACTTGAAAAAACCGGAAGCGATGTCTGTTTTGTGGCTATCGGAAATCCTGTCAGCGAATGCATAAAGGCCGCACAAAATCTTGCGGAAAAAAATATAAAAGCCGCTGTAGTAAATATGAGATTTTTAAAACCTTTTGATGAAGCAATTCTAAAAAATATAATTAAAACTACCGAACTCATAATTACCGTTGAAGAAAATGCCTCGGCAGGCGGAATGGGAGAGTCTGTAAAATCCGTTCTTTCCGGAACAGATGCCAAAATATACGGCATTGGACTGCCGGACTGTTTTGCAGAGCACGGAGCGCAAAATCTGCTCAGAGAAAAATACTGCCTTACTGCAAATAAACTTGAAGAATTTGTCTTGAAATTGTTAAAAAAAGAACAAAATCTCATATGAAGAAAAGACTTGATGTTTTGATGTTTGACAAGGGACTTGCCGAAACAAGATCAAAAGCCCAGAGTCTGATAATGGCCGGAAGCGTCTATGTTGACGGCAACCTGATAACAAAAGCCGGCTCTCCTTTTGCGGAAGACGCAATCATTGAAGTAGAAAAACAAAATCCATATGTTTCAAGAGGCGGATTAAAGCTTGAATCAGTTATAGAACTTTTTAAAACTGATTTTAGAAATAAAATTTGTGCAGATATAGGAGCTTCAACCGGCGGTTTTACAGACTGTATGCTTCAGCACGGCGCAAAAAAAGTTTATGCCATTGACGTAGGTACGGCCCAGCTTCACTATAAACTCAGAAATGACAGCCGGGTAATAAATATAGAAAAAGTAAATTTCAGATATTTTGACAAATCATTAATCAAAGACCTTATTGATATTGCAACTATTGACGTGTCTTTTATATCTCTTGATAAAATTCTTCCTAAAACAGTTGAAATAATAAAACCTGACGGATTTATTATAGCAATGATAAAACCTCAGTTTGAATTAAATCCTGCCGAAGTGAAAAAAGGTGTCGTCCGTGATGAAAATCTAAGACTTAAAGCTATAAATAAAATCAAAGATTTTGCTCTGCAGACAGGCTTAACAATCAATCTGGAGGCTGACTCTGCAGTTAAAGGCCCGAAAGGAAATATAGAACATTTTGTATTGTTCGGCAGGCAGTCATGAAAATAGCATGTGTTTATATTTTAAGCCATTTAGATTCAAACGTTAATACAGAGGAATCAAAAGCCGATTCAGATCAAAAAATCAGAGCTTCCGTTTTGCCTCTCGGCATTTCTTACATAGCGGCTGTATTAAAACAAGTCGGACACGATGTCGAGATTATTCCTTTCTTTGAAACATCCGATTTAAATAAATTTGCCGAGGAAGTCAAAAGCACCGATTTTTTTTGTTTATCCGTAACTTCTTACGACTGCTGGAATCTGGCACAAAAACTTATATCAAAATTAAAACATTGTTTCTGCGATAAAAAAATAATAGCCGGAGGAGTTTTTGTCACATTGCTTCCCGAAGATGTTATTGAAAATAAAAATATCGATGCAGTATGCATTGGGGACGGGGAAAAAGCGCTTGTTGAATACGCAGACTGTTTAAAAAACAATATTTTTGATAAAAAAATAGATAATCTGTTTATAAAGCAGCCGGACGGAAGCATATTGAAATGCGATAAAATAAGTTTTATAGAAAATATTGACTCGCTGCCTTTTATAGACAGGCATATGTGGGATAAATGGATTTTTGACACGACACAGCATAAAGTTCTTGCCGAAAGAGGATGTCCTTACAGATGTGTTTTCTGCGCAAATAACAGACTTGCGCATGTTTGTTCCGGCAATTACCTAAGATACAGAAATATTAATTCAATAACAGCCGAATTTGAATATATACTTAAAGAATATCCTCAGACACAGTCTTTTATGCTTTATGCCGAAAACATAGCTTCCGATAACGAACGTTTTTTTAATTTATGCGCCGCGCTTAAAGAATTTAATTTAAAAACAGGCAAAAATATAAACTATACGATTATATTAAACGTTACAAAAACTTTTGTAAAAAACAGCAAAATTTTTGACGCGATGAAAGAAGCCAATATAAAATGGGTCATGTTCGGATTTGAAACGGCCTCAAAAGAAATTAGAAATAAACTTAACAGGCCATTTTACGATAATAAAGATATTCTGAAGTTTTGCAGACAGATGCAGAAAAGAAATATTCATACCACCGTTTACGCAATGTACTGTTATCCTTATGAAACGTTTGAAACATATGGACAAACTGTAAAATGGCTGAAATTTTTTAAGCCTGACGCCATAGGCTGGTTTTGGATGGAGCCTCAGAAAGGGACCGAATTATACAACCGTTTTTTTGTAAGAAAAGAAGGAAAATACAATAAGAATTTATTTTCCAAAATCGCCGATAAATGGCGGTTTATAACTTTAAAATTAAGAGTGTATATTTACTATAAATCTTTTGTCGAAACTCTTTTTTTGTCTCTTGAACAATTCGGAATAGGCAAAAAATTATTCTCTTTCTGGCGCAAAGGAAATATATCAAGAAGACAAAAACTTGAAGAATACAGAAATGAGGCAAAAAAACAATTTGATCTTAAAAATTTCCAAAAAGCCGTAAAATATTTAAATAAAATAGAATCATTGGGAGATTCCTGGATTTTTGCCGACAGAGCATTTGCAAATTTTAAGCTTGGCAAAAAACAAGAAGCGTTAAAAGACATAAATACCGCTTTAAAACTTGAAAAAGATAATAAAAATTATCATAATTTAAGGGATGAAATCATAAAATATAAATAATTTAAAAAGGATATGAAAATGTCAGACTACATTGTTAATGAAATTGAAAAAAAATGGCAAAAGATTTGGAAAGAAAATAAAGTTTTTCATGCCGTGAAAGATTCGGCTAAAGAAAAATATTATCTTTTGGTAATGTTCCCGTATCCTTCGGGAAAACTTCATATGGGACACGTCAGAAATTACAGCATAGGAGACGTTTTTGCAAGATTTAACAGAATGCAAGGCAAGAACGTAATACATCCTATAGGCTGGGATTCATTCGGACTTCCAGCCGAAAATGCCGCAATAAAACACAACATACATCCTAAAAAATGGACTAAAGAAAATATAGCGCATATGGGCGAACAGCTCAAAATGCTCGGAATTTCTTACGACTGGGACAGAGAAATAGCAACATGCGATCCGGAATATTACAAATGGAACCAGTGGTTCTTTATCCAGATGTACAAAAAGGGGCTTGTATTTCGAAAATCTGCCAACGTCAACTGGTGTCCTTCATGCAAAACGGTTCTTGCAAACGAACAGGTTAACCAGGGCAAATGCTGGAGATGCGACAGCACTGTGGAACAAAAAGAGCTTATACAGTGGTTTATAAAAATAACGGACTATGCCGATGAACTGCTTGAAGGCCATAAAGAACTTTCAGGCTGGCCGGAACAAGTCCTTTCCATGCAGAAAAATTGGATAGGCAAATCATACGGCGCAGAAATGGATTTTGCAATTGCAGATTCGGATAAAAAACTCAAAATATTTACCACAAGACCTGATACCGTGTTCGGAGTCACTTTTATGGTTGTTTCTCCGGAGCATTCAATAATAAAAGAATTTAAAGATAAGATAAAAAACATAAAAGAAGTAGAAGAATATGTCGTAAAAAGCGCAAGCAAATCAAATATAGAAAGATCTTCCGGCAAAGAAAAAACAGGCGTAAAACTTGAAGGCGTATACGCAGTTAATCCGGCCACAGGCAAAAATATTCCGATATTTACGGCAGATTACGTTTTGACAGGATACGGAACAGGCGCCATTATGGCAGTTCCGGCTCATGACCAGAGAGACTGGGATTTTGCAAAAAAATACGGAATTGAAATAACTGAAGTCATTAAAGGCGAAAATTCAGACATTGCGAAATCTGCTTTTGAAGAAGAAGGCGTTATAGTTAATTCCGGACAGTTTAACGGAATAAAATCAACCGATGCAATAGATAAAATATCTTTATGGGTTGAAGAAAAAGGATACGGAAAAAGAACTACAAACTTTAAACTCAGAGAATGGCTTATTTCAAGGCAGAGATACTGGGGAACTCCGATTCCGATGATACATTGTCCTAAATGCGGCATAGTTCCTGTTGATGAAAAAGATTTGCCTATAACTCTTCCCGAAAACATTAAATTTACCGATGACGGAAAATCTCCGCTTCAGGGATGCGATGAATTTGTTAATACAAAATGTCCAAAATGCGCAGGACCTGCCAAAAGAGAAACCGATACCATGGATACATTTGTAGATTCCTCCTGGTATTATGCAAGATATACGGATCCCAAAAACGATAAAAAACCTTTTGAATCCGATATCACAAATTACTGGCTGCCTGTAGACCAGTATATCGGCGGAATAGAACATGCATGCATGCATCTTATATATTCAAGATTCTGGCATAAAATAATGAGAGATCTCGGTCTTGTAAATACAAATGAGCCGTTTAAAAATCTTTTGACTCAAGGGATGGTTACGCTCGGCGGAAGCGCAATGTCAAAATCAAAAGGGAACATCGTAAGCCCGGATGAAATAATAGAAAAATACGGAGCTGATACGGCAAGACTTTTCATACTGTTTGCTGCGCCTCCGGAAAAACAGCTTGACTGGTCTGACGACGGATTGGAAGGCTGCTGGAGATTTATAAACAGAGTATGGAGACTTCAGGAACTTGTAAAAACAAAATCGGAAATTCCTGCAACTGCTGAAGCTAAAGAAGCTTTGTTGAGAAGCATGCATTTAGGCATTAAAAAAGTAACTGAAGACATAGGCAAAGAACATCAGTTAAATACCGCCATATCCTCAGTTATGGAGCTTGTAAACGCAATGTATGTTTACAAACACCACGGAAATGACGAAGGACTATCATTAAAAGTTTATGAAACTATAGTTCTTCTGCTTGCCCCTTTTACTCCGCATCTTTGCGAAGAAATATGGAGTCTTCTAGGCAAGAAAGAATTTGTTTCGGCGGCAAAATGGCCCCAATATGAAGAAAAATATATAAAACAGGATACCGTTGAAGTTCCGGTTCAGGTTAACGGAAAACTGAGAGGTAAAATTTTTATAAATGTTTCTTCAAACGAACAGGAAATAAAAGATTCTGTAATAAACGATGAAAAAATAAAACCTGCCTTTGAAGGCAGACAGATAGTTAAATTCATTTATGTGCAGAATAAAATAATCAATATCGTAGTTAAATAAAACCGGAGGGAAAATGAAAAAATTACTGTCTTTTGTAATAATATTTTTGGGTTTTGCGGCAATAGGATGCGACAGTCCTTACCAGCCTGCGCCTCAAATTCTTCCGGCTTACATAAAAAAGATTTATGTCCGCCCTGTAGTAAACAATACAAACCAGTACGGACTTGAAGATAAGCTTACAAAGGCGATAATAGATGAATTTATGAGCGACGGAAGATTATCTCTTATGTCGAATGAAAACGAAGCTGACGGCGTTTTAGTATGCGAAATAAAGAAATATATTCTGCAGCCTTTGACATACGACGCGAATATGGTGACTGAACAATATAAACTGTGGATTTTGGTCAATGTATATTTTATAGATAAACATGAAAATGTAACTCTCTGGGTTGAACCTAATATGGAAGGAATACAGATATATGCAGATGCCGTTAAAGTAGGATTCGGCGGAATGACCGAAGAACAGGCAAGAGAATATATATACGATAAACTTTCAAGAGATATAGTCAGAAGAACTGTCAGCGGGTTTGGAGCGGCGTCGGGGATATCTGAGCGAAAAGTCCAAGAGTAATTTATAACGCCATTGCTCTTTGGTTTATAATAAATAAAATTTCAAAACTTATGTGCCGTACGCTCCGCTTCACTTAACGCACACTGCGTCTTGAAATTTTTTTATTCTAATTCCAAACAATCAATGGCTAACAACAAAAGCTGTTTTTGGCATAGGATAAACAAAGTGGATTTTCAAGAAATTTATAATCTTATGGTAGATTTAGGAAAAGAAAGACCTATATTTTATTCTGAAGGTGATTTTAAAGTTGCATTATGTCAGAAAATTGCATCATCTCCTGAAATAAATAAAAAATATAATTTTAAAATTAGAGCTGAATTTCCGATATCATATGCTGATAAAAGTATAGATATCGTACTTATTGATACAGAAAATAGAAAATATGCTATAGAATTAAAATATCTGAAACAGAAATATGGTGAAGTTGTATATAATGAAGAATCTTTTAATTTTATAACTTCTGATGCTTCAACAGAGAAAATGTTTAGATATTACAAAGATGTTGAAAAGTTACAAGATTTACTTAAAAAAGACTCTAGATTTGAAAAAGCTTATGCTATATTACTTACTAATAATGATTTTTTTTATAATGATAAGTATTGTTTAAAATATGAGGATAATGACAGAAAAGTAATATATCAATATAAAAAATATACTGAAAATAAATTAATTGCCGAAAATGCAAAGATAAATATTCCATACAAAATACAATGGCACCCATATTCTGATAAAATAAAAGATAAAGATGGAAAAAATATAGAATTAAAATTTTTGATAAATGAAGTTAAAAAGTAGAAATATATTCTTACAACTGTCGTGTCGTTAGACTTTAAAGTTTTGTGCGAACCGAGTGATTTTGCGACCGCAGTGTACGTAAGTGAAACGGTACATAAGGAAGCAAAATATGAAGGTGTAGCCATGATGTTGGGGACATAATATTTCCGAAATATTATGTTGGATATTTAAAGTCGTTATAGGTAAGGGGAAAAATGGGGTTCATAACATATCAGGCATTTCAAAAACATTTACAGGGAAAAACTCTTGCTCCGATTTATTTATTTGCCGGGGACGAGCAGTATTTTATAGACAGCTGCTTAAAAAGCATTGAAGCAAAACTTGCCGTTGATTCTCTTAACAGGGAAGTGTTTCAAGCGCCGGATCTTGAAGGAAAAACCGTTTCAGAGGCTGTTCAGACTCTTCCGTTTTTAGGCGATAAAAGACTTATTATTTTAAAACTTGCCCATAAGTTAAATAATCCTGATTATGATTTTATAGAAAAATTGATAGAAAATCCCGTTGATACGACGTGTTTTGTAATTTTAATTCCCGAAAAACCTAAAGATGTAAAAAAAAGAAAAGACTTAATTGAACTTTGCACTTCATCTAAAGCGTGCGTTGCCGTGGACTGCAAAAAAATTTATGATTCCGAAGCCGTAAAATTCGTCAAATCCGAATTTGCAAGAAGAAAAAAACTTATAAATGATGATCTGGCCGAAAGAATTGTTGACGAAACCGGCGCAGATTTGATGAGCCTGTCAAATGAAATAGAGAAAATATGCATCTATCTCGGCAATGATAATAACAAAGTTTCGGAAGAAACATTTTTAAAGATAAGCGGCTGGACTAAAGAAATAAACGATTTTGCCCTCGGAGGGGAAATCGAAGCAAAAAATCTGAAAGAATCGCTGTTCATACTTGAAAAAATGCTTATCGCAGGAGAAGAACACATAAAAATACTTTTCCAGATATCATCAACCGTAAGAAAACTTCTTATGGTAAAAAGCCTTATTGAAGAAAAAAACTATAACCCTTTGGACGCAGCTTCCGCCGCAAGAATTTACAACAGCTATTTTGCGTCAATATTTTTAAGAAATATTTCAAAATATAAACTTGCCCATTTAAAAGCATGCATTCCTAAAATCTTAGCCGCAGACATTGCGATGAAAACAAAATCGCAGTATGACAAAACTCTGCTCTTGGAAAATCTTATTATTTTTATATGCGGATAGTTAACCTTCAATAAATTTTTTGCTTCTTAAGAGTTTGTGATATGTTATTGCAAATCTGTGTGCTTCGTCTCGGATAGCCTGCAAAACTCTTAAAGCGTATGAATTTGCCGGAAGTTTTACGGAAGCTGATTTGCCCATAATAAAAATTTCTTCTTCCTGTTTTGCCAGAGAAATCAAAGGTATATAAATCCCTATCTCGTTTAACGCCTGTTCGGCGTAGGCCAGCTGTCCCTTTCCTCCGTCTATTATTATTAAATCGGGAAACTTTTCGTTTTTGCGTATTATAGACGAATATCTTCTGAAAACGACTTCTTTTATCATTGCAAAATCATTGATCTGGTTTACAGTCTTTATTTTAAATCTTTTATAACCGCTTTTATTCGGTTTTCCGTTTACAAACTGAACCATTGAACCTACTGGATTTGTTCCGGCAGTATTTGAGATATCAAAACATTCCATAACGTTTGGCAGCTGTTTTAATCTTAATTTTTCTTTTAATTCCAAAAGAGCGTCAGTCTTTAAAATATACTGGTTAAGTTCTTCAAGTTCAATTCTGCTTACCGAAACTCTTTCAGCCATAGACCGTATCGCAAAAAGTCTGTCTCTTAGATCTTTAGCTTTTTCATACTGCTGTTCGCCGCTTGCCTGCTTCATCTGTTTTTCCCAGACTGATTCAAGACTTCTGAATTTTCCTTTTAAAAAGAGTTCAAGCTCTTTGAGATTGTTTTTATAATCATCCGAAGTTATATGCCCCATGCAAGGGCCGTAACACAGATGCGTATGATAATAAAGGCATGATTTTACTTTTGCAGGATCCGGCTGTTCTTTTTGTGAAAAAGAAAGTTTACAAGGCCTTATTTTAAAAATTTTATTGAGCCAAAAAATCAGTTTTTTTATGTATGTCACCTGAGGATAAGGACCGAAATAAAGAGCGCCGTCATTAAGCATTTTTCTTGACATTATAAGGCGGGGAAAATCTTCGTTTACTGTAAGTTTTATGAAAGGATAAGATTTATCGTCCTTCCACATTGCGTTAAAATGAGGCTGTATTTTTTTTATAAGGTCTCTTTCAAGGATTAGAGCTTCTCTTTCTGAAGAGCATAAAATGTAGTTTATAGTTTTCATCGCCGTAATTATAGACGATGATTTGCTGTTTGTATCGGAATGAAAATAAGAAGTTATTCTGTTTTTTAAATCTTTTGCTTTGCCGACGTATATTATGTTTGCCGCCGTATCTCTCATCAGATATACGCCGGGAAGATGCGGAATGTTTTTTGTGTAATCTTCAGCTGTTTTTTGCATAATATTTTCTTAAAAAAGCCGACAACAATTGTTCTATTTCCGGCGATTTTATAAGTTTTGACACCGCTATGAATACTAAAAGGCCTGCAATAATCGCAATTGTCAGAGACAAAAACAGAGGTATTTTAATTTGTATTATAAAATAACAGACAATGCCCATAACAGCCGAAGCTGTCAAATTTTTAAAAGTGGAATTGAGAATTTTATAAATTCCTATGCGTCCTATTTGAATTCTTAATTTATATAAAAGCATTATTGAATTTATATAAGCGCATATTGAAGTGGCAAGAGCAAGACCGCCTACTCCCAGAGGCTGCATAAGAATTATACATAAAAGCACATGTATCAGCATTACCACAAAAGCAATTTTTACAGGTGTTTTCGTATTCTGAAAAGAAAAAAATGTATTTGCCAGAATTTTTGCTATCGCATAGGCCGGAAGCCCAAGAGAATAATAAAGCAGCGCGCTGTTTGTAACTAACGAGGCGGCATGATCAAATCTTCCGCGTTCAAACAATACTTTTATTATAGGAAGTCCCAAAACTATTAAGGCTACGGTCGCGGGAATTAACAATACTATTGAAAATCTTATAGAAACATTTAGAGTTTCTTTCATATCTTCTATGTTTTTTTGAGCAACCGATTTGGACATCATAGGCAGAGACACTGTGGCAAGAGCAAGCCCGAAAATAGCAAGAGGAAGCTGCATAAGACGGTTTGAATAATATAATGCCGTAATAGAACCGTTGCCTAAAAATGATGCGCATATCGTATCCACAAAAGTATTAATCTGGTCTACCGATATGCCGATAACAGAAGGTATCATAAGAAAAAATATTTTTTTTAAACCGGGATGATTAAAATTAAAATCCAATTTTAAATGCCAGCCGAGCTGTTTCAAATAAGGATACTGATAAATAAAATGAAGAAGGGCTCCGAATATTACGCTTATCGCAAGCCCTTTTATTTTATCGCCGGGAAGCAAAAACGGCGCGATTGCAACAACATACACTATTTCGGCAACGCTCAATCCTGCCGGCGCAATTGCAGGTATAAAAAATGAATTAAGAGTATTTAGAAGAGCAAGAAGTATTGAAGCAAGACATATAAAAACAAGAAACGGAAACATTAAACGGGTAAGTTCTATAGTAAGCTGCAGTTTCTCAGGATCTGAAGTAAAACCCCATGCTATGATTTTTACAAGAAGGGGGGCAAAAAACATTCCCAAGACAGTAAATACAGTGGTTATAAGAAGAAGAGAAGTAAATACTACGTTTATAAGTTTCTGTGTTTCAGCTTTTGTCTTTGTATGAAGATATTCCGAAAATACAGGTATAAAAGCTACCGAAAACGAACCTTCTCCAAGCATACGTCTTATTAAATTCGGAATTCGAAATGCGGCATAAAATGCGTCAGCTACAAGCCCGGCTCCGAATAAATAAGCTACAAGCATATCTCTTACGTATCCGAAAATTCTGGATATTGTAGTTCCTACGCTTACGCTTCCTATATGTTTAACTATATTTTTATTTTCACTCATGATGTTTTGATTATACTAAAATAATATTTGCTTAACCATTAATGCAAAAAAAAAGAAGATACCGTTTGATTCAAACAATATCTTCTTTTTATGATTGCGTTTATATTGAAGAAACTAACTTTGAAAGTCTTGCTTTCTGGTTTGCCGCTGCATTTTTGTGAATTACATTTTTCTTTTTTGCCTTATCCCATTCAGAAAAAGCCATATTGAGAACTTTCAATGCCGTCTCTTTATCGTTTGCTTTTACTGCGGCTTCAACTTTTTTAGCAAGTGATTTTATTTTGCTTTTTGTCGCCGTATTTCTGGCGGTTCTTTTTTCTGTCTTTCTTACTTCTTTAAGAGCTGAAGTATGTCTTCCTGTTTTTAACTTTGCCATTATATCCCCCGTTATTATTTAAAACTTAAACTAAGAATTGGATTTTACATTATTTTATGCACGGAGTCAATATCTTATTTTAAATTTTTTATTTGTTTTTTTCGGAATAAAAAATTATAATGATATCAAGTAAATATTCTATTTGGGGGTATTATGGGTGCGAAATCTTTTGTGCTTGATACGAACGTTTTGTTGCATGATCCTGATTCAATTTTTTCTTTTGCAGACAACAAAGTCATTATCCCTTTATCAGTAATTGAAGAACTTGACCACTTTAAAAAACTTACCGATGAAAACGGAAGAAGCGCGCGTTTAATATCCAGAACTCTTGACGGGTTAAGAGCAAAAGGAAAACTGTCAAAAGGCGTCCCGATTAAAAACGGCGGAACTCTTGTAATTGAAATGATGCACAGAGTTGAATTTCCGGAAGAGTTCATGATATCAAAATATGACCACCAGATACTGTCAATAGCCCTTTATCTCAAAAAACAGGGTGAAAACGTAATATTTATAACAAAAGATATAAACTTAAGAATCAAAGCTGAAATTCTTGACATAAAAACGCAGGATTACGAAAAATCAAAAGTAAAAATAGATGAAATATATTCAGGATGGAGAGAAATAAAAGTATCTTCGGACAAAATTGACCAGTTTTATAAAAACTCAAAACTTCCGACAAAACTTGATTTTTATCCTAACGAATGCGTTTCAATGAAAGATGAAAACGGTTCGTCAAAAAGCGCTCTTGCAAAATATTCGGCAACGGACAAAGCTCTGCTTCCGTTGTTTCATATGACCGCTCAGCCGTGGGGTTTAAAACCTTTAAATATTGAACAGCGTTTCGCATTCGAGCTTTTGCTTTGCAATGAAATAAGTCTTGTCACTCTTATAGGTCTTCCCGGGGCCGGCAAAACTTTGCTTGCTCTTGCCGCAGGTCTTCAAAAAACAGTTGAAGAAAGACAGTTCAGAAGACTCTATATCGCAAGACCTATAATACCTATGGGAAAAGATATCGGTTATCTGCCCGGCTCAAAAGAAGAAAAACTTGCATCATGGATGGGGGCAATTAACGACAATCTTGAATTTTTAATGGATAAAGGACATGAGGATTCAAAAGTTGACGAAAAAATAGATTATCTGTTCAGTTCAGGACAGATAGAAATAGATTCATTGACATATATCAGAGGCAGGTCGCTTCCGAGACAATACATAATAATAGATGATGCTCAGAATTTAACGCCTCATGAAGTAAAAACAATTATATCAAGAGCCGGAGCAGCAACAAAAATAGTTTTAACCGGAGATCCATATCAGATAGATAATCCGTATCTTGACGCATCTTCAAACGGATTAACATATCTTGTCGAGAGATTTAAAGGCCAATCTATTTACGGACATCTCATGTTCTCAAAGAGCGAAAGAAGCGTGCTTGCCGGTTTGTCATCGGAGCTCTTATAAATGGCAGGTAAAGATTTCTACGTAGATTTGCATATACATACTCATTACTCAGACGGTGCGTTTTCTCCTGAAGAAGTCGTTTCATATGCGCAGAAGTCAGGATTGACGGCTATAGCCATAACAGATCACGACACCGTTGACGGCATTGAAGAGGCCGTTGAGTCAGGAAAAAAACATAATATTGAAGTCATTTCAGGAATAGAACTTTCAGCCGAGTACGGTGAAACCAGTAAAACAGAAATGCATATACTCGGTTATTATGTCGATTGGAAATCAACAAAACTAAAAGATACTTTGGAAATTTTCAAAAACGCAAGAACCGAAAGAGCAAAAGAAATTTTTTCAAAGCTTGAAAAAATAGGAATCAAATTAAATCCTGAAGGTTTAATAGCATCTGTCGGAAAAAAAGTTATAGGCAGACTTCACTTTGCAAAAGAATTAATTGCAAACGGAATTGTCGCTTCCGTTCAGGAAGCCTTTCAAAAATATCTTGCCACTGATCAGGTTGCATATGTCCCAAAATATTCGATCACTCCAAAGCAGGCCATAGATTTAATAATTGATGCAGGAGGCATTCCGGTTCTTGCTCATCCTTATTACGGACATTATAACAACATGGACGTAATAAAAAAACTTGCTGACGACGGATTACAGGGCATAGAAGTCTGGCACAATAAACATCCGGAACATGTTGTAAGAAAACTTCTTGCCATAACAGATGAACTTAATTTGATCGCAACAGGCGGTTCAGACTGTCACGGCATTTACGGAAACCAGGAAACTCCTCTTATAGGGAAAATTAAAGTTCCTTACAGTGTGATTGAAGCTTTGGAAAAAAAGAAACAAAAAATATAAATTCTTGCCTCATCTCAAAAATATATAATTATGCGTCCAATAAATAAATCCGTATTTATAAAATCGTTAGACTGCCGCAGACTCGCGTGGCATCTTTACAGAAATTTAGTTGAAAGAGACAGATTGTCAGCCGACGACTTTTTGATTTATGAATCTAAAAAAATACATTCCATGGCTCAGGAACTTTTTGCAGGCGGTGTTCAGGTTAAGGCCGCAACTCTTCAGGAAGCGCTTGATAAAACAAAAGAACTAACCTCAAATCCTGAGATAACAGCTGTTTTTGAACCCGTATTTGAATATAACGGTTTTACGGCACGAGCTGATATTTTATCAAGACAAGGCGATGAATGGCATATCACGGAAGTTAAAGCCGGAAACAAAGGCAAACGCAAATATATAATTGATATGGCTTACACCGCCCTTATTTTATCAAAAAATATAAAAAACATTTCAAAATCAAAACTTATGCTTTTGTCAAAAGATTTTAGATTGGGAATGCCTGTTGAAAGACTTTTTTCCGAGACTGATTTTACTACCGAAGTTTTTACAAAAATGTACGAATATGACGCTATGTGCCCGGATATAAAAGCAATGCTTGAAAACGAAATACCTCCTGATATGCAGTTAAAAATGTTCTGCAAAAACTGCCCTCTTTTTAAGAAGTGTACCGGAAAAGATATTGATTACCATATATTTGATCTTCCCAGACTTTCTCATACTTCGTTTGACCAACTGTGTTCCATGAATATAAACACTATAAAAGACGTTCCTGATTGCGTTGAACTGACAGAAACGCAAAAAAACGTAAAAGACTGTATAATAAACGACAAAGTTTTTATAAGTTCCAATTTAAAAACCGAATTTGAAAAAATAAGTTTTCCTGTCTATTATCTTGATTTTGAATCGGTAATGACTATATACCCTCTTTATCAAAACATCTGTCCGCATACTCAGATTGTAACACAGTATTCGCTTCATAAAGCTTCAAATTTATCGGATGAGCCGGAACATTTCGAATTTATAGCTGATCATACAAAAGACGACAGACTGTCTCTTGCCGAAAATCTTATAAAAGATATAGGAGAAGAGGGAAGCATAATAACTTACTCTTCTTTTGAGCATCAGATCCTGCAGCATCTGTCCGGACTTTATCCTCATTTACATGAAAAAATAAGTAAAATCAGTTCAAGGATAGTTGATTTGGAAGCAATATTAAAATCTAATTATTACGATAAACAGTTTCACGGAAAAACTTCAATAAAAAAAGTTTTACCCATAATGATACCGGAAATGAATTACAACAGCCTTGAAATAGCAGAAGGCGGTTCGGCATTGTCGGCTTTTGCATATATGGGTGTCGGTTTATATAATGAAGAACAAATCGCCGAAACAAAAAAAAATCTGCTTGAATACTGCAAACAAGATACTTTAGCGCTTGTAAAAATGCACAGATTTCTTGCGCAAGCCGCAAACATACAGCTTTAAAACATCTCTTTTTTACCGACTCATTTTCTATTTGAAAAAAATGTTCCTAAAAGGTATAATGTGCTACTTATGAAAGCAGATATAAGAGTCAATTTTTTAGGAGCAAAATTAAATTCTCCGGTGCTTACGGCTTCCGGCACTTTCGGATATGGGGATGAAGTATGCGATTTGGTTGAAATGTCACAGCTTGGCGCCGTAATTACAAAAACGGTTACTCTTGAACCAAGGCAGGGAAATCCGCAGCCGAGAATAGCTGAAGTCGCATCAGGAATGTTAAATACAATAGGCCTTCAAAATATAGGCGTCAGAAAATTTGCCGAAAACAAACTACAGTCTCTGTTTAAATTAAAAGTGCCTGTAATAGTAAGCGTGGCAGGTTCGTGCGCCGACGACTATTTAAATACGGTTAAAATTTTAAATTCATACGATAAAATATTTGCCATAGAATTAAATCTTTCATGCCCGAATCTTAAAAAAACAATTATCTGCCAGGATAAAGAACTGTTTGAAACAATAATAAAGAATGTTAAAAAAATATCAAAATTTCCGGTTATAGCAAAATTATCTCCTCAGGTTCAGGATATAGCTGAACTTTCTTTGAATGCCCAGCAAAACGGCGCTGACGCCGTGACTCTCACAAATACGTTTCCAGCAATGGCTATAAATATAAACACGTTTAAACCGAAACTTTCAACCGTAAAAGGCGGAATGTCCGGCCCTTGCGTAAAACCGATGGCTTTACGGTGCGTTTTTGAAGCCGCTCAAAAAATTAAAATTCCAATAATAGGCTGCGGCGGAATAACAAACGCTTACGATACTGTTGAATTTATGCTTGCCGGAGCCTCATGCGTAAGCATAGGAACGGCTGCCTTAGTTGAACCAAAAGTTTTAAACGATACCGTAAACGGCTTGAAAAATTATTTGAACTCAAAAAAAATAAAAAATATTACCGACTTAATAGGGAAGGTGCAACTGTGAATAAAACAATTCTGGCATTAGACGTCTACGACTTGAAAAAAGCCGAAAAATTAGTAAAAGATTTAAGCGAGTACATTGATATTTTCAAGGTAGGTCCGATATTATTTTTACAGTCGGGAAAAGAAATAATAAAAATAATAAAAGACTGCGGCAAAGAAGTTTTTCTTGATTTGAAATTTCACGATATACCAGCAACTGTTCAAAGAGCAGTTGAATCAGCAAAAGATTTGGGCGTTTACAGCCTTACAGTTCATTCTTGCGGCGGACGCGAAATGCTTGAGTTTGCCGCATCGGTAAAAAACAGACCTAAAATATGGGCTGTTACTGTTTTAACGAGTCAGCTTACGACTCCTAAAGAAGTTTTACAAAGAGCCGAACTTGCAAAAACATGCGGAGTTGACGGAGTAATATCTTCTCCTCTTGAAATAGAGATTATAAAGAAAACATGCGGAAACTCATTTGAAGTCGTTACTCCAGGCATAAGGCCTTTAAAAGCAGACGACGACCAGAAAAGAGTAGCTACTCCTGAATTTGCAATAAAAACAGGCGCAAATTACATTGTGGTTGGAAGACCGATTATTGAAGCAAAAGATCCGAAAGAAGTCGCTAAAAACATATATGAAAGCATAAAGGGGTTATAACGTGGACCAGAACGAAATGAAAGAACTTTTTAAAAAATACAATGCGCTTTTGACAGGTCATTTTCTTCTGTCGAGCGGTCTTCATTCAGATACTTATTTTCAGTCTGCTTTAATACTGCAGCATCCTTTGGTTGCGGGAAAACTTGCGGAAAATCTTAAAAATGAAATTTCTCAAAAAGTAAAAGATATTGATTTGATAGTATCGCCTGCAATGGGCGGAATAGTAATCGGTCAGGAAATGGGACGAGCATTCGCGAAAAGAGCAATATTCTGCGAAAGAGTTGACGGCAAACTTGTTTTAAGAAGAGGTTTTTCAATAAATAAAGGGGATAAAGTTCTTGTTGTAGAAGACGTAATTACAACGGGACTTTCCACAAGAGAAGTTATAGAAACGATAAGACCTCTTGGAGCGGATGTCGTTGCAGTTTGCTCGCTTGTAGACAGAAGCGCGGGAAAAGTTGATTTCGGGTGCCCAAGATTTTCTCTTTTAAGTCTTGAAGTTAAAAGCTATAAGCCTGAAGAATGTCCTCTTTGCAAAAACGGTTCGGCGCCTGTAAAGCCAGGAAGCAGAAAATAAGGAGATTATATAAAATGACTGTAACTTACAAAAAAGCAGGAGTAAATATCGACGCGGGAAACGAGCTTGTAAAAAGAATTAAAAAAAGACTTCCTAAAATAGGCGGATTCGGCGGTCTTTTTCCTATAGACGGTACTAAATATAATCTTGTAAGTTCAACCGACGGAGTCGGAACAAAACTTAAAATAGCTTTTTTGGTAAACAAACACGATACTGTAGGCCAGGATTTAGTCGCGATGAACGTAAATGATATTATATGCTGCGGCGCAAAACCTTTATTTTTCCTTGATTATTTTGCATGCGGAAAACTTAACGTTAAGCTTACCGAAAATGTAATAAAAGGTATCGCAGACGGCTGCAAAATAGCGGGATGTCAGCTTATAGGCGGAGAAACGGCGGAAATGCCCGGTTTTTATCAGGGCGAAGATTATGATTTGGCCGGTTTTTCAGTCGGAATAGTTGAAAAAGGAAAAGAAATAACGGGCAAAAATATAAAAGACGGAGATATTCTGATAGGTCTTGCTTCAAGCGGACCGCATTCAAACGGATATTCTCTGATAAGAAAAGTTTTTACCGAAAAAGAACTTAAAAAATATTCAAAAGAACTTTTGGCTCCTACAAAAATTTACGTTAAAGAAGTTCTTGCCGCAATAAACAAATTTGAAAAATCAATCACCGGAATAGCGCATATTACCGGCGGCAGTTTTTACGATAAAATAGGAAGAATCCTGCCTGAGAACGCAAAAGTCATAATAGAAAAAAATTCATGGAATGTTCCTGAAATCTTTAAACTTGTCCAGAAAAAAGGAAACGTACCCGAAAAAGATATTTACAGAACTCTTAATATGGGAATAGGAATGGTTTTGATCGTAAGACCGGAAGCGGCAGCCAAAATAAAATCGTTTATGAAAGGCTCAAAAATCATAGGATGCATCGTAAAGGGACAAAAAGGCGTTGAACTAATATAATGAAAAGACTTGCTGTTCTTGTTTCAGGCGGCGGATCAAATCTGCAGTCGATAATAGACTCCTCAAAAAACGGCGTATTGAAGAATATCGCCGAGGTTTGCGTCGTTATATCAAACAAACCTGATGTCTTCGGACTTGAAAGGGCAAAAAAAGAAAATATAAAAGCAGTCGGTCTTGATTATAAAAATCTCGGAGAAACGGAGTATAACAGACAGCTTGCCGAAATAATTAAAGCCGAAAAAGCCGATCTGATATGTATGGCCGGATATTTAAAAAAACTGCCCCAAACTATTGTGACTGATTATAAAAAAAGAATATTAAATATTCATCCTGCTTTGCTGCCAAAATTCGGAGGCAAAGGGATGTACGGACATTTCGTGCATGAAGCCGTCGTAAAATCAAAAGAAACAAAATCAGGAGCGACTGTGCATTTTGCAGACGCAAACTATGATACCGGAAATATTATAATACAGAAAGAAGTTGAAATATCCGAAACGGATTCACCTGAAGACGTTGCAAAAAAAGTTTTAAAAATAGAGCATGAAATATATCCTTTAGCGATAAAAAAAGTTATAGAGGGGAAACTTATATGATACCGCGTTACACAAAGCCGGAGATGGCAAAAATCTGGTCTGATGAAAACAGATTCAAAAGAATGCTTGAAGTTGAAATTTATGCCGCCGAAGCAATGGCAAAAGCAGGAACAGTTCCGGCATCGGCCGTAGAAAAAGTAAAACAAAACGCAAAAATAAATATTGACAGAATAAACGAAATAGAGCTTATCGTAAAACATGACGTAATAGCTTTTTTAACATCCGTTGTTGAAACGGTCGGACCTGAAGCGAGATTTTTGCATCTGGGAATGACCTCATCGGATGTTCTGGATACAGCCCTCGGAGCGCAGATGAGAGAAGCATGTCTTCTGCTTATAAAAGAAACCGAAAAGCTCTGTGAAATAACGGAAAAACTCGCAAGTCAATATAAATATACTCCAACTATGGGAAGATCTCACGGAGTTCACGCGGAGCCTACTACATTCGGCTTAAAAGTCGCAGGCTGGTACAGCGAGCTCAAAAGATCAAAAGAAAGGCTTGAATATGCCCTTGAGACCGTCAGCTACGGCAAAATATCAGGTGCAGTCGGCACATTTGCCCATCTTGATCCGAAAGTTGAAGAATACGTATGCTCCAAAATGGGATTAAAGCCGGAACCCGTATCAACGCAAATCATACCCAGAGACAGACATTCCATATATTTATCGGCTATAGCTCACACGGCAAGCGCTTTGGAAAGAATTGCCGTTGAAATAAGACATCTTCAGAGAACAGAAGTAGCCGAAGCAGAAGAACCTTTTACAAAGGGCCAGAAAGGATCGTCAGCCATGCCACACAAGAGAAATCCTATTATATCCGAAAACATATGCGGACTTGCAAGGCTTTTAAGAGGCTATGCGATAACGGCCATGGAAAATATAGCGTTATGGCATGAGAGAGATATAAGCCATTCTTCAACAGAAAGAATTATGATGCCTGACGCTTCAATTCTTCTTCATTATATGCTTTTAAGAATGCAGGGAATGCTTGCCAATCTTAACGTATACCCTGAAAACATGCTTACAAACTTAAATAAAACGAAAGACGTTATTTTTTCGGGAACTCTTCTTTTATCTCTTGTAGATAAAGGTTTTACAAGAGAAAATGCTTACGCTTTAATGCAGAAACTTGCGTTTGAAGCAAGAGAAAAGAAAGTCAGCCTTGAATCCATAGCTCTTACAAACGAAGAAATGAAAAAATATATGTCAGAATCGGAAATCAAAAGAGACTGCGATTTGAATTCCCATTTTAAAAGCGTCGATTTCATATTCGACAGAGTTTTTAAAAAATAAATAACAAAAATATAAGAGGAAAATATGAAAAAACAATTTAATTACAAACTCACCGATGACGGTATTTTCGTTATAAACAATTACAATCTTGCTCCTACTTTTTCAAGTTTTTTTCCGGGGATAGCCGGACTTAAAGGAATTCCCATGTGGGCATTTTATGTAAACAGAGGACAGGGAATTTGTTCTTTTGGAATAAAAAATAAAAATTATTCAATAATGGAATTTTATCCGGCCAACGTCTCTTATTCGGTCGTAAATACATTCGGGTTCAGAACGTTTTTAAAAATTAAAAAATCAAATAAAACTGTATGTTACGAACCTTTTTTAAACAATTCCGCAGATACCGAAAATATTAAGCAAACAATGAAAATTCTTCCTTATGAACTGATTTTGGAAGAAATAAACAAAAATATAGGAATAAAAACAACGGTAAAATATTTTACGCTGCCGAACCAGCCGGTTGCCGGTCTTATGAGAAGCGTAACGGTGGAAAATATTACAAGTTCGGATATATCGGTAGAAATAGCCGACGGTATGCCGAAAATTCTTCCTTACTATATGAACACATACGCCCAGAAATTTATGTCAACTACGATTCAGGCATGGGCGACGGTTGATAATTTTGAAAAAACGGGAGTTCCTTTTTTCAGGCTTAAAGTTGAAGTTGAAGACAGACCTGAAGTTGTTGAAATAACTAAAGGAAATTTTTATTTTGCGTTTACAAATGAAGCTCAGACTAAAAAAGCGGATATAATAATTGATCCTGAAATGCTGTTCGGTTCAGATACAAGTTTTGCATACCCTGAAAAACTTTTTAACGAAAACTTTGTTTATCCTAAATCCCAGTTTGCAAATAATAAATATCCGTCAGCTTTCAGCTATGTAAAAAGAAATATAAAAGCAAATAAGGAAATTACGGTTTATTCGATAGCGGGACACATAGACAGCGTTGAATCATTAAATAAATACATAAAAAAACTTAACATTTCTTATTTCAATGAAAAACAAGAAGAAAACAAAAATTTAATTGAATCTATAACAAACAATATGGCGACAAAGTCGGCTGTTCCGGCATTTGATATGTACTGCAGACAAAATTATCTTGACAACGTAATGCGCGGAGGACTTCCTATAGAATTTAAATATAAAGATAAATCTTCGCTCTATTACGTATATTCAAGAAAACACGGAGATTTGGAAAGAGACTATAACGACTTTCAGATTGCTCCAAGCTATTATTCTCAGGGCAACGGCAATTTCAGAGACGTAAACCAAAACAGAAGAAGAGATATATTTTTTAATCCTAATCTAAAAGACAGCGCCGTTAAAATATTTTACAATCTTCTGCAAATTGACGCATGCAATCCTCTAGTTGTAAAAGGCGCTTATTATATTATGGATACTGACAGCGGAGTTTTTAAAGAACTATCTGCCGATTTAGTTTCAAAAGAAGATGAAAAAAAACTTAAGGATTTCTTTTCAAAAGGATTTGAACCAGGCGAACTTGCGATGTTTATTGAATCTTCGTCAATAAAACTGAATATCAAACTTGAAGATTTCGTATCAAAGGCTGTCGCATTATCTCAAACGGTAAACGATGCGAGCCACGGAGAAGGTTTTTGGGTTGATCACTGGACATATAATTTAGATCTTATAGAAAATTATTTATCGGTTTATCCCGAGAAAATAAATGATTTACTGTTTAATGACAAAACTTACACATATTTTGACTGCGACCACTATATATTGCCGAGATCAAGAAAACATGTTTTGACTCAGGAAGGTCTTGTCAGACAGTACGGTTCCGTTGTAAAATCGGAAGAGAAATCAGTTCTTCTTAAATCAAGAAAAACAAATCCTAACGCACTTAGAACAAAAAACGGCAAAGGCGATATTTACATTTCAAATCTTGCTTCAAAATTCATCACTCTTATGACGGTAAAAATGTCATCTTTGGATCCTGACGGCATAGGAATAGAAATGGAATCCGATAAACCGGGATGGTATGATTCATTAAACGGACTTCCGGGTCTTTTCGGGTCGTCAACTCCGGAAGTTTTTGAACTTAAAAGATTTATGCTGTTTTTCCTTGAAGCACTAAATAATAATAAAACCGAATTAATTTCAGTTCCTGTTGAACTGTCTTTATTCTTTAAAAATTTAGGAAAACTTCTTGATAAAAAAATCACATCTTTTGAATTTTGGGATAAATCAAGTTCATTGAGAGAAGAATACAGAAAATCAGTTGTTATGGGAATAGACGGCAAAGAAGAGCAGATAAAAGCTTCTGAAGTTATTGATTTCATAAAAAAAGCGGTTAATAAAATAAATTCCGGTCTTAAAAAAGCGATTGATCCGAAATCAGGATTATATTTTACCTATTTCAGATATGAAGCTTTAAAATATAAAAAAACAGATTCAAAAAGCATTAAAGGACTGCCATGCGTTAAAGTTTCAGAATTTAAAAGAAGCCCTCTTCCGTTATTTTTGGAATCGGAAGTGCACTACTTCAAAACTGAATCAGATAAAGCAAATGTAAAAAAACATTTTATGTCTCTCAAAAATACCGGTCTTTACGATAAAGAGCTGAAGATGTATAAAGTATGCGCATCTTTAAAAACAGAATCAAATGAGATAGGAAGAACACGCGTATTTTCACCGGGCTGGCTTGAAAATGAAGCTGTTTTTATGCATATGGAATACAAGTATCTTTTAGAATTGCTTAAATCCGGTCTTTATGAAGAATTTTTCAGTTCTTTAAAAACTTGTTTCCCTTGTTTTGCAAATCCTGAAATTTACGGCAGAAGCATTCTTGAAAACTCGTCATTCATTTCATCATCAGCATTTCCTGATAAAAGAAACTGGGGACGCGGTTTTGTCGCAAGATTAAGCGGATCTACCGCTGAATTTATAGATATGTGGCTTACGATGACTCTCGGCACTAAACCGTTTTATACCGATAAAAACGGCACGCTTGTGTTTGAATTAAAGCCTCTGATAAACAGTGAGTATTTCGATAAAAAAGGCGTATATTGCGCGAAACTGTTTGCGACAACTGATATAGTTTATATAAATAAATCACGCAAAAGCACGTATCTGCCTTCGGTCAGTATCAAAGAAATTGAAATAACATGGATCAACGGTTCAAAAGAAACGGTATCGGATTCGAAAATTACCGGCGAAAAAGCGGCAAGAATCAGAGACAGACAGGCGTCTGCAATTAAAATTACGCTTGCTTAAATAAATCAAAAAGCGCGAATATATAAATATTCGCGCTTTTTTATTGGTATAAAAAATGGAACAATTTTTAAGAACTGAATTATTGCTCGGAAAAGAAAATTTAAATAAATTATTTAACGCCAAAGTAACCGTTATAGGGCTTGGCGCAGTAGGAAGTTTTGCCACTGAAATGATTGCAAGACTCGGAATCGGACATCTTACTCTTGTTGATTTTGACAAAGTGCAAATTTCAAATATTAACAGACAGCTTTATGCTCTGCATTCAACCGTAGGCATAACAAAAGTTTCTCTTGCCAAAGAAAGAGTTATGGATATAAATCCGTTATGTAAAGTCAAAACTCTTGAATTATTTGCCAACACGGATACGTTTGAAGAAATATTTAAAGAAAAAACCGATATAGTCATAGATGCAATAGATTCTTATAATCCAAAATTAAGGCTTATAGAATACTGTTATAAAAATAAAATAAAGATAGTTTCATCGATGGGCGCAGCCCTTAAAACTGATCCATTCTCAGTAAAATATGCCGATTTGTTCGATACGCACCATTGTAAATTGGCAGAAAGATTGAGGGGTGATTTGAGAAAACTTGGGATAGAAAAAGGAATTCCGTGTGTATTTTCCGAACAATCTCCTCAGATAAAACCTATACCTCTTTCCGAGCAGGAAAATAAAAACTACGGAAAAAACGGCGGTCCTAAAATTTTAGGAAGTTATCCTGTAATAACGGGTATGTTCGGGATTCTTATGGCTAACAAAGCAGTTGAACTCATCTTAAAAGATTCTTATATTTAAACTTACATCATTACAACTTTATTGCGTCCTTCTTTTTTAGCCTGATACAAGGCGTTATCGGCTATTGAAATCAAATTATCTTCATTCAGAGTTTCAATATATTTTGTTATGCCTATGCTTATTGTTGTAGTAAAAGTTTCATTATCTTCGGTAAATTTTTGTTTTTCTACGTTTTTTCTGATATTTTCGGCTATTTCCGAAACTTGTTTTTTTGTAACCATAGGCAAAAGTATTATAAATTCTTCTCCGCCGTATCTGCCTATTATATCACCGGGTCTTACGGAATCCGAAAGTATTTTTGCTATTGACGACAAAACCTTATCTCCCGCCAAATGTCCGTAAGTATCGTTCACTTTCTTAAAAAAATCTATATCAAGCATCATAATATAAAAATCTGTTTTATATCTTTTCGCTACCTGAATTTCAGTATGAAGCCTTTCCATAAAATATCTTCTTAAATACAAACCGGTCAATCCGTCGACCCTGGCTCTGTCGTTAATCTGAGTAAATAAAACTATTCTTTTTGCGCTCAAAGTCAGATGGGGAAGAAAAATTTTTCCTTCATCTATATATGTCTGCACAAAATCTTCTTCCACTGCTAATAGTATTGATGATATGAAATCATTATTCAATTTTATATTCCATGAAACCACTGTTTTTCCGCACACGCCGTAAAAATAATCAAGACGCTGCGCCCCTGAAAGTTTTTCCAACAGCTGAGAATGCGCATTCACTGCCGCAATCCACTTATCTTTTAACTCCTGCTGGGAAGAAGAAAGCAATAAAAAAGATCCGTTTCTTTTAGCTATAATAGCAACAGCTGTTATGCCGGTTTTTGACGCAAGAGCCTCAGTAAGCATTTTTATGGTTTCTTCTATCGTCATTTTTGAAGTCAGATCTTTTGATATAACATAAAGCTGCATTATATTTTCCAGCTTTTTTTCCAAAGTTTTGCGTTTTAAAAGAACGACTTCCTGAGTTTTAATAAGCTGTTCCTTTGTTTTTCTGAGCTGTTCATTATTTTTTTGAATTTCTATGTCAACTATATCGGGTCTTGTCAAAAATGAATTAACGCATATAACAAGAATATAACTCATTGCAAACATAAGAAGAGTATAATATGAATAACCAAAGGTAAAAAAAGCTGTTATCAGGGTTACGGCCCAGAAAAAGAATAAACACCATTTACAGTCTTTTGCAAAAAATACGGCTATCGGAGCAAGAAATAAAAGCAGCACATATTTTGTTTCAGGCAGATATACGTTCGAATATGCCAGAAAAAAACATATTGTGATAAAAATATTTTTAATAATATATTTAATTTTCATTTTTTTCGTAAATACAAGTTTTATTTCTGCCTGTCTTTTTTGCTTTATATAACGCAGTATCTGCCTTTCTTATTACTTCCATAACATCAGTCTCGTTTTTGATATCGGCAATTCCGATGCTGATAGTTTTTTTAATTTGTATAGGATTGAAACTTTCAATCGGAAGAAAGAATTTCTCTCTTTCTATTGATTTCCTCAAATCATCAAGCTTTTGCAAAGCTTCCTTCATTTGAATATGGGACAACAAAACAACAAACTCTTCTCCGCCGTATCTTGCCAAAATATCTATTTCTCTGAATCTTTTTCTTAAAATATCCGATATTTGTCTAAGCAGAACATCGCCGGCCTTATGTCCGTGCATATCGTTAACTTCTTTAAAATGATCAATATCTATCATTGCTATTATAAGGTTCACGTTATTGCTTCTTGCTCTTTCAATTTCTTCTTTAAGTCTCTCAAAAAAATAAGTTTTCGTAAAAAGGCCTGTTAATCCGTCGGTAATGGCAAGAGCCGCCACTTTCTCTATAAGAATTGTGTTGTTTAAAATTGTACCCAAAATATTTGTAAGAATAGATAAAAGTCTTAAATCCGAGTCAGTAAATTTTTCATTTTCCTTTATGGATACGCCTTTTATAACTCCCCAAAAACGCCCGTCAACATCAATAGGTATTACAACTATGGAGAAAAAATTTTTATAATTGTTGGGGGAAAATCTTTTATCATTTGCAGTATCGGTAATAAGAAGCGGCCTGCTTGTAGTTTTAACGTATTTTGCAAATATATCTCTGCGGGAATATCTCTTTATTTTCCATTTTCCTTTACCGATAAATCGTACGGTAAGTTCTGAAGCAAGTTTTAAAAGCTCTTTTTCACTCATAGTCTGTTCAAGAGAAGCTATAATAGTTTCAAAGGTCTGGAATATTTCCATTCTTTGTATAAAATCAGCAGATTTTTTTTCATCTTCATCAATGGCAGACTGCAAAAGAGCGACATCTCTGTTTAAAACTTCATTGTCAATATGAGATTGTTTTGTTAACAAAAAATATCTGTTTCTGTGATATTCGACTGTAAAAAAAACAAGAATAATCCATGTTATTTCGCACAGCAGTAAAATCTGCATGTATACGGTGTCTGCAAAAAAAATACTGAACATAGTTGCGGCAACCGCAAACGAAAGAAGAATTCCTCCAAAAACATAACCCGATATAAAATAAATGATAAAAAAAAGAATTATTATTGAAGGGAACATTATTACAGGAGACTTGAAGAGATATGTCAGCCACGCAATAAAACATATACCCACCAGAAGCGGGACAACTATTGTTTTAAAAATATCTGTTAAATTTTGTTTTTGTTCTATCAAAGTCATATTTTATTTTTATTCAATCCTATGCTGTATCCGTTTAATATTTCATTTTCTATGCGCCCTTTTAAATTTGAATCTTTAATCGAAAATAAAATTCTGTCTTTATCTGAAGGCCATATAATTCTATATTTATTGCCGTATTTTTCTATAAAACATTCTATTTCTATCAAATCGTTAAATGTTATAAACATAGATGCACAAATTCCTGATTCACAGTCATCTTCTATATGGCGTATTCTTGATATTTTATATTTTACTGCCTCCGGAGGCGTTCCGTTGATCATATTTGCTTTTATTGAATTCAAAACATAAGCTTTAAATTTAACATCTAGAAAAGCAAAATACGGATATTTTATATTGTTTTTCATATAATAAGGAATTGTTATTTTTTGTTCGGAATTTACATTTAGAATTTTTAAACCGTCAAGCTGTAAAGTTTGGTTTATTTCTATTCTGACATCATTCACATTTGTTCTGTCAATAAAAGAAACAGTCAGATCGTGGCTGAAAACATCTGGAATAAACATCATAATTAAAGCAATTTGTAAAAAAACAAATTTTAAAATGCTCATATAATTTTTGATTTTAGCACAAAAACCAAAAGTATTGCAACAAAAAAAAATCTGCGGGCAATATACAGTCTGTGAGCAAAACTATCAGCTTTATTTTACCGTCTTCTTATTTATTTCCGTTGCCTGACCCCTGTCCCTGGCTTTTATCGTCACTTGAATCATCGGTTTTATCGTTGTTTCCGTTGCCACCGTTATCTTTTCCGCTATTTATCGCTATTCTCATTGCTTTAGCAATGTCTGTTGCATCCTGGCCTTTTAAAATTCCTGTTGACGATCCCAGAGAGTAACGCCCTAAAGACATGATAATGTTCTGTCCTTTATATGTTCCATTTATAACAACAAGTACAAATTCATTACCCTGAGTATCTGAAGTCAACATCGCCTGAAATGTTTGAAAATATTTTGAAATATTTAAATCAACGCCAAGTTCATCTGATTTATCTGTTTTTTGTGATATACCCAAAAAATTACCATTTTCTATCTGGTGTGTAACCTCATTTTTAATTATGAAACCTAATAATGATGCACCTTCCGCTTCAATTGCTTTTAAAGAAAGAGAGGAATAAGCTGAAACAGAAACCATCGATAAAATGCCGACAATAACAATAACGATTACAAGTTCAACCAACGTGAACCCTTTTTTATTGGTGGGTTTATGTAAACTTCTTTCCATAACACCCTCCTTGCATTTATAGTATAGCACCTATTCGTTTTTTTTCAATGATTTTTTGAATTTATTTTTTATACATAAAAAAAATCTCTTCTTATCCAGAAGAGAAAAAATAACGCCAACAAATCGTCAGTTGATACTAAATATAAAAATCACGCTTCAATCTTTTTTTCCGTTACCGGTGCCTTGCCCCTGACTATTGTCATCATCAGGATCATCTTTTTTATCATTGTTTCCGTTACCGCCGTTATCTTTTCCGTTGTTGTTTCCATCATTTCCATTCCCGTTATTTCCTTTGCCGTTTCCTGTTCCCTTGCCGTTGTCGTTACCATTTCCGTTATTACCGTATCTATATTTCTCTCTATGTTGTTTGCAAATTAATTTTGCCGTGGCCTCATCATTTGCATCAGAAGATTTAAGAATACCGCTTGACTCTCCCATAGATGAACGTCCTAATGACAAAGTAAATTCCTTATCTTTATAGTTTCCCTTTACAACTACAAAAACAAAAGGTTCTCCTTCATCATCAGCGCTTACAGTCGCTTTAAATGTCTGAAAATATTTTGATATACCCATATTAACTCCGAGTTGCTCTGATTGCGTTGTATGATTTGGAACATCAAAGAAAGTGCCGTTCTCTATTTGATAAGTAATTTCATTTTTCACTATAAAATTAACAATTGAAGCACCTTCTGCTTCAATTGCCTTAAGCGCAAGAGATGAGTATGCGGATACTGAAATAGTTGATAAAATGCCCACTATAACAATAACTATCACAAGCTCAACCAACGTAAAACCTTTTGAATTGATAATTTTCTGCTGATTTTTTCTCATACACTTATCCTCGTGGAAATAGTATACCACATTTATATTTTTTTTCAAGGTTCTTATGATAATTTTTTTTGATATAATATCGATATTAATTTTCAGCTTGTTAATTTATTAAAAAAGATAAAATATTTAAGTTGACATTTTATATATTTTTATATACAATACTTGCACTCTCAGTTAATGAGAGTGTTTTTTTTCGCTCTTTTGAAAAGAGGGGGTGTGGCCGAGCGGCCAATGGCAACAGACTGTAAATCTGTCGGGCTTTCGCCCTACAATGGTTCAAATCCATTCGCCCCCATATTTCTTTGCGGGAGTAGCACAATGGTAGTGCTCCAGCCTTCCAAGCTGGCCACGCGGGTTCGATTCCCGTCTCCCGCTTTTTTAGAGTTATACTCTGAGTATGCCGAGGTGGCTCAGGGGTAGAGCACCTCCTTGGTAAGGAGGTGGTCGTGGGTTCAATTCCCATCCTCGGCTTTCAGAGTCACTATAAGCAGTATATAAAATGGAGGTAAGTAAGATGTCAAAAGAGAAATTTGATAGATCAAAACCGCATGTAAACGTAGGAACGATAGGACACGTGGACCACGGCAAAACGACATTGACAGCAGCGATAACGAAGGTATTGGGAGACAAAGGATTAGCGACATATATATCATACGATCAGGTAGCCAAGGCATCTGAATCACAGGGAAGAAGAGACGATACAAAGATCGTAACGATAGCAGTCAGCCACGTAGAATATTCTACGGAGAAGAGACATTATGCACATATAGATTGTCCTGGACATGCTGATTACGTAAAGAACATGATCACTGGCGCAGCGCAGATGGACGGAGCGATCTTGGTAGTAAGCGCATTGGACGGACCGATGCCTCAGACCAGAGAGCACATTTTGTTGGCCAGACAGGTAAACGTACCGAATATCGTAGTATTTTTGAATAAATGCGACGCGGTAGAAGATAAGGAATTATTGGACTTGGTAGAAATGGAAGTAAGAGAACTTTTGACCAAGTACGGATTTGACGGAGACAAGACGAGCATAGTAAGAGGAAGCGCATTATTGGCATTGCAGGGCAAACAGGAAGGAGTAGATTCAATAATGGCGTTGATGGATGCAGTAGACAATGATATAAAGTTGCCGCAGAGAGACGTAGATAAACCATTCTTGATGAGCGTAGAAGACGTATTCTCGATAACAGGAAGAGGAACAGTAGCTACTGGAAGAGTAGAGAAAGGAAAAGTAAGAGTTGGCGACAACTTGGAAATAGTCGGAATAACGGAAGATACGAAAAAGACAGTAGCAACCGGAATCGAAATGTTCAGAAAGTTGTTGGATGATGCGCAGGCCGGCGACAATATCGGAGTCCTTTTGAGAGGAATCGAAAAGAACCAGATCGAAAGAGGGCAGGTATTGGCAGCACCTGGAACAATCAAGCCGCATAAGAAATTCAAAGGACAGGTTTACATATTGAAGAAAGAAGAAGGCGGAAGACATACGCCATTTTTCAACGGATACAGACCGCAGTTCTATTTTAGAACTACCGACGTAACCGGAGTAGCGAATTTGCCTGCAGGAACCGAAATGGTAATGCCTGGCGATAATATAACGATGGATATAGAGCTTATAATGCCTGTAGCAATGGAAACACAGCTGAGATTCGCAATAAGAGAAGGCGGAAGAACTGTAGGATCGGGCGTCGTAACTGAAATAAAAGAGTAATCAGTTCAATATATTGGAGAAAGCAAAATGGGTGACAGAGTAATAATAACAATGGCATGTACTGAATGCAAAAACAGAAACTATTCTTTTGCAAGAGGTAAGAAACAGGAAGGAAAGTTAGAAGTTAAAAAGTTTTGCAGAGCTTGCGGAAAACACGTTTTGCATAAAGAGACTAAATAGTTTAAATAAATTCCCGGTTCTTTCATTCTTGTAGTGAAAGAACCGGAATTAAAAAGCCATGGGGGCATAGGCTAACGGTAAACTTCTGGTCTCCAAAACCAGCTTTGTTGGTTCAAATCCAGCTGCCCCCGCTTTAAAGTTGTGTGATAAAAAAATTGCAGAGGATAAAAAATGTCTTTAATAAATAGCGCTATTCAGTTTTTTAAAGAAGCTTATGTTGAGTTGACAAAAGTTACTTGGCTGGGCAAAAAAGAAGTTGTAGCAACGACTGTAGTCGTTATTATTTTTATTATAATACTTTCTATTTTCGTAAGTTTTGTTGATTTAATATTGTCGACAATTTTAGGCATAATATTAAAATTGGGGTAAAAAATGGCTAATCAATGGTATGTTGTCCACACGTATTCCGGACATGAAGACAAGGTAAAAAACAGTATCGAAAGAACTGTTGAAAATCTTGGAATGAAAAATATGATCTCTCAGGTTCTGGTTCCTACCGAAGAAGTTGTCTCGGTAAAAAATAATAAAAGGAAAATCAGAAAGAAAAAATTTTATCCGGGATATGTTTTTATAGAAATGACTATCAATAACGAAACGTACTGGCTGGTTAGAAACACGACTGGCGTTACGGGATTTTTAGGCGGAGTAAAACCTATACCTATGGCAGAAAATGAAGTTTCAAATCTGATTAACGCCATAGTAAATCCTGACAGCGCAAAGCCAAGACCTGCAGTTATGTTTGAAAAGGAAGAAAATGTCAGAATTGCAGAAGGACCTTTCAAACATTTTGTCGGAGTTGTTGAAGAAATCAATCAGGAAAAAGGCAAGCTGAAAGTTATGGTTACAATTTTCGGAAGACCTACTCCTGTAGAACTTGACTTTTTACAGGTTGAAAAAATATAACCTGTTATAATATTTTGCCGTGTTACGACGGCGGAAAATTGAATATTTTTGAATTTGCTCTGAATTTAAAAATACAAAATTTGAAAAAAATTAGGAGAAAAATAAAATGCCACCAAAGAAAGTTAAAACACAAATTAAATTACAGATACCTGCAGGCGCAGCAAATCCTGCACCGCCGGTAGGTCCGGCTCTTGGTCAGCAGGGCGTCAACATAATGGATTTCTGCAAACAGTTTAATGAAAGAACAAAAAAAATGGAACAAGGTATGGCAACGCCTGTCGTCATAACAGTTTATGAAGACAGATCTTTTACCTTTATAACGAAGATGCCTCCGGTTCCAGCATTGGTTAAAAAAGCCGCTGGAGTAGCAAAAGCTTCCGGAACACCTAACAAAAACAAAGTAGGATCCATAACTTCAAAACAAGTTGAAGAAATAGCAAAGCAGAAAATGCCTGACTTGAACGCAATAGATCTTGAAGGCGCAAAACTTATGGTTGAAGGCACTGCAAGAAGTATGGGAATTGAAGTAAAGAAGTAAGACGTTTATATATTTAAGTGGGAGCGGCTATAATGCCGTGTTTGAACCACGGGAGAAAAAAATGGCAAAAAGATTAAATGAAGTGTCAAAACTCGTAGACACAGGAAAATTGTATTCGATTAAAGAAGCTGCAGACTTGATTAAACAGACCGCAAAGGCTAAGTTTGATGAATCTGTTGAGGTTCACATCCGTTTAGGCATTGATCCAAAGAAAAGCGATCAGAGCGTAAGAGGAACTGTGTCTCTTCCGAACGGAATAGGAAAAACAAGAAAAGTTGTCGTAATCGCAAAAGGCGAAAAACAGAATGAAGCTAAAAATGCCGGAGCTGATGCATTCGGATCTGCCGACATTATCGATCAGATAGCAAAAGGCTGGCTTGATTTTGATATTTTAGTCGCAACCCCTGATACAATGAAAGACTTGTCAAAAGTTGCAAAAATATTAGGTCCTAAAGGATTGATGCCTAATCCAAAATCAGGAACTGTTACATTCGATATAGAACAGACAGTAAAAGATTTAAAGAAAGGCAGAGTTGAATATAAAAATGATGCTTACGGCATAATACATTGCGCCGTGGGAAAAGCTTCTTTTGAAGCTGATAAAATAACCGAAAACATAAAAACACTTCTTGAAGTAGTACAGAAGGCAAAACCTTCTGTAGCAAAGGGACAGTATATTAAGAGTATTTCCGTATCGTCGACAATGGGTCCGGGAATATTCATAGACCATAACCAGAAATTTTAAAATTTCCGGTTAAACATAAGTCATTTTGCAAAAACAAGAAGATGTTAAGTTTAGCTCTTCTTGTTTTTGCAGTTTTAAGAAACAAAAAAAAGTTGTAAAGAGTTTATTATGAAAAATTTAAAAAAAGATTTATTATCGATATACGATTTGAATTCGCAGCAAATATGGGAACTTATAGAAAAAGCGATAAAATTAAAAAAATCAGGATATACCGATAAATTTAAAGGCAAAGTTTTCGGACTTATATTCGAGAAACCGTCCACCAGAACAATGGTTTCATTTGCAACGGCAATTGCACAGGCCGGCGGAACACCTCTTATTTTGGACACTCAAAAACTGCAAACGAAAAGAGGCGAATCTGTTTATGATACCGCGAAGGTTTTATCAAGATATCTTGACGGGATTATAATAAGAGCCTTTAAACACACATATGTTGAAGAATTTGCGGTAAACGCCTCAATTCCAGTAGTCAACGCATTAACCGATTATGAACATCCGTGCCAGATACTTGCGGATATTATGACAATCGTTGAAAAATTCAAAATAAAATCACTTAAAGATTTATCAAAAATTAAAATAGTTTTTGTAGGTGATTCAAACAATGTATTTAATTCATGGCTAGCTTTGGCGGCCGTGACGGGACTTAATTTTACCCTTATAGGCGCTAAAGGATATATGCCTAAGAAAGATCTTTTGGATAAAGCCTCAGAAACCGCAAAAAAAACTAAGGCATCAATAACAATTTCAAACGACATTGAATCGGTAAAAGAAGCTAATGTAATTTATACCGATGTATGGACTTCAATGGGAGAAGAAACAGAAGAAGCAAAAAGAATAAAAGCTTTTACTCCGTATCAGGTTAATTCCAAACTTCTTAAAAAAGCAAATAAAAACTGCATCGTTATGCATTGTCTGCCTGCCGTAAGGGATGAAGAAATATCTACTGAAGTAATGGATATTCAGGAAAAAAACATTCTTGATCAGGCCGAAAACAGGCTTCATATTCAAAAAGCTGTTTTAATTGAACTTGCAAAATAAAAATAATATATAAACCGGGTTCTAAACCGTTATTGCGGTTTTGAAGATTGTTTAAATGGTTGGGTCACCATTTTCTGATTAATGGTGACCCTTTTTATTTTTTGAATTAATGGAGGAAAAATTATGAAAATAACATGCATAATTCCGGCTTTTAACGAAGAAAAAACTATCCAAAGTCTCATAAGAAATATTAAAAAAGTCGAATCTATAAGCGAAATAATAGTAGTCGACGACGGTTCTTCAGATAAAACATGCGATTTGGCAAAATCTGAAAATGTAAAAGTATTAAAGCATGAAAAAAACAAAGGAAAAGGCGCCGCAATAAAAACCGGAGCGGCTCATGCGGAATGCGGTATAATACTTTTTCTGGATGCAGACCTTGCTAATATGTCTCCCAAAAAAATAGCCTCTCTTCTTCAGCCGATTGAAAACGATGACGCCGATCTTGTTAAAGCGTCTTTTTCCCGTTCAAGAGGGCGCGTAACTGAATTGGTAGTAAAACCTCTTTTTCAGGTAATACTTCCTTTTTTAAATTTTAACCAGCCTCTAAGCGGACAGTTTGCGATCAGAAGCGAAATTTTAAAAGAACTTTCTATTGATGATAAATGGGGAGTCGATATACAAATTCTTCTACAGTCTGTTAAAAAGGGGCTACGCATAGTGGAAGTTGACATAGGGGAACTGATTCATAAAAAACAACCCATAGAAAATCTTGCAATAATGTCAGAACAGGTAATAAAATCAATTTTGTCCGAGATGGGAATGATTGCAAATAAACATAAACTTATAATATTCGATTTTGATAAAACCCTTATAGAAGAAAGCAGTATAGAAATTTTTGCAAGCCAGTTCGGTTTTACAAAAATGCTGAACGATTTAAGATGGAAGTATCAGCAGCATCTTATAAAAGACTCGGATATCACTCTTAACCTGTCTCAGTTTTTTAAAGACAGAACAGACAGCGATTTAAAGCCTGTTTTCGATAAAATCCATTTGCAGGATAACATAATTAAAATCATTGAACGACTTAAAAAAAGAAGATACGAACTAGCTATAGTTTCTCACGCTTTTTCTCCCATAGTGTTTTATTTTGCAGAACAGCTCGGAATTCCAAAAGAAAACATTATATGTCCGGTTCTTTTAAAAAATAAAAAAGGCGTTTATACAGGAGAAGTTCTTGCTAAAACGCGCCATAACGCATCATGCTGCGACAGCATAATCTGCAAAGGAGACGCGGCAACGGAGTTAATGTCAATCCTTGACGTAAAACCGGAAGAATGTCTTGCCGTAGGAGACGGACGTTCGGATGAATGTCTTTTCAGAGTTTCAGGGCTTGCTCTTGCTTATAAACCAAAGCAAAAAATCGGAGATATAACAATATCCCATTTAAGCGAAATATTGATATACGCCGAATAACTCAAACATTGTATTCCTTTCTAAAATTTAGTATAATTTTTGCCAAGTTTAGTCTCTTAGTAGCTAAATACACACACAAACGAATTCTTCAAAGGTCCCTTTATAAAAAGGGATTGAAGCCGGAAGTTTGTGGAGGCATTCTTTTTAGAATGACAAAAACCAAAGGAGCGTAAAAGTATGGCAAACGTAACAATGAAATCGTTGTTGGAATCCGGTGTTCACTTCGGGCATCAGACGAGAAGATGGAATCCGAAAATGGCAAAATTCATTTTTGGAAGCAGAAACAAAATTCACATCATTGATCTTCAGAAAACACTCAAAGAACTCAAGAAAATCTACAAAGTCGTAAGAGATTTTTCCGCTGAAGGAAAAGAATTCCTTTTTGTAGGAACCAAGAAACAGGCTCAGGAACCTATCAAGGAAGAAGCATTAAGATGCGGTTCTTATTTCGTATCAGACAGATGGCTCGGCGGAACTCTCACAAATTATGACACTCTTAAAAAATCAATAGCAAGACTTAAAGATCTTGAAGCAATGAAAGAAAACGGAATTTTCAGACTTCTCTCAAAGAAAGAACAGTCTCAGAGAGAAAAAGAAAGAATTAAACTTGAAAAATCTCTTGAAGGTCTTAAGAACATGTCAAAGCTTCCTGATGTAATGTTCATAATAGATCCTGTTGAAGAAACAACTGCACTTGCAGAAGCAAAAAAACTCGGTATTCCGGTAGTTGCAGTTTGCGATACAAACTGCGATCCTGATTTAATAGATTATCCTGTACCAGGCAATGACGATGCAATAAGAGCCGTAAAATTGTTTTGTTCCGTTATAGCTGATGCAATACTTGAAGGAAAAGGAATTGAAAACAAACAGGAAAATCCCGCAAATACGATAGAAGAAGCCGATGAAAAACCTGCTTCGGAAGAAAAAAAAGAAGAAACAATTCATTAAGGAGAATAGAAAATGTCAGTTGAACTTATATCAAAACTCAGAGAAATGACAGGTGCAGGAATAAAAGACTGCAACAATGCGCTTAAAGAAGCAAATAACGATATCGAACAGGCAGTAAAAATATTGAGAGAAAAGGGAATTGCTTCTGCTGTTAAAAGAGCGGACAGATCGGCAAAGCAAGGAACTGTAGTGGCAAGAATAAGCCCGGATCACAAAACAGGAGTTCTTGTAGAAGTAAACTGTGAAACTGATTTCGTTGCAAAAACAGACAACTTTAAAAAGCTTGCAAACGACATTGCCGTTCATGTTGAAAAATCAAGTTCGCAGGATAATATACTTGAACAAAAATTTGACGCAACCCAGACGGTAAAAGATCTTATAACAAATGCAATCGCCACAATCGGTGAAAATATAGTTCTAAAAAGAGCCGTTAAATTTACATCAACAGGCGTTGTAAGCTCCTATATTCACGGAGAATTCGGCACACTCGGCGTTTTAGTAAATTTTGAATGTTCTGAAGATATCGCAAAAAGCGAAAAATTCCAGAATCTTACAAAAGAAATAGCAATGCAGATTGCAGCTGTAAGTCCTTTATATGTAAACAGAACTCAAGTTCCTCAGGAAGAACTTGCAAAAGAAAAAGAAATTTATGTAAAGCAGCTTCAGGAAGAAGGAAAACCTGCAAATATAATCGAGAAAATCGTAGTAGGCAAATTGGATAAGTATTATTCTCAAGTATGTTTGCTTGAACAGCCTTATATGAGAGATACGACCGGAAAACAGAAAGTTCAGGAAATAATAGATCAGTCCGGAAAAGACATAACTGTAAAAGAATTTGCAAGATTTAAAATCGGAGAATAATGAAAACTCAAAGAGTTTTGCTTAAACTTTCAGGCGAAACGCTGTCGGGAGCAAATAGTGTTGTCGACAGCGTAAGTCTTCAAAATATAATTGAAGAGTTAAAGCAGCCTTTGTCACGCGGCATACAGTTTGCGATAGTTGTAGGCGCCGGAAATATTTGGCGCGGAGCCGGAAAGGAAATAGAAAGAGTCTCTGCAGATAAAATGGGGATGCTTGCAACAGCAATAAACGCCGTTGCAATAACTGAAATTTTAAAGTCGAACAATATAAAAGCCGTTATGCTCGGCGCACCTGATGTTACGGGTTTTTATGAAACTTTCACACCTGAAAAAGCTCTTAAATATCTCGATGACGGATATGTAACCGTTTTCGGAGGCGGGCTCGGAAAACCTTATTTTACGACTGATACTACTGCAGCTGTAAGGGCTTCCGAGATTAAAGCGGACATTATATTAAAAGCTACTCAGGTTGACGGAGTGTATACGGCAGATCCTAAAAAAGATGCTTCTGCAAAAAAATATGATGTTTTGTCATATCAGGAAGCCATCGATAAACAGCTTAAGATAATGGATTTGAGCGCATTTGAAATTTGTTTAAAAAATAAAATAGCGATTTATGTTTTTGATTTTTATAAAAAAGATAATCTGAATAAAATACTTGACGGACAAAAAATAGGGACTATTGTTTCTTAGGGGGAAAAATGTTACCGAAAGAACTTTTAACAACCGGCGAAGACGCAATGAAAAGAACCATAGAAAAGGTAAAACATGATTTTTCTGCGATAAGAACAGGCAGAGCAAACCCTGCTATACTTGAAACTCTTAAGGTTGAAAGTTACGGGTCAATGATGGCTTTAAACCAGCTTGCAGGCGTAAGCGTGCCTGACGCAAAAACTCTTGAAATAAGGCCTTGGGATATCTCGCAGCTCAATGCGATAGAAAAAGCAATACAAAAATCGGATTTAGGTCTGACTCCGGTAAACGACGGGAAAATAATCAGAATATCGATTCCGCCTTTAACTGAAGAAAGAAGAAAAGATATAATAAAAACAATCAATAAAATGTCGGAAGATTATAAAGTTGCCGTAAGAAATGAAAGAAGACATATTGTTGACGGCATAAAAAAATCTGAAAAAGATAAACTTATAACGGAAGATGAAAGAAAAAAATATGAAAATGATTCTCAGAAACTTACGGATTCATATATAAAAAAAATAGAAGAACTTGTTCTTTTGAAAGAACAGGACTTAATGAAAATATAAATCAGGGGAGGATTGTAAAATGGCATACGTAATTAATAAAGAAACTTGTGTAGGATGCGGAGCATGCGAATCTACATGTCCTGCAAGCGCAATAAGTGCGACTGACGATAATAAATATGTTATCGGCGATGCTTGCGTCGACTGCGGTGCATGCGAATCGGCATGTCCTGTTTCAGCAATATCACAGAAGTAGAAATCAGTGTCTTTAAAAACACAAATTGATTTTTCAAATTTGCCCGTTCACATAGCCGTTATAATGGATGGCAACGGAAGATGGGCAAAAAAAAGATTTCTGCCAAGGAATTTAGGGCATACAAACGGGGTCAAAACTGCAAAAAATATTGTTGAGCTTGCTAGGTCAATTGATATTAAAGTTTTGACCCTGTATGCTTTTTCAACGGAAAATTGGAAAAGAGCCCGGGATGAAGTATCCGGTCTGATGTTTCTTTTAAAAACTTATCTTAAAAGCGAACTTCAGTCAATGATAAAAAATAATATATCTTTCAGGGTTATCGGAGATATGTCGAAGTTCCCCGAAGATATTCAGTCAGAGCTTAAAAGCACTTGCGAGGCAACTAAAAATAATGACGGAATGATTTTAAATTTTGCCTTAAATTACGGTTCAAGACAGGAAATATTAAGAGCCGTTAAAAATATATTAGACAAAAAAATAGATAATCCTACTGAACAGGATATTTCCGACAATTTATATACGGCAAAGCTGCCTGATCCGGATTTACTTATACGAACTTCAGGCGAAATGCGCATATCAAATTTTATGTTGTGGCAAATAGCGTACAGTGAAATATATGTAACAGACGTATTGTGGCCTGATTTTTCTGAAGAAGAGTTTTACAAAGCTATAATAGCATACCAGCAGAGAGAAAGAAGATTTGGCGGAGTATAAAAAATAATACCCGTAAAGTTTATGATTTTGAAAATCAGACTCTTAAAGTTTACGGATTTTAACCGGAGAAAATAATGTTACTGCATCGAGTTTTAGTGGCACTTGTAGGAATTCCTTTGATTTTGTGGTGTATATATCTGGGCGGAATTCCTTTTTTTATAATGTTTTTTGCGATAGTATTCTTTTCAGTTCTTGAGTTTTATTCTATTTGCAAAAAATATAATCCTATGGCCTTTGTGGGAACAGCTTCAGCCTGCATATTTTTTATATCTCTTTATCTCAACTATAATGTCCAGGCCGTTTTAATATCGCTTCTTTTTATTATTTTTTTATTTCAAATGATGTTTAGAAAAACCGACAATGCTTCCTCAGAAATATCGATTACCGTTTTAGGAGCATTTTTTATACCGTGGACTTTTTTTCATATGATTTTAATAAGAGATATCCACGTTCACGGAGCACAGTACATAATATTTCTTTTTGTAAACATATGGCTTCTTGATACAGGCGCAATGTTTGCCGGCAAAAAATTCGGCAAGCATAAACTTGCAGGACATATAAGTCCCAAAAAAACAATCGAGGGCGCTGTTGCAGGAATATTGACGGCACTCATTGTTTCGCTTTTATGCAGGGAAATTTTCATGAAAGATATAATAACGTTTAAAGAAGCTTTAATTTTTGCTTTAATTATAAGCGTAGTAGGGCAGTTTTCAGATCTTGCCGAATCATTATTTAAAAGAGACTGTAATATAAAAGATTCCGGTAATCTTCTTCCGGGACATGGCGGAATGCTTGACAGATTTGATTCATATCTTTTCTGCGCTCCGGTTTTTTATTATGCGATCATTCTGATAAAAGGTTAATATGAAAAAAATAGCTGTATTAGGTTCTTCAGGTTCAATAGGCATACAAACTTTAGATTTCATAAGAAAAACAAAAAATGAATTTAAGGTGTGCGGGTTATCCGTTAATTCAAATATTGAACTGTTAAAAAAACAAGTAAAGGAATTTAAACCGGCGGCAATATCTACGGGAACGGCCGATGACGCCGAACAAATGCAGTTATGGTGCAAAAAAAATAAAATAAATACAAAAGTTTATCACGGCATAAACGGCCTCAATAAAATAGCAACTCTCAAAGAAATTGACATTGTTCTATTTTCTGTAGTTGGTTCAGTAGGACTTGAGCCTCTTCTTAAAGCCATAGACGCCGGAAAAGACATAGCAATAGCAAATAAAGAATCTCTTGTTATGGCCGGTTCGATAATAATGAAAAAAGCCAAAGAAAAAAATGTAAAAATTCTTCCGGTGGACAGCGAACACTCGGCAATTTTTCAGTGTATTGCAGGACAAAAAAAAGAATCGGTAAAAAAAATAATATTGACTGCATCGGGAGGTCCTTTTTATAAATCCTCAAAAAAACTTGCAGATATAACTGTTGCCGAAGCTCTTGCCCATCCGACCTGGAAAATGGGCAGAAAAATAACTATAGATTCTGCGACTTTGATGAATAAAGGCCTTGAGGCAATCGAAGCTTCTGTTTTATTCGGAATTCCGATTGAAAAAATAGAAATAGTAATTCATCCCCAATCGATAGTGCACTCAATGGTTGAATTCCAAGACGGATGCGTTATGGCACAGCTTTCAAATCCGGACATGACTCTTCCGATACAATATGCTCTGTCTTATCCTGAAAGAAAAAAATGTTTTATCAAACCGCTCAATCTTGCCAAAGCAGGCAAACTTGAATTTTATAAGCCTGATTTTAAAAAATTTGAATGTCTTCAGATCGCTTATAACTGCGCAAAAACAGGATTTACAATGCCGGCTGTAATGAATGCGGCAAATGAAATTGCAGTTAAATATTTTCTTGAAGGAAAGATATTATTCTGCGATATTTCTAAAATAGTAAAAAGTATAACTTCAAAACATAAAGCATTAAAGACTTTAGATATTGAGAAATACATTGCAATAGATGCCGAAACCAGAATTTTAACGGCAAATTTAATAGAGGAGTGCTATATTTAATGGAAATAGTAAAACTTTTTTCAGGTTCATATTCGATAATTTTGCAGATACTTGCCGTTGTTTTCGGACTGGGGCTTCTCATTTTTGTGCACGAACTCGGACATTTTGTAATGGCAAAAATTTATAAAGTGAGAGTATTAAAATTTGCCTTCGGATTCGGACCTGAGCTGTTTGGATTTTCTAAAGGCGAAACACGATACGCCGTATGCGCGCTTCCACTGGGCGGAATGGTTGAAATGGCAGGAGAATATACTACAGAAAAAGGAGCTCCCGAACCAAAACCCGGCGATTATCTTTACTGTCCGTGGTATAAAAGAATGATGATTGCTTTTATGGGCCCTATGATGAATTATATTCTTGCAATATTTCTATTTTGCGCTCTATTCAGTATCTGGGGACTTACGGTAATATCCGAAGAATCTTTTATAGGTAATCTTGCTCCGGGCATGTCGGCTCAGAAAGCCGGAATGCTGGAAGGAGATAGAATAATATCAATCGATAACGTTGAAATAAAATCCTGGGAAGACATAATGGACAACATGCAGGATAAGGCTGATAAACAAATTCACATTTCCGTTTTAAGAAACGATGAAAAACTCGATTTTACTTTTGTTGCCGATAAAAATCCTATAACTGACGTTGGAATGCTCGGAATACAGCCTAAAATAACAATGGAAAAGACAGGTATATTCAGATCGGCGTATTTGAGCGTCCAAATGGTATGGCTCCAGACGGCAGTAACCGTATCTTATCTGTGGGAAAAACTTGTAAAATGGGAAAAACCGGAACTTGCAGGTCCGGTCGGAGTTATTCAAATAATGGCGAAATCTGCAAATGCCGGTCTTTCAAGTTATATAAGACTTATTGCAATTATTTCAGTTGCGCTCGGTCTGTTTAATTTATTTCCTATTCCTCTTGTTGACGGCGGAATGATAGTTCTTTTTATTGCCGAAGGCATTACTCGCAAAAAAATAAGCATGAAAGTAGTGCAAATTTATAATACAATAGGAGTCGGGATTATTCTTTTAATTTTAATTTTTGCAACGTACAGCGATCTTATAAGACTCGGAATCGGAAAACTTTTTCATCCGTAATTGAGAGAAAAACAATGTTTACAAGAAAAGATACAAAAATCATCACTGTCGGCGGCGTCAAAATAGGCGGAGGCAATCCTATTACGGTTCAGTCCATGACTAATACCGACACAAGAGACTGGAAAGCAACCGTAAGACAAATAAAAGAACTTGAACGCTACGGCTGCGAAATAATAAGAATTTCGGTACCTGATATGCAGTCAGCTCAAAATATCAAAAATATCAAAAAAAACATATCTATACCGCTTGTGGCCGATATTCATTTTGACCACAGACTTGCAATAGAATCAATAAAGCAGGGAGCAGACAAATTAAGAATAAATCCCGGAAATATCGGTTCAAAAGAAAAAGTCATAGAACTTGTAAAAGAAGCTAAAAAAGCAAAAATTCCTATAAGAATAGGCGTAAATGCCGGTTCTCTTAAAGAAGTTCATAATTTCAATAATTCTTTTGACAGAGCTAAAGCCTTGGTAAAAGGCGCTATGGAACATGTTAAAATACTTGAAGAGTGCGATTTTTATGATATAGCGGTATCCCTTAAAGCATCTGATGTTATAACTACCGTTGAAGCTCACAAATTGTTTGCAAAAAAAAGAAATTATCCTCTGCATCTTGGAATAACGGAATCCGGATCCATCTTCAGAGGGACTATAAAATCATCTTCAGGACTTGCAATAATGTTGTATCTCGGCTTAGGCGACACTGTAAGAGTTTCTCTTACTGCAAATCCGGCCGAAGAAGTAAAAGCGGCATATCAGATACTTCAGTCTCTCAATTTAAGGTCAACAGGCGTTGAAGTCGTATCTTGCCCTACATGTTCAAGATGCAAAGTTGATCTTATCAATATAGTGAACAAGCTTGAAGAAGAGCTTTCAAAAATAAAAAGAGAGCCTAAAAAAGAAATTAAAATAGCCGTTATGGGCTGTGTGGTAAACGGGCCCGGCGAAGCAAAAGACGCCGATTTCGGAATAGCCGGCGGGCAGGGTGACGGTATTTTATTTGAAAGAGGAAAAATCACGGGAAAAATTCCGCAGGATTTGTGGGTCAAAAAATTAATATCTTTGTACAAAAAAGCATAGAGAATCAAGGGGAAACAGAAAATGGCAGAAATTTATTTAACAAGAGAAGGCAGAAATAAACTCATAGAAGAGATTGAAAGGCTCCAAAAAAGAAAACCTCAGATACAGGATGAAATAGCAAGAGCAAGAGAACACGGCGATCTTAGAGAAAATGCCGAGTATCATGCTGCAAAAGAAACGCTTACAAATCTGATGCAGAGAATTGCGGAAATTGACGCAAAACTTTCAAGAGCTAAGATAATCGAAGAACAGAATATTGACCCAAACAAAGTTTTTATCGGAGTGACTGTTACAATAAAAGACGAAGACGGCGATGAATACGAATATTCAATAGTCGACGAAGAGGAAGCAAATCCGGCCGAAATGAAAATATCAATAGGTTCTCCTCTGGCTCAGGGGCTTTTAGAACATAAAGTCGGCGAAACGGTTGACGTAACTCTTCCGGCAGGTGTAACAAAATTTACTATTTTAAAAATAACCAGATAACATAAAAAATATGTTTTTATAATGAAAATATTTAATTATTTTGAAAATTTATCCCAAAAACATGCTATTTTTATAATAATACTGATAGCATGTTTTCATTTTATAAATACTTTAATCGTTTTAAAAACCAATAATTTTTATTCAGCTCCCGATGAATCGGTAACATGTATTGTTGATATGTCACACTCTTTCTGTCAGGAATATACGCTTATATCTCTTTTACAAAATTTACAAATATCAGATTTTTTTCACTCTCTGGCTATCTACTGGAAACCGCCTCTTTATTTTTTGACGGCAATACCTTGGCTGTATTTTATAAACGATATACCTCTTTTTATAAGCCTGTTTAATTTTTTGGTATCATCAATAACTTTATTTTCGGTATATGGCATACTTGCAAAATTACACTCGAAACAGGCCGGTTTAACGGCAGCCTTAACTCTGAGCTTATATCCTTTGTTTTTTAGTATGCACCGCACATTTTTTATAGAAACATTGCTTGCAGCAGTTTTTGCATTATGCATATACATTATGATACTGTACCGCAATAAAAATATTTTTTACAGTCTGACCGCAGTATCGGCAATATCAGCAGGACTGCTTACGAAAGAGCAGTTTATAATATATATCCCTTTTCTGTTAATGTTTTCATTAAATAAAAAAAATATAAACATCTTCAATATTTTGTATATATTTTCATTAATGGCTGTTGCATCGGCGGCGGCTTATTTATTTTGGTATGCTTATCTTAACGATAATATTTTTGTTCACTTAATAAATTATGCAAAAGAAAATCTTAATGCGGATTATTTTTTTTACTTTAAAGAATTATATTTTTTCGGCGCCTCTCAGCCTTTAGCATTGCTGTTTGCCGCAGCATCGTTATATTTTTTATTAAATAAAAAATATTATATCTGGTTTTTAACGCCTCTTATCTTATTGGCAATATTTTCTGTGTCCGGCAACAAAGTAACCAGACATATTTTTCCTGTTATCATATTTATGCCGGTTGTAATAACATTATTCTTGTTTGAAATTAAAAATGCATTCTTCAGAAAGACTTGCATTCTGCTGTTAATATTAACAATGACGCTGCAATTTTTCCTTATAAATTATTCTCAAATTCAATACTACAGAAAAGAAAAATTTAATATTTTCAATCATTTCAAAGGCATAAGTTTTGCTTTTTATTATCCCGAAGATACGACTTACAAGATGCAATATGACATGCTTAAAAATACGATACCGTCGTTATCTGCGGCAAATACGGCATTTATACAAGTTTTTACGCCTCTTGTTTTCAACTTTTTGATATTCCAAAAAGACAGAAACGCCGCTACATTTGATATATATACTTATAATTCATTAGAATCATTAAAAAACAATCATTCCCGCTATAAAAATGTGATTATAAGCGACAGGGATAAAATTACGTTTAATGAATTTGACATATGGTCAAAAAATACGCAATTTCGCAAATGGCGAATATTGAATTTGTATAATCACGACAACGCAACAATATGGCTGTATGGTAATAAAACAGACAATGATACTAAAAAACCTTAATATGCCGGCAGAAAAAATTCCTGCAAAATACATTGTTTTAGGATGCGCATTTGCGTCTTTTTGCATCAGTTTCTATTATTCAGGCGTATCTTTATGGGCTGATGAACTTTTCAGCGTAGCAAAAACAAATCCAAGTATTTCTTTGTATGAGGTTATTAAAGGAGCCTCCCTATATGATTCATGGCCTCCCTTATACTATATTCTTCTGCATTACATGCAAATTGCATTTGGAAATGCCGAACAAACAGTCAGACTTATATCCATAGCCGCAAATGTTTTATGTATTCCTGCCGTATATTTACTGTCTTTAAAATTATATTCAAAAAAAGAAGCTTTGCTGTCATGTATATTTTTTTCTTTGTCTCCGTTTGCTCTGTCATACAGCGTTGAGGCAAGGGGATATTCTCTTTTTCTTTTGTTTTCCGTATATTCAATGTATTTTTTAATAAAATTCATTGATGAAAACAAAAACAATAAAATCACATTGTTGTCTTATTTCATATTTGCTTTGCTCTGTTCTTTAACACATTATTTTGGATTGATACTGGTAATTTTTCAATTGATATATCTATATAAATTTAATGCCAAAAAAAATTATTTCTTTTATTTCTCAGCCGCAATATTTCTTTGTCTGCTTTTTATTTACCCTGCATTACACTTTGACAAACTGTATTTCAAGCAGCAGATTTTTCAGCACAATGCTATATTTGCTTCAGATACTCTAAACAGAAATTTTTTTATAGTAAAAGAATTATTGCCTGATCTTTTGAACAGTTTTGAAATGCAAATTTTGTTTTATTTTGCACTTGTATATCATATTTTCAAAATAAAAAATAAAAGCAATATATACGTTATGTTTTTTATGCTAATGCCTGTTTTTTTTGTCAATTTATACGCTTATTTATTTATGTCTTTTTTACATTCCAGGTATTTTATATTTTTACTGCCATTAGTTTACATAATGACTGCTCATTTTTTGTGCGATATTTTAAAAAAATATTATCCGGTTGCATTATTATTTGTTATATCAATAACTGCAGTTCAATTCATCGAGTTTAAAAATTTTAAAATATCATATGACGACAGAAACAATGTCATATTTATAAAGAATAACCTGCTCCAGCCCGATACATTCGTGGCACACTCAAAATCATATTATATTGATTATTATTTCAAAAAATTTGACTGCAAAATCAAAAGAATCACATTTTTTAAAATATCAGAACTTAAAAAAACCGTTACAATTCTGTTAAACTCAAAAAAAGATGTTTATGTCTTATACCCGTTTAAACCCGGCCGGGCTGATATGCCTGTTGATTTTAACTTTATAAAAATTAACGATAAATTATACAAACTTGAAGCAAAAACCGACAAAAAAGAACTCAGCTAAACGATAAAAAGACATCAATTACAGAAAATACAATATTTTATTGTATTTTCTATCTTTTTTGCTTTTTAAAAAACAAGATTTGCCTTGTATTTAAAATATATTTTACATTGACAACAAAAGTATATAATAGTAAAATAAGAAAGTTATATTTAACCTGTAAATCCGACAAGAAATAATGTAATAAAAAATATAAATACAGAGGGGATAAAATGAGTACTCAAAAATGCGAATTTCAATCTAAAGTTTTGGAAAAAAAACCGTGCAGTCTTGTTATGGAAGTTGAAATACCTGTGTCTCAGACAGATGCCGAACTTGTAAACGTATACCAGTCTATACAGTCTGAAGCAAAAATACCCGGATTCAGAGCGGGTAAAGTGCCGATGGAGCTTATAAAAAAAGAATACGTTGGAATTGCAAGAGAAAAATTAGTTGAAAATATGATCAAAAAAACAGTTTTTTCAGCTCTTGAAAAGGAAAATTTTTCTCCTATAGATATGCCGGCCGTAAAAGACATAACGTTTGATGAAGGCAAAAATCTTAAATATGTTTTTGAAGCTGAATGTCATCCTGAAATTAAAGTGAAAGATTATAAAGGCATAACTGTAAAAAAAGAAAAATTAAGAGTCACCGACGCAAATATTACCGACAGCGTAAATGTCATGCTTGACAGAAACGCAAAACTGGTTGTCTCTTCAGACGGCAAAGTTAAAAATGACAGTTTTGCTATAGTTAATTATGAAGGTTTTTGCGACGGAGAAGCTGTAAAAGAAATAAAAGCTTCAGAACATATGATCGATTTGGGAGCTGAAAATACTCTTAAAGGGTTTAAAGCACTTGCGGGATTGCAAAAAGGAGACTCTAAAGATATTGAAATAGAATATCCTGCGGATTATCCAAACAAAACGCTTGCCGGCAAGAAAGTCATATTTAAAACTACAGTCGTTGAAGTTAAGGAAAAACAGCTTCCTGAACTTAATGATGATTTCGCAAAAGATATGGGCCTTGAAAATCTTGAAGATTTAAAAAAGAAACTTAAAGAGTCTATTGAACAGGAAGAAACCAGAAGACAAAATACAGAAGTAGAGAAACAGATTGTCGAACATCTTTTGAATGCAAATAAATTTGATGTTCCTGTCTCAATGATTGAACAGCAGAAAGAATATTTAACAAACAGAATGTCTGATTATATGAAGAACCAGGGTGCTCCTGAAGATTTTATAAAAAAACAAATTGAGGCAAATAAGGACAAATACGCAGATGAAGCAGAAAAGAATGTAAGACTTTCTTATATTCTTAACGCTGTTTATTCTGAAGAAAAACTTGAAGTTTCAGAACAGGATCTTGAAGCCGAAAAACAAAAAATGTTTGAGTCAAATCCTACAAGAAAGGAAGAAGTTGAAAAATATTTTACGGAACATAAAAATACTATATCGGCTTCTCTTAAAGAAGAAAAACTTTTTAAATTCCTTCTTGATAATTCAAAAATTACTGAAACTGAAAAAGATATGCCGGTAAAAAAATAACCGGGAGGATTTAAAATGCCTAATTTTATACCCACGGTAATTGACAAAAGCGGAAACACTTCGGTAGGCTACGATATTTATTCCAGACTTCTCAAAGACAGAGTAATTTTTGTCGGCGGACACGAAGGATCCGTTACTACAGATTCGGCAAACGCACTTATCGCACAACTTCTGTTTTTAGATGCTGAAGATAACACTAAAGATATCAATCTTTATATAAATTGTCCGGGAGGAATGGTTACTGCCGGTCTTGCCGTTTACGACACAATGCAGTATATAAAAAGCCCTATTACTACCATATGTATGGGAATGGCTATGTCATTTGGAGCGGTTCTTCTTGCAGCCGGCACAAAAGGCAAACGCTACGCTTTGCAGCATTCAAGAATTATGATACACCAGCCTCTTATTTACGGAGGCGGTATTTCAGGAACAGTTTCAGATATTGATATTGAAACAAAAGAACTTGTTCTGACAAAAGAAAAACTTTCGGCTATAATAGCTGATCATACCGGACAGTCTACAGAAAAAGTAAAAGCAGACACCGAAAGAAATTATTATATGTCAGCTCAGGAAGCAAAAGAATACGGCATAATTGATGAAGTTATAATACCGGGGAAAATGTAAGATGGAAAAAGATAAAGACACTGAATTAAAATGTTTGTTCTGCGGCAAGCCAAAATCAAAAGGAAAAAGATTTGTAGGAGGCGGCGGCACGATAGTTTGTTCGGACTGCATAAAAAGTTCAAATGAAATTTTAAACCGTCTTGAACAATCCGAAACCGTATCGTCTTTCAAAAAAGTTCCAAAACCTAAGGAAATCAAAAGTTTTCTCGACGGATATGTAATCGGACAGGAACAGGCAAAAAAAGTTCTTTCAGTTGCGGTATACAATCATTACAAAAGAATAGAAAACTCATTATCAAATGAAAATGACGTTGAACTTCAAAAATCGAATGTTCTTCTCATAGGACCTACCGGAACAGGAAAAACTCTTATTGCCCAGACGCTTGCAAAAATGCTTGATGTGCCCTTTGCAATAACTGACGCTACTACCTTAACCGAAGCCGGTTACGTAGGAGAAGATGTTGAAAATATTCTTTTAAGACTTTTGCAAAATGCGAATTTTGACGTAAAAAAAGCGCAGAGAGGAATAATTTATATAGATGAAATAGATAAAATTTCAAGAAAATCGGAAACTCCCAGCATAACAAGAGACGTATCGGGAGAAGGTGTGCAGCAGGCTTTATTAAAAATAATAGAAGGCACTATTGCTAATGTTCCTCCGCAGGGAGGGAGAAAACATCCCCAGCAGGAGTGCATACAGATAGATACGACCAATATTTTATTTATCTGCGGCGGCGCTTTTGACGGTCTTGAAAAAATAATAGAAACAAGAATGAATAAAAAAGTCGTAGGTTTTTTAAATGCAAATGAATCTTTGAATAACGAAGAAAAACTTAAAAACAAAGATAAAATATTTTCAAACGTTGAAACTCAGGATTTGATTAAATACGGACTGATTCCGGAACTTGTCGGAAGACTTCCCGTAATATCGACTCTTGCGCATTTGACTGTTGATGATTTTGTCCACATTCTTACGGAACCTAAAAATTCTCTTGTTAAACAGTATACAAAAATTTTTAAAAACGAAGGGATTGAGCTTGTTTTTGAAAAAAATGCTCTTCGTGAAATTTCATCTATGGCAATCAAAAGAAAATCGGGAGCCAGAGGTTTAAGATCAATGATTGAGAATATACTCATGGAAACGATGTTTGATAAATTTCAGGAAAATACTATAATAAAGTGCATCGTTGATACCGACACCGTCAGTAAAAATACGCAGCCTAAATGCGTTTACGCAAACGGTTCAAAGGAGATTGCATGAGCGAATTAGACAAAGTATCAAGTGAAGGCAATTTGAAAGACATTCCAAAAATGCTGCCAATGCTGCCGGTAAGAGATATCGTTGTTTTCCCGGCGATGGTTCTTCCTCTTGCAGTCGGAAGAGAAAAATCAATAAGAGCTCTTGAAGAAACAATGACAAGCAACAGACTTATATTTGTTGTCACTCAAAAAAATTTACAGATAGAAGATCCTACTCCGGATGATATATACCAGATAGGAACGGTCTGTGAAATACTGCAGATGCTTAAAATGCCGGACGGCACTTTAAAAATACTTATCGAATGCGTGGCAAGAGCAGAATGGACTGAATTTAAATTAAACGATAAAGGCTATGTTGAAGTAGGCATAAGTGTTTTTGACGACATAATAGATAAAACTCCTGAAATAGAAGCTATAATGAGAAGAACTATTTCTTTGTTTGAGCAGTACGTCAAGCTAAATCCGAGAATGCCTATGGAAATTTCAATATCCGTGGCAAATATACAGGAACCTTCAAAACTTGCCGATACTATCGCATCTCACATTGCCATAAAAAATATTGAAAAACAGGCAATACTTGAGGCCACAAATCCTGAAAAAAGACTCAATAAAATAATTCAAATTTTGAATGCCGAGATAGAAATTCTCAATATTGAAAGAAGAATTCAGAACAGAGTCAGAAATCAGATAGAAAAAAACCAGAAAGAATATTATCTTAACGAACAGATGAAAGCTATTCAGAAAGAGCTGAAGCAAAAAGATGATAATTCAAAGGAAATAGATGAATTAAGAGTAAAAATAAAAGCAAGCTCAATGCCAAAGCAGGCATTGGATATTGCGGAGAAAGAACTGGCGAGAATGGAAAAAATGATGCCCATGTCGCCTGAAGCAAGCGTAATAAGAACATATATCGAGTGGCTGCTTGATTTACCTTGGCAGAAATTAACTGAAGACAATCTTGATCTTGCAAGAGCAAAAGAGATTCTTGACGACGATCACTACGGACTTGAAAAAGTCAAAGAAAGAGTGATTGAATATTTGGCCGTGCTTTCAAGAGTTAAAAAAATAAAAGGGCCTATCTTGTGTTTTATAGGACCTCCCGGAGTCGGAAAAACTTCAATAGCTAAATCAGTCGCCAGAAGCCTTGGAAGAAATCTTGTAAGAATTTCAATGGGCGGAGTGCGTGATGAAGCCGAAATAAGAGGCCACAGAAGAACATACATAGGATCGATGCCAGGCAAAATAATACAATCAATGAAAAAAGCCGGCTCAAGCAATCCTGTTTTTATACTTGATGAAATAGATAAAATGGGAAGCGACTGGAGAGGCGATCCGTCGGCAGCTCTTCTTGAAGTTCTTGACCCCGAACAAAATTATTCTTTTAACGATCATTATCTTGACATAGATTATGATTTGTCTGATGTTATGTTTATTACTACGGCAAATACTTTGAACAATATTCCGTCTACGCTGCTGGACAGGCTTGAGGTTATACGATTCTCGGGTTATACTGATGAAGAGAAGCTGTCAATTGCAAAAAAATATCTTATACCAAAACAGATAAAAGACCACGGATTAAAAGATACGGAACTTACGGTAAACGATGAAGCCGTAAAAACGATAATAAGCAACTATACGCATGAAGCCGGCGTAAGAAATCTTAACAGAGAAATCGCAAATCTCTGCAGAAAAATAGCAAAACAATTGTCTATTGAAAAAGATAAAAAGACCGTTGAAATAACGTCCGCCAATATTGAGTCATACTTAGGGATTCCTCATTATGAGCGAGACAGAATAGCGGAAAACGATATAGGAGTGGTAACCGGTCTTGCCTGGACGGAAGTAGGCGGGGAAACTCTTACGATAGAAGTCAATAAAATGAAAGGAAAGGGAATTCTTAATCTTACAGGCAAACTCGGCGATGTCATGAAAGAATCTGTACAGGCCGCTTTGACTTATGTAAAATCATCGTCAAAAAAGCTCGGAATCAAAGATGATATTTTCAAAGATACGGATTTTCATGTTCATGTTCCTGAAGGCGCGGTTCCTAAAGATGGTCCGAGCGCAGGGCTTGCAATGGCAACCGCTCTTGCTTCCGTATGTATGAATATGCCGGTAAAGAAAAAAATAGCCATGACAGGCGAAATAACTCTTCGCGGAAGAGCTTTGGCTATAGGCGGATTAAAAGAAAAAGTCTTAGCCGCTTACAGAGAAGGCATCACAACCGTTATATTTCCGGCCGGCAACAAAAAAGATCTTGCCGATATTCCTGAAAATGTTAAGAAAAAAATTAAAATGATTCCTGTCTCTCATATGGACGAAGTTATATCCATAGTTTTTGAAGGCAAAAACAAAAAGAAAAAGAAATAAAAATGATAAAATTTCTTAATCTATTTAAGGAATATATACTAGAAAAACTACCGCAGATTGTTTTTATATCGCTGACGGTAGTTTTTTTCATTCATTCCTTTTATGATATAGGGCTGCTTGCCGACGGAACGTGGATTTTTATAAACATTCTGACAAATCCGTTTTCAGATGTCGCCTGCAGGCTTTTCGGCATTATTGCTCTGACGCTGCCTCAGGTTGTAGCAATTAAAATGGGCATTATTAATTTTAATTTTTTAATTTTTCTGCATGCTTTTTGGTATTATTTCATTACTGTTATATGTTTATTTGCAGCTTACCTGCTAATACCGAAAGATAAGAAAAATTTATTTCAATTCACTCTTTTTTCTTATTTATTCTGTCTAAATGCCGCCGGGCTCTTCATAACAAACGAAAGTTTTTTATGTGCCGGTCTTTTTTGGATTATATATATTATATTCACATTTGAAAAATTTGAACTATTATCATATTCAAAGTTCATAATTGTTCTGTTATGTTCGGTTCTTTTGATAAAAAATTATCAATCGGCAGCCCTATTTGCGGCATTATTTATTTTATATTTGTTTATAAATACAGATATTAAGAAAATTTTTTATGAAAATAAAAGAAAATTTTTTATGTTTTTACTTTTAATATCGGTATTTGTATTATCGATACTTAATGTATACTCCAAATATATTTATTACAAACAAGAAATATTCTTTCCTGTTTCGCATTTTTTGAGTGACGTAAATTTGATTCCGCTGGGTTTTGCAATTATGATTATAATTTTAATATCAGTTAATTTATTTTATAACTATAAAATGCAGAGATTGGTAATGTTTGTCTGTTTTTCTATTTTGTTTTATATAATGTTCTATTACAAATTTATTTATTCTGTCGGAAATTTCAGATTTTTCAATTTTATAATGCCGTTGTTGTTGTCTGCCATTTTTATGTATGTTTACAAAAAAAACATTAAAGTAAACTATCATCTGCTAAAGTTGTTAAATTTGAGTCTTTTGATTATTTTTACCGTAAACTTTCATATAGCCGCCGTAAAATGGCAGAATTGCGTTGATAAAACTCATTTAGAATTAAAAACAAATGCAGGGCTTTTAAAAGCCGAAAACAGCCCTCTGCTTTTTCAGGAAGGATTTCATCTTCATCCTGCTTTTTCGATAATTCTTCAAAAAAAACGCGGCATATCAAATATAAATTCAATTTTTTATATTTCGGATGAAAATCATTTTACATATCCTCAATTTAGCATTGTCAAAAGAAACATTGCCCGATCTGACTAAATTCGGAATTACTTACAGCGATGAATTATTGAAAAAAATAGAAGAAAATAGTAAACTAAATTCTAAAATTAATGAAACGTTAAGATAGAATATGCTCCGGCATAAATCCACAGAGAGATTTAAAGTTTTTTATTAAATAATAAAAGAGGATTAAAATGTACAAAATTTTAATGACTTACGACAGCCAGGAAGGATTAGATGAATTATTGAAGCATCCGGAATTTAAAATTGAGGTTTCTAACAAACCGTCTCCGGAAAAATTTAAAGAAATAATAAAAGATTATGACGGACTTTTAATTCGTTCCGAAGTAAAAGTTACTGCCGAAATAATTGAAGCCGCAGAAAAACTCAAATTTATAGGAAGAGCCGGCACAGGCGTAGATAACGTAGACAAAAATGCCGCAACGCAGAAAGGTATTGTAGTGACAAATGTTCCCGGGGGCAATACAATTTCGGCGGCAGAACATACAATAGGGCTTATGCTTTCTCTTGCCAGAAATATTCCCGAAGCCCATAAGTCACTTAAATCAAAAAAATGGGACAGAAAAAATTTCATGGGTTCGGAGATGCAGGGAAAAACTCTCGGGCTTATAGGTTTGGGAAGAATCGGAACTGAAGTGGCAAAAAGAATGATAGCTTTCGGAATGAAAGTTGTAGCTTATGATCCGTTTGCTAATGCCGAGATTGCCTCAAGCTACGGAATAAAAATTAAATCACTGGACGAAGTTTACGCACAGGCCGACTATATATCGCTTCATTCTCCTTTAAATGATTCAACAAAAGGAATGATTAACACAGAATCTATAAAGAAAATGAAAAAAGGAGTCTGCATAGTAAACTGTGCAAGAGGCCCTATCATAAATGAAAAAGATTTATCTGAAGCAATAAAGTCGGGACATGTAAAAGGCGCTGCTCTTGATGTTTTTGCAAAAGAACCGCCTGAAGACTGGACAATAATTGAAACTGACAATGTAGTAGTAACTCCTCATCTGGCTGCTTCGACTGAAGAAGCTCAGATTAAAATTGCCGAGGAAATGAGCGGGGTTATCATAGATTATTTTACAAAAGGCCTTATAAGAAACGCCGTAAACGTACCTACTGTCGACTGGGAAACTTATAAAAAACTGGTCCCATACATCGAACTTGCAGATAAAATAGGAGCTTTTCAGGGACAGATTATGGACGGCGGTATTTCAGAAATAGAACTTACATACCAGGGAAATATTTCAACACTTAACACAAATTCCCTTATGGTAGCTTATCTTAAAGGAATTTTGGGCGAAATTCTTGACCTTAAAGTAAATTTTGTAAATGCCCCTTCCGTAGCAAAAGAAAGAGGTATCAAAATAAGAGAAGCTTTCATAAGAGACTGCTCGGAATATTCGGGTCTCATACTTGTTAAAGTCAAAACTTCAAGCGGCGAATATTCAATATCAGGAACTATGTTTGATAAGAATCAGAGGATTGTAGAAATCAACGGTCTTGCCGTAGACGTTATTCCGTCAGGCAATAAAATATTCATAACAAACAACGATAAACCCGGAGTTATAGGAAATCTCGGCACCATTATAGGCGCTGCAAACGTCAATATCGCCGGAATGACTGTAGGCAGAAAACAAATCGGAAAAGAAGCTATAACGATTGTTGAAGTCGACAGCTCGATATCTTCGGATCTTGTAGCTAAAATAGCCAAGATTGAAGGTGTAACTAAAGTTAAAAATGTTTCTCTTTAATTTTATCTAAAATAATAAAAACCGGCGATATGATTCGCCGGTTTTTTTATGTATAATTAGATTTATGTTTAATATTCGTGACGGCAGATATCTCAATATAAAAATTTTCTTTGCGCTTGCCGTTATTATTTTTGCCGTTTACGGCAAAAGTATTTTTTTTGATTTTATTTATTTTGACGATGATATACTTATTCTTGATAAACAAAACTATTTGAAAATATCAAATATAAAAAATATACTTTCAGATCCCGTTTTTGCCAGAGAAAACGATAAATATTACAGACCTGTTCTGAATATCTCTTTTTTGGCAGATAAAATAATTTATAAAACAAATCCTTCCGGTTATCATCTGACTAATGTCTTAATTCACCTATTTGCCGTATTTTCAATTTTTTTGCTGTTTTCTTATAAACATGACAAAAGACTTTCTTTTTTATTTGCGGCTGTATTTGCCGTTCATCCTGCGCTTGTAAAATCTGTTGCATGGATTCCGGGCAGAAATGACAGTCTTCTTGCGTTATTTGCCGTTCTTTCTTTCTATTTCTTTATCAATTATTGCGAAAAACAAAAAAAACAAAATCTTTTTTTTAGTATATGTTTTTTTACTCTGGCGTTGTTTACAAAAGAAACGGCCGTTGTTACTCTTCCGTTATTTATACTTTATCTGATTTTAAAAAAACTAAATTTTAAAAAATATATTCCTATAATTACGGTTTTATCGGCGATAACCGTTATATTTTTTATAATAAGGCATTTTGTTTTCAGCTATCAAGCTGTTAATCCTTCTTTTTCAGTTTTTTTTGATTCGGCAGTTAAAAATATGCCTGTTCTTTTAAAATATATGCAGCTTCTTATATTCCCCGTTGATTTATCCTTAATTGTTTCAAAAATAGAAATAAATTACTTTATGCTTTCATATACCATGTTTTTGTTTTTATTTATGTTTTTTTTATCAAAAAATAATAAAAATTTTATAACAACAAATATTTTTAACATAATTTGGTTTATTTTATATCTGCTTCCGGCATGTCTTGTGCCGAATAATAATTATGACGCCCATAGAATATATCTGCCTATGGTCGGCGCATTTTTATTTTTTATAGAATCAACTGAAATATTTTATATGTCAAAAAAAAGATTAATCGGCATATTCATTATACTGCTGTTTCTAATATTCTGTTCAATATCCTATATTCAGACCGATAAATTTAAAAATAAAAAAATATTTTGGATAAATGCCTTGCTTGACAATCAGCAGTCAGCGATTGCAAACGCAAATATCGCAGGCCTTCTTACCGATGCAGGAAATTTCAGCGAAGCAGAAAACAAATATTTAAAAGCGATTTCGATTGAACCGTGGGAGTCAAAACATTATGTCAATCTTGCGGTTATGTATATAAAAACGCATAATATAGAAAAATCAGAAAAATATCTTCTTGCTGCCGTGAATTTAAATCCTCTTAACGAGATGGCTTATTATAATCTTGCCGTTATTTATAAACACCAGGGGAAAAAACAACAGGCACTTGAAATGAAAACTAAGTATATTGAAGTTTTTAAAACACAAAACAGATATGATAAACCATCGGAGATAAAACTATAATGAAAAAAAACTTATCTTTTGCCGTTTCAACACTTTTGGGAACCGGCTATTTCCCGAAAGCACCGGGAACCGCCGGTTCGCTTGTCAGCCTTATACCGATTTTTTTTGTATGCTTTTATCTTGGACAAACAGGTCTTATTTTTCTCATATTTGCCGCTTTTGCAGCCGGCATGATTGCTGTAAGAGAGACGTTAAAATACACAAAGCATGATCCCGGCTTTATAGTAGTTGATGAATTTGTAGGACAGGCAATTACATTTATTCCCGTTGCCGAAATTTTACATAATAACATAAATGACTGGTGGATTTATATTGCAGGTTTTGTATTCTTCAGACTTTTTGACGTATGGAAACCTTTCCCGATAAAATCCGTAGATAAAAAAGTTATATCGGCTTTCGGCGTTATGTTAGACGATATTATAGCCGGAATATATGCTTCATCAATGCTTTATGCGATAACATATATTTATGTTATAAGGTTTAAAGAATTAAACGAACTTATGAAACTGGGAAACTGATTCTATATAAAGTCGCTTTCGGTATCGTTTCTCATTCCTTTCGAATACAAATAAATATAAGGCACAAACAACAGCGCAAGAGCCAAAGCAAATGTCAATCCTCCTACAACAGCTATAGCCATAGGCTGATTTGTTGTAGCGCCTTCTCCAAGGCCCATAGCCAAAGGAAGCAAATCTACTACAGTAGTCAGAGTTGTCATCGTAATAGGCCTTATATGTTCAACTGTAAGATCAACGATAAGCTCTTTAAACGAAATTATATCTCTGTATTTGTCCGGATTTAGGCTGTAATAGTAATTATATCTGTCAATAAGAAGAATAGATATGTTGACAACGTTTCCTATCAACATTATTATACCTAACATTGAAATTGAGTTTATAGACTGACCTGTCGCAAATAATGTCAGCAAAGCTCCTATAACGCCCAGAGGAACTGCCGTCATAACAAGAATAGGCTGCAACAATGACTCAAACTGCGAAGCAAGGATCATAAATATTATTACTATTCCGAGAATCATGGCAAAAGATGTCTGCGAAAGAGATTCTTTCATTGCAAGCATCTCTCCGCTTATCAAGGAGCTGACATTGTTATTGTTATATGAATCGTCAAGTATTTCCTGAAGCTGTTTGACGGCTTTTGTAAAATTGCCGTTTACATTTGCCGTTACCAGATAAGTTCTTTCTCTTTCAATTCTTTTAATTGCAGGCAAAGTTTTTACGAAGTTTGCCTGAGCTATCTGCTTAAGCTGTATTGTCATACCCCATGATGAATATGCCGTCATTTCCATAACTTTATCCAGCGTATCTCTGTCTTCAGGCTTCATTCTTACTCTTATATCCATTTCATCATCTTCAAGTTTCAGTTTTGTCGCCACAAAACCTTTTATGCCGGCAAGCGTCATAGCTGCTATATCCTGAGTTGAAAGTCCAAAAAGAGAAGCTCTTTCTCTGTCAATAGTAAGTCTTAATTCCGGAACTTCATCAGAAGGATCCACTTTAATACCGTAAAATTCAGGCATAGCATCCATTGTTTTTCTCAATTTGGCGGCATACTCTCTCAATTTATCCAAATCCCGTCCCTTTAATTCAACTGTAACACCTGAACCTCCGCCGCCTGAACTAAAAAGACCCTGCTGCGTTACAAATTCTATATCAAGATTTTTAATATTCATTTTTTTGATTTCATCGCTGAGTTCCGTAACTATTCTGTCTGTGGAAAATCCCTTTGGAGTCAAATTCGTTATTATTCTTGCCTGATACGAGCCGAGCGTTTCAACCGAAGATGAACCTACCTGATCTCCGGTAGAGCCTATGCTTGTTGCAATATCGGTGACTTCATCATAACTTGATATGGATTTTTCTATTTTTTTCACGACATCATTTGTTATTTCCAAAGGAGTATCGGGATGCATTGATATGTTAAGAACAAATCTTCTTTCATCCGTTTTAGGCATAAATTCTTTAGGTATAAAATACATCACAAGTATTCCTATAACCGCATATACCAAAACATATAAAAAAATCTTACCTGGTCTGAAATTTAAAGTTGTTTTCAAAAGAGGAGCAAAATATTTATTTATAGAATCAAGACCTGCCGTAACCGATTGGTTTTCAAGATTGGCCTGAAGAGCAAGCCTGGGCACAAGAAACAACGCAGCAAATATTGACGCTATCATTGAAAAAGTAATTGTAAACGCAAGCTGCGAAAAAAGCTGTCCTATCATGCCGGCAACAAATATAAACGGAATAAATATAGCAACAGTTGTGAAAGTGGAACTTACGATAGGCGCAAGCAAACTTGAAGTCGCCTGATATATACTTTCTTTTTTAGGTATATTTTTTCCCTTGTTTTTATGAACCATCAGTAAGATATTTTCAAGAATAACGTTGGAATTGTCGACAACCATTCCTATTCCTATCGTCAATCCTCCGAGAGACATTGAGTTGATCGAAATATTGTTAAAATACATAAGACTCAGAGTAACGCAAAGTGTTATGGGAATTGCGATATTTATTATTGTTGATCCTACAAAACTTCTCATAAAGAAATATAAAAGAATAAACGAAAGCAGCGTTCCCTGAATAGCCGACTGATAAATATTATTAAGCGATTTTTTTATAAATACGGATTGGTCATAGGTCGTAATTATTTCAACATCTTCTGGAATTTTATCCTTGATGCTTTCTAATTTTTCATGGATAAATTTAGACATATTGATCAAATTGGCGCCGGACTGCGGAAAAATTCCTATTGAAATATTTTCCTTTGAATTATATCTTGAAAATCCTTTTCTATCCTTTAATGTTTCTTTGACATCGGCAACGTCTCTCATATAAACTATTTTTTCGCCGGTATCATCCCTTGTAGATCTGTCTTTTCTATAATTTATATTCCTTTCCTGCTGTGCCTGTTTGCCGAATGAAAGAGCCTCTATATCTGAAATATTTTTAAACTCGCCTACGGTTTTTACTATGTATTCATGTTTATCTTCTTTAATTGTACCTGCGGGATAAGTTATATTTGCAGTTTGCAGAGAATTAATGACATCAGTTATGGATACCTGATTTGCAAGCAGTCTTCCTTTATCGATTTCAACAAGTATTTCTTTCTGCTCGCCGCCTCTTATTTCAACCTTTGCAACACCCTCAAGCCTTTCGAGTTCGTCTTTTACATTTTTCTTTATAAAAGTTCTGAGTTCTGCCATTTTTTCAAGAGAAGGGGAATCTGATTTGTAATTTGCCGAAAGTATTATAGCTTCAACCTGCATAGGATTATATTTTAAAACTATGGGGTCAAGGGCATCTTTTGGGAGCGACTCTTTTATGAGGTCGATTTTTTCTCTGACATCCATAGATGCAAAATCCATATTCGTACCCCATATAAATTCGCATGAAACTATGGAGACGCCTTCTTTTGATATGGATGAAACTCTTTTTATTCTTTTTACCGTTCCAGCCGTTTCTTCAATAAGTTTGCTTACAAGCTTTTCGGATTCTTCTGGGCCGGCTCCTTCGTATTTTGTAACGATAGTAATCTGCGGATATTCCATTGAAGGATATAGTTCCTGAGGCAGACGCGTCCATGAAATAAGACCCATCAGTATTATGCCCAAAAATATCATTATCGTCGTAACTGGCCTGTCAACCGGAAGTCTTAATAAACTCATATGTTTTCTCTCATTACAGGATCTGAATCTTTCCTGTGTTTATTATAAATTTTCTGTAATAATTTTAATAAAGACATAAGCCCGAGCGTTTTAAAGAATATTTTAGTGCTTTCTTTCGGCTTCTCAAGGACGTAATAAGCCGTAGGAATTATTATCATTGTCAGTATTGTGCCTGTTATTGTTCCGAATAAAACAGTAAGCCCGAGCGATCTCCACATGCTTGCAGATTCATCGCGGCTTAGAACCATCGGCAAAAGCCCGAGGGTTTTCATAAGAAAAGTTATAAGTTCAGGTCTTAATCTTTCTTTGCACGATTCAAAAATGACTCTTATCAGATTAGTTCTGCCGTGGCGTCTCTGGTTTATTTTATCCACAATAATAATGGAACTGTAAACGATTGAACCGAACAGAATCATCATCCCTATCCATACACCGAGGCTTATCGGTTTTTTAAAAACCCATAAAGCAAAAGCAACTCCTATAAGGCTTAACGGAAGAGAAAACATGATTAAAGTCGGCTGAATATATGATTCAAAAATAGAAGCAAGAACAAAAAATATAAGTATAACCGTAAGAGAAACAGCAAGCAAAAACTGACCTCTGTTTTTGACCGTTTTTTCATAGTCTCCGGATATATTAAACGAATAGTCCCTCGGGAAAGCAACTCCTTTTAAAGTAGCGTTTATTTTTTCTGCGGCTGTTGTAAGGCCTATTTTAGCTCTGTTTGCGCTTATCTGTATAAATCTTTTTTTATTTTTATGCCATATTTCCTGATTTGTTTTTATTTTTTCAATATCAGAAACCTGTCCGACATACACAACGTCTTTTCTCTGGTTTACAATCCCGATAAAAGGAATTTCGTCAACTCTCTGTATGCTGCCGGGAGTTAATCGGCATATCGTTTCTATCTGTTTGCCCTCTGTTCTGTACTGAGTCGCAATCAATCCTCTTATCTGACAGTGAAGCGTATTGCTGAAATAATACGTTGTAAGCCCGAAAATCGCCAGTCTGTTATAATCGACATTAATCAAAACTTCAGGTTCATCTTCTCTCATTCTTATTTTTACATCGGTAAGTCCCTGAACCTGCTGAAGTCTTCCGGATGAAGAAAACGCCAGCTGCTTTAAAGTGCCGTAATCCTGGCCGTAAAAATCAACAAAAATTTCTTTTGAAGTATTGCTTTGTGAATCCTGGTAATAAACAAATGCCGGAGAAAATTCACCGAATCTTTTTCTGAATTCTTCTTTGAAAGCCTCGGCATTTTTATAAACTGTGACTTCAACAAATGTATGAAGTTTCTCAACTTTTGAAGAGACTCTTTTCACATCGCTTCTGTAGCTCATAAGAGCTTCTTCCATTTTTTTTACTATTTCATTTGAAACTTCTATTCTTGTTGCGGGGGGAAACTGTATTCCTATACGGAAAGTATTAACATCGCCGGCATCCATAAATTCTGAATCTCTTGTAGCCAAAACATGAACCGAAAAAACAAATGCCGCCAAAGTTACCAGCCAAAGCCATGTTTGTTTTCTGAAACATGATTTCAGTATTCGTCCGTAATAGTGGCGCACTTTCATGTACCAATTCTGAAAATCAAGTTCAAATTTATTTTGCCATTTATTTATTTGAGGAGGAATAAAAAGCATTGTGCTTACAAGGGAAGCTATCAGAGCAAATGTTATTACAAGGGCAAAGGGAACGTACATCTGTCTGATTTCCGGCTCCAAAAAAACCAACGGCAAAAATACAACAATCGTTGTTACCGTAGAAGCAAATATCGGCTGCCACAGTTCTTTTGTAGCATTTACTATTAAATCATGTTTATTTTGAAATGTTTTTCGGTGATAATGAAAAGATATATTTTCTATAACGACAATGGAGTTATCCATTACGTTAGCCATACCCATGGCAAGCCCGCTCAGCGTCATTATGTTAAAAGTCTGGTTTGTAAAATACATAAGAAGAATAGAAATAAAAAGACTAAGCGGCATAGTAGTCGCTACTATAAAAATACTTCTTATGTTTTTCATAAATAAAAACAGAATACTTGCAAGAAGTATTCCGCCTACGATCAAAGCCTCAACAAGAGATGAAATAGCTTTTGTTATGTATTCAGCATCATTTTTTACGGTAGTTATGATTATATCCTGATCAATATCTTTTTTGATTTTTTCTATGACTTTCATGACTTCATTTGCAATTTTGATTGTATTGCCCGTGGATTCTTTCTGTATATAAACAGAAACTACCGATTGCAGATTAAGTCTTGAGAAAGAAGTAGGTTCGTAAAATGAATCTTTTACTTTTGCAATATCTCCTATTCTCACTATGGAACCTGAAGGAGTTATGGCAATGGCCGTATTTTCTATTTCTTCTATGCTGTTATATTCGCCTGTCGCTCTTATTACAAAATTCTGGTCATATTGTCTGATTTCACCTGCAGATATGGAAATATTTGCAAGGTTGATTTTCTGCACAACCTCAAGAATTGACAGTTTATATCCGAGCAGTCTTTCGTTGTCAATCTCTATAAGAAGTTTTCTTTCACGGCCTCCGCCAAATTCAACGTTTGCCACTCCGGAAACTCTTAAGATTTTTTCTTTTATCTGTTCCTCTGCTATTATTCTTAATTCTTCTGTAGTTTTATGATCGGAACTCAGGGAAAGTATTACTACCGGTGAATCTGACTGTTCAAATTTTGCTATTATCGGTTTTTCTGTTTCTTTAGGCAGCAAATGCCTGACCATAGCTATTTTTTCTCTGATATCTATAACTATAAAATCTGTATCGACATTATGGTGAAACATCATCATAATATTCGACTCCGATTCTTTTGAAGAAGATATCATTTCTTTAAGACCGTTCAATTCGGCAAATACTTCTTCCATAGGTCTTGTAACATATTTTTCAACTTCGCTTGAGGCAACGCCTCCCCTGAGCCTTGTAACAACGCTTACAAGCCCGGATTGTGCACTCGGATATAATTCAACGGGGATTCTGACAATTGAAATACTTGAAAATAAAAGCATGGCAATAACAAGCATAAATGTTGTTATTGGTTTTTTAATTCCGAATTCAATCATAATAGAGTACCAATTTTATTTAAGGAAGTTGCTGCTGAGGCTGTTGCGGCGCATCTACTTTATCTTCTATAGCTTCAAGAAATTTAACTTTGACTCCGTCCGTAAGCTGTCCCTGTGTTTCGACAACAACCATATCGCCTATGTTCAAGCCTTGGTTTATAACTGTCTTATCGGTAAGTTTATCTCCGATCTGACATGGCCTCATCTGCACAATACCTTCGCCGGGTGTTCTGTAATCAGGCACGACCACAGGAATTAAAAATACATTTTCGTTGAGAGAAATTATACTTTCTGAAGGAACAAGCATGACATCTTTCAATTCTTTAAGTATTATAACGCCTCTTCCGAACATTCCGGATCTTAGAAGCCCGTCGGGATTTTCAACGCTTACTTTTATGGTCGAAGTTCTTGTCCTTTCTTTTACTGTAGGAGCTATTTCCATAAGTTTTCCGACAAAAGTTTTTCCCTGGTGAGAATCGCATGTAATATTAACCATCTGCCCTATGGCCAGCTTATAAACATCTTTTTCAGGAACATCAACTTCAAAATTAGTGCCTTTATCGCTTATAAATTTAGCCACAACATCCTGCGGAGTTATATAATCTCCCGGTTTTATTATTATTTCGGCCAAAATACCGTCGCTGGGGGCGGTAAGATTTGTTTTCGCAAGATTTGACTGTGAAAGTTCAACTTCCGAAAGCGTGGCTTTCACTTTCGATTCAGCCGATTCTATCTCATATCTTGCTTCAAACAATTTGCTTTCGGAAAGAGCTTTCATTCTGTAAAGTTCTTCATAAACTTTGTATCTTTCTTTTGCGGAACTGTAAGCCGATACTTCGCTTTTATATTTGCTTCTTGCATAATCGGCTTTTGTCAAAGCATCTTTCGGATCCAGAGAACAAATTACGGATCCTTTTGGTATTTTAGAACCTTCTTTGTAGTTAAATGATGCAAGCTGTCCGTCTATTTCAAAACGCATTTCATTTTCAACTGCGCCTTTTATGGTTCCCATTGTGGTGTAGGTATCGGTATAGTCCTGTTTGGCAAGTTTTTTTACTTTTACGCTTATCATTTCCTGCTTTTCTTCAACTACTTTTTCCTTTCTGAAAAACAAAAGATAAGTTACAAGCCCCAAAAGTATAGCCAAAAAAGCTATCACAGTTATTTTAAAATACTTTCTGAATTTAGGGCTGGATTCCGAAAGCTGCGTATATTTATATCTGGAATTTTCTATAAATTTGTAGAAGTAATGTTTAAAAATTGACAAGATGTCCTCCAATAATTTTATCTTAAATTCATGAGCGTTAATCTTTCAAGTTCCGTCACGGAAGAATGATTAGTATAAGATGCTCTTGCAAAAGAAGAAATCGCTTCTGCATACTGCCACGATTCTTCCATCAGCGAAACAGTAGGAACTTCATACAAATCGTTCCTTTTCTGCATAAGAGCAAGTTTTCTTTCTTTTAACGTTATTTCCTGTCTGAGCGTTTTTGCATTATTTAAAGATATTATGTATTCGTTATATGTCTTTTCTACGGTTAATCTGCTGTTTTTAAGTATATCTATAAGTTCCGATATTGTCTGTTTTTTACCGATACTGCTTTCTTTTGCGTCAACGAAATACTGAAGATCGTCAAGTATAGATAACTGTATGTCCAGAGTATTGTTTTCTATTCTTTTGCTCGCGTCGACTATTGTTGTCGGTTCCGTTTTATCGGCGCTGTAAGAAACATTTAAAGAATTGCCCCATAAGCCCCACGACATCTTTGCGGAAACATTCCATGAAGTCGTCAGTTCAAGCGGAACAGTCGTAAATGCGTCTCCGCTTTTACCGTAAAATCCGTCTAAATACAGTTTCGGAAATACTTTGGCCCTGTTAATTTTTATCTTTGTATCGGCCATTTCTATTTGAATTTTTGCAATTTTAACGTCAAGATTATTTGTCTGCACAAAACTTACGCAATCCTGAAGAGTAAATGAAATTTCAGGCACATCGGTCGGAAGCTCTGCAGAAACGGTGGCCGGAATATCTTCAAGCCCGTATACTCCGACTATCTCTATAAGTTTTTTTGTTGCGAATTCCAAATTTATTCTGGAAGCATTTAGCAAATTGGCAACTTTATCCCTGAAAGTTTTTGACTCTGCTAAATCCAGTTCCGATATTGCTTTTGCTTTATATTCAACTTGTGTTTTTAAATATAATTTTTCTACTTTTTCAAATGCTTTGCTTAAAGCAAGGTATTCCACTTTAAGCGTCAAATATTCATAATAAGCAAGTTTAACTTTTGCGTATAATTCTTCTTTAGATTTCGTATAGTTATACTTTGCCGCATCCATCATCAGCCTGTTATATCTGTAGCCTGCTCTTGCTCCGCCGCCTTCATATATAGGCTGAACGGCTCTTACTCCTATTTCTTCCGAATTGTATTCTTGTTCATCGTCTCCCGGCGTCATAACGGCAAGTTTTGTTTTACCTTTTGAAAATCTTCTTTGCAGCATAAGCTGGGGGAAAAATCCGCGCAGAGAGGTATTTATTCTTGCCTGAGCCAAATCTATCTGCTCGTTGGCGACGGCAACTTTTAAATCTCTCGCAGTGGCAATTTTTAAACAAGCGTCAAGAAATTCGTCTGCCCGAACTGAAGGAACGGCAATAACAAAGCAGATCAAAGTTATGAGCAAAAATTTTATATTCACGTAAACCTCTTGTGAAATTTGATATAAAACGCTTTTGAAAGTATATAAGAAAAAACAATTTTTGTCAATTAAAACCCGACATTAAAATTTATTCATATTTAACGATTTTTCTTGTTATTTATAAAATAATGTTTCTTCTTTTTTTGAATAATAAACTTTCTTATAATTTTCCTGAATATTTTTTTTCTGAAAATATATGCAATCACTGAAACAAGCAACGCTGCCGCCATTAACCAATATACGTATTTAACAACATAATTTTTGATTATAAATTTTGAATAGCTTTCTCCGCACAGATATAATCCTGCAAAAAACATAAGCCACGAAACAAAATATAATAAAAATCCGATATAATAAAATTTTTTATTTTTATTTTTTTTACCGAGATACATAAAATAAGTTAAACTTCCGAGGCCGAAAGGAATGTTTATAAAGAGAAGTATTACGCCTGTTATAACGCCTAAACTTAAAGTCATTTGTTTGATGAATGCATTAAAATCTCATCTAAACAAGACGGATTTTTTTTGATTCTCCCGAGCAGCTTCTCATACTCAAGCAGATTTGCATTATAAGAAAGAAGTTTTTCAATTCCCTCAATAATATGTTTTTTGATATCGGCCGAAGATTCAGATGTTTTTTTTATTTTCGGTATTGCGTAAGGCATACATAAATTTCTGGCTTTAGAGGGTTTTATCTTTATAATTTCAAGTCCTATTCTCTTAGCTATAAATTCGACTATTTGTATTTCGTCATTTAAATACTCTTCGTTTTTGAGCATATCGACTAGATCTTCTATGCCAAAAAACAAAACAGGTTCAAATTTAAAGGATGAGGCTTCTTTTGTACTTTTAACAGCCGCCGTAAATTCTTCAATCATCTGCTTTCTGTATTTAGCCGCATGTTCTTCATAATGTTTCGGATATACGTAAGCTATAAGTTCTCTTGAAATATCCTGGTATATAAAAAAAACTTCCCAGTAAAACAAATGACCGCAATGAGGACATTCGACAACGTTAAACATTCCGGAATTTATTACATCCTTAAGCTCAGGATTTTCGGAAATGCTTACCGCAGTCCAGATATCAGCTTCAAAAACATCGCCGCAATGACATGTTATTTCACTGTTTGATAGAATAGACATATCCGGAATAATACCACATTGACACTTTTTTTTCAACCGGAACAACAGCGGCAATTTTTTGTTTGATTTATCACGTTAAATCTTGTATCATATCACGGAATAATTTAATTTTAAATAAAAAGGAGATTTTGTATGAGAAAACCGTTGATGGCAGGCAATTGGAAGATGCATAAAACTATACCTGAAGGTATAGCTATGGTAAAAGAATTAAAAAATCTTATTTCGGACGTAAAAGACGTTGATATTCTTATCTGTCCTGTTTTTACGTCAATTAATGCTCTGGCAAACGAAGTAAAAGGCTCTAATATAAAAATAGGTGCGCAAAATCTTTACTGGGAACCAAAAGGAGCTTTTACCGGTGAAATAGCTGCAAATATGCTTGTTGACGCCGGATGTTCGTTTGTTATTATAGGTCATTCAGAAAGAAGGCAGTATTTCGGAGAAACGGATGAAACAGTAAACAAAAAGACAAAAGCCGCTCTTGCTGCAGGAATGATTCCTGTTGTTTGCGTAGGCGAAACTCTTCAGGAAAGAGAATCCAACGAAACTTTCAACGTGATTGAAAAACAAATAAAAGACGGAATTAAAAATTTTTCAAAAGAAGAAGCTGAAAAAATAGTTATAGCTTATGAACCTGTTTGGGCAATAGGAACAGGAAAAACTGCAACGCCTCAGCAGGCTCAGGAAGTTCATGAATTTATAAGAAAAATTTACGCTCAGATGTATGCAGAAGCATCCGATAAAACAAGAATACTATACGGCGGATCAGTAAAACCCGACAACGTTTCAGAACTTATGAAACAAAAGGATATTGACGGCGGATTGGTAGGCGGAGCAAGTCTGGAAGCAGCATCATTTGCCAAACTTGTAAAATTTAACTGATAAAAGGAAATTAAAATGCAAAACTATAGAAAAAATAATCCTATTTTGGTAAATGTGTCTGCAAGACATATTCATTTGTCAAAAGATGTTATGGAAGTTTTGTTCGGTAAAGATTACCAGCTTACAAAAACAAAAGCCCTTCTCCAGCCAGGAGAACATGCCTGTGCCGAAACGCTTACAATTTCAGGCCCCAGAAATTCAATAGAAAACGTAAGAATTCTCGGACCTTTGAGAAATCACACACAGGTTGAAGTATCAATAACCGATACAATAAAACTCGGAATAGTTGCTAATGTAAGACTTTCCGGAGATACATCAAATACTCAGCCTGTTAAGCTTACAGGACCTAAAGGCAGCATTGAATTAAAGGAAGGCTGTATTGTTGCAAAAAGACATATTCATTTTTCACCTAAGGATGCTGAAAATTACGGAATAAAAGACAAAGAAATTTTGTCAATTAAATTGGACGGAGACAGAGGTTTAATATTCAACAATGTAGTCGCCAGAGTTAGCGAAAAAATGATTCTTGAATGTCATCTCGACGCTGATGAAGCAAATGCAGCCGGAATAAAAAGCGGCGCAACAGCCGAAATCTTATAAAAACGGAATCATAAAATGAAAATTTCACTGGGTGTTGACCATGCCGGTTTTGACGTTAAAAAAAACATTATTGATTTTCTAAAAATACTCGGGCACGAAGTAAAAGACTGTGGCACGTTTTCAAAAGACAGCTGCGACTATCCGGATTTTGCAAAAGAAGTCGCGTCGGATATTGTTTCGGGAAAAGCAGAAAAAGGAATTCTCATCTGCGGAACCGGAATCGGAATGTCTATCGCTGCAAATAAAATCAAAGGAATACGCGCAGGCGTATGCTGGAATGAAGAAACTGCCAAGCTTATTGCTCTCCATAACAACGCGAATATAATATGCATGGGGGCGCGATTTGTGCATTTGGATGAAATGTATAAAATGCTAAAAGTATACATTGATACGGCTTTTGAGAGCAGGCACTCAAAAAGAATAAATAAAATATCAGATATGGAAAATTTGAAATGAAACGTGTTTTTTTTGCAATATCATGTTTTTTAGTGACATCGGCGCTTTATGCATCATCTTCATATCTTGAAGAAACCCTTCAAATGATTAACAACGGAGAAACAGACGCCGCTATTGAGACTGTTAAAAAAAACCTCATTGAAAACAAATCTGCTGATAATTATGTTCTTATGGGCATAGCTTACATAGAAAAAAATGAACTCGATAATGCCGAGCTGAATTTTAAAAAAGCGCTTGAACTTGATAAAAAAACAGTTTCTGCCCACTATATGCTTGCAATGCTTTACGAGAAAGAAAAAAAATATGAGAAGTCTCTGGAAAAGTGGAAAAAAATCCATAAATATACAAAAAATGAAAAATTAAAAATTCTTGCTTTAAAACATATTGAACAGCTGCAGGGTATCAGATGAAAAAAATATTTTGTTTTTCATTGTTTTTTTTGTTATTTGCTGCAGGCTGTGCATCCGGTCCTGTTTATAAACAGGACTATGATTTTTCAAAAGTTAAAAATGCCTACATTGAAAGCTCCCAGGGAACAAATAACGCCATAGTTAACGCAGTCATAAAACAGCTTATGATTAAAGGATTTAATGTCAAAACAACAGAGAGTTCAAATACCGATATTACAGTTAACTGCGTTATAACGGAATATCAGCCGAGCAAAAAATATTTGGTCAGAAAGCCTCCCGAAGAAAGAGCATTAAGCGCAAGAGATATCGTTATTTATAATACAGATCCCATTGAAATCGGCGGTTCATCTGTTTACGATCTGGGATCTGCTTTCGGAATAGACGCAAACATTATAGCAAGCAACGCTACTATAGGCGTTTCTTTGTATATAAAAGATTCAAAAACAGGTGATGTTGTCTGGACAAATTCTTATACTTATGAGGGTCTTGACATGACCTCTGCTATAGACGGTGTAGTAAGATATATTCTAAAATCATTTCCGCCGGTCAAAAAATAGAGGGGTTATTTTATGAAAAAATTTATCCTGTTTTTTGTTTGTTTATTTTTTGTTAATTCATCGTTGTATGCGGTTTCAGTTACTGTTTACAATAATGATCTTGCTCTTGTAAGAGATGTTAAAAAAATTAAACTTGCAAAAGGGCTCCAAAAAATTGAAATTGACGACGTGGCGGCAAAAATTGATCCGACAAGCGTTCTTCCAAAATTTCTGTCTAATTCGGGTAAAATCAAAATTCTTGAACAAAATTTCGATTTTGACCTTGTAAATACGGATAAACTTTTAAGCAAATATATCGGCGAAACTATTGAAATAGAAAGAACAGGCGAAGACAAAAGAACAAAACTTACAGGAAAACTTCTTTCTGCTTACGGAGGCCTTGTAGTACAGACAGATAACAAAATAGTTTTAAATCCGCAGGGGGAAATTTCACTTGCTAAAATGCCGGAAGGCTTAAGACTTAAACCTACTTTAGTATGGCTTGTCGACAGTGAGATCGAAACTTCAAATCAGTTGGAAATATCATATCAGACAAGCGGAATAAGCTGGAACGCCGATTATGTGCTAGTAACAAATGAAAAAGACACAGCCTGCGATATTACGGGATGGGTTACGGTAAATAACGACACTGGCGCGACTTTTAAGGATGCAAAATTAAAACTTATAGCCGGCGACGTCAACAGAATATCCCAGAACAGATATGCCCAGAAAAGAATGATGGCTCCAATGATGGCAGCCGAAGCAAGCGGAGACTCATCTTTTGAAGAAAAATCTTTCTTTGAATATCATATGTACGAACTTCAGAGAAAATCAACCCTAAAAGACAGAGAAATAAAACAGATCGAATTTATAAGCGCAAAAAATATTCCTGTAAAAAAAGTGTTTACTTATAACGCAGCCTTTGATCCGGTTAAAGTAAAAGTCACTCTTGATTTTAAAAATTCAAAAGATAACAACCTCGGAATTCCTCTTCCTAAAGGAAGGGTCAGAGTCAGCAAATATGACGTTGATTCTCTTGAATTTATAGGAGAGGATTCTATAGACCATACTCAAAAAGATGCAAAATTGTCGATAAAAATCGGGAACGCTTTTGATATAACAGGTTTAAAAACACAGTTGAATTCAAGAACCGAAGGCAAAACATCATATCAGACATTCTCTATAAAGATTAAAAACAGCAAAAATTCGCCAGTTGAAGTAAATATCGTTGAAAACTTAAATTCATGGTCAAACTGGGAAATAAAAGACAATACTTCAGCTTACACAAAAAAAGATTCTGACTCAATAGAATTTCCGGTAACTGTTGCGGCTGATACGGAAAAAGAAATAAAATATACAGTAAAATATTGGTGGAAATAATTCAAAATGACAAAAATAAATTTATCAAACATGATAGATCATACTCTTCTTTCGCCTACTGCGGTATTTGATGATTTTAAAAAATTATGCGATGAAGCCGTCTCTAATAATTTTTATGCCGTATGTGTGCCTCCTTTTGTAGTTAAAAGCTGCAAAGAAGCATTGGCAGAAACTGATATAAGGGTTTGTTCTGTCGTGGGCTTTCCGCTTGGATATAATTTTTATCTTTCTAAAGCTGTTGAAGCAAAACAGCTTATAAATCTGGGTGCCGACGAACTTGACTGCGTAATAAACATATCAGCTCTTAAATCAAAAGATTTTGCTTATGTCGAAAACGAAATAAAACTTTTAAGAAAAACATGTTCAAAAAAAATCTTGAAAATAATAATAGAAACATCCTATCTTACCGAAACTGAAAAAATAAAAATAACGAAAATAGTTTTAAAATCAGGAGCCGATTTTATAAAAACATCCACAGGATTCGCTCCAAAAGGAGCAGATGTTGAGGACATAAAACTTATAAAATCGATAATAGGCAACAATATGAGAATCAAAGCATCAGGCGGAATTTCGGCTTACGGGCAGGCTGTTGCAATGATAAATGCCGGAGCAAGCAGAATAGGAACATCAAAAAGTTTAAAAATTATATTATAAAATATGCGGGGGAGTTTCATGGAAACAGGCGATCTAAAAATTTTATCGGCATCAGTCAGAAAAGACATACTTAAGATGCTTGAGCTTGCCGGCTCAGGTCATCCGGGCGGCAGTTTATCATCAGTCGAATTACTGGTTGATTTGTATCTGAACCATATGAATTTTAACCATTCCAATCCTAAAGATCCGTCAAGAGATTATTTCATATTGTCAAAAGGTCATGCCTGCCCTGTTTTATATGCCGTGCTTGCACAGCTTGAATGTATAAACAGCGATGAGCTTTGTACGCTCAGAAAAGCCGGAAGCAGACTTCAGGGGCATCCTGCTGCAGACAAAGGACTGCCGGGAGTTGAGGTTTCAACAGGCTCGCTCGGATACGGACTCTCGATCGGAACCGGAATAGCAAAAGGCATGAAAACTTTAAAGCAGCCGAACAGAGTTTATGTCCTTATGGGAGACGGCGAACAACAGGAAGGAACAATATGGGAAGCCGCAATGTCAGCTTCTCATTTTAAGCTTGACAATTTATGCGCTATAGTCGACTGCAACGGTTTACAAATTGACGGAAGCGTTTCGGATATTTTAAATATAGACCCTATAGCCGACAAATACAAAGCTTTCGGCTGGAACGTAATATCGATAGACGGACATGATTTAAACCAGGTTGATAAAGCTTATTCCGAAGCAAAAAACACAAAGGATAGGCCTAGTGCGATTATAGCAAAAACTGTTAAAGGCAAGGGAGTCTCTTTCATGGAAAACATGGCAGACTGGCATGGAAAAACTCCTTCTAAGGAACAGCTTTTAAAAGCTATAAGTGAAATTGACGCTTCAATAAAATAAACAATTATATAGAGGGAAATTATGGTTAAGGTTTACGGAAATAAAGCAACAAGATTCGGGTTCGGAGAAGCTCTTGTTGAACTCGGAAAAAAAGATGAGAGAATTTTTGTGCTCGGAGCCGATACTGCCGCATCTGTGGCAATAAACGGATTCCAGGAAGCTTTTCCGGACAGGTTTGCAAACGTCGGAATAGCAGAATCAAATATGCTCGGCATGGCCTCAGGCCTTGCTCTTGCAGGATTTATTCCTTTTGCGGCAACTTACGGAGTTTTTGCTTCCGGAAGACCATGGGAACAGATAAGAACAACAATATGTTATTCAAATTTAAACGTTAAAATCGGAGGTTCACACTCCGGTCTTATGGTTGGACCCGACGGTGCAACACATCAAGCCCTTGAAGAAATGGCAATAATGAGATGTCTTCCCAAAATGACGGTTCTTTCTCCGTGCGACGTTATTGAAACAAAAAAAGCGACAATGGCAGCGGCTTATTTTAAAGGTCCTGTTTATATAAGATACGGCAGAGAAAGTATTCCCGTTATAACAGAAGAAAGCACTCCTTTTGAAATAGGGAAAGCGCAAATTATGAAAGAAGGCAAAGACGTATGCATAATTGCGACCGGCACAATGGTTTACGAATCTCTTATGGCTGCTGAACTTCTTGAAAAAGAGGGAATAAACGCAAAAGTAATAAATATCCATACAATTAAACCTATCGATGAAAAAGCTATAATTGACGCAGCAAAAGAATGCGGAGCTATAGTTACAGCCGAAGAACATCAGATTTTTGCGGGATTCGGTTCGGCTGTTGCCGAAGTTGTCGTTAAAAACGCTCCTGTTCCTATGGAGTTTATAGGAATGAAAGACTGCTTTGGAGAATCAGGCAAACCTTCTGACTTAATGGCAAAATACGGACTCAAAGATGTAAATATAATTCAAGCCGTAAAAAAAGTTATTTCAAGAAAATAATTTTATATTTTTTGTTTCAGTTGAAAATAAAACTACGCTTTTAAGGCGGTTAAATGTCTGATACAAATAAAATAATACTGATAGTTCTTGACAGTCTGGGCGTCGGTGAGTTACCTGATGCCGACAAATACAAAGATAAAGGCGCAAATACTCTTAAGCATATTTTTGAAAGCATGGATGAAGATTTCACGCTTGATAACCTCGGTATGCTCGGCCTTTATAACATAGTTGAATCTCCTTACGGATACAGACCTAAAAAAGTAACAGGCTGTTACGGAAAAATGGCGACAATGTCTCCGGCAAAAGATACGACCGCAGGGCATTGGGAGCTTTCCGGAATAGTTCTTGATAAACCGTTTCCGACATATCCGAACGGATTTCCCAAAGAATTAATAGAAGAATTTGAAAAAAGAATAGGAACAAAAGTTTTAGGAAACTGCGTTGCATCAGGAACCGAAATAATAAAAAAATTTGGCGACGAACATTGTAAAACCGGATACCCGATTGTTTATACTTCGGCAGATTCCGTATTCCAAATAGCCTGCCATGAAAACAACGCTTTTTTCGGATTTGACAAACTTGAAAAAATATGCAAAATAGCGAGAGAACTTCTGCAGGGAGAACATGCAGTAGGACGGGTTATTGCAAGACCTTTTAACAATATACACGGTGAATATATACGCACTCCTAAAAGATTTGACCTTTCGCTTAATCCTCCTGACACGACTGTTTTGGATAAAATAAAAAATACCGGCGGCAATGTCATAGCGGTAGGAAAAATTTCAGATATATTTGCAAAAAAAGGCATTACTCTGGAAAAACATACAAACGGCAACGTCATTGGCATACAAAACACGATAGAATATATATTAACTCCTAAAAAAATAAAAACTCTTCCTCACTCTCTTTATGAAGAAATACCCGAAACAGATCCTTTCAAAAAAACTTTAATATTTACAAATCTTGTTGATTTCGACATGTTATGGGGACACAGAAGAGATGTAAATTTATATGCGCAGGGATTAAAATTTTTCGACAGACAGCTTCCGTCAATAATTGAAGCGATGTCAAATGATGATATTCTTATAATAACCGCCGACCACGGATGCGATCCGACGTATACAAAACACACTGATCACACAAGAGAATACGTGCCTCTTTTGGTTTACGGCAAAAATCTTAAACAAAATGTAGATCTCGGAACAAGACAGTCTCTGGCAGACGTAGGACAAACTATCGCTGATATTTTTAATTTATCGAAAATGAAAAACGGAAAAAGCTTTAAGGATGAAATAACACTATGAAGATAAAAACAATTCCTGAAAATATTAAACAAACCGTTTCATTCATAAAAAAAACAATCAAAATACAACCGGAAATAGCCGTTATAACAGGCTCCGGTCTTTCTGAGATAACAGATATAATAAAAAATAAAACAACAATTCCTTACGGTAAAATTCCTGGTTTTATGAAGTCCACGGTTGCAGGACACAAAGGGGAACTGGTTTTTGGCAGTTACAACGACAAAAGTATTATCGTGTTAAACGGCAGATTTCACTTTTATGAAGGTTATACAATGAAACAAATTTCATATCCCGTAAGATTTTTAAAAGAATTGGGAGTCAAAACCCTGATTATTACATGCGCCGCTGGGGCAATAAACAAGAAGTATAAAATAGGAGACGTTATCGCCGTAAAAGATCATATAAATTTTACCGGAGACAATCCTTTAATAGGCGAGCATTTTGAAAGTTTCGGAGAAAGATTTCCGGATCTTAGCTCTGTTTATGACAAAGATCTTCTCAAAAAAGCAAAAACTGCCGCATTAAAAAATAAAATAAACTTTCACTACGGAACATATTTTGCAGTTAAAGGCCCTTCTTATGAAACTCCGGCTGAAATAGCGGCATTTTCAAAACTCGGCGGCGATATTATAGGCATGTCCCTTATTGCTGAAACTATAACCGCTGCCCAGGCAAATCTTAAAGTGCTGGCATTAACTTACGTTGCAAACAAAGCGGCCGGATTGTCAAAAGATAAATTAACGCATGCAGAAGTTCTAAAAACAGGCATTAAAGCCGGAAGCGATATAACAAAAATAATTCAAAGCATAATAGGACCGCATCAGTGAGAGCCTACGATATAATATTCAAAAAAAGAAACGGAACATCTTTAAATCGTGATGAAATACTTTTTATTGTAAATGAATATAATAACGGCGAACTCCCTGATTATCAGATGGCTTCGTTTTTAATGGCTGTTTTTTTAAAGGGTTTTAATGATAATGAAACTTTCTGGCTTACCGACGCAATGACTAAAACAGGAAAAATTCTCAACCTGAAACAAATAGGCATTACCGCAGATAAACATTCTACAGGCGGCGTCGGAGACGGCACGTCTCTTGTCGTGGCGCCTATTGTTGCCTCGTGCGGTATATATGTTCCGATGATGTCGGGAAGAGCTCTGGGACACACAGGGGGAACCCTCGATAAACTTGAATCAATACCGGGATTTAACGTTAATCTCGACACCAAACAATTCTTAAAAATACTTAAAAAAAATAAAGTTGCATTGATAGGACAGACAGAAGAAATAGCTCCCGTTGATAAAAAAATGTATGCTCTGCGTGATGTTACCGCGACCGTTGAATCCATTCCTCTTATATGCGCAAGCATAATGTCAAAAAAAATAGCGGAAGGAGCGGAAAACATCATATTAGACGTAAAATTCGGAAACGGAGCTTTCATGCAAAATTATTCCGATGCAAAAAAACTTGCAGAAAAAATGATACAAACAGGCAAGTTTTTTAAAAGAAAAATGGCTGCCGTTTTATCCGATATGAATTCGCCGCTGGGAAATGCTGTAGGGAATTCGCTTGAGGTTATACAATCAATCGAAACATTAAAAGGAAATGTTAAAAATGATTTCTATGATTTATGCATCGAGCTTTCGGCACTTATGATTTACCGCGCAGGTGTCTCTAAAAATTTAGAAAATGCAAAAAAACTTGCAGAAAAACAAATATCCTCGGGAAAAGCTCTTGAAAAATTCAGGGATATAATAATAATTCAAAACGGCAATCATAAAGTAATCGATAATTATTTACTATTGCCGAAAGCAAAAGAAACCGTTTATATCAAATCAACAAAAACGGGTTTTATAAATTCCGTCAATACCAGAGACATCGGCATAGCATCTTGCATGCTGGGCGCCGGAAGATTAAAAAAAGAAGATAAAATAGATTATGCGGCAGGAATAATAATCAATAAAAAAACGGGAGATTTTGTTAAATCCGGCGAAATATTGGCAAAATTGTATTTTAATAAGTGCAAAAACTCTGAATTTATTAAAAAAATGATACAATCATCTTATAATATTTCAGACAGAAAAACACAAAAAATAAATTTAGTGAAAGATATAATAAACTAGGGGTTTAATTGCAACCAAACAAATGGATACTACCAGAAATCAATAAAGATGTACTGTCAAAATTAACTCAAGACGGCAATATCGGAACCGTTATTGCCAAAATTTTGCTCGCAAGAGGCTTTAGCTCTCTCGAAATAGTAAATACTTTTCTGTTCCCGAAAAAAACTGATTTGTTAAATCCTTTTCTGCTTAAAGACTGCCATAAAGCTGCACTGAGAATAAAAACAGCAATTGAAAAACAGGAACCTGTTCTTATTTACGGAGACAGAGATGTTGACGGAATAACATCCCTTGTGATTTTGTTCAACACAATTAAAACTCTGGGAGGAAATGTTAATTGGTATATCCCGTCTGACGAAGGATACGGCATATCAAAAGACATTATAGATAAATATGCTAAATCCGGAATCAAACTCGTAATAAGCGTTGACTGCGGCATATCTTCGGTTGATGAAGTTGCTTATGCAAACAGCTGCGGGATGCAGGTTATTATTACAGATCACCATGCGGCTCCGGAAATACTTCCGGATGCATACGCCATAATAAATCCGAAACAACAGAGCTGCTCATATCCTTTCAAAGAACTTGCCGGATGCGGAGTGTCTTTTAAAGTTTCTCAGGCAGTTATGCAGACATACGGAAAAAAATTTGATACGCCTTTATATGCATCGGCATTCAATCTATCAGGCTCGGATTATAATATATTCTCAATTAAAACTGTCAACGGTATTATAATTGAAGAAAAAGAATTTTCCTGTATAAAAACTTTTTTGGAATATGCCTCGGACGGCATTATTCTGATTTCAAAAAATACGGCTTTGCCGGAGCACTTGAAATTTGAAATTATCCATGAAGATATTATTGACGATACATTATCTGATTTAAAAAATCAGGCTTATTCGGTTTTATCATCATATATTAAAAATGAAACTGAAAGAGACAGAAGAATGTCCGCATTTTTTGATGAAAATATTGATCTTGTCGCTCTGGGGACAATAGCCGATATAGTTCCTCTTGTGGGAGAAAACAGAATTCTTGTAAAAAACGGCTTGGAACTTATAAATAAAAATCCGTCAAAAAGACACGGTTTGTGCTTTATAATAGAAGAATATCTTAAAAACGTTTCAACAATATCGGCAAAAGCCATATCTTGGAATATAACTCCCGTATTAAATGCGGCCGGCAGAATGGCAAAGGGAGATACTGCCGTAAAACTCCTTTTATCCGAAGATAAATTTAAAGCCGAAGATACTTTTGTAGAATTAAAAAAATTAAATTGTTCCAGAAAACAGCTGCAGACCGAAAACATAAAACATTTTGCAAATCTACTTCATAAGCAGTGTGATATAGAAAATGATAAAATTTTGGTAGTTATGGCGGAAGGTCTTTCTCACGGAGTAACGGGTATAGCGGCTTCCCAGTTTGTAAAATTATATTCAAAACCGACTATTCTTCTTATTTCCGACGGGAATTTCGCAGTGGGAGCATGCAGGTCAATTGAAGGATTTGACATAGTAAGCGCCCTTGAAAAAACAAAAGATCTGCTTGTTAAATACGGAGGACATTATCAGGCAGCCGGTTTTACAATAGAGACTTCAAAACTCGAGGAGTTCAGAAAAAGACTTAAAGCAATTTCTGAATCAATAATATCAACAGAAATGGTTGCAAAAAAAATACATATAGACTGCGAATTGAAAATGACAGATATAAACAAAAAAACATATTCCGATATAAGCATACTTGAACCTTTCGGAAGCGCAAATTCTTCTCCCGTATTTTTAATGAAAAATGTGGAATTTACTGAAATATCGGAAATAGGACAGACAGGAGAACACCTGAAACTAAAGGTGTCTCAAAACGGCACTCCGGCAAATGCACTTTTTTGGAATGGCGTTAAATATGAAGATATGTTAAAATATAAAGGCAGATTTGACATTGTATTTAATCTTGAAAACAACAGGGATTGTTTACAGTTGTCTATCATTGACATAAATAACATTTAAAATAGGGGGAAAAATGCAGAAAACAATTGAGCCTGTAAAAATTGCCATCATAGGTGGAAGCGGAATCAGCGAAATAAGCGGAATAGAAAACGTTTCTGAAATTGAAATAGATACGCCTTTCGGAAAACCGTCGGCGCCGATTACGATAGGAACTCTTGACGGCATAAGATGCGCATTTCTTCCCAGACACGGCAAAGGCCACGTTATACTGCCGGGCGAGATTAATGTAAGAGCAAACATTTATGCTCTTAAACTCATAGGCGTTGAACAGATAGTTGCCCTTACAGCCGTAGGATCTCTTCAGGAATCCATAAAACCTAAAGACTTCGTAATACCGGAACAGGTTTTTGACAGAACAAAAAACAGAATCAATACATTTTTTGGAAACGGCATAGTTGCCCACGTTGGAATTGCCGATCCTTTCTGCAATGACCTCAGAGACATCATACATAAAACCGTCACGGAACTCGGTATAAACCACCATTTCAGCGATACAACTTATGTTTGTATTGAAGGCCCTCAGTTTTCAACCAGAGCCGAATCAAAAGTAAACAGAGACCATGGTTTTTCAATAGTCGGAATGACAGCCGTTCCTGAAATAAAACTCGCAAGGGAAGCAGAAATTTGTTACGCAAATATTTCTCTTGTAACAGATTATGACGTCTGGAAAGTCGGAGAGGAAGTAGGCGTTGAAAAAGTTCTTGAAGTAATGGCTGCAAACATAAATACATGCAAAAAACTCATAAAACAGCTTATTCCGAAAATGGCCCAGAGAACAATATCGTGCCAATGTTCTTCGGCATTGAAATATGCTGTCCAGTCTTCTCCGGATACAATAAAAAAAGCAGCAGCATATCCGGCTCTTAAATTATTTTTGGATAAATATTTTAAATAAGAGGCGATAATGTCACTTTTAATTGCTGGTTCTTTTGCGCTTGACACTATTGAAGCCGGCGGCAAAAAAGTAAAAGATGTTCCGGGCGGATCGGCTATGTATGCATCCGTAGCCGCTTCTTTTCTTACAAAGCCGGCAGTCTTGTCGGCAATAGGCAAAGATTTTCCGAAAAAATATCTTGCCGTGCTAAAAAAACACGGAATCGATGTTTCCGATTTGAAAATTATCGACGGTAAAACTTTCAGATGGTCGGGCAGATATTCATGTGATTTCAACAGAGCAAAAACTTTAGGAACAAAACTTCACATATTTGAAAATTTCAAGCCGGAACTGTCAAAAAACAGCATTAATTCAAAATATGTTTTGCTGGCAAACGCAGATCCACAAATGCAGACAGAAGTATTGAAACAAATGAAAAATGTCAAGATTTCGGGGCTTGACACAATGAATTTGTGGATAAAAACAAAACACGAAAAACTAAAAAAACTTCTCACTCTCGTTGATGTTCTGTTTGTAAACGAAGATGAGGCAAAGCAGCTTACTAAAAAAAACAATTTGCTTTCGGCTGCAAAAGAACTTCAGAAAAAAGGCCCCCAAACGCTAATAATAAAAAGAGGGGAGTTTGGAGCGGTTCTTTTCAAAAAAAACGAGATGTTTTGCGTCCCGTCCTATCCTCTTGAAAAAATAACAGACACTACAGGCGCAGGTGATACTTTTGCCGGAGCATTTTTTTCATACATAGCTTCAGCCGGCAGATATGACCTTATCACATTAAAGCAGGCAATGATTTATGCGACGGTAATGTCATCATTTAACATAGAATCTTTCAGCGCGCAAAGATTTGAAAAACTGACAAAAAAAGAAATAACTTCAAGAATCAACAGATTACAAAAAATTACGGAGTTATGATAAAATGAAAACAAAAAAAGCGCTTTATGCAAAACTTCTTTCCATTGCAAAAGATATCTCGTTAAACAGTTACAGTCCGTATTCAAAATTTAAAGTAGGATGCGCCGTGCTTTGTTCAAACGGTGAAATTTTTACAGGCACAAACATTGAAAACGCATCTTACGGTCTTTCAATGTGCGCAGAAAGAACGGCAATTTTCAGCGCAGTTTCAAACGGCAATACAAAAATTGAAGCCGTAGCTGTTTATTCTCCTCATAGAGACGTTACACCGTGCGGAGCCTGCAGACAGGTTATTTCTGAATTTTCAAAAAACGCCGATATAATTTATAATTCAAAAACAGGCATAAAAATAACAAATATCAAAAAACTTTTACCTGATTCATTTTGTCTAAAACCATAAAATGAAAAAAATATTTTTAACCACCATATTTTTATTTATTGTTTCCGTTGCTCTGGCGCAGAGCAATTCAATCATAAAAGTATCGGGTGACAAACAGCTCGGATTAAAAGGAATAGAATTAAAAGAAGATTTCACAATTCAATTGACAGACCCGCAAAATACGCCTCTGAAAAACATGGAAGTTGAATTCTCGGTAATACAGGATTCCCTGTTCAATGACGCGAAAAATCTTTCATATCTGCAAAAATCAAAAATTAAAACAGATGAAAACGGTTATGCAAAAACAAGGCTTGTAATAGGCAAAAAATCAGAGGATAAAATAGTGATTTTTGTAACTTCTGAAAATGCAAAACCCGCATATTTTACTGTTTCTGTTATGGGTAAAAACTGGCTTCTTATGATGATTGCCGGCATTTTAGGCGGAATTTCATTTTTGCTTTACGGAATATTTAAGATCAACTCGTCTTTCCAAAAAATAGCCGGCCCCAATATAAGAACAATTCTTACAAAATTTACTTCAAATAAATATAAGGGATTTCTTACCGGTTTAACAATGACCAGCATCAACCAGTCAAGTTCAGCCACTTCTTTATTTCAAATAGGCCTTGTAAGCGCCGGTCTCTTATCTTTTCAGCAGTCAATGGGCGTTACTGTAGGCGCATCAGTAGGTTCAACAATAACAGGGCAATTAGTAGCTTTTAAACTTGTAAATTATGCGCTGATTATAATCGCTTTCGGTTTTTTGCTGTCTTTTTTTGCTCTAAAAAAAAGACTTGTATCAATAGGAAATGCAATATTCGGATTTGGTTTGATATTTTTTGGATTAAAACTTATGTCAGACGCAATGATTCCTGTAACTTTGAACTCAAATTTGCTTGAAATGATAGCCGGAGTACAATATCCTGTTTTTCTGTTGTTTATGGGAATAGCCCTTACAATGATGCTTCATTCAAGCGCGGCAACGCTTGGAATAGCGATAGTTCTTGCCTCTTCGGGAATACTTTCTCTTCTGCAGGCCGTATGCATTTGTTTGGGAGCGCAGATAGGAACATGCACAACGGATATAATTGGATCAATCAATCAGCCCAGAAACGCAAAGAGAGTAATGCTGTGGCATTTAACTTTCCAGACTCTCGGAGCAGCGATAGTCCTTCCTCTTCTTTTTATAAAATTTGACGGAACTCCGATATGGCTTCATTTTGTAAAATTTGTTACGCACAAAATATTTATGTCAAATGATATAGCCAGAGAAGTGGCTATGTCGCATACGCTGGTAGCTTTAACTACAACCTCTTTAGTTCTTCCGATGCTTTCTGTTTTTTATAAATTAATATTATTTATCTATCCGTGCAAAACATGCGAGAATATGACTGAACCGATATTTATAGATGAAAAATACCTATCACAGCCTAACAAGGCGCTGGAGCTTTCAAAAAAAGAACTTGTAAGAATATCTGAAATTCTACTTCAAACCGTTAAAGATTCTCTGAAAATAATTGAAACGCGCTATGAAGATGTGACCGATTCGATTGTTCAAAAAGCTTTTAACATAAGAGTTCTTGCGGCAAAACTTGAGCCTTATCTTTCTAAAACAGGCCAAAATAAATTATCTACCGAACAGTCAAAAAAAGAAATCGCTCTTCTGTACATAGCTGCTGATTTTGAGCAAATTGCCGATATAATAGAACGTAATTTTATGTTTATATCACATGAAAAAATAAAAAGGAACCTCAGATTTTCAGATGAAGGATTTAACGATATAAAAGAACTGCATTCTATCATTTACGCAAACTGTTCAAAGACTATAGACGCTTTTGAAAAAGACGATATATTATCTGCAAATGAAATAATACATACGGCAGCCGAACTGCATAATACGGTTCATGTTTTTAAGAAAAAACATATCTTAAGGCTTCAGGCCGATCTTAAAGAATCTGTAGAAACGTCGGGCCTCCATATGGACGTTCTTGACCAATATACAAGAATTAACGATATATTGGTTGATATCGCCGCAACTATTTCCAAACAATAGAATCAACAAGTAGTATAAAACTTGAAAACTCCGTCAATCTGTTGTTTGACAAAATGTAAATATTTTTGTACTATACACAAGGTTTAAGTGTGAAGGTTCCTAATAAGAATTTTAAACCGGTTAAAAAATCTTCGATTGAAATAAAAAAAACGCTGTTCTAAGGCGATATTTTCCTGCCTTGGCAGTTATTCTTGAGGTCAAAAAATGTCAACATTAGTTGTTTTAGGTACGCAGTGGGGAGATGAAGGAAAGGGGAAAGTAGTCCATTATCTCGCAAATCAGGCCGATTATATCGTAAGATATCAGGGCGGCAACAACGCCGGACATACATTGATCCATGAAAATAAACCTTTTGTTCTTCATTTAATACCTTCGGGAATCCTTTTTCCAAAAAAAGTTTGTATCATAACAAACGGGGTTGTTGTTGACCCAAAAGCATTAAAAGAAGAAATTGATTTAATAAAGAAAAAAAACATACCTATTGACGGCAGATTCTTTGTCAGTGAATTGGCTCATGTAATACTTCCATATCATAAATATATAGACGGCATCCAAGAAGATGATACAAAAAAAGTAAAAATAGGCACAACAAAAAGAGGAATCGGTCCTTGTTATGCTGATAAGGTCAGAAGAGTCGGCATAAGAATTGTTGATTATATTGATAAAGAAGTTTTTGTTGAACTTCTCGACCAGAATCTCAGAGAAAAAGAACCTATTTTGCAATCTGTCGTATCAATAAAAAAATTAAGAGCTGAAATTTTGAAAGATCATGCAGTTCTTTCAAAATTCTTGAAGAAATATACGGCAGATACATCGTTAATGTTGGATTCTGCAATTAAGAAAAATAAAAAAATACTTTTTGAAAGTGCTCAAGGGACATTTCTTGATCTTGATTACGGAACTTATCCTTTCGTCACTTCTTCAAATCCAACGGCAGGCGGAGCAAGCGTAGGAGCAGGTATAGGCCCTTCGGCAATAAATGATGTTCTTGGAGTCGTAAAAGCATATACAACAAGAGTAGGAGAAGGTCCTTTCCCTACAGAGCTTTTTGATAAAACTGGCGAATTTTTAAGAGAAAAAGGTCAGGAATACGGAGCCACCACAGGAAGACCCCGCAGATGCGGCTGGTTTGATGCGGTGCTTCTCAGACACAGCGTCAGAGTAAGCGGAATAAACCACCTCATACTTACAAAACTTGACTGTCTTGAAGATTTGGATAAGATAAAGATATGCGTAGCCTATAAATATAAAGGCAAAATAATTAAAGATTTTCCTGCCTCCAGAATTATTCAGAGAGACTGTAAACCGGTATACGAAGAAATGCCCGGAATCAAAGGCAAAGTAAGAGGCGTAACACATTTTGACAGACTTCCGGTCAATGCGCAAAAATACGTTAAAAGACTAGAAGAGCTTGTCGGCGCAAAAATAGACTTGATTTCTCTTGGAAGAAAAAGAGAAGAAACTATAAAAGTAGGAAAAAAAATAAAATGGTTCTAAAAAAATGTATTTTAGCTTTAGAAACTGGTAAAATTTTTGAAGGTTTTTCGTGCGGTTATGACACTGAAATAGGCGGAGAAGTTGTTTTCAATACCGGAATCTTCGGTTATCAAGAAGTTGCAACAGATCCGGCTTCTTATAAACAGCTTATATGTTTTGCCCATCCGCATGTCGGCAATTGCGGATTCAATATTGAGGATTCTCAATCCGGAGGAATAACAGCCTCCGGATTTTTTTTTAAAGAACACAGCAGAATCTACTCAAACTGGAGAGCAAAAAGTTCAATACAGGAAGAAATATTAAAAGCAAAAGTGCCTGCAATGGAAGGTTTTGATACAAGAGCTTTAGTGAAATATATAAGAGAAAACGGCACGATGAGGGGAATAATTTCAACAAAAGATTACTCACACGAAAGTCTTGTGAAAAAAGCAAATTCTCTTCAAGAAAATAGTAAATTAGATCTGGTAAAAGATGTTACGTGCAACAAAAAATACTCATTGAATGAAAATTCAGCTAAGGCAACGGTTGCAGTAATAGATTTCGGATGCACAAAAAGTCTGCTTGATTATTTTGCGTCAACAGATTTTAAAACGGTTGTTTTTCCTGCTAACACACAATCAAATGACATTTTGAAAGAAAATCCCGAAGGTATTTTTCTTTCAAGCGGTCCCGGCTGCGCCGTTAATTCGGATTATGCCGTAAAAACAGTTAAAGAAATAATTGCAAAAAATCCCAAAATGCCGATTTTTGCAACGGGATTCGGCCTCGATATTTTAGCTCTGTCATTCGGATTAAAAATATTAAAACATAAAATCGGACACAGAGGCGCAAATTATCCCGTAAAAAATTTAAGCACAAATGCTGTTGAAATAACTTTGCAGAACAACAGTTACTTTATTGATGAAAAAACTTTTAACGGTAATTTAAAAATAACGCATGTCAACTTATATGATAACACAATCGCCGGTTTTGAAAATAATGAAGGAAATATTTTCGGCATTTGCTACTACCCTGCTCCGAATTCGGATGAGACAGGCTATCTTTTTAAAAAATTCTTTTCTCAGGTGGTAAAAAATGCCTAAACGTACAGATATTGAAAAAATTCTTATTATAGGGTCAGGACCGATTGTAATAGGCCAAGCCTGCGAATTTGATTATTCAGGCGTTCAGGCTATAAAGGCTCTTAAAAAAGAAGGATATAAAGTTATACTGGTAAACTCCAATCCGGCAACTATTATGACCGACCCGGAATTTGCGGATTCAACATATATCGAACCCCTTGTATCTGAAATTATTGAAAAAATTATTGAAAAAGAAAAGCCGGATGCAATTCTTCCGACTCTCGGAGGGCAAACTGCTCTTAATCTTGCTTGCGAACTGGCCGAAAAAGGAATTCTTCAAAAATATAATGTTGAACTCATAGGCGCTGATTTTGAAACTATAAGCAAAGCCGAAGACAGAAAATTGTTTAAAAAAATGATGCTGAGCATCGGCCTTGATCTGCCTAAGAGCGGATATGCTTATTCTATTGATGAAGCTATTAAAATTTCTCAGGAAATTGATTTTCCTCTCATTGTAAGACCTTCTTTTACACTCGGTGGGGTAGGTTCGGGAACGGCTTTTACAAAAGAAGAATTTATAGAAATCGTAACGTCAGGTCTGCAGGCAAGCCCTATAAAAGAAGTTTTAATCGAAGAATCCGTGCTGGGCTGGAAAGAACTTGAAATGGAAGTTATGCGTGATGCAAAAGATAATTGTATCGCAATTTGTTCAATTGAAAATTTTGATCCGATGGGAATACATACGGGTGATTCCATAACAGTTGCTCCTGCGATGACGCTGACTGCCAAAGAATATTCAAAAATGAGAGAAGATTCTTTCAGAATTTTAAGAATTATAGGAATGAAAACAGGCGGCGCCAATATTCAATTTGCCCAAAATCCTAAAGACGGTAGAATGGTTGTAATAGAAATGAATCCGAGAGTAAGCCGGTCGTCAGCTCTGGCCTCAAAAGCTACCGGATTTCCTATAGCAAAAATATCAACAATGCTTGCGATAGGATATACTCTTGATGAGATAAAAAATGATATTACAAGTCCAAATCCGGCCAGTTTTGAGCCGACTGTTGATTACCATGTAGTTAAAGTGCCCCGCTTTGCATTCGAAAAATTTTCGGATACAAATCAAACTCTCGGCACTGCAATGAAATCAGTCGGAGAAACGATGGCTTTGGGAAGAACTTTTAAAGAAGCTATTCAAAAAGCAATCAGAGGTCTTGAAGTGGGAAGAAGCGGCTATGGTTTGGATAAAACTGCTTTAGATATCTCTTTTGAAAAACTTATTAATGAAAACACCGATGAGTCTTTAAAAAAAGCCAAAGATCTTGTAAGAGCAAAACTCGGAACTCCTAACTGCGACAGACTTTACGTTATACGATTTGCCTTTAAATTGGATATGACTATTGATGAGATATTTGAAATTTCAAAAATAGACCCGTGGTTTTTAAACCAATTAAAAGAACTTGTTGAAGCAGAAAAAGAAATTTGCGAAATTTTTAATCTTGACGGAGAAAATCAAAAGCAACTTTTGAAAAGAATAAAAGAATACGGTTTTTCCGATAAGCAGATTGCATCCGCAACAGGTAAAACACCGGAAGAAATAAGAACATTCAGAAAAAGCTTAAATGTTATTCCTGTATATAAACTTGTTGATACATGCGCGGGAGAATTTAAGGCAAATACAGCCTATTATTATTCAACATACGAGCAGGAAGATGATGTTCCCGTAACAAAAAATAAAAAGAAAATAATGATTCTGGGGGCAGGCCCAAACAGAATAGGACAAGGCATTGAATTTGATTATTGTTGCGTTCATGCCGTGTTTGCTCTTAAAGAAGAGGGATATGAAACTATAATGGTTAATTCAAACCCTGAAACAGTTTCAACCGATTTTGATACGGCAGATAAATTGTATTTTGAACCTCTAACTACGGAAGATGTTTTAAATATCGCCGAAAAAGAAGGAATTGAAGGAGTGGTTGTTCAATTCGGAGGGCAAACTCCTTTAAATTTGGCAAGTTCGCTTAATAAAGCCGGAATTAAAATTATGGGGACTTCCGTTGAATCAATAGATATGGCTGAAGACAGAAAAATTTTCAGTAAAATTCTAAAAAAAATAAATATTCCGCAGGCAGAATCTGGTACGGCTGTAAATTTTGAAGAAGCAAAAGAAATTGCAAAACAGATAGGTTATCCCGTAATGGTAAGACCTTCCTATGTTCTTGGCGGAAGAGCAATGAAAGTTGTTTATGACGAAACAGAGCTTCAAGAATACATTACGCTTGCCAGCGATGTTACTGAAGGCAAACCTATTCTTATAGATAAATTTCTTGATAATGCTGTTGAAATAGACGTAGATGCTCTTTCTGACGGAAAAGACGTTTATATAGCCGGCATCATGGAACATATAGAAGAAGCCGGAATTCATTCAGGCGACTCTGCATGCGTGCTTCCGACACATACGTTAAAAAAAGAAATAATAAAGCAAATTAAAAAATATACTATAGATTTGGCAAGAGAAATAAATGTAAAAGGACTGATTAATATTCAGTTCGCTGTTAAAGACGGCGTTGTTTATATTCTGGAAGCAAATCCCAGGGCGTCAAGAACAGTTCCTTTTGTTTCAAAAGCAATGGGAATTCCTCTGGCAAAAATTGCTTCTAAAATTATGACCGGCAAAAAACTTTCTTCTCTTATATCCGAAGATTTATTAAACGGGCAGTTAAAACATATTGACTACTACTGCGTAAAAGAAGTTGTGCTGCCATGGATAAGATTTTCAAACGTTGACACAGTGCTGGGGCCGGAAATGAAAAGCACCGGAGAAGTTATGGGAATTGACAAAGATTACGGACAGGCTTATGCAAAGGCCTCGCTTGCCGCCGGAACCCGTTTTCCGGATAAAGGCACAGTATTGATAAGTTTAGGAGAGAAATCAAAGTCAAAAGCTCTTCAAATAGCAAGAGATTTTATTGCTTTGGGTTTTGATATTCTTGCCACAAAACATACTGCGGAATATTTTATTAAAAATCAAATTGACGCAAAAGAAGTGCATAAAATTGAAGAGGGAAGGCCTAATGTTGCCGATGTTATAAAAAACAAGGATGTTTCTCTTATTATAAACACTCCTTCGGGCTCAAAAAGCAGAAAAGACGGTTATCAAATAAGAAGAACGGCTGTTATGCACGGAGTACCTATTCTTACGACTTTAGCGGCTGCGGTTGCGACTGTTGAAGCGATAAAATCAAGAAAAAAAATGGATTGGTCAGTTTGTCCTATACAGGAATATTATAAGAAATAATATGCTTTCATTTTAATATAATTTTCAAAAAAGGCGAAACTATGATAATAAAACTTTTAAAATGGACTAAAGAACCTGAAAAAACATGCGCTATAGCCGGAAGACTATGCTATTCGGCTTCAAATATAGAAGACCTTGAAAAAAAACTTGACGAATCTAAAATAAAAGACATTTTATCTAAAATAATAAAATCCGGACATTTGTCAGTTCTCGAACACGCTTCGTTTACTTTTGCCGTTGAAGGCGTTTCAAGGGCATTGCTTGCCCAGCTCACAAGACACAGAATTGCATCTTTTTCAGTGCAGAGCCAGCGTTATGTTAAATTTAAAAACGGAATAGACTGTGTTGTTCCTCCGACAATTTTAAAGAATAAAACTTTGTCTGCCGAATATGCTGATTTTTTAAAAAATACTCAAAAATTATATCTTAAAATGCTGGATGCTGGAATACCGGCCGAAGATGCACGATACGTTTTGCCGAATGCCGCTTCAACAAAAATAGTTATGACTATGAATGCAAGAGAATTAAGACATTTCTTTGCTTTAAGATGCTGTAACAGAGCGCAGTGGGAAATACGTGATATGGCATGCAGGATGTTAAAGTTTGCAAAAGAAACCGCGCCTGTATTGTTTGAAAATGCCGGCCCGGACTGTGTCAGTTCGCAATGCACGGAAACAATGCCGTGCGGAAAACCCTGGAAAAAGAAAGCCTTGTAAATTGAGTTCTTTTTTTGATATTATATCGTATGTTTTATATCTCTTTACAGGGGTGAAAAATGTCAAAAAAAAACCGTAAGAATGACAGTAAAGCTCTTAAAAAAGACTCCAAAACCGATATAAAAACACCTGAAAACCAGCAAAAAGACAATCCGGCAACTAAACCGGTCAACGTGCATTATCCGCCGTGTAAACCTTCGGAAGGATTTGATAAAAATCTAATTATAGTAATAATTTGTTTTGCAATAATATTTTCAATAGTGCTTCTTGAGAAAAAATTTTACAAAAAAAATCACAAGGAAACAGAAGCTCAAAATCAAACTTATGCAATACAAATTGATTCTGAACCTGTCTCCGGCTCATCAGCTAAAAAATCAGATTCTAAGCAATCAAACATAGCTTCGGCAAATACTGAACAAAAAACTCAAAAAGATTTAAATCCAGAAAATATTGAAGAGAAACCTTTTGTTGTCATAGTTGAACATGAACATAAAAAAGAAGCTGAAAAAGAACAGGCTCAAACCGGATATAATACAGCATCTGAATCTCAACAGATAAGTGATATAACCGTTGAGTTTGATTCAGATATGGAATTAACAAAAAAACACAAATCTTATCTTATGGAAAAACTTGATACCGCAAAAAAATTAGGTTATTCAAATAACGTAGTTATTTACGGATATGACAATTCAGATCAAAATGAACAGGAAAATGTAAATAACTCATTGAAACTTGCAAATAAAACTGCAGAATTTCTATCTAAAAACGGATATATTGCTGTTTCAATAAAAGGACTTGGATCTGAAGATATGCATTCTGATCTGCCAGCAAGAACAGTTACCATACAGCTTTTGCAGTACAGATAATTTAGGCTTTGTTAGCTATTATTTTTTCGAATAAAAACTCTGTAATCGGCTTTGAGAAGTAATATCCCTGAATACTGTCGCAGTTTACGGCTTTCAAAAATTTATATTGATCTTCCGTTTCAACGCCTTCTGCAATCACTTCTATTTTTAACGAGTGGGCAAGATTTATAGTGTGGTAAACTATTTTATCCGTACGCATATCTCCTATGCTATCTATAAAAGATTTATCAAGCTTTAGAGCATGTATTCTTGTATCTCTTAGCAACATCATCGACGAATATCCGACTCCGAAATCATCTATGAGTATTTTAAATCCCAGATTGTAGAGCTGGTCTATCGTTTTATTTAAAAATTCTATATTTTCCAAAATGGCAGTTTCCGTTATTTCAAACTGAATATACTGCGGAGGAAGACCTATATTATCAAGAATTTCTTTAAAAACTTTTACAAAATTAGGGTTATAAAAATTAAGCCTTGATAAATTAATAGAAATTGGCACGGGATTTAGCCCCATATCAAGCCATAATTTTTGTTTTTTACATACGACAGTGTGTATGTATTTATCGAGTTCCGTTATAAATCTGTTTTTTTCAAAAAGAGGTATAAAATCTATCGGAACTATTGTTGTGCCGTCGTCTTTTTTCCACCGGACAAGAGCTTCGGCACCGACTATTTTTCTTTCAAGAGTATTATATTTAGGCTGCAAATATATTATAAATTCCTCTTTATCCAATGCATCTCTCATCTGGCTTTCAATTATACTGTCCTGAAGCTGTTTATGCTCAAAAGTATCGTCAAAAAAAGCATGAAATATATCTTTTCTTTCTTTTATGCTTTTTCTTGCCAAATTCGAATAGTTGATCATATTGTTGATATCCATATCGGGATTTTTGATTTCGTATATTCCTATATGAGGCGCAAGCATATATTTTTTAGTGTCGGAAACTGTATAATTTTGAAGAGTTTTATAGAATAAAATAAGCCTGTCAAACAATTGTTTCTTATCGTCAAAATAAAATAAAGCATAAAAATTATCGGCATAATGATGAGCATGCAGTTCTTTGGAATGTTTAATATCATTTATAGACTTCCACATAAATTTGATTACTTTATCGCCCTCTTCATAACCGAATATATTATTAAAAAATTTAAAACCGTCTATATTGATGTTAAGTATTGCGGCATTCTCAGGACGGTCATTAAGAATCTTTCTGACATTTATGCAGAACTTGGCATATGAATCGCCGCCCGTTATATCATCAACGTAAGCTATACGCGCAAGCTCAGTTTTTCTCTTAAGCTGTATAAGTAAAATCAATCCGAACAGTAAAATTATAAGTGTTAATATTTTTAAAAAAAGAATATTGCCTTTTTGTAACACGTTATTCATCATTGAATCCATAACTTCTATTGGTACCACAATCAATAAATACCATCCGTTCATGTTTAGAGGATAGTAATAAACATATTTATTATTTTCATGGTTAAATTTTGTATATCCGGGTTTGCCAAGATTCATGTTCTTCTTCATTTCAATGAGCTGCTCTCTTGTAAACTCGTTTATTTTTATCATATCGTCAAAAAGATTTTTGAATTTTTGATCCTTTGTACGTGTAGAATTTACAATTATATTTCCGTTTAGGTCAACTACGTAAGATGCTCCGGCTTCATTAAAGACAGAAACTTCAAGAAGTTTTTGCAGTTGGGCGCTTGAATATATTGCAAATAGAATGCCTATTATTTTTCCATTTGAATGAATCGGCACTGAGAAAACATTTACAGGCTGACCGTCTTTCTTATCTGCAAGCGATTCCGATACGGTAGACAGCCCGTGCATACCTCGTTTAAAATATTCTCTGTCGCCAACATTTACGGTAACATTGTCTGTGCTGTAAGACATGCCGTCCTCAAGAGCTATTACCATTTTTTTAAATCCGTGTCTTTGAACTGTCTTATTTAATTTTTCGATTGTGCCTTTGATATCTTTATTAACATAAGGCGCTACTATATCTGACATCTCAACCAAAATATTTAATTTAGATTTTATTTCAGTCTCAAGAGCCATTGCGCTTTGTACTGTTGTTTCTCTCAGAGTAACGTCAAGCTGCATCTGAAAGTTTTCTTTTATTGATTTTCTATGCTGGATTCCCAAGTATACGATATATGATATTGCGGCAAGACTGGCCAAAATTATAAGTAGATTTCTTATAAATTTTTTCATGTGTCATATTATAACACAAAAAAAAACAAATGTCTCATATTTTGATTATTTTTTATTCTACTCAAAATATATGCAATCTGTATAATCAAACGACATTAAAAACAATATTCTTATTAAAATTGAGAATAATCTAAAAAAATCGTGGAAATTATTATTTTTAATTAAGCATTGAATTACGGACTGGAATTACAACTTGGGAAGTCTGTGGTCGTTGACAAATATAAAACATTTTACGCTGTAGGTATTTTTTGAAAGAGCGGGCGATGGGAATCGAACCCACATCTCCAGCTTGGGAAGCTAGGGTTTTACCACTAGACTACGCCCGCATTTATAATTTTTAATATTTTATGCAGACAAATGTTACAGACATTTGGCAAAGAAAATATTGTAAATTATCAAAAAATAACACAGCCCCTTCGGGGTTGTTTAGAAATATCAACCTGCTTCGTTATTTTTCTCACAATAGCAAAAGCTATTGCTTTAAAAAACAGCCTTGCATATTATCCTTTCTAAATAACGTAAACTGTTTTATATCTGTTAAAGAACCCTCGGGTTTTACCGCCAGACTACGCCCGCTTTAAAAGAGTTTAGATTCTATATCTTTTTTGTAACGCTGTCAATTTTGATTTTGCAAACAAAAGCGCTTCTTCCTCAGTAGAAATTAGACATTTATTCTGCTTTTCTTTTACCGCTTTTAAAAGCTCTCCGATAATCCTTCCGGGCTTTAGAGAAAGTTTTTTCATTAAAATGTTTCCGTCTATGATTTTCGGTTCGGATATTTTTTTTGAAGTTTCAAAATAATCGTCAATAAATTTAGAAACTTTATTTTGCTGCATTTCAAGTATTTTTTTTGAATATACTTTTAAATTTTTATATGAATGCCAGTCTGCAAGCGCGGTAATAAGAAGATCCGGAATATTATTTCCTATATCTCTAAACAACCTGAGTTTTGCTCTCTCGGTAGATGTGCCTGTCTTTAAAAGATTTGAAGGACGCATATGTGAACCTACAATATCTTTAGCATATTCAATTTCTTTTTTACTCATTTTAAGATTTTTCATTATTGATTCTATTTTACAGGCGCCTATATTTTCATGATCTAAAAATCTCAGTTTTCCGTCAATTTTTTTAGCGCAGTCCGGTTTTGCGCAGTCATGGAAGAGAGCAATAAATTTCAAAAGATTTCTTTTATTTACATTTTCCGAATAATTGACATCGAGATGTTTTAAAAGTTCCGTATTTGACGATTTAAAATATTTACGAGTATCATTTAATATTTTTTCAAGTGAATCCAAAGTAAGCATCGTATGCTGAAATAGTCCTTTGGGATGATAATAAAATTTTCTGGCCGATTTTTTCATTTCTTTTATAACAGGGAAAATAGCTTCCAAAAGACCTGTTTCGTCAGTCATTTCAAGATATTTAACGGAATTTTTAACAGAGAGTATTCTGAAAAATTCATTTTTGATCATTTCAGGAACCGCTTTTTTGATGAGCGCAGAATTTTTCTTTATAAGAGCTAGAGTTTTTTTGGATACGGCAAAATCAGATTCCGCGGCAATTCTGAAACATCTTAGCATTCTTAAAGGATCATGTTTAAAAACAGCATCTGAAACGGCATTGACTGTTTTTGTTTTTAGATCTTTGTATCCCTTGCAGGGGTCAATAATATTCTTTTTTATATTGTCAAAATCATTTATTGAAACTGCAAAAGCATTAATCGTAAAATCTCTTTTTTTGAGATCCTCTTCAATGTTTTTACCCTGCATCTGAGAAACATCTATATATTTTAAATCCGAACAATTTAAAAGTGCAACTCTGTAATTTTTATTTTTCTTATCAAGTATTATGAATCTGCCGTCGAGCGCTTTTGCAAGTTTTTTTGCAAAATTTTCAGCAGACTTTGAAACACATATATCCATATCGCAAGATTTTTTATTCAAAAGAATATCCCTGAGATACCCGCCAACTACAAAAACTTCGGAATCTGTATTTTTTGAAATAGAAAGTATTGTTTTGACTATTTTTTCCATTACTGCTCCAAAAGATAGTTTGCTTCAATCAATTCGTTGACATAATCGTTTGTTCTGTCATTTTTTATATCGTCTATTGTACCATATTTGACTATATTTCCGTTTCTAAGAATCAAAAGCCTGTCTGAGATTTCAAAAGCCGAAGATATGTCGTGAGTTATAAAAACAATGTTTGTTTTTTTATCTTTTTTTATACGTATAAAAATATCGGTTATAATACTCTGTGATACCGCATCAAGCGAAGCAAAAGGTTCGTCTGCTATCAAAATTTCTGGTTCTTTAAGCAAAGCCCTTGCTATAGCAAGTCTCTGGCGCTGTCCGCCTGAAAACTGGTGGGGATACTTATCCAGAATATCATCGTTGATTCCGACAAGAGCAAGTTTATTCATTATCAGTTCTTTTTTATTTTTAACATCTTTGTCCAAAGCTTCTGAAAGAGAATATCCAACTGTCAGCTTCGGGTTAAACGACGCATAAGGATTTTGGAATATCATCTGAACGGTGCGTGAAAATTCTTTTTTACCAAAATAACATATGTCTTTTCCGTTTATTTCAACCGATCCTGAATCAAAATTCTCAAGACGCGACAATATTTTTACAAGCGTACTTTTGCCTGAGCCGCTTTCGCCTATTATGCCAAGAACTTTGTTTTTTTCAATTTCAAATGAAACGTCTTTTAAAGCGCCGACAATTACTTTACCGGATTCGGTTTTATAATTTTTAGTTAAGTTTTTAACAAATATAAGCATTATTTATTTTCCAATTTTACATGACTTAAAAGCATTTTAGTGTATTCATGTTCCGGATTTAAAAACAAATCCGATATTTTTTTATTTTCAACGATTTCGCCGTTTAACATAACCGCCGCGGCATCTGCATATTTTTTTGCAATAAGTATGTTATGAGTTATTATAATAAGAGTTAAATTAAGTTTTTGTTTTAATTCCAAAAAAAGTTCAAGAATCTGTTTTTGTATGTGAACATCAAGTCCGGATGTAGGTTCGTCGGCAATTAAAATTTTCGGGTTATTTATTACGGCCATGGCAATTAAAACCCTCTGTTTCTGTCCGCCGGAAAGCTGGTGCGGAAAAGAATTATAAATTCTTTCAAAATCAATAAGCCCGACTTTTATAAAAGTATCTTTAACTCTTTCATATATTTCTTTTTTTGTAAGATTGGGATTATGAATTTCAACAGCCTCATAAACCTGACAGCCTGCTTTTAGAACGGGATTGAGATACGAATGAGGATCCTGTAAAACTATGGCAATGCCCTTTCCTCTTATTTTTTCAATGACCGACGATATTTCTTCATCATAGAATTTTATCGTTCCTTTTGAAATTTTTCCGTTATCTATCGGCAAAAGTCCCATTATGGCCATTGCAAGAGTGCTTTTTCCTGAACCAGACTGGCCTACAACAGCAAAAATCTCGCCTTCCCTAATCTTTAAATTTGCATTTTTAACGGCTTCAAAATATTTTCCGTTTAGAAAATATCCGGCCGACAGTTCTGAAATATTAAGTATATATTTATTTTCTGACATATTCTTCCTTCGGGTCAAAAACATCTCTTATCGCTTCACCTATCAAATTAAAAGCCAGAACAGTTATTAAAATAGCAAGTCCCGGAAAAATAGAAAGCCACCATGCAATATATATATAATCTTTGCCTGATGTTAGAATCTGTCCCCATGAGGACATCGGAGGCTGCACTCCGAGACCTAAAAATGATAACGCCGATTCGGTAAGAATCGCTCCGCCTATGGCAAGAGATGCATAAACCATAAGAGGGGAAATTATATTCGGTAGAATATGAACCACAAATATTTTTAAATTATTGACACCCATCATTTTTGCAACAGATATAAATTCTCTCTCTTTTAAAGACAAAACTTCAGCTCTAACAAGCCTTGCAAGCCCCGGCCATGAAGTAAGCCCAATAACAGCCATAACGTTAAAAATATTAGGTTCAAGAAAAGCTATTATCAAAAGTATCAGAAAAAAAGTAGGGAAACAAAGAATAATATCGGTAAAACGCATTATTACGGAATCTATTTTGCCTCCGAAATAACCTGAAACTATACCAAGAAAAGTTCCTATAAATAAAATAATAAATACCGATATAAAACCTACCGCAAGCGAAATTCTTGAACCAAAAAGCATTCTTGTAAAAACATCTCTTCCTAAATCATCTGTGCCGAAAAAATGCTCTGACGAAGGGGGAAGAAGCCTTTTATATAAGTTTTGCTCAGACTGTCCGTATGGGGAAATAACAGGCGCCAAAAAAGCGGCAAGGATCAATAAACATATTATTAATATACCTAAAACGGCAAATTTATTTTTTAGCAATTTTTTCATATTCTTTATTTTCTCTTGTTCTGCCTTTATATCTTTAAAATCGTTACTCAGCTTCCAAGCCGTCAATTTTCTGCCATTATCCGTTTGTCTTTGTTTTTACCCAGCTTCTAAGCTTCTAAACTTCTTAACTTCTGCCTTTTTATGTTTGCTTTTGTCGTTGCTAAAATTCCAAGCTTCTAAACTTCTCAGCTTCTATCTGTATTTTATTCTCGGATCCGCAATTTTATAAGACAGGTCTGCTATAATATTTCCTAAAAGAGTTAAAATTGCAGAAAGCGTCGCTATTCCCATTACTACCGGATAATCTCTTGCCATAACGGCTTCATATCCCAGTCTTCCTATTCCCGGATAAGAAAATATTGTTTCAAATATAAAACTTCCTCCTATAAGAGCAGGAATCGATAATCCTATTATAGTTATCATAGGAAGAAGAGTATTTTTTAAAGCATGTCTGAATATAACCTGCCTTTGCGACAGTCCTTTTGCATAAGCCGTTTTTATGTAATCCTGTTTTAAAACTTCAAGCATCCCGGAACGGGCATATCTTGAAAGCGTGGCAAGAGAAACTATAACGGAAACCGCAACAGGCAAAACAAGATGTTTGGATATGTCCAAAATCTTCATAAAAATATTCATATTTTCAAAATTGAAAGAATATAAGCCCGACATCGGAAGCCAGCCGAGCTGCAGGCCGAAAAATATCATAAAAATCAAAGCCAGCCAGAATGAAGGCACTGAAAAACATACAAAAAGTATAACTGTTATTATTTTGTCAGTTATCGTATCTTTTTTTAAAGCGCAGTAAATACCCAGCGGCACTGCTATTATACATGTAAACAAAAGTGAAAAAAAATTTAAAAGAACAGTTGCAGGCAGTCTTTCAAATATTTTATCTCTTGCAGGTCTTGAATCTTTGAAAGAAGTCCCGAAATCAAATAAAACAAACCTCTTAATCCATTTTCCGTATTGTTTATACAAGGGCTCGTCTAAACCGTATAATTTTTGAAGTCTTTCTTTTGACTGGGAAGTTACTTTCATATTCATATCAGTCATAACGTCTGTAGGTTTGCCGGGCGTAAGATGCATAACGGCAAAAGTAATCACAGTTATTCCCAAAAGTATAGGTATTGAAGATATTATTCTTTTTATAAGATATTGCATACGTCCGCTTTTAAATTTTTTCTATTATATCATTTAAATTTTTAATTAAAAAAACAGGCTCCGCAAATAAATGTGGAACCTGTTTTTTTAAATATCGTAAATTATAAATTAATGCACTTTGCTTTCTGAAGATCTTCATATTCATCAAATGCTCTCAGATAAGCCATAGTCTTTTCCATATTTGTAAGAACCGAACATCCGCATTTAATAGCCGTTTTTCTTATTTCGGCATTATATTTTCTGTCAGTTATATCGAATGTTTTGTATATATTTATCACAAAATCAACTTTGCCGTCTCTTATAATATCAATAGCTCTCGGCTCGTCATTCCAATTCACAAGATTTACTTCATAACCTTTGGAACGCAGATAAGTTGCCGTGCCGGTTGTGGCATATACAGGCACATTAAGCTTATATAAATTATCTACAACTTCCATAAATTTGAGTTTGTCTTTTTCTCTTCCGGAACTTACAAGAACTCCTACTTTAGGTTTTTTAATCTGAGTCGCTTCCATAGAAAGAAGCATAGCCTGGTCTATAGTATTGCCCAGACATCCTACTTCGCCCGTAGAACCCATTTCAACGCCCGTGACCGGATCAGCTCCGTCAAGTCTCTGATAGCTGAACATTGAAGCTTTTATGCCTGTATAAGGAATTTCGCTTTCATCCATAAAAATCTTTTTTACTTTTTCTTTATTCATAACTTTACATGCAACTTCTGCAAGATTTATTCCTGAAATTTTTGAAATAAACGGAAACGATCTGGAAGCTCTTGAATTACACTCTATAACTTTTACCTCGTTATCTTTTGCAATAAACTGTATATTGAACGGACCGTTTAGATTTAAGCCTTTTGCTATTTTTCTGACTATATCTTTAACTGTGTTTACCGTTTTTATATATATTTTTTCTGCAGGAAAAACAAGCGTCGCGTCGCCGCTGTGGACTCCCGCATTTTCAACATGTTCGCTCACAAAAGAAACCATAACTTCTCCGTCTTTGGCTACTCCGTCGCATTCCAGTTCTTTTGCGTCAAGAATAAACTTTGATATTACTACGGGATAATCGTCTGAAATATCTTTTGTAAGAGAAAGAAAATAATCAAGGCTCTGATCATCGCTTGCAACGTTCATAAGAGTTCCCGATAATACGAAACTCGGTCTTATCAAAACAGGATATCCTATTCTTTTTATAAAATCCTCTATTTCTTTTCTTGAAGTAGCAGATATCCATTCCGGCTGGTCTATTTCGAGTTTATCTAAAAGAGTTGAAAATTTATTTCTGTCTTCTGCCATATCTACCGTCTTAGCACTGTGTCCCAGAATCTTAACGCCTGCCTCACTCAAAGCGGGTATAAGATTATTCGGATTTTGACCGCCCATAGAAGCAATAACGCCCTTTGGATGTTCAAGATCAACAATATCAAGTACTCTTTCAAAAGAAAGTTCTTCAAAATACAGCCTGTCGGAAGTTGAAAAGTCGGTGGAAACAGTTTCCGGATTACAGTTTATTATGACGCTGTCAGCTCTTTTGCCTTTAAAATATTTGCTTGTCATAACTGAACACCAGTCAAATTCAAGGCTGCTTCCTATTCTGTAGCTTCCGCTACCAAGAGTTATTATGCTGTTTTTCTTCTTTGTAAGAGTAACATCGTTGAAATCTCCGTCGTAAGAAAGATATAGATAATTTGAACTCGTCGGATATTCGGCCGAAGTCGTATCAATTCTTTTTACTACAGGAACTATTTTTAATTTCTTTCTGAGTTTTCTTATCTGAAGAGAAAGAGCTTTTATGTGCTTCTGCGTATATTTTGTTTTAGGATCGGTAATATTCAAATAAAATTTCACAAGCTGGTAATCTGAAAATCCGAGTGATTTCAATTTCCTTATAAAACTCTTGTCAAATTTCGCATATGCGTCGTAAACATTTTTAGATTTTGATTTCGAAAGAAGTTCATTCAATTCGTTTTCTGCGTCTGCAAGCGTTTTAACGTGCGTAAGAAACCACTTTGATATGGCTGACAATTCAAATATTTTATCTATCGAATAACCTTTCTTAAATGCTTCATATATTGCAAAAAGCCTTAAATTGGTAGGATTTTGTATTTCATATTCAAGAGCATTTTTATCGGCATCTTTAAATATTCCGATGGTTATTCCTTCTTCATTTTCATTTACCATTCTTGTAGCTTTCTGAATAATTTCACAAAAATTTCTGCCGATAGCCATTACTTCGCCTACCGATTTCATTTGCGTACCGAGCAGTTTTGAAACTCCGACAAATTTTGTAAGATCCCATCTGGGAACTTTTAAAGTAACATAATCAAGAGACGGCTCATAAAATGCAGACGTCGTAGCAGTTACGGGATTTTTTAATTCAAGCAGTTCAAAACCTGAAACGACTTTTGCCGCTATATAAGCTATCGGATAACCTGTCGCTTTTGAAGCAAGCGCCGACGATCTTGAAAGTCTTGCGTTTATTTCTATAACGTAATATTCATATTTATAAGGATTTAAAGCAAACTGCACATTGCATTCGCCGATAACTCCTATGCTGTGAACTATTTTTATTGCAGCATCTCTAAGCATATTGTTTTCTATGTTATCAATCGTCTGGGAGGGGGCAATAACTATCGAATCTCCTGTATGTATGCCCATAGGATCAAAATTTTCCATATTGCATATAGTTATGCAGTTTCCCTGTCTGTCTCTCATTACTTCGTATTCTATCTCTTTCCAGCCGTGGAGAGATTTTTCTATAAGAATCTGCGGAACAGACATTAAAGCCGAATGAGCAAGTTTTCTTAAAGTATCGGCGTCTTTTGCAAGGCCGCTTCCTAAACCGCCTAATGCAAAAGCAGATCTTGTAATAACGGGATATCCTATTTCCTCTGCTACTCTGAGAGCTTCATCGACAGTTGAAACAGCTTTGCTCTGAGGAATGGGAATATTTATCTCTTTCATTCTTTTTGCAAATAAATCTCTGTTTTCAGACATTTCAAGAGAAGTTACCGGAGTGCCGAGAACTTCAACACCGTGTTTTTTTAAAACTCCTGATTTTTCAAGTTCTATAACACAGTTCAATGCCGTCTGTCCGCCGAAGCTTGATATGATTCCGACAGGTTTTTCCTGTTCTATTATTTTTTCAACCCAGAAAGGCGTTACCGGATATAAGAACACTTTTTTGGATTCGTCGCTGTTAGTCTGAACTGAAGCGATATTAGGATTTATAACCAAAATTTCAAGGCCTTCTTCCTGCAAAGCCTTTACTGCCTGAGAACCGGAATAATCAAATTCTCCTGCCTGCCCTATTGAGAGAGCCCCTGAACCGAGCAAAATAACTTTTTGTTTTTTATTTCCTTTGTGGTTTAAAAATTTTAAGATGGGCATTTTTCTACCTCTATATTAATTAAATTATATTTTTATATTGCGATGGGGAAATTATTCTAATATCCCGGCATTTTATTCTCTCGTTTTTACGCAGTTGCCAAACTTCTTCGGTTTGCTTTGCAAATCCGCCCAACATCCTAACTTCTAAGCTTCTGCTGTTACTCGTTTGTCTTTTTTTTACCAAGCTTCCAAGCTGCTAAGATTCTTACTTATAGTTTGCTTATAAAATGATCCATAATCCATCCGGTATCGTTCGGACCGCTCGACGCTTCAGGATGAAACTGCACGGACATAAACGGTTTCTTTTTATGTTTTATACCTTCAACGGCCTGGTCATTTGCATTTTCAAACCATAATTCCCATTCAGGCTGTATTGAAGAAGGCTCAACGGTATAGCTGTGATTCTGGCTAGTCATAAAAGCCTTATGTTCCGGAACAGTAAAAACAGGCTGGTTATGTCCTCTGTGTCCGTAAGTCATTTTTTTGATTTTTGCGCCTGAAGCAAGAGATATTATCTGATGTCCGAGACAAATTCCAAGCACGGGTTTATCACCGTTAAGAAGCCATTTTACTTTTTCAACCAAATCTCCCGTATTTCTAGGGTCTCCCGGACCGTTGCTTATAAGCCAGCCGTCAGCCTCTACTTTTGTAAAATCCGTATCCCATGGCAAAAGTTCAATACTGCACCCTTTATTTACGAGCATTCTTAAAATATTCCATTTAACTCCGCAGTCAACAACTGCAACTTTTTTACTTCCGGTTCCGTAGACCTTTCTTTCGCATGTAGAAACTGTCGGCATAAGATTGTATTTTGAAGGATCTACTATTTCATCTTTTTCAAATTTTTCAAGGAAGGGGAACTTTTTTAACGTATTTTCTCTTTTGCATCCCTCCGGAACTATCCAGCCGAAAAGATTTCTTGTGTTTCTTATTACCTGCACAAGCTGCCTTGTGTCTATTCCGACTATCCCGGGAACATTCTGGCTTATCATCCATTCTTCAAGAGATATGCCGTTGCTGTGGTGATAGCACTCTTCAAAAATTTCAGAAGCGACGATTGCCTGAGTCTTAATTGAACCGCTTTCATGACCGTAAGCCATAAAAAAATCCCCGCCATTTAAGGCAGGGACACCATAATTGCCGATGAGGCAGAAACTGAATACCAATATCTGTCCTATATAAGACGGATCAGACATTGATTCGCTGTAGCCGAGCATACCTGTGTTAAAAACCATTTCGCCGCTTACGCAGACATCTGATCCGATGAGTCTGCCTTCAAACTTCATTCCGTTTGACAGTTCAAGAGTTGCTTTTTTTCTCTGTTTTTTTAACATAAAACTCACCTATATTTCAAAATTTATTTGCACAAAAAAATACATATGCATCACAGTCGCATGCACACTTCCAAAAACAGAATCTTTTATATATCGATTTTCAAATTCCGGGAATTATAGCATATTTTTATAAACATTGGAAATTTTTTATTTATTATCTATAAACTCAAACATCTTTATAATCGTTTTTGCTATTTCATTTATTGTTCTGCCCGAATCCATGGCTTTCTTTTGAAGATTTCTGTATGCCTGAGCCTCGTCAAGATTAAATTTTTTCATAAGAATGCCGCGCGCTATATCAACATTTCTTCTTTCTTCAAGTTTATTTTCAAGAGAATGAACCTGTTTTTGTATTGAATAAAACTTATGTGAAAGTTTAACCGCAAGTTCAACAGTATGAGTTAAGACAAGATTATGAAGAGGTCTTGTAATGCAGAATATATTTATCGAATCTTTTTTAAGATCATCTATAAAATCACTCTGTGACTGATTTGATGTTAAAACTATAGCCGGGCATATATTCAGTTCTTCAATTTTACCGGCTATCTCAAAACCCGTCATATCTGTAAGAATGTAATCAGTTACTACAACATCCGGAGACAAAGAACTTATTTTTCTGAGAGCATCGTTGCCTGAGCGGCAAACGTCAATAATTTTAAAATTATTTAAGCTGGAAGAAAAAATATTTTTTATCTCTTTCTCAACGGATTCAGAAGCAACTATTAAAATTTTAGCTTTATCCATACATATCCTTTACGGTAAGAATATAACAGCTTTGCAATTAGTATTTAACATACATTTTTTTATACGGATTTGTATCAACAGCCATATATTTTGAAAATTTATCGGTTTTAATTTCATCTTCATATTTAAAATATTTTCTGTATTTTTTAATATAATTTTCAATAATAGATATATCTTTCTGGTCCATTTTTACGGGTTTAAGTTCTTTGCCAAGCTTATGAGTCTCTATTGTACCGTTAACGTAAATGGCGCCGCCGTGTATTCCGGTTCCGCAGAATTTGCCCGTAAGAGGCTGTTTTTTTGAAGCATTCAGCCCCAAAAGTATTATTACGCCGCCTGCCATATATTCGCCTAAGAAATCGCCTGCCGTGCCGCCTATTACTATAGCCGGTTTCATATCAAGATATTCTTTCATATGTATTCCGACCCTGTATCCGACATTTTCTTTAATAAAAATCTCGCCGCCTCTCATGGCATAACCGGCGGTATCTCCGCAGCTGCCGTGAACTATGATGCTTCCTTTGTTCATAGTATTTCCTATCGCATCCTGAGCGTTTGAAAAAACTTCTATTTCAGGGCCGTCCATGTAAGCGCCCAAATCGTTGCCGGGAACTCCGTATATCTTTATTTTTATCTCTTTGCTTATGCCCGACCCGATAAATCTCTGGCCTAATACATTTTTTAAAGTTATCGTATCACAGCTTTCCGCGGCTTTTTTCATCTCTTTATTGATATCGTAAGCGGTTCTTAATCCGACTTCTATGTTTATATTTTTCATTTATTGTTACCTCTGAACAGTTTATTATGGCGTATATCCTGAGGGAAAACGTTCAATCCTATGTCTTTTTTTGTTATATCGTAATTTAGCGAATCAAGTTTTACATCGTCATTTATCAGGGAAGTATAAATGCCGGCCCTGTCAGGAAGATTAAGCAATGCAAAACCTATAAGTTTATTGTTCAGTGTCAACAGTTTTTTATACGTTATTTCTTTTTCATTTTCTTCTATATAAATACTGACTTTTTCATCTTTAGGATCAACTATTCCGGCCGATATAAGCTGTATTCCGAAAAAACCTATAGCGTTCATTGCAAAAGAACCGGTAAACTTATTTTCAACGCCCGACATATTTGAACCGGCCGTTTCACCCTGCATATAAGCATTCGGCCACAATGCCAGAACTTTATTCTGGTTTGAAAGAATATCAAGGCTTTCCACGCAGTCGCCTGCGGCATAGATGTTCTTTACTGACGTTTCCATATATTCGTTTACCACAATTCCTCTGTTCACTTTTACGCCTGCCGTCAGAGCAGATTCGGTATTAGGTTTAACACCTACGGCCATTATTAAAATATCGCAGGGAAGTTTCTCTCCGTTTTTTAAAACAACAGAGTCTTTGCCGACTTCGGCAACAGTATTTGAAAGGTAAAACTTAACGCCGCGTTTTTCAATATATTTCTGTATTCTAAAAGCCGTCTGGCTGTCAAGAACTGAAGCCATAAGCCTGTCGGCTAAATCAACAACGGAAATAGAAGAGACTTTTCCCGCCAAAGCTTCTGCGGCTTTAAGTCCTATAAGACCTGCTCCGACTATAACTACGTTTGATTTATCCGTTATTACTTTTTCTATTTTTTTGGCTTCTTCGAGTTTTAAAAAAGTAAAAGTATTTTTTTGATTTTCAATTCCTTTAACGGGGGGAACAAAAGGAACGCTTCCCGTGGCTATCAAAAGTTTATCGTATGAATATTCTTTGCCGTTTGAACCTTTAACTTTCTTATTTTTTGAATCTATACTCAAAGCTTTGCAGTTCAAGACAACGTTTATTTTATTTTTCTGATAAAAATCATCGTTTCTGTACTGTATTAAATTCGAATCTACCTTGCCGGCAAGATAATATGAAATTAACGGTCTTCCATAAGCCGGAAAATTTTCTTCGGAAAGGATCGTTATCTGGCCTTTTTTGTCATTAAATCTTATTTTTTGCGCGCAGCTTGTTCCTGCAACACTGTTTCCGATTATCAAATATTCCATTATTTTACCTCTTCTTCATCCATGAGTTTCAGAGCATTATTGGGACAATTTTCTACACAGGCCGGAGTGCCTGTTTCTATGCACAAATCGCATTTTGATATAACTTTTCTTTCCTTATCTTTATTTCTTTTTACGGCTCCGAAAGGACATACCAAAACACATGATAAACAGCCGACGCATTTTTCTTTAATATTTTTTACGATGCCGTTTTCATCTTTATACATTGCTCCGGATATACAGGCTTTCACGCATTTCGGATCTGCGCAATGTCTGCACTGCAGCGCAAAATACGTTTTTGCTTTAGGCGAAAGAATTTCTTCAATTACTATCGCCGACTGAATATTTTCTTTCCTATATGTTTTTATAATATCTTTAGATTTGGAATGAGCCGTTTTACAGTAAACTTCACAAAGTCCGCAGCCAAGACAATTTTTTTCAAAAGCATAAACTTTTTTCATCTTAATTATACCACCCTATTCTCCGGCATGTTTTATGCCGAGGATATCCAATTCTTTCTGGTTAAGTCCGACCCCTCTTAACATCAATCTGTTGCCTCTCAGGCTGTCTATGGCGTTAATACCCATACCGCCGAGCATCTCTTTTATTTCATGATTCCAAGCGCTTAATAAATTTACAAGTTTCTGGTAAGCCAAATCAGGATTTAATCTCTTTACAAGATCTGCTTCCTGTGTAGCTATACCCCAATTGCATTTTCCGGTAGAGCAGCTGTGGCACATATGACAACCTATAGCTATAAGAGCCGCGCTTCCTATATAAACGGCGTCTGCACCCAAAGCTATGGCTTTCACTATATCAGAACTGTTTCTTACAGAACCTGCGCATACTATTGAAACCTCGTTGCGGATTCCTTCATCTCTGAGTCTCTGGTCTACGGCAGCAAGAGCCAGTTCTATCGGTATTCCGACATTGTCTCTTACTCTTGTAGGAGCCGCGCCTGTTCCGCCTCTGAATCCGTCAATAATAATCGCATCGGCTCCGGCTCTTGCAATACCTGAAGCAATTGCCGCTACGTTATTTACGGCCGCTATTTTTACAAGCACCGGTTTTTTATAATTTGTAGCTTCTTTCAAAGAAAATATAAGCTGGCTCAAGTCTTCTATCGAATAAATATCATGGTGCGGAGCGGGGGAAATGGCATCGGCTCCGACAGGAATCATTCTTGTAGCAGATACGTCTTCTCCTACTTTAATTCCTGGCAGATGTCCGCCTATACCCGGTTTTGCGCCCTGTCCCATTTTTATTTCTATGGCAACGCCGGCTTCAAGATAATTCAGATGAACTCCGAATCTTCCGGAAGCTACCTGTACTATTGTATTTTTTCCGTATTTATAAAAATCTTTATGAAGTCCGCCTTCGCCGGTATTGTAAACTATTCCTAATTTTTCGGCGGCTCTGGCAAGCGCTTCATGAGCATTTTTTGAAATTGAACCATAGCTCATAGCCGAAAACATTATCGGCATATTTAGTTCTATCTGCGGAGGTATTTCTGTTACAAGTTTGCCTTTTTTGTCAAACTCAAGTTTTTTCGGTTTTCTTCCGATCATAACTTTTGTTTCCATCGGTTCTCTGAGAGGATCAATGGAAGGATTTGTAACCTGGCTGGCGTTTAAAAGTATCTTATCCCAGTAAATGGGAAAAGGTTTCGGGTTGCCCATGCTGGACAACAATATTCCGCCCGTTTCAGCCTGTATAAAAATTTCATTTATAGCTTTTCCGTTCCAGTTTGCATTGTCTCTGAATTCAAGAGTATTGTTTCTTATTTTTAATGCCTTTGTAGGGCAAAGAACAACGCATCTGTGGCAGTTTACGCATTTCGCGTCATCAGCCAAAACGACATTATCTTCTTCGTCATATTTGTGAACTTCATTTGCACACTGCTTAACGCATACTTTACACTGTATACATTTTTTTTCGTCTCTTAAAACTTCAAATTGAGGTGTTATTAAACTTATACTCATATTTTCGCCTCCAGCTTTACTACAATCGGTTCGCCGCCTTTCGGATGATATATATTTTCAGGTTCGGGACAAATTACTCTTATTGCGCTTTCTTCGCTGGCAAAAAAAGTTTTATCGCCTTTTTCAGCCATTACCATCGATCTTAATTTTATTCTGTCGTTAAGAGCAATCAGACCGTCTTCGTAACCGACAAGTATAGAGAAAGGCCCGTTTATCAAAGCGCTTGCATAAACAGTTCTTAAAGCCTTCAATTCTTTTGCTTTTTCAGGATTCTCTTTTTCGATTTCATTCCAGAAAGGAGCTACTAAAATCTGTAAAGCCTTATCAACAGGCAAATTATGTTTTCTTACAAGCAAATCCAAAAGATATGTTATTACTTCAGTATCTGTCTGCAGAGCGCAGTTGTAACCGTACATTTCAACAAATCTTCTGTTTGCATCGTATGACGAAATCTCACCGTTGTGAACTATTGACCAGTCAAGCATTGTAAAAGGATGAGCTCCGCCCCACCAGCCGGGAGTATTTGTCGGAAATCTTCCGTGCGCCGTCCAAATATATCCTTCATAATTTTCAAGCATGAAAAAATCCCCGATATCTTCCGGATAGCCGACTCCTTTGAAAGCTCCCATATTTTTTCCGCTTGAAAACACATAGGCACCTTCAAATTCTCTGTTTATTCTTATAACGCATCTGGCCGTAAATTCTTTTTCGTCCATACATAAATCTTTCACCTTATAAATTCTGGGCTGTACAAAATATCTCCAGATTAAGGGTTTATTTGCAATGCTTGACACTTTCCTTGTAGGGATATTGCCCGCGCTTTCTATTTCAAAATGCGCATTTAAAAAATCTTCAGTTTTATGTTTTATGGTTTCATTGTCATAAAAAATATGAAGCGCAAAAAAATCTTTATACTGAGGATAAATTCCGTATCCGGCAAATCCTCCGCCTAATCCGTTAGATCTGTCGTGCATTAACGCAATGGATTTAATGATATCGCTTCCGTTAAATCTATTGCCTTTTTTATCAATTATTCCGCTTATGGCGCAGCCGGACGGTATTCTTATTTCGCCTTCTTTCTTTAGCATCGTTATCTCCTACAAGGTAATGTCATTTATCGTAAAATTAATAATTAGTTAAATATTCGTCTATTTCCCACTGATGAACTTTCGTTCTGTAAGCGTCCCACTCGCCGATTTTAGCCAGCGTATATAATTCAAAAACATGGTCGCCCAAAGTTTTTCTCATCAACTCGCTTTTTTCAAAAGCCTTTACTGCATTTATAAGATTGTGAGGTAAATTTGCAATACCGGCTTTATCTTTTTCTTCCTGAGTCATTTCAAATATATTTCTGTCGGTTGAAGGTCTTACTTTCATTTTCTTATTTATTCCGTCAAGACCTGCCGCCAGACATGTCGACAATACAAAATAAGGGTTTGCTGAAGGATCCGGACATCTTAATTCAACTCTTGTTGAATTTCCTCTTGCTGCAGGAATTCTTATAAGAGGGCTTCTGTTTCTTGCAGACCATGCAATATAAACAGGAGCTTCATAACCCGGAACAAGTCTCTTATAGGAATTTACAAGAGGATTGGTAATTGCTGCCATTGACTGTATGTGAGTCATCACACCTTCAATATAGCTGTAAGCTTCTTGTGAAAGCTGCAATTTATCCTTTTCATCAAAGAAAACATTTTTACCGTCTTTAAACAATGACATGTTCGTATGCATACCTGAACCGTTTATTCCGAATATCGGTTTTGGCATAAATGTTGCATGAAGTCCGTGTTTCTGCGCTATTGTTTTTACGACAAGTTTAAATGTATTTATATTATCTGCCGTTTTTAAAGCATCGCCGTATTTAAAATCTATTTCGTGCTGTCCTCTTGCAACTTCGTGGTGGGAAGCTTCTATTTCAAAACCCATTGCTTCAAGAGTAAGACACATATCTCTTCTGGCGCTTTCGCCCAAATCTATAGGAGCCAAATCAAAATATCCCGCATCATCGTGAGTCTGTGTAGTAGGTTTTCCTTTGTCATCCGTAAGAAACAGGAAAAATTCCAATTCTGGTCCGACATTAAATGAATAACCCAAGTCGCTTGCGGCTTTCAAATTTCTTTTAAGTATATTTCTCGGACATCCCGCAAAAGGTTTTCCGTCAGGAGTATAAATATCGCATATAAGTCTTGCTACTTTTCCGTCCTGCGGTCTCCAGGGAAATATTACAAACGTATCGGGATCCGGATAAAGATACATGTCGCTCTCTTCTATTCTTGTAAAACCTTCAATTGAAGAACCGTCAAACATGCATTTGTTGTCCATTGCCTTTTCAATCTGACTTGCGGTAATTGCAACATTTTTTAAAGTTCCAAAAATATCAGTAAACTGCAAACGAATAAATTTCACATCCTGTTCTTTTACCATCTTGATAACTTGTTCTTTTGTGTATCCCATAATCCCTCCGTTATATTTTTGTTTTTTACTTTTTATATAAAACAAAGATGCATAAAGGTTTGTTCAAAACCTCCAGCATCTTTGTTGCATTTTAAACACCCTTGTTTATATCGAGAATGTTACATAATTTTTCATAGTTTGTCAATTTCATAATCGAGCCTTGTAAAATGATATTTTTTTGTCCTTAAAGCGCATCATTTCCTTCCTCGCCGGTTCTTATTCTTATAGCTCTTTCAACCGGAGATACAAAAATTTTTCCGTCTCCTATTTCGCCTGTTCTTGCATTCTTTATTATAACTTTAATTACTTTATCGACCATTTCATCAGAAACAACTACTTCAATCTTCGTTTTGCATACAAAAGCTACGTTATACTCCTGGCTTCTGTATATTTCTTTATGTCCTCCCTGTTTGCCGAAGCCTTCAACATTAGATTTCGTCAGCCCGGTAACTCCGATTTCTTTTAAAGCATTTTTTACATCATCAATTTTGTAAGGTTTTATTATTGCTGATATCATTTTCATTTTTTTCTCCTTTAATTAAAATCTGTACCCGCTTTCACCGTGCTGAGTCAAATCCAAGCCCTGCTGTTCTTCAACATCTTCAACTCTTAATCCAAAGAGCTTGTCTATTATTTTCAAAATAATAAACGTTACTAAGCTTGCGTAAATGATAACGGAAACAGAGCTCAAAAATTGAGTTTTCAACAAATGCAAGCTGCCGTCGGCACCTGCCGGATTGACGAGAACAGAAGCAAAAACACCGGTCAGCATGGCGCCTACAAATCCGCCTACACCGTGAACACCGACTACATCAAGCGAATCATCATAACCAAATTTTTCTTTCATATTAACAGCCATATAACAAACAACGCCGCCGGCTAAACCTATAATTATTGCAGACATGGGCGATACAAATCCGCTTGCAGGAGTTATTGCAACAAGTCCCGCAACGCCGCCCGACAAAGCTCCAAGCATAGTAGGCTTTCCTTTCTGTATCCATTCTATAAACATCCAGCCTAAAACAGCAGCACCGGCTCCTACCTGCGTTACAACAAAAGCAGATGAAGCTAACGCTCCTGCCGACAAAGCACTTCCTGCATTAAACCCAAACCATCCGAACCACAGCAAAGCCGTACCTATCAAAGTCAAAGGAAGGCTGTGGGGGGGCATAATTTCCTTCTGATATCCTTTTCTCTTACCGATAACCAAAATTGTAATTAATGCCGATGTACCTGAAGCTATGTGAACAACAAGTCCTCCGGCAAAGTCCAACCCGCCGAGATTTCTTATCCAACCGTCTACGCCCCATACCCAGTGCGCTACGGGACAATAAACAACCGTGAGCCACACAGCCAAAAATATCAAATAAGATTTGAATTTAAATCTCTCGGCAAATGCCCCTGTTATAAGAGCAGGCGTCAAAATAGCAAACATCATCTGAAATACCATAAACAGCTGGTGGGGGATAGTGCCGGAATAATCCGGATTAGGATCAAGCCCTACTCCTTTTAAAAACGCCCAGTCAAGATTTCCTATTACGTGTCCCACATCTTTACCGAAAGCCAAACTGTATCCGTAAACTATCCATATTATAGTTATAAGTCCCAGTGCAACAAAACTCTGCATCATTGTTCCCAGAACATTTTTACGTCTTACCATGCCTCCGTAAAACAAGGCAAGTCCCGGTGTCATAACCATAACAAGCGCAGAACAAACAAGCATAAATGCCGTGTCGCCCGTATCAATTTTGGGTGCAGGAACAGTTGTTTCCGCCGGAACATCAGCAACCGGGGCTGCAACAGCAACAGCCGTTGTATCTGCAACAACAGCATCGTCTGCAATCAAAGCGCCTGATGAAACTGTCAAAAGTCCTAAAAATATAAACAACCATAAAATTTTTCTCATTTTAGCCTCCTATTAAAATGTCACTGTAAGCATAAGACCGGCTTCCGAATCTTTGCCTTCGTCGATATTTGATTTAAACTGAGCTCTTACCAAAACATTGTCATACAAGTAAGAACCTACAACTCCGCTGAGATATCTGTTTATCACTTTGTCATATGACGTATAAGGTTCCACATAATCAAGTCTTGAACCGACATAAAGCTTTCTTGCTGAAAGAATATTTACTGTAACCTGAGAATAGAATCCGAGTCTGTTAACAGATTCTGTCCCGTAACCGAAATCCGTTTCTCTGTTTGCAAAAACGAGCTCAGTTCTGAAATCAAGAAGATCGTTTGCATACTTTATATCAGGTCCGAAGTATGATACCGAATCACCCTGCGTTGCGCTGTCAGGACCTTTTGCAAACAATCCGTTTACTCCCAATGTTAAAGATCCCAAAGTTTTGCTTACTCTTGCATAATAAGACTTTCCGTTGATTGAATTATCAGTCGGAATATTCATATAAGCAGCATTTACGTCAACCGCCGAATTTCTTACAACAACGCCTACTCCGTCGCCTCTTAAAACATAACCGCCGAAATAAGAAAGAGACATTGCGGGCAGCATCGCAAATTTTTCGTCAATTATACATATCGGATTTTCATAACCGTAATTTATAATTTCTCTTCCGATATGTATACTTAAAACATCATTTACTGCATAAGATAAAAACGCCGTGTCAACCAAAACAGTCGTTTCATAGTTATTCTGGTCGTTGTTATATTCTTTGTTGTTTACAACTAAAGACAAATAAACCGTCATGTCCTTCTGAATCTGCTTTTCTGCATAAAACTGCATGTAAGAAAAGTTAAGCTTTGAATCCGTTGTTCTTTCTTCTGCTTTAAAAGAAGCAAAAGCCGTTGCATCTCCGCTTAACTTCCACCCTGAAAGAATATTTGCTTCTTCCGCTTTTATTGTAACAGCCGATAAAAATAAACACATTGTTGATAAAACTAATAAAGATACTTTTTTCATAACTGCCTCCCTTTTTTTTACAAAAACATAAAAATTACGAAAACTGCAAAAAACTTACCATCACCTCCGGTAATCTTTTACACCTTTGTAAAATTATTTGGGTTGCTTTTTTAAAAAACAAAAAAAAGCCCAAAAGAATTTTGTACATAAAATTTCTTTTGGGCTTCATTGTCCAATATATTAAGTTGTTAAAAAGAACTCATTTCTTTACTTCGCAGAAAGTATACAAAATTTTTTATACAAAGTCAACATGTAAATTTATGTTTCAAGGCAGATTATTCAATGTTTTACGCAAACGACAAACCGCATTATTATCCTATTGCGCTCGAGCCTGTTTCTCCGGTACGTATACGGTAACATTCGTCAAGGGTCGTAACAAATATTTTACCGTCTCCGATATTATTTGACCTTGCGCCTTTTATAATGGCCTCGACCGTCGGTTTTACAAAATTTTCGTTTACAGCTATCTCTATTTTTATTTTTTCCAAAAGATTTACTGAATGGATCTGTCCGCGGTAAGATTCAGTATAGCCCTTCTGCTGTCCGCATCCGTGTACTTTGCTCACGGTCATTTTGCATACTTCCGAATTGAACAATTCTCTTTTTACGTCTTCCAATTTTTCAGGCTGTATTATAGCTGTTATTAATTTCATTTTTTTCTCCTTATTATAATGCCTCTTCAGGCTGTGATTCAATATTGTGTATTGCAAGATCCGAACCCATAAATTCTTCATGTTCAGTCAATCTTATGCCGAACAAAGATTTTAGTGTTCCATATACAATAAAACTTGCAATGATACAAAATAAAATAATTGCTATTGTTACCGTCAGCTGGGAATAAAACGACACTCCTCCGCGTCCTCCGAGCGTTTCCAGTCCGAAAATTCCTGCAGCAACGGCGCCCCATGCTCCGCAAACTCCATGCAAAGGCCAGACGCCCAATACGTCGTCAATTTTAAATTTCTGCGTTTCTATCTGAAATAATATCACAAATATCGCTCCTGCAATGCCTCCGACGACTAATGCGGCGACAGGATGATATAAATCAGAACCTGCGCAAACTGCAACAAGTCCCGCCAAAGCACCGTTGTGAACAAAACCTGCGTCATTTTTTGATATAAAAAGCGCGGTAATAGCTCCTCCGACAAGAGCCATAAGCGAATTGATCGCTACAAGCCCCGATATAGCCTCAATTGAACCTGCGCTCATTACGTTAAATCCGAACCATCCTACTATAAGTATCCAGCTTCCCAACGCCAAAAAAGGAATGTTGCTTATTCTTATTGAACTTGATTCAAATCTTCTTTTTCTTGCGCCAAGAAGCAGAATTGCAGGAAGGGCCAGCCAGCCGCCGGTTGCATGAACTACCGCAGAACCTGCAAAATCGTGAAAAGGAGCTCCGAACAGCGAAGCAAGAAATCCCGTCGGACTTCCAAGAAAAGAATTAAATCTGCCCCATGTAAATCCTTCTATTAAAGGATATACCAAACTTATAAAAATAATTCCGGCTATTGAATTTGTCCAAAATTTTGCACGCTCTGCAACACCGCCGGAAATAATCGCCGGAATACAGGCGGCAAAACCAAGCAGCAGAAAAAACTTTACCGATTCAACACCGCAGTTTGCGATAATGTTATTTGTATCAATGCATAAAAAAGATATGCCGCGCGCTATCGGATATCCTATAAAAAAATATGCAAGCGTCGAAAAAGAATAATCAAGCAGAATTTTATTGAGAGCGTTTACCTGATTTTTTTTGCGAACGGAACCCGTTTCTAAAAATGCAAAACCGGCATGCATCGCAAGTATCATGACTGCTCCTATAAGCAAAAACATAACATTTGCGGATGCAATAAAGTTATTTACGGCATTGTCCGTCAACATAAGCATTTCTCCTTAAATATATATTTATTTACAAGTTTTTATATATAAAAAAAAAGAAGCCAAAATAATATAAGCGGATTTGCACCGTTACATCATTTTGGACTTCTTTGTCCAATTTTATTTTATGTATGACAAATTACATTTTTTTACACAAGCAACTTTTTTCTGTCTACGGGAGACGGATATTTGCCGTCAAAACATGCCGAACAGAAATGATTAACATCGCCGTTGCCGCAGGCTTTCTTCATGTTGTTGATATCAAGAAACGTAAGAGTATCTACGTTTAAAAATTCTCTTATCTCTTCAACGGATTTTACTGCAGCGATAAGTTTGCTTTTATTCGGAGTATCTATGCCGTAAAAACAGGGGGAAATAACGGCCGGAGATGACAATGCAAAATGTATCTCTTTTGCCCCTGCATTTCTTAAAGTAGTAACTATTTTTTGCGCCGTCGTTCCTCTTACCAGAGAATCATCTATTAAAACGATTCTTTTGCCGTTTATAACATCCCTGATCGGAAACAATTTAAGTTTAGCTGTAATTTCTCTCATTTTTTGAGACGGTTTTATAAAAGACCTTCCGACATAATGATTCCTTATGAATCCCGTCTGCATAACTATTCCGGAATGCATCGAAAAACCTTTAGCTGAAAATATGCCGGTATCGGGAACCGGAACTACTATATCTGCTTTTATATGTTTCATCTGCTCGGCAAGATATTTGCCCATATCAACTCTTGCGTTTCTTATGCTTCTGCCTCTCAAAATACTGTCAGGCCTTGAAAAATAGACCTGTTCAAAAATACAGAGTTTTTCTTTTTCTTTCTGTGCCAGCTGCAAAGATTCTATTATCTTTCCTTTTTCAATTACTATAATTTCTCCGGGTTTTACGTCTCTTATAAAATTACCGCCTACTGCATATATTGCGCTTGTTTCAGACGCAAGAATATATGATTTGCCGACTTTCCCGAGCACCAAAGGCCTGAATCCGAAAGAATCTCTTACTCCTACAAGTTTATTCCCCTGAATAAGCACAAGAGAAAAAGCTCCTTGCAGACATTGAACCGCTTTTTTCATAATCTGCCCAAAAGTTTTTCCGGTATTCTCAGCCAAAAGATGGGCAACTATTTCAGTATCCGATGTATGATTAAAAATAGAACCGCTTTTTGCAAGCCTGTTTTTAATCTGTTCAAAATTTGTGATATTGCCGTTATGAGCAACAGCTATTGTTCCGTGTATGCAGTTGTAAACAAAAGGCTGCGCGTTAAGAATGGTGCTTTCAGAATGAGTGCTGTATCTGACGTGTCCTATAGCTACTTTACCCGAGAGAATATTAAGAATCCTTTCTTTAAATATATGCGCAACAAGCCCCATGGCCCTGTATGTATTATACGTCGTTCCATCGCCGTTGGCAGATATTCCGGCCGATTCTTCGCCTCTATGCTGCAAAGTTATAAGACCGGCAAAAGTCATTACAGCCGCATTTTCATTATTTTCTATTCCAAATACACCGCACATATATAGCTCCCCGGTCTAAAAAACAAACAAAAAAGATGCAAAAGGTAAAACCGTACCTTTGAGCATCTTATCATAAACAAATATCATCTTCGCAGTTTTATTCTATAACATTTATTGTTTTTTTGTCAATTAAAGTATTTCCGCAAAAAAAAGCCCGGCAGCATGCTGCCGGGCTTTATTATAAAAAAAATTAGATTACGCCTTGAGCCAGCATTGTATCGGCAACTTTAACAAAACCTGCTATGTTTGCGCCGTTTACAAGATTTCCTGGAGTTCCGTATTCTTCCGCCGCATTTTTGGCAGATGAGTGTATATTTACCATTATCTGATGAAGTTTATTGTCAACTTCAGAAAATGTCCATGAGAGTCTCTGAGAATTCTGAGACATTTCAAGACCTGACGTGGCAACTCCGCCGGCATTTGAAGCTTTTCCGGGAGCATAAGCTATTTTTGCTTTTATAAATATTTCAACAGCTTCCGGAGTTGAAGGCATATTTGCTCCTTCGGCAACTGCTATGCAACCGTTTTTAACAAGTGTTTCTGCCGCTTTTCCGTCGAGTTCATTCTGAGTAGCGCAAGGAAGAGCGATATCACATTTAATATTCCATATACCCGAACAACCTTCTGTATACACGGCTGATTTTCTTTCTTTAACATATTCAGATATTCTTTTTCTTTCAACTTCTTTTAATCTCTTTACCAAATCCAAATCGATTCCGTCTTTATCATAAATATATCCGTTTGAATCTGACAATGCAACAACTTTCGCGCCCAACTCAACTGCCTTCTCGGTAGCATATATAGCCACATTTCCGGAACCAGAGATAACGATCGTTTTTCCTTCAAAAGAAGTTTTTCTGTCCTTTAACATTTCCTGGCAGAAATAAACTGTTCCGTATCCTGTTGCTTCAGGTCTTGCCAAAGAACCTCCGTAAAGAAGTCCTTTTCCGGTTAAAACGCCGTGGAACGTATTTCTGATTCTTTTATATTGTCCGAAAAGATACCCTATTTCTCTTCCGCCTACGCCTATGTCTCCTGCAGGAACATCCGTATCTGCATCTATATGTCTGCAAAGTTCTGTCATAAAGCTCTGGCAAAATCTCATAACTTCAGAATCCGATTTACCTTTAGGATCAAAATCAGAACCGCCTTTTCCGCCGCCCATCATAAGACCTGTCAATGAATTCTTAAAAATCTGTTCAAATCCCAAAAACTTAATTGTTCCCAAATTTACCGAAGGATGAAATCTTAATCCGCCTTTATAAGGTCCGATTGCGGAATTAAACTGTACTCTCATACCTCTGTTAACGCGTATGTTGCCTTTATCATCCTGCCAAGGCACTCTGAACATTATCTGTCTTTCCGGTTCTACGATTCTTTCAAGTATGGCAGCATCACGATATTTTTTGTGTTTTTCTATAACCGGACTTATAGATTCCAACACTTCCTGCACCGCCTGTAAAAACAACTGTTCTCCGTCATTTCTTCGTTTAACTTCCTGCATTACTTCGGCAACATAAGCATTCATTTGTTTATTCTCCTTTGAATAAAATTATTGATATTAAGTGTGATATGTTTTTTAATTTTTGGAAGAGCCGTCGGGGGGATGATGAATATGATCTTTTAAAAAGGAATGCATGTTTTTTGCGGCTTGTTTGCCCATTCCCATTGCTTCTATAACGGTGCTGCCTCCGGCGATATCGCCTCCGGCAAAAACTCCGTTTAATTTTGTCATAAATTTTTCGTCTATTATCAAATATCCGTGGCTGTCCGTCTCCAAAGATTTTACAAGAGAAGGAAGAACAGGATTAGGATGCAATCCCAAAGCAAGAATAACTACATCCGCATCAATTAAAAAATTGGATCCTGAAATTTCAACAGGTTTTCTTCTGCCGGATACATCAGGCGCGCCCAATTCCATTTTAACGCACTCCATCGCTTTAACAAAGCCTTTTTCATCTGCCAAAAATTTTACCGGAGCCGTAAGTTCTATAAATTCTATTCCTTCTTCGAGAGCATGTTTTCTTTCTTCAAGACGGGCCGGCATTTCCTGCTGAGTTCTTCTATAAACAAGTTTTACGGACTGAGCTCCCAGTCTTTTAGCGGTTCTTGCCGAATCCATAGCGGTATTTCCGCCGCCTATTACTACAACATTTCTGCCTCTGTGAATGGGGGTATCAAAATCCGGGAATTTAAAAGCTGACATAAGATTGACTCTTGCAAGAAATTCGTTTGCGGAATAAATATTGTTATAATTTTCGCCTTCTATATTTAGAAAAGAAGGCAGTCCCGCTCCCGCTCCTATAAAAACAGACTTAAACCCTTCATCAAACAAATCCTGAATCGTTTTTGTTCTGCCTATTAAACAATTAAAAACAAATTTTATGCCCAGAGCCTTCAAAGTATTTATTTCAGCATCCAATACATCGCACGGCAGCCTGAATTCAGGAATACCGTATCTCAATACTCCGCCGCTGTCATGCAAAGATTCAAAAACGGTAATATCATAACCGATTTTTGCAAGATCTCCTGCGCATGTAAGACCTGCAGGACCCGAACCGACTACGGCTATTTTTATTCCGTTTGATTTTATAGTGATTTTTTCGTCTTTTATATTTGAGGTTGCCCAATCTGCGGCAAATCTTTCAAGATTGCCTATTGCTACAGATTCGCTTTTTTTAGCCAAAATACAAAATTTTTCACACTGATTTTCCTGAGGACATACTCTTCCGCACACGGCGGGAAGATTATTCTTTTCTTTTAAAACGGCGATTGCTTTATTAAAGTTTTTGTCAGCTATTTGTTTGATAAAGCCTGGAATGTTTATTTCAACGGGACAGCCCTGAACGCAAAACGGTTTTTTACACTGCAGACATCTTCGTGCCTCAGTTTCCGCTTGTTCTTCCGTATATCCTGTATTAACCTGTTTAAAATCTTTATTTCTTTCTTCAGGCTGTCTTTCAGGCATTTTTATTCTTTGTGATGACATTTGCACTCCGGATTATGTTTGAAATTTTCAAAAGACTCAGCCTCATATTTCTTAAACAGCGACAATCTTGACACAAGTTCATCCCAATTTACTTTATGAGCGTCAAATTCAGGCCCGTCAACGCAGGCAAATTTTGTTTTACCGTTTACGGTGACACGGCATGCGCCGCACATTCCGGTTCCGTCAACCATTATCGGATTTAAAGAAACCAATGTTTCTATATTGTGTTCTTTTGTCATATTTGAAACAGCTTTCATCATAGGCACAGGCCCTATGGCGTAAACAATATTAATTTTTTCTTTTGATATTACATCGGCAAGAATATTTGTGACAAAACCCTTAACGCCGTAAGAACCGTCGTCGGTTGCTATTAAAAGCTGCGAGGAATTTTCTTTTAATTCATCTTCAAGAATTAATAAATCTTTATTTCTTGCACCAACAATCGTTATAACTTTATTTCCGGCTTTAAGAAGACTTTTTATGACAGGCAAAACTTCCGCAGTTCCTACTCCTCCGGCAACTGCAACGATTGTCCCGTAATTTTTAATTTCGGTAGGATGGCCCAAAGGTCCCAGAACATCTCTTATGTACTGGCCTTCATTCAAAGCGCCAAGCTCTGTTGTGGTCTTTCCTGCTTCCTGAAAAATAATCCGAACGGTTCCTTTTGCAGAATCCGATCCGGCTATTGTCAAAGGAATTCTTTCACCTTTTTCGTGCAGTCTTAAAATAACAAACTGCCCGGCTTTTGAATTTTTGGCAATATCGGGAGCACTGATTTCAAAGCTCTTTATATTCGATGATAAACTTGTTTTTGAAATAATTTTAAACATATTATAATCCGTAAAAATAATAAAAACCAAAACAGTTCAGAGAGTATATAAATTTTAAATAAAATATTCAAATCGGCAACTCTTAGACGGCAAAAACATATAATTAAACTGAATCCACCGTTAAATTACATTCATACAACGGCTTATGCTAAAAATTTTATTTACACACGCTTTTTTTAAATTTTCCGCTGGCCTGAACAAATCCTCTGAAAATAGGATGCTGTTTGGCGGGCCTTGCGCCGAATTCAGGATGAAACTGCACTGCTATGAAGAAAGGATGATTTTTAAGCTCTATTATTTCAGGCAAAATGTCTTTATGAAATCCCGAAACTTCAAAACCTACTTTCTTAAAATCTTCGATATATTTTGGATTCATTTCATATCTGTGTCTGTGTCTTTCAACTATTTTATCTGATTTATATAATTTATGAACAAGAGAACCTTTCACAAGATCTGCTTCATAATTACCGAGTCTCATTGTAGCGCCGAGATTTTTTATACTTTTCTGTTCTTCCAACATTTCAACCACCGGTTCTTTTGTCTTTGCATCTATTTCCGTGGAATTTGCATTTTTTATGCCAAGCAAATTTCTTGCAGATTCAATAATGGCACACTGCATTCCCAGACATATTCCGAAGAAAGGAACTTTGTTTTCTCTTGCAAATTTGATTGCGGCAATCTTACCTTCAACACCTCTTATGCCAAAGCCGCCGGGAATCAAAATGCCATGCAATTGTTTTAATTTGTTTATCAAATTTTTATCTTCTGATGAAATATACTTTATATCTATATCTAAATTTTCATCCAGCGCAGAAATCTTCAATGATTCGTCTATAGATTTATAAGCATCTTTTAAATCTGCATATTTGCCAATTATGCCTATGCTTATGCTGTCCTTAAAACCTTTTCCTCTTTTTACATATTTGAACCATTCTTTTGAAAATGTTTTTTTATTCTTTAAACCAAGCCTTTCAAGTACAAAAGCATCTACTCCCTGTTTATGCAGAGATTCAGGAATATGATAAATTGAAGCGCAGCTTTTAGCTTCAACAACTGCCTCTTTTCTAACATTACAAAATAAGGAAATTTTTGCTTTCATCGAATCCGAAATAGTATGTTCTGTTCTGCAAATAATCATATCCGGAACTATACCTACTTCTCTTAACTTATTTACGGAATGCTGTGTCGGCTTTGTTTTCAATTCATTTGCACCGTGTATATATGGAACCAGTGTCAGATGTATACTCATTACGTCTTCTCTTTTCTGCTCAAGCATAAACTGTCTTGTGGCTTCTATAAAAGGAAGTCCTTCTATATCTCCGACCGTTCCGCCTATTTCTATTATGGTTATATCAACTTGTTTTTCAAATGCAGAAAATCTTCTTTTGATTTCATCTGTTATGTGCGGAATTACCTGAACTGTGCCGCCGTTATAATCGCCTCTTCTCTCGTTGTTTATAACCGTCTGGTATATATGCCCTGCAGTGTTTGTATTGGCTTTTGTTGTAACCATATCGAGAAATCTTTCGTAGGTGCCTAAATCAAGGTCGGCTTCTGCTCCGTCTGCTGTAACATATACTTCTCCGTGCTGAAAAGGGTTCATTGTGCCGGGATCAACATTTATGTAAGGGTCCATTTTTATCATGGTAACCTTATAACCGTGCATCTGCAGAAGTTTTCCGATACTCGCTCCGGTGATTCCTTTTCCCAAAGAACTTACAACGCCGCCCGTCATAAAAATGTATTTCATTTTTCTGGCTCCCTATACATTTTAAATATATATTGATATTAAAAACAAAAAAAAATGCACAAAGGCAAACAATAAAAAAACCTTTAGCATCATCATCTGATAACAAATATCTGTTGGTTTAAAAAATGGTACATAAATAATTTATGTTTGTCAAACGCATCCGCCGTGATATTTCAGGTTAACAAATAATTAACATTTTATTTATTTTATCTTAATCGTCTTTTTATATTATTTTGCCAACAACAGAAAATTGTTGCAAAAAAACAGCACTGAAAAGTGCAATAAAAAAGGAGAGACAAGATGTTAAAAAGAAATTTGTTTTTTGCGGCGGCGTTTGTAACTGCTATGTCCTGTTCTGCTTTTGCGGAAATAGGCTCTTTGGCAAATCTACTTGCCGAAAAAGGAATCATCACCTACGGTGAAGCTCAGACTTTAACTACCGAATCAAAAGAAGAAGCAAGAATGAAGCTTGCATCCGGAAAATCTGAAATTGTTCCGGCATGGGTACAGAACATGACATTTAAGGGCGATTTGAGAATCAGAACACAGTATGACTGGGACGCAAGCAATAAAGCAAGATTGAGAGAAAGAATGAGATTGAGACTCGGCGTAGAAACAAGACCTGTTGAAAAAGTACAGATCGGCTTCGGCCTTGCAACAGGTTCACTTGGCGTTTCTGGAAGCGATGTAAAAGATAAAGAAGCAAGTTCTACAAACCATACCTTTGAATATATGAATAAAGCTCCTTTGTTTGTTGATTACGCATATATACAGTATGACCCTTATGAATGGGTAACAGTAAGAGGCGGTAAAGTAAAATCACAGACTCACATATGGAATACAAGCGATTTAATATGGGACGGAGACTATAATCCGGACGGATTGAATGCGACGTTAAAAACCGATCTTTCGGAAAGCACAAAATTCAGCGCAAATACAGGCTGGTATACGTTTGGAGAAGGAAAACAGGGAAAAATGCTTGCTGACGCTTACATAGTGCAGCCGGTAATAGAATTTATTCATAATTCCGTAAAAGCAAAATTCGGATTGGCTTACCAGCAGTTTAATTTTGCAGGAAGAACAAACGCAGGAACAGGGTTAATAAAAAATTATGATTTCAGAATAATAAACCCAAGCATATCTGTTGATTTTGCCGAAGTATTCCAGTCATCATATAACCTCGGCATATTCGGAGATTTTGTCCATAACACACAAAATGATTTGCCTAAAGTTAACGGCAAAGACGCAGTCACGGCATATTTGGCAGGAGCAAGTTTCGGTTATTCAAAACTTGACAAAATCGGAACATGGCAGATTAAAGGCATGTACAGATACGAAGAGCTGTATTCTATTCCTGAAGGACTGGGAGATTCTGACGCTTACGGCGGAAAAGCCGGAAAGGGATACGAATTTATAGCAGCTTTCGGTTTAACAAAAGCTCTTTCTTTCTCAATAGATTATTACCAGATGACAGATATAGACGGAAATGTTCCTAAGAGCCTATGCCAGTTTGATTTTGTATATAAATTTTAATTAAAAACAAAAGGGGGAAAATAAAATGAATTTAGTAAAAAAGTTGTTTATGGCAGCAATCGCCGTAACGTGCATAAGCTCCGTATCATTTGCAAAAGTAACTCTTGAAGGCTCAACGACAGTGCTTCCGATAGCACAAAGAGCCGCTGAGGAAATGATGGATGCGAACGATAAAATAGAGATAAGCGTAAGAGGCGGCGGATCGGGCGTAGGAATTAATTCTCTTATAGCAAAAAAATGCGATATAGCAATGGCTTCAAGATCCATAAAAGATTCTGAACTCCAGAAAGCGGCGTCAAACGGAGTACAGCCTAAAGCTTATGTTATAGCTATGGACGGAATAGCGGTTGTGGTAAATACCGCAAATACGGTAAGAAGCCTTTCAAAAGCACAGGTAAAAGATATTTTTACGGGTAAAATTTCAAACTGGAAACAATTAGGCGGAGCAGATGAAAAAATAATCGTAGTTTCAAGAGACAGCGCAAGCGGAACTTTTGAAGCTTTCGGAGAACTTGCTTTGAACAAGGAAAAGGTAAGATCCGATGCTCTAATGCAGGCTTCAAACCAAGCCGTCGCCACAACTGTAAAAAACACAAAAAGTGCAATCGGATATGTCGGCATAGGTTATTTAAAAGATTTGGGGGATGTTTCAATAGACGGAGTCAAAGCCAGCGTTGAAACCGTTCTTTCCGGCAAATATTCTTATTCAAGACCTTTGTTTATGTATGTAAACGGCACAGCTAAAGGCGATGCGAAAGCTTACATAGATTTTCTCCTCAGCGAAGACGGACAAACTCTTGTAAAGAGAGAAGGTTTTGTTGGATTAAAATAATCATACCTCTCCCCAACAAAACGGATCCTCCGCGTATTTACGCGGAGGATTTCTTTTTTAATTTACACAATAATAAAAAATGTATACCCTAATTTTTAACAAATTAAAAATGTTTTTTATATTCAGCTTAACAAAATCTTAACAATTGATTTATTTATTTTTAACTTACAGTTTGTAGAATTATGCCATGTATAATAAAAAAGAAAAACTTATTAAGCTGATTTTTACGATTCTCGCTTTTTCATCGCTCTTATTTCTTTTGGGCATAATAATAGTTTTGTTTAAAGAAAGCTTTCCCGTGCTAAAAGAAATAAACATTAAAGATTTTATATTCGGAATGCAGTGGTATCCAACGCATGAACCTCCTGAATACGGAATATTTCCTCTGATAGCGGCTTCATTCTGGGTAACATTCGGAGCAATGATAGTCGCAGTTCCTCTTGGAATAGGAAGCGCTCTTTACATTAACGAGCTTGCATCGGCAAGACAGAAACAGATTCTCAAACCTACGATAGAAGTTCTTGCCGGAATTCCGTCGATAGTATTCGGTTTTTTCGGAATGCTTGTCGTAGCTCCTTTTTTACAAAAAATTTTCAATATTCCTACCGGCCTTTGCGCTTTTACTGCAAGCCTTGTTCTTGGAATAATGGCAATACCGACGGTCACAAGCCTTGCCGAAGACGCGTTAAGTTTTGTGCCGAAAAATTTTAAAGAAGCTTCTTACGCTCTGGGAGCAAACAGATGGCAGACTCTTGTAAAAGTGGTAATACCTGCCTCAATGTCAGGCATATCTACGGCAATAATTCTGGGAATGAGCAGAATCGTTGGAGAAACGATGACGGTTCTTATGGTTTCCGGAGGAGCCGCCATAATGCCTAAATCTATTTTTGATCCGGTAAGACCTATGACTTCAACTATAGCCGCCGAGATGGGTGAAAGCGCCGTAGGGTCAGAACATTACCACGCTCTTTTTGCAATAGGGCTTATATTATTTTTGATAACCCTTATTTTTAACATTATAGCCGAACATATAAGTAAAAAACACAGAGTAAAACTGGGGTTAAACAGATGAAACAGAAAATATACCAGTTAATAGGATTTTCCCTTATCAGTTTATGCGTAATAATCACTTTATTTTTTCTTGCCAGCATAATATATTTGATAACGGTAAAGGGATTTAATTCAATATCGTGGGAATTTTTAACTTCCATCCCGAGAAAATCCATGACAGAAGGCGGAGTTGCTCCGGCTATACTCGGAACTTTTTATCTTGTTACGGGTTCAGTATTGATCGCGCTTCCTCTGGGAGTAGCTTGCGCAATTTATCTCAACGAATACAGCCCGACTGGATATATAGTCAATATAATAAGAATGAGTATAAATAATCTTGCCGGCGTTCCGTCGGTAGTATTCGGACTTTTCGGTCTTGCCGTTTTTGTGAATTTTTTTGATTTCGGAGTTTCAATATTGTCAGGCAGTTTGACTCTTTCAATGCTGATTTTGCCGGGCATAATATCTGCCTCGCAGGAAGCTTTAATGGCTGTTCCTTATTCCATAAGAGAAGCGTCTCTTGCGCTTGGAGCTACCCACTGGCAGACTATACGCAAAACCGTTTTGCCTACGGCTATGCCGGGCATTATGACAGGCGTAATTTTAAGCATAGGAAGAGCCGCAGGCGAAACTGCCCCGATTCTTTTTACCGCGGCCACCTTTTACAGACGCAGTTATCCTTCATCGGTTTTTGATGAAACAATGGCCCTGCCTTATCACATATACGCGCTTATGACAGAAGGCACTCATCCTGATAAACAGGTGGCGATAGCTTACGGCTGTTCTCTGATACTTCTTGCGCTTGTGCTTATGATATCAGCTTTTGCAATAATAATAAGAAATAAATACAGGAGCGGTTATGTCCATTAATTCCGGCAATAAAATTAAAATAAGCGCCGAAAACGTCAATTTTTATTACGGCAAACACCATGCCATCAAAAATCTTAACCTTAACATTTTTGACAATAAAGTAACGGCATTTATCGGGCCGTCAGGCTGCGGCAAATCAACTTTTTTAAGAATGCTCAATAAAATGAATGACCTTGTTCCAAACACAAGAGCCGAAGGCAGCCTTATTTTTGAAGGACAAAATATACTTGAAAAAAATATAGACGTCGTAAATATAAGAAAAAAAGTAGGAATGGTTTTCCAGAAACCGAATCCTTTCCCGAAATCAATTTACCAGAATATAGCATACGGTCTTGAAGTAAACGGAATAAAAGATAAAAATTTCATAAAAGAAAAAGTGGAAGATTCACTTAAAAAAGCGGCTCTCTGGAATGAAGTAAAAGAAAGGCTTCACACAAGCGCTTTAATGCTTTCCGGCGGACAGCAGCAGAGACTCTGTATAGCAAGATGTCTTGCGGTTGAACCTAAAGTCATACTGTTTGACGAACCGTGTGCGAGCCTCGATCCTATTTCAACGGCAAAAGTTGAAGAGCTGATTCTTGAACTCAAAAAATATTACACAATTGTGATAGTCACACACAATATGCAGCAAGCCGCAAGAGTATCCGATTACACGGCGTTTATGTATCTTGGAGAACTTATCGAATGCGATAAAACAGAAGTAATATTTACAATACCGAAAGAAGAAAAAACGGAGCAGTATCTGTCAGGCAAATTCGGTTAATCTTTAATTAAAAATATAAACGGAGAATAAAATGTTAGACGAAAAAATCTTAAACTTAAAGAGAAGACTTATTGAATACTGCAACCATGTGGAACTCATGGTTGAAAAAAGCATATCTGGTCTTCTTGAAAGAAATGAAGAAAAATTGAAAGAAGTTCTTGAGTTTTTTGAACCGGCGGCAAACAGGTATGAGCTTGAATTTGACGAAAACTGCATCAATGCGATTGCCCAGTACCAGCCGGTAACAAAAAACTTAAGGATTCTTATAAGCATAATAAAAATAAGCAACGACCTTGAAAGAGTCGCCGATCATGCCGTAAATATAGCAGGACACGGGCTTCCTCTGATAATGAAGCCGCAGGTTAAAGAGCTCATAGACATACCTAAAATGGCAAAAATCGTGCGGGAAATGATGAAAGAAGCCATAGAATCTTTTGTTGAGGAAAATGTTGAGCTTGCCGAAAAAGTCTGTAAAAAAGACGATACCGTTGACGAACTGAATATAATCATAAAAAAAGATCTCGCGGCTCTTATGAGAGCGGATTCAAATGTAGTAAACAGATCGCTGCGTCTCATAAGCATTTCGGCAAATCTTGAAAGAATAGCCGATTTATCAACAAACATATGCGAAGACGTTATTTATCTTGCTAAAGGCGTTTCAGTCAAGCATAACAGTAGAATATAAAAAATATTTTTGGTAACATTATTCAGAGAGTAATTCTAAGCAGGGGGAGCTGACGATGGCAAAACTGATTTCCATTGTAGACGATGAAGAAGATATACTTGAAGCTCTTTCCGTTTTTCTCAAAAAAAACGGCTATGAAGTAAATGTTTTTACAAACGCTTCGGATTTTTTTAAAGGCCTAAAAAAGAAGACTCCGGATTTATTCATACTTGATCTTATGCTGCCGGATACCGACGGCTACGAAATATGCAAACATTTAAAAAACAATCCTAAATACGTAAATATACCTGTTATAATGCTCAGCGCAAAGTCCGAAGAATCGGATAAAATAATAGGTCTTGAGTTAGGCGCAGACGACTATGTAACAAAGCCTTTCTCGCAGAAAGAACTGCTTGCAAGAATAAAAGTCGTTTTAAGAAGAACAGTTTTAAAAACAGCCCAGACCGTAACGGAATTTGCCGACGGAAAAATAAAACTTAACAAAGATAATTTTGAACTTGAAATAGAAAATAAAAAAATAGTTTTGACATCAACCGAATTCAAGCTGTTGGAACTGCTTGTTTCAAAAAAGGGCAATGTTCTTTCAAGAGACAAAATTCTCGATTATATATGGGGAGAAGATAAAATAGTAATAGACAGAACGGTTGACGTCCATATAAGGCACTTAAGAAAAAAACTTGGAAAATATTGCGATATTATAAAAAACATACACGGAGTCGGATACAAACTTGAAGATTAACAAAATTTTTATCAAAATATTTTTATCTGTATTTTTAACGGTATTATGCATGTCGGCCGTTTTTTTTATAGCGGCGAATAATTACGTAGATAAAAAATATAAAGATTTTTTCATAACAGAACTTGATTCAAACAAGAAAATCGTAACATACAATATCATCAATTTATATTCTTCCGGCAATATTGCCTCCGTTCAAAAAGCCGTAACCGAATACGGAAAAATGATGAACAGAAGAATAACGCTTATATCCTTGACCGGACAGGTTATAGCCGATTCACAGGCAAATCCGGCTGATATGCCAAATCACTCCGACAGAACGGAAGTAAAAGAAGCAATGCATGGCAAAAACGCACATAATATACGTTTCAGCTCGACTCTAAACAGAAAGATGCTTTATTCTGCATCAATGATTGAAGTAAATTCCAAACCGGCAGCCGTGATCCGCTTAAGCATGCCGCTTGAGACAATAAATATATTCGCAAACGAAATGAGAGTCACAATTTTCATAATAATAATGATAATGCTCTTTATTTCTGTTATAATCGCCTCTTTTATAGCGTTTAGCTTATCGATTAAAATAACAAATCTTAAAAACGCTTCCGAAAAACTGGCCGGAGGGGATTTTTCGGCAAAAATAGAAACAACGTCTAATTCATCAAGAGACGAAATTGATCTTTTGGGAGACAGCTTCAATAAAATGTCAGAACAGATAGAAGCCCTTTTTTCAAAAATAAAAGAAGATAAATTAAAACTCGACAGAATAATGGAGTCAGTAAACGATACAATAATCGTTACCGACAAGTCAGGCAAAATAATAATGCATAACGGCGCTTTTGAGAAACATTTTAAAAATATAAATCCCGACAACAGATATTTTTGGGAAATATTCAGAGACAAAAATCTTGAGGAAACGATAAACAATCTTTCTTACGACGGAAATTCTGTTATATTTTCGGAAATAGAATACGAAAACAAAATATATTCTCTGACGGCTTCAAAAATAAAAACAAACGATAATACGGTTCTTACTTTTCACGATATAACCGCAATAAAACAAATGGCTGCGATGAAAAAAGAATTCGTGACAAATGCGTCTCACGAATTAAAAACGCCTCTTACGGCGATATCATGTTTTGTAGAAAACATTGAAACGGAAGACGATATTGACGCAATAAAAAGATATACTGTCGTGATAAAAAAACATTCTGAAAGACTCACGAAAATAGTAACTGATCTTCTGTCTTTATCAGAACTTGAAAACAATAAAAATATCGAGCTTGTTAAAATGGATCTTGCTAAAACTGTGTTTGCCGCTTCGGATTTATATAAAAACAGAACTGAACAGAAAAATATAAAACTCGATTTTACAAAAACGGACGGCAGTTTTTTTATAAACGGAAATGAATTTTATATTGAGCAAATGCTTGTAAATCTGCTTGATAACGCCTTAAGATACACTGAAAAAGGCTCTATTGCCGTAAAACTTGAAAGTGCACCGGACAAAGTAATTCTTACTGTTTCAGATACAGGTATAGGAATATCAAAGGAACATCTGCCCAGACTTTTTGAAAGATTCTATGTCGTAGACAAAGCCAGAAGCAGAAAATCCGGCGGCACGGGACTCGGACTTTCAATAGTCAAATATATAACCAACATACACAACGCCTCCATAACAATTGACAGCACGGTCAATGAAGGAACCTCTGTTACGGTTAAATTTAACCGCGCATAAACAAATTCGTTTTTTTGTTCAAAATCCATTCACTTATTACGTCAAAATTTGGTATAATCTGCAAAACAAACCAAAAAGGAACAATTTTATGAAAAATATGCCCGAATTTAATAAAGTTTCCAAAGATCTTTTGCAAGTAATGCCTTATCAATATTCAGGAAAAAAAATTAACGTATGCATTGAAACGGAAGAATTTACGTGTTTATGCCCTTGGACGGGGCTTCCTGACTTTGCTTATCTTACGATAAACTATGCGCCTGCCAAAACTGTAGTTGAGCTTAAATCGCTCAAAATGTATCTGCAGTCTTACAGAATGGTCGGCATGGTGCATGAAAGCGTAGTAAACAGCATTCTTGCGGATTTAACTTCCGTATTAAAAACAAAAGACATATCGGTCCAATTAAAATTTAAAATCCGCGGCGGAATAACAACTACCGTTTCGGCTTCGGCCGGTTCAAAGGGTAAATGACAAATGGCAAATAAGCTTATTGCTTTTGTCGGAAATCCGAATGTCGGAAAATCCGTTATATTCAATAAACTTACCGGACAGTATTCCGTAGTATCAAATTATTCCGGAACAAGCGTGGACGTAACAAGGGGTAAACTTACAGTAAACGGCGAGGAATACGCAGCCGTTGACACTCCCGGCGTTTATTCGCTTATGCCTCTTTCCGAAGACGAACAAGTCACAAGAGATCTGATACTTAAAGAAAAACCTTCAGTTATAGTTCAGGTATGCGATATTAAAAACATAGAGAGATCCCTGCATCTTTTTTTTGAGCTTTCTCTTTTTAAAATACCGGTTATTCTTGTTTTGAATATGTATGATGAGGCGATCCATGCCGGAATAAAAATAAACAGCTACATGCTTGAAAAAATACTCGGTGTTCCTGTAATCATGACGGCGGCGACAAGCGATTACGGAATCGACAAAATACTCAAGAAAATACCTCAGGCAAAAACAACAGCATTCGACATTGTTTATTCAAATGAAAAAGAAATTAAATGTATAGAAGATATTTTAAAAGAAAAAATGCCGTTTGCAAGAGCAGCATCGGTTTATATGCTTTCGGGAGATAAAGGAATAGAAAAATATATTCCTGAAAATCTCAGAAACTTTATAAAAACAAACTGTTTTTCAAAAAATACGTCTGAATGCAACAAATTCAATTCACAGCTTTTCAACGACAGAAATACAGCAATAAAAAAAATTACGGGCAACGCCAAAATAATCAAACAGAAAGAAAAATTTGAATTTCTGCAGTTTCTCGGAAATCTTGCTTTAAATCCTTTTGCAGGAAGCCTCCTGCTCGCGCTTGTCATTTACGTAATGTATAAATTTGTAGGAGTATTCATGGCCGGCACGGTCGTTGATTTTATACAAACGTCCGTATTTGAAAACTTTTTAAATCCGGCAGTCACAAGTATTTTTGATTATTATAAAATTCATCCTTTTATAAAAGATTTTTTTGTAGGTCAGTACGGTTTATGGACTGTTGCCGTAACATACGCATTTGCAATAATATTTCCGATAATAACCGGATTTTTTCTTTTTCTGGGAATACTTGAAGATTCGGGATATCTTCCGAGATTATCGGTGATGCTCGACAGACTTTTTTCCCAGATCGGGTTAAACGGAAAGGCCGTTCTTCCCATGGTTCTTGGAATAGGATGCGGAACTATGGCTGTTTTAAGCGCCAGAATTCTTGAAACAAAAAAAGAAAGAATGATAATTCTTGTTCTGCTTTCTCTTGCAATCCCGTGTTCGGCGCAGCTTGGCGTAATACTTGCCATGCTTTCTGCAATATCTTACAAAGCAACAATAATATGGTTCTGCTGCATTATGGCCTCTGTTCTTGCTGTCGGAAAACTTCTGGCGCATTTTATAAAAGGTGAATCAAATAACCTGATAATAGAACTCCCTAATATACGAGTTCCTTCAATATTGAATATTCTTTCAAAAATAAAAATGAGGCTTGAATGGTATTTAAAAGAAGTAGTTCCTTTATTTATAGCCGCAACGGCAGGATTGTTTGTTATAGACAAACTTCACCTGCTTTCAAAAATAGAGACTGCGTTGTCTCCGGTAATAGTAAAATTTCTCGGGCTGCCTGTTGAAACTACAAGTACTTTCATAATGGGTTTTTTAAGAAGAGATTACGGAGCTTCCGGAATTTATGTAATGGCTCAGAACGGTATTTTAACTAATTCACAGGTTCTGATTACCGCCGTAGTGATAACGTTATTTATTCCTTGTCTTGCTCAAAGCCTTGTAGTAGTAAAAGAATACGGACTTAAAATTGCTTCGGTAATTTTTCTGGCAATCACGGCTTATGCCGTTTTGTTCGGCGGATTACTCAGATTATTGTTAAAGTTCGTAAATATTTAGAGGTATAAGAATGAAAACAAAAGAACATTTGGACCTTGAAGAATCACTGAGCCTTATATGGACTTCAATTCAAAGAGGCGATATAAATTTCAATAAAATTGATGCGATAGTCAAAAAAGGCGTATGTGAAAACGTGATGAATCAGCTTATAACGGAAGGTTACGTTATAAAAGATAATGAAAACATAAAACTTACTGACAAAGGCGAAGAAATCGGAAGAGAAATAACAAGAAGGCACAGGCTGACCGAGAGGCTTCTTGCCGACGTTCTTGAATTTGATAAAACGGCAATAGATGAAATTGCCTGCAATTTGGAACACAATATATCAACAGAACTTGCAGATTCAATATGCACTCTTTTAGGACATCCGACGGAATGTCCGCACGGAGCCATTATCCCGAGCGGAAAATGTTGTGAAAAATCTGAAAATAAAATAAAATCTATAGTGTTTCCTCTGTCTCAGCTTGATGCCGGAGAAGAAGTAAAACTTGCTTACATAGTAACTACTAATCACAGTTACCTGCATAAGCTTTTGTCGCTTGGACTTATTCCGGGCGTTAAGATATTGCTTCACCAGAAATTTCCGAGTTTTATTATTAAAGTAAACGAAACACAGATAGCAGTCGACGAAGAAGTCGCAAATTTAATTTACGTAAGAAACTGAGAGGTTGTTTATGCACAATAACATATTTGAAATTACATGGCTTCCTCTATGGGACTGTAATTTCAGATGCCCTTATTGTTTGGGGTGGTACAATACAAATGCGCTTAAGTTTCAGCCTCTGAATACAATTATAAAAATGTGGGATATTTTTTTAGGCAAGATAATGACTTCTGAAACCGGCGTAAATTTAACTATCTCCGGCGGCGAACCTACTATATATCCGAATATTTTTCAATTTCTGCAACATTTGATTAACAAACATCCGAACATGCATGTTTCATTATGTACCAATTTATCCTTTAACGCAGCTGAGTTTTTAAATTTTAATTTCCCGAATGACAGAATATCCTTAAATGCCACATTTCATCCGTCATGTATGTCTACTGAAAGCTTTGCAGGAAATTTAATTCTGTTAAAAAAATACATCCCGGATCATACGGTGAATTTTGTTGCCGATGAAACAAATTTAAAAAAACAGCAGCATTTTATAAAATCAATAAACGACTGCGGAATAAAATTAAATCCTCTGTTTTTCAAAAGTTTCAGACATGACCAGGAAACTGAATACGGAAATCTTGAGGTATTAAATTCTGAAGACGAAATCAATTTGGTAAAAAAAATAAAATCCGAACAAAATCTTGCCTCTTCGGATTATGAAAGCACAAAACAGTCTTCATTCGGAAAAAAATGCATGGCAGGGTATAGGTATATTCATATATTTCCAAACGGAAACATAAGGAAATGTTCAATGGATTCGACTTATCTGGGTAATATCTTCGACGAAGACTTGAATTTGTATGAAAAGCCGCAAAGATGCAAACAAAAAATTTGTCCGCACCAGTATCATAATATAATAGAAGATTAATTTTGCAGCGATTTAAAAACTTTAATAAAACATCAAAGAGGAAAAAACGTGTTTAAAAAAGAACAAAAAATTCACTTTGTCGGTATAGGCGGTTCGGGAATGTCGGGAATAGCGGAAGTTTTGTTAAACCTCGGGCATAAAGTGTCCGGCTCCGATATAAAAAAAACGGAAGTGACTCAGAGACTGAAACAACTCGGCGCAAAAATATATATCGGACATCACGCCAAAAATGTAAAAAAAGTCGACGTAGTAGTAACGTCTACCGCAATACAGAAGGACAATCCTGAAGTAATACAGGCCGTAAAAAATAAAATAATAATAATACCCAGAGTTGAAATGCTTGCAGAGCTTGCAAGGCTGAAATATACGATAACCATAGCCGGAACTCACGGCAAAACAACAACTACTTCAATGACATCTATGGTTCTTGATGCCGGCGGTCTTGACCCGACCATCGTCATAGGCGGCAAACTTAAAAATCTTAAAAGCAGCGCAAGGCTCGGCAAGGGGGAATATCTCTTAGCCGAAGCGGATGAATCCGACGGTTCTTTTTTAAAACTTTCTCCGGTTATTACAGTTGTGACAAATATCGACAATGATCATCTTGATTATTACATAACGATGGAAAATTTAAAAGACGCTTTTGTAAAGCATATGAACAGCGTTCCTTTTTACGGCTGTTCCATAATTTGCACCGATAACAATCTTGTTAAGGAAGTAATACCGAGGCTTACAAGAAAATACATAACATACGGACTGACCGGCAAACCGGACGTTACGGCAAAAGACATAAAAGTCGTCAGAGGCAACACCGAATATTCTCTTATTTATAAAAATAAAAAACTAGGCAAAATAATTCTCAAAGTGCCCGGCGAACATAACATATTAAATTCTCTTGCCGCAATAACAGTGGGGCTTCAGTACAACATAGCTTTTGCAAACATTCAAAATGCCCTTAATTCATACGGAGGAGTCGGAAGAAGAATTGAAATAAAAGGTGAAAAAAACGGAATTACCATAGTAGACGATTACGGACATCATCCGACTGAAATAGAAGCCACTCTATCGGCCATAAAACACAATTGGAAAAACAGAAGGCTTATAGCCCTGTTCCAGCCGCACCGATATACAAGAACCCAGAATTTATACAGGGAATTCGGCAAAGCTTTAAAAAAAGCCGACGCGGTTTACGTTATGGATATTTATCCGGCAAGCGAAAAACCGATTAAAGGCGTAACGTCAGATCTTATAATAAAAAGCGCCAAAGAAAACAAATGCAATGTTTTTAAATTTACAAATACAAAAGCCATAGCCGACGTTCTTAAACAGGGCGATATTTTTCTTACTATTGGAGCCGGCAGCGTATGGCAAAAAGGAGAAGAGCTATTAACACTGATATAATAAACGGTTTGGAAAGGTTAAATCTTGATTTTATGACGGATGAACCTTTATCAAATCACACCACTTTAAGACTTGGCGGAAATGCCGACTTTTTCGTAAGAATAAAAAAACATGAAGAACTTAAAAATTTAATGGTTTTTATACACGAAAAAAATATACCTTTTTTTGTGATAGGCGGCGGATCAAATCTTCTTTTTACGGATGACGGATTTAGAGGAATCGTTCTTAAGCTTGCCGGCGAATTTGAAGAAATACAAATTGTAGGAAATACCGTATCGGTGGGAGCCGCGGCAAAACTCGGAACAGTAATAAAAATGGCGGCCGAACAGTCTCTGAAAGGATTTGAACATCTTATCGGAATACCGGGCACAGTCGGCGGCGCCGTTTTCGGAAATGCAGGCCTTGAAAACAGCTGGATAGGTTCTTTTGTCGAAAACGTTGAAGCCGTTGATTTTACAGGAAAAGAAGTAAAATATGACAAAAGTCAGATTGAGTTTACTTACAGAAAATCAAGTCTGCAAAACTGCGTTATTACAAAGGCTGTTTTTATATTGAAAAACGGCAATAAAAATGATATTTTGAAGACGGTATCTGCCGATATTGAAAAAAGAATTTTCACGCAGCCTCTGGGAACTAAAAACGCAGGATGCGTCTTTAAAAACCCTGAAGGCCAAAACGCGGGATACCTTATCGATATACTAGGGCTTAAAGGTTTGACCTTAGGCGGAATCAAAGTATCGGAAATACACGCAAATTTTCTGATAAATACGGGAAACGGCACAGCTTCTGAAATGCTTGAACTTATAGAAACAATAAAAGAAAAGGTCAGAGAAAGATTTAAAATAGAACTCCAAACGGAAGTGAAAATAATAAAATGAACTTAACTAACAAAAAAATCGGCGTATTATGCGGAGGTACTTCTTCCGAAAGAGAAATTTCTTTAAAATCTGGAGAAGCGGTTTTCAAAGCAATAAAAAAAATGGGACTTAAAACAGTTCTCATAGACGTTGACAAAAATATTGCGCAAAAACTTTTAAAAGAAAAAATAGACGTAGCTTACGTTACTCTTCACGGCCCTATGGGCGAAGACGGAACTATACAGGGAATGCTTGAAATAATGAAAATACCTTATACGGGCTGCGGAGTCTTTGCAAGTTCTGCAAGCATGGATAAGATAATTTCAAAAAAACTTTTTGAATACGCCGAAATACCGACGGCCCCTTGGCATGAAGTTGTAAAAAATTCAAAAAATAAAAAAACTAATCTTTCTTATCCTCTTGTCGTAAAGCCGGCCACTCAGGGCTCTGCAATAGGAATATCCATAGTGAAAAATAAAAGCGAATACGAAAAAGCGCTTAAACTCGCTTTTAAATACGACGACAGAGTCTTAATAGAAAAATACGTAAAAGGAACGGAAATTACCGTCAGCGTTTTAAACGGAAAAGCTCTTCCTGTCATTGAAATAGTTCCGGAAGGAAAATTTTACGATTTCAAATCAAAATACACAGTAGGCCAGTCGAAACATCTTATTCCGCCCAGACTTTCAAAAAAAACAATACTGGAAACACAGAAAATAGGAGAAAAAGTATTTTCGGAATTTTTGTGCAAAGGAACATGCAGGGTAGATATGATAGTGGACAAAAATGATAAAATATGGGTTCTTGAATCAAACACTCTGCCCGGCATGACGGAAACGTCTCTTTTTCCGGATGCGGCTCGGGCTGCAGGAATGAATTTTGACAAATTAGTTCTTGAAATTTTAAAGTCAGTTTAAAAAACATGAGAACATTTAAAAGAAAAAATAACAGCATTTTTAATAAGCAAATCTCTTTTTCAGATAAAAACGGCGGAATAAATTATAAGAAATTTATGAAACTGTTTTTGGCGTTTTTTGTTTTGGCAATTTTCATATTTGCGTTTGTACAGGTAAAACAGTATTTATACGCTTGCGAAAAATTCCAGATACAAACAATTGAAATTGTAGGCGGCAAAAACGTAACACAGGTTGAAATAAAAGAACTTATACCTTTTAAAACGGGCGATAATCTTTTTAAAGTTGATTTATCAGACGCTGAAGACAAAATAAAACTTTTAAAACCTGAATTGAAAAACATTACAATGTCGCGCGGATGGAAAAAAATTCTTATAAAACTTAAAGAAAGACAGCCTGAAGTTTTTATTCCTCAGGGAGAAAGTTTTATAGGTCTTGATTTTGACAATATCTCTTTCGGTTTAAGAGGACATATGTTTGAAATGAAAATACCTGTTTTAAGATATGAGTCAAATAAACAGCGAACAGATCTTCTTGAATTTGTTAAATGCATAAAACCGTATGCAAAAGATTTTATGAGCAGGATAACTGAAATAAAATACGGAGAAGTTGACGACATTGTATTTATGATTGACGGCAAAACAACAGTTTACTGGGGCAGTTTCAACAAAGCTGAAATAAAAGATAAAACTAAAAAGATGATTCAAGTTTTTTCGGATGCAGTCTCAAAATATCCGTCTCTTGAATATATGGATTTAAATTTTTTGGATAAAAATAAGATTATAGTAAAGCCGGGATTGACGGAAGAGCCTGCTGCGCAAGTTCAACAGGACGCCGAACCCGCAAAAGAAGGGAGAATATAATGGCGGCAAAAAAAGATTTGATAATCATTCTTGATATCGGAAGCTCGTCGGTACACGGGATCATAGCGACTTTCAACACAAACGAAAGGAAGATGGAAATTCTTCATGCTGCGACGGAACCTTGTCCGGACGGCATAAAAGACGGAGCCGTAGTAGGAATAAGGGAATCGGCAAGAGCCATAGAAAACCTCATAAGAAACCTTGAAGAAAGCCAGAGTTCGCAGGCTAACGGAATAATAGTGTCTGTAAGAGGCGCTCTTATTGAAGCGCAAAATACTACAGGAAATTTCAGAATATCCGATACCGAATCGCAAAAAATAAACGATGACAATATGAGTGCCGTCACCGAAGCCGTAAAAAATGCGACTATTCTTGATTTTCGCCATGAGATAATACAGATAATACCCAAAGAATACATCGTCGACAATCTGCCCGGAATTCAGGATCCGATAGGGCTTGAATGTTCTCATCTGCAGTTGAAAGCTCTTGTCATAGTGGCTTCAAAAAGCAGCATGGAAAATATTAAAAATGCGGTAAGCGTTGACGGGCTGCAGCTTTCATACGGATACAACGCGCTTGGCGATACTCTGGTTGAAACATCAGATAAAGAGCTGGGATGCATACTCGTAGACATGGGCGGAATGACGACCGGCATTTCGGTTTATATAAATAAAATAATTCAGGATATTTTTGAACTTCCTATGGGCTCGGATCTTCTTACAAAAGACATTACAAAAAAATTCAGAACGACACAGGCTGAATCAAAGAGAATCAAAGAAACTTACGGAGCGGTTCTTGAAGAAGTTTTGGCAAATCCCGACGAAGAATTTGAATATACGGTAGGTTCCAAACCAAAAAAAGCAACCAAACAGGAACTTGTCGACGTAATCAAACCGGCAATTGACAAGCAGATCGATTTTATATTTTACAATCTTGAAAAAAGAGGAATCGACATTTCCGCTCTTTCAGGCGGCGTTATTCTTACGGGAGCCGGAACAAAACTGCCGGGAATGCTTGAAGCTTTTGAAAAGGCTTTTGACTGCGGCGTAAAAACGGCAAACATAAACAGCGATAAAATAATAGTGCCTGCCGATATACTTGAAAGTCAGGTTTACACAACTGCCATCGCGACTCTTTACAGCGAATACAAGGATCATCTTGTAATGCAGGAAAATAATTATTCAAAAGTAGTACGCGGCAAAAAACCGCAGCTTACTGACAGCGTCTCTTCATGGTTTAAACAAATATTCGATAAAATGGTTTAGGGCGGAGGATTTAAAAAATGAGCGTGAGCATAAAACTGCCTTCAAACGGCGGACTAAATAATTTTCAAAAAAAAGCCGTGATAAAAGTAATAGGCGTAGGCGGCGGCGGCAATAATGCCGTCGACAGAATGATAGCCGCAAACATATCCGACGTGCAGTTTATAGTCGTAAATACCGACGCATCGGTATTGAGACGTTCTGTTGCCGAAGATAAAATTCAGATAGGAATAGACGGCCTCGGAGTAGGCGGCGACCCTCAGAAAGGGGAAAAATCGGCATTTGAAAGCGAAGAAATTTTAAAAGACGCAATAACAGGCGCAAATATGGTTTTTGTAACTACCGGAATGGGCGGCGGAACGGGAACGGGAGCGGCTCCCGTCATTGCAAAAATTGCAAGGGATATGGGAGTTTTAACGGTTGGAGTAGTAACAAAACCGTTTACGCTTGAAGGCAAAAAAAGAATAGAAAATGCAAATACCGGAATAGAAAAAATAAAAGAATATACCGACGCTTTAATTGTAATACCGAACGATAAAATATTTGCCGTTATAGACTTAAAAACGCCTATCGAAGAAATGTATAAAAGAGTCGACGACGTTTTAAGAATTTCGATACAGTCGATAACAGACACTATTACAAAAACAGGTCTTATCAACATAGACTTTGCCGACGTGCAGGCGATACTTGGAAATGCCAGCAACGCAATTATAGGACTTGGCGAAGGCGAAACTATTGAAGAAGCTTTTACCAGAGCCATGACAAACGTATTCGTTGAAGGACCCAGCATAAAAATAGCAAACAGAATGCTGATTAATATTTCAAGTTCAAGAACAAGCCCTTTTACGGTCGGCGACGAAAAATGGATAGATGATTTTGTAAAAAAAGAATTTAAGCAATGCGACGAACTAAAAAAAGGACATATAGTAGGCGATATTCTTGATACAAAGATAAAAGTTTCAATCATAGCGTCGTTTAATAAAGTGGCAAAAAATACGCGCCAGACGGCAAATTCTTCAACGAAAGCAAAAAAACAGCCTGATCTTTTGGGCGGTGTCTCTGCTGAAACTGAAGACTGGGACTGGAATTCGGCAGCATATGAAACCTGGAAAACTAAAAGACTTTAACTGCGGAAGCTGAGAAGCTTAGCAAAGACTTTAACTACCAGAAGCTTAGAGGTTTAGAAGCTGAGTAAAAACTTTAACGACAAAAGCAGTCGCCAAGCTGCTAAGCTGCCAAACTTCCAAGCTTCAGTTGTTTTAGTCAGGGATAAAATAACATGTTAGTAGATTTGAAAAAGATATCTTACATACAGGATAAAAACTTTCCGGTTCCGCATTTAACAACGGTTAAATCGTGCGGCAATATGAAAGACGAACAGCAGCGCGTCAAATTCTGCCAAAATAATAATATAAACCACAAAAATATAGTTTTTGCCCAGCAGGTGCACGGAACGTTCGTAAAAAAAGTTTCAAAACAAGACTGCGGCACTTTTATTGCCGAATGCGACGGACTTATAACAAACGAAAAAAATATCACGCTTGCCATATTTACGGCAGACTGTATGCCTGTTTTTATGACATCACGCGATTATTCGGTTATAGCGCTTATACATGCAGGCTGGAGAGGTTTGGCAGGGGGAATACTTGAAAGCGCTTTAAATTCTTTCAGAAATGATTTCGGAATAATTCCTCAGGATGTTTTTACCTATATAGGACCTCATATATCAAAATGCTGTTATGAAGTAGGTTCTGACGTTAAAAAAGCGTTTGATGTGCCGGAATCTGAAAAATATCTTTCGCTTTCCGAACAGGCGGAAAAACAGCTTAAGTCGTTTGGAGTTAAGAGGGTCTTTATCAATGACAATTGCACTTGTCATGAGGATCAGTTCTTTTTTTCTTATCGGAGAGAGCCGACTGAATGTCGCATGCTTTCTCTCATCTCTTCGCTATAAAACTTCAGATTTATTTTAAGATAGTTTTTCATTTTTTGTTTTTTGTAATTGTTATATAAAACAAAAATCCGACAGATAACATAATAAATGATAATAAAGGTTTTTTTAGTAAACTGAAATCAAAATAATTTGCTTTTGAAAAAGATATAAATATCATAACCCAATACAACAACGACATTACAATATATTCTTGTAAATAATTTTTTTTGTGTTTTTTTCCAGGAGCATCAAAATAACTTTTGCAAAATTTACAATACTGTTTTGGATTTTTATTTTCTTTTCCGCATACACTACATATTTTTATAGTATTCATTTTTTTAAAAAATTCTATCTCTTTTTTTAATGACTAAATTATAACAAATTTATTTTACAGTTTTAAACTGCAACAAAGTGGGTGGTTGACCCACGGCAAGTTACTTTTTATCACGAGTCTAAAAAGTAACCAAAAAGACCCGCCACAGACCGCACATTCACTTGCATTTTTTACCGCACAACTCACAACTTGAAAAATCCTTACTGCATATTGAAAAGGATTTTTCTTCGGACAAGTGAGTTTAAAAACATTTTATGAATTTTAATGTTTTTACGGCAAAAAATACTTCGCTCATAGACGTGCTAAACGTGGCAACTACAAAAATCTCATACGCAACAACATAAACAATAAATCTATATTATTTTACCGAATATAAGGTAGTAATTTTTTTTCAACATCAGTAATTATTGGTTCAATTTCTTCATTTGAAAATATATTAAATAGTTCATGGTGATATTTTCTTATTTGAGAATCATCGTTTTGCATTTGAGGGCTCATTAATATTTGTATGTTAGAAAATATTTTATCAGTTATTTCTTTTATCTTTTGAAAACAATCTTGAACATCTCTACCAAAATATATTTTAGCTTTTATAGATAATCCTAATAATTTATTTATTGTTTCAATTTCTTTGATAAATCTATCATAGAAAATTATATTTTGATTAGATTTAATGTATATATATTCTTCTTCAATTTTTTTCTTAGCATTTTCTACCTCATCCATATACGCAAGAGGAGCTGTTATTCTATAAATAGCAAATTTTGTATTATGAAATTCTTCTAAAATTTCAACAGCTAATTCTATTTTTTTATCCGATAATCTTTCAGTCCTTATATTTTTTATATCTTCTTGTTTTGTTTTTTCTGTTTCTTGTTTTTGTTTTTCAGTTTTGCCCCATTCTATTAAACTTTTGCTACCAAAAAATAATGCTACAAATGCTACACTAGCTATTATAAAATCTGACAATGTTCCTATATCTTTTTTATCTATTAAAATATTTCTAAACGAAAACCATACAACAATTATAGCTATCAGTATTAAAATAATAATACCTATATTCTTTATTATTTTTTCTTTTTTCATAATTACATTACTCCCAATTTTAAAATCTGTTAAAATCATACCATACAAACGTATAGTTTGTCAAATTGTATGTTGTTTACCGCATTTTTATATAGTGTTCTTCTCGCTTAAAGTGCGGCTATGAGTGCAGTATTTTTCTGTGTAAAAAACTATAATCGCTGATGTTCGCAGTCATTTCCGTTTCATTATGTTTTAAGGAAATGACAAGTTCAGCTATGGCATTTTTGCATACTTTTTTTGCTAAAGAAAAAAGTATGTTGCTGTGAGTCAACCACTCACGCTTTTTAGACTCGAGACAAAAAGTAACTTGGTGTGGCTCAACAGCCACAAAATAAATTTTATAATGAATGTAAGTTGAATAAAAGATTTCTTTTTTTTGTATAATTTTGATGTATACATTATTAGGGGGAAAAAAATGTTTAGATTTTTAGGATTATTTTTATTTATGTCTTTATTTATAAGCGCCTGCGCCACTGTTCCCGTTACGGGCAGAAAGCAGGTTTCGCTTGTTTCAAATTCCGAACTTACATCTTTAAGCGATAAGGAATATAAAGAAATTATAAGTTCATCTCAAATAGAAAAAGGCACAAAAAATGCCCAGATGGTAACTGAAGTCGGACAAAAAATAGCAAAAGCCGTTGAAGAATTTTTTGTAGAAACAAACCAAAAAGATAAAATTTCTGAATTTTCATGGGAATTTAATCTTATAAAAGATGATAAAACCGTAAACGCTTTTTGTATGCCGGGCGGCAAAATAGTCGTTTATACCGGCATTCTTCCGGTTACTAAAAATAAAGAGGGGCTTGCCGTTGTTATGGGCCATGAAGTCGCACACGCTGTCGCAAACCACGGCGCCGAAAGAATGAGCCAGCAGATGCTTGCCGGAGCCGGACAGACCGCTCTCGGATATGCAACTCAGGAACAATCTGAACAAACAAAAACGCTTATAAATACCGCTTACGGGGTCGGAGCTCAGGTGGGACTTCTTCTTCCGTATTCAAGGCTGCATGAATCGGAAGCAGACCATATAGGCCTTATTCTTATGGCAAAAGCCGGCTATGATCCGCGTTATGCCGTGAATTTCTGGACAGATATGAAAAATATGAGTTCCGGAAATAAAACAATGGCTATTTTGTCAACTCATCCTTCGGATGATAAAAGAATAGAAGATATCAAAAAGCTTTTGCCGGACGCTTTAAAATACTACAAAAAATAAAATAACCAAACTGCCTGCTTTGCAGATTTTTTGATTTGACTTTTTAATTTCATTATTCTATAATTCCAGAACAATAGAATCATAAAGGAGTTAAAAATGATGAATGAAAATCAGATTACTGCAGTTTTTGACGCTCTGTCTCAGACGACAAGACTGAAAGTATTTAAACTTCTTATAGACAACAGCATAGAAGGAATCTGTCCATGCAACATTGCAGACAAACTAAAAATACCAAGAAATACGCTTTCATTTCATTTGTCTTTACTGACAAAAGTGGGCTTGTGCGAATATAAAAAAATAGGGAAAACACTGATATATAAACCAAAATGCGAAGCCATAAAAAAAATTTCATGTTATTTATTGCAAAATTGCTGTTCAAAATAAGGAGAATTTCCTATGTTTAAAGTATTTACATATTTTGCCGACTGGTGTATTTTAAAAATGGGCCTTGATATAAACTCGCATCTTGGATCATCGGTTCATTTTTTTATTGAAGATATTACAAAAATATTTCTACTTATATATATTTTGATATTTATAATATCGCTGTTCCGCTCGCAGATATCGCCCGAAAAAGCAAGACAGTATTTGTCCGGCAAAAAAAGATGGTACGGTTACTTTTTAGCCGCGTTTCTCGGCATTATTACTCCGTTTTGCTCATGTTCGTCAATACCGTTATTCATAGGATTTCTTTCTGCCGGAATTCCGTTCGGCATAACAATGGCTTTTTTGATAAGCTCTCCTTTAGTAAGCGAAATTGCGACGATTTTGCTTATAGGAATGCAGGGAGCCGGTCCCAAAATAGCCGCTATATACGTTATAACAGGTTCAATTATAGCCGTTATAGGCGGTTATCTGGCTGATTTATTCCATCTTGAAAGGTTATCAGTCTATAAAATAAATACCATACAAATTACACAAAACGAAAATATTACTGTTAAAGAAAAAATCATTGAACTGGTAAAATATGCCCATCTGTTCGCATGGGATATGATAAAAAGCATTTACCTGTATATTTTTATAGGATTGGCGGCAGGCGCCGCCATACACGGTTATGTCCCTCAGGAATTTTTACTGAAGTATCTGGGCAAAGATAATATATTTGCCGTTCCTGTTGCCGCTGTCGTAGGAATACCGATGTATGCAAACCACGTAGGAGTAATTCCTATAATACAAGCTCTTCTTTTAAAAGGAGTTCCTGTTGGAACGGCCCTGGTTCTTCTGATGAGCATTACGGCAGTTTCACTTCCTGAAATGATAATGCTGAAAAAAGTGCTAAGCTGGAAAATGATTGCAATATTTACTGGATATTTATTGATTTCATTTATAATTGTGGGTTATTTGTTAAATTTTATAATTTAAGAATGGGGATTTTTAATGAATATTAAAATTTTAGGTTCTTGCTGCAGCAAATGCGATACGTTAAAAAGCCTGACCGAAACGGCGTTAAAGGAATTAGCTTTTGAAGCTGCTGTTGAAAAAATCACGGATATTGAAAAAATAATATCTTACAACGTTTTAAGCCTGCCTGCGCTTGTCATAAACGAAAAAGTAATTATTGCAGGCAAAGTGCCGGCAATAAGCGAACTAAAAGACATTTTAAAAAAATATAATGAAACAAAAATCTGATTTTAAAAATCTCACAAAACAAAAGAAAGTCACTTATTCAATGACTAAGAATTTGTTTTCAAAAAAACTGCATGTAAAATCTTTTAAAGAAACAAAAAAAACATGATTAGCGTATTTCCTGCCCGCTGATTATTATGCCGGTAAGAATTCCATCGTTGTTTTTTACCGGATTTATTTCAATTTTGATATTATCGGACTCAAAAGAAACTTTCTCAAGTTTGGCAAGCACATCAGATATATTTTTTATTATAACCGCATTATTGACGGCATTAAAAATATGCGTATTGATATTTTTGTCTTTAAAAAGAAGACCGGCTTTGTCAAAACAGTAAACTATTTTCGCATTGCTGTCCAAAAGGGCAAACACATCCGCCTGCACGGAAATATAATTCTGCAAAATATAAGCCAAAAGCTGTTTTATAAGAAGAGAGTTATCGCTTGCCGCGCTTAAGTCGCTGCTGAGATTATTTACGTCAACCATAACCATATCAATGAGTTCCGAATACATATTTTTTTTAATCTTGTCTTTCATTGAAAGAGATTTTTTTATTTTATTAAACGGTGCCAAAAACAGAAGTTTTGCGCAGTAATAAATAAGAAGACAGAAAATCAAAGATAACACAAAAGCGAAAATATAAAGTTTTATTTTCCATGCGTTAAGGGATTCAAGGATACCTCGCGACGAAATCATTGCAAATAAAGTATTGCCTGAATCCAGCGGAATAGAATATAAAAATCCGGAATTGTCATTGAGGGGGGTTACTGAATTTGTTTTCAGAGCCGCAGCATTCTCAAACACAGGCTGCGAATATTTTTTATTCCAGTTTGCCGAATCGTTATGAATAACGACAGTCAAATTGGAATCAAGTATAAAACTTTCCGAAACGTTTTTAAATTTTGACAGTTTGTTTATACCGTAAAGAATACCTATATCGTCAGATCTTGAAAATGCCGACTTTATTTCCGGCGCCTGCCAATCAATAAGCGAATCGCCGTACCCCTTGAGTTCAAGCATAGACGCTTTCAAATCATGTCTGTACAAACCTTCCACCGCAAGATAAGATATTGCCGCCGAAACTATAAAAGAAATTACGGCAAGCGCAATAATATGTTTTTTCATAATACCTCCTAACGCCAAGGATAAAATTCGGTTTCAGCTTCTCTTGTTCCGTCTTTCTTCATAAACGTAGGGACATTTGATTTTAACTCAAATTTGAAAAATAAACTCCAGTAATCTTCTCTTACGCGGAAAACCGAGCCGAGATTAAAGCAATGCAGATCTCTGTAAAGTTTAAATTCCTGATCGTTGCCGGTCCATGTCATGTTGTTATATCTGCAAGTATTTCTTATCGTGTAATCAAATCTCCATTTTGAATTGAGCCAAAAACCTATGCCGGTTACAAGATCTATTTCTTCAGGACGGTAATTGTAATAAAAACCGCCTAATGTAAAATACAATTTTTCAAGCTGTCCGAATTTGCTGTCCAGTTGCAGAGAATTAAATCTGAACGGATCAAGATCCTGCTGCTGTCTTACATATACCGTGACTTTTGAGCTAGGCACATAAGTAAGTTCGTTTACAAGAGGATACCAGTTTTTATAATTTGAACTTGAATATATGGACTGCAAGTCTCTGAAATCATAACCGGTGTAATTTCTCATTATGATATTTGAAGACAGATAAATATAATTATTGAACAACAAAGCGTTTGATTCAAAACCGTTATCGGCAACAGTGCTTGCCGAATCAAGAACAAAAGAAGTGTCCATATTCTGAAGCCTGTATCTGAGATTATAAGCAAGGTTCCAGTCCATCCATCTGGTAAGCCTGTATCTTGCGTTAAGCGTTCCGTAAAGCCTTGTTAAATCTACAAAATCGCTTTCATCAGGGTTTTTCTTCGAATAAATATCTTCTTTAAAACCGAAGGTTGGTTTTAAAGTAAATCTTTTTGTTATTTTGTAATCTTTTGTAATATTGTAATCCAAAGAGCCGTACTGGTAATTAAAATCGCCTGTGCTTGTGGAATAAGCAAATTCATATTTTGTTCTGTTTTCAAAATTGAAAGTTAAATTATTCGTAACTCCCGCAATCTGTCTGGGATATATTGAATAATAAATCTGCGGCAACAAAAAATAAGAGCTGCCGGTAATTTTATCGTTTGTATCATAAACCTGGTAAAGTTCTGTCAAAATTCTTAAATTTGATGAATAATTCTGTCTCGTAAGAGACAAATAAGACCGTCTCTGGTTTGAAACTCTCGTCCAGTTATCCTGCTGGTAAAGATTGTTAAAATATGAATCGCTTTGAAATTCGGCATGGGCCTGCACAGTCCATAATTTTCCTATGCGCTGCCAGTATGAAGGCTGAAACATCCATCTCTGTTTATCGGTTCTTTTATCAACGGTAGCGTAAGAATATAAAGCCGCCATTATTTTATCTTTTATGTTATAAGACAATTCAAGCCCCGCTCCTTCTCCGATTTTACCGAGATAATCAAGAGAAAGTTTTGAGTCAAATTCTTTCGTAAATCTGTATTTTAAGGCAAGCCTCGCCGACGGGCCTCCTTCATTGCTGTAACCAGGTTCTATTTCATATCTGAAAGGGCTGTCGTCATTAAAAGTTCTTGTGTATTTCGGAAAATAAAAAAGGGGAACGCCTCCTGCATAATAAACGGCGTTATAAATTGTAATTTTCTTGTCTACGACAAATAATCCGCGTTTTGCATAAGCGTAATGATGAGGATGATCCAAGTCGCAGTTTGAAATCGTAACGTTTTCTATTTTATAAGTGTCGGATGAAACCTTATACATCTTTTCGGCTCTGAAAAAGATTGGTGCAGAACAGCCGAACGTATTGCACATTTCACCCTGCTCTTTTTCCATATCGTAACTTACTTTATCGGTAAAAATCGTATTGCTTGACTCAATTATTGAAACGTTGCCGTCAGCGGTAAGAGTTTTTGTAGGGATTTTGATCTCTATATTGTCGGCCTTAAGTATTTTGCCTAGCCAGTCCATTCGGACGCTGCCTGTTGCCGTTACAAGCCCCTTTTCCTGTTCGTATGTAACGGTGTCTGCTTTCATTTCAACTTCGTAACAAAAAGCAGCCTCAGACGAAAGCAGCAGGACTGCAAATAACATACATATAAAATGAAATGATAAAATTCTATTAAATGTTGTTGACATCTGTCAGTTTTTGGCAAGCATTGCGGCTCCGGCAACCCCTAATTTATTGGTGTATTTGGAAACCACAATTTTACATGAATCAACCGCGCTTTTAAATGCCCTCTGTTTTATCTGCATGTAAACAGGTTTATAAAATTCATCGCAGGCTTTGCTTATTCCGCCGCACAATACTATATGGTCCGGATTTATAAAATTGATAATATCGGCAAGAAGTATGGCAAGTTTTTCGCCGGCTTCAGCCCATACCTGTTTTGCAACCTTATCGCCCTTTGAAGCCGCTAAAGATAAAATTTTAGGAGTAACCTTATTTTTATCATTATCCGCAAGTTTCAATATATAACCTGATTTATTTTTTTTCATAAGTTCAAAAGCTCTTTTTACAAGATATCTTGCCCCTATGTATGTTTCCGCGCATCCGGTGTTTCCGCAGTTGCATTTGTTGCCGTTTGGTTCAACTGTTATATGTCCGATTTCTCCGGCAGTTCCTGTATTTCCGACGTATAATTTCTTGTTTATTATTATTCCGCCGCCTACGCCGGTACCTAGCGTTACGCAAACCATATTTGAAGATTTGCCTTTCAAATCAAGCCAGTATGCGCCAAGAGAAGCCGTATTTGCATCATTATCCACAAAAACGGTCTTTTTTGTAAGCTTTTCCATTTCTTTCTTTATGTTTACGTTCTTCCACTGCGGAAGATTAGGAGAAAATCTCAAAATACCGTTTACGGAATCAACATCGCCTGCTATTCCGATTCCTATGGTTTTTATATTTTTGTAGTACTTCATATTTTTTATAACGCCGACAATTTCTTTCAATATCAAAGCCGGTTTTATTTTTATATCGGTATCTAAGACCGATTCTTCCACAATAACAGCCTGATCGTCAAGCACAGCAATTTTTATCTGAGTGCCGCCCAAATCTATCCCTAAATAAAATTTAGCCATTTTTTTCCTCTATAAATTTTAACATTGCTCCGGCCAGATAAAATGAACCGGCTACGGCAACAACATCGTTATTTTTTAAAATCCTGAAAAATTCGCCTATTGAGCCCGGCTTTATTATGTTTTCAGGTTTCTTATATTTTAAAAATTCTTTTTCAAGAATATTGTTTTCAACAGCTCTTTCGTTTTTTATATCGACAAGAAAAACGTCTTCAAAAACATCCGATATTTTTTTTACTATATTTTTGTAATCCTTCTCGCGCATAACGGCAAAGACAAGTTTAGTCTTTTCTTTTGAAAAAGGACTTTTTTTATACAAATCAATAAAATTTGAAACAGCCTGAAGATTATGGGCTCCGTCAATTAAAAACTTTATTTTTTTGCCGGCATATTTTACGTTTTTCGTTTCAAATCTGGCAGACCACTTTATTGCGCGCAGATTTTTTTTCAAAAGAGCCGGTTTTATTTTAAAACCTTTTTCTTTAAGCAATTCACATGCCGCAAGAGCACAGGCGCAGTTATAAACCTGCGGTTCGCCCAAAAGACTTAAATCAAATTTCAAATTCATGACAAAGCCTTTATACTCTATCTTCTGAGTCATATTTCGCCAGTCGTATGAAAGGCTTGAAGCCGAAAAATCTCTTGCGAAACGATACAATTTTGACTTTTTATGTTTTGCGGTTTCAGAAATTTTATTAAAAGCTTTATCATCCATTACACCGCATATTGCAGGTACGCCCGCTTTTATTATCCCTGCTTTTTCAAAAGCTATTTTTTGCAAAGAACGTCCCAGAATTTCAGTATGGTCAAAATCTACGCCTGTTATTATGCTTACAAGCGGAGTTATAATGTTTGTCGCATCAAATCGTCCGCCTAATCCCGTTTCCAAAACGGCTATATCAACTTTTTTCTGAACAAAATATATCAACGCATAAGCCGTAATCTGCTCAAAAAAAGTTAAGCCGCATTCGGCGGCAAGCTCTGAATATTTATTGTCTATTTTTTTTAAATCAAAATCTTTTATATTTACGGAATCTATCTGTATTCTTTCGTTTATTTTTACTATGTGGGGGGAAATATACAAACCGGTTTTATATCCCGATGCCTTTAGGCACTGCGATAATATTCTGGCCGTTGACCCCTTTCCGTTCGTCCCGGCGATATGGACGTATTTTACTTTTCTTAAATCTATTCCGGATCTGCGAAAAAACTCTTCAATCCTTTCAAGTCCGGGCTTCATTGATTTATATTCGTTAACTTTTCCAAAAATCATTTTTTTACAACGAAAAACTTTAGAATTTTGGCCAATGTATCTTTTAAATTTTTTCTCTCCACAACTATGTCAACCATTCCGTGTTTTAGCAAAAATTCGGACAGCTGAAAACCTTTCGGAAGCTGCTGTCTAATAGTCTGTTCTATAACTCTGGGCCCTGCAAAACCGACAAGAGCTCCCGGCTCTGCGACTATAATATCTCCTAACATCGCAAAAGAAGCAGCAACGCCTCCGGTAGTCGGATCAGCCAAAACTGATATAAAAGGCAAACCATTTGAGGAAAGCTTAGAAAGCGCGGCAGAAGTTTTCGCCATCTGCATAAGCGACAGGATTCCTTCCTGCATTCTTGCGCCGCCCGATGAAGAAACTATTATAACAGGCAATTTTTTATTTATGGCTTTTTCTATCATTCTCACTATTTTCTCGCCTACTACAGAACCCATGCTTCCGCCCATATATTCAAAATCCATAACGCCTATCATAACAGGATAGCTGCTGATTTTCGCTTCACCGGTACATATGGCATCTTTTGTTTTATAAGAATCTTTTTTATCGGCATAACCGGGAAAACCGAGAATATCAACGGGTTTTAAACGGGAATCTGTCTCTTTGAAAGTATTTTTATCAGTTAAAAGAGCAATCCTTTCCGATGAATTAAGCCTTACATAATACCCGCACTTCGGACATACCATAAAATTTTCTACAAAATCTTTCTTAAATATGATCTGTTCGCATTTCTTGCATTTTACCCAAAGTCCTTCAGGCAAATCTTTTTTATTTGAAACAACAGCGTTAGCCACCATAATAGCCGCCCCCGAAACATATAATTATTATTAATTTTAAAAGACGAATAATTATACAAGATTATTTTCAACAATTCAAAATTTAAACACATACAAAAGTTTGTATCAGCATTTTTTGCAAATCAAAAACACTTGTTGATTTTTAATTATCAAATTCCTATCATAAGTTTTATGAAACCTTTATTCAGAGAACTCCTGGTTTTTACAGCGGCAACTCTTGTTATAGGCAGTTTTGCAGCAACTCTCAATTTTTATAATAAGGAAAAAACTAAAGAGAAAATTCCTTTCTATGATGCTACAGAAAAAGAAATGAAAACCGCAGGGTATTGGTCATCAAAAACCGATTTTCCGGACAAATTACAATTAGACGAAAAACAAATAACAGAACTCAATTTAAAAATTAAAATGTGTGACACAAATATAACCGATATCGCAGACTATCCCGATACCATAGACATTTCTTCTTTTACAAGCACTCTTACATCGCGAATGACTTGGCTTAAACAAAAAAAATATATAACCGCAGAACTTGAACCGGTTAAAGAAATATTTTTTAAAGAATCAGAAAATGCCTATTCGGTTTTTTCGGGGACTTCCGCAATAAATATCAGATTTGCAATAACGGTAAAATATTCAGATGTGAGAATACTGCCTTCTGATATGCGGATATTTACAAATAAGGATACTCTTGATATCGACAGATTAAGAGAAGAAAGTCTTGATACGGGAACGCCTGTTGCCGTTATTTGTGAAACAAAAGATAAAAATTGGATTTATGTTGTTTCCAATACGCTGCAAGGCTGGACAAAAACAGAAAACATTGCTTTTACATCGAGAAAAATCATCGCCGAATGGATCAAAGATAAAAATTTTATAATAACAACCGGCATAAAAACGGATATTTTTGAAGACTCCGATATGAAAAAACATCTCGGATATTTAAGAATGGGAACAAAACTTCCTCTGATAAAACAAACCGGCGGCATAACATGCGTCAAAACACCTTCCAGAAAAGCCGATTCAAATATTATTTTCAAAAACGGATATATAAAAACAGAAGAATTGAATATCGGATTTTTAAAATATACGCAAAGAAATATTTTAATGCAGGCGTTTAAATTTTTAAATGCTCCTTACGGCTGGGGCAGTTATAACGGAGAACAGGATTGCTCATCTTTTATAAGCCGTGTTTTTTTATGTTTCGGCATAGTTTTGCCGGAATCCTCTTTTCAAAAAAGTAAATTTTTTCCGGCTGAACTTTCAAATGACGGAAAAGAAAAACAAATTACAGGCAATGCAAAACCGGCATTGTCTCTTCTGTATCTGCCCGGACATATAATGCTTTATATAGGCCAAAAAGAAACTAAACCATATGCAATACACGCAATATGGGGAATATCTTCTTACAACGCCAAAAATCAAAAGACCGTTAAATATATCAACAAAGTAATCGTATCGGATCTTGATCTCGGCAAAGAAGTAGCCGGGAATTCTCTTCTTGAAAGAATATCAAAAATAATTACCGTTTTGTAAACGCTGCCGTTTGGCAGATTGTCTTTATTTCAAAGCACTTGTGCAGTTAGGACATTTTACTGCGTTTATGCTTATTGTTGAACAACAAAAAGGACATTCTTTTGTCGTTGCGGCTGCAGGAGCCTCAGTTTTTGGTTCTTCTTTTAACTTATTTATTATTTTGAGCATTGCAAAAATTGCAAAAGCAACTATCGTAAAAGTGAATATGCTGTTTATAAAAAAACCTACATTAAGCGTATTTGCGCCTGCAGCTTTAGCGGCTTCAATCGAAACATAAGGTCCGGCGTTTTCAACGCCTTTTTTAAGAACTATAAACCAATTGCTGAAATCAATATCGCCAAGCAAAAGCCCCAGCGGAGGCATAATAATATCTGCAACAAGCGAATTTACTATTTTTGTAAAAGCGCCTCCTATTATGATACCGACTGCCATATCAAGAACATTGCCTCTTGATATAAATTTTTTAAATTCATCCACAAAACTGTTTAACATAAAAATTCCTCCTTTCCCATTTTCGGATATTCTATCAAAAAAAATGAATTAAATCATAAAAAAATAATTGACACAAAACAGGATATTTTATAGACTTACTCATCGTAAATTTTAATTAAACTAAAAAAATGAAATTACAAACGCCCTATTACTTAATTGACGAGAAAAAACTGCTCGCAAATCTTGATAAGATAAAATACATCCGCGAAAAATCCGGAGCCAAGTTTGTTTTGGCTTTAAAGTGTTTTTCAACATGGTGTGTTTTTGAACTCATGTCAAAATATATGGACGGAACTACAAGCAGCTCTCTTTATGAAGCGCGTCTGGGGCATGAAGAGTTTGGCAAAGAAGTCCATGCTTACAGCGTCGCATATCCTGAAGATGAAATAAAAGAGTTACAGAAATTTTCCACAAAAATAATTTTTAATTCAGTATCACAGTTAAACAGGTTCTACGGCAGTTTAAAAAATAAAAACCTCGGGCTCAGGGCAAATCCGCAGATAAGCTACAGTCATTTTGACCTTGCGGATCCGGCAAGAAAAAACTCAAGACTGGGAGTAATAAACAAAAATGACATTCTTAAAAATTTAAATAAAATAAAAGGGCTGATGTTCCACTTCAACTGTGAAAACGATAACGTTAAAAATTTAAAAAAATCTCTTGATTTTATAGGTGAACAATACGGTGAAATATTAAAAAAACTGCAATGGATAAGCCTGGGCGGGGGAATTTATTTTACAAAACAGGGTTACGATATCGAAAAGTTTATTTCGGTATTAAAAAATTTTTCGGACAAATACGGCGTTCAGATTTATCTGGAACCCGGAGAGTCTTCGATAACAAATTCCGCTGAACTGCATACGAGCGTTCTTGATATTACAAATAACGGCAAAAATATCGCCGTAATAAACGCCTCTACTGAAGCGCATATGCTTGATCTTCTTATTTACAATACTCCTGCTAAAATAGAAACCGATAAAAAAAACAAATACGAATACATTGTCGCAGGAAGAAGCTGTCTTGCCGGTGATATATTCGGAACATATAAATTTAAAAAACCTTTAAAAATCGGTGATAATATTGTAATATCTGATGTTGCCGGTTATACGATGGTTAAGAAAAACTGGTTTAACGGGCTTCCTATGCCGTCAATTGTTGTAAAAAGATTAAACGGGAAAACCGAAATCATAAGACAATTTAATTATACTGATTTTAAGAAAAACTTATCATGAAAGAGGGGGCATTATTTGAAATGAAAAGAAACGTTCTGGTTATAGGCGCGGGAGCAGTTTCTCATGTAGCTTGTCATAAACTTGCGATGAACAATGATGCTTTCGGAAAGATTTATCTGGCTTCAAGAACATTGAAAAGCTGTGAAGAAATACTTGAGAGCATAAAGAGAAAGAAAAATTATAAAGTCCCTTCAAATAAAATTACGGCAAAACAGATAGATGTTTTTAATATTGAAGAAACTGTAAAATTAATAAAAGAATTAGACATATCGATAGTAATCAATCTTGCCAGCGCTTTTTGCAATATGGCAATTCTTGAATCCTGCATTGAAACAGGCGCCGCTTATCTTGATACAGCAATACATGAAGATCCTGCAAAAGTTTGCGAAGATCCGCCATGGTATGCAAATTACGAATGGAAAAGAAAACCTAAATGCGACGAAAAAAAAGTTACGGCGATTTTAGGAATAGGTTTTGATCCCGGAGTAGTAAATGCTTACTGTTCGCTTGCTCTAAAGCACCATTTTGACAAAATAGCAACAATCGACATAATGGACGTAAATGCAGGAAGTCACGGCAAATATTTTGCAACCAATTTTGATCCTGAAATAAATTTCAGGGAATTTCACAAAGTGTGGACTTGGATTGACAAACAGTGGGTTTCTAAACCGGTTCACGCCGATAAACTTATATATGATTTCCCCGTGGTGGGAGAACATCCTGTTTATCTTACAGGTCATGACGAACTTCATTCTCTTTCAAAAAATATTCCCGCAAAATCGATAAGATTTTGGATGGGATTCGGCGATCACTATATAAATGTGTTTTCCGTTTTGAAAAATCTCGGACTCCTTTCTGAACATCCTGTAAGAACGGCCGAAGGGCTTGAAGTCGTACCTTTAAAAGTCGTTAAAGCATGTCTTCCTAATCCCAAATCGCTTGCTCAGAATTACACGGGCAAAACATGCATAGGATGTCTTATAAAAGGAAAACAAAACGGAAAAAATAAAGAACTTTTTATTTATAATATCTGCGATCACAAAGAATGTTACAATGAAGTTGAATCTCAGGCTATAAGCTACACGGCAGGAGTTCCGCCTGTAGTGGCAGCGCTTCTTATAGCAAACGGAACATGGGATGTTAAAAAAATGGTCAATGTTGAAGAGCTTGATCCTGATCCTTTTTTAAGTCTTCTTGAGAAAAATGGACTGAAAACTGAAATTTCCATAAACAGACAGTCAAATAAATTTATTTAAGGTAAATTTAAAATGAATAATAAACAGCAGTTGAAAACCCCGTTATTTGACACCCTTTTGGACCATGCAAAAAGAAACGTCGTTTCTTTTCATACTCCCGGACATAAAAACGGAAGAGGCATAGACAAAAGACTTAAAGATTTTACAGGCCAGAATATTTACGGGCTTGACGTTACGGTTTTTGACGAAGTTGATTCTCTTCACGATCCTGTCGGCCCTATAAAAAAAGCCCAGGAACTTATGGCAAAAGCTTACGGAGCGGAACATTCTCTTTTTCTGGTAAACGGAACTTCAGTCGGAAATATAGCAATGTTTTTGTCGGCATGCGATCCGGGGGATTCAATAATAATTTCAAGAAGTTCGCATAAATCCATAATGGCAGGCGTTATTCTTTCCGGAGTATGGCCTATATGGATACAGCCTAAAATAGAACAAAATCTAGATATAATTTTTAATTCCACATACGATCAGATAAAAAATGCTCTTGACACATATCCCGAATCAAGAGCCGTTTTTGTAACATGTCCGACTTATAACGGAGTAGTTACGGAAATTAAAAAAATTGCAGAACTGTGCCACAGAAGAGGAAAAATTCTTCTCGTTGACGAGGCGCACGGACCGCATTTAAAATTTCATAAAGATTTGCCTATGTCGGCCGTAGATGCCGGAGCCGATTTAGTCGTGCAGTCAACACATAAAATTCTTTCGGCGCTTTCTCAAGGATCTGTTCTTCATTTCAATTCAAAACTTATAGATATAAACAGAGTAAGAAAGATAGTATCCATGCTTCAGACTACAAGCCCGAGTTATTTTACTCTTGCAAGTCTTGATGTTGCAAGAAAACAGGCTGTCGTGCAGGGTAGCGCAATGCTTTCAAAAGTAATGGCAGCTGCTGAATGGGCAAGAAAAGAAATTAATCACAGCATTCCTAACATGAAATGTTTTACAAGAGCCGAAATGAACCAGATGGGATTTGATCTGGATGTCACAAAACTCACGATAAACGTTACTAAAACAGGTCTGTCAGGTTATGAAGTTGATGACATTCTTGCAAAAGAATACAATATACAGGTTGATTGTTCCGATACATTTAATCTTATAGCAATAATGGGTATAGGATCCGACAAATCTGACGTTGTAGCTTTAGTATCGGCTTTAAAAGACATAAGCAAAAAATACAAAGGTTCGCAAAAAAACTGGATTTTAAAGATACCTTCTTTATCGACAGAAATGGTTATGACTCCGAGAGAAGTTTTCTTGTCTCACGATATTAAAAAAATACCTTTGAATAAGGCCGTGGGACATGTTTCTGCACAAACACTTACGCCTTATCCTCCGGGAATTCCGGTAGTAATTCCGGGTGAAAGAATTACACAGGAAATATGCGATTATCTTCTTGATATGGCGGCAAAAGGAATAAGAATCAGCGGACAGGAAGGCGATAAGTTAAAAATGGTAAAAGTTTTTGCAAATTAAAAAAATAAGCATAAAATATACCGGGGGATCTAAAATGGCGAAAATAAAAAAAACGGTTTCAAAGAAAAAGACTGTAAAAGCAACTAAAAAAACTGTTGCCGTAAAAACGGCAAAAAAGAAAGTTGCTGCAAAACCTAAAGTTGTTCAAACAAAGTCAAAAAAAGATACATCCGGAAAATTAAATCAAAAAGATCTTCTAAAACTAAAAAAAATTCTTCTTGAAAAAAAGGTTTCAATAGTAAATAAATTAAATTCCAGAAAACTCGCCGAAACAGACAACGAAATAGGCGACGAAGCTGATACCGCAACACAGAATAATGAAAGAGAAATGCAGTTTGAACTTGATGAAATAAGTTCAATAGCAATTAAAGACATTGACAACGCTCTTAATAAATTAAATTTCGGAAAGACTTTCGGTTCATGCGAATGCTGCGGGTCTTCAATATCCGTTAAAAGACTTATGGCAATGCCTTGGGGCAGATATTGCATTGAATGCCAGACCGAAGCCGAAAAAAATGCATTAAAGTAAAAAATTACCGGAGAAAAAATTAATAACTCCGTAAAATAATATGATTGATTCAATTGGAGATGAAACAAAATGAAGTTTGTGTTGAGTTCTAAAATTTTTAAAGCTACCGTTACCGAAGCAAATCTTGAATATACCGGCAGTATAACTATCGATGCCGATTTAATAGACAAGGCAGGTCTTTGGGTCGGAGAAAAGGTTCTTGTAGTAAGCAATACTTCCGGATCAAGACTTGAGACTTATGTAATTGAGGGGAAAGCCGGTTCCGGCGTTATATGCATGAACGGCGCTGCGGCCCATCTGATTAAAAAAGGCGAAATCATAATCATTATGGGATTCCAGCTGTCGGATAAACCCATAAATCCCAAATATGTATTTGTAGACAAAAACAATAAATGCACAAAAGTCCTTTAAATTTTTGAGAGGTTTTTATATGGTCATAGATCCTTTGCACTCGTATTTTGAAGAATTAAAAACTATAAAACCCGTAAATCAGAAAGAATATGAACAACTTTGGAAAAAGTCCAAAAAAGGGGATAAAAAAGCATTTAACAGGCTCATAGAATTAAATTATTGCCTCGTTATTCCTATTGCCAAAAGATTTTCAAAAAAAGGTGTAGATTTTATGGATCTTATTGCAGACGGGAATATGGGACTTGTTAAAGCCGTAGAAAAATTTGACATTACAAAAAATACAAGATTTTCAACTTATGCAACATATTGGATTGAACAGTTTATAAGAAAATCTATTGAAGACAATTCAAAAACAATAAGAATACCTTCTTATATGTTTGACATAATAAATAAATGGAAAAAGGTAAGGAACCAGCTTATGGCAAATCTTGGAAGAGAACCTTCCATAAAAGAAATTGCCCGTAAAATGAAAATATCGGTAGACCAGGCAAACGAAATAAATAAAACTATTTTTTCGGTTGATACTGTAGATTCTCTCGACTCAACCATAAGCGAAGACAGCGAAACGTCCAAAAAAGATACTCTCAAGGATACCATTTTAAAAACTCCTGAAGCAATTACAGAAATAATAAGAAACTCAAATAACGTTCAGAAGGCATTGGATTGTCTGCCCGAAAGAGAGGCTGAAGTAATAAAATTAAGATTCGGCATAGGCAATATAGCACACTGTTCTTTAGATGAAGTCGGGAAAAAATTTAAACTTTCTAGAGAACGTGTAAGACAGATAGAATTAAAAGGATTTCAAAGATTGAAAGGCATATTTATAAAATTGAAACTTGCCGAAAAACCAGATATTGAGAAACTGACTCTTGATCAAAGAAGCTCAAGGTTTGAAGACATTAACAAAGACAGGAGAGCATAATGCAGGATTTAAAGGAAAGGCTCAATAAGACAATGCGTGATGTAGTTGATTTTCCTTCAAAAGGAATTATTTTCAAAGACATTACTCCTATACTTGCAGATATAAATCTTTATAACGAAGTAATTGATGTTCTGTGCGAACAATATAAAAATAAAAAAATAGATAAAGTTGTAGGTCTTGAATCGAGAGGTTTTATATTCGGCATTTCAATTGCCCAAAAACTCAGACTGCCTTTTATCCCGATAAGAAAAAAGGGGAAACTGCCGTATAAAACGATTTCAACAAGTTATGCGCTTGAATACGGAACAGCGTCTATTGAAATACATACAGATGCAATAAAAGAAGGGGAAAATGTACTTATTGTCGATGATTTACTTGCGACAGGAGGCACGGCTTGTGCTGCGGCAGAACTTGTAAAACAATTAAAAGGCAATATAATTGCTTGCGTTTTTCTTACGGAATTGTTATTTTTAAATGGTAAGTCAAAGCTTAAAGATATTGAAGTCTTTTCAATATTAAAATACTAAAAATCATAAAGCCCTGGTAGCTCAACTGGATAGAGCAGATCCGTCCTAAGGATAAGGCTGGAGGTTCAACTCCTCTCTGGGGCGCATTTCCGTTTAATTTTATATTACGATTTATCATTTTGGACTACACACCTTTGTAATTTTAAAACTTATGTACCGCCCGTTACACTCTTGCTTACGTACACCGCATTTTAAAATTACTTCGGTTCGTCTCAAACTGATAAATCTCTAACAGAGCAACTACAAAAAATAAATTTTTGCCTTTTCTAAATTCAAAATTACCTCAAAACTGCCACTTCTCGCTACCGCTCGGCTCTGCTAGGTATACCTTGTCCAAAATAAAATCAAAAATCTTCACAAAATCCTTGTAACCACAGGAGCAACTCTCACAAATTCTTGCCTTGTCTAAATTCAAAATAATCTTCTATCATTCAGTTTGTTTTTTTATTAATTTAAAATATACTTGAAAAACAATATGTATTTATGTATTCTTTTCTCAATTATTACTTATGAATACAAAAACATTAAACTTAATTAAAGCTGTTATTATTTTGCCTTTCATGGTTATTTGTATTATTCCGGCACTAATTATCTTGTTTACAAGATTTCAAATTGTAGGGGAATCTATACTGTTTTTCATTGCTTTCGTACTGTTTCTTATCGGTATTTTCTTTGCTGTTTGGACAGTTTACCTGTTTTGGTCAAAAGGCAACGGAACTCCGGGACCATGGGCTCCGCCAATAAATCTGGTTATAGAAGGACCTTACAAATATACGAGAAACCCAATGATCACAAGCGTTCTGTTTATGCTGCTTGCTGAATCTATATTTTTCTTGTCTTTTGGAATTTTTATTTGGTTTATAATTTTTTTAGTTGTTAATATTTTATATTTGCGCTTAGTTGAAGAGAAGAAATTAAAAATCCGTTTTGGCACAGAATACGTAAAGTATAACAAATCGGTACCAATGTGGATCCCAAAATTAAAACCATATAAAAAATACTAAATAGTTTTTTTAAAGCACAATTTAATATACTATAAAAGATATATTAAATACAAAAAGGCAGGTATTTATTTAAATATATACCAAATAAGATATAATAAAACCCCCGGCACAAATAAAAGTGCCGGGGGTTTTATTTTAATTATATATTTATTAAAAATCAAATCCGTAATACATATTGATACTTAAAATGCTTATATTCTGATCTTTTATTGAATCAGGTTCATTGCCGTCCAGACTTGAAGATGTATATCTCAACTCACCGCCGGTGATATTACCTGTCTGTGTTCTCCAGTTAGCACCTATACCGATGACATAACATCCACCGCTTCCTGATGCGCTGGCACTTTCATTATTTACTGTAACGGTATATGATGCACTTCCGAATCCTATACCAACAGGAATATAAAATCTTGCCTCATCTTTAGGATTATTCAATATATATGTGTCAAAAGCAGAAAATTTGCAAAAACTGTAGACTGACTTACTTCAAAATGTGCGTTTGTATCAGTTTTTGGCAAAATGAAATCAAGACCGAATTCACCGCCAAGCGCAATATAATCTGACAAGAAATGTAAATATGTAGCTCCTAATTCAATAGTTAAAGTACCCCAGCTCATATCTAAAGGGGCAGAACTTGGAAGGTAAATTTTTCCGTCAGGACTGTTCAAAGGCATAGCCAATCCTAATCTTCCATAGAGTAAATTAGAACCTTTTTTCAATTCTTTTTTGACTACAGGAACAGCGGGGATAACAGGAGCGGAAACTGCAACCGGCTGCTGCTGCGGTTCTGAAACCTGCACCGGAGTCTGCTGTACAGGCTGAGGCTGAATATTTGGGTTTGCATTTATGATCGTAGTAGTTTCGTTGCCCAGTTTATCAGTTTCAACAACAGTTCTTTTTATTTCATTTCCTTGCGCATCTTTTTCAATAATAGTCTTTGTAGCTGCTTCTGCTGTCGAAAAACAAAAAACTGCAAACGTCAAAACCCAAACAACATAAAATAGTTTTCTCATCTATTGTGCCTCTTTCGAAAGATTTAACAACAGGATTATTATATATGAGAAAAAAAAATTTTTCAATAGAAATAATTAATCTAATAAAAATAAAAAATACCTAATATATTTAAAGTCACAATATATCTTAAAGGGTATATTTGAATATATTATAAATTGAATCAAAAAGTCTCGATCATAAAAATAATTTTGATTGAAAATTAAAAAATAACTCACCAATAAATTCGAAAAAAATTAAAAATTTAAGCCAAAAATTTAATAAATCCTAATTTTTAATTTTTTTTATAAATTCCATGTGAATGCTATTGTATAACACTTAAAATAATTTATTAATTTAACTATTATTTATATTTATAATTATGAATAATATACATATACTTAATAAATAACTTCAATGTTAGTTAAGTTTCGTTGCATTCATTATACTTAACATAATATATCTTATCGGAACCGCATTTTTTGACAATTTTTGCTTTTTTGGGCAATTTTTTTTATTTTTTTTAATTTTGATTTTTTTGGATTTTAAAAATTTATGGTTGAATATTTTTACATGGAAAATAAAATTTTAAATTTTAAACGAGAAAACTTTGAAGTTTTTTATTGTATCAAATAAGGTATGGCTATTTTTTTGATGAAAAATTTAAAAACTTTAAAAAAATGACACCAAAAAAAATCCTTATTAAAAAAAGAACCAACTAAATAAAAAACCTATGAAAATGAAAAAATAAAAAATTTAACCTGGAAAAAAACCGGGAAAGAAAAAAAACACCCTTAAGTCCAAAATTTTAATTTTTAGAAAAAAAGGATGTTTTTATTTTTGAAGGAATTTTAGGATATCACTAGTTTTTTCTGCTATAAAAGAAGGGGTATTAGCTTCTATTTTTGATCTTTTGGAATATCCATATAAAACGGCAATAGTTGAAATACCGGCAGATTGACCGCATAAAATATCATTTATGCCATCGCCAACCATAACAACATGCTCTTTTTTAAGACCAAATTCATTGATTATAGAATTAATCGGTAAACAACTCGGTTTTTTTTCAGGAAAAGTATCCCCTCCGCAAATTTTTATAAAATATTCGCCTAAACCAAGCTTTTCTATTATCTTTTTTGTATAAATCTCTGTTTTATTGGAAAGAACAACTTTTTTTATATCCGCAACAGACTCAAGCATATCAAAAACACCAGGATAAACGTAAGTGGTATCCAAAAGATGCTCAGAATAGTAATTGTTGAATCTGACAAAAGCATTTTGTTTATCAATTTCCGACATTCCGGCAGGCAGAACCGAATCTATAAGCCTTCGTATTCCGTTGCCAAGATAAGAAGCAACCTCATCAGAATCGATATCAGGCAGTTTATTTTCTCTTCTTATGAAATTGACTGCTGCCGTAAGATCATCTTTTGAGTCTACCAAAGTGCCGTCTAAATCAAATATCATCAACCGTATATCTTTCATATCTTGTTGCTCTTTAAATTTTATATTTTAAAACCACTTAATAAGTCCGGGAATATGCTCGGTAATACCCATATATTGCGGAACAACTCTAACGGTATATCCGCAGTGACCGACCTGATTTGTATCTAATTCGTATTCATAAATATACGAACCGTCATTTTCTTTGGAAACCATATTCATAATATGGTAATTTTCGCTGCTCATAATATGTTTTGAGTCCAAATAACCTATACAAAGCTGTACAAATACGTCTTCATTATCCAGCTGTCCGAGAAATACTTTTGTTCTTATTTTCATTCTTTCTCTGATTTTTATATTATAGCCTCTTATATTGTCTTCCATATTTGCTATTGAAACTTTAGGCCAATTTGCTTCAATTTTATCCTGCCACAAAGTTTTTTTTCTTGCGATTTCAAAATTATTTTCCTGCATTTTTATCGTATCAACCATTGAAGGAATATAGAATTTTTCAGTATATTCTTCTATCATTCTATTTGTATTAAACATAGGACCGATTGTTTGCATACAATTTTTCATTTTTTGTATCCATCCTCTCGGTAAATTATCCTGCCCTCTTTGATAAAACAAAGGAACTATTTCTTTTTCCAAAATTTCATACATAGATCTGCTTTCAACTTCATTCTGGTATTCAAGATCAGGATAAGTTTCCGTAGAACCTATAATCCAGCCGTTATCTGAGTTATAACCTTCGCACCACCAGCCGTCTAAAACGCTGAAATTCAATACTCCGTTAACTGCTGCTTTCATTCCGCTTGTTCCGGAAGCTTCTTCAGGTCTTAAAGGGTTATTAAGCCATACATCAACGCCTTGCACAAGATAATGCGCTACATTCATGTCATAATCTTCCAAAAATACAATTTTAAACCTAAGTTCTGGATCTGATGCTAGTTTTATTATACTTTTAATAATTTCTTTTCCTTTGTCATCTTTAGGATGAGCTTTTCCGGCAATAATAATTTGAACCGGCATTTCCTTGTTTAAAAGTATTTTCTTTATTCTGTTTAAATCCCTGAATATTAAATTTCCCCTCTTATAAGTCGCAAATCTTCTTGCAAAACCTATTGTTAAAGCTTCGGGATCCAATATTTCATCTGCATATTTTACAGCTTGTTTTGAAACGCCTCTTCTTTCCAAATGAGCTTTTAGTCTTTGTCTTGCAAATGATACTAATCTTTCTCTCCTTCTTTCGTGGCTTCTCCAGAGTTCGGCATCAGGAATGTGCGCAACTCTCTGCCATAAAGTCTGGTCGGCAGGCTCGTCTTTCCAATCGTTTCCCATATATCTGTCAAATAATCCGGCAAATTCGTATGAAAGCCATGAATTTGTATGAATACCGTTTGTTATATGTGTAATCGGAATCTCTTTTCTTGGCAATTCAGGCCATATATTCTGCCACATTTGCCTTGATACTGTCGCATGAAGTCTGCTGACTCCGTTTGCCTTGCCGCAGGCTTTTAAAGCAAGAATAGTCATAGAGAAATCTTTTTCATAAGTTTCGATTTTAAAATCTCTTCCCATACTTAAAAATTGTTCTTTTGTAAGTCCCAAATGTTTATACATCTGTTCAAAATACGCGGCAACTAAAGCAGGCGAAAAAACTTCATTGCCGGCAGGAACCGGAGTATGAGTCGTAAATACGCAGGATGCCTTTACAACTTTCTGAGCTTCCTTAAAAGATAATTTTTTATCATCCATAAGTATTCTTATTTTTTCCAAAAGAAGAAAAGCCGAATGCCCCTCATTTATGTGAACAACTGCCGGATCGATATTTAAAGCTTTTAAAACCTGCATTCCGCCCACGCCAAGAAGTTTTTCCTGTTTTATTCTCATTTCCTTGTCGCCGCCGTATAATTCTCCTGTTATTAACCTGTCTTCAGGAATATTTTCCTGACAGTCGGTGTCAAGAAGATACAAATCAACTCTGCCGACTTTGACTTTCCATACTCTTGCATAAACTTTAGGAGAAGAAGGCAGCGCAATTGTTATTAAAAGAGGATTGCCGTCTTCTTTAAGCAGCAACTGCATAGGCATACGGTAAAAATGATTTATTGCATATTCTTCCATCTGCCAGCCGTCATTAGTAAGATACTGTTTAAAATATCCGTTTCTGTACAAAAGGCCGATTCCCACAAGAGGCAGTCCCATATCGCTGGCCGATTTTAAATGATCGCCGGACAACACTCCAAGACCGCCTGAATATATAGGCACACTTTCATGTATTGCAAATTCTGTTGAAAAATAAGCTATTTTTTGATTTTTAAACTGAGGAAAAGTGGTATCAAACCATGTATTCATAGTTAGATACTTATCAAGATTTTCTTTGACTCTTTTCATGTGCGATATAAAACTGTCGTCTTCTGATAATTCTTCAAAACGGCTTTGGCTTATTTTGCCGAGCATAGCTTTAGGATTATGGTAAACGTCTTCCCAGACGTCTCTTTCAAGTCTTCTGAAAAGTTCTATTGCGTCGCTGTTCCAGCACCACCATAAATTTTCGGTTATTTCAAGAAGGTCTTTTAATTTTTCAGGCACTTTAGGGATTACTACGAATCCTTTCGCTTTAGGGGATATGAATGTTTCCTGGGTCTCGTTAAATAAATCTTTTTCTATCATATTTCCTCTCCGTTTATGGCAAGATGTTTCGGACTTATTTATCGTATAAACTTATATGAATTTTGTCAAGAAAAATTCGGATAAAAAAGTTTTTTTTAACTCCAGACTTTACAAATCAAACAAAAAAGAGTAAATTATTGTTGTAAGTATTGGTTAACAAAAGCATTTTTATGTGGAGGTCTTACAATGGCAGAAGCAAGATGCATGAAGTGCAAAAAACAGGTAGAAGTTAAAAACGCTGAAGAAACCGTTATGAAAAACGGAATGAAAGCAGTTAAAGGCGTTTGTCCGGATTGCGGAACGAAAGTTTTCAAAATTCTCGGAAAAAGCAAATAAATTTAAACGGAGCTAACCATAAACTATATGTTTATACCGTTAGCTCCTTTTCTATTTACGTATGCTATAACTTAAAAAGGATTACATCATGAGCGCACAATCAATAATTAACTGGATTTCAACAGATTTAAATATAAATTCGGCACAGGTTTCCGCAACGGCAAGCATGCTTGGAGACGGAGATACTGTTCCTTTTATTTCAAGATACAGAAAAGAACGCACAGGCAATCTTTCCGAAACGGAAGTAAGAAATATTGGAGATAAGCTCCAGTATTATATTGAGCTTGAAACAAGAAAGGAAACGATATTAAAAAGCATTGAAGAACAGAAAAAACTTACTCTTGAATTAAAAAATCAGATAGAAGAATGCAGAGAAAAACAGAAACTTGAAGACATATATCTGCCCTTTAAACCGAAAAGAACGACAAAAGCGACAATAGCAAAAGAAAAAGGGCTCGAGCCTCTGGCAAACGAAATACTTGCCCAGACTTTACTTGTGGGTAAAGCAAACAGAAGCGAAATAATCTCAAAATTTTTAAACCCCGAAAAAGGCATAGAAACTGAAAAACAGGCACTTGACGGAGCAATCGATATAATAGCCGAACAAATATCGGATACAGCCCTTATAAGAGGTCTTATAAGAAATCTGATACTAAACACCGGCGTAATAAAATCAAAAGTAAAGAAAGGTCTTGAAGACCAAAAAACAAAATTTGAAATGTACTATAACTATTCGGAACCTCTTAAAGCGATCGTGTCGCACAGACTGCTTGCAATAAGAAGAGGCTCAAAAGAAGAAATCCTTTCATGGAAGATAGAAGTTGATACTGAAGAAGCTTTAAATATCATATCTTCAAAAACAGTAAAAACAAACATGGCTATATTTTATCCGGAACTTTTTACGGCGATGAAAACGGCTTTTGAAAAACATCTTTATCCTTCCTTACAGGTTGAAGTTTTTCTTGCAAAAATAGAAGAGGCTGACAAAGAAGCAATCAATGTTTTTGCAACAAATGCAAAAAATCTTCTTCTTGCTCCGCCGGCCGGACATAAAACAATAATGGGCGTTGACCCGGGTTTCAGAACAGGCTGCAAAGTCGTAATAATAGACAGAATCGGAAATTTTAGAGAATACAAGGCAATATTTCCTCATGAGCCGGTCTGCCGTCTGCAGGACGCTCAGGAAACTGTCGTTTCAATGATCAAAAAATACGGAGTAGACCTTATAGCAATAGGAAACGGAACCGCCTCAAAGGAAACGACACAGTTTATAAATATGGTTTTGAAAAAAAACAATCTCACGGCAAAAGCCGTTGTGGTAAGCGAAGCCGGAGCTTCTGTGTATTCCGCATCTCCTCTTGCCGTAAGCGAATTCCCGGAACTTGACGTAACCGTAAGAGGCTCAATAAGCATAGCAAGAAGACTTCAGGATCCTTTGGCCGAACTTGTGAAAATAGATCCAAAATCTATAGGAGTCGGACAGTACCAGCATGACGTAAACCAGACTCATTTGAAAAAAAATCTCGATGACACTGTCGAATCATGCGTAAATTATGTAGGCGTTAATTTGAACTCGGCTTCGGCAGAACTTTTAAGTTATGTGGCAGGCATAGGAAAACTTGCGGCAAAAAATATCGTTCAATACAGGACAAAAGTAGGCCTGTTTAATAATAAAAAAGAATTGCTTGACGTATCGGGACTTGGCGAAAAAACTTTTACGCAATGCGCGGGATTTCTAAGAATACCGAAAGGAGATCATCCTTTGGATAACTCGGCAATACATCCCGAAAACTACGATATAGTTGAAAAGATGGCTCAAGATTTATCTACGACATCAGAAGAGCTTGTCGGAAATACAACGCTTGTATCTAAAATAAATATAAAAGATTATATAACCGATACTGCAGGAACTCTTACATTGAACGACATAATAGCCGAATTAAAAAAACCCGGAGTAGATCCAAGAAAAGATTTTTCATCCACAGAATTCAGCACCGAAATAAATTCAATTGAAGACTTAAAAGAAGATATGGTTCTTGACGGAACAGTCACCAACGTAACTAATTTCGGAGCATTTGTGGATATAGGCGTTCATCAGGACGGGCTTGTTCATATATCAAAATTAAGCAGCAAGTTTGTTACAAATCCTCACGACGTAATATCAGTCGGAGAAACTATAAAAGTAAGAGTACTTAAAGTTGATACCGAACTTTCCAGAATAAGTTTGGAAAGAATTTAGGAGGTTTAATATGGCATCCACATTCTCGTTTGACGTTGTGTCTGAAGTAAATTTTATGGAAGTTGAAAACGCAATAAACCAGGCCCAGAAAGAACTTGCACAGAGATTTGATTTCAAAGGTTCCAAATCCTCAATTGACTACAATAAGGCTGATAAGAAAATAACTCTTATCGGTGATGACGAATTCAAACTAAAAGCCCTTATCGATATAGTTGAAGGCAAGTTTGCAAAAAGAGGAGTCTCTCTCAGGACATTGGATTTTAAAGCGATAGAACATGCGTTTGAAGGTACGGTGAGACAGGTAATCGAACTGATAAGCGGTCTTCCTTCCGATAAAGCGAAAGAACTCTCAAAGCTCATAAAGGATTCAAAAATAAAAGTTAATACTCAGATAGAAGGGTCAAAGGTTAAAGTTTCATCGGCAAAAAAAGACGATCTTCAAGCTGTGATTACCTATTTAAAAACAGCTAATTTTTCTCTTCCCCTCCAGTTTACAAATTACAGATAAATTATTTTTAAAAATAAAAAAAAGCCTCTCTGAAAACAGAGAGGCTTTTTTGATATGTATAAAGATTAACGTTTTGAAAACTGGAATCTTTTTCTTGCTTTTGGTCTTCCCGGTTTTTTTCTTTCGACCATTCTTGAATCTCTTGTTAACAATCCTTCTTTTTTCAAAACTTCTTTAGCTGAAGGATCAAGTTCAAGTATAGTTCTTGCCAAACTATGGCTTACTGCTCCGGCCTGGCCTGAAACTCCGCCACCGTAAACATTTATGTAATAGTCAAAGCTTTTTACACCTGACCAAAATTCAAAAGGTTTAAGGGCAATTTTTTTATGTCTTTCCAAACCGCCAAAATATTCGTCAACGCTTTTATCGTTTATGACTATTTTACCGGTGCCTTTGGAAGTTAATACTCTTGCTACCGCATTTTTTCTTCTGCCTGCTGACAAATAACCTGCATTACTCATCTTTTATATCTCCTAAATAACTATTTTTCAATCTGAGCCTGGTGCGTATGTTCTGCATTTTTGAACAATTTAAGCCTTGTAAGCTGTCTGTCTGCTAATTTATTTTTAGGCAACATTCCCTTTACAGCCAAACGCAAAGCTCTGTCAGGAGTTTCTGCCATCAATTTAGAATAAGGAATCAGCTTTCCGCCGCCCGGATATCCGGAATACGTAAAAGCAGTTTTCTGTTCAAGCTTCTTTCCTGTTAAAACCATCTTTGAAAGATTAGTCAAAACTACGAAATCTCCGCAGTCAACACTTGAGGTGTAAATCGCTTTTCTTTTGCCCATAAGCAAAGCTGCAACTCTTACCGCCAATCTGCCTAAAACCTGACCGTCAGCATCTATAAAATGCCATTTTCTTTTTATTTCTTCCGCTTTCGGAAGATAACTCTTACCGTTCTTCATTTTCTTATAAACCACCTTTTTTTATTGAGTCATTGAGTTTATGATTATATATTTATTTAAAAAATAAGTCAATCTTATTTTTTAAGTTCCTTCCTGCCAAGATGAAAGATACTTCTTCTGTTCCTGAGTCAGCACGTCGATACTTACGCCCATTGCTGCAAGCTTGAGTTTTGCAATTTCTGTATCTATTTTTTCAGGAACGCAATAAACTTTCTTTTCAAGTTTTTTTGCATTTTTAAACATGTACTCCGCAGCCAAAGCCTGGTTTGCAAAAGACATATCCATAACACTTGCCGGATGTCCTTCTGCAGCCGCAAGATTTACGAGTCTTCCTTCTGCAAGCACATGAATTTTTTTGTTTGAAGATTTCAAAACATATTCTTCTACAAAAGCTCTTACCGTCCTTACAGACTTTGATATCTTTTTAATAGCCGGAATATTTATTTCAGAATTAAAATGTCCGCTGTTGGAAACTATTGCTCCGTCTTTCATAAGTTTAAAATGTTTTTCGTCTATAACGTTTAAATTACCGGTAACTGTTACAAAAATATCGCCTTTTTTGCTTGCTTCAGCCATAGGCATTACTTCAAAACCGTCCATTTTAGCTTCAAGAGCCTTAAGATGGTCAATTTCAGTAACTATAACATGTGCTCCCATTCCTCTTGCTTTTGTTGCAAGTCCTCGCCCGCACCATCCGTAACCGACCACGACAACAACTTTGCCGGCTATAAGTATATTTGTAGCTCTTATAATGCCGTCAAGAGTTGATTGTCCTGTTCCGTATCTGTTGTCAAAAAAATGTTTAGTCATTGCATCGTTGACGGCAATTATAGGGTATGCCAGGACTCCGTCTTTTTCCATGGCTCTGAGTCTTATAACTCCGGTCGTTGTTTCTTCGGTGCCGCCTATAATATTTTTAAGAAGATCCGTTCTTTTTGAAAATATCGTAGATACCAAATCGGCTCCGTCATCCATCGTAATCTGAGGTTTTATGTCCAGCACTGCATTGATATGTTTGTAATAAGTTTTATTGTCTTCGCCTTTTATTGCAAATGTCGGTATTGCATAATCCTTAACCAGAGACGCAGCCACATCATCCTGTGTAGACAAAGGATTTGACGCACACAAATAAACATCCGCGCCTGCTGATTTCAATGTTATCATAAGATTGGCTGTTTCTGTCGTAGCATGCAGACAGCATCCGAGTCTTATGCCTTTCAAAGGTTTTTCTTTTTCAAATCTTTTTTTTATAAGCCTCAAAACGGGCATTTCTCTTTCCGCCCACTCGATTCTTTTTTTGCCTTCTGCGGCAAGTTTAATGTCTTTTATATCGTATTTCATTTATTATCCTTTTTTTATTTTTGATATTTCTTTTTTAAGAGCCGCAACCTTGCTCAGTTTTTCCCATTTGAATTCATTTCTTCCGAAATGTCCGTAAGCGGCAGTTTTTGCAAAAACAGGTTTTCTCAAATCAAGATATTTTATTATTTCCTGAGGTTTAAGAGGAAACAGTTTTCTCACTATAGGCACAAGCTGATCTCCCGAAATTTTGCCTGAATGATGAGTATCAACCATAACCGATACAGGCTCTGCAACACCTATTGCATATGCAAGCTGAACCGTGCATTTATCAGCTATGCCTGTAGCGACTATATTTTTTGCTATATGTCTTGCCATATAACATGCGCTTCTGTCAACTTTAGTCGAATCTTTTCCCGAGAAAGCTCCGCCTCCGTGCGCGGCCATTCCTCCGTAAGTATCTACTATAATCTTTCTTCCGGTAAGCCCTGTGTCTCCCAGCGGGCCTCCTACAACAAATTTGCCGGTAGGATTAATGTATATTTTTGTCTCTTTATCTATCCATTTTCCAACAACGGGCTTAATTATTTTTTCAAAAATCTCTTTTCTTGATTTTTCCGTTATCTGTTTGCCTGTTTTGTCAAGGATATCCTTAGTATGCTGTGAAGATATGACTACCGCTGATACTCTGTGCGGTTTCCAGTTTCTGTATTCGACGGTAACCTGCGACTTTCCGTCAGGTCCGAGGTATTTTAATATTTTTTTCTTGCGGACTTCGGTCAGTTTCATTGCAAGTTTATGGGCAAGAACTATCGGAAGAGGCATAAGTTCAGGAGTTTCTTTGCAGGCAAATCCTATCATAAGGCCCTGATCTCCCGCACCGCCTGTATCAACTCCCTGAGCAATATCCGGAGACTGAGTGTTCATAACATCCATTATTTTACACGTATTTATGTCAAATCCGTATTTTGGATCTACATAACCGATATTTTTTACGGCTTTTTTAATTACTTTAATTTTATCGATCTCTGCAACGGTTGTAATTTCGCCTCCTACAATCAAAAGACCGTTTGACGCAAAAGTTTCGCATGCAACTCTTGCCTTAGGATCCTTTTCAAGTATAGCATCCAATATACTGTCGGAAACAACATCGCACAGTTTATCAGGATGTCCTTCAGTGACAGATTCAGATGTAAAAAGCCAACTTCCCAATTCTCTACCCATAAATATCCCCTTTCTACTGCATATTGAATAATAAACCGTTATAAACCGATAATTTATTCGGCACTTTGGTTCCTATAACGCTTGAATACAGTTTTACTTCTCTTCCGACACTGACATTACACCATATTATCGAATCTTTGATTATGGCGCCTTCATGTATTTTAACATTGTCGCCTATTACTGTGCCGTCATCAATTATAACATTTTTGCCAATTGAGCAATTTTTGCCTATTACAGACTTTCCTATAAATCTGACGCTTGAATCTATGCTGCATCCGCTTCCGGCTTTAACATCCGTATTTTTTATTTTATTTCCGTCTATGTTGATTTTTATTATGCCTTTTAAAGCATCGCTCGTGCCGAGTTTATATTCACCGATATTTCCTATATCAGTCCAATAACCGTTCATAAGATATGAATAGATCGGTTTTTTTGATTTTAAAAGCTTAGGCCACAAATCTTTACCGAAGTCATAAACTCCGTCCGGAATATATCTGAATATTTCCGGCTCAAATATATAAATGCCTGTATTTACAGTATCGGAAAACACCGAACTCCAGCTCGGTTTTTCTATAAAATTTGTTATTCTGTTATTTTTATCGGCAACAGTAACACCGTATTCAAACTTTGAATCTATTTTTTTTAAAACCATTGTTGCAAGCGATTTTTTCTTTTTGTGAAAATCAACTGCAGCAGTGATATCAACATCCGATAACCCGTCTCCAGACATTACTACAAAGGTAGAATCAAAAAAATCTCTGCACTTTTTTAATCCGCCGGCCGTTCCGAGAAGATTCTCTTCTTTTGAGTATGAGATATCAACACCGAATTTTTTACCGTCGCCGAAATAGTTAACAATCATTTCCGGCATAAAATATAAATTCATCATAATTGATGAAATATTATGTTTCTTTAAATTGTCAACAGTATGAGCCATCACGGGTTTATTTACCAGCGGGATCATCGGTTTTGGAATCTGAAATGTCAAAGGCCTGAGTCTTGTTCCGACTCCTGCAGCCAGAATAAATGCTTTCACTTTAAAATCCTTGATTAAATTGAATGTCATTATATTTTATTTATCTATATTTTTCAATATAATTATCCTCCTTAAAATCAAAATTTAACTTTGACTTAAAAACGTTAATTGTGTAAAATTTTGTAATCAAAACAAGGAGGAGCTAAATGTTCAAATATATTTTTTTAACTCTTGTTATTATTGCGGCAGTCATATTCTTAAAATCATATACAAACGCTCAAGGCTTACAGGAAAAAAATACTGATAAAACAGAAGATAAAAACATTAAACCAAAAGGAAAAGTTCTGGTAATTTATTATTCTCTCAGCGGCAACACAAGAGAAATAGCTTTAAAGATAAAAGAAAAAACAAACGCTGATTTATATGAAATAAAAACTGAAACCGATTACCCGTCTTCTCCTATGGTATATCTGACTGCAAAAAAACAGCTGAATCCAAAAAACTATCCCAAACTTAAACTAGGACCTTTGCCCGATTTGGCAAATTATGATCTGATTTTTGTAGGCGGCCCTGTGTGGTGGTATACAGTTCCTGCCCCTCTGCTTGCCTTTTTTGAACAAACTGATTTTAAAGGCAAAACAGTTGTTTCTTTTGCAACGCACGGAGGCAATTACGGCAAATATTTTGAAAATTTCCAGCTAAAGATAAAAAATGCAAAAGTACTGCGCGGACTGGATTTTAAAAAACCTTTAAAAACGGATCCTAAACTTATTGATGCAAAAATATCCGAGTGGCTTAATACTCTTTGATTGTAAAAATATTGTAAATTTTATCTAAAAACATTGATATAAATCTTTTTTTGTGTTAGAATTCACTGTCTTTATGAAAAAACATCTCAAATTTATCATCCGCGAATTAAAAAGAAAAATAACGGTTGTTTTTATACCTCACGGAAAAATGAAACCGTTTAAACTAAATTTTTCTTTATCTTTTATTCTCATATCATGTTTTTGTTGGACTGTGCTGACTCTTTGGGCAGGTTTTGTTTCCGGAAGACATTTAGATTATGTAAAAATGAAAGCCGATAATGAAATAATGAGAGTAAGAATGTTGTTCTTTTCAGATGAGATAAAAAAATCAAAAGAAATGCTTTCGCAGATAAAACAGAATGACGAACAGATAAGATCTCTTCTGGCAATGAATTCTAAAAAAGTTATTATAGAGGACGGATTGGGATACGGCGGCCCTACTCCCGTTGAGTCAAGTGCTCTGTCAACAATATTATCCGGAAATCTAAATAAATTTTCATATCAGGCCGTTATCAATCAATCGCTTGAATTATTTGAGGAATACAAATTTTCGTTAAAAAGTTATTCTGAAGTTATGGAGCATATAAACACTCAGCGAATGAAATACAGATATACTCCTTCAATGTGGCCGTGCAAAGGAATAATTTCCTCGCCTTTTGGCTTCAGAATACATCCAATTCTTGGATACAGATTTTTTCATACCGGTCTTGATATAGCAAATATGACCGGCACATCCATAAACACTACTGCGGACGGAACAGTATTGCTTGCCGGATGGAAAATGGGATACGGGAAAGTCATAGTTATCGGACATAACAGTTATTATAGAACGGTCTATGCCCACCTGTCTAAAATATTGGTCAAACGAGGCGATACTGTAATAAAAGGGCAGGAAATAGGAAAAATGGGAAATACCGGCAGATCAACGGATCCTCATCTCCACTATGAAGTCCACTATTGCAAAAAACCTGTAAATCCAATAAAATATCTAAGCAGCAATTTGGATTAAGGACATCACGAAAAATGACAAAAAAAAATAAAAACCAGTTCGATATGATTGAAACTTTTATAGGCCCGGATACCATTTTAAACGGCAATCTGTCTACTGACAAAACAATACGAATCGACGGAAAAATGACAGGCAATATTGAGAAATCAGCAGGAGTGATTTTAGGAGACAGTTCTTTTGTAAAAGGCAATATAAATTCCGTTTTCGTTATCGTAAGCGGCGCTGTTGAAGGCAATATTTCAGCCGCTGAAAGCATTGAACTTTTGAATAAATCAAAGGTAACCGGCAACATTGAAACAAAAATGATTTCAATAAACGAAGGCGCTGTTTTTGAAGGTAAAAGCACGATGATAAAAACTGAAGAAAATACAGAAAACAACGAAAAAGAGGCTAACTAAAATGATGAATTTTTTAAGAAAACACAAGATAAAAATATTTTTGATAACAATTGTAGGCTTTTTTGCCGGAACTTTTGTTGGTTTCGGCAGTTATCTTTTCGGCGAAAAGAATTACCATGATGCCGTAGCGGTAGTAAACGGTTATAAAATACCTTATAAAATATATTATGCTCTCTACAACAATACAGTTGATGTGATGACCAGATCAGGGCAAAATCCTGACGAAAACACCGTGAAAAGAATACAGTCAAACGTAGTAAATTCTCTTGTAATAGACGAATTACTTTGGCAGCAGACAAAAAAATACGGCATCATTGTTTCGGACGAAGAGCTCGCAATGGATATACAGCATCATAAATATTTTCTTAACGAGCAGGGCGTGTTTGACCCAAGATATTATTTTAATGTATTGAACAGTTTAAAACTTACTCCTAAAGAATTTGAGAATATGAGGAAGAAACAACTGGCGGCCAATAAATTAAAAATTCTGATCGCTTCGGCCGTATCAGACATCAGCGATTCAGAATTCAAAACGATAAGTGCGACAACGGCAAAAGATTACGCCTTGCAATTCAGAAATAATGAAATTCTAAATGACTGGTTTGAACAAATAAGAAAAGAGGCAAAAATCAAAATAACGATGGAAGACAAAATATAGTTATTTAAGTTTTATGCCGAACTGAGACAATTTCTTTTTAAGTTTTATATAAGGAAGCCCGACAACCGTAAAGTAGTCTCCGTATATTTTTTCAACAAAATCGTCGTCAGTATCCTGAACCGCGTAAGCTCCGGCTTTATCCATGTGTTTGCCGGCAAGTTTCATCAGTTTTTCAGTCGTGAGCCTGCGCATTTTTACTTTTGCAGCATCATAAAAAACAACTGATTTGTTCCCGCTCAAAATCGAAACACCCGTATAAACCTTATGAATGCTTCCGTTTAAATCCTTTAAAATTTTATCTGAATGCTCGTGATCCTTGGGCTTTCCTATTATTTTGCCTTTCAAAACGACAATCGTATCTGCCGATATTATAATATCGTCTTTAAATATTTTCTGAATATTTTTTGCTTTCTGCATTGCAAGATCTTTAACTATCGCAGACGGTCTTTTATAAGCGGAAATTTCATTTATATTGCTGGGATATATTTTAAATTTTAAACCCCATTTTTTTAAAAGAGTTATGCGTCTTTCGGAAGCTGACGCAAGTATTATTTTATTTGTCATAAAGCTTGCCGAATATAAATGCCGATAAAATGATTCCGACCAAAGACATTATATTTAATTTTAAAAGACAACCGAATGTCAGCTGCACTATCCTAAGATCAAAAGTTGCAGGCGTAAGCCCCGCAGTCAAATCTTTAATAAATAAATTTTTTATCGCACCTGCCGGAAGAGCTATTGAAATAAATTCCCCCATAAAAGACCCAAGCAAAGCTCCGACTACTATCACGATAACAAGCATTATCGGATTCTTCAACATACGTTTATCTCCTTAATGTAGTATTTGATATCCATTCTAAATATTCTGTGCTTCCGGCCGAAATATCAAGAGAGACAATCTCTGGAACTTCGTAAGGATGCACGCTTTTTACAGATTTAACAATCTCTTTGAAATTATTTTTTATGCTTTTACAAATTAAAAGTTTTTCCTTTGAACTGCAGATTTTCCCCTTCCATCTGTAAACCGATTTTAAATCCGATACAACGCTCACGCATGAAACAAGTTTTTCACAAAGCAATTTTTTTATAATCTTTTGCGAAGTTTTTTCATCAGGAATTGTTATAAAAACGGTTATATATTTCATGACGTTCATTATACAATAATATCAAAAAATTTACACAGCGCCATTGACTAAAAAGAATCAATTTGCTTAAATTAACCAAGTTCTTCGGGGAAGGTGAAAATCCTTACCGGTAGTGATCCGGATTTTTCCGGTAAGCCTACGACTCCGTTACATAAAACGGATTGAATCTGTGCAAATCAGATGCCGACGGTACAGTCCGGATGATAGAAGACGTTTTATATTTTTATATTATTGCAAAACCCCGAGGTTATATAATTAACTTTGGAGTTTTTTATTTTGAAAGAATTAAACGAAAAAAATTTAATTAAGCTTACTTTTAAACTCGCGAAAAAAGGACATTCTCTTGTTTATCCGAATCCTATGGTCGGAGCGGTCCTCGTTAAAAACGGCGAAATCATATCAACCGGATTTCATAAATTTTTCGGCGCGCCGCATGCCGAAGACGAAGCTATCAGGCTTGCCGGCAGCAAAGCCGCGGGCTCGGTTTTATACGTTAATCTTGAACCGTGCAATAACTGGGGCAAACGTCCTCCGTGCAGCGATCTGATAATAAAATCAAAAATCAAAAAAGTAGTCTGCGCAATGGCTGATCCAAACCCTAAAACATGCGGGCTCGGTTTTGAGAAACTGCGTTCAAACGGAATTGAAGTCGTATGCGGAATACTTGAGAAGCAAGCAAAGAATTTAAATAAAAAATACATCCTTCATATCAAAAAAACAAAACCGCATATAACAATTAAATACGCTATGTCTGCCGACGGCAAAATTGCCTCAAAAACCGGTGATTCAAAATGGATAACATGCGAAAAATCAAGAAACTTTGTGCATAAATTAAGAACAAAATACGATGCCATAATAGTAGGCACTAATACAGTGCTCAAAGACAATCCCTTGCTCTCAAGCAGAAACAAAGGCAGAAATCCTGTAAGAGTTTTATTTGACAGAACCCTTTCGATACCGCCGCACTATAACGTGCTTGACGGAACAATTCCGACAATAATATTTTACGACATTAAACTGAAAAAAATACCGGAACATTTTATTAAACAGTGCGTTAAACTTATACCGGCTGATTTTAATTTGATTGAAAAAGATTTTAACGCGGTAATCGAAAAGCTCGGCGATCTGTCTTTAAAAAGAATTTTAGTCGAAGGCGGAGGAACTTTAAACGCTTCTGTTTTGGCTACAGGCAAAGTAAACGATATTTATATATTTACTGCGCCTGTTATTATAGGCGGCAGAAATGCGCTTACTCCCGTGGAAGGAAACGGAGCGGCAAAAGTATGTGAAGCTCTGCGGTTTAAAACAATAAAATTTAGAAAAATAGGAACAGACATTATGATAAGAGGTACATTTTAATGTTTACCGGAATAATTGAAGATATCGGAAAAGTAACGTCTTTCTCCAAATCTGAACTTTCAATAGAAACAAAGCTTGACGATATAAAAAACGGAGACAGCATTGCCGTAAACGGAACGTGTCTTACCGTTAAAAATATTTCAGGCGGCGTAATATCTTTTGATTACAGTCCGACAACAAGCGACATAACAAATATTTCTCTTTTGAAAAAAAATTCATATGTCAATCTTGAAAGGGCCCTGCAGCTTACATCAAGGCTGGGCGGACATATTCTTTCAGGACATATAGATACTTCTGCAAAAATAACCGATTTAAGAAAAACCGGAGATTTTTATTTCATTTCTTTTGCTTCAAATGAACTGATAAACCGCTATATTGTCCTGAAAGGTTTTATTGCTGTCGACGGCATAAGCCTGACTGTTGCGCAATGCGGTGATTCTTTTTTTTCAGTCACAATGATACCGGAAACATTCGACAGAACAATTTTTAATTCAAAAAAAATAAACGATACCGTCAATATTGAAATAGACGTTTTTGCAAAATACACAGAAAAAATATTTAAAAATAAAAATAAAGAAATAACCGTTGATCTTTTAAAAGAAAACGGATTTATTTAAGAGGTTAAAAAAATGAAAGCACCCGGAAAATCAAAATTTTCTACGATTGAAAGCGCCGTAAAAGATATCAAAAACGGCAAAATGATTATAGTAGTCGATGACCCTAACAGAGAAAATGAGGGAGATCTTGTTTGTTCTGCTCAGAAAGTGACTCCTCAGATGATCAACTTTATGACAAAATTCGCAAGAGGGCTTGTCTGCGTGCCGGTAAAAGGAGAAAGACTTGATAAACTTGAAATTAAAGTCGCCGAGAAAAAACACGGAGTTATTTCCCACGATAAAATAAGCTGCGCCTTTACAGAATCAGTTGACTATAAAAAAGGAACAACAACGGGCATATCGGCATACGACAGGGCAAAAACGATAAGAGCTCTTGCAGATGATTTGAGTAAACCGTCGGATTTTGAAAGACCGGGACATATTTTCCCTTTAAGATACAAAGAGGGCGGAGTTCTTGTAAGAGCAGGTCATACCGAAGCATCCGTAGACCTTGCCATTTTGGCAAGACTTGACGGCTCTGCCGTAATATGCGAGATAATGAAAGATGACGGCACAATGGCAAGACTTCCGGATCTTTTCGTGTTTGCAAAAAAACACAATCTGAAAATAATTACCGTTGAAGAACTCATAAAATACAGAAGACGCAATGAAAAACTCGTAAAAGAAGTCGTAAGTGTAAATTTTCCGACAAAACACGGCACTTTCAAACTGTCTCTTTTTGAAGATAAAATAAAAAAAGAAACTCATCTTGCGATAATAAAAGGCGACGTCAAAAACAAAAAAAATGTTCTTGTCAGAGTACATTCGTCATGTGAAACCGGAGATATTTTTCATTCTTTGAAATGCGACTGCGGAGAACAGCTTGAACAGGCTTTATCTATGATCGAAAAAGAAGGACTCGGTGTAGTTCTTTATATGCACCAGGAAGGAAGAGGAATCGGTCTTACAAACAAACTTAAAGCATATAAACTGCAGGAAGAAGGAATGGATACGGTAGAAGCAAACGTAGCGCTCGGTTTTGCTCCGGATCTGAGAGATTACGGTGTAGGGGCCCAAATACTGTGCGAACTTGGAATATCAAGCATAAAACTTATGACAAACAACCCGAGAAAAATAATAGGGTTAAACGGATACGGTTTGAAAATAACAGGAAGAGTCCCGATAGAAATACCATCGAATAAAATAAACAGACGTTATCTGAAAACAAAAAAAGACAAAATGGGACATATTTTACAAAAGATTTAAGGAGATAAAAAATGAAAACAATTAACGGTCAGTTAAACTCTGAAGGGAAAAAATTTGCTCTTGTGGTTTCAAGATTTAATGAATTTATTACAAACAAACTTGTTTCGGGATCTGTTGATATGCTCGTAAGACACGGTGCAAAAGAAGAAGATGTTACGACAATATGGGTGCCGGGCGCTTTTGAAATTCCGGCTGTGGCAAAAAAACTTGCCGATTCTTCAAAATATGATGCCGTAATATGTCTCGGATGCGTCATCAGAGGCGCGACTCCTCATTTTGACTATGTTTCTTCGGAAGTTTCAAAAGGAGTGGCATCTGTAGGTATTTCAAGCAAAATCCCTGTAGTGTTTGGAGTCTTAACTACAGACAGCATAGAACAAGCTATTGAAAGAGCCGGAACAAAGGCAGGCAACAAAGGAAGCGATGCTGCCCTTACTGCAATAGAAATGGTAAGTTTGTATTCGCAGATTTAATCATTTGACATAGAGATCATTTGGAAGAAAAATTACAAATGTGACGGCAGGTAATTATTGTCTGTAAACACCGTCCATTTCCTCAAGAGCTTTGATTCTGTCAGCAACCGGCGGATGCGTTGAAAAAATACCGGCCAGAGAATCAAATAAGTTTATATTTTCTCTTAACGGATTTTCTATGCACATATGAGACATTGATTCTTTTCCCTGAAAAGCCTCGACGCGCGGATTTTGAGTTATTTTTTTCAGAGCTGAAATTAACCCTTGTGGATTTCTTGTCAATAAAGCAGCCGTTGCATCTGCCTGATATTCTCTTCTTCTTGAAATTGCAAGCCTGATTAAAGGAGCAATAACAGTACCGTATAAATAGAGTATCAGTCCTATTATAAAAATTATAACGGCTCCCTTATTTCTGCCTTTGCCTCTTGAAGGCATCCTCATCAATAAATTGCCGACAAGAGTAAAAAAACCTATAACTAAAATTATAATAAGCATAAGTTTCGTATCGCTGTTTTCAATATGCGCCGTTTCATGCGCTATTACGCCTTCAAGCTCCGTTTTATCAAGTTTTTCTATCAGTCCCGATGTCAGCGCTATATAAGAGTTTTGGGGATTTCTGCCCGTGGCAAAAGCGTTTAAAGCCGAATCTTCGATTATGTATGTTTTTGGAGCAGGAATCCCTGCCGTTATTGCGGTATTTTCAACTATCCTTATTATTTCTTTATCCTTGTCAGTATCTGCCTCGCGGGAATTTAAAGATGATAATATAAATTTATGTCCCGAATAGTAAGCTATCAGCGTCCACAATGCAGAAAAAACTAAAACAATGCCGAACACATAAAAAAAATAAGCGCCGGCATAATTAAAAACAGATTGAACGGAAACAATCCCATACTTCTGTTCGGCCATATAAAAATATGAGAACAGAAGCATCGAAAAATAGGTAATAACAGCAAGACTCAACGGAAATAAAGCTATCAATAAAATAGTTTTTCTTGTGTTCGAATCTATAAAATCGTAAGTCGTTTTCATTTTTTAAAATGATACTTTTACAGGATTTTTGGCAGCTTGTTCATTTTCATCCAATTCAAAGAATTTCTGTTTTTCAAAATTAAACATATTGGCGACGATATTGCTCGGAAAGAGTTCTATTTTTGTATTTAATGACAGCACATTAGCGTTATAGAATCTTCTTGAAGCCTGTATTTTATTTTCAGTATCGACAAGTTCTCTTTGAAGTTCAAGAAAATTAACATTGGCTTTCAAATCCGGATAATTTTCGCTAAGCGCAAATAAAGATTTTAAAGTGCCGCTTAATATATTTTCATTTTTAGCCTGTTCTTCTATCGAAGCGCTGCTCGCCGACATTGCCATATTTCTTGCTTTAATTACGGCTTCGAGCGTATTTTTTTCGTGTGCTGCATATCCTTTTACGGTTTCAACAAGATTGGGAATAAGATCATACCTTCTTTTCAACAGAACTTCTATGTCGCTCCAAGCCTCTTTAACCCTGTTTTTCAAAACTATGAATCTGTTATAAGAACTCCATAAAAATGTTCCCGCTCCCACAACTATGATAATCAAAATATATAACGCTGTCATTCGTTGCCTCCTTTGGTTTATTATTTGTGCTAATTCTATAAACTTTTATATTTTTTTACAAATTTTTTAAAGAAGATTGCTTGGGTCCAATTCGATGCTCATGTAACTGTCTGCAGGAATTTTCAAAAGGGAAGCCGTCTCAAGTATTTTTTTTATTTCTTCTTTTTTTCCCTTTAAAATTATCTGCCATCTGTATGTGCCGTTTTGTCTGGCTATATATGACTGTGAAGGACCCAGCAGAGATACTTTATAACCTGATGAGTTTATTTGCTTCTCAAGATAATCGTATACCTGCCTGATAAAATCAAAACTTTTTTTATCTTCCTTGTTTCTGACCGTAAGTTTTGCTATATCGCAAAAAGGAGGATATACAAGTTCGCGTCTGAACTCTATTTCCTGATTATAAAATTTTTTATAATTATACTGCCTTGCGTTTTCCAATGCATAATTGTCAGAATGTTTTGTCTGAACCAAAACTCTGCCTTTTATATCTGCTCTGCCGCATCTTCCCGCCACCTGGGTAATCAGCTGAAATGTTCTCTCCGAAGAACGAAAATCCGGAAGATAAAGAGATGTGTCGGCATCAACTACGCAGACAAGCGAAACTCTAGAAAAATCAAAACCTTTTGCAACCATCTGAGTTCCTATCAAAATATCGTATTCTTCATTTTTGACGCCTTCATAAAATTTCAAATAAACATCTCTGCCTGTAGCAGTATCGGCATCCAGTCTGAATATGCCGGCATGAGGAAGCATATGTCTGAGTTCCTCTTCGACTTTTTGTGTTCCGGCTCCGAAAATAATAAATTCTTTGCCGCCGCACTTTTTGCATTTTACCGGAAATTTTGACTCTGCTCCGCAATAATGGCATTTAAGCGATTCAGGTTTTTTATGATATACCATTGAAACAGAACAATTCTGACATTGGTAAACTGTATCGCATTTTTTGCACATAAGCGTCGGTGAAAAACCTCTTCTGTTTAAAAAAACTATAATTTGTTCACGTCTGGCAAGAGCCTGTTTTATTGCAGATATCATCTTATTTGAAAGAACTGATGCTTTATTTCTTATTTCTTTCAGCGAGATCATTTCTATTACGGGAAGTTTTTTATTATCTATTCTTTCGGGAAGTTCCAGCAGTTTTAAATGTCCGTCAAGCGTTTTTTTATAAGTTTCAACAGCCGGAGTAGCCGAACCGAAAATGCAGACCCCTTTGTTATACTGCGCCCTCCACAAAGCTATTTCTTTAGCGTCATAGCACGGTTTATTATCCTGTTTATACGTTGATTCATGTTCCTCATCTATAACTACAAGCCCTAAATTGTTAAAAGGAAGAAAAACTGCGGATCTTGCTCCTATAACTATTTTTATTTTACCGTTTTTTACGGAATCAAATATTCTGTATTTCTTTATAAGAGATATTCCGCTGTGCCACAATTCTGCAATATCCCCGAATCTTTTTTTTATTATATTTACAAACTGCGGAGTCAGTGAAATTTCAGGCAGAAGAAAAATGGCAGTTTTTCCCTCATCAAGAGTCTTTCTTATAGCCCTTAAATAAACTTCCGTTTTGCCGGAACCTGTTACTCCGTGAAGAAGAAAATTAATATTTTTCCCTGATGTCAACGATACATATATTTCATCAAGAGCTGCCTGCTGATATTGAGTTATTTGGAATTCAGGCTCTTCCGTCTGCGTCTCTTTTGATTTTTTTTCCGATTTTCTTTTTTTCGGTATTTTCATTGATACCGGCACTATAGTCGAAAGGGCTTCTCCGGCGGAACAAAGATATTTTTCGGAAAGCCACAAAGCCATTTCTTTTGTTTCTCTTGATATTACCGGTTCTTCGTCTATTATTTTTGTTACTGTTTTAAATTTTATTTTATCATTATTGATTTCTTTTACAGCCACGGCATAGCCGGTAACAGTTCTTGTTCCAAAAGGAACCACAACTCTTCTGTCCACGGCATCTTTAAAATCAATGTTTTCCGGAAGAAGATAATAGAACGATTTATTTAAAGGAATGGGAATGATTACTTCTAAAAGTTTCATGCTATCCCTGTTTCAAAAAGGATAAAACAGCTTTCATATCCTGCCAAGTGTCTTTTTTTAAATTAGGATTTCTCAATAAAGCCGCCGGATGATACGTCGGCATAAGTTTTATTCCGTTATAAACGCTGAATTTACCTCTTAAATTGCTTATGGTTTCTTCTGTATCCAACAAACATCTTGTCGAAGAAGATCCTAAAGTAATTATAACTTTAGGTGATATTATTTCTATCTGTTTATCAAGATACGGCTTACAGGCCGCCATTTCATCCTGCGTCGGAGGTCTGTCGTTATTACTGAGTTCAGGATTTGACGAATCTTTCATAGGATGACATTTGACTATATTTGCTATATATACCGATTGCCTTGTATGTCCCATGGCTTCTATTATTTTATCAAGTAAAGCCCCTGCTCGTCCTATAAAAGGCTCTCCTTTATGGTCTTCCTTAAATCCCGGGCCTTCTCCTACAAACATAATTTCGGCATTCGGATTTCCGACTCCGAAAACAAAATTAAGCTTCGTTTCTCCGAGTCCGCATTTTTTGCATGAACATATTTTTTTTCTGTAAGCTTCCAGCAAATCAGCCGCAGGCAACGATTGTTTTGATTGTTTACGAACGGCACCGGCGGAAAATTTCCCATCGCGGGCAACTTCATCTTCTCCCCAGTTTTTTATTTCGCTAACTGCGGTTTTTGCCAGTTTTATTACATTCAATTTCCGTGATTTCATTTATAATCTCTTTCGCTATATATTTTTTTGATGATATTTTCAATTCTTTAATTTTGCCGCATTTAAAAATAAAAAACGGTTTTGATTTTTCGGAAGATATAGTATCAACTCCGTTTGCCACTATCATATCAAGTTTTTTTTCTTTGAGTTTTGATTTTGCATATTCCATCATGTTATCGGTTTCAAGCGCAAAACCTATAATTTTTCTGCTGCCTTTATGCTTTGCCGCATATCCTATTATATCCGGATTTTTTTTCAGTTTCAAAACAATAATATTTTTATTTTTTTTAATCTTGCTTTTTGAAAAAGCAACAGGGGAATAATCCGAAACCGCCGCAACTCCTATAAAAATATCGGCGAATTTTAAATTTTTTTTCACAGCTTCAAACATTTGTTTAGCGCTTACAACATTGATAACCCTGCACTTTTGAGATGATTCTATCTTATCGGAAGAAACACCCTGCACCGCTATGATGTTAAAACCTTTTTTGACTGCCGCTTGGGCAATCTCTTTTCCCATTTTACCCGAAGATGCATTTGAAATAAACCTTACGGGATCAATATATTCTCTGGTAGGTCCTGTTGTTATGAGAATTGTTTTCGTCATAGATTTTTTACCGTTTTTCAGGATATCTCGGCAACTATATTTTGAACTATAGTATCAACGTCGGCTAAATTTCCGTTGCCGGTGATTCCGCAGGCAAGTTTTCCGATTTTTGTATCGGTAAATTTATAACCGTATTCTTTAAGCGTTTGTATATTTTTTTGAGTTGCTTCATGAGAAAGCATATTCGAATTCATCGCAGGACAAACTAAAACTTTAGATTTAGTTGCAAGGACGGTTGAACAGACAAGATTATCGGCAAAACCATGTGCAAGTTTGGCTATTGTATTGGCCGTAGCCGGAACAACAACAACGATATCGGCCTTTTTTGCAAGAGAAACATGTTCTATTTCCCACGAAGAAATATCAAACATATCGGTATAAACTTTATTATTTGACAAAGTTTGAAACGTAAGAGGAGTTACAAATTTTACCGCACTTTCGGTCATAACACATGTAACGGAAGCATCAAGAGCAATAAGTCTGCGCGTTAAATCACAGACTTTATACACTGCAATGCCTCCGCAGATGCACAACACGACATTTTTATTTTTAAGAGTCGCCATATTTACTGTTTTTCTTCTACTTTAACCTGCTTTACCTCTTTTTTCTTTTTAAGTTCCGATATTTCCAACTCTATTTCTTCCTGTTTTCTGCTGAGAACGTCTCTGACAGCTTTATCAAGAAGCTGAGTCTGGGATAAATGTTTATATCCTTCTTCGTCTTTTTTAAGCTTTATCCATTCAATAGCAATTTTAACAACATCATACTTCCCCATCTTAGATTCAAAAAATACCTGATCCAAAGGTTTTTCAGCAATAACCATTTACACCCTCCGCTAAAATTAAAATACTATTTTATTTCTTTTTATAGATAACCGTTCTGCTCTTATGACCGATTTAACATCCTCTGTGCTTCTGTCAAGTTTATCATTTAATACAAGATAATCGTATCTGTCCGCATATTTTATTTCTTTTTTCGCATTTTCTATTCTTTTATTTATGGTCTCAATAGAATCTTTATTTCTCTTTATAAGTCTTTTTTTGAGTTCTCCAAGCGTAGGAGTCATAATAAAAATCATCAAAGCGTCTTTATATTGTTTCTTTATCTGCAAAGCCCCCTGGACGTCTATATCAAGCAGCACGTCTTTGCCTTTTTTAAGTGATTTGTTAAGCGTATCTTTACTGGTTCCGTAATAATTATCGTGAACTTTTGCCCATTCGGCAAACTTGCCGGCAGCAACTGATTTTTTAAATTGATCCTGATCTGTAAAGAAATACTCTCTGCCGTTTTTTTCGCCTTTTCTTGGAAGCCTTGTAGTCGTAGAAACTGAATAAATCACGTTTTTATCGTCTTTTATGACGGCATCACATATGCTTGTTTTACCTGCGCCCGAAGGAGCAGAAACTATGATTATAATTCCGTGTTTTTTCATTAAACGCTGTATTTTTCCATATCTTCTTTTGAAATATCAAAATTAGCAAATACATTTTTTACGTCATCATGTTCTTCAAGTTCATCCATAAGTTTTATCATATGTTCGGCATCTGCACCCGTAAGCTGAACGTATGTCTGCGGAATCATTGAAACTTCAGACGAGGCAACTTTTATATTCTTTTCAGTTAAAGCATTTTTTACTGTTTCAACATCTTCAGGTTTTGTATAAATTTCATATCCGTCATCTGAAGAAGAAAAATCTTCAGCTCCGTTATCAAGAGCAAGATTCATCAAAGTTTCTTCATCAGAACCTGCTTTGTCAACCGCAATATATCCTTTTCTTGAAAACATCCATCCTACGCATCCTGATTCACCCATATTACCTGAATGTTTAGAAAATATTCTTCTTATATCAGCCGAAGTTCTATTTTTGTTATCAGTAGTGGTTTCAACTATGAGAGCAACTCCCGCAGGACCGTATCCTTCATAAGTTATTTCTTCGTAAGTTGCGCCCGGAATTTCGCCTGTTCCTCTCTGGATAGCCTTTTTTATGTTATCCTGAGGCATATTCGCTTCTCTTGCATCGTTCATCGCCTTTCTGAGTCTTGCGTTATTTTCAGGATTTCCGCCGCTTTCTCTTGCCGAAACAACGATTTCCCTGATAATTTTTGTAAAGACTTTTCCTCTTTTTGAGTCCATTGCTGCTTTTTTGTGTTTAATACTGGCCCACTTATTATGTCCCGACATGACGACGCTCCTTATAATTTAATATCTTATTTTAAAAATTTGTTTTCCGGTTCCGTCAAACGCTGTCCTTGAAACTTTTTTATCGTTTACGTAATAATCTATAAACAGCGGTATCTCTGAATTATTGTTACTGTATATCTTTGTTTCTCCGTCGAGTTTGCCGTTTTTATATTTTTCTATTTTATTTATTGCTCCGTCCTCGTAGTAAGTTTTTGTGTCTCCCACAAGTTTATTCTGGGAGTAATTGTATTCTTTAAGCAATATGCCGTTTGAAAAATATTCTTTGCTGGAGCCTTCTTTTTTGCCGTTATAATACTCTATTTCTATTTTAACGGTGCCTGTCACATAATACTCTTTATATACCCCGTCAAGAACACCGTCATAATACTGCGCTGATGATAAAAGAGTTCCCGTAGGCGAATATTTTCTCAAAACGCCGTTTAACAGATTGTTTTTATAAACAGACTCTGTTTTTTTATTGCCGTTGTCATAATATTCCGTAACCTGTCCCTCAAGAGCTCCGTTTTTATAATTTCTGACATATTCCAAATTTCCGCTTGGGTAGTATTTTTTATTTACGCCTTCAAGTTTTCCGCCATTATAATTTGTTTCCGCAACTAACTTTTTGCTCATATCATACTGTTTAACAAGCCCCTGCGGCGTTTCACCTTCAAATGAAACGACATTGCCGTTTTTATCCAGCTTTTCTCTGGCAATGATTTTGTCATTTAAAACATATTCATATTCTCTTGGAACGCCGTTTGTGACAAGAGTGAGTCTTTTTTCGGTAAAAACAGGATTTTCAGAAGCAATCTGATCGCCCGGTTCTGTAGGCGTTATGGTATACAATTCATCTTTTATTTTTTGGCCTGAAGAACACGAAACAACGGAGACGGTAAAGAAACATATTAAACAACATAAAAAATATTTCATTATTTCGAACCTCTGTTTCTGTTTTTTATTTTATTTTTTTGAAATAATTTCAAATCTAAAATGGCCTTCTCCAAATTATGCTCATTTATTGCCGAATTAACTTTATCTTTCTTTTTAATCTGGTCCTCGGCATATTTCTGAGCCTGAAGTATTTTTTGTTCGTCAAGATCTTCGGATCTTACTGCAAAATCCGATATTACGCTCGCCGCGTTGTCGGATATTTCAAGAAATCCGCCTATTATTGAAATATATTTCTTTTCACCGTTACAATCTATTTCAACCTGGCCGCCAGTAAGTTTTGTAATAATATCGGCATGATCCGGCAAAACAGTAATAATCCCGCTTTCAGTAGGCAGACTAACCTGGCTGACTTCGCCGCTGAAAACAGAACCCTCAGGAGAAAGTATATCTAATTTTAGAAACTTTGTCATTGTATTTTTTACCAATCTTTATTTACTGCTTTTATTTGCTCTGGCAACAACGTCTTCTATCGTGCCTGCCATATAAAAATTCTGTTCCGATATGCCGTCGTGTTTGCCTTCTATTATTTCTTTAAATCCCTTTATAGTATCTTCAATTTTAACATATTTTCCTTCAAAACCGGTAAAGGTTTCCGCAACAAACATAGGCTGCGTCAAAAATTTCTGTATTTTTCTTGCTCTGGCGACGGTGAGTTTGTCTTCATCAGACAATTCATCTATACCTAATATGGCTATAATATCCTGAAGATCTTTATACCTTTGAAGCGTTTTTTTGACGTTCATTGCAACTTCATAATGTTCCTGTCCGACAACGTTGGGGTCAACAAGTCTGGAAGATGACGTTAAAGGATTTACTGCAGGATACAAACCCTGTTCCACTATCGCTCTGTCAAGGGTAATAGTCGCATCAAGATGCGAGAATATCGTAACAGGAGCCGGATCGGTATAATCGTCTGCCGGAACATATATAGCCTGTACCGAAGTAACAGACCCTTTATTTGTTGAAGCTATCCTTTCCTGAAGCTCGCCCATATCCTGAGCAAGATTGGGCTGATATCCGACTGCCGATGACATTCTTCCCAAAAGAGCAGATACTTCGCTTCCGGCCTGGGCAAATCTGTAAATATTGTCTATAAAAAGCAATACATCTTCTCCTTTCTCGTCTCTAAAATGCTCGGCCATTGTAAGACCCGTCAAAGCGACTCTCATTCTGCTTCCCGGAGGTTCATTCATCTGTCCGAAAACCAATACGGTCTTATCCAAAACATTTGATTCTTTCATTTCAATCCACAAATCGGTTCCTTCTCTTGAACGCTCTCCGACTCCCGCAAAAACAGAATGGCCTTCATGCTCCATGGCGATATTTCTTATCAGTTCCTTAACAACAACTGTTTTTCCTACGCCGGCGCCGCCGAATATGCCTATTTTGCCGCCTTTTGTAAAAGGAGCTATTAAATCTATAACTTTTATTCCGGTTTCCAAAACCTCAGGAACCGTTTTTTGGTCTGAAAGTTTCGGAGCAGGTTTATGTATAGGCGCAAATTGCGAAGTTTTTGAATCAATTTTTTCAAGTCCGTCAATCGAATCTCCCAGAACATTAAAAATTCTTCCGAGCGTCTTTTCCCCTACCGGAACAGATATAGGAGCATTTGTTCTTAGAGCTTTTGTACCTCTTTTTAAACCGTCCGTTGAGCCCAGAGCTATGGCTCTTACTTCAAAATTATCAAGCTGGAACATAGTTTCCAAAACGAGCTTTGATCCGTCGTTATTCTCAACATGCAGGGCTTCATAAATATCCGGAGTCTCATTTTTAAATTTAACGTCAACTACAGGGCCTTGAATCCTGATAACAAAACCTTCATTTTTCTTGATATTGTTTTCCATTACTATATCCTTTGCTACTTTATAATCTTCAACTTATAAGACCGTTAGCCAAATCTAAAATTTCGTTTGTTATTCTTTCCTGCCTGGATTTATTGTAAACCGTCGTGAGAAAATTAGAAATCTCGTTTGCATTTTCTTTTGAATTGCTCATAGCCTGCATTCTCGCGGCCTGTTCGGAAGCGTAAGAATTCATTATCATGTCATAAAATTCGACTTCAAAATAATAAGGCAGCAAACTTTTAAAAACTTCCTGTGGTGAAGGTTCAAATATATGAACTCCTTTATCTATAAAATCTTTATCTATTTCAACCGGAGCCAAAATTTCTCTTACCGGATACTGCACCATACGGTTTTTAAAATTTGTATAAATTACCTCTACGCCGTCTATCTTTTTCTGAGCGTAGTAAGTTTTTATGAATTTTAATATATGAATAAATTCGGAATATTGAGGAAAAGTAGTGCCCATATTAAATGACGCTACAACGTTAAAGTCGCGCTTTATGCAAAACATCTGGGCCTTTTTGCCTATTGTAATTATATAATCGTTTTTTGACGCTTTTGAAACAAATTCCGAAAATAAATTTGCAAGCAATCCGCCGCATAAACCTTTATCCGGAGATATCAAATAAATAAGTTTTTTTCCTGTTAAGTTTTTGGCTTTAAAAAATGATTGTTCAAGCTCGTTGCCGTGTTTTGTTAGAAGTTTCTGAACAACTCTTTTCACTCTCTCGGCATACGGTTTGTTTTTTTCAACAGCCGTCTGCGCTTTTTTTATTTTTGACGCAGCTATCATTTCCATAGCTTTTGAAATCTGAGCTATGTTGCTTGCCGTCTTTATTCTCTTTTTTATCTGCTGCAAACTCTCTGCCATTTCTACTCCGTCAAAAGATATATTGCTTTTTCAGTTTAAATAACCGTTTTTTTGCATTCTTCTATTCTTTTTTTAAGCTCAGAAAGCGTATTTTCATCAAGTTTTTTATTTTCTGATATTTTTATTACAAGATCTTTGTAATTGGTTTTTATAAAATCAATTATTTTGTTTTCTATTTCCAAAACCCTTTCAACCGGCACATCGTCCATACATCCCGATGTCGCCGAATATATCGCTATAACTTCGGATACTTCGTCATACGGCTGATACTGGGGCTGCTTTAATATTTCGGTTAAGATTCTGCCTCTTAAAAGTTTTTTTAACGTATCGTCATCAAGATCAGAACCGAACTGAGCAAAACTCTGAAGTTCTCTGAACTGTGAAAGTTCCAGTCTTACAGGCCCTGCAAGCTGTTTCATCGGTTTTGTCTGGGCTGCTCCGCCGACTCTTGAAACTGATAACCCGACGTTTAAAGCAGGTCTTATTCCGGCATTAAACAAATCGGCTTCAAGATATATCTGTCCGTCTGTGATCGATATAACGTTTGTGGGAATATAGGCCGACATATCGTTCCCCTGAGTTTCTATTATAGGAAGCGCCGTAAGAGTTCCTCCGCCGTTTTTATCCGAAAGTCTTACCGCTCTTTCCAAAAGTCTTGAATGAAGATAAAAAATATCGCCGGGATATGCTTCTCTTCCGGCCGGTTTTCTTAATAACAGAGATAATTGTCTGTATGCCCATGCATGTTTTGTCAAATCGTCATAAACTACAAGTACATCTTCGCCTTTATCCGCAAAATATTCGCCTATCGCGCATGCCGCAAAAGGAGCTACATATTGAAGAGAAGCCGTATCGGAAGCCGTTGCTGAAACGACTATCGTATAATCAAGAGCTCCTTCTTCTTTAAGTTTTGCCACTATTCTTGCTATGTTAGATCTTTTCTGGCCTATGGCGCAGTAAATGCAAATTACTTTTTTAAGACCCAAATCCTGTTTTTTCTGGTTTATTATGGTGTCTATCGCTATTGCTGTTTTTCCGGTATTTCTGTCACCTATTATAAGTTCTCTCTGTCCTCTTCCTATCGGAATCATGGCATCAATCGCTTTTATTCCGGTTTTTATAGGGCTGTCAACGGGGCTTCTTTCGATAATGCCGGGAGCTATTTTTTCAAAAGGATATAATTTGCCGTCATTTATTTTTAATTCTTTTTCATCCAAAGGAAGTCCCATCGGATCTATAACTCTTCCGAGAAGTTTCTCAGACACATTTATACCGAGAATTTTTCCGGTTGTAGTAACTTTCATTCCTCTTGTAACTTCAATTTCAGAAAGCAAAACTATGTAGACTGCGTCCTCATCCAGATTTAAAACAAGTCCTTTTGCTTTATTTTCAAATTCGACTTCTTCTCCGTATCCTGCGCCCGACAATCCGCTTGCTCTGACAATGCCGTCGCCAACAGTATCAACAATTCCGAAATTTTCAAGTTCCGGACTGCTGTTTACGGAATTCAGTTTATCTTCAATTTGTTTAATAAGTTCTTCTGGTTTCATAAATTCTCTCTTATATCTTTCATTATTTTTTTAACTATACCTGACACCGTATAATCAAGAGTATAATCGCCGAAATTTATTTTTATGCCTGCCCCTATTTCATCATCCTGTCTTGTAAAAACAATTTTTTTACCGGGAAACATTTCATAAAGTTTCATTTTTGAAGACTCAGACAGAACGCCCGAGTATTTTGCCGTTACCGTCGAGTGCCTCAAAGCATTATTCAAATGCCTGATAAATAATTTCATGTCAGGTTTTGATAAATTTGCAAGAATCCATTTCGAAACATCTTCCGATACATCTCCCTGCAGGGTTATTAAATAAGCAAGTTTTTTAATTTGTTCCTTTGTCATATTCTATTTTCTCTATTTTATCTATTGCTTTAGCAAGAACTGCCGTTTTTTCCTGTTCTGTAAAAATCTCAGACAATACTTTTGAAACTATTTTCTGAGAAATATCCACAGACATTTTCCCTATCTGCATATTTGCTTTTTCAAACTCCGCAAGAGCCTGTCTTCTTGCTTCATCCAAAATATTTTCGGACTGTTTTTTTGCTTCCTCTGCGCTTTTATCTTTAATATCCTTAGCTACATTCTTTGTATTTTCGAGTATTTTATCGGCATCCGTTTTAGCTGTTTTCAAAATACCGATTTTTTTTGATTCGGCTTCCTCTAAGGTTTTTTTTGCATTTTCAGCATCTTCAAGCCCCTGCCTGATTCTCTTGCTTCTCTCGTCAAGCATTGCCATTACGGGCTTGTAAAGAAAAAACTTCAAAAGAAAAAATATTATAAGGAAATTTATAATCTGCCCTATAAATAAGCCGGTTTCTAATCCGAATAAATTTAATATTTCCATATTTTTTTACTTTAAAACAAAAGCTGAAACCAAAGCATATATTGCGATTGATTCAGCAAATGCCATGGCAATAAGCATATTTGTCAAAACTTTTCCCGTAGCTTCCGGATTTCTTCCGATTGCTTCAACAGCTTTTGCACCTATCAAACCTATTGCGATTCCTGGTCCGATTCCGCCGACTGCAACTACCATTGCGCCTGCCAATGTAACTGTCATCTTCTTCCTCCTGAAAATATATCTCCAACTTAATGCTTAATGATTTTTTTCTGTCATTATGCTCATAAATACCATCGTAAGCATTGAAAAAACTATCGCCTGTATAAGAGCAACAAGTATTTCCAAAATCATAAACGGAACTTTTGCAAAAGCCTGTCCCAAAATTATGATTGCGTCCGGCACGGGAACTGCCGCAATTATTGATGATACCGTGCCAAGAACAACTTCACCTGCCCAAATATTGCCGAACAATCTGAATGAAAAAGAGAGAATCTTTGTAAACTCTCCTATAAATTCCAAGAAACCCACAAATAAAAATATCGGCAGCATCTTAAAGGATATAAATCTGCCTATATAAGATTTTATTCCCGTATACTTAACGGAATAAAGATGCGTGACAAACAAAGAAATTACGGCAAGCGCAAGCGTAAGATTTAAATCGCTTGTGGCAGTGCGGAAAAGCGCAACTCCGTCATGTTCTCCTGCCGCCGCGGAATGAAATCTTATAGTTTCAACTCCGGGGATAAGCCCCATAAAGTTAGAAATTACTATCATCACAAAAAACGTCATCACCCACGGAAAAATATATGAAGCTCTTGAACCTGCAATATCTTTTGTCGTGTTGTAAAAATATTCTATAGCCATCTCGCATATATTTTGAAATTTTTTCGGATAAAGCGAAACAGAAAATCTGAATGCGATAATTACGGCAACAATCACCGCATCGGTAATCACGGTCATAAGAACTGTATTTGTTATAGGGATTCCGAAAACGGTTGATATTACACTTGGAGCTATTGTCATTCTAACATATCCTCATATAAAAAACCACATTTGTGACATATAATTTTTTGATTCTACTATTATAGCAAATCATTGTCAATAATTGATTGTTTTTTGTTTGATTTTAAATTGAATTTATCTATTATTTCCCCGGTAAGTTAACGGAAACAACAGTCCATCAGCAAACTATACGTCTTTGTATCGTAAACTGGCGCATCACAGAGGGAATTCTACAACTAAAATAAAGTCAATAAAAAATCAAAAGTTTTATGCTTCGCCGTATTGCAAACTTGTGGACTGGTCTCCAAGCAGATTTTCAAGTTCTTTTAAACAATCATCGCTGTATTTAACCAAATAATCGGTTTGTATAAGATAATCACCGTTTTGATAATCCTTGACGTCAAGAAAAACCTTTGACTTACCCGGATATTTTTTTAACACATCTATTATTTTTTCAGACATTTCATCATCAAGAGATATTTCGGAAACATGTATGTGAAGCGTTCCAAGATTAGGCGGATATTTCTTTTTTGCTTCATCAACTGAATATATTTCTTCAACAACTATCTGCCTTTTGCCCTGTTTATTCAACAATTTTCCTTTTAGAACAACAACTTTTTTTTCCTGTATGTAATTTCCTAATTTTTCAAATGTTTTCGGAAACATTACGCATTCTATATCTGCGTACAAATCCGCAAGCATAAAACTGGCAAATTTCTTTTTTTCTTCTTTTGTTACAAGCATTCTGACAGACATTATCATTCCGGCAAGGCGAATAATTTTTGCGGCAGCAAGACTGTTATTTTCAGGCGGCATCGGAATCTTATCAAATCTATACTGAGAAAAAGCTATTAAATCCCTTTTATATTTATCAAGCGGATGACCGGAAACATAAAAATCCAAAACTTCTTTTTCGTAATCGAGTGAAAGCGTTTCATCCAACGGGTCTGTTCTTTTATCCAGTGCCTGGTTTTTTTTGCTGAAAGTTTCTTCAGGCTCAAAAAGAAATCCCTGATCCGAATCGGCATTTTTTTTACTTTTTGAAGCTGAAGCCAGCGCATCTTCCATATTTGCAAGAATATCCGCTCTTACCTGAAGCTTATTTTTACCGAAACTGTCAAAAGCTCCGGCCTTGGCAAGAGATTCTACGGTTTTTTTATTTACGGCGCTCAAATCAACTTTTTCCAAAAAATCATCAAATGATTCGAATTTACCTTTTTCCTTCCTTGCAGCCGCGATGGCGTCGGCAGGTCCTTCGCCGACATTTTTTACTCCTATAAGCCCGTATCTTATATTTCCGCCTTCTATTGAAAATTTACCCTGCGAAAATTGAACGTCCGGCGGCAAAACTTTTATGCCGAACTGTTTTGCATCCTCTATATATGACACCAATTTTTTTTCTTCACCCTCTTTAGCTTTTGAAGCAGTTATTTCAGAATTCATCATAGCCGTCATAAATTCAAGAGGATAATGAGTTTTGAGATAGGCTGTTTGATAAGAAACATAACCGTAAGCCGCGGAATGAGATTTATTAAATCCGTATCCTCCGAATGTTTCCATATTATCATAAATTTTATTTGAAATTTCTTCGCTTACTTTATTTTTCTTGCCGCCTTCAACAAATTTGGCCCTCTGTTTCTGTATTTCTTCGGGTTTCTTTTTCCCCATCGCTTTTCTTAAACCGTCGGCTTCGCCGGGAGTAAAACCGCCTATAGCCATAGCCATCTGCATAACCTGCTCCTGATAAACTATGCAGCCGTATGTGTTTTTTAATATTGGTTCCTGTGAAGGATGGTCATATGTTATGCTTTTTCTTCCGTGCTTACAGTCTACAAAAATATCAGGCATATGCGCATCCATAGGACCCGGTCTGTAAAGCGCTATAAGAGCGATTATATCATCTATGTTTGAAGGTTTTAAACGTTTCGTAAGATTTTTTATACCGTCAGATTCAAGCTGAAAAACACCGTAAGTTTTGCCTTCCTGAAGAAGCTGATATGTATTTTTATCTTCAAGATCTATTTTACCTATATCAAAATCTTTTTCTTTCAGTCTTATAAGCTTTACCGCCTCATCTATAATTGAAAGAGTTTTAAGTCCGAGAAAATCAACTTTGAGCAGACCCAATTTCGGCAAAGCATTGCCGTCGTACTGGGTTGTAACTATATCTTTTGCGCCTTTTGCAAGAGGAGAATATTTTCTGATATCTTCCGGAGCCACAACCATGCCTGCCGCATGAACGCCTGTATGCCTTTTAATCCCTTCGAGTTTTCCGGCTATTTTTATTAGTTCGGCTATTTTATCATCGCCCTTAATCAGTTTCTGCAATTCTTCAGAATTAATTTTTGCGTCTCCTATGGATGAACCGTTTGGAATTGCATTAGCTATTTTCTGGCCTTCAGTCGGAGAGAAACCGAGAGCTCTGGCAACATCTTTCACCACAAGCTTAGATTTCATTGAACCGTAAGTTATTATTTGCGCGCAGTTATTATGCCCGTATTTATTGCGTACATATTCTATAACCCTGTCTCTTCCGAAATCTGCAAAATCTATATCTAAATCAGGCATTGATCTTCTGTCGGGGTTTAAAAATCTTTCAAAAAGCAAATTGTATCTCAACGGACAAATATCTGTAATTCCAAGGGTGTAAGCAACTATGGATCCTGCTCCGGACCCTCTTCCAGGTCCCACGGGGATGGAATTATCTTTTGCATATTTTATAAAATCCCACACAATAAGGAAGTACGAATCAAATCCCATTTTTTTTATGATTTTCAATTCATGCTCAAGCCTTTCGTTATGTTCTTTTTTTACCGTTCCGTATCTTCTTATAAGCCCTTCTCTGCAAAGTTTTTCAAGATAAGTATCCGGAGTAAAACCTTCCGGTACGTTATAATGAGGCAGAAGAAGCTGATCGGTTTTGATATTTAAATCTATTTTATCTGATATGACAAGAGTATTTTTTACGGCTTCGGGAACGTATGAAAAAGCTTCAGCCATTTCCTGCGGAGATCTGTAATAAAAAAGATCCGAACCGAATCTCATTCTGTCGGGATCGTTGACAAGCTTATTTGTGTTTATACACAGCAAGACATCATGATAATAAGCATCTTCTTTTCTGAGATAATGACAGTCGTTAGTTGCTACAAGAGGAATTGCAGTTTTTTTTGAAAGTTCGAGCAGCGGCGCTATTATTTTTTTCTGATCTTCAAGCCCGTTATCCTGTATCTCCATATAATAATTATCGCTGCCGAATACATCTCTGTACCACAAAGCAGTCTTTGAAGCTTCATCTATATTTCCGTCCAAAAGAAGATTTGAAACTTCGCCTGCGATACAGCCTGAAAGACATACCAGGCCTTTTGAGTATTTTTCAAGCAGTTCTTTATCCACTCTCGGCTTTGAATAAAACCCTTCCGTAAAGCCAAGACTTACAAGCATCATCAAATTATGATATCCCTCTATGTCCTTTGCAAGCAAAACAAGATGATGGTATCCGCCTGTTTCTTTAGTCTTATCTTCTCTTGATTTTTTTGCGACATAAACTTCACACCCTACAATAGGCTTTATGCCGTAATCTTTGCATGCCCAGTAAAATTCCATAGCGCCGTACATATTGCCGTGATCTGTAATTGCAAGCGCAGGCATCTTGAATTCTTTTATAACCTGAAACAGCTCCCCCGGTTTGCCGTCTTTCGTTAAACGAACGGCGCCGTCAAGAAGCGAATATTCCGTATGATTATGCAAATGAATAAATTCTGCTGACATTTTTAAATTATTTTACCGGTTTTTTATTTTTTAGCTGACTTTTTAACAAAGTTTTTTTTGACCGTTTTCTTTTTAAAAGGTGTTTTTTTCGCGGTTTTCTTTACAAGTCTTTTCATTTTTCTTGGCGCTTTTTTTGCCGTTCTTTCAGATTTTACTTTCTCCGCAGGCTGATTATCATATGCCTGCCATATCTTTTCAAGGTTATAACGCATTCTGACGTCAGGATGCATTATGTGTATCAAGATACCTCCGAAATCAATCACTTTCCATGTCTGTACAGAAGAACCTTCTCTTCTTACGGGCGGAACTCCGAAATCATATTTAAAAGATTTTTCTATTTCATTTGATATTGCATTTATCTGAGGAGTTGAGACGGCAGTTATAATAACAAAATAATTGGCAATGGCCGTTTGCCCGGTTACATCAATAATAATGACATTTTCACCTTTTTTGTCTTCAGCAATTTTTTTAGCATGCTTAGCCAATTCCCAAAAATCAATTTTTACCATATCATTCTCCTGTTTTTAAGTTTATTTTATCAAGTTTATCATACAAATTACAATCATCTCCGAGCAAAACCGTTATATCTGCAAAAGGTTCGGGGTTAGGCAGAACCAAAATTTCTCCGCATCCCAGTATTTTTGATATTTTTTTTGCTTTATCGTGATTATTTACCATATCAAGTATAAGTGTTGATTTTACTTTCTGCAATTCGTTTCCCCAGTAAAAAACATCAAAAGAATTTTTTCTTAAAACATTCACCGCCTTATCGGCAAGCCTGCTTTTATTTGACGAATTTAAAACTTTCAAATTTATTTTAGAATAATTTTTTTGAAATGAAGAATCATTTAAAATATTTATAACTTTATTAAATGAAACCGCTTCAGTCTCTCTTCTGTTTCTTTTAAAAACGGTAGGCACCTCAACAAATATTATTTCATCCGTATTTATACTGCATACAATCCTGTGCATCGTAAAAAAATCAAAAAATTTGAAATCCGTCGAAAAAGACTGTTGATTGTCTTTTAAAAATTTAACCATTCCCGTCATTTTATTTCTGTCCAAATTATTGATTATATATTTTATAGTTTTTATTTTTGCAGAAGCAGCATTAAAACGATGAACTCCGCTTAAAATTTCGTCTAAAAAACCGGTTCCGAGCATTTTGTCCATTTTGGACCTGTTAAAAAGTTCTAAAAATGAATTAAGAGCCTGGCTGTCGGCATAAACATAATAGTCTATAAAAAGTTTATTTTTAAAAAGACAATATAATTCACGCTTTATAAAATCAATTCTTTCTTCTTCAGGGTTGGCATAAAACATTTCTTTTAAAGTTTTTGTTTTAGTCTTTCTTTTTAAAACAGATATATTTTCGTCAACAAATAAAAACAAAAGCCTGCCGTTTGCAGAATCGTACTGACCGACAATGAATTTCAGCACCGTCGGATAATTTTTTGTATTCTGTTCAATTACAAACAAAACATTTATTTTCCTGCCTGTTGCTATATGTTTAGCCGCATTTGAAAAATAATATAACATCGAAGAAATCACAACCGCGCACACAAAAATCAATAAAATAATTTTTTTAAACATTTTTGTTATAGAAATTCCATATTTGAACTATATCCGGATGGAGAACTTTAAATTTTGAAACTACATATTCTATTTTTTTTTGTAAAACGAATTTAAAAGCACCTTCCAGATCGTTGTACAAAATTTCATCTTTTATATCAAACTTGTTTTTTCTGTCAGGAGATAAAACGTCTGCTATAAAAACTATCTTTTCGACATTACACATGTTTATCCTGCCGACGGTATGATATTTTATCGCATTTAATATTTCTTTGTTTTTTATATTAAATTTTTTTTTGGCAATGTCCTCGGATATATATGCGTGCAAAATTTGAGGCGTAAATTTAAGAACAAACGGGTAATATTTTATTTTAACTCTGTTTGCCACTATATAATTTTTTGATTCTTCAACGCTCATCCATTTAGCGCAGTCATGAAGCAGCGCAGCCGTCTGCGCATTGTAAACGTTCTGATTGTAATTTGATGCAAGCTTTGCGGCAAAATCATAAACGGCCAAAGTATGTTCATATCTTTCCGTATTGAGATATCTATACAAATAATCGAAAATTTCATTTTCCATATAATTTATTTTCCTCAATATAGCGCCAAACGGATTCAGGCATTAAATGCGCGGCAGAAATATTTTCCTTTATATAAAGTCTTATCTGCGTAGATGAAATATTTTCAATTAAAGTTTTTGAAAAAACACCGTACTTGTAGTATCTGCTGTTTGCATCGGCAACATTATCAGGCCTCTGCATTACAAAAAAACCGTATTTTTCTGCCACATACTCGGGGTTTTTCCATGTTTCCAGCATATTAAAAGAATCAGAACCTATCAGAAGTTTAATTGAATTTCCTGCATATTTATTATTGATATAGTCCAGTGTTTGAAATGAATAAACGGAACTTTTCTGTTCAAGCTCAAAAGCGTCAATAATATATTCTGTTTTTTTTTCAAGTGCAAGAGAAAGCATATTCAGCCTGTGTTTCGAATCCGCAACTAATGATTTCTTGTGAGGCGGAATATATGCAGGAACAAATATTATTACATCTGCCCCCATCTCATCAACAGCTTTTCGTGCAATTGCAAGATGGGCGTTATGTACAGGGTCAAATGATCCTCCAAAAACGGCCATTACAGACATTTTATATCTTCTCCACGGAATTTTTATCCACCCAGCCGCTGAAACCTTCGCGCAAAAGTTTTATATTCATCCACTTGCCCAATTCTGATAGAATTATAATTTTTCTGCCTTCCGAAACAATAAATGCCGGATCTTCTGTTTTGCTTGGTTTATTTCTTACGGCAGTATCTGCAATAATTACAGCTTCGGTCAAAATCCGCTGGTTATATAATTTAAAAAAACAAAACAATCCGCTTAAAAAAACCAAAATTAAAATTAAAATTGAAATTTTTAAAAAAACTTTTTGCTTACCTATACAGTAAAAAGAAAAACTTAAAGATAACATAACAAATAAAATTCCGGTTATGACTGTTATTTCATTAAGCGAAAATAAAAGTCCGGCATTTGTTATCAGAAATTCCGCAGTGTTGGGCAGAGGTTCTTTTATTGATTTTGAGATATTCTCTATCAAACGGCGTATATTTTTATCTCTGGGAGCAAATCTCAAAGCTTTTTCAGCATTTAAAGAGGCTTTCCCTATATTTCCGGCGTAATAGTATGAACAGGCCAAATTATAGAAAACATATGGATTATTCAAACCGTCTAAAAGCACAATTTCATATTCTTTTACGGCTTCTTCATAATTCCCCTGCTTATATAAAGCCGCCGCTTTATCCATATCCTCGTGTGTTGCGGCTGCATGAATATTTACAAACAAAAACAACATGAAAAAAATTGCAATAACTTTATTTGTCATAATATTTTTATCTCTTCAATAATATATTTTGTTTTCTCATATATGTTATTCATTTCAACAGTACCGGCTTTAACTGATTTAAATTTAAAAAATTCGCATTCTCCAACAATCTTCAATATTTCGATTATCATTTCGCCGCTTATTTCAAAACGAGAGAGATCTTTTTGCATTTCTGTTTTTGACATTTGGATATATTTTGAATTCGTTTTTGACTGCAGAAAAGTTTTTAATGCCAAATCAAGATGATTATAAAATTTTTCCTGTTCTTGCCTTTGTAAAAAATCGTGTGCATTTTTTAAGTATACAATTGATTTTTTATATGCCGCAATCTTTTCCATTTTTATTTTATCCCTGTGTATGAAATCAATTGTGAATCTGTAGGAAAAAGCTGAGAATGCAAATAAAGCGGCTAAAATCATTGCTATCCAAAACAAAATATTTTCCGACACGTTTCTGTATTGATGCATTTTTATAATTTCTTGCACAGGAAGAATACCCTGGCTAACGGTTGCGGTATCAACGGAAACATCGTTTGTATCGGCGTTTTTATCATATATTTCGGAACTGACTTCAAGGATGATTGGAGCTGTTCTGGTAATAACATAATTTTTCGAATCGGTATCAAAATATGAAAAGGTTATTTCCGGAATATTCTTCTGTCCGCTCATAAGCGGAATTAAAACACATTTGAAAATTTTTGAACTCATAATATCATTCGAATCAACTTTTACAAATGTTGCATATTTTTTTATATCGTCAGAAAGTTCAAAAACAGGTTCTGTTATTGAGTTGATATTCCCGTTTCCTTTAACTAATATCGTCAAATTCACAGGCTCATTGACCTTAACATTACTTTTATTTATTGATGAAGCAATATAATATTTGCCGACCGCGCCGGTAAAATTTTCAGGCACTGTTTTTTGAGGCAACGGAAATACGCTGATTTTTACAGGTTCTGTTTTAAAATGGTAGGTTTTGCCGTTTGCATATTTTATTTCAACCACAGACGGATCTATTACAATTTTCCCTTCTCTCATCGGGTAAAGTTTTATTGTAACCGAAAAAGTAAAATAATTTTCTCCGTTTATAAGTTCATATCCGCTTTTTACTTCCGGTTTTGTCTTCCAAAAATCTTTGAACATCGGAAGGACATAGCTGGGATTTGCAGCCAAATCATACCTTGTTGCAAATTCAAACGTATAATAAATCTGCTGATTGACAAATACGGAATCAGCGTCCGTACCGGCTTTGACAAAAGTATTGTAATCACTCTTTGTATACACAGTCTGCGGAGCCTGTGTTTTTAAAACTTTTACCTCTATTTTTTTTGAGACATAGTTTTTGTTCTCATAATCATAAACGGTCATCTGAGGAATTGTAAAAAAACCGGATGTTTTTGGAGTTATAATGTATTCATAGATATACTTATCGTCTTTTAAATAATTTTCTTTTGACAACACCAAAAAATCCTCTATCGGAGGCAAAACAAATGACTCGGCATCTTTGACGGAGCTTGCAAGCTCTACTGTAAGTTTTACGCTTTCACCTTCAAAAACTTCCCTTTTTTCAAGTGCAACGCTAAACAAACCGTCGCAGTAGATAAAAGCAGGCAGCAATATCATCAAAAACAATACGGATATAAATCTTTTGAGCATTTACCAGTCTCTCCGAGTTTTATCTATTGTCTGGCCTTTTATTTTTCTTTCGTTCTGGGGCTTATCCATATCACCGTAAAAATTTAAAACTCTGTTTAAATCCTGATTGCCTATTTTTTGCCCTTTTACATCTTTATCTTCTTCCAGTTCTTCGTTATTTGCAGGATCAAAATCACTGTCCAAGTCAGACATTTCACCCATTGATTTCGCCATTTCATCAGAAAGTTTTTTCTTTTCCTGATTCAATTTTTCATTCTCTTCTTTTAACTGTTCAAGCTTATTATCGGCATCTGCAGCTTTTTTGGAGTAAGATTGAACCTCACGATCCATACTTCTGTATTTAGCTTCTGTTTCTGCCGCGCTGTTTGAACTTAATATATTGCCTGCCTTGATTCTGTTATCCATAGTTGTTATAAGTTCCTGCTCAGATTTTTTAATTTTTTTATCTGTTTCAACGTTTCTATTTTCCTTGTATTGTCTCTTCAATCTTGCAATCTCATTTTCAAGTTCTTTTTGTCTCTTAAGAATACTTTCCAGTTTCTGCTTTTCCAATTTAAGCTTTTCCTGTTGTTTTTGCAATTCTTTGCTGAGAATATCTTTCTCGCCTTCCGCCCATTTCTTGCCGTGCTCCGCTTTTTGTTTATTTTTCTCAACATCTAATTGTTTTTCTTTGTTTTGTTCAAGCTGGTTGTTTATATTTTTAACTTTATTCTGCGTTTCCATCATTTTTTGTTTTAACAAAGCTATTTTCTTTTCTTTCTCTATTTCCTCAGGCGTCTTTACATTTTTTTTATCCGGCTTTTCATTCTCTTGCTTATTTTCGGGGTTCTTTTTTTCAAGATTCTGTTTTAAAGCCTTTATGTTTGCTTCAAGCATTTTTTGCTGCTGCTGCAGCTTATTGTTCAACTTTCTTGTGTCATCCTGCTGTTTTTTTATTTCTTTTATTGCATCTTCCTGTTCTTTCTGTTTATCTTTGTCGTCTGTTATATTTTTAGAATCAGATTTGTCACTCTTTTTTAACATTTCCTTAAGTATGCTTTCTTTCGCTTTTGAAGAACTTAAATCCAATTTCTGTTTATTAAGCTCCTGCATTTTATTATTGTTTTCATTAATTTCTTTCTGCAGCCCGTCCTGTTCTTTCTGCATATTTTCCAATTTACTAACAGTGTTTTCTTTTTGTTTTTCCTGAGACAGTTTTGCGGCCTCTTCCTGCTTTTCCATATTTTTTTTCAATTCATCAAGCTGTTTTGCCTGCTGTTTTAACTGGTCCAGCCTGTTTTTGGCACGCATTTTTTCTTTTAAGTTTCTGTTTGCAGATTCCAATTCTTTTAAAAGTTCTTTTTGTTCCTGTTTTATTTTATCCTGCTGGTTTTGAAGTTCCGTTTTTTGTTTCTCAAATTCAGCCAATTCCATATTCGCATCAAGCTTGTCCGAATTATTTTTTTTATTTTCATTATTTTTAATATGTTTTTCATTAATCTTTGCATTTTCAAAAGCTGTATTTTTTTGTTTTTCGACCAAAGACTGAAAATTATCTTTAATTTCCTGATTTTCCATATCATCCATTTGTTTTTTCAATTCATCATTGTTTAACTGCAGGTTCTGTTTGGTTTTCATAAGATCTTCTTTTACAGAACTGTCTTTTTCACGTTTTATTGCTTCCTCAATCGTATCCATCTGCTCTTTATTTTTTTCTATCTGTTTCTCCAGAAGACGTTTATTCTCATTTTTTGCTTTTGCAATTTCAATATCTATTTTTTTCTTTAAATCATCATCTGTTTTTGAAGCCTTTTCAAGAAGTTTTTCAAGATCTTTTTTAGTGCTGTTTTCAGTCAATTTCATTTTTTCAAGTTCATATTCGTTATTCTGTTTTTGAGCCAAAGCTTTTTCTTCATTTTTTTGTTTTAAGGCTTCTTCATACTGTTCAACTTTAGCTTTTAATTCTTCTTTTGACTTTTTCTGCTGTTCTAATTTCTCAGAATTCTCTGAATAATTTTTGTTAATTTCATCTTTAAAATTTTTGATATCAGATTTTATCTTCTGTTTTATTTCCTGCTTTTGGTTCGCAATTTCAAATTTCTCTTTCTCCAATGCTTTTTCCTGGCGCGTCAATTCATCTATTTTATTTTTTATATCATCATTGTCTTTATCTTTATTTTGTGATTTCTGATTTTGTTGTTTCTGTTTTTCAAGTTGATCTTTTTGTGCGTCTAATTGTTTCTGACGGTTTATCAATTCGTCAAGTTTTGCTTTAGTCTCTGAATTTTGTTCACTCTTTTGCTGGAGCTGTTTTTCAAGCTGGTTTTTTTGCTGACTAAGCTGTTTCTGTTTATCAAGTATTTCGCTGATTTTGTCATTTATAGCAGAACTGTCCTGGGACTTCTGGTTTTGCAGCTGCTTTTCAAGTTGATTTTTTTGTGCGTTAAGCTGCATCTGCTTACTTAAAATTTCATCATATTTTGCATCAAGCTCTTTTTTTTGATTGTCCAGAACAGAAGAATCTTTTTGTTTTTTTGATATGTTTTCGATTTGTTTATCAATCTGTTTTTTGTATTCTTCAATATCATTTTTCTGCTGTAAGTTTTCTTTCTCAACAGTACTTAATAATTTTTCTTGAGTTTTAACTTTTGTTTTTTCAGTTAATGTATCCTGTAAATTTTCAATATTTTCTTTTTGTTTCTGTATCTTATTGCTGATTTTTGACAGTTTTTCTTTTTCCTGGGCAAGCATTTGTTTATATTTATCGGATTCCTGCTGTTCATTTACATTGCTAAGCTTATCTGCATTTTTTTCAAGCATTTCAAGATGCTGCTTGTAATTATTGCTTAAAAGTTCTTTCTTATCCAGCGCAAGTTTCTGCATAAACGCGCTGTGGCTCATTTTTTGTTCCTGCATAAGCATCTGCATCATCTGTTCTTTTGTATCTGATGTGGAATTCTGCTGCTTAAGCAGTTCATCATGTTTTTTGTTCATATCAGTTAAATTTTTTGACATCTCATCTATTTTTGCGGCTGTTTCCATCTGACTGTCCAAAGTCTGTTCTTTTACCGCAAGCATATTTTTTTCAAACTGCATTCCTGTCATTTTTTGTTTTTGAACCAAACTGTCAATTTGTTTGGAAATATTGGAAAGCTTTTCTTTGGCCTGCTGTTCTTTGTTTGTAATATCGTTAAGTTCATTTTGTAATTTTTCCTTTTCTGCTCCGTCTTTTGCAGACAAAATGTCTTTTTGCAGATTCTTTTTTTGTTTTTCAAGTTCACTCAGCGAATTTGCTGTTTCCTGTTTTTGAGATTGTAAAGCTTGTTCTTTTTTTGAGGTTGTCTTGGCAATATCGCTTGTAACCTGCGCCATTTGGTTTAAAAGATCTTGCTGTTCATCGTTTGAATTTTTAAGTATTTTTTGTTTTTGCAGATTAATTTGCGCAAATGTGGTCCGTATATATGAATTATCTTCCTGTTGTTTTTTCCTTTCATCAGGATAATTTATTATGTCTTCGTGTTCGTATCTGTATTTGGATTTTTTCTCGGGTTCATTTCCCAAAGGAGGAATATTGTATACTATTTCTTTTTTTTCTTCTTTTTTATCTATATCCGTATAATCTATTTCTCTTAGATTGCGATATATGACCTCTTTTTCCTCTTCTATCAGAACTTTTTTATCATCGGCATAGGTAGGAAGAAAATAGCCGTCTATGATTTTTTTGGGATTTATAACTTTTTCAGGCCTGACAACTTCCTGAAAAATATTATCTTCTATTTTTTCCAGTTCCTTTACTTTGACCTCTGTTTGTTGCAAATTTTCATTCAATTTTTTTTCAAGAGAAGCCTTCTGCTGCTCCAACTCTTGTATTATTTTTTTATCTTCCTGATTTACCGAGGAATTATCTTCCTGTTTAATATTATTTTTTTCATAGTTTTCAATTTTGCTTTCTAAATCTTTTTTCTCAGCAGTAAGATCTTGTTTTTCCTGAGATAATATCTGCAGTTCTTCCTTTGTATTCTGTATTGTCTGCATATTTTGTTCTTCGACTGTTTTAGATATTTTCTGTTCTTCTGCCGCAATCGTCTCTTTCTGAGCCTGTACTTCCTGGAGCGTATTCTCTATTTTTTCGGAAGCCTGTTCTACTTCAGAACGCTGTTGTGTTAAATCATTTATAAAGCTATCGGCTATTTTTTCAATATCCTGATTTTTCCAAAGCATATTCATTATGTATTCTATATTGTACATAGAATCGCTGTCATCCGGATTCAAAAACAGAGCATGTTTATAATATTCAAGAGCTTTGTCATAATCTTCATAGAAAACATATATATTGCCGATATTGTAATATATCTCGGATTTTTCAAGGCTGCTTATCTGTTCTTCTTTCAATATTTTTTCATACTCATCAAGCGCACCGTCATAATCTGAAAGCTTATATTTTGAATTTGCATAATTAAATTTTACTGTTGAATTTTTATTTCTTTTTTTCAGCAGCTCTGCAAATTCATCATGCGACTGGCTGAATTTTCCGGTCTTCAATCCTTCAACTGCGGCATTATTGATTTTTTTTATACTTATAAAATAGTTATAAGAAGCAAATAAACCTAAAGTCAAAACAACAAATAAAACCATTTTTAATTTATTCATTTCTTAGCCTCTCTTTTAAAAACGGGAAAATAAAAACTTAAACAAAACAAAATGAAAGCCGCAAATAAAAACATCTGGTATTGCTCCTGTCTCTTTACTTCTTTGCTCAGATCGTCTTTTGATTTGTCTAATGACTGTGCTATTTGCAGTATTTTGAAAATACTATCAGGATTTTCTGAAAGATTTATGTATTGTCCGCCGGTATTATCCGCTATAAACTGCAGAGTTTCCTCATCAAGACGGGTTACAACAACATTCCCGTTCTCATCTTTCATAAAGTTGTTTTCAATCGGGATTTGTGTGCCTTCAGTATTTCCTATTCCTATGGTATATATTTTTGTTTTATATTTTTTTGCTTTTTCTATGAGAACATGTAATCCGCTTTCATCATCTTCGCCGTCTGTAACAAGAATAATTGCTTTCGCACCTTCAGGTATATCAGCTGTACTGTTTAACGCCAAATCAAGCGCTCTTGCTATTTTTGTGCCTCCGAGCGGCACATCTTCTATGCTTATTGTATTGAGAAAGTTATTTGCAGAAATAATATCTGAAGTTATAGGGCATTTCCAAAAAGCAGTACCGGCAAAAACAATTATGCCTATTTTATTTCCCTTAAAACCGGCTGTAAGATTGGCAAGAGTGCTCTTTGCTACTTCCAGCCTGTTAGGCTGCAAATCCTGAGCAAGCATGCTTTTTGAAACATCCATGACCAAAACTATCGTAGCGGCTTTTTTTGCGACTATAAGTGTTTTTACGCCGAATTGAGGTTTTGCCAGCGCTATAACAGCAAAAAAAATACAAGCAACAATAAAAATATTTTTCAATTTGTATCTTTCAATTTTTATACCGGTTATTTCGCTAAACATTTTTAAAGACATGAATTTAATTATGTCTTTTTTCCTTTTATAAAAAAAATATAAAAGAAAGAAAGTTATCAAAGGCAAAAAAAGAAGCAATAATAAAGCCATTTTATTTTCAAACATTTAAGGCAGTTTCCTTAAGTAAAAATTTTCTAAAAATATTTTCAATATTATAAGCACCAGCAGCAAAATTATCAATTTATCAAAAATATCATGATATAAATTAAATTTTAATGCTTTTATATCGGTTCTTTCAAGCTGATCTATTGTTGAGATTACTTCCTGAAGCATTTTTGTATTGTTTACTCTGAAATATTTTCCGCCGGTTATATCAGCTATGTCTTTTAGCGTAGCTTCGTCTAATTCTCCTTCCTGCATTTTCACCATGGTCATTCCCTTGACCGGATCCATAACCTGGTAATATGCTCCTTCCGGACTGCCTGCCCCTATCGTATAAATTTTTATATTGAAATTTTTGGCAATTTCTGCCGCCGTTACCGGATCAATTTCTCCTATATTGTTTGAACCGTCAGTTATGAGAATAATTACTTTGCTTTTTGCCTCGCTGTCCTTAAGTCTGTTGCAGGCCGTAGCTATTGCCGAGCCTATAGCTGTACCGTCTATTGAGCTCATTCCTGTTTTTGCAGACATTAATGTGTTGCCCACCGTTTCTATATCGTTTGTAAGCGGCACCTGAGTAAAAGCAAGACCTGCAAACAAAACCACACCGACTCTGTCATATTGTCTGGTTTTTACGAAATTAAACGCAACATTTTTTGCGGCTTCAAGTCTGTTAACGGGCTTAAAATCAAGGGCTTCCATACTGGAAGAGATGTCAAGGGCGACTATGATGTCTGCGCATTGATTTAAAACATCATCTGTTTTTTCTCCGATCTGAGGTCTTGCCAGCGTAATTATAAAAACAGCAATTATGATGTAGTTCAATGCCGTAAGCAATTTTGAGTAAATTTTTATTCTTTGTGATTTTCTTGTTTGTTTTACGATTTCATATCTTGAGAAATTTATAAGATTTTTGTTTTTTTCGCCGCTTTTCAAATAAGCGTATATCCCGGCTATAACCGGAACAAGAAATAAAAGAAAGAAAACTGGGGTAGCAAAATGCACTTATTTCTCCGTTAAATAGAAATTTGTCCTATAAAAATTCTGATCTGTCTTGAGTTTTCCATAAGCTCTTTATCAGAAATATTTTCATTTTTTGTATATTTAATTCTGTCGTAAGATTCAAACAACTCCGATATTTCTCCAAAATATTTATTGAAGATGTTATCTTCCTTTTTTATTAACTCTATAATTTCAGATGTCGTCATTTCCTTTTTAATTTCTAAAGTTTCAGCAATAAAACGATTTAGAATACTGCTTAATTCAAAATAAAAATCTTTTGTGCTGCACTGAGAAATTTCATATTTCATATGAAGATTATTTAGCTTTCTAAAAGCTTTTTCCGAAGGAGTGAAAGGTCGTTTTATTTTTATCAATTTCTCAGTTTTAGTCTTTATAACCTGTCTGAAAATTACAAATACGACAAATATTGCGTATAATACGGCAACAACATAATAGATCAAACTTATATTCATTTTTTTGGATTGTTTTATATCGCGTATATCAGAAAAGTCATCGCCGGCAAAAAGATTGCTTATGTTTACCGGGACTGAGTTTGTGAAAAAATAAAACACATCCTGCGTCTGTTCATTTTTTTCATTTTTGTTAATATACGACAATCTTACAGCCGGAACTTCTTTTAATCTGCTGTCGAAAGTGGTGATTTTTAAATTTATTGTATATTTCCCTTCCGACAGGATGTCTTTTTTAAATGCTATCTCCTGAATATCCCATCCTGTAACAGAAATATCTTCTTCCGTCTCCAATAACTGTATAAAGTCAGGAACAGATACTTCTATTTTTGCATTTATCGTCTCGCCTATTTTAATGTCTGTTTTGTCAACAGTCAGAAAAGCCGTCGGAAATGTTATAAAAGCAAACAAAACCGAAGCAAAAAACAAAAGAATAAAAGAGACCGATATTTTTTTCATTTTATACCTGAATTGATTTTTTCTGCCTTGCCGCAAAAAATTTCAAAAGCTGCGGAACATAAGCAGAACCTGTCGTTATATTTATCACGTCAACGGAACTTTTAGCAAATAACTTTTTTCTTTCTCCATCCAGATATTGTATCTTACTGTAATAATCAGTTATCATTCTTCTGTCTGAAGAATCTATTGTAAAAATTTTGTCTTTCTCCGGATCATAAAAATCAATCATCCCTATTCTGGGAAGACCTTTTTCCTTAGGATCGGAAATGTTTATGCATATTAAATCGTGTCTTCGGGCTGTCAATTTTAAATCTTTTTCATAGCCGCTGTCCTGAAAATCGGAAACAAGAAATACAACCGCTTTTCTATGCCATATTTCATTAATTGCTTTCAGGCCTACAGATATTGACGTTTTTTTACCCTGCGGTTTAAAATACAAAAGCTCTCTTATCATTCTCAAAATATTATTTTTACCTTTTTTAGGTCTTAAAACCTGTTCAATTTTATCGGTAAATGATAACATTCCGACCATATCGTTGTTTTTAATTGCGGAAAAAGCCAAAACAGAAACAATCTCGGCGGCAAGAGACATTTTAGTCTGGTCTATACTGCCGAAAGAAAGCGAAGAAGACATATCTATCAAAAATATAACAGTCATTTCTCTTTCTTCCGTAAAAACTTTTATGTACGGTTTCTGCTGTTTTGCAGTAACATTCCAGTCTATAGTCCTTATTTCATCTCCGTACTGGTATTCACGCACGGAATCAAATTCCATTCCTCTGCCTTTAAATGTACTGTGATATTTTCCGGCAAGACCGCTGTTCACCAAACGGTTTGATTTAATTTCTATCTGCCTTATTTTTTTCTTTACAATATCTATGGTTTCCATTTATTTATCCGTGTTTAGGGGATCGGGACTGCAGAAAATATCTGCTTAATAATATCATCAGATTTTAACGATTCGGCTTCAGCTTCATAGGTTATTATTATTCTGTGTCTGAGTATATCAAGACCTATCGTCTTTATATCTTCAGGAATTACAAAACCTCTTCCCTGAAGAAACGCATAAGCTTTTGCGGCTTTAGTAAGATTTATTGTGGCTCTCGGAGAAGAACCTATTGATATAAGAGGCTTTAAATTATCCAATCCGTATTTTTCAGGCTGTCTCGTTGCAAAAATAATATCAACTATATAATCTTTAATTTTTTTATCGACATATACTTCATTGACTAAATCTTTTGATTTTCTGATATCATCTAAATTCAAAACAGGTTTTGTTTTAACTTTTTCCTTAGATGTCATTCTCTCCAATATAAGTTTTTCTTCCTCTATATCAGGATAAACGACGTTTAACTTCAGCATAAATCTGTCAAGCTGGGCTTCCGGCAGAGCATAAGTTCCCTCCTGTTCTATCGGGTTCTGCGTGGCCATAACAAGAAAAGGAGACGGAAGTTCATACGTCGTATCGCCTATAGTAACCTGTTTTTCGGCCATGGCCTCAAGAAGGGCGCTTTGAACTTTTGCAGGCGCTCTGTTAATTTCATCTGCCAGTATGAGATTTGTGAAAATAGGACCTTTTTTAACGGCAAAGTCAGCCTTCTGCTGATTATATATCATGGTACCTATTAAATCTGCAGGAAGAAGATCGGGCGTAAACTGTATTCTTTTAAAATCCGCCTGTATTGCATGGGCAAGCGAATTAACGGCAAGTGTTTTTGCAAGACCCGGAAGACCTTCCAATAAAATATGCCCATCGGCAAGCAAACCGATAAGCATTCTTTCTATAACATATTTTTGCCCGACTATGACGTTTGAAATTTCGTCGACTATTTTTTTTATCTCAAGACCTTCTTTTTGTATTCTGGCATCAAGTTCTTCAACATTTGCTTTGTCTTGCATTTATCCCCCCGAAAAAACATAATATTTTAATTTCTTATATGTCCGCTTCCTCTTACTATAAATTTTGTAGTAGTCAGTTCTCTTGCCCCCATTGCCCCTCTTGCATGAAGCTTATTTGTGGCAATTCCTATTTCGGCTCCTATTCCGAACATACCTCCGTCATGAAGACGCGTTGAAGCATTATGAAATACTGCAGCACTGTCAACCTCTTTTATAAACTTTTCCGCTCTTTCAACATTTTCCGTAATTATGGAATCGGAATGAGCCGAACCATATCTGTTTATATGGGATATTGCATCTTCTATAGAGTTTACCACCTTGACGGAAACTATAAGCGCCTGATATTCCGTTTTCCAGTCTTCTTCTGTAGCAGCGATAACTGAAGGAACTATGGCCTTTGTCAATGCACAGCCTCTTATTTCAGTTCCGTGTTCCCCGTATTTTTCACAAAGCTGAGGCAATACTTTTTCAGCTATATCTCTGTGAACAAGAACAGTTTCGGTTGCATTGCATACTCCCGGTCTCTGGCATTTTGCGTTTACCGCTATTTTTACGGCCATTTTTATATCGGCATCCTTGTCTATATACGTATGACACAAACCTTTGCCGTGAGATAAGACAGGGATTGTAGCATGGCGTTTTACAAAATTAATAAACTCTTCTCCGCCTCTAGGTATAAGCAAATCAATAAATTTGTCCATAACTATAAGTTCTGAAATTGCCGTTCTGTCGGTTATGTCTATAAATGAAACTGCCCCTGCAGGCATTCCGGCGGCTTCTGCAGACTGTGAAATTATTTTTGAAAGTATCTTATTTGAATTTATGGCTTCCGATCCGCCTCTTAAAACGATTGAGTTGCCCGCTTTAATGCATAATGCCGTCGCATCTACTGTTACATTAGGTCTTGATTCGTAAATCATTGCTATTGTTCCAAGAGGAACTCTTACTTTTTGAATATTCAGTCCGTCATTTAAAGTTCTTGTTTCTATTATTTCTCCGATAGGATCCTTTTGCGCAACTATATCTCTTACTCCTTTTATCATATCGGCTATTCTTTTTTCATTTAGCGTAAGTCTGTCCACAAGCGCACTTTCAAAACCCTGCGATTTAGCAACATCCACGTCAATCTTATTATGAAACAGAATATCGTCTTTATTTTTTTCCAAAGCCTGAGCCATCGCAAGAAGCACGGCATTTTTTTGCGCCGAAGACATAAGCCCCAGTTTTTGCGATGCTATTTTTGCGGATGAAACTTTTTGTAAAATAAAATTTTTTATTTCCTTATTTTCCATTTTACTTAACGCCCTCTTTTATCCAGTTTAACAAACCGCCGGAAAAAATTATCTCTTTTTGTCTGTCTGTGAAATTATAATTCAATTTTACATTTTTGTCAGCAACTTTTACGTATAAATCTTTATTATTTTTAATAATATTTTTTATATCATCAAACTCTATTTTGTCATTAAGTTTTATTTTATCGTAATCCTGGGGATCCGCAAAAGTAAGAGGTATAATTCCGAAATTTATAAGATTTGCAAGATGTATTCTTGCAAAAGATTTTACAAGAACGACTCTCACTCCAAGATATCTCGGTGCAAGCGCGGCATGCTCTCTCGAAGAACCCTGCCCGTAATTGTCTGCTCCGATTATAACTCCGTTTCCGGAAGCTTTTGCTCTTGAAACAAAATCTTTATCAACGCTTGCAAACGTATATTCAGATATAGCCGGCAAATTTGATCTCAGAGGAAGAATTTTAGCGCCTGCCGGTAATATATGATCGGTTGAAATATTATCTCCGACTTTCAGAACAACTTCCGCTTTTATCGTATCCTGAAGTTTTTCAAATATCGGCAGCGGCTTTATATTTGGACCTCTTACGATTTCAACATGCGATGAATTCAAAGAAGGCATTTGAAAATGTGCGTCGTTTATATAAAATTTTTCAGGAAGAATTATTTCAGGTTTTACCGCAAAATAATCCATAGGATCGGTTATTTCACCTGATAAAGCCGCGGCAAGCGCAACTTCCGGAGAACAAAGATAAACCTGCGCGTCTTTTGTTCCGCTTCTTCCTTCAAAATTTCTGTTAAATGTTCTAAGTGACACTGCTTTCGTCTTAGGAGCCTGCCCCATACCTATGCATGGCCCGCATGCGCATTCAAGAATTCTTGCTCCGGCATCTATTATATCAAACAAGTCGCCCGATGAAGAAAGCATTGACATAACCTGTCTTGAACCGGGAGAAATAACGAGACTTGTATCTTTATTTATTTTTTTTCCTTTTAAAACTTTCGCACAGAGCATCATATCGGCAAGAGACGAATTAGTGCAGGATCCTATTCCTACCTGATCGACTTTCGTGCCCTTAAGCTCTTTTACTTTTTTAACATTATCCGGACTGTGAGGCATTGCTATAAGAGGCTCGAGCGATGATAAATCTATGTTCATCTCTTCATCGTAAACCGCATCTTTGTCGGCGACAAGCTCCGTCCACACTTTTTCTCTGGACTGTTTTTTAAGAAAATCTTTTGTTATTTCATCTGATGGAAATATTGTAGTCGTAGCGCCTAATTCCGTCCCCATATTAGTTATAGTGGCTCTTTCAGGAACAGACAAGGTTTTTACACCCTCGCCGGCAAATTCAAATATTTTGCCTCTTCCGCCTTTAACCGACAGAATTCTTAAAAGCTCAAGTATAATGTCTTTAGCGCTTACCCACGGTCTTAACTTACCGATAAGATTCACTTTTACTATTTTTGGCATCGTTATATAGAAAGGCTGTCCGGCCATTGCGCAGGCGACATCCAACCCGCCGGCTCCGAATGAAAGCATTCCTATTCCGCCGCCTGTAGGAGTATGAGAATCCGAACCTATGAGCGTTTTTCCGGGAACACCGAATCTTTCAAGATGTACCTGATGGCAAATACCGGTTCCCGCAGGAGAAAATACAATTCCGTATTTTGCGGCTATGGTCTGCAAAAATTTATGATCATCCGCATTTTCAAAACCAGACTGGAGAGTGTTATGATCCACATAGCTTACCGAAAGTTCGGTTTTTACCTTTGGAACTCCCATGGCTTCAAACTGCAGGTATGCCATTGTGCCTGTTGCGTCTTGCGTTAAAGTCTGGTCTATTTTTAAACCTATTTCCTGCCCAACTTCCATTGTGCCTGAAACTAAATGCTGCTTAATAATTTTTCTTGATAAATTCATATTACGATCCTTGTAAAATATTTCTGGTATTCTACCAAATTTAAATATTTTTTTCATCATAAGAATTTATGTTTTAAGTTAATGCCGGATGTTTGACACTTATGTGCTAAAAAGATAAAATCTCAGAATAAAAAATTAGACAAAAAAGGAACTTTTTATGTACACAGGACTTATTGAAAATTACAAGAAATATCTTCCGGTAAGCGAAAAAACTCCGGTTATAACTCTTCATGAAGGAAATACCCCTCTTATCCCTGCAAGAAATCTTGCGGAAAAAATAGGATTTCCGGGCACAATATACTTTAAATACGAAGGATTAAATCCGACAGGTTCATTTAAAGACAGAGGTATGACGATGGCCGTTTCAAAAGCCGTCGAAGAAGGAAGCAAAGCGGTTATCTGCGCTTCAACCGGAAATACATCTGCATCTGCAGCCGCTTATGCAGCAAGAGCCGGCATAAAGTGTGTTGTTCTAATACCGGAAGGCAAAATAGCCCTCGGAAAGCTTTCACAGGCCGTAATGCACGGTGCGACAGTTCTTGCGATAGACGGTAATTTTGACGCCGCTCTTGAACTTGTTAAAGATTTAAGCAAAAATTATCCTCTTACTCTTGTAAATTCCGTCAATCCTTACAGAATTGAAGGACAAAAGACAGGCTCTTTTGAAATATGCGAAGCTTTAAATCAGGCACCAGATTACCAATTTATGCCTGTAGGAAACGCCGGAAATATAACGGCATACTGGAAAGGATATAAAGAATATAATTCTTTATTTCCTTCAAAATATAAACTGCCGAAAATAATGGGTTTTCAGGCAGAAGGTTCGGCTCCGATAGTAAAAGGGCACCCGATCGAAAATCCTGAAACGCTTGCAACTGCAATAAGGATAGGAAATCCGGCTTCCTGGAAAACTGCCGTGGAAGCAAGAGATGAATCAAAAGGCGTAATCGATATGGTCAGCGATGATGATATAATTGAAGCTTATAAAATGATAGCGGCTAATGAAGGTGTTTTCGCAGAGCCTGCATCGGCTTCTTCATTTGCAGGTCTTTTAAAATATACAAGAAACGGATATTTCAAAAATCAGCAAAACCTTAAAGCCGTATGTATTTTGACCGGTCACGGACTTAAAGATCCTGACAGAGCGGTCATGTGTTCAAAAAAACCGACTCAGGTAAAAGCTAATATGCAGGATATAATCAAAGCAATAGGATTTTAGGAGATACTTTATGACTGAAGAATTAAAAAAACAGGAAATAAAAATTGAAATAGACGACCAGACAGCCAACGGAGCTTATTCTAATTCGGCTCTTATAACGCATTCGGAAACTGAATTTATCATCGATTTTATTTTTGTGCAGCCTCAAAATTCAAAAGCAAAAGTAAGAAGCAGAGTTGTTTTATCCCCCCTGCACGCAAAAAAATTATCTGAAGCTCTTAAAGAAAATATCGCAAAACATGAAATAAAATTCGGACAAATAAAAAATCAGAATGTTTCTCACGAAAAATCCGAATTCTATAATTAGCGGGTTGAAATGAAAATAGAATTAATATGCACCGGCAGCGAATTATTAACCGGCAAATTAAACACGAATTCATCATATATAGGCCAAAAACTTTTTTTTATAGGTCTTGACCTGTCTCTTATAACTGCAGTCTCCGACAGAAAAAATGAACTGCGTGAAATCTTAAATCTTGCCAAAGAAAGAAGTTCGGTAATAATCGTTACTGGCGGACTTGGACCTACTTTTGACGATTTGACAGTGGAAACGACGTCCGAAGTTTTAAAACTCGATGTGTATAAAGATGATAATGTTTGGAAATCAATACTGGGCTATTTTAATAAACGGGAAATAACACCTTCCAAAAATAACGAAAGACAGGCATATGTAATAAAAACAGCAAAAATTCTTGAAAACAGATTTGGAACAGCTCCGGGACAAATGATTCATTTTGAACATGTTAATAAAGAAGGCAAAAAAACAAGAAAAATAATATTTCTTCTGCCGGGTCCGTCCAGAGAAATGCAGCCGATGTTTGAAGAGAATGTTCTGCCTTTTTTGAGAAGCTACCAAACTATAATGAAAAAAGCTCTTATAATTCATATATGCGCAATGCCCGAATCTTTGGTAGACCAAAAGATAAAACCTGTTTTGCAAATCTATGAAAGCAATAAGGACGTTGAGTTCGCAATACTTGCTCACCAGCATATTGTTACGCTCAAAGCATTCGTAAAAGGCGACGATGAAATGCTGATAGATGAAACTCTGACAAATATAAAAAATGAATTTGAGAATATTCTTGGTGAAAATATTTTCGGATACGACGGCGATACTCTTGAAAGCATTATTCAAAAACTATTGTCCGAAAATAAAAAAACATTTTCTGCCGCCGAATCATGCACCGGCGGCCTTATATCAAGCAAATTGATATCTGTTCCCAACAGTTCTATCTGCATTAAAGAAAGCGTAGTTGCTTATGCAAACGAAGCGAAAATAAACATTCTCGGAGTAAAAAAGGAAACACTTGACAGCTTCGGAGCAGTAAGCGAAGAAACTGCGGCTGAAATGCTTGACGGTATATTGAAAATTTCAAATTCAGACTGCGCATTGTCAGTGACAGGCATTGCAGGTCCTTCGGGTGCAACGGAAAACAAACCGATAGGACTCGTTTTTATCGGAATTTCATGCTGCGGCAGCCGTGAAATTACAAAACATATCTTTTCAGGCACAAGAAATGATATAAGAGAAAGAGCGGCAAATACAGCTCTTGATTTATTGCGCAGAAAACTGCTGACTTTAAAAAATAAACAAAAAAAAGGCAAATAATGGGCAGATTTTTAGGAATAGACTACGGCAAAAAAAGAATAGGAATATCAATGTCGGATATTATGGGCATAGTCGCACAGCCTTTTGCGGTTATTGAAAGCAAAGGCATAAAAAAAGATGCTCTTGAACTTATCAGAATATCAAAAGAAAATTCCGTTTCATGCATAGTTTTGGGAGTTCCCGTAAGGCTTGATACAAGCGAAGGCGAAATGGCGGTTCTTACAAAAGAACTTGCAGAAGAACTGAAAACTCTTACTTCCGAAATAAAAATAGACATTATAGATGAAAGACTTACAACGGCGCAAGCCGAAAGAATGCTAACTGAAGAAGCCAATATGTCAAGAGAAAAAAGGAAAAACGTAAGGGACAAAATAGCGGCAACTTTTATTTTACAGACTTATCTCGATATGAAAGCCGGATTTTAATTTTATGGAATATATTCTTGACGGGTATAACATCATAAAGAATGACAGATTTTCAGATTTGTTTAGTGCCGTCTCGCTTGAGAGTTCCAGAGACAAATTATTTAATTTTATTTATTCGTGTCACCCTCAGGGAAACAACGAAGTGACAATAGTTTTTGACTGCAGAAGCAAAAATCCGTTTGATTTCGACGGATTCAGTTCACAAACAGTAATAGGAATGAAAGTGATTTTCAGCGACGGACAGTTACGGGCTGATGATGTTATAGTGGATTTGGTTGAAAAATCAAAAAATTCCTATGCGATCACAGTCGTGACAAATGACAAAGGCATTAAAAGAAGATTAGGCGGAAGCGGCGCAAAAATACAGTCGGCAGACGAATTTATTCTCAAAGGTATAAAAAATTCACAAAACAAAAACAAAGATAAAAACAGAATTGCAGATAAAAATATGCCTGAAAAAATTAACAGCGAGTTTATTGAAAAATGGTTAAACAAAAAATAGTTGTTTATGCAACAATATGTATTTTATTTTTAAATTTAGCGGCATGTTCTCAAAAAGACTCTAAAATTGAGGTTTTTTTTGAAAAAGGAAGTTCTCCGAGGACAATCGCTTTAAAACTTAAAAAATCAGGACTGATATTGTCGGCAACCGCGTTTATTGCGGTGATCAAATTATCAGGCGATGAAAAACATCTTAAAGCCGGAAGATACGAATTTAATTCAAGCGATAATATGTTAACAATTCTTTCAAAAATAAAAAACGGAAAAAACTTAAATATAAAGATAACAGTACCGGAAGGATTTGACATAAAAAAAATAGGTTTGCTTCTTGAAGAAAAAGGAATATGTAAAAGCAGTGTTTTTGAAGCAGCCGCAAAAGATAAAAATATGGAAGGATTTCTTCTGCCTGAAACATATTTTATTGACCCAAAATCTTCTGCTGACGAAGTGATTAAAATAATGAACGACGAGTTCAATAAATTCTGGTCAAAAGATTTTGAAAAACGGGCCGGAGAACTTAATATGACAAAGCGGGATATTATAATATTGTCGTCAATCGTAGAAAAAGAAGCTGTTTCCGCTAATGAAAGATCTGTAATAGCCGGAATATTTTACAACAGACTCTCAAAAAAAATGAGACTTGAATCATGTTCAACCGTTTTATACGCCATGGGAATAAACAAAGAGAGGCTTTCGTTTGAAGATTTAAGATTTAATTCTCCTTATAATACATATAAATACGCAGGTTTGCCTCCGGGTCCGATATGTAATCCCGGAAAAGAAACCATTAAAGCCGTTTTATTTCCGAAAGAAACACCTTATTTATATTTTGTTTCAAAAGGCGACGGAACGCATATGTTTGCAATGACTTTAAATGAACATGTAATTCAAAAAAAAGATACAAAAAAAATGATAAAGAAGGCAAAAAATGAAAAAAAGAAAAATCTATCTTGATAACAGCGCAACAACATATACAAGGGCTGAAGTTGTAGAGGCAATGCTTCCGTATTTTTCCGATATTTACGGAAACGCTTCGTCTGTTCATCAATTCGGACAGGATGCAAAAAACGCCCTCTCTCAGGCAAGAATTTCTTTTGCAAACTTATTGAACGCCAAAGATCCGGAAGAAATAATTTTTACAAGCTGCGGAACAGAATCCGACAATATGGCGATAACCGGGGTTTTAAATGCCGTCAAAGGAAAACACGTAATAACGAGCGCCTTGGAACACCATGCCGTTCTGCATACATGCCAGCATCTTGAAAAATGCGGTTATAAAGTAGACTACATACCCGTAGACTCTTCGGGCAGAATAAAACTTGATGTTTTAAAAGAAAAAATAACAGATGAAACGGCAGTAGTAAGCATAATGCATGCAAATAATGAAATCGGCATCATTGAACCTATTGAGGAAATCTCATATGTCATAAAAGAGGCAAATAAAAACAGAAAACATCAGATTTTTTTTCATACGGATGCGGTACAGACTGCAGGTAAAATAAAATTAGACGTCCAAAAATTAGGAATCGATCTGTTATCTGTCTCCGCCCACAAATTTTACGGACCTAAAGGAACCGGAGCCTTATACGTAAAAAAAGGCACAAAGATTGAACCTATTTTATACGGCGGTCATCATGAAAACGGTTTGAAACCCGGAACTGAAAATATTGCCGGAATAATAGGAATGACAAAGGCGCTTGAACTTGCAAATAATGAACTTGAAACAGAAAATGAAAAATACATGATACTGAGAAAAAGGTTAGCCGCCGGAATTTTAAAATCAATACCTAAATCCGTCATCAATACCGATTTCGCAAATTCAGTAGCAAATGTACTCAATGTAAGCTTTGATTCTATAGAAGGAGAAACTCTCCTTCTTATGCTGGATATGGAAGGAATCGCCGTCTCTACAGGCTCGGCATGCGCTTCTGGTTCAACTGAGCCTTCGCATGTTCTCCAGGCCATAGGCGTTGACCCCGTTACTGCCCAGGGAACCGTAAGGTTTTCTCTCGGCAAACAAAATACTCAGGAAGATATTGATTATGTACTTGATGTACTTCCAAAACTTGTTGAAAAGGTAAGAAAAATGTCGCCTGTATGGAACTGTAGATAAAGATTTAGGATTTCAGTCTGAAAATCCATTCTGCAAATACGCAAAAATGATATAATTAATTATTCCAGGCTCATATATTTTAAACGGAGCGATTATTATGAAATATTTAAAATTCAGATATACGTCAACAATTATAGCGCTTGCCATTCTTACCTTAAATCCGACTGCAATAAAGATATATTCCGGATACAGAGAAAAATGCAATATAATGTCAAAAATTACTGAAATAAAACAAGAAAATGAAAAATATAAAAAAAGACTTTACTATCTTGAGAATGTTCCTGCTCATATAGAAAGAATGGTAAAATCCGAATTGGGTTTTATAGCTGAAGGCGAAATAGAATACAGGTTTGTAAAATAATAACTTATTCAAAGGACAGGCTGTTTAAATGAAATCGAAAATTTTATCTGTTATTATATGTCTGTTGGTTTTATTTTCGCAAAATATTTTTGCAAGAGAACCAAGAAAACTAAAAGTAGCCGTAACAACTTCTCATTTATCAAATCTCATGCATGAAATATGCGGCGACAAAATTGATGTAATTACGATACTTGAACCAACCGTGTGCCCCAGCCAGAATGACATAGATGCAAAAAAAATAAAAGAAATTTCCACAAGCAATATAGTTTTGTACCACAGCTGGCAGCCATGGGCAAAAGATCTAAAATATAAAATAGCAAATCTTGAAATATTATATAAGGAATTTAAAACAGAAGGCAATTTAATGATTCCATACATAAACGTCAGAGCAGCCGAAGAATTAAAAGATATTTTCGTCATAATTGATTCGGATAATAAAAAATTTTATGAAGATAACTTCATAAAATATGTTTTTAAGGTCAATCAGCTTTCCGATGAAATAATGAGAAACCACACTTCTTCCCGCAACGTAAAAATCGTATGCAATGTTATGATATCGGATTTTATGAAATGGCTGGGGTTTGACGTTGTTGCGGAATATCCGGCTTCCGATAAAATTTCACCGTCTAAAATGGCTGAACTTATTAAAAAAATTAAAAAACTTAAAGCAACTTATGTCGTAGACAATCTGCAAACCGGAACGGATGTGGGCCGTGTTTTGAATAAAGATTTGAATTTAAAGCATATAACAATAAGCAATTTTCCGCTTGGCAACTCATACATTTATACATTAAAAGACAATATTTCAAAAATTGACAAGGTCATATCATAATGACGGCAGTTATATCTTTAAAAAATATCTGCGTATCCAGAGCTTACAAACCTGTTTTAAAAAATATAAATATTGAAATCGAATACGGAGACAGCGTAGCGGTGCTCGGACCGAACGGCGCCGGAAAAACAACTTTTCTAAAAGTTATAAACGGTCTTATAAAACATAATGACTGCGGAACAGTCCAAATACTCGGGGAACAGTTAAATAAACATATAAAAAAACATATCGGCTATATTCCGCAAAATAATACTTTTGACGTTAATATGCCGGTGTCTGTCAGGGACGTAATTTCGATAGGTTTGACTGCCCAATACGGCATGTTTAAAAAATTTACTCCGTTTGATAAAAAATCTGTAGAAGAAATTGCAAAAGGTTTAAATATTTATCATTTAATTGATAAGCCTATCGGACAGCTTTCAGGCGGAGAAACACAAAAAGTTTCAATAGCCAGGGTTCTTGCGCAAAATCCCAAACTTATACTTATGGATGAGCCTCTGTCAAATTTGGATAATAAAACACAGTCAGATATTTTGAGTCTCATTGACTTTATACACACGGAACTCAGTATGACTTTTATAATTGTAGTGCATAATTTAAACCAAATACCGCAATGCTGCAATAAAGTTATCTTATTGCACAGCGGAGAAATTAAACTTTTTGACAAAAAGGAAAATGTATTTAAAAATAATTTTTTCACGGAACTATATAATTTATGACGGATTTTTTTGATTTTTTCAACTTTGCATTTTTTTACAGGGCTCTTATAATGTCCGTTCTTGGCGGATTGTCTTGCGGAATTATAGGCGTATGGATTCTTCTTTTAAATATTCCTTTTATTGGCGTAACAATGGCTCATTCGGCCTTTGCCGGAGCAGTAATCGGAATCTCTTTCGGAATAAATCCGGTGCTTACAGGTTTTATTTTCGGCATTATTTCGTCATTTATTATAGGACCTCTGTCAGATAAGGCAAAACTCAACAACAATATGATAATCAGTCTTATTTTTTCTTTTACGATAGGTTTAGCATTTTTATTTATAGGCCTTCAGCAAAATTCTAACGCAAATATTCTTACATTTATATGGGGCAGCATTTTAATGACTTCCTGGACCGATATATACTTATCTGTTTCGGCAGTATTTGTATTGCTGTGTTTTGCTTATTTATTCCATAAAGAAATTCTCGCAGTTCTGTTTAACAGAGAAATTGCGCGTTCATGCGGAATAGCGGAAAAACAAATATTTTATGCGCTTTTGATTTTTTCATCGGTCACTGTAAGTTTAAATCTGCATGCCGTAGGAGGTCTTTTAATCTACAGCCTTATAGCGCTTCCTTCATCAACCGCCTACCAGCTTACAAACAATATAAAAATAATGTACCTGCTGTCTTCGTTGTTTGCCGTTATATCATGTATCGCCGGACTGCTTTTATCAACTTTTTTAAATCTGCCTGTAAGCGCTACAATAATACTGTTATCATGCATAATGTTTGCTTTGTCAATGATATTGTCAAAAAAAGATTGCCAAATAAATAAGATATAAATATAATGTTTACAAAATATAAATTGGGAGGAAATGAAGGATGTATAAGATTGTTTTGATCAGACACGGTGAAAGCACATGGAACAAAGAAAACAGATTTACGGGATGGACGGACGTTGATTTGTCCGAAAAAGGAGTACAGGAAGCCCTAACTGCCGGACAGCAGCTTAAAAAAGACGGATTTGAATTTGATTTGGCATATACATCTGTTTTAAAGAGAGCCATTAAGACTCTAAATAATGTTTTAGATCAAATGGATCTTTTATGGATACCTGTAAAAAAATCATGGACTCTTAATGAGAGACACTACGGAGCATTACAGGGAATGAATAAAGCTGAAACCGCAAAGCAGTATGGCGAAGATAAGGTTAAAATATGGAGAAGAAGTTATGACACTCCGCCTGAACCTTTGAAAGAGTCAGATCCTCGCTATGCCGGAAATGATAAAAGATATCAAGACTTGGATAAAAAAGATATTCCTCTTACCGAATGTCTAAAAGATACGGTTGCCAGAGTTCTTCCTTTTTGGAATTCGGAAATTGTGCCTAACATAAAAGCAGGCAAAAAAATAATCATAGCAGCCCATGGAAACAGTCTCAGAGCCTTGATTAAATATCTTGACAATATCAGCGATGAAAATATAGTTAACTTAAATCTTCCTACGGCAATGCCTTTGGTTTACGAATTGGATGAAAATCTCAAACCTATAAAAAGCTACTATGTCGGAGATCCTGAATCCGTCAAAAAAGCAATGGAAGCTGTTGCAAATCAGGGAAAAGCAAAGTAAAAAATTAAAACGCCAAATAAAAAAAAGACACTTAATAAATTATTTATTAAGTGTCTTTTAAATTTAAAATTTACTTCTTAACTTCTTCTTTTTTAACTTCTTTCTTAACTTCAGCTTTTACTTCTTTAGCTTTTACTGTTTCAGAAGAAGCTGCAACTGTAGGTGTGGAAACAACAACTGTTTTTACAGTATCAGTGCTTGCAAATGCAGAAACTGTCAATGCTGAAACAAACAAAAAACTAACAAATAACTTTGCCATGGTAGAACTCTCCTTTTTGGTATTTGAAACTAATTTTGCATCTTTTTATTTAAAATGTCAACATTCGGATACTGTTTGATCGTCAACGATTTTATATATTTATCAGCCTGTTTCAATGCTGAATTTAAATTGAGACATATATTTTCTCTGCCGATATCATTTATAAAATTATATTTTGTAAGAAGTTTTAACGGCTGTTTTTCCAAACCGCATAAAATAAGTCTCGTATTATTTTTTTTGCATCTTTTATGCATTTTATACAAAGCATTATAACCGGTTGCATCCATCACGGGAACTTTTCTCATTCTTATAATAATTACTTTGCATTTTTTAATGTTTTCCATATGCTCCACAAATGTGCTTGCCGCCCCGAAAAAAAATGCTCCCGTTATTTCATGAACAACAACGTCCTTGTCAAATATTTTTTTATCTATACCGTCGTCATCTTCTATTTCATCTTCCAGGTCATTCTCCTGGTCAAGAACTGTTATATTTGTCATATCTGACATTCTTTTCATAAAAAGAACCGAAGCAAGAATCACCCCTATCTCTATCGCATAAATAAGATTTACAAAAACAGTTAAAAGAAAAGTTGTTATAAAGACTATTGAATCGCTTAAAGGCGCCTTATTTATCTCGGAAAAAGCCCTGAAATCAATCATTCTGTAAGCAACATTAAATAAAATTGCCGAAAGAACCACCATAGGAATAAGCTGAACATATTTCATAAATAAAATCATTGCTATAAATATAAATACGGCATTTGCGATACCGGCTATAGGAGTCCTTGCTCCGTTTGTAATTCCGGCCGAAGTTCTTGCGATTGCACCTGTGGCAGGTATTCCTCCAAAAATGGCTGAAGCAAAATTCGCAAATCCCTGAGCAATTACTTCAGTATTGGATCTGTGTTTTTTTTCAATCATTCCGTCGGCAACAACAGCAGACAAAAGTGATTCTATCGCAGCCAAAAATGCAATAATTAAAGCCGTCGGCAAAAGGTGTACAATCATCTCAAAGTTAACGGAAGGTATCTTAGGAACAAATGAAATATTTTTTGATATATCTCCAAAATGAGTGTATATCGTGTCTACATTAAGATTAAAAAATTTAACCGCCAATGTTGCAATGATTATAACCGCAAGGCTTCCCGGAAAGAACTTAAATCTTTTCGGATAAAAAGCCATAAACAAAACCGATCCTATTCCTATGATAAAAGTTTCCAAATTTATATTTGTTAAATTTTCAATGTAAAGCCGCCACTGCGGAATAAATTCGCTCGGTATATTTTTAAGACTTAATCCTAAAAAATCATTAATCTGTGTTGAAAACAAAACAACGGCTATGCCGCTTGTAAAACCGATTACCAGAGGATCCGGAATATATTTTAAAACACTTCCGAATTTTAAAAATCCCATAACAACAAGAATAATTCCGGCCATTGCTGTGGCAACAATTAATCCGTCCACGCCGAATTTCTGCACTATAGCGTAAACTATAACAACAAATGCGCCGGTAGGACCTGCAATCTGAACTCTGCTTCCTCCGAAAACCGAAACTATAATACCGGCTATTACGCCTGTTATCAGGCCTTTTTCAATGCTTACGCCTGAAGCAATGGCAAGAGCAATGGATAAAGGTATGGATATAAAAGAAACGATAAGTCCGACTATAATCTCTTTTAAAATATTATGCGGCGTAAATTCTTCAGGTTTATTTTTAAATAAAGTAAATAACTTAGGTCTGAACATGATTTGTTTTTGATCCTCTTTTTGATTTTATTTTATGATTTGTTTTTTTTATTGAACATCATTGAAAAGATATATAATCCCACGCCTATAAAAACGCATGAATCCGCTATATTGAATGTCGGCCATCTGTAAAATGTCTTATATCCCACGTCTATAAAATCAATTACGGCTCCTCTGAAAACTCTGTCAATAAGATTTCCCATTCCGCCTGCAGCTATAAGCATCATGGAATGCATTTGCAGTTTTGAAAGTTCTGTTTTGTATTTAAAAACAAACGCCGATACTGCAAAAACAATTGCGGCAGTCATCAAAATAAAAAACAAGTTCAAACCCTGAAACATGCTGAAAGCAACTCCGGTATTTGTAACGTGTATTATGTTTAAATAATCACATATAAAAATACCCGAACCGTAAGGAACATTGTTTAGAACAAGCCACTTGGATGCTTGATCTAAAATTATATACAAAAATATAAGAATCAAATATATCATTTATTTTTCTCTGTCTAATTAAAAAATCTCTGTTTTTTATTTTCATTGTAAAAAACAGAGATCTATATCTTTACTTTACGGCTTCTGCGCATCTCGGACATAATCCGTTTTTAACATCATCAATATGTCTCCAGCATCTGTCACATTTTTCAAATGACGATTTTGAGGAAGACACTTCCAAAATATTATCATCCGCCTCTTTCTGAAATTTTATATCCCAGCTTCCTAAAACAACTTTTGCAAGAGCCTCATCATTTAAAGCATCATAATATTTTTTGCCGTATCTTATCGTTAAACATGCTTCAAGATTTGAACCTATTATTTTTTGCTGTCTTAATTTTTCATTTTCAACAAGAACTTTTTGCTTTATTAAAACAATATTTTCCCACTTTGAAAGAGTTTTTTCTTCAAGATTATAAGCGGTATTTTCAAACGGATAATCGGCCAATATCACAAATTCCGGAAGATTTTTATTTATTTTGATTATTTCATTCCATGATTCCTGAGCTGTAAACGATAAAACCGGAGCCAAAAGACGCGTCAGCACAGTAACGATTTCAAGCATCGCCGTCTGTGCGCTTCTTCTGTCTGTGCTGTTTGGTTTATCGCAGTACATTATGTCTTTTAAAGCATCAAGATAAAAACCGCTCAAAAATACAGTGCAGAAATTATTTACGGCATTTACCGTTTTATGAAATTCATAATTTTCAAAACCAGCCGTAGATTGTTTTATTACGTCGTTTAAACAATAAAGAGCATATTTATCTATCTCATTTAAGTTTTTATATTCAACTGCATCAGAAAGATTCATATCGCCTATATTTCCCAATAGAAATCTTATCGTATTTCTTATTTTTCTGTAGGCGTCAATATGACCTTTTAATATTTCTTCTGAAACTCTTACGTCTTCTCTGTAGTCACAGCTTGCAACCCAAAGCCTTAAAACATCTGCCCCGTATTTACTTATTATTTGTTCAGGCTCCATTCCGTTTTTTAAAGATTTTGACATTTTTTTACCTTGTCCGTCGACAAGAAATCCGTGCGTTAAAACTGTTTTATACGGTGCTTTTGCTTTCAACGCAACAGCAGGCAAAAGAGAAGTTTGGAACCACCCTCTGTGCTGATCGCTGCCCTCAAGATACATATCGGCAGGAAAGCTCAAATCATCGTAATTACCGCTTGATAAAACAGCTTCCGATGAAACTCCTGAATCAAACCAAACATCAAGTATATCTTCTTCTTTTTTAAATTCTTTTTTACCGCATGAAGAACATTTTACGTCAAAACCGTCAAGAAGTTCTTCAGCTGTTTTTTCAAACCATATTGTGGCTCCGTGTTCTGCAAACAAATCCGCCACTTTATCTATAATTTTTTTATCTACTATGGCTTCTCCGCATTCTTTACAATAAAATACAGGAAGCGGAACTCCCCATAATCTTTGTCTGCTCAAACACCAGTCAGGTCTTGTTTCTATCATTGAAGTTATTCTGTTTTCACCGTATTTTGGTATCCAGCCGACGTTTTTTATTTCATCTAAAAGATTTTTTCTTAAATTATTATGTTCAACGCTCATAAACCATTGCGGCGTCGCTCTGAATATCACGGGTTTTTTGCATCTCCAGCAGTGAGGATATGAATGATCTATCTTCAAGCTTGCAAGAACTTTACCTTCACTTTTTAATTTTTCTATTATAAGAGGATTAGCTTTGAAAACATTTATGCCTTCAAATTCAGGAACCTGATTTGTGAATTGTCCTTTATCGTTTAAAGGAGAAACTATATCTAGTTTGTACGCTATTCCGGCCTGATAATCTTCCTGTCCGTGGCCCGGAGCTATGTGAACGATGCCTGTTCCGTCTTCCATGCTGACAAAATCCGCCAAAATTCCTGTCGATAATCTGTCAACTATAGGATTTTTGCATTTTATATATTCAAGTGATATTCCTGAAAATTCATCATTGACTTTGTATGAATCTGCGCTTATTTTATTTTTTACATTTTCCAAAAGTTCTTTTGCTGCTATTAATTTTTCCGTTTTGCCGCCTATTTTAAATTCGCATGCGGCGTAAACGGCATTAGGCGAAAAAGCCAAAGCTACGTTTGAAGGCAGAGTCCACGGAGTTGTCGTCCATATCAAAACAGAATACTCCGACAAATTTTTATCTTTGAGTGCGGCAGACGGTTCAACTATCTGAAACTTTACGAATATCGAATCAGAACTGTGGTCTGCATATTCGACTTCTGCATCGGCAAGAGCAGTTTCACATGAAGCACACCAGTAAACAGGTTTCTTTTTTCTGAATAAAAAACCTTTTTCGGCCAATTCGCCGAATACTTTTACTATCGAAGCTTCATATTTGTGGTCAAGCGTAAGATAAGGTTTATCCCAGTCTGCAAAAACACCCAGACGTATAAAACCTTCCTTCTGTATATTTACAAATCTTTTTGCAAAATCAGAAGCCTGCTTTCTGAATATTTTTTTATCTACGTTATTTTTGTCTGTTTTTAATTCTTTTAAACACTGCGTTTCTATAGGCAGACCGTGACAGTCCCAGCCCGGCGTAAAAGGAGTGTCAAATCCTTTCATATTTTTATATTTTACGACAAGATCTTTTAAAACCTTATTCAAAGCATGTCCCAAATGCAGATTGCCGTTTGCATACGGAGGTCCGTCATGCAAAATAAATTTTTGTTTGCCTTTATTTTTTGCTCTCATCTTTTGGTAAATTTTTGAATTCTGCCATTTTGAAATAAACTCAGGTTCTCTCTGAGGAAGATTTGCTTTCATTGCAAAATCAGTTTTAGGCAGATTTACAGTTTTTGAATAATCTTTTTTTTCGTTGTTTTCCATTTTTTATTTAACCTTTTCCCCGAATCCGATCATATATCCGTTACAATCTTCAATATAAAATTCTTTCATTCCATACCATGTTATTTCAATGTCTCTGACTATATTTACGCCTTTTGCAAACAAATCATTTCTGAATTTTTCAATCCCGTCCGAAATATCGCAATACAAAATGCCCGACATGCTTACATTTGAACTGATTAATTTTTTCATTTCTGATTTATATGATGTATTATCCATAAACATAAAGAACACTTCGCCGCGGCACAGCATTGCGCATTTGTATTTTTTGCCGTTCTCAAAAACATCAATCATTTTTTGAGTATCTGCAGAAACAAGCATTTTTAAATTAAATCCTAATTTTTGCGTATAAAAAAGAACTGTCTCGGCAACATCTTTTACCATCAAATTCGGCGTCAATTTATCAAAATTTAATGTCATAAAATTTTATTTTAAAGTTTTTTTCAAAGTAGAAATTTTATTAGGTTTAAATACGCCTTTTTCAGTAATAATAACTGTGATATTGCCTGCGGGAGTAACGTCAAAACCAGGATGCCTTACAATTGTTCCCTTAGGCGCAATATCTTTGCCGTTTATTTTTAAAATTTCTTCAGCTGATCTTTCCTCTATAACTATTTTTGAACCATAAGTCGTATTAAAATCTATCGTGGAAGTCGGAGCCACGACAAAAAAAGGTATTTTATGATATTTTGCAAGTATTGACAGTGAATATGTTCCTATTTTATTTGCAACATCTCCGTTAAGAGCAATCCTGTCAGCTCCTACTATCACGGCATCAATCTTGCCTGTTTTCATCATATAACCGGCCATATTATCAGTTATAAGGGTATATGGTATTTTTTCCTGCTGCATTTCCCATGCCGTAAGCCTTGCACCCTGCAAGTAAGGTCTTGTTTCATCAACAAAAACATTTTTTATCTTGCCGTCTCTGTAAGCAGTTCTTATTACACCCAGAGCCGTTCCGTAACCGGCTGTGGCAAGTGCCCCGGCATTGCAGTGAGTTAAAACTATTGAATCTTTTTTCAAAAGTCTTGCGCCAAGTTCTCCCATTTTCTTATTTATTGCAATATCCTCATCATACATTTCAATTGCAGCCTGTTCAAGGGCCGTTAAATAATTTTGCGGATTGAGATTGACCGACCGTTCGGCAACTTTTGTCATTCTTTCAACTGCCCATTTCAAGTTAACGGCAGTCGGCCTGGCAGATATAAGGTCTATAGATGCCTTTTTTATGTAAGACAGTTTTTGAATTGGCGACAGTCTTGAAGCTTTGATTCCTGCAAGCACAACACCAAAAGCCCCCGCAACACCTATCGCCGGAGCTCCTCTTACTATCATGTTTTTTATGGCATCTGATACATCTTTGTAAGTCTTGCACTTTTTATATGAAACTGCAGCCGGTAAAAGAAGCTGATCCAGTAAATGAAGCGTATTATTCTGCCAAAATAAAGTCTTTGCTATCTCTTTTTTCATCTTTGTTCTCTGATAATCACGGAATCGTACCAAGGACTTCTTCCAATTCCTCTTCGGTTCTTCCTGTAATTTCTATTGTTTTTTCTCTGCCGCGTTCACCTTTTCTGAGCAAAACATTTGATCTTGATACGTCAAAAAAATCAGATAAATAATCACACAACTCTTCGTTCGCTTTGCCCTCAACGGCAGGAGCTGCTATTTTAACTCTCAAAATTGAGCCAATTCTGCTTACAACATCATTTCTTTTTGAGTTTGGAATAACCCTGACTTTAATAATCATTTTCACACCTCTTAAATGCTAAAATATATCTAAAGTTCTTCAGCTCTTTTCTTTGCCTTATCCAAAGCTGAAAAAACGATTTGTCTGAAATTATTCTTTTCAAAATCTTCTATAGCCTTTTCTGTAGTACCGCCCGGAGATGTAACATGTTTTCTCAAAATTGTATCATCAAGTCCGCTCTCTATGAGCATTTTACCTGATCCGTATATAGTTTGGTACACCAAGTGTTTTGCAACATCATTAGGAATACCGAATTTTTCGGCAGTATCTCTCATGATTTCAGAAAGGTAAAAAATATATGCAGGGCCTGATCCTGAAACTGCAGTTATTGCATTCATCAGATTTTCGGCTACACATTCTACTCTTCCTATAACAGAAAACAGATCGGCGACATCCTGAATATTATCCTGACTTGCATTTTTGCCTCCGGAAACTGCTATCGCTCCTTTTCCAACAAGAGCCGGAGTATTGGGCATAACTCTTATCACAACATTCTGAGGCAGAAATTTTTCTATAAATTCCGTTGTAACACCTGCTGCTATTGATACGATAATTTTTGCTTTTTTTAATTCTGAGGAATAATCTTTAAAAATGTTTCCGAATTGCTGCGGTTTAGTTGAAAGAAAAACTATTTCTGCATTTTCAAGCGCACTAGCCTTATCCTGCTGTATACTTACGGCATATTTATGCGATAATATATTCAGTCTCTCTTCGGATATGTCGTTACAAACAATATTTGAATTTTTTACAATATCGTTCTTTATAAAACCGGAAATAATAGCTTCCGCCATATTGCCCGAACCTATAAATACTATTTTCTTATCATAAAATCTTTTATTTATCATATATTCTTTCTCCAAATACAGCCGAGCCTATTCTGACCATATTAGCTCCTTCCTGTACTGCTATATCAAAATCGTCAGACATTCCCATAGACAAAATTTCAAACATTTCATCGCCGCATCTGCTTTTTAATTCTGAAAAGACATTTTTAGCAGTTTTAAAATAAGGCCTGACTTCTTCTTTATTTTCAAAATAAGGAGCTATTGCCATTATTCCGCGTATTTTAATATTTGCACAACTGTTATTACAGTAATCAAAAATTTCATTCACATCCGCAACCGACGCGCCAAACTTCGTATTCTCATTAGATACTTTTAGTTCAATGAGACACTCCTGAATTTTATTTACATCTAAGGCATGTCTGTTAATAGCTCCCGCCAAAGTGATACTGTCCAAAGACTGTATTAAATCAAAATTTAAAACAGCTTTTTTAGCTTTGTTTGACTGAAGATGTCCTATAAAATGCTTTTTAACATTTTTAAATACTGCTTTCTTTGAAAGAACATCAAATTTAGGCAAAGCCTCCTGAATCTTACTCTCGCCTATATCTGTTATGCCAGCCATCAGCGCTTCTTCTATGCAACCGGGACTAAAAGTTTTAGTAACTGCAACAAAGGAGACTTTTCTTCCGGGTGCAATTTCAGCTATCTTATTACGTATGAACGCTACATTTTCACTTATATTAAACACTGTTTTGATATTATAGCATATTTTGACTAGAAATTAAAATACATATGTATGTGTAATTATTGAGCGATTGCCGCTTCTTCAGTATTTTTTGACATCGGAAGGATAATAGTGAAAACAGAACCTTGCCTGTATCTTGTTTTAAAACTTATTTTGCCTTTATGATTTTCCTCTATCATTCTTTTTGTAACATATGCACCTATGCCGGAGCCGGATTTACTGGACGGTTTTGTAGTAAAAAATGCAGAAAATATTTTTGCTTCATTTTCTTTTTTTATGCCGATCCCGTTATCAATAATATCTATATTAACAAATCCTTCCGCATATTTTAAATTAACTTTAATTTCAGGCTTAAAATCTGTTTCAATTTTTTCAAGCTTGTACACCTGCTCTTTTTCAACTATTGCCTCATAAGCATTATCCAGGCAATTATACACCACTTCCTGAATTTGGGATCTTACTCCGTATATTTTGTCTTGTTCCGGAATATCTAAGGCGATAACAAGTTTATCCGTTCTGTGTTTAACCTTCATTAATTCTACTGACTGCACAACTACTTCCTTAAATGAAAAATATCCAAAATAAGTATCTTTCTCAGTCGTTTTTGCAAAATTCAAAATTCCTCTGACTATTGTGTCTGTTTTCTTTACATTTTCAGACATTTTACTAATAGTACATTTAATTTCTTCCAGCATATGTTTTATTTTAGGGTTATTTTCAATTAATTCTTTATTTTCATCTTCAAAATCTTGTATTTCAAAATCAATATTGGTGTTGCCCATAATAAAAACATTAAGCCTGTTTTTTATCTGATGCGCCATACCGTCGGCCATTCCGCCGATTGAGGCAAGCTTCTCGGCATCAAACAATCTTTTCTGCTGTTTTTGCGTTTCTGCCAGAAAATTACAATTTTCTATCGCAAGACCGGCTTGGTTTGATAATGTTTTAAATACTTCTATATCCTGTGATGAATACACGGTTTTATTTGTTTTTTCTCCGAGAACCAAAAAAGCTATAAGTTTTTCTCTCAGCATTGAAGGTACTATCAGATTAGTATCTTTTGAGATTTCAGAAAATGAAGTTTTTAATTCTTTAGGAAGACTGAAATACAAAAACGGTTCTTTGACAAATTCCATGTAACGGCAAATTTCACTGTCATGCTGAAATGTTATATCAAGATTTTTATTTGTTAAACCTCTTGCTCCGAAACAAATAAATTTACTAATCTGATGATCCCATATAAACAAATAAACAAAATTAACTTTAACAGATCTTTTTATTATTCTGACTACAAGCTGCGCAAGTTTTGGCAATTGCTGCTGCTGCATCATACCTTTGGACGCCTGAACTAACAGCTGCTGGTATGCGTTTTGTTCAGCCAACAACAGTCTCTCGGCTTTTCGTTGCAAATATTTTAAAATCATCGGGCCTATAGTTGACAAACAAAATAACATTAAAGAAGCCCAAAACCATTCTCCGGTCCTAAACCCTAAATAAAAAGGGATACCGAGAACCAAAGTATATAAAACTATTACTATGCCTGTCTGAGTCAAAGCAAGTTTTATATCCATCAAATTTGTTTTTACTATGCTGACGGTAATAATACCTGTGAAAATTAAAACCAAAACATATCCGAACGGATATATTTCTATAAAACTGTATTTTGTTATGTAGTCGCCGGCCCCTAAAAAAGTAATCGAACAGCCGCTGAATAAATATTTTAGTTGTTGCTGTTTTATTGCGCTAAAAGATGAATTATTAATGTTTTTTATTAATAAAATCATAACTACACTGATTACAAAGACGAATTGTATGAGAACAAGAAAGTATAGATTGCCGGCGGTCGGATAATAGCCCCAAAAGTGTTCTTTTATTCCGCTGTAAAAATAATTTGTAAACAAACCCGTTAAAAAAAATCCTATAGAAACAGAATACAATATGCCAATATACTTCTTATACGGGTGATCTAAAAATGTCACCACCATATGAAACATTCCGACTGCAAGCGTGACAACACCTAAAAAACCCATTTTGGCAAATACATAAGCATGTTGCGGATCTTTAGTCCAGTACATTAATGAAAAAGGGAAAAGCCAAAAGAATATCGTTATACAAAATATAAGATATACTCTATTAAGGCTGGATTTTCTGTTTTTTAAATAAACAAAAAAACCCAGAAATAAAAACATTACAGATGTTATAGTTGGTAAAAGCGCGTAAAAATTCAATTTATTTCCTTGTTAAACTTATTCCCTGAATATGCGTTGTTTTATACCAGAAATAATTCATTTCTCCATACGGACCGCCTGTTTTTTTTATTCCTCCGTGAACAGCGTGATATGGCGAGACTTCAACATGTCTTGAATTTATTCTAAATAGGCCGCTGTTATCAATATACTTCATAAATTGCCTTGTATAATAGGCTGATTTAACCCATGCCGAAGCTCTTAAGCCATATTCATTATGAGAAGCGATGTCAAGCATCTTTTCGAAAATATCGCTGTCTCTTGCCGCTTGCCCGGATTTTGCCGATTTAACTTTGATGACAGGTATGACCGGGAAAAAATTTTCATCCTTAATAACTTTTATATTAAATATTTCAGTATTATCCGTATCAATTTCAACAAGCGTAGGCTGAAAATAAGCTCCTCTTTCATTTTCACTGCCTGTATAGTCAACTCTCTTACCTCCGCACAGAATTTTTGCATTCTTGGCTAAGGCATCATTTAAAAATTCAATACATTCCGACATTTTATTTACAGGAGTCAAACATGTATCTCTGTCAGACGGCAATGCTATCTTTAATTCTTTTGTCTTTTCAACAAATTTTGATATAAAAACATCATATATATCCTCGTGAACTATTATATTTTTAGGAACCATACATATTTGAGTTGAACCTAAAAAACAGTCAAGAGAAGCGTCTACGGCTCCTGGCAAATTACAATCACGCCAAACATATAAATTATCGTTACCTGATAATTCAAGAATCATCTTTTTATTATTATTATAAGCTTTCTTGGCAAGTTCCAATCCGTTTTCGCTTTCACCAAAAAAGAAAATATCATTCACCAAAGGATTAGCTATCCACTCATCCATTATGCTTTTCGAGTTGCCGTTTATTATATTAAGAACTCCGTCAGGAGCTTTATGGTCTTTAAGAATTTTAGCAATTATATTTTTCCAAAGAAATAATGTCGCAATCGGAGCTTTTAACGGAACTTTCATTATAACGGCATTGCCGGATAAAAATGCATACACAGCTGCCAAAGAATTGCTTGCCGATGCATTTTTCGGAGGGCTGACCACAATTACTCCGTCAGGTTTTCTCACATGATAAACTCTTTCATTACCTTCACATCCAATCTCTTTAAATAAATCATTTTTACACAAATTAATGCTTATTTCAGATAAGCCTTTTAACATCGAATCATATTCCCACTTTGCAAGTTTATACGGGTGTCCTTCAACTACAAGAATATTTATAAATTCATTTTCCATCTGTTTTAAATATTTCAAAATTCCAAGAACTATGCTTTGCCTCTTAGAAACGGCAAAATCCTTCATAATTTTACTGGCTTTATATGCCGCCTCTATCGCTCGTTTGTTTAGTTCATTGTCACCCACGCAGTATTTTGCATAAACATATTTATCTGCATCTTCAGGCATTTCGCCTTTTTTCAATTTAGTTAAAATTTGATAAGTTTTTTTAAAATCCAGTATTGCCTGATCTGCATAAGGAAAATATTCATACTTGCCCGTGTCAACATCTTTCCCGTCAACAAACAATGAAAACTCTCTCATTTCATGGCCCCTTTTATGATTATTTATTTTGCCTTAATTTCCAGTCCAAATACTCGTTTATAAAATTGTCTATATCTCCGTCCATAACTTTTGCAACTTGAGCAGTTTCATAATCCGTACGATGATCTTTTACAAGCTGGTATGGCATAAAGACATAAGAACGTATTTGATTCCCCCATGCAATAGATCCTTTTTCATCATAATGTTTCTCATAAGCCTTTCTATTTTTTTCCTGTTCAAATTCATATAGTTTTGCTTTTAACAAACTCATTGCAGTGGCCCTGTTTTTTATTTGTGATCTTTCGGTTTGTGACTGTGCCACTATATTTGTGGGCAAATGAGTAATTCTTACGGCTGAATCTGTTTTATTTACGTGCTGCCCGCCGGCTCCGCCGGATCTGTAGGTATCTATTCTCAAATCCTTTTCATCTATCACAATGTCTATGGCATCATCAACTTCCGGAATAACATCAACGGAACAAAATGATGTATGTCTCCTTTTATTTGAATCAAACGGAGAAATTCTTACAAGTCTGTGAACTCCTATTTCAGACTGCAATAATCCGTAAGCAAATTCACCTTTTATTATAAATGTAATATTTTTTATTCCCGCTTCGTCTCCGCTAAGAACATCAACCGTATTTAAAACAAAACCCTTGTCTTCGGCCCACATAGTATACATTCTAAATACCATTGAAACCCAATCACATGACTCAGTACCGCCGGCTCCGGCATTTATGGCAACTATAGCATTGTTTCTGTCATGCTGTCCGGAAAGTTTTGTTTTTATATCAAGCTTTTTGATACCGGACTCAAGAACTAAAGTATCATTTTGGAGCTGCTGCATAAGTTCTTCGTCATTTTCGGTTTCAAGAAGCTGCTCTATCTCGACAAGTTCTGCTGCCTTATCATTTAAAACTGTCCATTCTTTTACAAGATTTTTTAAACCGTCTAATTTTGCCATAGTTGCTTTCGCTTTATTCTGATCTATCCAAAAATCAGACGCAAGAACAACATCCTCTAAGTATTTAATCTCTTTAATTTTGCCTTCAATGTCAAAGAGACCCCCTTAATATATTAATTTTTTCTCTCATCTCGGTAAGCATTTTTCCCCTCTATATAATAAAAATTACTGCTATTATAAAAAATGTCAAAAGAATACAGAGCACAGGCAAAATATCACCCGTTTTTGCGTATACGGTAACATAATCATTTTGATAAGCATTACCTATCAGACTTACATTTTGATTTATTTTTGTTTTCAAAATTGTACGGCCGGATGAATCTATGATACCAGACAAACCGGAATTTGCCGAAACAATAACGCTTTTTCTGTTCTCAACGGCTCTGAATATATTCATTACAAAATGCTGATACGGAGCAAAGGTATCAAAAAACCATGCATCATTTGTATGATTTGTCAAAAGTTCGGCTCCTTTGCACGAAAGACGTCTTGAAAATGACGGGAAAAAATTTTCGGAACATATAGTCGGACCGACAGTTATTTTGCCGTTATTATAAACGTTCATTTCTGTTCCTTTTGAAAAATCTCCAAGAGAATTTAAAATACCGAAAAATTTAGACAAGATATTTCTAAACGGAATATATTCCCCGAATATAACAAGATGATTCTTATTATGAATATTTGTATATCCTTTTTTATCAACAGCGTAAATTGAATTATATATTTCAGCCCCGTTAACACCGGGTCCTCCTATCATACAAAAAACGCCTGTATTTGAAATATTTTGCATAAATTCCTGTATTTCCGGATCATTTTTAACAAAGCCCGGAAGCGCAGTCTCAGGATAAATTATCATATCAATTTTGTCATTATCGAAATGTTTAATATTATTAGCAAGAATTCCCAATATTTCATTTTTATATTCTTTATCCCATTTTTTGTATTGGTCTATATTAGGCTGAACTATGGCAACCGTAATTTTTTTACCGTATGTAATATTAAATTTTTGCATTCTCAAAATACCATAAGACAACAACAAAATAACCGCCAGAACGGCTATAAAAATATATTTATTTTTATTAGTTTTTGAATACAACCTGTAATACAAAAGCATATTCACGGCAATAATGAAAAAAGAAATACCGTATACGCCCAAAATATCTGCGATTTGCATAATCGGCAAAAATCCATTTTGACTGTAGCCGAGCAAATTCCATGGGAATCCTGTTAAAAAATAAGTTCTTAAAAATTCAAGAGCCACCCATACGCAGGCGGCAAAAATAATGGAAAGAAACGGATATAAATGTCTTCTTGTGTAGCTTAAAAAACCTGCCCATAAACAGAAGTATATTGCCATATACCCCCATAATAAAAAGGATACTATTACAGACTGAGCAAGTGAATTTGTATTGTATTGTATAAACGGAAATATCCAATAAAGAGATATTAAATTGCAAATAAATCCTGAAACAAATCCATACACTAAAGAATTTTTAACAGAATTATTCAAAGCAGAATATATAAGAGGAATAAATGCTATCCATACAACATAAAAAGCATTTATTTTCGGGAATGACAGTGCAACAAGGATACCCGTTAAAATGGACAATAAAAAGTATTTTAACCTGAATTGCCTCACGGCCCACCCGTTTAATTTTTTATACCTGTTTTATCAGGCATTTGTGCCGCAACATTTTTTATATTTTTTACCGCTGCCGCAAGGACAGGGATCGTTTCTGCCTATTTTTTTTATATCTTTGGCATTAACTCTATTTGTGTTGCCGCTATCGATTTCTTTTTTATTTTTTAAATCCTGCTGTTCACCTTCAGACATCTTCTGCTGGTTAAAAACAGGCTTCGGGGCTATGTTTACCTGCACCTTAAACACATATTCTATAGTGGCTTCTCTGATTCTTTTCATCATGTTATCAAACAGTATGAAAGATTCTTTCTGATATTCTATTTTGGGATCTTTTTGGGCATAAGCTCTAAATCCTATTCCTTTTTTAAGCTGATCCAGTTCATAAAGATTATCTTTCCATGCAGTATCTATCATCTGCAACAGAACCATTCTCTCTATATGTCCTAAAAGTTCCCCAGTAAGCTGTTCTCTTCTCTTTTCGTATGCTTCTTTAATTTTTTCAATAAGCATTTCTTTTAACAGTTCTTTATTCAGATTGTTAATCTGTTCCTCACCGGGAATTTCAAAATTTATAGAGAAAGATCTTGTCATCCAAGCTTTAAAATTAGTCCATTCCCACTGTTCCGGATAGGCTTTTTCAGGCGCCCACATGTCTACTTTTTCCTCGGTTGATTCAAGAATCATGTCCTGTATAGTTGCGGAAACATCTTCTCCTTCCAGGATTTCATTTCTCAACCTGTAAACAGCCTCTCTCTGTTTATTCATAACGTTGTCAAAATCTATCAGCTGTTTTCTGATGTCAAAATTCATTCCTTCAACTTTTTTCTGTGCATTTTCTACTGCTTTTGATATCCACGGATGCTGTATATCTTCTCCTTCTTTCAAACCCAATTTCTGCATTAAAGAAGCCATTCTGTCCGAACCGAAAAGCCTCATCAATTCATCCTGCATGGAGAGATAAAAACGCGAAGCCCCGGGATCTCCCTGACGTCCGGATCTTCCTCTGAGCTGATTGTCAATTCGCCTTGATTCATGTCTCTCAGTGCCTATTATGTAAAGACCGCCGGCATTTTTAACTTCAACATTCTGACCTTCAATGCCTGCGCCTAAAACTATATCTGTTCCTCTTCCTGCCATATTGGTGGCGATTGTTACTGCGCTTTTTGCGCCTGCCTGCGCTATTATTTGAGCTTCAAGTTCATGAAATTTTGCATTTAAGACATTGTGCGGTATTCCTTTTTTTCTCAATACTTCTGCAAGTTTTTCAGATTTTTCAATTGAACGCGTGCCAACCAAAACAGGCTGTCCGGCCTTCCAGCATTTTTCAATATCTTCAACTATAGCGTTATATTTTTCTTTTTCTGTTCTGTATATAACATCCGGATAATCTTTTCTGACCATCGGATTATTAGTAGGAACTTCCACAACTTCAAGTTTGTAGATTTCCCAAAATTCTGCCGCCTCGGTCAAAGCCGTACCCGTCATACCGGATATTTTTTTATACATTCTGAAGAAATTTTGAAATGTTATGGTAGCCATAGTCTGGTTTTCTTCAGCTATTTTCATATTTTCTTTGGCTTCAACAGCCTGATGAAGTCCGTCAGACCATCTTCTGCCCGGCATAAGTCTTCCGGTAAATTCATCAACAATCATTACCTCGCCGTCTTTTACAACATAGTGAACATCTCTTTTATAAAGATTGTGAGCTCTTACTGCCTGAGTCAAATGATGCACCCATTCTGACTGTAAATCATCGTAAATATTTTTAAGTCCCAGAACTTTTTCAGCTTTCAGAACTCCCTGTTCCGTCAGAACAACCGTATGGTTTTTTTCGTCAACAAGATAATCATATCCCTTTGCCAAATCAACGCCGTCATACTTAGCTTTGACTTCTTCAGCTTCTGTTATAAATCTGCCGTTTAACATAGGAACTATTCTGTTTGCAACATAATATTTATCTGTCGATTGTTCTCCCGCTCCGGAAATTATAAGAGGAGTTCTTGCTTCATCTATAAGAATCGAATCGACTTCGTCTATTATTGCATAATGTAACGGTCTTAAAACTCTTTGTTCCTTTGAAATAACCATGTTGTCTCTGAGATAATCAAATCCAAGTTCATTATTTGTAACATAGGTTATATCGCACTGATAAGCCTGCTTTCTCTCTTCATTAGAGACATCATGACATACGTTTCCGACAGTCATGCCTAAAGCATTATATATAGGCTGCATCCACTCTTTGTCTCTTTTTGCAAGATAATCGTTAACAGTAACAACGTGAACGCCTTTACCCTCAAGAGCATTTAAATAGACAGCAAGAGTAGCAACAAGAGTTTTTCCTTCACCCGTTCTCATTTCGGCTATTTTCCCGCTGTGAAGTATGTAGCCTCCTATAAGCTGGACATCAAAATGTCTAAGGCCTATTGTTCTTTTTGAAGCTTCTCTTACACATGCAAATGCTTCAGGCAAAATAGAATTAAGCGTTTCGCCTTTTGCAATTCTTTCTTTAAATTCCTGTGTTTTTGATTTCAATTCTTCGTCGGAAAGTTTTTCTATTTCAGATTCCAGCGAGTTTATTTTGTCAACTACAGGCCTGATTTTTTTTATATCTCTCTCATTCTGCGAACCAAATATGGCTCCAATCAATGCCTTAATCATCGTAACATCTCCCTATTATAAAACAAATTTTACGAATATGATTTTACATTTTTTACATCTAAAATTCAATCATTTTTTAGATATTTTAAAAGATAAAACAACTATTGAATTTTAATTTTAATTATTTTTTAACGGATTTATTTTTAAGGAGAGATGAATTTGTTTATTTTATATATTTTTATTGTAAATTTCGACACTGCAATTTACTGTATTGTCGCATGAAACTTTTCCGTCTTGAATTCTTTGAAATTCACAGGTTCTTTCTTATATTTTGCTTTTTATAAAACATTTCGGCCAAACAAGATTATGCCTTTTATAAAATATTAGTTTATACGGTTGCAGCCTTAGCCAGTTTATCGGCAATATTATTTTTTATATTGCCGGTGTGACTGTCTATTTTTCTCCAGTATATTGTTATACCCGAAGCTGAAATAATTTTAACATATTCAACGGCAAGTATATTTTTAGGTTTCCATTTGCCGGTTACAAAATATTCAATGCCTAAATAATCATAATTTATTCTTATTTTTTCTATATTATTTTCTTTACACCAGTTTACAACTTCTATAACCGCGCATAATTCTCCGCCGAACTGTCTTGCCGAAGTATCTTCTATATTTTTTGATATCTCCTTTATTTTCCTGTCTCCCAAAAACACAACCGCACCGCATCCTGTTTTGCCGTTTATATAAGAACCGTCTACAAAAGCCTCATAAATACCGCTCTCCTCTTTATGCGATTCAAATCCGTTCGCCTGTTCCCATGATTTATTTATGATATCAACGGCGGCATGATCTTTTATGTTAAGATTCACGATAGAATATGATTTTTTTGAGGGTTTATAATATAAATTGATTTTGCCGAGATTTACAAGAGTATTTTTCAACGATATCTGAACCGTATAATCTCTGAAAGAGTCTGAATTAAGAGAGGCGTTCAATCCGTTTTTTTTTATAATTTCTATGAATTTTGAGGCAAAAGCAGAAAGTTCATTTTTGAATAATGTCATTTATTTTATATCCCATATTTTATGCATTTGCGGCAAAATTCTTACATCTTTTATTTTAGCAGATGCGGCTGCATAAAATTCAACAACCTTGCCGTATTCTTTTAAATTATTTGAATCAGGCTGCAAAACCAGTTTTATATTTTTTGAAACAGATTCAATCGTATTGACGGCCTTTATAAATTCTTCTTTACTTGTATTTTTTGATATCACTATTTTCACAAAAACTTTTTTACTAGCTATTTTTAAGAATTGTTTATGCTCGCAAAGATAATCTCTTTTACATGCCGACTTTAATTTTATATCCATCGAAACAATGTCGCACAATTTATGTATTTTCCTAAATTCTTCAGGCAAAGTCCCGTTTGTTTCAAGATAAACATTTATTTGTTTCTCCTTAATACGTTTCAAAAAATATCTCAAAAAATCCGTATAAATGAGCGGCTCTCCTCCGGTAACTGATATTGAAGGAATCTGTCCGAAAAAAAATTTTTTATTTTTTTTAATTATTTTTAAAACTGCGGCGCACAATTGCTCGGGAGAATAACAGCCGTTTTTATTATTTGCCGTTAAAGAATATTTTGTATCACAGTAAGAACACCTTATGTTGCATCCGGAAAATCTTACAAATATTTGCGGAATGCCGGCATAAATGCCCTCTCCCTGGTAAGAAAAAAATATTTCATTTACCTGAGCTTTTTGAGAATGACGGGTCATTTATTCCAACCTCTTTAAAACCTTTTGCGCGCAGCTTGCATGAATCGCATGTCCCGCACGGTATTTTTTTTCCGTTATAACAGCTCCATGTATATTTATATGGAACTTTCAAATTTAATCCGAGTTTTATTATTTCATTTTTTGACATTCTTTCTATCGGAGCTATTATTTCAATATTATTTTTTAGAGATTTTAAAACATCTCTCATCGCCTTTAAATAAGACGGCGTGCAATCCGGATAAGAAGAAAAATCAACAGCATTTACGCCGAGAAAAATCGCCTGCGCTTTGATCGTTTCGGCATAAGATACGGCATATGAAAGAAATATTGTATTTCTGCCTGGCACATAAGTTGTCGGGACGTATCCTTCTTTTATTGTTTTATGTTCAGGAACTTTAACGGATTTATCTACCAGAGAGCTTTTACACCAAGGTATCGCTATTTTTATCACACTGTAATTAAGATTTAACATCTTTGCGATTTTAGAAGCCGTTTTTATTTCTTTTTTATGTTTCTGCCCGTAGTCAAAAATTAGACAGCTGACTTTATAGCCTTTTGACAACGCATAATATAGAACTGTTGTTGAATCTAAACCGCCCGAGAATAAAACTACAGCTTTCTTTTTCATTTGCTTACAATCGCAGATGACGTTTCGCTTTCCCATACCTCAACCTCATAAACTTTTATGTCATCCGTCTCCAATTTTTTCATTTGTTCAAAAACAAAAGCAGCTATATTTTCAGCAGTAGGATTTGTTATATCAAAAGGCGGCGTTTCGTTTAAACATTTATGATCAAGGCCCGCCATTATTGCAGCAAGATGTTTTTTTATATCAGTAAAATCAATAAGCATTCCGGCAGAATCAAGTTTGCAGCCTGACAGACAGACTCTTACTTTCCAATTGTGCCCATGAAGATTTTCACACTTGCCTTTATACTCCCTCAGAAAATGAGCCGACGAAAAATTACCGAATACAGAAAGTTTGTATTTCATTTATTTATCCAATTCCACTTTTTTTACGTTCTTTATCTCTTTGCCGAAAAAATTACTTCCGAGTTTTTTAAATTTTTCAGGGCTGTCGCTTACATAAAACAAATGTTTTCCTTTAGAACCGTCATTAGCTATATTTTTTTCATTAATAAGCTGTTTAACTTCCATTGCTACGGCTATGGCAGAATCTATTATTTTTATATTTTTACCTATAACTTCTTTTATTGATTTTTTCAAAAGAGGATAATGGGTACACCCCAAAATAATCGTATCTGCTTTCTTTTTTAAAATTTCCGTCAAATACTGTTTAATTATAGTTTTTGTGATTTTTGTATTAAACCAGCCTTCTTCAACAAGCGGAACAAATAAAGGACATGCCTGCGAAAAAATTATCGCCGACTTATCATGTTTTTTTATTTCTTTTACATAAGCTCCGCTTTTTATTGTTCCTTCTGTTCCTATAACGGCAATTCGTCTGTTTTTTGTATTTTCCAAAGCCATAACAGAGCCTGCCGTAATAACGCCTATAACCGGAACATCTATATTTTTTTTCAACGCATCAAGACTGAAAGCAGAAGCGGTATTGCAGGCAACAACTATCAGCTTTACATCATGCTTTACCAAAAATTTCGATATCCCCATAGCAAAATCGGTAACAACTTTTTGCGATTTAGACCCGTACGGCACATGAGCCGTATCGCCAAAATAAATTATATTTTCTTTTGGCATTATCTTTGCCACAGCAGACATTACGGTAAGTCCGCCGAGCCCTGAGTCAAAAATTCCTATAGCAGATTTTTTATTCATTTTTATTTTCACTTGATCATTATACTATGTTTTTATTTTTGATAAAAGATATATTCCTATTATACCGAATACAATGTTCGGCATCCAAGCCGCAAGACCGACGCTTAAAATAAGATTTTCCCCTAATGTCAGCGAAAATGCCTGAAGAGTCCAGTATATAAAAGAAAAAATAAGCGCAAAAGTAAAACTTATAATTTTGCCGAATCTTTTGCCCAGTCCCAAAGCAAAAGGAATACCCATCATCATAACAATAATGTGACAAAATACGCTCGCAAAACGCATGTTATATTTTATTTGGTCTTTTAATGTATTTTTGCCAAGCATCTGATTCTTTTGTATATATTGCCTGAATGTCTTTAAATTCATCTGTTCATAGCGGAGATCTTCCGAAACAAAATCATGCGGTTTCAATTCAGTCTGATAAAATCTGTTCTGAAAATATTTTTCATGCCATTTATTCAAATTATCAAAGTTTCTTTCGACTCCATTTTTGAGAATCCATCCTTTGTTGTTATAAAGAGCTTCACCCACAACTATATTTTTTTTCAGATAATAATTGTCATCATATTCGTCTATAATAATATTTCTCATATAACCTTCATTTATATTCATATATCCTACCGACATTCTGGCATCATCTTTTAGCGCAACAATAATATTTTTATACTCGCCTTTTAATTTTTCATCATCTTTATTTTTTTCTATCTTTACATTTCTAACATAGGATGCAAGTTCGACTGTTTTTGGTATAAGTAATTCTCTTGCGGCAAAATCAAGAATTCCCAATGCTAAACCGATAACCATAAAAAGAGATATGATTTTCCACAAGTTAATCCCTGAGGCTTTTAATATTGTTATTTCATTTCGTTTGGCCAAATCTCCCAGAGAAAACAAAAGGGCAAGCAGAACCGATAACGCAAATACGTCTATAGTCCACCAAGGCAGATTAAAAAATAGATATTCTACAATAGTGAGAAACGGAGTTTTTTGTTCCATATAAAAATTCATTTCTCTGAATAATTCTGAAATAAGAACTATAAAGCCGAAAGCAAGAGTAGTAAAAAAAAGAGGTTTTAAAAATTGTTTTGATATATAAAAATATATTTTCATTTTCTGCTCATCTTTTTCAGCAAAAATACGCCTGCTGCTGCTGTCGTCAAATTAGGCAGCCACATTATTAAAGCAGAAGGGATATGCCCTTTCTCGCCGATATTTAAAGCAACGATCAAAAGCATATAAAAACCAAATAATATCGCCAGGCTGATTCCAAACCCGACAGCTTTGCCGCCTTTGCCCGACATAATACCGACCGGAATTGCAATCATGGCTATAAATACGGGCGCCAAAGCCAAAACCCATCTTAACCAATATTCATTTTTATATTTATAAATCTGAGGATCATTTTTTGCGAACGTTTTTATTTTTTCTCTTATTTTTGAGGACTTTATCTCTTTCAAAGTCATATCTCCCAGACTTAAATTTGAAGATACGGGTATTTCAAATTCATATGAGGCAAAATGCACATGAAGCATATTTTCAGGTTTTTCAGGATCAATTCTCTGCCAGTATCCGTTAAAAAGTTTAAACACCACTATTCCTCTTTCAACCCGCACTGTTGCGGACGAAGAGGCTATTCTCCACGGTATCATATCCTCGCTTTTATCATCGCTTGAATACTTATAAACATTAACACCGGACAGGACATTATTTTTAGGATTTACTTTATGGGCATACACTTTATACTCGCCTACCTGCGTAATTGTTTTTTCATTGAATTTTGCCAGTGGGCTTTCGGTGGCAATTTGTTTATATAAAGTTCTGAAATATTTAAATGTTGACGGAGAAAATGAATGATTGAAATAAACAAGACCGAGACTTATAAAAATTACCAAAACGATTATAGGCATTGATAATGTTTTATAATCTATCCCGGTTGACTTCATTATTGTTATTTCATTGTCTTCGGCGAATCTGCCGTAACACAAAAGAACTCCGAAAAGTATAGACATTGGAATTGTCAGACATAAAATATTCGGTATAACGAGCAAAAACAGTTTAAAAACAAGCAAAAAAGCAACACCTTTTGACAAAAAAAGATCTATAAGCATTATGACCTGTTCAAGCAATATTGTTATAGAAAAAACAATAAGCCCGAATAAAAACGAACCGAGAAACTCTCTAACTATATATTTATCTAGTATTTTTATCATTTTCAGAGTTGATTATACCATAATGGAATAAGAAACAAAATAATTTTAAACTCAGCAATTGCCCAGTAATGAAAGCCGAGCAGAAATTAATCCTGCAGCATATTTACCTGAATTGGTATTTTTTAAATTTTCAAACAACGGATGCTGTTATTTATCCTCGACAGGTCTGCACAATTTATATCTTATTTGTCCTGAAATGCATTCAGGCTGGCACAAATCGTGAAAATCATTCTGCGCAAGTTTTCTTCTGTACAATTGCATATTTTTGCTGTTCCATAATTCAGCTAAAGAAAAATGATCGGTGCTTCCAAGCCATTTAGTGCACATTGCATAAGGTCTTGTCTGTCCCATATTATCAAGCAACAGCCTCTGCCACGGTGCATAACAAATCATTCTGTTATTGGCTTTTTTATTTTTTTCTTCATTTTCATGTTTTTTTTCGGTTTCTTCCTGTTTCTGCACAGTTGACTGAACACTTTCATTGCCTACAAAATCATCAACAAGCTCATGTTTGAAATTAATTTCTTTGCATCCGCAGTCCACCGGCATCCAATTATTAAATCTTATTCCGTATTCCTTTGCCTTTATTTCCGCAGAAGGAATTGTTTTTCTCATATATTCAAAAGCTTTCTCATCTATAGGCTGAAAAATATTTTCTTCAGGATATCCTCTTATAGGATTTAATGTAATCGCCGTAAATTCATATTTTTTTGCAAATTCAACCATTTCTTCTATTTCCTTATAGTTAGTTCGGCATATAACAGGATTATAATAAGTGTTAATTTTTGCACCTGTTGATTTTCTTACTTCTTTTATCAATTCCAAAACCTTACAAAGTTTGTCAAAACTGGCACCTCTTCTTATGTATTCATAACTTTCTTTTGTCGCTCCGTCTATTGACAATACAAGTTCGACATTTCCTCTGGCAATGATTTCAAGATTTTTTTCATTCAACAGCAATCCGTTTGTAAAGATTACCTGATTTAAATTCTTACATTTTACGCCCTCGGACAGCATATCCTCAAATCCGTTCATCAAAAAAACTTCTCCGCCCTGCCAGCAGATATCTTCCATATACGGTAAAAGTTCAACTATTTCTTTAAGTATTCTGTCAGGCTCCTGCCACTTGCCTTCTCTCCATATATCGCATATTCTGCAGCTTATGTTACATTTGTTCATTATCATGCCTATCATGGCTCTTGGCTTTGACTCTAAAATTTCTTTTCTCATGGAAATTTCATATTCATTAAGGGCTTTATTATGAAGATATTTGTCACTTTTTATTCTGCTGTCTTCAATCATTCTTTTGAATATATCTGCTGATTCCTTATCCTGCCCCGCTTCTCTGTATGCAATGCCAAGCTCAAAATTTGTCATTATATCTTCTTTTGCAAGCTGGTAGGCCTTATCAATATTAAATAAAGCCTGGTCTAAATCTCCCATTGCTTCATGAAGTCTTCCTATTTCTTTAAAAACAGAAACGTTGCTTTTTATTTTGTTCGTAAATTTATTATAGTATTTCATCGCAAGTTCATTTCGTCTTTGTCTTTGATATATCCTTGCAAGCTCTAAATCAGCCTCATGAATATTGGAGTCGGATTCTAAAACTTTCTTATAAAGGTTTTCAGCTTCATTGTCATTGCCTTGTATTATTTTGATTTTTGCAAGTTCAAAAACGGCATACTTGTCATCTATGGCTGCAAGCAGCGTTTCAGCTTCCTTTAATTTATTTTCACTTATTAATTTTTTTGCAGCTTCTATTTTTTCACGATTCATCAAATTCTCCTCATATTTTCAGGCACATTCCCTTTTATACACTCAATACTGCATATGTCCGGCGCAGATTGTAAAATTTTACTGCGGTATTGCTGCATTTTTTCATTATTCCAAATATCCATTATCGAATTGTCCATAACAGAACCGACATTTGTCATACACAAACATCCGGGTCTTACTTCTCCGCCCGGATCAATATTAAGCTGCTGCCACGGAAGATAACAAAGAAGCTTATCTTCCATCACTTTTTGCTGTGCATCAGACTGGTTGACTTGAATTTCAACAGATTCACTGTTAATTTCATTTTTTTCTTTATTATGAATTTGCACCGGCAGAGAATGCATAAAATTTATACCGTATTGTCCGCTTTTATGAATAACTTTTTTTATTTTTTCAGATACTGTCGCCAAAATTTCAGGTTCGTCCTTTATAAAAATATTCTCGGGGATATCCTGTCCGCCGTATATAGGCATCATATACATGGAATTAAATCCGTATTTTTTTGCAAAATCCATAAATTCTTCAATTTTTTCATAATTGGATCTCATAACAACCGTATGCATCTTAAGAATAAGCTTTGAATTTTTCTTATTCCGTACCTCATTTAATTTTTCTAAATTTTTTATTAAAACATCAAATTTTGAACCATATCTTATTTTTTCATAAGTCAATTTATCAAGCCCGTCGATAGAAACAGTCAATTCAATGTTTGCTTCCGTAAGAAGATCTATCCATTTATCGTTTAATAACATTCCGTTTGTTACTATTGTCTGCATTAATTGTTTATTTTTCAATGATTCCAGAAAAAGATTTTCAAAATAATCTAAAAACAACACTTCTCCGCCCTGCCAGCTGATACTCGTCATGTAAGGCAGAAGAGATTTGATTTCTTCTATTGTCCGTTGCGGAATATCCCATGTTCTTTTTACTACTTCACACATAATGCATTTTGAATTACATCTTGTCGACAATGTAACTATTAATCTTGTCGGATACGACTGCAAAACCGTCTCTCCGTCTTTGATCTCCTGATTATTTAATATCAAATTACCTGTAGCTTGATTCATAAAGACTCCTACCAGCAAACAAATTTTTTATGTTCTTCTGACACTATATTGTTTTTACATGAATCACAACACAATTGCTGATTGAATTTTAATAATTGTTCTCTGTACTGCCTCATAAAATCATTATTCCAAACAGCATCAAAATCTCTGCATTCATGAATATTTCCGACACTTTTCATACACATACATTCTGGCTTTATTTCACCTTCAACAGTTGTTGCAATCTGTTTCCAAGGTCTAAAACAAATAGGCGCGGGCAATGTTTGCGTTGAAACTAAATCATCATTTTTTTGACATAAATCTATTTTGGCTCCTTCATGATGATCAGAAACAATATTTTGTTTTTCCTGCAATATTAGGTCTATATTACCGAGCAAATTAATGACTTTAATTTTATTTTTTAAAGCTTTTTCAAGAGCGTTTTTTAAAATTTTATTTATTTTATTCAGTTCGTCTGTTGTTTTGCCGGCAAAATCATATTTTTTACTATCTTCCATAATTAAAGGCGATAAAACCATAATATTCAATCCGTATCTGACTGCAAAATCAACCATTTTATCCAAAGTATAAATATTTTCATCCGATACCGTAGTTCTCATTGTCACAGTAATATTAGAGTTATTTTTTTGCCTGGCTTGCTTTACAAGATCCAAATTTTCAAGCAAAGTTTCAAATCTTGCTCCGCACCTTAATCTTTCATATATATTTTTTTCAATGCTGTCTATCGATATTGTTAAATCCAAGTGGTTAGCAGATGCAAACAGATTTGCCCAATGCGCATTAATCAGTAATCCGTTTGTAATTATAATCTGTTTTAAATGTGTATTTTTGCTTGCCGCCAAAAATAATTTCTCAAAATCCTTATATAAAAAAACTTCGCCGCCCTGCCACGTAATCAGCTCCAAATTACTTAGATTATCAAGTATATATTTTTTAAAATTATCGGAAATTTCCCATACATTAGCCTGATTGACCGTAGCGCACATCGGACATTTGAGATTGCACTTGTTTGTCAACATAATAAGCATAATTCTTGGTTTAGAAAGCAACTCTATTTTTTCCCCGGCTATTTCGAGTTCATTCAAAAACAAATTATTATAAAATACGTCATTTTTTATTTCTTCTTTCCTCAAATATTGAACGGCAAAATCCGCGGCTTTTGTTTTTTGGCCCAGAAAATTATAAATTTGCAGTAATTTTGCCGCAGCATTTATATTTCTCTTATCCGTTTCTATATATTTTTCGTAGAATTTGACAGACTCTTTATATTTTTTTTCAAAAAACAAAGTTTCCGCTATATCAAATAAAATTTTACTGTCTTTAATAACAATATTTCCTGAAATAAAATCAAACAATTCTTCTATTCTGCCGCTTTCTTTATACGATTTGATCAGTATATCTAAGGCATCGTTCTTATTTGCAAACTTTTTATTTACGGACAATAAAACTTCTATCGCCTTATCAAATTGTTTCAAGATATATAAAGTCTTTGCATATTCAAAAGCTATATCATAGTCATCCAAATTTAAAATGTCCTCGAGCATTTTCAATGCCGCGGCATAATTGGCATTTTCAATTTCTTTTTTTATATGTTCCAAAGATAAAATTTTATCTTCCAATTCACCATCTCCCTGTACATTCTGTTCTGCAACTGTCTTCAGTAAATTTTTTGTCTATCATTCTTTGTCTGTATTCCTGCGCAACTGCGCTATTCCATATTTCATTTATTGAATTTTCATAAATATTGCCTATACTTCTTACACAGGAACCGGTCAGTATTACATTGCCGTCATCGCATATCATCATATAATTCCAAGGCATTTTACAGCAAACTCTGTTTACAGGCGCTATTGCATCCTTCGGTATTTCTTCATTAATTTTAACATCTTTATTTTCTTCAATTTTATTATTTTCAGGTTCTGAAGGACTCTCGCTTTTTTTTGAAATAATATCCTCAAAACTTTCATCGCCGCACGGCAGCAACACATCTAAATCAATGTTATATTCTTTTGCTCTCTGTTTCAAAACCGGTATCGCTTTATAAACATATTTGAGGGCTTCGTCATCTCTTGTTTCACCGTAAAATATATTCTCATTAGGAGCTGTGTCAAAATGCAAAGCCATAAGAGACAGCTGGTTAAATCCTTCATTTTTTGCAAGTTCAAGCAAATCATAAATTTGTCTGTAATTTGTTTTCATTATAACGGCATTCATTCTGATATCTTTCTTTACTCCGTATTTCTTTTTTGTTTCCATTGTTAATCTTACATTTTCAAGCAGTTTTTCAAAATTTGATCCCTGTCTTATCTCTTCATACACCTCTTTGGTAACGCCGTCTATAGAAAATGTCAACTCCGAATTTTCTGTGCTTATGATTTTTTCTATCCATTTTTTATTCAAAGCGATTCCGTTTGTTATGACCTGCTGTTTCAAATTGCTCCATTTCCCGGCTTCATCAAACATTTCTTCAAAATGTTTATACAAAAAAACTTCGCCGCCAAGCCATACAAGCCTTTCCAGATACGGATAATTATCCATAACTTCTTTTGCTGTTTTGTAGGGCAAATCCCATTTATTATGCCATAATCCGCATGTTTTGCATCTGATATTGCATCTTGACGTAACAGTAACCCACAATCTTTTCATCTTCGATTTAAGAACAGTTTTTCTCTGCAATATTTCTATTTCATTTAAAATGGTATCCTGATCGAACTGATTCGACGGAGTAAGCGCCAGAGCTTTTTTTCCGGCTTCATCTGATTTTTCATCCTGTTTTGTAAGATAATATAATTCAACCAGTTTTAAATATATATATTTGTCTTTTTTATTTTCTGCAATTTTCTCAAAGCAATCTATAGCTTTTATATATTCTCCCTTTAAAAAATATATTTCGGCAAGTTCGGCATAAACGTCTTCGCTGTATTCATCAATATCCAGCAAAGTATTAAATATCTCTATGGCCTTGGTTAAATATCCGCTCGCTCTGTTTAATTTTGCCTTAAACAACCGCAATTCCAAAGTTGAAATATCCGACAAACCTGCTTTGTCTATTAATACGGAAGCCTGCTCCAAATCATTTTTAGCAAATGCAATTTTAATAAGTTCAATATAAAACACCGCTTTTCCTGTTTTTACCGCTAATTCGTTTAACAATTGTTCCGCTTTTTCATAGTTATTTGATAAACACGCCGTATGCGATAATTCTTTTACCGCATCGTAGCGTTGATTATTGTGCTTAACAAGTTCTATAAAACAATCTATTGCCTTTACGGGAACATTTGACATTTTATAACTCTTACCGATTTCAAATACGGCAGTTTCATAGTAATGCGGATTTTTTTTCAATTCTTCAAATAACTGAATTGACTTTTCATATTCTTTGTTATTTTGATATTCATACGCCTGATTTAAAAGTGTATCCATTATTTATTCTCCGCAATTTCTGTTTCCCAATCATCCATCCACGTATGAAGCCATCTCGGCTCTTCGCCGGGCACCATACATCTCCAGCAACGGCATTTCTTGATATCGTAACATTTCTCGGCTGTTTCAAGCAATTTTAACGTTTTATCAAACAAATTTCCCAAATATGTATTGCCGTCATAAGCACAGCATCTGTAAACATTTCCGTTCGGATAAATTCTGGCATACATTCTTCCCATTTCGCATAATTTAAACTCATTATTCTTTTTATTTTCTTTCTGTTCAGCTATTTTTTTATTTTCACCGTCGACAATTTGTTCTTCTGTCAATTTCATATTATTTGCTTTTTCTTTTGCCGTTTTATAATTACCCTTTCTTTCGGCTCTCCAGCTCAATTCTGTAATGCTTTTATAATCGGTATTATAAATAATATTTTTCTGTTCCTGCGTATATGCCGCCGGATACTGTATATCATCATAAAACCCCGAATAAGGATGTATAATGAACGGAATTCCCAAATCATGCTCTATTATTTTTTTTGCAATAGGAATATTATTTATAAAATCGGGATAAGCCACATAAGAAACAACCGTTTTATACCCGTGTTTTTTCAAATATTCAAGTTTTTTTACAAATTCTTCCAGTCCTGCGTACTCGCAATGAAGACTTGCGTCTATCTTTACTCTTTCAGGATTTGCATCAGCACAAAATTTTTCAACATCAAAAGATAGATTCGTGTTGATTTGAAGTTTATGTATTTTTTGCAAATCTCTGATAATATCGTAAAAATCAGGATATATTGTAGGTTCGCCGCCGTCAAGCCTGATTCTGCACATGCCGTACTTATCGTATACAAAACTCCAGCTGTCTATAATCTGCTGTTTTGAAGGATATGCCGCCTTATTATTTTTATTATTATCAAATGTTATGTCATGCGGTTTGGGAGCATAACAATAAGAACAGTTATAATTGCATTTATAATGCATACCCCATGTAAAAAAGACTCTGTACGGAGGAATCTCTCGTCTTGACTCTTCAACAGAAGTTATACTCTGTACAATTTTCTTTATTTTTTCATTTTCTATATTTTTTATTTTTCTGTAAGTTTCACCGGCTCCGTGTCCGTCGGGAATAAATCTCTGCTGAATAATTTTATCTGCATATAAAGATTCATCCGCATTTTTATTTTTCAGCACAGAATCTATAAATTCAACGGCTTTTTTATGATCGCCTTTTCTTGCATAAAGCTTTACAAGTTCATTTGCCGCAATATTAACTTCGATTTCATCTTTTTTTAATAATTCTTCAAAAACAGATATTGCTTTGTCAAACTCGCCCAGCTCGGAATAAATATTTGCAAGTTCAAATTTAATTTCTGATGAGTTTTCAAGCAGATCGGGATTTTCATTAATTAATTCTTCGGCATCTCTAAACTGTTTTAATGTTCTGCACAGTTTAATTTTATCGATTAAATCACCGGTATTTTCTGTGGTATATTTTATTTTATTATCTGACATAAACCATCCAATCAGTTATGAATACTGTTTTATTTATCATCTTTTATTATCCACTGTGATTCTATCGGACAATATTCTTTATCACATTTTACATATTCTTTCATTAAAGTGAAGTTTAAGTCTGTTATCTTCCCGACAATCCCGTCTTTATATTGGCTGCATCTGTCAACACTGGCATCAACTCTTATTACGGCATAATCGGCGCCTGCTCTGCAAAATTTGCCTTTAGGCGACATATTCTGCAGCTGATAATCCAATTTTTCGGAACCTTTGTAAGGGCTCAATTCTTCAATTATTCTTTTTTCTTCATCAGAATTAAGCATAAATCCGTCGCCTCTCAAAGGAAGCGGAATAAGTTTTATCCCTTCTTCTTTAAGCATTTTGCTTCTCATAGGCATATCTTTTATCTGGTTCGGGAAACATACGTAATAAATCTGTCTGTCCGGCAGATAATCTTTTGCTGCAACCGCTTTTTTAAAAAAATCGTTAAAATCCGCAAACGAAGGATGAAAAGTCGGAGCTATTCTAAAATTATCGGGAGTAAATTTTGATATAAGTCTTGTAACATCCCAGGACAGATTTGTGCATATTTCAGGAAAATGCTTTGATGCAATAACTTCTATTAGTTCGTAAAAATTAGGATAAACAGAAGGTTCTCCTCCTGAAACATATATATGGCATTTGCCGTACATATCGTATATTCTGTTCCATATTTTGGCCCATTGTTCAGGCGTTAAAATAACGTCAAGTTCGGGATGATCGTTCCAAACACCGCAGTATGGACAGCGGTAATTGCATCTATGACATAAATCCCATCCGAAAAATTTCATTTAAAGCCTCTGTTTTATTTTTTATCAACCATCAAAAACGCCCATTCGTTGCATGGACAATGTTCGGAAGGACATAATCTCGGTTTATCCCAAAGTTTGAAATCCGAATCAAATATATTACCGATAATAACCTGTTCTCCTTTCCAGCTGGCTCCGCCGCACGGCAATACTTCTCCGTCGGGATGAATAAGAGCGTAAGTATGTCCGGCATTGCATAATTTTCCCTTTGTAATCAAAGGTTCTGTTTGGAATTTTTCATCTCTTCTTTCTCCGATCGCTATTCCTATTATTTTTTTCTCTTCATCAGTATAGGAATCGGGATACTGTTTGCCGTTATATTCACCCCAGAAAGTAGATACTGAAAAATATATATCATTATCTTTAAATAGTTGTTTATATTTTGGGATATCGGCAATCTGCGGCGGATACGACAAATATAAAACACCTATAGCCATTCCGTTTTGTCTTATTCTTTTTGCTTTTTCAAGAAACTCTTCAATCTTTCCAAACATAGGATGAAAAGTGCATCCCATTTTAAATCTCGTTTTAACTTTTTCTTCTTTACTGTTTATGATTTTATCCAAATTACCTGATAAATTAGTCATAATTGAAACGGTATGATAATTTAAAACTTCAAGTATAAAATCCGAAAATTGCGGATATATTGACGGCTCGCCGCCTGCAATTTCCAAGTGACATTCCCCGTATAAATCATATATTCTTTTCCATACGCTTATCAGTTTTTCAAGACCTGGATATACGCTTCTTTTGCCGAATTCATCCCACTTGCCGTGCCACCAGCAGTACGGGCATCTGTAATTGCAGCTCCAATGTAAATCCCATGAGAAACTTATTTTATTTTTCATTAACTATCCACCTGAATTCGCACGGACATTTGTCATGCCTGCATATCATAGGTTCGGTTCTCATTGAAAATTTTTCATCGAGAATATTACCCAACAGATAATTGCCGCCCGTTTCTTTAAAATCGTGCGCGCACGGATAAACTGAACCGTCGCAGTCTACTCTTGCATACTGCTGGCCGGCTCTGCAGAGCTTATCTTTACTGTCGGCCTGTTCAACCTGTATATCTGCCCATTTCTGGTCTATTTCGGCTATATTTTTTGTAACGCCGTATATAATTTCTTCTTCTTCTTTCGTAAAAGCGGCGGGATATTTTTTACCTTTAAAGATTCCTCTAAAAGGTATCGGAGTAAATCTTATATCCTTTGACAAAAATAATTCTTTTGCCTTAGGCATCAGGCTAAGCTGACTGGGATGAGTAACGTAATGAACCCTGCTGTTAACGTTATATTTTTTCAACACCATCATTTTTTCAAAAAAATCATTAAGTTCGGCAAATATCGGATGAAAACTTGCTCCTATAAAAATCTTTGAGCAGTCCAGTTCGCTGACAAGTTTTTCAAGTTTTTCTTTGCTGTAAGACAGATTTGTGTCAAAAGAAACTTCGGCGAATTTATTCAGTTCAACAAGCAATTCGTGAAAATTAGGAAAAATCATCGGTTCGCCGCCGGTGATTATTATCTTTATATCACCGTATTTTTTATGAAGTCTCTTCCATGCGTCAACCCACTGCATATATGGAATTCTTACATTCTTTTTTTCAACGTAATCCCAGTGTTCGGCAAAAAAACAGTAATAACATTTGTAATTGCATCTGTAATGTATAAGCCAGTCAAACTCTATCATATCTTTTCCTTTATTTTAAATGAGGCCTGACTTTAGGTGTCTGCCAGTGAAACAGCCAGTTTTCTTCTTCATTTGTTACCATTGCGACCCAGCACGGGCATTTATCGTAAACACACGGCTGCGGCTCTTCGTAAAATTTAAAAGTTCCGTCTATTAAATTACCCAAAAGGCCTTCTTCTTTTATAAGACAGCATCTGTAAGCGTTACCGTTTGAATGTATCTTTGTGTACATCTGCCCCATTCTGCATAATTTATGGTAATGTTTGTTTGTATCGGCATAATGCGCGGTAGAATCATCAGACTGTTTTTTGAGTTCCGGCTGCTGAATATTTTCAGGCTTTTTCTCTTGCTGCGGTTGGCCGGAATTTTCTTTTTTCTCTTCTTTTTTGCCGGCATACGCTTCAAGCATTCTTGAGGCAGTATTTTTATCTGTACTTTCTATAATCTGCTTTTCTTCGTCCGTATATTCGTTAGGATAAAGTTTGCCGTTATATCTTCCTCTAAAAGGCATAACGTCAAAAGAAACATGTATATCATCAAGCTTCTGCTTGTAATATTTCATTTTTTCAAGCTGAGTCGGATGAGCGACGTAATTTATGCCCAAATCATAGCCTGCGTCTTTCAATTTTTTTATTTTTACAAGATGCTCTTCAAAGTTTGCAAACTGAGGATGAAAAGACGCCGCAAACTTCACTCTTTCAGGGCCTATAAGCGACATAAATTTATCAACGTCCCACGATAAATTAGTATCGAACTCAACCGTAAAATTTTTTATTAAATGCTGCGTAAGCTCAAAAATATCGGGATAGCAGAAAGGTTCGCCGCCTGATATGTGAATATGTCCGCCTCCGTATTTTTTATAAATTTCATCCCATATTTGTTTCCATTTTTCAAGACCGGGATATCTGTTTTTCTTTTTTTCTTCTTCCCAGCTGTCGCAGAAAAAGCAGTAACTGCATCTGAAATTGCATTCGTAATGAATGTCCCACGTAAAAAAACATCTGTTTGGCGGTATTTCCGATCTGTGTTTTATATTTTCCGTCATATCATTTTTTCCCTTTTAATATTTTTGCGTATTCTCTCATATATTCGAGTTTGTAAACAGGATGATCGAGCGCTTCCCATAGCGGTTCCCATTTATCTTCTTCTTCACCCACAAACATGCCCTTAAAACACGGACAGTCGTAATTAACACTGCAATTTTGTGGTTCATCATGTAATTTGAAATTTTTATCCAGTATACTCCCGAGTTTACCCGAATCTATTCCGTGATATCCTGCGCAGCATCTTGTAACCGTTAAATCCGGATGAATTTTTGCATACATCTGCCCCATGCGGCAGAGTTTTCCGAGTTTAACTTTGCTTATTTTCTTTTCCTGAGTTTCTTCTTTTTCAACGCGCCATTCAAGCCATCTTGAATTCATGTCGTTAAGATGCTGGTCTTTTGAATCTGTGGCAAAACCTTCCAAAAGTCTTTTTTCTCTCGCGTCATAACTTTCGGGATATTTTTTATCTTTATAGTTTCCTATAAACGGAATTATTTTAAAATACATCTGCAGATCTTCAAGTCTCTTTTTATATTCCGGTATTTTTTCAAGATGCGGAGGATATCCCACATAAGACAGCGTAGACGGAAATCCGTGAAAATGCAGATATTTCAATTTTTCAAAAAACTTTTCAAAATCGTCAAATTCGGGATGAAAACTTGCCGATATAGAAAGTCCTCCCGGTTTTACCCGATCTAGAAAATCGTTCAGGTCAAAACTTAAATTTGTAGTAATATCAACGGTATGTTTTTCAAGAAGCATTCCCAAGAATTTCAAAAAGTTCGGATATATCGTCGGCTCGCCACCAGAAAATCTTACATGCGTACACCAGTAATTGTCAAATATTCTGTCCCATACTTCTTTCCACTGGTCGGTATCGGCTATCTGGGAGTTAAATTCCTCATCTCTTCTTACAACTTCGCAGTAAGAACATTTATAATTGCATTTAAAGGAAATATCCCAGTTCCAGTGAACTTTATACGGAGGATAAATCCTCGGATATTTCGGCAAAACTTTCATTTTTTGTTTTAATTCTTCAAGTTCCATTTGCGTTTCCTTAGGCCTCAACGGCTTTAAGACACGGACATAAATCGACGTCACATGCCTGAGGTTTATTTAAAAGTTTAAAATTTTCATCAAAAATATTTCCGACTAGTATTCTTTCGCCTATCTGTCCGCATCTTGCCACTTTGCCGTCGGGGAAAATAAGAGCCGATTTCTGGCCTGCCGCGCAAAGAGTTCCCTTTCTTTTTACGTTTGATTCCCATACTTCATTTATTCCGAGAATCTTTTTTTCTTCCGTCGTATATGAGTCTGGATAATTTTTGCCGTTATACTGTCCGCAAAAAGGAATTGCTTTTAGTGTAAATCCTTTTTCTTTAAAAAATTTAACATAATCCATAAGTTTTTCGACATACGGAGGATAACAGCACAAATTTATAAACTCGGCCAAAAAACCTTTTTCTCTGAGATATTCGGCTCTCTGTCTTACGGTTTCGGCACTGTCAAATTCCGGATGAAAACTTATGGACATCGAAACCTTTCCATTATCGCACAATTTTACCATTTTCTGAAGATCGCCGGAACCGTTGCTTGAAATATTCAACGGAAAATGTTTTTCTGACAATTTCGCTATAAATTCAAAAAAATCCGGATAAACGGTAGGTTCGCCGCCCGTAAAAACTATTGAAGTTCTTCCATACAAATCGTATATCCTATTCCATATTTTTAAAAGCTCGTCAACGGTTTTAACAATTGTTCTCGGGCCGTACTCCTCCCATTTGCCTTCAAAAATACAATACGGGCATCTGTAATTGCAGCTGTAAATTATATTCCACTCAAAAGAAATTCCGCTGCTGCCTGAAAACTTTTCCTTTTCTTTATCTGTCCCCTGTAAATAAAATTCGTTGTCTGCCATTATTTGTGAGTCCTTTTTGATATTTCTTCGCAGCGTTTTTTGACTATTTCGTTTTCGCCGTCAAGTTCAAGATATTTTTTAAAATATTCGCCTGCTTTGTCATACATTCCTTCATGGTCGTAATAGAATCCGAGGTTAAAATACTCGTCCATTAAAACAGCCGTTTGTACTCCGCAGTCTACGTTGACTCCGTTATCTTTGCACACTTCTTCAAATTTCTGACATCTTTTTAATCTTACGGGATAAGTATTTGAGCCGTCTTTAGTCTGCCAGTATAAATGATGGTTAAACGGCGTTTTTATGTTAAATTCCTCAGGATGGTCAAATACATAACTGAATTCTTCCATCGCAAAATAAGTTCTTGAAGGATATACTCTTTCTATATATTTGCCTACCTCTTTTATAAATGAAAGAGTCTCGTTAAAATCCTCTTCAGTTTCCCCCGGAAAACCGAACATAAAATTAGTTGTAACTTTTAGACCTACGTCATAAGCATCCTTGATTATTCTTTTTGCATCCTGCACTTTATATTTTTTAGACATTGAATCCAAAACTCTCTGAGAGCCGGATTCTATCCCGAAAATCAATTTTTTGCATCCAGATTCTTTGACAAGAGCAAGAATTTCTTTTGTCATAAGAGGATTTACTATCGCGTTTGCAAGCCAATACTGTTTACTGCCGAAAGGCGGATATTTTATAAGAAGATTGCAGAAATCTCTCAGCCTGTTTACGTCTGCGTTAAATTCCAAATCCTGAAAGTCTATATGTCCGGCCTGCGGATAATCTATTTTGTGATATGATATTTCCTGATGAATTCTTTCGGCTGACATCTGTCTGTATCCGTCCCAAAAAGAATGAGTGCTGCAAAACTTGCACGCCCATACGCATCCTCTTGAAGTCATAAGAGGCAGATGTTCGTTGTCGTCATAATCATTGAGTGACATATCCGTAAAATCAAGAAAAGGAAGATTATCAAGGTTTTTGAGCATTTGTCTCGGTTTTGTAAAAACAGCATGTCCGTCTTTTTTATAGCAGATACCGTCGCATAAATCGGGATTTGAAGAATTATAAACGGTTCTTACAAGCTCGCATACCGTTATATCGCCTTCTCCAAGAATTATAAAATCGACGCTTGTCTCGTTAAAACTTCTTTCAATATTTTTTTTATCGTAGAAGAATTGTCCGCCGTAAAATATTTTAACATCTTTATTTTTTTTTCTGATTAAATCGGTAACGTAAACAGTGGAATAAAACGACGATGATTCAAGAGAAAAACCGACTACTTTCGGATCTTTTTCAAGAATTTGGTCAACATAAGCATCAAGCTGTTTTTTTATTGAATCGAAATATTCAAAAACGCGCTCTTTCTGATACCAAAAAGAAACCTGTTCCCAAGCCCATAAATTCACAAAACTCGTATCACGATTTTTATATAAAGCGTTATTAAGATCAAAAGATTTTACTTCTATGCCGGCAGCTTTTAAATCGCCTGACAGCTGGGCAAGAGCCAGAGGAGGCTCTCTCGTACCCCATACGGGACATTTTACAAGCGATACTCTCATGTATTCTCCATAAATTTATCTATTTCTTCTTTGCTTTTGCCTCTTGTAATAAAATGCGAAGTAAAACTGTTAAGAGACGCCTGGTTTGCCCTTATGCAGAAATTTGAACATGCGCTGTTTCCGTTAAGAAGTTTAGTTCTTATTTCTACAAAATATTTACCGTTCCATACGTCCATAAAAGTTTTTTTATCTAAAATCGTTTCTCTTTTATCACCTGCTGCGTCGCATGTTATAATATCGCCTGATGGATTTATCATAAGCTGTGTCCATGCTTCTCTGCACATAGACTCGCACGGATATTCTTTCTGGTTGTATTTCTGAGGAAGCTGCACGTTGATATTAAGTTTTCTTCCAAGCTCTCTTGCTTTGTCTATCATTTCGTTTGTCTTTTCTTTTGCAAAATACGTGGAAAGATATTTTTGGTCAAATCTGTAAACGAAATTATAATAAACCACTACATTATCTGCGCCTTTCTGCGAGGCAAATTCAACGTATTCAGGCAGCTTATCTATGTTTTCGGTAGTAGCAACAAATATAAAATTTACTCTCAATTTATCGGTCTGTTTCTTGGCTTTCATTATATAATCCACATTCTGCATTACGGGGCCGTAAGTTTTTGATTTAGTCATTATTTTATGTGTTATCGGATCGCAGCCGTGCATAGAAATATGAATAAGATATCTGTTATTGCTTTCAATTATATGGTCTGCCATTTTCGGAGTAAGAGTTGATCCGTTTGTCGCAAACATTTTTTCGGCATAAATAAATTGGTTAAAATAGTCTAAATTTCTTTTTGCCTCAGGCAAAGATAAAAGTTCGCCGGATCCTGTAATATTTATTCTTTCAACTCTGTTTAATACAGGCAGCAGTTTTTCTTCATACTTTGCTTTAAAATCGTCAAGATTAAAATAAGGATAGCTTTCAGGCCTTGAGCAAAAAAGACAATCCTGATTGCATGGAGCGTCAATCTGCACAAAAATTGAAGTCGGATAAGATTCAAGCACGATTTTTTTTGCTTCATATTCCTGATGGTTTAAATTCCTGTTTTGTTCTACAAGATTTTGTCCGTTCATAATGTTATTTCCCTGTGGTTGCTTGCGCCTATATGGTCGCATTTAGTGCATATATTTTCGTCGCCGCTTTTTATTTTATTTACTACGTACTTTCTTGCTATTCTGTAATTTTTGCTGTTCCAGATCATAAAAAAGGGCTTCCACCATTTAAACATTTCAAAATCGTCTTTTTTGTCTTCAACAGAACAGCACGGAGAAATTGAACCGTCCGCATTTATCGTAATAGCGTCCCACAGCCAGTTACACAATTTTGATTCGGCATGTTTGAACACGACCGCTTTATCGTTATCTCTGACTATGTAATTGTTGTATTCATCTATCGTAGAAACCCAGTCTGGCGCGCAGAAAGGAGCGGTAAACCCGATATCGTTTACTCCGGATTCAACAGCCATTTTTCTTGCTTTTTCAATTTCGTGTTCGTTATGTTTAAAAACAAGAAACTGCCAGTGCATATGGGGAGTTTTTGAATTTAATTTTCTTTTTGCTTCGGCAAGAAGTTTTATATTGTCCAAAACAAGGCTGAATTTGCCGTTTTTTCTGTATATTTCATAACTTTCCTGACTTGCTCCGTCAAGAGATATCGTCATTCTGTCAAGCCCCGATTTAACTATCTCTTCTGCATATTCCGTGGTCATGGGCACATTTAAATTTGAAGACAGAAATGTTCTTGCTCCGTATTTTTTTGCTGTTTTTATCATTTCGGCAGTATTTTTATTAAGAAGCGGCTCGCCCCAGTTGCAGAATTCCACATAAAGCAGATATCTTCCTATTTTTTTCATTATTGTTTTATATCTTTTTATCGGCATTATTTCTTTAGGCCTTGAGTTTTCTCTGTGCTGGCCTGTCGGGCAGAATCTGCATTCAAGATTACATACGTTTGTCGGATCGACTGTAAGCCAGTAAGGATATCCGAACAATACCGTTTTTTTCTTATTCTTCTGCCACTCTATAAGTTTGTAATTCCATTCTCTCAGTTTTGCGTTTAAATTCATAATTTATAATTCTACTCCGATATCTTCTTTTTTCAGATTGTATTTTTTGTTGTTTTCAAATATGTATTTCAAAAGTTTCTGCTGCGTTTCAGGTCTGAAAGTTATATGAGACAACAGTTTGTTTACGTTATTTTTATCATATTTTAAACAGTTTTTGCACCACGTATGTATATTGCCGGTAACGATTCCTTCTCTGAGCATGAAATAACCGCCGCTGTTCCATATATCTTCAAAAGAACTGTCGTTAAGATTTCCTATATGATCACCAGCCAAACAGCAAGGATTTACGGAACCCTGCACTTCTGTATAAAAAAACTCCCAAGGATCGCGGCAGGCTACATTGTCTGACTTTTGGTATGTCTGGAATTTTAACGGAAGATTAACGCTGAATCCGTCTTTGTATTTTTCTGCCTCTGAAAGAACCGCATTTGCTTTATCTTTCATCCAAAAAACAGACATATCAACATGAGGAGTTTCAAACATTGTTATGTAATTTGCGCTGACGCAGTCTGTTCCGAGTTCTTTTGAAAGCTTTATAAAACTTATTAAGTCGTCTATATTGTCCTGAGTTACCACAAATACCATATTGATGCTCAATTTTGATTGTTTTTGTTTTTTAAGTTCCACAAGTCTTTTTATATTTTTTAAAATATCGTCAAATTTTTTCGTTCTTGTAAGTTTCTCATGGAGCATTCCGTTTGACGCATGCAGAGATATCATGACATCATATCTTCCGTCTGTAAGTTTTTGGCATATTTTTTCGTTAAGCATAATGCCGTTTGTCGTAAATGCCTTAGACTGATCGGAAAGAGTAGTGTTTAAATAATCAAGAATATCGCATATCTCCGGATGAAGCAGTATTTCTCCGAAACCGCAAAAACCTATGTTAACGGCTTTTTCAAGAACATGTTTAAGCCTCGGTTCGAAAAAATTTTTGTATTTTTCAAGAGTAAAAGACGGATAATCGCCGCCAAGACAGAAAACGCATGAAGCGTTACAGTTGTAATGCGCTCCTATAGTTATATAGCTTGGAGTTGATTCAAGTCTGATTTTCTTTTGGGATATTTCAAGATCTCTGACTGAATTATTTAATTTTATCTTTTCGTTCATCAAAAAACTCTTTCATCAAACCATTTTTCACTTTTTTTATAAAAAGAATGATTTTTATTATTTTTTCTTTATCCGGCATAAGACCATCATTGAAAACATTTAAAACACAGGCAAGCTCTTTTTGGTCAGAGTCGTCCGGATTAAACATTTTAAAAGAATTATACATATTGCGGATATCGTTGGTAATTATATCATTTTTTAAATATAAATTTAACTCTGTGAGATTAAATAAAATTTCAAGAATATTTTCACGCAGAGAATCAAAATTTTTTGTAACATCGAGCATATTGATTTGAAAAGAAATTTCTGCCAAAGATTCTAAAAGAAGATTCTTCCTCATATCACAGCCATGTATGAAATATTGATTATCTTCAGCCAGAAAAAACACTCTTTTTCTGTAAATATTTGAAAAACTTTTCAGTCTGTATTCTTCAAGCGGCATACTTTTAAATCTTGCAAACAAAAGCATTTGAAACATTGATTCCGTAAAAAATAAAACAGGAGTATTATTTGATAAATCAAGCTGTTTAATGTTTTTATATATGTCGTTAAAATTCCGTATTTCTCCGTTTTTGCAGCAATCTTCTTTAACAATAACCTTACATACGCCTGGGGCATCAATAATAATTGAAGATATGCTGTTATTAAACATTTTTTGAAGTAAATCTATGGTATTTGTTAAATGTTTATTGTTTAGATTGTGGTTTTTCTTGACTTTAATTAAATTCACTCCGGCATTTGAAGCAATAAAAGCATTGCTGTGCCCCGAATAATCGTTGATTTTATTAAAAATTAAATTGAATACTGCATTTCTTTCATCTAAGGATATTCTAATATTTTGTTTTAACAACAACATCAAAGGATGAAGAATATTTTTTTCAATATTTTGACATCTGTCAAAATATTGGGTCAACCAGCCTGTTCTTGAATCTGAAAAAATTGTATCCGTGCTTATGTTTTTTAAAATATCTATAGATGCTTTTGCAAAACCTATGTCATTTACAATACTGTCTTGTTTGAAATAATTTGCAGACAAAAGTATGTACGAATTCAAAATTTCCGATATTTTATCTATATTTTCTTTTAAAGGACTGTAGTTGTTTTTGTCAGGTTTTATAAACTGCAAATCCCCATACAAACACTTTGAATTGTAAATATCACTGACTCTTAAATCGCCGTATTTAATGTAAAAAGAAACTTCTTCGGAAGTCATAATTATATTTTCACCGTAAAAAGGAAATATTTTTTTTAATTTTCCGTATTTTTTATGAATTTCATACAATAAGTTGATTTCAGAATAAGGTTCTTTATTTTTTATAACCGTAAAGAAATCAATATCGCTTGAACCGGCAATCCAATCTTTATTCAACATTCCTCTTCTCAGAAAGATTGAACTGATACTGTCATTTTTTATCATAAACGGATAAATTTTTACGGACGAATGATAAATTGCATCATATATTTTTCTTAAAAATGAATTGTTGCGCGTTTTTATCACCGCAATCTGCAATAGATTCAACACCATGCGAATTATTTCATTTGGTTTGAAAAGAATATTTTTTTTCAATTTATACAAACTGTCATTCCCATGGGCAATATAATTTTTCCACGATGAGCGTGTCTCGTTAAACAAAGTAAATTCTGATGCGGATATCGATTCATTGCGTACAATAAAAGAAGATGTATCAGAGTATACTTGAGAGTATTGTCTTAAATCAAAACAACTATCGCATACATTTTTTATTTTTTTAACAAATAAACGAGCTGCTTCTTTTAAAACATATTCAAAGCCGTCATTACTTTTTAGAGATGTATTTTGAACCAATGTCTCAGAATTACCGTCAAGCAGAAAAGACAATGTTTTTGATTCAATATTTGATTTGTTTATAAATATTTTTGAAAAATCCGCAGCTTTGATAAAACTGTAAAAACCGCTTGTTTTCATATAAGACATACATATATCCGCTTTATTGGAACTTGAAATAAAATTAATACTGTTATCAAGAATAGTTTCTGCCGTTATCTTATTTAAAACAACTCTTGCGTTTCCCGTCACAATCATCAATGCAGATTTATCTGTTCTGTTAAGCTGCAGAGCGCTGCCTATATTAATTTTACCTTTATTTAATATCAACTCGGAATTTCCTTCAACAAACAAATTTTCATCCGGCAATTTTGATTTAAAAATAAATTTATCTGCTTTTAAATTTGAATTGGTCATTCTTATACTGTTGCTGAAAACATCTATAGAAAAATTTGAAACAGTAAAAAGTGACAGATCGCTGCAAAATAGACCTTTATTGCCGCTGAAATGCAAACCAAATCCGTCTACAATGGCATTTCCTATAAACAGAGCTGCATATTTAGAATATGATTTTAAACTGCAATCCGATATTTTGACAAAAATATCGCCGAAAACGCTGAGACTCTCATAAGATGAAACAATTTTTGTATTTATTAAATATAAATCTTCGGTACCTTCTTTTTTTATACCTGTTTTTTCGCTTTTGATATGCGAATCTGATATAGAGACCTTGCCCGCTCCGGAAATCTGAATACCTTCTTCACAATCAAACTCTGCAGACTGAATATCTAACTGCGCACATTGACTGACAGAAATCACATCCGCTTTAATTGCGCTGTTTCTTATTTCAGCACTGCTCAATCCTGACATTGAAAAAGAATCAATATTCGAATTATCAACTAAAAAAGAAGATTCTGCTTTCATTATAATTATGCCTTCAAGATCGCTGTCTGTTACTTCAAGCTCGCCGCCTCCTATACTTACTGCCTCTCTCGCTTTTATCTTTATTGATTCTAACTTCTCTATTCTCTCTCCCTCATAACGGATTCCTGTCTCTTCACTCGTTATCTCTACTCTCTTCAAATCCGCTTCGCTTTCTCCGTTTAATAATATCCCGTTATCTCGGCTATATATCTTTACTCCGTCTATTATATTTGAATCGCCCTCTATAAATACAAGACCGTTCTCTCCTCTTAATTCACTGTCTCGGCATTCTAGTATCTCATAACCGTCTTTGTTTATACACGTGCGACCGCTTTCTACTACGCTGCCTCTTATCCTAAATTTGCCACCGTCATTTGTTACTATTCCCTCATCTAGCTTTATCTTGCTGCTGCTTATATCAAGCTCTCCGTTTAAACTTACCTCTATTTCGCGACCTGATATCTCACTGCCCGATACCTTCATACTGCTCAAATTGCGAACTCCGACTGTACCTACTTTACTGCCTATTAACTCTATTCGTTCACTGCCGGAACCTCTTATCTCCCCTTCTATTTCACTGCCTATTACTTCAAGCTCACCGCCGCCTATACTTACGGCCTCTCTCGCTTTTATCTTGATCCCTTCTATCTTCTCTCTTCGCTCTCCATCATAACGGATTCCCGTCTCTTCACTCGTTATCTCTACTCTCTTCAACTCCGCTTCGCTTTCTCCGTTTAATAATATCCCGTTATCTCGGCTATATATCTTTACTCCGTCTATTATATTTGAATCGCCCTCTATAAATACAAGACCGTTCTCTCCTCTTAATTCACTGTCTCGGCATTCTAGTATCTCATAACCGTCTTTGTTTATACACGTGCGACCGCTTTCTACTACGCTGCCTCTTATCCTAAATTTGCCACCGTCATTTGTTACTATTCCCTCATCTAGCTTTATCTTGCTGCTGCTTATATCAAGCTCTCCGTTTAAACTTACCTCTATTTCGCGACCTGATATCTCACTGCCCGATACCTTCATACTGCTTAAATTGCGAACTCCGACTGTACCTACTTTGCTGCCTATTAACTCTATTCGTTCACTGCCCGAACCTCTTATCTCCCCTTCTATTTCACTGCCTATTACTTCAAGCTCACCACCGCCTATACTTACGGCCTCTCTCGCTTTTATCTTGATCCCTTCTATCTTCTCTCTTCGCTCGCCATCATAACGGATTCCCGTCTCTTCACTCGTTATCTCTACTCTCTTCAACTCCGCTTCGCTTTCTCCGTTTAATAATATCCCGTTATCTCGGCTATATATCTTTACTCCGTCTATTATATTTGAATCGCCCTCTATAAATACAAGACCGTTCTCTCCTCTTAATTCACTGTCTCGGCATTCTAGTATCTCATAACCGTCTTTGTTTATACACGTGCGACCGCTTTCTACTACGCTGCCTCTTATCCTAAATTTGCCACCGTCATTTGTTACTATTCCCTCATCTAGCTTTATCTTGCTGCTGCTTATATCAAGCTCTCCGTTTAAACTTACCTCTATTTCGCGACCTGATATCTCACTGCCCGATACCTTCATACTGCTTAAATTGCGAACTCCGACTGTACCTACTTTGCTGCCTCTTAACTCTATTCGTTCACTGCCCGAACCTCTTATCTCCCCTTCTATTTCACTGCCTGTTACTTCAAGCTCGCCGCCTCCTATACTTACTGCCTCTCTCGCTTTTATCTTTATTGATTCTAACTTCTCTATTCTCTCTCCCTCATAACGGATTCCTGTCTCTTCACTCGTTATCTCTACTCTCTTCAAATCCGCTTCGCTTTCTCCGTTTAATAATATCCCGTTGTCTCGGCTATATATCTTTACTCCGTCTATTATATTTGAATCGCCCTCTATAAATACAAGACCGTTCTCTCCTCTTAATTCACTGTCTCGGCATTCTAGTATCTCATAACCGTCTTTGTTTATACATGTGCGACCGCTCTCTACCGCGCTGCCTCTTATCCTAAATTTACCGCCGCCATTTGTTACTATTCCCTCATCTAGCTTTATCTTGCTGCTGCTTATATCAAGCTCTCCGTTTAAACTTACCTCTATTTCGCGACCTGATATCTCACTGCCCGATACCTTCATACTGCTTAAATTGCGAACTCCGACTGTACCTACTTTACTGCCTATTAACTCTATTCGTTCACTGCCGGAACCTCTTATCTCCCCTTCTATTTCACTGCCTGTTACTTCAAGCTCGCCGCCTCCTATACTTACTGCCTCTCTCGCTTTTATCTTTATTGATTCTAACTTCTCTATTCTCTCTCCCTCATAACGGATTCCTGTCTCTTCACTCGTTATCTCTACTCTCTTCAAATCCGCTTCGCTTTCTCCGTTTAATAATATCCCGTTATCTCGGCTATATATCTTTACTCCGTCTATTATATTTGAATCGCCCTCTATAAATACAAGACCGTTCTCTCCTCTTAATTCACTGTCTCGGCATTCTAGTATCTCATAACCGTCTTTGTTTATACACGTGCGACCGCTTTCTACTACGCTGCCTCTTATCCTAAATTTGCCACCGTCATTTGTTACTATTCCCTCATCTAGCTTTATCTTGCTGCTGCTTATATCAAGCTCTCCGTTTAAACTTACCTCTATTTCGCGACCTGATATCTCACTGCCCGATACCTTCATACTGCTCAAATTGCGAACTCCGACTGTACCTACTTTACTGCCTATTAACTCTATTCGTTCACTGCCGGAACCTCTTATCTCCCCTTCTATTTCACTGCCTATTACTTCAAGCTCACCGCCGCCTATACTTACGGCCTCTCTCGCTTTTATCTTGATCCCTTCTATCTTCTCTCTTCGCTCTCCATCATAACGGATTCCCGTCTCTTCACTCGTTATCTCTACTCTCTTCAACTCCGCTTCGCTTTCTCCGTTTAATAATATCCCGTTATCTCGGCTATATATCTTTACTCCGTCTATTATATTTGAATCGCCCTCTATAAATACAAGACCGTTCTCTCCTCTTAATTCACTGTCTCGGCATTCTAGTATCTCATAACCGTCTTTGTTTATACACGTGCGACCGCTTTCTACTACGCTGCCTCTTATCCTAAATTTGCCACCGTCATTTGTTACTATTCCCTCATCTAGCTTTATCTTGCTGCTGCTTATATCAAGCTCTCCGTTTAAACTTACCTCTATTTCGCGACCTGATATCTCACTGCCCGATACCTTCATACTGCTTAAATTGCGAACTCCGACTGTACCTACTTTGCTGCCTATTAACTCTATTCGTTCACTGCCCGAACCTCTTATCTCCCCTTCTATTTCACTGCCTGTTACTTCAAGCTCGCCGCCTCCTATACTTACTGCCTCTCTCGCTTTTATCTTGATCCCTTCTATCTTCTCTCTTCGCTCGCCATCATAACGGATTCCCGTCTCTTCACTCGTTATCTCTACTCTCTTCAAATCCGCTTCGCTTTCTCCGTTTAATAATATCCCGTTGTCTCGGCTATATATCTTTACTCCGTCTATTATATTTGAATCGCCCTCTATAAATACAAGACCGTTCTCTCCTCTTAATTCACTGTCTCGGCATTCTAGTATCTCATAACCGTCTTTGTTTATACATGTGCGACCGCTCTCTACCGCGCTGCCTCTTATCCTAAATTTACCGCCGCCATTTGTTACTATTCCCTCATCTAGCTTTATCTTGCTGCTGCTTATATCAAGCTCTCCGTTTAAACTTACCTCTATTTCGCGACCTGATATCTCACTGCCCGATACCTTCATACTGCTTAAATTGCGAACTCCGACTGTACCTACTTTGCTGCCTCTTAACTCTATTCGTTCACTGCCGGAACCTCTTATCTCCCCTTCTATTTCACTGCCTGTTACTTCAAGCTCGCCGCCTCCTATACTTACTGCCTCTCTCGCTTTTATCTTTATTGATTCTAACTTCTCTATTCGCTCTCCATCATAACGGATTCCCGTCTCTTCACTCGTTATCTCTACTCTCTTCAAATCCGCTTCGCTTTCTCCGTTTAATAATATCCCGTTATCTCGGCTGTATATCTTTACTCCGTCTATTATATTTGAATCGCCCTCTATAAATACAAGACCGTTCTCTCCTCTTAATTCACTGTCTCGGCATTCTAGTATCTCATAACCGTCTTTGTTTATACATGTGCGACCGCTCTCTACCGCGCTGCCTCTTATCCTAAATTTACCGCCGCCATTTGTTACTATTCCATCTTCCAGCTTTATCTTGCTGCCGCTTATATCAAGCTCTCCGTTTAAACTTACCTCTATTTCGCGACCTGATATCTCACTGCCCGATACCTTCATACTGCTCAAATTGCGAACTCCGACTGTACCTACTTTACTGCCTATTAACTCTATTCGTTCACTGCCGGAACCTCTTATCTCCCCTTCTATTTCACTGCCTATTACTTCAAGCTCACCGCCGCCTATACTTACGGCCTCTCTCGCTTTTATCTTGATCCCTTCTATCTTCTCTCTTCGCTCTCCATCATAACGGATTCCCGTCTCTTCACTCGTTATCTCTACTCTCTTCAACTCCGCTTCGCTTTCTCCGTTTAATAATATCCCGTTATCTCGGCTATATATCTTTACTCCGTCTATTATATTTGAATCGCCCTCTATAAATACAAGACCGTTCTCTCCTCTTAATTCACTGTCTCGGCATTCTAGTATCTCATAACCGTCTTTGTTTATACATGTGCGATCGCTCTCTACCGCGCTGCCTCTTATCCTAAATTTACCGCCGCCGCTTATCTTTACGGTTTCATTAATATCAATATTTGCTTTTTGTATTAATAATTCTCCGTTTTCTTTTATCTTAATTGATTCCGTATTTACATAATTATCATCTAACACAATCTGCGAATCATTTTTTATGATTATTCTATTGCTGTTTACACTGCTCTTATGTAAATTAATACAAGAATATCCTGAAGTAAACAATGATCCTGTTTGACTGTTTTTAAAATTTATAATTGAAAATCCGTTGCCGGAAATATTAGTGTCAAATTTTGTGTTTTCAATATTAAGCTTAACTGAATTTGCAAATTCGACAGTTCCGTATTTATTATCTACAGCGGAATCATTGATAACCAATTCACCGTCTCGTATTGAACCCGCAAAATTACCGCTTATATTACTTCTGTTTATAATGACAGTTTCGCCGTAATTCAAATTCAACAAAGAATTATTGCCGGCAGCAATATTGCTTTGCTCAATTGAAATATAATTTTTATAACGGGTTAAAAATCCCAAATCAAAAATCTTGATATTATTTTTTAGAATAAATATCCTTGAATAATCAAACATCTCAATGAAGTTTCTGGCATTTATTCTGTTATCTTTTAAGAAAATTTCAGCTAAAGAATTTATTTTGGCAAAATACTGGCATTGCACTTCAGATGCTTGCAGATTAAAACAAGAATGCTCAGAGGATATATTGATAAAATTGATTGAATCAAGCTTTGATTTATCGGCAAAAAAATCTGCCGCGTCTGAAAGAAGAACATTTGCCGAAAACGAGCTGCTTACTGATTCTTTTATGCGGACACTGCTTAAATCTGAAAGCATAAAATTTATCTTATTATTAATTATTTTACTGTTAAAAATAAAAGCAGCGGCAACACCTTCAGCCGCTAAGCCGCACTCGCAATTGATAATAAAACTGTTTTGAATTTCGGCCTGGCTGCCGTCCGATAAATACACAGGAGATGTTATATAAAAACAATTCTCTATGAAAATTTTTTGAGAATTTTCATTTAATTTCAAACCCGTTAAATTATCAATAACATAACAGTTAAGAATTCTGCTGTTTAAACAATTGCTTGTTGAAATCCCGGTAATATTAAAATATTGAAGCGTTTCTTTTACTACTATATCTTCTGAATCTAAAAAAGTCATTGCATTGTTATTCAGAAGCATACTGTTATAAAAAAGATAGGACCTTGAGGCCGATTTAAAAACTACGGCATTGTGTATATTTTCATAAAATAAATTTTTACGAATAATTGCTCTTGAATAAGATACAATTGCATGTGCATTGAAACGAAACTCGCAATTTTTAATGATTGTTTTAGAAAAATTGGCAACACCGAAAAAACACTGTTCAAATAAACATAAATCAATTTTAGAAATTTTTGAATATTCATCAAATATAAGCCCGAAGGAATATCTTATATTCGCGTATTTCAGGCTGCATGAACCGCCGTGGGCAATATAGATATATCCGTTCCAGCTTCCATTGCCTATACCAACTCTGTTGTCGATTTTCCCGCAGACAAAAAAACAACCATACACTACTATGCATGGCTGTTTATTATACTCATGTTCTGATGCGTTAAATTCTGAACTTAGAAATTTTATTTTTTCAATATTTTCATCAAATTCAACGTTTTGACCTTTGAATTTTATTATTGTTCCGGGTTCAACCTGTACCACAGCCCCTTTAGCAATAACCAGTTTAGAATCAATAATTATATTTCCGCGCCACTTCTCACTTTTTTTTATTAAGCCTGATTTTATAGTAATTTGTTTGTTTAATTTCACATTTATTCCAGTGAGAAATCAAATTTACGTTCTCCCCATTTAGCATGTAAAACTTCAATATCTTTTTTGAATAAAGAAACCGGCTGCTTAACCGAAATTGCTTTAAAAACAGCTATATCTTTTACGGTAAAAAAATAAACCTTGTTTTGATATAATCTCATAATAAAATCAAACAGAGCATAATCGATTGTTTTAAAGCGTCTGTCAAAATATCCAAATTTTTTGAAAAAGTTTTTGTTAACCATAAAACATTCCGCAAAAAAAGTCGGATATGTTTCTTCGCTGTTTGCAAAGTTATTATTGCTTTGTTCTTCAAAAACAATCTCAAGTTTTTTATTTGTAGTTCCCTGGGCATAGGATGTAACGGGAGAAACTATGCCTATATTATCATTAAAAGAAAGATATTTTGCCAATTCACCGGATGTTTTGGGGAATATTTTTAATTTAGAATTATATATAAATATGAACTGTGATTTTGTTTTTAATATTATATCGTTTATTTCGTCTATCAAATTTGAATTTTTTGAAAAATTAACACAATATACTCCGTTCTTCTTGATAGTTTTTGGCAGAATGCTCCTTGCAGAAAAATTATCTCCGTTTATGCATATATTTTCAATATCAAAGTCATTTTTTTGAATTCTCTTTGAAAAAGGCTTTGTGATTTCGTTAACTTTTATTATATTGCTTATATTTTCTTTTTCCAATAAATTAACTTCAATATCTTCTGTAAATATATTAGCATCGCTGATTCTTAAAACAGAAATCGCCTGGAAAAAATGAATTTTAAAAGACTTGCTGAAGAAATAAAGATTTTGGTATTTTTTACCAATCTCAAGTTTATGTTTTTGTAAGATATAATCAAGCTGGGATAATCTAAAATCAACTATTATTCTGATATTTTCGCACACATTCTGAATACGAGGAAGAACAAACTGAGCCATATTATATGAAGCAAAAATAATAGTTTCAAACTTCTCTTTTAAAATAAAATCTGTTAAATTCTGGCTTAAAAGATCTCTTTTAATCATATCCCTTAAATATACTTTTTGTATTTTAAAATCTGAAGATTCGTCTGACAATTCATCTTCCGATTTAAATTCTTTATTTAGATACATCAAAGAGATATCGCATTTATCTTCAGAAAGAATCGTCAAAATTTCTTTAAGCTGTTTATCCTGGCGAAAAACAGGATTTTTCATAATATCTTTCTGGCTGACAACAAGGATTTTTCTCATAAGTTAATCTCCATACTTTTTGTCAATTTATGAATTATAAATTTTGTGTGTAAAATTCGTTCAGCTTAGAAGCAATCGATTTCCAGTCATAACTTTTTTCAACGTTTATTCTAGCATTTTTAGAGATTTCATTATACAAAATTTCATCATTATGTAATTTAACCACCAACTCGGCAAAATGCTCTTCATCGGCCGCAACAAGCATATCAAAAAACGGCGTACAATTTATGCCGTCTGCAGCTTCCTGTGTTCCGACGACAGGTGTTCCTGAAGCCATTGCTTCTAAAACCTTCCCTTTTATTCCGCCGCCCAGCCTTACCGGAGCAATAAAAATATTTGGAATTTTTAAATATTCCCTGACATCTTCAACTTCACCCGTAACAATAACGTTATTTGAGGCAAGATTTTGAACATCTTTTGTAACTCCTGAACCTACTATATACAACTTTATATCCGGAATCCTGTTTACTATTTTGTTAAAAATAAACTTTACAAAATAAACAATGGCATCCGCATTCGGATAATGCTTGTAGTGTCCTATAAATACAAGTTTTTTTTCTTTTAAATAATTTTTAACCGGATGAAAAAACTCAATATCGACTCCTGTAGGGATAACAACCGTTTTAACATCAGGATTAAAATCTTTCATTAAATCTTTATCTCTTTGAGTAAGAACTATGACGGATTTGAATTTTTTTATTATTCTTTTTTCATAATCTACCAGCCGGCGCCATTCGGCATATCTTAAATTATCAGTCATATCTCTGTCATGATATGACTGGTTAAAATCTAAAGTTCCGAGGTCATGCTCCGTATAGAAAACCGGTATGTCTTTTATATGATTTACATATTCGCACATTATTAAAAAATCCAGCTGAACAAGATCAGGTTTAACAGAGGCAAGAACTTTTTGCAGCTCGTCTATCATGGCTTGCGTATAAAAAAAACTTACGCATCTGGGGATATCGTGTCTTTCTATCCTTTTATCTTCATGTCTTACAACAGGAAAAACGTCTTTGCAATATTTTCTCGCAAGCGAAACAGATTCCATAGAAGCTTCAGGCTCGATATAGGCAAGAAGATAAACTTCATTTTCTTTTGATAAGTGTTTTATAAGATTATACAGCCTTACCTTTCCGCCATCTCTCGGAGGATAAGGAAAATAAGGAGAAATAATTAGTATTTTTTTCATTTTTTATATATCCTTTGGCGTTAAGTTAAACTTTTTCATATTTTTTTTAGCATATTCCATCATTTTTTTATGGGTATCCGGTCTGAATGTTATATGAGAAGAAATTTTATCAATGTTTCCTGAATTGTATTCAATACATTTGGCACAAATTTGATTTGGCCTGCCGGTGACAAGTTCCTCTCGAATTTTTTTATATTCTTTTGAATTCCACAATTGGTCAAAAGACATATTATTTAAATCACCGATATGCCTGCCTGCAAAAACACAAGCGTTTACAGTTCCCTGGTTCTCAACATAAATATAATTCCAGGGGCATCTGCATACTTTAGGCTCTGTTTTAATATTAAAAAATTTTTGCGGCAAATTAATGTATATCCCGAGTTTTTTTGCAAGTTCTGCAGCTTTATCGATATTATCATTTGTTTTTTTCTTATCGGTAAAAACGGTAAGATCAAAATCTTTCGGTTCAAAAACAGTCAAGTATCTGAAAGTAACGGCATCAATTTTTAATTTATCCGCGAGTCTGACAAAATTACACATATCGTCAATATTAATCTTTGTTATAACAAAATATAAAGTTATTTTTATATTCTTTTGCTGTCTTAATATTCTTATATTTTCAATAATGTCTTCGAACCCATCAGTCCCGGTCATTTGCCGATGCATTTTTTTATCCGAAGAATGAAGAGATATTATTATATTGAATTTGCCGTCTTCAAAATTTTTATTTTTTAAGTTTATTCCGTTTGTAAAAAAAGTTTTTGTCTGGTTTGGAAGTGTCTTATTTATTCTTTTTATAAAAGAATTTATTTCGGGCATCAAAAGAAGTTCGCCGTAACCGTGAAAATCAACATTTTCGGCTTTGGACAAAACATCTTTCAGTTTTTCCTCAAAAAATATTTTATATCTTTCAATTGAAAACTGCGGATAGTTCCCGCCCAGACAAAAAATGCATTTTGCATTGCAAAAAAAATGAGCCCCTATTCCTATATTTTTAGGTGACGAGCTCAGCTTAATTACGGAACGCGCTGTTTCGAAATCATTTAAAACACTGTTAAATTTTATTGAATTGTTCACTTTTTGATTTTATAAAAAATTTACATGGTCAACTTTTTTTTGCATATTAAAAAGCACCGTGTTAAAGCTGTCACATCTGCACAAAAGAGGGCAGTCGGCAAAATTTATATTTGAAAACACTTTTTTCCTTAAACCTGACCGCCATATTTCCTTAAGAGTATTCTTTTTAAGATCGCCTATACAATACTTATTCATTCCTCTCATATGGCAGCACAAATACATTTTTTGATCTGCCGCCACGACAGTTGCAAAATTATGTCCGTAACACACGTCGTATTGTCTGTCTATATTTTTGGATTCCATCAAAATATATTTATGAACCGAACTTACAACTGAAAAATTTTTAGTCCCGAAACTTTCAGCTTTTTTCATTTTTTTTAGAATATCAGACTGATCTGACGTGTTAATTTCTTTTTCTTTAAATCTTTTTAAAAGAGGTCTGTATTGTGCGTAATCTACTCCGAGTTTTGCGCCGAGCTTGGCAAAAGGGATTATATCTTCAACCGTTTTGTCATAAGTCAGCAAGCCAATACCTATTGTTGTATCTTTTTTTAAACTTTTTTTTGCCTGAACAAGCATTTTTATATTTTTAATTACGTTATCAAAAGTCGACGCATTCATTCCGTGCGTAATCTTATATTTTTCTTTTGAAGACGCATCAAGGCTTATTCTTATCCAGGTGCAGCTGTTTACTATATCTTTGACATTTTTTTCATTCAATAAAATTCCGTTTGTTATAAATCCAACATCCAAACCTATCTTTTTTGCATAAATAACTGCATTTACGGTATCTTTGTTGCACAAAGGATCTCCGCCGCCGGTAAATGTAACGGCTTTTCCGCCAAATGATTTAATTTGTTTTAATATTTTTTTTGCTTCTGCAAGACTCATGCTCACGAGATGTTCCGATTGTTCAAAAAAACCAAAACAGAAATGGCATTTTGCATTACATACGTTTGTCATATCTAACTCATAAGTGACAGGCCTTGAAATTCCATCTTTCTGCCATTCGCTTATTCTGTCAATATGTTGTAAGATTTTTGAAGAAGAAAACTGACTGACTTTCATGTTATTACATTCCGTCTGGCAGTTTTTCCATTATTTCAAGAATATTCTTTGACCATTTATCAATTAAAAGTTCTATATTTTTAGTTCTAAGAACATTATAATTCATATTGTTCGCCGAATAACCTTTACCGCCTATATGATATATGAACGTATCCCCTGCTATTACTATATTGTATCCTGCCTGCTTTACTCTCATGCAATAATCAAAATCCTCGTAACCGCCGGGTCCGAACATTTCATCCAAAACTCCGACATTAAACAAAACTTCTCTCTTTATAAGAACGCAAAACCCTATAATTCTGCTGACAGAAAACCAAAAACCGGCATTTTGATTCAGTATTTCACCGGCAAATTTTTGTATTGCCTCATCATCTGAAGCATCTCCGTCAAATACAACAACCTGTCTGCCTGAAGCATGGTTTGTACACGGTCCGACTATTCCTGTATTTTTATCGCTTTCGGCAACCGCAATCATTCTGCTCAGCCAGCCGTCCGTTAAAATTACATCATTATTTAGCAACAGAACAAATTCACCCTCGGAAATTTCTATACCCTGGTTGTTTGCGCAGGCAAATCCTAAATTTGAATCGTTAAATATTGCCTTGATGTTTGAATGTTTTGATTTCAAATCTTCCAGATAAGTTTTTGTATCGTCTTTTGTTGATCCGTTATCAACGAATATAAGTTCATAATTTACATCTGCAGTATGCTTTAAAAGCGATTCCACGCAAATTTTAGTATCGTCAAGCTGATTATAAGTCAGCATTATTATGCTTACAAGCGGTTTTATTTTATCTGCAAACTGCAGCCCATTCGACATAAACCCGTCAATTGTGCTTACACTGACTTTTGCAGTCTTGCTTTTGATAAGCTCCGCCTGTTCTGAAAATTCAGTTATAACTGCATCCGCCAATTGACAATTGCTTACCTCAAGAGAGCTTGAAGTTTTCAATATTTTATAAACTTCATCACAAATACTTTCATTTTGTTTAACATATTTTTCTAAATTTGAAATTGAAGGAAGAAATAAAATAATTTTTGATTTAACGCTCAAAACCTTTGCGGCTCTGATTGATCTGTAGTATTCTGCAATATCCGAATAAGCAAAAATAATTGTTTCATATGAATTTGAGAGCAGTTGTTTTTTAAATGGTTCAATGCAGTCATCGGCAAAAAAGAAAAATTCGTATTTCCCGAATTTGTCAAAACATTTCTCATGTTTTTTGTCGATATTATCTTTATACTTTGCAGGTATGACTACTAAGTTTGTTGACATAAACCCATACTCTCCTGTAAGAAAAATCGGGAAGGCGGGACTTGAACCCGCACCCTCCTGCTCCCAAAGCAGGCGCGATAGCCAATTACGCTACTTCCCGAATATCAGCATTTTTTAACGATCAGTGACGTTGATTATATCACAATATAAGATTCTTTGTCAATTTGCGTATATCTTCGTAAAAATACCGTATCTCTGACTGAGAAATCGTCTTATATTATAAAATTTAAAAATAAACTTTTTATTTTTTAACGAATACCCAAACGCTAAACATCTGTCTTGAAAACAAAAAAATTCTGTTTTCAAAAACGTTGAACTTTGAAAAAAATCAGAATAAAGGGCTGAAAAGTCTCATCAGCGTCTGCATCAGTCTGTCTGTTTTACTCTGTATGCGAAGATAACCGTCATCCATAATCAAACTTCTGTTTATATCATCAATAAAAATATCCGACATTTGCGCAACAATCTCTTTGCCGTACATAAGCATAGTAAGCTCAAAATGAAGTTTAAAACTTCTTATATCTATGTTAAACGTGCCAAGCGATGCTACTTCGTTGTCGACAATCAATGTTTTGCTGTGAATAAAAGCAGGATAAAGATAAACCTTTGCTCCGATTTTAACCATATCGCTTACGTAACTTTTTGTAGCAAAATAAACCGCCTTTTTATCGGGTATTTCAGGAATCATAATTCTTACATCAACTCCGCCTCTGACAGCCGTAGCAATCGCATCGGTGAAACTGTCATCAGGAATATAATAAGGCGTTTGAATCCATATCCTTTCTTTCGCGCCGTAAATAAGTTTTATGTAAGTTTGTTTTATTTCCTCGGTTACAACATCGGGACCTGAACTTATAAGCTGCATTGGAAGTATTTTTGTAACATCATGTCTGCCGAAATCAGATATCAGATTTGAAACATCTTTGTTCGCGACATAAGCGTAATCCTGCAAAAATCTCAAATTTATAAGAGCGACCGCATCTCCTATCACTCTCATGTGTGTATCGCGCCACGGAATTTCTCCCTGGTTCATATATTCGTCGCCTATATTTGCCCCGCCGGTATATGCGATTTCATTATCTATTATCACCATTTTGCGATGGTTTCTAAAGTTAAGATTTCTGTTTAAATATTTCCAGGGCCCCTCTAAAAATCTCAAAACTTCGCCGCCGCTTTCTGTAAGCGGTTTAAAAAAATCTCTGTTAGCCCAAAGAGAACCTATATCATCCACTATAAGTTTTATTTTTACTCCCTCTTTTGCTTTTTGAGCCAAAACCTCCAAAAGTTTTGATCCTACTACATCTTTTCTGTAAACAAAATACAAAACATTCACAGTTTTTTTTGCATTAGAAATATCATTTATCATATCCTCATACTGCTCAGATATGTCAGTGTAAATTTTTACGTCATTATTAATCGCAAGAGGAGCAAGATTATATTTTGAATTAAATTCTATTATATCCTTAACATTATTTTGCTCAAAAAAATCAGTTTTATTGAATTCTTTTATATTTCTCTGAAGAAATTTTGCAAGTTTTGTATCGCTCTGCATTTTTATATAAAATCTTTTCCGGTTTTTTAAAGACGGGCCTTTACCTATAAGAAAATATAGAAAAAAACCAAATATTGGCAGCAGAAGTATGACAAGAGTCCATACCATTATTGAATAGGGTTTTCTGTGTTCTTTAAAAATCATAAAGATTATCAACAGAAAATTAAAGAGAACAAAACCGAGCAGTACAAGCCAATAAATGCCTATTTCCAGTTTAAACATTTTTGACGCCCCTGACATACAGTTTTTATGATTGTATTAAAAACTGTCGTCTTCGTCAACCTTAATTGCCCTCTTAAAAAACTTGACAAAGAGCATCAATTTTATATATAAGTATAAGGAGTAATGTTGAGCGTTTATTTTAGTATCCGTTTCAAATATGTTTTTCAAAAATTATCAGAGATCCGATGGCGGACTCTTACTGCCTGAGGCCTTTCATTGCAGTATATTTTTAAAAAATCAAACCATCAATATTAAGGAGCAATGTATGTTAGAAGATAAAAAAATAATTTTAGGCGAAAAAGATATCCCCAGACAATGGTATAACATAGCTGCAGACTTAAAGCCTATGGATCCGCCGTTTAACACAAGAACGGGCAAGATTGCAACCAAAGAAGATTTTATGCCTATATTTTGTGAAGACATTATAAACCAGGAAATGACTCGAGACAGATTTATCGATATTCCTGAAGAAGTGGTTCACATATATAAGATATGGAGACCTTCTCCTCTTATAAGAGCAAGACATCTTGAAAAATTTCTTGATACGCCGGCAAAGATTTATTTTAAAAATGAAGGCGTAAGCCCTTCGGGAAGCCACAAATCCAATTCGGCAATACCTCAGGCTTATTACAATAAAAAATGCGGAGTGAAAAGAATAGCCACCGAAACAGGCGCTGGTCAATGGGGTTCGGCTTTGTCAATGGCATGCAAATTCTATGATATGGAATGCGTTGTATATATGGTTAAAGTCTCTTACGAGCAAAAACCCTATAGAAAAATTCTGATGCAGGTTTACGGAGCAAGCGTATTTTCAAGCCCGTCAAAATATACTGAAGTCGGAAGAAAAGTTTTAGATACGGATCCTTCAAATCCCGGTTCTTTGGGGATAGCTATATCAGAAGCAATTGAAGACGTCATTACACATAAAGATACCAAATATGCGCTTGGAAGCGTTTTAAACCATGTCGCATTGCATCAAACGGTTTTAGGTCTTGAAGCAAAAAAACAAATGGAAATAATCGGCAGATATCCTGATGTTATTATCGCATGCCTGGGAGGCGGATCTAATTTTGCAGGTTTGTCCTTTCCTTTTCTTATGGATAAAATTCAGGGAAAAAATAAAAATTTAAGAGCAATTGCAGTTGAGCCTTCGGCATGTCCTAAACTTACGCACGGAGTTTTCGCATATGATTACGGAGACAGTTCGGGATTTACGCCTGCAATGAAAATGTATACTTTGGGGCACTCTTTTATTCCCGGCGGAACACATGCCGGCGGTTTAAGATACCACGGAGCTTCTCCTTTGGTTTCTGCAATAGTAAAAGAAGGCCTGGCAGAAACGGCTGTAGTTAAACAGAGAGAAGTTTTTGATGCTGCTATAAAATTCACAAGATGCGAAGGAATACTTCCTGCTCCGGAATCGGCGCATGCCGTAAAAGTTGCAATAGACGAAGCATTAAAAGCAAAAGAAGAAGGTATTTCTAAAACAATATTATTTAATCTTTCGGGTCACGGACATTTCGATTTATCTGCTTACGAACATGCTCTTGCCGGAGATCTTGAAGATTGCATATATTCAAAGGAAGAAGTCGAAAAGAATTTAAAATTTTTACCAGAGGTTAAAATATAATGGCTAAAACAGGAATAATTTGTACAATGGGACCGGCGACAAGGTCAATGGAAATCTTGAAGAAAATGGCTGACTCGGGAATGACGGTCGCAAGACTGAATTTCTCGCACGGAAGTTTTGAACAATATGAAAAAGATATTGCTTTAATCAGAACCGTAAATAAAAAATACAGCAAAAAAATCAAAATTCTCGGCGATCTTGAAGGACACAGAATAAGAATCGGCCAGCTTAAAGACGGACAGCCCGTAACTTTAAAAAAAGGGCAGAAGCTGACTCTTACAAAGAAAGAAATAATCGGAGACAGCAATACCGTTTCAATAGATTATTCGGGACCGATTTCGGATTTAAAAAAAGGCCTTGATATCTATATAGACGACGGCAATTTAAAACTTACAGTTCTTTCAGTCGCAAAAGACAGCGTCGTAACCGAAGTTGAAGTGGATTATCTTTTGAAACAAAACAAAGGCGTCAATATACCGGATGCAAAACTGCATTTTCCGGAAATAGAAGAGCATGACATGGAACATATTGAATTTGCGATAAAAAATAAGCTCGATTTTTTGGCAAATTCCTTCGTAAGAAACAAACAGGACATGCTTGCACTTAAAAATGCAGTTTCAGAAAAACATCCAAAATGTAAATTGATAGCAAAAATAGAAGACAGAGAAGGGCTTGATAACTTAACCTCAATTCTTGACACTTGCGACGGAATAATGGTGGCCAGAGGCGATTTGGGAATATCAATTCCTTTATGGACCGTTCCCGTAGTGCAGAAATATATAATAAAAAAATGCCGTTCAAGAAATAAATTTGTTATTACTGCAACACAGATGCTTGAAAGCATGGTTGAATCCCCTACTCCTACAAGAGCCGAAGTAAGCGATGTTGCAAACGCAATAATAGACGGAAGCAATTATGTCATGCTTTCGGCTGAAACAGCTATAGGAAAATTTCCGGATAAAGCGGTAAAAATGATGGGTAACATTATAGCTTTCACCGAAAGAAACATTTACAGACTTTTATGAACGAAATACTATATTCGCTTGTGGCAATGATGTCGGCGTTATGCGGAACTTTTCTGGTACTGAAATTCAGTGACTGGTCCAGAAAAAATTCCGTGTTGCTTATAGGATTTGCCGCAGGCGTAATGATTTCAATAGCATTCATACATCTTATGCCTGAAGCTCTTAAAAACACGTCAAATGCTATCTACTGCGTTCTTGCCGGATTTTTGACAATGTTTTTTTTACAGCATTTTTTATTTTTTCACCCGTGCCACGAAGAGCATTGCGACGTCCACCATCTCGGCACATTGTCGACTTTAGGTCTTGGCATGCACTCGTTTTTTGACGGTCTTATAGTCTGCATAGGTTTTGAAGCAAGTTTTTCCATAGGAATTCTTACAACAGCTGCCGTAATATTTCATAAAATCTGTGACGGAATCACAATAACAAGCATCTTAATACACACAAATATGGATACAAAAAAAATATTCAAATATTCTTTGCTTGTAGCTTTATTTACGCCTATAGGCGCAATTGCAGGACTGATTTTTCTAAATTATATATCGCATGAACTGGTAGGTTCGTTTCTCGGATTTATAGCCGGAACTTTCATATATTTGTCAGCCTCCGACCTTATTCCGGAAACTCACAAGGCTTCAAATAAGAAATCAGGCATCTGCTTCTTTGTCGGAATAGCTTTAGTTGCTCTTCTCGGACATCTTATCCATTAAACTTTAAAAAGTTTGTTAAATAAATATTTTTGGAGTATAATATCTTTTGTTTTTAAAAAAAATTATACTTAAAGAAATGCAATTATGAAATTTAAAACAATTTTAATATACACCGTAATATTATCATTCTGCCTTGTTGCAGGCGTTATTATAGTTTCAAAACTCATAGATGAACTCCCGTCAATATCAAATCTTGAAAATTTTAAACCAAACGTAGTTACAAAAATCTATGATAAAGACGGAAATATAATATCCGAAATGTTTGTTGAAAGAAGAGTAATTGTGCCGCTTAAAGACATCCCCGCAAATCTGCAAAATGCATTTATAGCCATAGAAGACAACGATTTTTATGATCACTGGGGTATCTCGACTAAAGGTATTTTAAGAGCTTTAGTCGTGAATTTTGCAAAAGGCAAAGTCTCACAGGGCGGCTCCACAATAACGCAACAGCTTGCAAAAACCGTCTTTCTCACTTCTGAAAGAACCATTACAAGAAAACTCAAAGAAATGCTTCTTACCGTTCAGCTTGAACGTGAATATACAAAAGAAGAAATTCTGCAGCTTTACGTTAACCAGATTTATTTCGGAGCAGGCGGATACGGGGCAGAATCGGCATGCAAAATTTATTTCGGAAAATCGGTAAAAGATATCAATCTTGCCGAAGCCGCGCTTATTGCAGGTCTTCCAAAAGCTCCGAATTATTATTCCCCTTTTAAAAATCCGGAAGAATCAAAAAACAGAAGGTCTGTAGTTCTTGAAAGAATGAGACAACTTGGATTTATAACAAAAGAACAGGAAGATGAGGCAATTAAACAGCCCATCCCCGATAAACGACAAATGCCGGGCACTGATTCAGGTCATTATTTTATAGAATATTTAAGGATTCTTCTTGAACCAAAATACGGAACAAATGTTCTTCATAAAGAAGGTTTATCGATATACACGACTCTCGATTCAAAAATGCAGATGGCGGCCGAGGAATCGTTAAACAAACAATTAGACCAGTTTGATACTGACAGAGCTAAAGCTTTAAAAAAAGATAAATCCAAAATTGATAAAGTGCAGGGCGCTTTAATTGCTATAGACCCTAAAACAGGCGCTATCAGAGCAATGGTCGGCGGCCGTGATTTTAAGGAAACCCAGTTTAACAGAGCCATTCAAGCAAAAAGACAGGCCGGTTCGTCATTTAAACCTTTTCTTTATACGGCGGCACTAGATTCAAAACTTATGACTCCGTCTACAATACTTGAAGATAAACCGATGGTTTATCTGTTTGACGGCAGAAATTGGCAGCTTGTGGCAAGGAATGTAAATTATGTTGAAGTTTTGGCCGAAAAAATGACTGCCGATGAATTGATTGATCCTATGAAGATATGGTATCCCGTCAATTACGGCGGCAAATACAAAGGTGAAATGACTCTGAGAAAAGCCATTGCAAGATCAGTCAACATATGCTCAATTGAAACAATAGAAAAAATCACGCCTGCAAGAGTAATAGATTATGCCAGAATGATGGGCATAAAAAGTCCTCTTGTAAATTCTTTGTCTCTTGCCCTTGGTTCAAGCGACGTAACTCTTCAGGAAATGGTTTCTGCAATAGGAACGCTTGCTTCAGGCGGCATACAAACTGAACCATACCTTATAACAAAAGTTGTCGATAAAAACGGCAAAATACTTGAAAACAATATTCCTGTTGAAAAAGAAGTTTTATCACCTCAGACTTCATATATAATGACACATCTTCTTAAAGGCGTTATCGAAAGAGGCAGCGGCTTTAAAGCAAGAGAACTTGGCAGGCCTTGCGCCGGTAAAACAGGCACTTCAAATGACAGCGTAGACGCATGGTTTATAGGATATACTCCTCAGATAGTAGCCGGAGTATGGGTTGGTTACGATGACAGAACGTCTCTTGGAGCAAAAGTAACAGGCGGAACAATAGCGTGTCCGATTTGGACTGATTTTATGAAAAATGCGCTTAAAGGTTATCCTGTTATGGATTTCACACAGCCGAAAGGAATTGAATGGACACTTATAGATCCGGCTACCGGATTTCTTGCATTGAGCAAAACGCCGGGAGCATATCTTGAGGTATTTCTTGAAGGAACCGCGCCTAAAGAATATTCTATAATGAAAGATAAAAAACAATCCGAATACAATGACGACGATGAAGAAGACGGATTCTAACAACGACAGAGCTTGGAAGATTAGAAGCCGGGCAGCTTGGCAAAAACAAACACAATCAAAAAAATCAATTCACAAAATCATTAATGTTTTGTCGGTAGTGCCACGTAAGCACGTTTATGAATGAAGTATTTTTTGCCGTAAAAACTTCATAATTTGTTAAGTTTTTAAACTCACTTGTTTGAAGAAAAATCCGTTTCATTATGCAGTAAGGATTTTTCTGAGTTGTGAGTTGTGCGGAAAAAAATACAAATGAATGTACGACAAGTGGCAGGGTTACTTTTTAGACTCGTGATAAAAAGTAACTTCTTCTTAGGTTCTTTTAAAGAACTTCTCAAGCTCATGTCTTGTAAGTTTATACATCGTAGGTCTTCCGTGCGGGCATGTATAGGGCATATCGCACAAAAATAAATCCTCGGCAAGTTTAACAGCCTGCCTGTCCTGCATATAATCTCCTGCTTTTATGCTGCTTTTGCATGAAATTCTTATAATAGTTTCGCGTATTTTATCAACCTGAATATTTTTTTCTTCTTCAAGAAATTCAATGACGCCGTTAATTATTTCAAAAAAGTTAACATTTTCTCCGAGCAAAGCCGGATAAGAAGACAATCTGAAAGAATTTCCGCCGAATTCTTCAAGAGAAAATCCGAGAGAATTAAATATATCAAGAGAATTTTTAAGAATTACGCCTTTTGACGCCTGAAATTCAAAAACCTCCGGAATCAAAAGCTGCTGCACATCAAGAGTCTGAGACTGTATTTGTTTTAAAAATTTTTCATATTTTACTCTTTCCTGCGCCGCATGCTGGTCTATTATAAAACATTCTCCCTCTTTCTCCATTACAATATACATTTTGAAAATCTGCCCGGCAAATCTGTATTCTGATGTTTGAAGAAAATCCTGCTGTATGCTCCGGTTATTTACATCTGAAGAATATAAATTTTTATAATCCGACACGGCCGGAATATCACGGCGCGCATAATTTGAAAAATTCGGCGCATATCCATAATCGGTTTTAACGGATTCTGTTTTCGAAAACGGGTCTTTTACATTAATTATGCTTTCCGGTCCGTCAGTCTCTACAGCTCCTTTTATAAACTTGTGAAATAAATCGTACATTTCATTTTCTTTTGCAAATTTTATTTCTCTTTTTGTAGGGTGCACATTTATGTCTATATCGGCCGGATCTGTTTTTAAGAACATTATTATTGCCGGATGTCTGCCTACTGGTATCGCCTCTTTATAGGCCTGATATAAAGCATGCATAAGCCATTTCGGATAATTAACGCATCTGGAATTTACAAAAAGATACTGGTAATTTTTCTGAGCCATTGAATTTTGTCTTGTTGAAATAAATGCCTCTATTGCTATCTTTGGATGGTTAAAATTTACATATTTGAGCTTGCCGGATAAATCTTTTCCGAGAACATCCTCTATTCTTTTTATTTTTGAATCTGTCTTGCGGTACTGAACAAATATTTTACCGTCCGTTATAATTTTAAAATCAACGTCGTTTCTCACCAAAGCCATTTCATCTATGCAATTTATTATTTTTGCTTTTTCGGTAGTATCGCTTTTTAAAAACTTTTCCCTTACGGGCGTATTGAAAAAAATATTTCTGATTTCAACTATTGTCCCGCCTGCTCCCGACCACGGATTTAAAACATGCTGTTTGGATCCTTCTATTGAAAGATGCCAGCCCGAAGAAACATCCGGCTGCTGCGTCTTAATCTCAAACATAGATACTGACGCTATTGAAGGAAGAGCTTCTCCCCTGAATCCCAACGAAAGAGTTTTCGACAGATCGTCAAAATTATTTATTTTGCTTGTGGCGTGTCTTTGCACGGACAGAATCAAATCCTCTTTTGCCATTCCTGAACCGTTGTCGCTTACCCTTATAAGTTTTTTGCCGGCTTTTTCAATTTCAACCGTAATTGAAGATGCTCCGGCGTCAAGTGAATTTTCAACAAGCTCTTTAACGGCATTCAAAGGTCTCTCAACAACTTCGCCGGCAGAAATTTGATCAATAGTTTTATCGTCAAGAATTTTTATCATATTTTTTGTTTTTTATCGCACAAAACGTAATAACTGCAGTCTTTCTTGCATATATCCAAAGCGCCCAGCGCTATTTTCGTTTCGCAGTCGTTAAAATCTATCGCCATTCTGTTTATTTTTTTGGAATCAAGAGTATCTATTTCGATAAATTCAAGGCCTATTTCCCACATTGTATTTTTAAATTTTGACCGCATAACTTTACCGAGTATTTTTTTTGTTTCCATTTTGGGAATATTTATCATAAGAGAAACTTCGGCATTTACGGGGATATCAGAATACATCAGCAGAAGCATTCCGCCGGCAGATAAATTCAGTATTATTCCGGGAAATATTTCTTTTTCGGTTCCTATCGATACGGCATGTCCGAAATCTTTAATTACAGGAAATCTGGAATGTCTTCTTTTATTTAACATACAGTTTCTCCAAAAAAAATTATTTTTTATATTTTTCTTTCCATTCTGCAAGAAGCTTCAGAGCATCTATCGGTTTTAGATCGTCTGTATCAAGCTTTCTTAATTCTATCAAAATTTCAGGTTCTATTGAAGCAAAAAGATTAGGCTGTATATCCTGTTCAAATTGCGCAAAATTTTTATTTATGTTTTTCTCAAGACCGTGTAAAATCTGATATGCTCTTTTTATAACTTTATGCGGAACTCCCGCCAGTTTTGCAACGTGTATGCCGTAGGATTTATCAGCGGAGCCTTCAACTATTTTATGCAAAAATATAACGTTGCCGTCCCATTCTTTTACAGAAACGCTTGAATTGATTATTCCGTTGTTTTCTAAAACAAGCGACGTAAGCTCAAAATAATGCGTGGCAAATAAAACTTTCGCGCCTATGTTATATTTATTTTCAGTATCGGCAAAGAATTCAAGTATCGCCCATGCTATTGACATACCGTCGTATGTTGAAGTGCCTCTGCCAACTTCGTCAAGGATAATAAGGCTTCTGTCGGTATATTGATTTAAAATATTGGCTGTCTCGGTCATTTCAACCATAAAAGTCGATTCGCCTGCCGCAAGATTATCTCCCGCTCCTATTCTCGTGAAAATTTTATCGATGATCCCTATCTCAGCTTGCGAACAAGGCACAAAAGAGCCGGTCTGAGCCATAATAACTATAAGAGCCGTCTGCCTCAGATAAGTGGATTTACCGGACATATTAGGACCGGTAAGTATCATTATTCTTTTTGACGAATCATTCAGTTCAATATCATTTGCGACAAAATTTCCGGCTTTTAAAATCTGTTCAACAACAGGATGTCTTGCATCTTTTAAAACAAGCTCTTTTCCCTGCGTCATTTTTGGACATACGTAATTAAAATCGCAGGCATTCTGCGCAAAAGAAATATAAATATCAATTTCCGCAGCCATCGCCGATGAAGAAAGAATATGCTGCGCATATTGGGCAAGTTCCTGCCTTAACTGAACGAATAACTCGGTTTCAAGCTTTATCGTTCTGTCCTGCGCAGAAATGATTTTTTCTTCAAGGACTTTAAGTTCCTGCGTTATGTATCTTTCGGAATTTGTAAGAGTTTGTTTTCTTATGTAATGAGCCGGCACTGACGATATATTTGATTTTGTAACGTCTATGTAATAACCGAAAACGGAGGTATATCCTATTTTCAAATTATTTATTCCTGTTGCCTGTTTCTCTTTGGCTTCAAGCTCGGATATATATTTTTTTGCGTCTCTGCTCAAAAGTCTAAGCTCGTCAAGCTCAGGAGAAACTCCCGTTTTTATTATATTGCCGTCTTTAATCATAACGGGCGCTTCAGAATCTATATAAGATTCTATTTTTTCGGCTATTTTCGTTTCAATATCAAGATTTACATCCTGAAAATAATTTATTTCCTTAAGTTTCGGGCATATTTCTTTTATGACGTTAATTGAATCTTTCAATGAAAGCAGTTCTTTAGGATTTGCCGATCCGCTTATTATCCTTGCGGCTATTCTGTCCAAATCCGATACGGCTTTAAGATTTTCTGCTATTTCTGTTCTTATTTTTTCGTTCTCAATAAATGTTTTTATTTTATTCTGTCTTTTTTCAATTTCTTTTATATCAAGCAGAGGTTTTATGATCCAGTTTCTTAAAAGTCTGGCTCCCATCGGAGTTACAGTGGTATCCATTACCGAAAGAAGCGACCCGTCCTGCTTAAGAGAGGTAGACGAACGTAAAATTTCAAGATTTTTTATAGCCACTCCGTCCAAAATCATATAATCGCCGCTTTCAAGAAATCTGATATTGTTCAAAATAGGAATCGTCTGAGGCTGGTTAGCCTGCACGTAAGCCAATATACTGCCTACGGCGCATATCACGCCGGGCTTTGCTTCAATATTAAATGACGACAGAGAATTTATGTTAAGAATTTTCTTTATGAAATTTTCACAGTATGAAGAATCCGAGTAAATATCTTTTACCGGTGAGGCGACCGTATTTAATCTTGATAAAATCTTTTTTATTTTCTCGTCCCTCATATAAGAATCGGCAAGTATTATTTCACCCGGTTTATACTTTATGATTTCATTTTCAAGATTTTGAATTGTCGTTTCATACGCGAAAAAATCTCCCGTAGATATGTCCGCAACGGCTATTGAAACCGAAGAGCAATTGATATTTGAAAAAACAACAGCCATAAGATAATTATTCATTTTTGAATCAAGAAGATTATCTTCAAGCAGAGTGCCGGGAGTGATAACTTTTACTACGCCTCTTTTAACTATTCCCTTGCCTGATCCCGGTTCTTCAAGCTGCTCGCATACCGCTATTTTCAAACCGGCTTTTATAAGCTTTCTTATATAATTATTTGCGGAATGGTACGGAACTCCGCACATCGGCATATTTTGTCTCTTTGTCAAAATAACTTCGAGAATAGGAGAAGCCTTTAAAGCGTCGTCGGCAAACATCTCGTAAAAATCTCCAAGCCTGAAAAACAGTATAACATCCGGGTACTGTTCTTTTATGGTGAAATACTGCTGCATTAGAGGCGTTAACTGGCTGTCTTGCGCATTTGTCATAATTTTATTTCCCGCATAATTTTACTTTTAAAATTTTAAATTTACTATTTTGTCCGCAATTTTCAATATTGAATATATTCTGCCTATTTTTCTGACATATTTTTTTGTTTCGTCAAACGGCATCTGTTCAGAATCATATTCTACTATCGGATTCATTTTGCGCCACTGAGAAACGTTGCCAAGCCCTGCGTTGTAAGAAGCAAGCACCAAATTTTTATTGCCGTTAAACATCGTATAAAGAATCTTGTAATAGTAAATCCCGACCATTATGTTAATCTCGGGATTATATAGCATTTCCCGGTTAAAATTCTTAATTTTCATATACCTTGCAATCTGTTTTGCGGTTGAAGGCATAATCTGCATAAGTCCTACGGCTCCTTTGTTTGAAACCGCATTCGGAGAAAAATCGGATTCGGCTTTTATTATCGCTTTAATTAAAAGCGGATCGACATCATGATGTTTTGAATATTTGTAAACAAAATCCGAATATTTCCATGTATTGTTAATCTGAAAAAATAAATATGCCGCTATTGCAAAAATAAAGCATGCCGGTATTAAAATAATCTGATATTTTCTAACATTCACAAATTTCACCTGACATGCTGTTTGCCAAAGCCTTTGTTATTTTTACGTTTGCAAACTGCCCTTTAATATCTTTCTGACAATCAAAAAAAATCTTTATATTCTGGCTGTTTCTGGATTCGCAAACACCGTTTGCATATCCGTCTACCAGCACTTTCTGAATTGTTCCTGTATATTGTTCATTGAGCCTTTTTGAAATTTCATTTGAACGTTCAAGCAAAACGGCAAACCGTCTTTTTTTCGTTTCAACATCAACGTCATCTTTCATTTTATAAGCCGGCGTATTGGGCCTTGGCGAATATTTGAAAATAAACAGTCCTCCGAATTCCAAATCATCTGCCGCTTTTAAAGTCCGGTCAAAATCTTCTTCCGTTTCGCCGGGAAAACCTATTATTATATCGCTTGTAATATTTATGGACGGAATTTTTGAACGTATTTTCGACAGAAGCAGTTTATAATTTTCATAAGTATACTTTCTGTTCATTTTTTTTAATATTTCATCCGAAGCAGACTGCAAAGGAAGATGAATATATTTGCATATTTTTTCATTTGAAGCTATTTCATCAATAAGACCGTCTGAAAAATCTTTCGGATGGTTTGTCATAAATCTTATTCTCTCAAGATTCTTTATTGCTGAAACTTCCTTTAAAAGACCGGTAAAATCAATATTTTTATAATTATAAGAATTTACATTCTGCCCTAAAAGTATTATCTCTCTGACTCCACGGTTAACGGCCTGTTCCGTTTCCTGCAGTATCTCATCAATGCTTACGCTGTTTTCCGGACCTCTTACATAAGGCACTATGCAGTAAGAACAAAAATTGCCACAGCCTCTCATTATCGTAACGTATTCAAATATTCCCGATTTTCCGGCATATTTCGAAATACCGTCAGTATCTATAAATTTTGAAACTATATCCGGAAATTTATCAAGTTCTTTTGCTCCCAAAACAAAATTAACAAACCCGAACCTGCTTTTTATCTGTTTGCCGGCATGCTGCGCCATGCATCCTATTACGCCCGAAATTAAAGCCGGTTTATTTTTTTTATGTTCGGCAAGCCTGCCTAAAAACGAATATGCTTTATGTTCAGCCGAAAACCGCACGGAACACGTATTTAACAAAACAAGATCCGACTTCAAAATATCATCAGTTTTTTCAAGTCCTGATTTAAGAAGGTAATCCGTTATTTTGTCGGAGTCGCTTACATTCATCTGACAGCCGATTGTTTCAATAAAAAATTTCATTTATACCTGTTCGTTTGCTATTTTTTCAAGATATTGTCCGTAATCCGAATGAAAAAGTTTTATATTATCAAGAAGCTGCTGTTTGTTTATAAAACCTTTTCTGTATGCTATTTCTTCAAGACATCCGATCATTATTCCCTGTCTTTCTTCTATGGTTTTTATAAACATTGAAGAGTCAAGAAGCGAATTATATGTTCCGGCGTCAAGCCATGAAAAACCTCTGCCGAACAATTCAACGGATAATTTTTTATTTTTAAGATAGACGTTGTTTACATCCGTAATTTCAAGCTCGCCTCTTGAGGAAGGCTTTATATTTTTTGCTATATTTATAACTTCGTTATCGTAAAAATAAAGACCGGGCACAGCCCAGTTTGATTTAGGCTCTTTTGGTTTTTCAACTATTCTGACAGCTTTTTTATTTGAATCAAGTTCAACTATACCGTGTCTGTGAGGGTCAGGCACATAGTAGGCAAATATTGTCGCTCCGTCATTTTTTTCGGCGGCCCTTGTAACTATTTCGGATAAACCGTGTCCGTAGAATATATTATCACCCAGAACAAGCGAAACATTGTCTTTACCTATAAACTCTTCTCCTAAAATAAAAGCTTCCGCCAATCCGTTTGGCTGTTCCTGTATTTTATATGATATATTCAACCCGAGGCGTTTGCCGTCGTGAAAAAGCTCTTCAAACTTAGGAAGAGCGTCCGGAGTCGAAATTATTAAAATGTCTTTAATGCCGGCAAGCATAAGCACCGACAAAGGATAATAAATCATCGGTTTATTATAAACGGGAAGCAGCTGTTTTGACACAACGTATGTTAAAGGATAAAGACGCGTGGCTTTACCGCCTGCAAGAATAATCCCTTTAGTTTTTTTCATTTTTGTTCCCCTTGTAAACTTTTAAAATATTTAATTGTTTCTTTTAATCCGGCTTCCAGCTGAATTTCAGGTTTCCATTTTAATATTTTTTTTGCTTTTGTTATGTCCGGACGTCTCATTTTCGGATCGTCTTCAGGCAGACTTTTATAAATTATTTTGGATTTTGCGCCTGTAAGCCTTATTATTCTTTCGGCAAGTTCTTTTAACGTTATTTCATAAGGATTTCCGATATTAACGGGATATTTATAATCCGATATTAAAAGTTTGTAAATACCCGACACTAGATCAGAGACGAAACAAAAACTTCTTGTCTGCATTCCTTTTCCGAATACCGTAACGGGTTTTGAATTAAGAACCTGCGATATAAATTCCGGTATTGCTCTTCCGTCTCTTTCGTTCATTCTGGGTCCGTAAGTATTAAAAATTCTTACTATGCGGGTCTCAACGCCGTAATCTCTCATATAGCACATTACTGCAGCCTCGGAAAATCTTTTAGCCTCGTCATAAACGCTTCTTATGCCTGTTGAATTTACATTGCCCCAGTATTCTTCAGGCTGGGGATTTACAAGAGGATCTCCGTATATTTCACTCGTTGAAGCAAATAAAAATTTGGCTTTTTTGGCTCTCGCGAGTTCAAGAAGATTCAAAGTCCCTAAAGAACCGGCCTTTAAAGTTTCAAGAGGATATTTAATATAATCTTTCGGGCTGGCGGGAGACGCAAAATTTAAAACCGCGTCTATTTTGCCTGATATAGTTATTTTTTGGGATATGTCCGTTTTTATAAATTTAAATTTTTTGTTTTTAAGAAGATGTTTAATGTTGTCTTTTTTGCCTGTAATAAAATTATCAACCGCAATAACCGAGTGATTTTTTGAGATAAACAAATCACAAAGATGCGAACCTATAAAACCTGCTCCTCCGGCTATTAAAACTCTCATTAAAAATACTCCTTTTTATATTCGGTGATTATATAATTTTGGGAGGATGTTATCAACAAAATCAAAGCCGTTTTATCTGCCGTATTTTTTATAAAATTTTTAATTAAGCGGAACAAGATGAGAGTCCCATCCGCCGCGTTTTGCTTTATTGTATTGATGTATAAGAGTATCGTCGTTATTTAGAGCATTTGTTATCGTATTTGCGGTTTCCGTTGTATAAAGGCCTGCTGCCAAAATAATAAAACCGATTGCCGCGGGAGGCCCTACAACCGGAATTTTTGCTATATCGGAAGCGACGGTAGTTATCACAAACAGCTGATCTGCCATCATTTTTGACATAAGAGCCACCGTTAAAGGTTCAACGCCGATTTTTGTATTTTCCACAGCAGGCAGCATAGCTCCGTCCACATTATAAACTCCGGCCGCGCCTGTTGCAGTAACCGGCTGTCCGTTTATTCCGATCAATTTCCCGAAAACAGGATATCCTTTATCCGGAAGTTTTGTTCCGAAAGCAACAAATTTCTGGTCATAGAAATTGTCATTTTGAACATACCATGAGTATTTATCATCCTTATTTGATGTGCATTTTCTGGCAAAAACAAAATGCCTGTGCCCTCCACCCTTTATGCAAAAATTATATGTGCCGTAATATTTGATTCCGTTTGAATTGCGTTTTATGCCAAGCAGATTTTCAGCCGTGCTTGCAGGATCAGAGCCTGCGAGCGAAAAACTGCCGGGATTTTTTGCATATCTTGAAGGCATCACTATAACTTTGCAGTTTTTGTCCGGAATTTTCGCCAGTATCTGGCCATAACCTGCAAGATACGAATACAAAATAGTACGCTGGATATTTTGTATTCCGTTAACTACTCTTTTTATATTTAAAACTCCCTGCTCGCTGTAATAACCGGGCAGACATTTATAATCGGAAAACGGACCGTCAATCATTGAGCCCGCAATCATTTCTGTTGAAAAAGACGGATACATTAAACCGCCAAAATCAAGATTTATGTCAATTTTTAATTTTCTTAAAATCGCGCCTATATCCGGAGTATGAGGGGACGAACCGAAAGACAAAACAGTCGCCATTAAATAATTAGTGGCGCCTATCGCATTCAGAGTTCTTGCCTGAAGAGTCGCAACGGAACGGGCGGTATTATCTACGGAATTTTGCAGTATCATTCTGTCTCTTACAAGCTTTGCGATATTAATCATCATCGCCCAGCTTATTAAAAGTATCATTGAAAGCACAAGAAAATAAGGCAAAACCTGCCCTTTTTGATTTTTATTTATTTCCATTTCCTATTTTTATAAACTCTCTGGCCTGCGGATAAGCTCTGTAATAAAAATCTTCATCCGGAGATTTTATCATTCTCGCTCTGGCCCATTGAGTCCTTGTTCTTTGTTCGCCTAATATTGCGGCAAACATAGTTTTCATTTTATATTTTAGTTTAACATTGTATTTTTTCAGATTTATTCCGCTGTGGTCTTTGATATCGGCGCCCAGAACCGTACCGTTCCAGTTTGTAGCTTTTGCTCCCTCATCCTCTGAAGAATCTTCAATATTGTTAAATTTTAATCCGTTAAGCATAGCCGCTTTTTCGGCGACTTTCTGCGCGCGGTCTCTGATCTTTGCAGCCGGAGTGACGATTACGGCTCTTGTCGTTATAAAAGCCGTTTCATTATAAAGAACGTCATTTACGACAATGACGCAAACCTGTATAAGGGCAAACATAATAACCGTAATTATCATTACGGCGAATAATCCCTCAAGAAAAGCCTGCCCTTTTTCATTTTTAAATGAAAGCATTTAAGATATCCCTCACGCATCCAAGCGCGTTAAACCTTAATCTCCAGGCGAAAATAAAAAGTTTGATCATTCCGTAAGAAGCAGCAAATAAAACAACAAGAAATAAAACATATTCCGTTGTGCTTTGCGCATTTTCATTTGATAATATCGATTGGCTGTTTTTCGGCGGTTTAAGTTTAAATAACGGCATTTAAAATACCTCTTTTAACTTTGCCCGTGGTATAAATTATTGCTCGATTATTTTAGGAGTTACAAAAATTAAAACGTTCGTCTTATTATCCACCGTTTTTGTGTTTTTAAATAAAACGCCTATTATCGGAATATCGGATAATAACGGTACTCCTGAAGTTTGCTTGTCTTTATAATTTTCAATGAGACCTGCTATAACTATTGTCTGCTGGTCTTTAAGAACGATATTTGATTTTGCCTGTCTTTTGGCTATATTCGGAAATCCCTGAACGCTGTTTGACCAGTCAAGCCTTGAAAGTTCAGCTTCTATAACAACGTCAATTGTCCCGTCCGGAAGAATTTTAGGAAGAACTTCCGTTATAATTCCGTACTCTTTCCATTCAACAGTGCCGCCCGATACGCCCGAAACGGCGATCGGAAATTCTCCGCCGACAAGAAATCTTGCTTTATTGCCGGATTTTGTAACAAGTTTTGGATTTGACAAAACCTGCGCCGCTCCGTTTTCCTGCAGTAATTTTAATGTCGCGCTTAACGGAGTATATCTGACCCAGTCTTTGTATTCAACGAGCGACGGATATAAAGTAGTACGGCGCGGTCCTTCCACAAATAATTCTCCAGCTGATATTTCATCAACCCATTTTATTCCGTATTCTTTTGCTTTGTTGTTATTAATCTCGGTAATTTCTATTGATATTTCAATGAGCTTTTCGGCAAATGCGCTGCAAACTCCTGATAATAAAAATGCAGAAATTAAAAAAAATTTTTTCATTTTCCCCTTCTGTAAAATGGTTTTTGAACTATTTTTATGTTTCGCATATTATTGTGAATGCTTATCTGAAGCTGCTTTGTTTCATCAGTATTAAAATCAATCAAAGCAAGTCCTATTGCCTTTTTAAAAGTCGGCGAAAATGTTCCGCTTGTAACATATCCCGTTTCTTTGCCGTCGGAAAACACTTTATTTCCGTTTCTTGCAATTGAACCTTCGCATACAAAAGCTATCAGTTTTTTTGATATTTTATTTTTATCAAGGGCGTTTTTTCCTATAAAATCTTTATCCCAGAATATTGTTTTTTCAAAACCGGCGTCAAGCGGCGTTATATTTTCATCTATTTCGTGCCCATGAAGAGGCATGCATGCTTCAAGACGCAGCGTATCTCTGCATCCGAGTCCGCACGGTTTTGCGCCGAGTTCAAGGATTTTATTCCATATTGAGGCGGCTTCGTTTTTTGAAATAAAAATTTCAAATCCGTCTTCTCCTGTATATCCCGTTCTTGCTATCTTTGAAAATGCCGCCTGCGCATTTTTAAATTTTACGTCTTTGCCTGTAAAATATTTCATGTCCGAAGCGTCTTCTTCAATCAATTCCGAAATAATTTTAACCGACTGAGGCCCCTGAAGAGCCAAAAGGCAAATATCGGCGCTTATATTTTTAATTTCAACTCCGCTTATCTTATGATCGTTTAACCATTTAAAATCTTTATCAAGATTGCCTGCATTAACGACAACCATATAATAATTTTCAAATTTATAAACTATTATGTCGTCTTTTATTCCTCCATTTTCGTTTAAAAGCATGGAATATCTTGCTTTATAAAGAGGCAGATCCGACATTTTTGAAATCGTCACATAATCAAGAAATTTCGCGGCGTTATCTCCGGAAATTATAAAAGTGCCCATATGCGAAGTGTCAAAGATTCCGGCGTTTGTTCTTACGGCATTATGCTCTTCAATAATAGAAGTATACATTACCGGCATATCCCATCCGCCGAATTCAGTAAATTTTGCGTTTAAATTTTTGTGTTCTGAATAAAGCTGTGTTTGTTTTAACATGATGTTTTTCCTTTTTATAATTTAAATTAATATTGGTAAGTAAATCAAAACGAACTGCACACAAGGGAGTAAAATTCAAAATCGCAGTCAAAATAACAATGTCGTTATAAAATATTTGGAAGCTCTGTGCATTTACCCAACGCCGCTTCACACGCGTTTAAAATCATTTCTGAAAATCCCGGATGAAAAAACATATTTTTTGATAAATCTTTTACCGACATTTTATTCTGTATGATTACGGATGCCGTGTCTATCAGTTCGTCGGCGTTTGTTCCTATAATCCATACTGCAAGAATTCTTTCGGAGTTTTTTTCAACTGCCGCTTTTACAAAACCCGTTCTCTGTCCTTCAATCTGGGCTCTTGCCAAAGCCGCAAAAGGAAATTTGCCGTAAATGACATCGGTATATTTGTCAAAATTATTTACTTTAACCGAGGCTGCCGGAGGATATGAAAAAACAGCTTTCGGAATGACAAATTCTGTTTTATTGAAATTGTTTTCGGCTATATTTATGCCGTCCTGCTGGGCCGTATATGCAAGAAAATTTTTACCTGTCGCGTCGCCTGCAGCAAAAATATTTTTATTATTTGTTGTTCCGTTTTCGGAAATTATGTAATTTTTTAAATCTGTCTGAAGACCGGCATTTTTTACGCTGAGTTCCTGCGATGTTGACTGTCTGCCGGCTACTATAAGAACTTTATCAAAAGAGTCGGCGTCTTTTAAAGCGTCGGCGCAGCCTGTTTCAACCGAAACGCCCTGTCTTAACAGATTTTTTTCTATTTCTTTTGCAATTTCAGAATCTTCGCCGGGCAAAAGCTGCGGTAAAATTTCTCTTAAAGTTATTTCAGATCCGAATCCGCAATATATTGTTGCAAGTTCTATCCCTATGGCGCCGCCGCCGATAACGAGCATTTTTTTTGGAACTTCATTCAACGATAACGCATCTGTCGAATCTATGAATTTGTTATGGTCTATTATAACGCCTGGAATGCTTTTGGGAGTAGAGCCTGCAGCTACAATAATTTTTTCGGCTGTTAATTGAACATCGTTTACTTTAATTATTGAACATGATATAAAAGATGCCGTTCCTTTTATTATCTCTATTTTATAACTTTCAATCATTCTTTGAAGTGATTTTCTTAAATTTTCTACAAGTTTATTCTTTTTGGATATTATATCCTGAAAATTTATCTCGGCCGGCGCAGTTTTGATTCCATATTCGTATGCTTTTGAAATTGAATTTTTTATTTTTAACGATTGCCACAAAAACTTTGTAGGGATGCAGCCCGTATTTAAACATGTGCCGCCTATTTCATTTTTTTCGATTAAAGCGACTTTATTGCCGAGCTGCGCAAACCTTACGGCGCAACTGTATCCGGCAGGGCCTGCTCCTATTATGATGACATCGTATTTTTTATCCATTTTTCAAACTTTCTTGAATTTTTGATTTTATATATTCAACAATGTTTTCGGTTTTGATAAGTTCCGTTTTTGTTTTGTCATCTTTTCTGGCTTTCAGTTCAACGTTTCCGTTTTGAAGATTTTTCTCGCCGACCGTGATTCTGTAAGGGATTCCCATTAAATCGGCATCTTTAAATTTTATTCCGGCTCTTTCGTCTCTGTCGTCAAGAAGCACGTCTATTTTATTTTGTCTGAGCTGTTTATAAATATCTTCCGCAACTTTTTTGAGCGGTTCGCTGTTAAAATCAACAGGCACTATTATTACTTTATAAGGAGCCAGGGTAACAGGCCAGATTATTCCGTTTTCATCGTATGACTGTTCAATGGTAGCCGCAAGTATTCTTGTTACTCCTATACCGTAACAACCCATTATCATAAAATTTTCTTTACCCTGCGCGTCGAGATAAGTAGCCTTCATAGATTTTGAATATTTTGTGCCGAGCTTAAATATGTGGCCTATTTCAATCCCTCTTGAAAACTGCAGTTTTTGGGCTTTGCATTTAGGGCACATATCGCCTTTTACTACGGTTCTTAAATCGGCTGTGATATCAGCCTTAAAATCTCTGTTTATATTGACGTTTTTAATATGCTTATCGTCTTTATTTGCTCCGATAACGGCATTTACTATATTTTCAACTGAATAATCCGCTATTATTTTTATCTGTTTTTTTAAATTTACGGGCCCTGCAAAACCGACTTTTGCACCCGTAACTTCTTCTATTATTTCAGGAGTTGCAAGTTCAAGCTCATTACAGCCTAAAAGTGACTGAAGTTTGGATTCGTTAACTTCATGGTCGCCTCTTACAAGAACAGCTACGGGGCTGCCGTCAGCAACATATATCATTGTTTTTATAAATTTTCGTTCCGTAGACGATAAAAATTTGGCAACATCTTGAACCGATCCCATATTAGGCGTTAAAACTTCTTCCATTTCAGGCATAGGCTCCGAATTTTCTTTTTTTTCATATTTTATGCATTCGGCTTTCTCGGAGTTTGCTCCGTAACCGCAGCTGCACCATGCGATTTCTTCTTCGCCGGTATCTGCAAGAACCATAAATTCATGTGAAAAACTGCCGCCTATAGCTCCTGACGAAGCTTCAACGACTCTGTATTTAAAACCGCATCTTTTGCATATATTTTCGTAGGCTTCGTAAACTCTTTTATAATATTTTTCAAGATCTGCTTCGTCGGCATGAAAAGAATATGCGTCTTTCATTAAAAACTCTCTGGCTCTCATAACGCCGAATCTCGGTCTTATTTCATCTCTGAATTTCATTCCGAACTGATAAAGCATCAAAGGAAGCTGTCTGTAAGAACTTACGTCGTTTCTTACCATATCGGTTATTCCTTCTTCATGGGTGGGAGCAAGACAGAATTCTCCGTCTTTTCTGTCTTTAAGCCTGAATAATTCTTTTCCGTAAACGTTCCATCTGCCCGTTTCAATCCATAAATCTTTAGGCAGAAGAAGCGGAAGGCGGACTTCCTGACCGTCTATTTTATCCATTTCTTCTCTTATTATTGATGTAACGTTTTCAAGGGTTTTTAAGCCTGTCGGCAACAGTTCAAAAAATCCGCTGGCAAGCTTTCTTATCATGCCGGATCTTACCATAAGTTTGGCCGATATATTATCCATATCCGAAGGCGCTTCTTTCAATGTAGGTATAAATGCTTTTGAAAAATACATATTTTCCTCTTTAAAGTGATTTTAGATTGTTAATTCTACCATTTTTTAGCGATTTTCTCTAGTGCCGGTCTCTTTAAAAAAACAAATAAATTTTATATCATAATTGAATAACCAAAAAGGAGTTTTTTATGAAAGTTGTGGCTTTTAACTGCAGTCCGAGAAAAGACGGTAATACTTCAATTCTTATAAATACGGTATTTAAAGAACTTGAAAAAAACGGCATTGAAACAAAACAAATACAGTTTGGTCCGCAAAAAGTCGCAGGGTGTATAGCGTGCTTCCAATGCGTAAAAAACAAAGATAAAAAATGCGTTTTAAATGACGATATCGTAAATGACTGTATAGATGAAATGATTACGGCCGACGCAATCATAATAGGTTCTCCCGTATATTTTGCAAATATTACTCCCATAGCGGCGTCCCTTATATGCAGAGCCGGCATGGTTTCAAGGGCAAACGATATGTTCCTTTCCAGAAAAATCGGAGCCGGAGTTATTGCAGTAAGAAGAGCCGGAGCGATACATGCGTTTAATTCAATTAATAATTTTTTTACTATATCTGAAATGATCGTAGTAGGTTCAAGTTATTGGAATATCGGCATGGGAAGACAGATCGGCGATGTAAACAACGATGAAGAAGGATTAAAGACAATGTCAAAACTCGGTGAAAATATGGCATGGCTGCTAAAAAAAACAGGAGCAAAATAAAATGAGAAACTTTTTGTCTGCGTTTGCCGCTGTTCTGATTTGTTTTACTTATGTTTATGCTTCAGACAGCAACAGACTTTTCATAATAGAACGCAGCAAAAATGCCAATATTGTCTGTTATGACGTAAAACTTTCTCAAAGCGGAGCGATAGATTCAAAAAATCCCGTTGATGCATACTGGCTTTTATATGCCGAAAAAACAGGAGACCGCGAAGAATTAAGTATTTTTGACAAAAAAGCATACGGATTTAAAACTGATTATAATGATCAAACAAAAAATTACACTCTTTCTTTAAAAGCCGTTGAAAATAAAAATATGGCAATAGTCAGCGTAAACGGCAAATATAAAGCGCAATTATTGATAAATAATACGCCCGCCTATCTTGATAAAGTATATATACAGTCAAAAGACGGGACTTTCGGCATTCCAACGGTTTATTTCTATGTTCTATACGGGAAAACTGTTTCTTCAGACGAGAATATTGAGGAAAAAATCATATTGAAAAAATAATTATTTTGTGTTAGACTTATAGTGCCTAAAAGAGAATAAGAGGAAAAATATGAAAAAAAATCAAAAAAGAAAAAAAGGGTTTTCTCTTACAGAACTTGTTGTTACTCTCGTTATGGTTGCCATTCTTGCAATCATAGGGCTTCCTGTATATAGGGGCTATATAAAGAAAGGCATTTCAACGGAGGGTAAAGCTCTCTTAGGCGAAATTAACGCAGCTCAGCAAATATACTATACAAGAAACGGCCAGTATTATGCCGGTACCGTAGGCCAGACTTACGGCGGCGCTTTTTCTGTTGATGCTAGAAGAAATAAATATTTCACTTCATACTATGTAACTGAAGGCGGTCAGACTTATACAGCCGTAACTACATCAAAAGACGGCTCTCAGGTTTTGACATTGGTAGGAAGCTATACTTCTGAACCGAAAATTATTGAAAATTGAAATTAATTCAATTTAGATAAAAAACAAGAAGTTTCTCATTCTTGTTTTTTATTTTGTTGTGTAAAATGGAGAGGTGGCCGAGTTGGTTTAAGGCGGCAGTCTCGAAAACTGCTATACGGGAAACCGTATCGGGGGTTCGAATCCCCCCTTCTCCGTATCCTAGTTATTCTCTTTTCAACTATATTTGTATATTCCAAAACTATCGTCGGCAAATCTAAGCAATTAACTTCAGAGAATCTCTTTTTGCTGTAATTATTGAATTTTTAGCGATAGATACAGTTCCTATTCTCCGTTTGCACATCAAAAGCTCCGGTTCGTATTGAATTTATAATAGATTTACTGTCCAATGATATTATTTTTTACTTAATTAACAGTATTTATTGATTAATGTTTTGATTTTTAAATCTTTGGATTGTTTTTGTCTTTTAAAATTTCCATTGTTAATTGTGAGGGGAGAAATACTAAATTTAATCTATGTGAAATATAACTGTCATTATATTGATTTAACTTCTCCGCTTAAAATCATTTTACTCCAACGATGAGCTGTTAAAATAGCTTTATAATTAATATTATCGATTTTATTGAATATTAAACAGAATGTAATGGTTTAAACTTAAAACCTTTATTTATTATTCTTCTTTTAATACTTTCATTTTGTGCTTTATCTATTAATTCAGGAATAGATTTTTTTAAATATATCATTAATTGTTGTGCTTTTATCTGTGTATTTTGATATTTATTATTGATTTCGGTAATACCTTTGATAAAAGATTTAGATTCTATCGGATCTAGTCGGTTCATAAGCGTTACAATATGGCCTATTAATGAATCAATATTCTGAAGTCCTGTGAGAGCTTTATTATCCGGTTCATAATCACCTAATATGTGAGTATCATAAGCCATACCTGCAAAGAAAGTAGCAAAAGAAGCATCTTTACCTCCATCAGCAAAACCAAAAAGTTTTTCAGTTCGTTTATTTAATTCTATATTTCTTCTTTGCTGTTCTTTACGGAGTTCTTCTTGAATTATTTTTGTATATTCTTCAGAATTGATTTTATTATGTTTGCAATACTTATTTATCTCGGTTTCTATGTATATATTCCAAGGTCTTGCATCATATCCCCAATGGAATAAATATCTATGCTTTTTAGGACTTGTAAAGTTTATTCCGTACTTTATCTTAATCATTTTATGAAAGTCTTTCTTATCAATGAGATCAGAACTTATATACTTCATCCACGAATTGATATTTTTATCATATTCAAAGCCAAAAACAGCCATCATATCATCCCTGTGCAGTTGCCAACTTGAATGGCTCCAGGCATTAGGAACAATGGATAAGATAAAAAGCAATATACATAGTATTTGTTTTATTGGATTCATAAGAAAAATATATATAATTCCAATGTTTAAAGCAAAATAACTGCATATGATATTGGAAATCTATTGATGTCACTTTTATTTTACAATAAATAAACCGTTAATTATAAATAAAGTAACATAATAAGGGTTTATAGTTCATGTAAAACAAAAACAGCCAATTTGTATTGGCTGTTTTTGTTTTATTCAATTAATTTTATTACTTTCTTGTATTTTCTTCTATTCTAATCAATATGGGTAAGAACAAGAATAAAATGAATATAAATAAACTACTCAAGGCTACAATAAAACTTTGTTGTTTTTGCTGATCTATTTGTTGTTTTTTTAAATTTATCGTATTCATTTCTTCATTATAAGATTTAATATAATATTCTATTGCATTTGATAAAAGAATATCCTTATATTCAGGTTGTGCATAGTATAATTCTATTTGCGATTCTTGAAATTCTCCCTTGTAGTATTCTATTACTGCTTTTTTTGATTCTTTTTCTAAATCTTTATAAAAATTAATAAATCCTTTTACATATAAGAGTTCTCGTTCATTAGGAAGTGAAAGTTCCTTTTTAGGCAAGTTATTATCTTCAATAAACTTATTGTACATATTCATAGCCTGAGTTTGTTCGTCTGGTGGAATATTTTTTTGCTCTGGGTTAGTTTTATTTTCTTTTTGAGGTTTTTGTAGATTATCTATTTCAGATTGTATAATTTTTTTTACATCGTATTTATATGTGGCTTTATGATTGGCAGAATTTAAATATAAAACACCAATATTAATCCATAACAATAAAGTAACAAGCAATGATAATAAAAGTAAAATAGAAAATGTTACTTTTCCTATCTTAAAACATACATTTAAAAACTTGTCATTAAAAGTCATTTTAACCTCTTTTTCGTTTTATTTAAAACCCTTTGGGCATTATATAAATTTCCCTAACCATAAACAACCTAATTAAAAACAATACTTATCAATTAATGTTTTAATTGTTAAGTCTTTGGATTGTTTGCCTTCTAAAATATCAATTGTTAATTGTGGCGGTATAAATACTAAATTTAGTCTATGCGAAATATAGCTGTCATTCAAGTGTTCTTTTTTAGCAATTTCCAATATTGATTTAACTTCTCCGCTTAAAAGCATTTTACTCCAACGATGAGCTGTTAAAATAGCTTTGACCAACGTTTCCTTCTGTTCTTGTTTTATATTCTTTATATCGCCAATAATTATTTTTGCACCATTATCAACTACAGAAAGTTTATATTCTTTGTTAAATAGTAATTCTGTTTTTAATAATTCGTTATTTAATGTATTACATTTTCTATTTTCGTATAGAGATTTTAAAAATTCATCTATCTGTTCTTTATACATAATCAGCTTTATATTGTTTTTATTTAATATAACTTTATTTATTAAAGTCCTTTCAATTCCTCTGTTAAATGAATATTCTTTTACCAATTTCAATAATGTTTTTTGCTTTTCAGCAGAAAAATAGGTTATAAAATTGTGTATTTCTTTTTCATCATAAAAAATATCACAGATCCATTTATCCATAAATGTTTCTATGGTATTTGCAGATATCTTTGTAATATCTCCAATTTTATTATTTTCATTTCTTATAACAGCTTGACTGACATAATAACGATATTTTTTACCTAATTTGCCTCTGCTATGGCTTGGGCTCATATAATTGTTTTTATCATCAAACAGTTTGCCGGATAAAAAACTATTGCTAGCCAACATTGTATTTCTAACAACTCTGTTTTCTCTTAAGATTTCTTGTGCTTTTTCAAAGATTTCTGATTCTATTATTGCCTCATGTAAACCCTTATACCATTTACCTTTATGTCCAACTTCTCCAATATAAGCTCTATTAACTAAAATTGAACTTATATTACCTTTGCTTAAATTAACTCCATTTTGGCTTTTTATATTATTTTTATCTAAGTACTCTTTAACTTTTTCAATACTTTTTAATTCAATATATTTTTCAAAAATTATCTTAATTGAATTCATATTATCCGGACAAGGATATATTTTCTTATCTTTTCTATAATATCCCATAGGCGCTGTTCCACCCATCCACATACCTTTTTGTTTACTTGCTAAATATTTATCTCTTATTCTTTCTCCAGTAAGTTCTCTTTCAAACTGTGCAAATGACAGCAACATGTTTAATGTAAGTCTGCCCATGCTTGTAGTAGTATTAAAATTTTGAGTTATTGATACAAAGGAAGCACTATATTTATCAAGTACTTCTACAATTTTGCTAAAGTCCATCAAACTTCGTGTTAAACGGTCTATTTTATAAATAACGATTATATCAACCTTGCCTTGAGCAACATCAGTTAATAATGCCTTTAAAGCAGGCCTTTCAAGTGTTCCACCGGAATAACCACCATCATTATATTCGTTAGGAATAAGTTGCCAGTGTTCATGCTTTTGGCTTTTAATATACGATTCACAAGCTTCTCTTTGGGCTTGTAAACTATTAAAATCCTGTTCCAATCCTTCTTCTGAAGATTTTCTTGTATAAATGGCACATTTAATTATTTTTGTTTCTGACATTTTATTACTCCAAAAAATAATTTACCATTCCATTGAGTTCCTGTAATTAATTTAGCTATGGCAGATAGACTTTTATAATTTTTACCATTATAAATAAAACCTTTTTCAGAAACTTGAACTTCATATTTAATTCCTTTATACGAACGAATAAATTTTGTTCCTGCGTCAAAGTTATAGTTATTTTGTTTTATAGTATTTTTTGATGTTTTATCTATCAATGAATAAAAATGTTTTAAATTAATATTTTGTTCTTTGGTTTGTTCAAACCAACGAACATATTTTTTAAGTAATTTTGTATTAAGATGATATGCAGATTTACCCGTAAATTCTTGCAGTTTTTTGTGCAGTTCTTTTGTAGTTATACCGCTAAAATTATCCATATTATCTCCCTTACACATTACCGCTTACTAAGAGAGAGAAGTCAAGTTTATTATGTAATTAAAATATGCTTAAACAATATAAGCGTTTTCAAAGTGGTTCTTGCTTTGTGGGAGAGATAATACGAGAACAAAATACAAATAGATACGATTGGCAAACTTTATGGTAAGAAATATACCTGATTTATTAAAGAAAATTAAGGGTTCTTTTCTCTATGGCTGGGTTTATTACGTTTAATCCTTACCTCAAAAACTAAATCCTTTGTAAATTAGCCTACGTTGTTCTATTGATGAACAAATTATATTGTAAATAAATTACATTATTGAAAACAAATTTATTGATATCATTTTTTTTCTCTCAATTTATCATAAACTTTTTTGAATAGAGCAGCTTTTATATCATCCATAAAGCCGTCATCGGTAAAAAGAATTTTGAAAAGTTCACTATTTTGTTCATAACGGTTTATAGCCTTATTTTCAAACTCTTTGTCATAAACTTTCTTAAAGTCTTTTTCATTGTTATTTTTGGCAAAAGCACGCATGCTCTCATCATCTAAATAATCATTTTGAATTTGGGCAAATACCTTATCCATATTAGTGAATTTTGTTTGATACTTTTGATTTATTTTCAATATAATTTCGCTTAGCTTGTTTTTGACTTCATCACGTTTTTTACCTACATCTCCGGTGGGCGGATCAATTTCGCCAATATCTTTTGTTAGAGAAATACTACCTTCAAATCTTTTTTCAATTTTGAAAAATTCAAGTTCAACAAGGTCTTTTGCATCAATACTTTTGGTATGTTCTTTTGGCAGGAATTGATTAAGATATTTATAATAGACAAAAGCACTTTGTAATGCTTTGTCATTCATTCTGGCAACCTGCACAACAAAGTTATAGTTTCGAAGAAACGATTGCATAAGACCCTTAAACTCCAACTTATCTGCTTTCTCTAAACGAACATACTTCTCTTTTGCCTTGTAAAGAAAGCCGCTTAATTTGCCCATATCTTCACTGTTTGAATAGTAAACACCTGCAAAGCCATCAATGTCTGCTTTATCAGCAATTTGATATGCTTCTAATCTGCCATAAATATCATAAATATTGTTTACATCAAAACCCTCTGCAAGCACTGTCCCTTGATAATAGTCTTGAAAAGCGGCTTGGATATCTTCTGCTTTATTTACAAAATCTAAAATAAAAGTGTCAGTTTTGCCCTCGCAAGTCCTGTTTAAACGAGATAGAGTTTGTACGGCTTTAATGCCAGCTAATTTCTTATCAACAAACATCGTATGTAAAAGAGGTTGATCAAAGCCTGTTTGATATTTTTCTGCAACAATTAAAACATTATATTCTTCATCAAATGCTTCAGGTAATTGACTTTCACTGATTTTATTTATGCCGGGTTCGGTAAAACTTGTCTTAATGTCAGGGTCAAACACTTCCCCGGAAAACGCAACAAGTACTTTTACCTTGTCTTCCATAGAGATTTTTTTAATATAGTCTTTAAATGCGTGAACGTATCTAACAGCATGAAGTCTTGACGGCGTAACAACCATTGCTTTTGCTCGTCCACCAATTTTTTTTGAAGTTGTATTTAAGAATTGCTCAATAATAATTGCCGTCTTTTGCGTAATATTGGTTGGGTGCAAAGTTTCAAATCGTATCAATTCTTTAATGCCTTTGCCTGCCTCAAATTCAGGGTCTTCATTTGTTTTCTTAACAAGTTTATAAAATGTACTGTATGTCATATAATTTTTGAGCACATCCAAAATAAACCCTTCCTCTATAGCCTGTTGCATTGAATAGATATGAAACGGAACATAACTACCGTTAGATGTTTTTCTGCCAAATATCTGCAAAGTTTTTGCCTTTGGTGTAGCCGTAAAAGCAAAGAATGATAAATTCTTTTGTTGTCCTTGACTTGCAAGCTCATTAAGCAACTTATCTTCATCGTTAACAAAACTTTCTTCAAGTTCGCTTTCAATACGTGCAGCCTCGTCAAGCACAATGTCACCTAAACCTGCTTTTAATTTTTTTGCACTATCACCGGTTTGTGAAGAATGCGCCTCATCAACAATAACTGCAAAACGCTTCTTTGCCACTTTAATATCTTTATAAATTAAAGGAAATTTTTGTAAAGTTGTTATAATTATTTTCTTCCCGTCATTAACTGCTTTCAAAAGGTCTTTGCTTGTTTTATTTTTATCAATCTTTTCAATCATTCCTGTTGTATGCTCAAACTGATAAATATTGTCTTGTAGTTGTTGGTCAAGAACTTTGCGGTCAGTAATAACAATCACGCTGTCAAAAATGGTTTTATCATCATTGTTATGTAAGGTTGCCAAACGATATGCAAGCCATGCGATACTATTGCTTTTGCCGCTTCCTGCACTGTGCTGAATAAGATAATTTTTGCCACTTCCCATTCTTTTGGCATCTACAATTAGTTTACGTACAACATCAAGTTGATGAAAACGAGGAAATATAAGAGACTGTTTAATAACTCCAGTTTTTTTATTTTTCTTAACTTCTAATTGAACAAATTTATTTAATATATCAAAAAAACTATCTTTACCTAAAACTTGCTCCCAAAGATATGCAGTTAAAAAACCACTTTTGTTGTTAGGATTACCTTTTCCACCTATATTGCCTGCGCCATTAGAGCCTTGATTAAAAGGCAGAAAGCGAGTTGTAGCGCCTGACAATCTTGTTGTCATATAAACTTCTTGTAGGTCAACAGCAAAGTGAATAAGCGAGCGTTTGTTAAATTGAAATATAATTTCGCTTGGGTCTCGGTCATATTTATACTGCTTTATTGCATTTTCATAAGTCTGTCCGGTAAATTCATTTTTAAGTTCTATGGTAACAAGCGGAAAACCGTTTATAAAAAGTATAGTGTCAATGCTATTATTGTTTTGATATGAATAATGAAGCTGTCTGACAAGTTTACAAATATTTAAATCATACATTTTTGCTGTGGCGAGATTTATGCCGCTTTCGGGTTTGAAAGCAATCAACTTAATCGTTGTCCCATCTAATTTCACGCCATTGCGCAATACAAACAAAAGACCGAGTTCATCTATATTTTTTTTCAATCTTTCCAAGAAATAAGCTTCGGCTTGGTTACCTTGACGGTCAGAAACTTTTTTCCATTCTTTCGCCTGACTTTGTTTAATGAAAACAAACAAGTCCGCAATAATAATGCCGTTTCTATTGTCAAAAGTAGAACCACTATCTTTAACATACCCACCTTTTGTGGTTAGATAGTTTTCAATAAATGCCTCATAGTTCTTTTCTTTAGTTTCCATTAAACAATCTCCCTTTTTCCTGTTACGACTTCATAAATAAGTGATTTTTTATATTCTTTAAGTTCAACAATTTTTTGTTGTTTTATTGCAATTAATTGGTCAACTTGTATGCATTGTTTTTCAGCTTCTTTATTAATTTTTTGCATATCGTTTTCACATGGTAAAGGTATTATCATATTCCCATATTTATTAGCACCTAAATTTTGAATTGTTGCTTGAATTAAATTTTCGTTAATAAAACCTTTATATAAAGAGGACTTTGTAAAATTGCTAACATAAACTGATAAGAGATTGTTTTTCAATCTTGCTCTTATTAAATATCCTGCAAAAGCAGACAAACCGTATTCTTTTCTATATCTGAATGCCTTGCCAACAGTTGCTCCACTTCTTGCAAATAAAATGTCACCGTCATCTAAAAGATACTCTGTGGCTTTTTCCATTGCTAAAGACTGTTTGTTTTCATCAGTTAAAACTTCGTCTTGAATATCTGTAATGCGAATATATCTTGGCAAATTTTCATCAAAATCTATTCCGCTTTCATTTGCTCCATATTGAAGTTGCTCTTTAAGCAAATACTTCAATCGTATATTTTGCGCTTTAACTCGCTTGATAATTTCTCCAATAGCACACATCTTATACTCTTTCAACTCTAAGATGATTTTTTCCTCGTTTTCAATCAGTGCATCAATTTTTCCGCATTTATCATCAAGGAAGTTGGCAATGGCAACTTGAGTTGGGAGTGGTGGCAAAGGTATAACTGCTGTTTTTAATTCGTCGATGTCAATTTTTTCACGAATTTCTAATATACCTTTTCCCAAACTGCCAAGATATTTTTGAAACTCTCGTGTTTGAAATAAATAATTCACAAAATTTATATCATTGGTTTTTCTTATTCCCATCACATAATAAACAGGGCTGACACAACCGTCGTATTTTGACAAGCCAACCGATCCTATTTTTAAGTTCATACTATTTGCAACAATAGTATTTTTGTAGGCTATTTTATAGTTTGTTAAATCTTCTTTACTCTTATTGCCTTGATTCCCTTTTTCCTCATACGGAACAACTCCCACATCTTTAAGAAGAGAAAGCACATTTGTATATTGCATTTTATCGTTTTTATCGTTGATAAAATACACTACACTTCGTAGAGATTTCATAAGCCAATCGTTTGGCAAAGAGCCAATCCAATGAGTTTGTTTATTATTCATTCGCAAACAACTCCTTCATTAAGGTAGTTTCTTTTAACTCTAATTTCTTGATTGAATTATAGATATCTTTGACTTCTCGTGGCTGAACATATTTGTAGAAAACTTTTGTGAATGGAATTTCATAACCGATTTTTGTTTTACTTTCGTCAATAAAAGAGTTTGGGGCATAAGGCAAAACTTCACGCTTCATATATTTGTCAACGTCTTCGTTAAGTGGAATATTTTCTGTATCTGAAAGCTCTTTATTCAAAATAACTTTGCCTTTGTTATCACGCATTATCTTTCCTTTCTTATCTAACAATGGCTGATTAACAACAACTTTTCTATATCCAAAGTCGGTGGTAGAAAATATCCTGCTCTTTTGTGTTTCTTTAAAATCGTTATATATTTCAACAATAGTATCAATCTGTGCCTGACTTATATCATTACTTTTTTGCCCTAATGATTTACGCCGTTTGACAAACATATCACTCGCATTGATAAGCTGTACTTTACCTTTGCGCTCTTTTGGTTTTTTATTTGATAAAATCCAAATATATGTTGCAATGCCCGTGTTATAAAAAATATTATTTGGCAGTTGAATTATGGTGTCAAGTAAGTCATTTTCTAAAATATATTTTCTTATTTCACTCCCACCGCTTCCTGCATCACCTTGATATAGCGCCGAACCATTATGAATGATTGTAATCTTACTTCCGCTTGGTTTCATTTTAGCAACAGCATTTTGTAAGAATAAAAGCTGACTGTCACTTATTGCAGGAAGATCTGCACCAAAGCGTCCACCTTTGCCACGCTTATGCTCTGCCTCAACTGCATCTTTGTCTTTTTTCCAATCTCTTCCAAATGGTGGGTTCATAATTATATAGTCAAAGTGTTCATCGTAAAATTGGTCATTTGAAAGCGTGCTACCAAATCTAATAGCAGAGTTTTTTCCGCCTTTAAGGAGCATTTCACTTTTGCAAATAGCATATGTTTGTGGGTTAATTTCTTGCCCTGACGTAAAAATCGCATTTGTACTGTTAAGTTTTTTAATTTCTTCATAGGAAATAGATAGCATTCCTCCAGTCCCACAAGCTCCGTCATATATTTGAAAAACTTTATTTTGTGCTTCTAAATCGAAATCATTAAAGAGCAAGTTGACCATTAAATGAATAATTTCCCTTGGTGTGTAAAACTCTCCGGCATCCGCATTATAGGTTTCGCTAAACATACGAATAATTTCCTCAAAAATGTATCCCATCTCGATATTGCTTATTGTATCGGGGTGCATATCAGTTTTATTAAATTCTTGAATAATTAAATAGAGTAAGCCAGCGTTGTATAGTTTTTCTATTTGACGGTCAAACTCAAAACCGCGCTCTTTGCTTAATATGTCTTTTACATCTTCTGAAAAACCAGCAATATAGTTTTGAAAATTATTTTTAATATTATCAGGGTCATTAAGCAATGTTTTGAAATCAAACCTGCTTACATTGTAAACTTCTTGTTTTGCAACACTTTTAAGCAACTTATCAACAGGCGGGGTAATAGTTTTATATTCGCTTGATACTTTAAGGACTTTTGCCTTTGTATCAGCAAGTACACTGTCAAAACGCTTTAGCACAGTAAAAGGCAGAATAACATCGCCGTATTCGTGTGGTTTATAGTCTCCTTGCAGTTTGTCGGCAATGCTCCAAATTAAACTTGCCTTATTGTCAATTTTTTGTTTATCCATTTTTCCTTTCTCCTTTCACTTCGCCTACCTTCTTTGTGTTGTACAGTTTGACATTAAGATTTTTTGTGCCTGTTAATTTCACGGTATTATTCTCAAAATAAAAAGCAATGGCATCTCCGTTCTTAACGCCAAGAATTTCACGCACTTTTTTTGGAACTGTTATTTGCCCTTTGGTGGAAAGAATGGCTTCTTTGACTTTTTGCATCCAATCTCCTTTTACAAAATCTTTACTTTCTTTACTTTTTATTATGACAAAAATAATAAATAATTGCAAGTAAAAAACAATTTTTTCTACTATTTTTTAGAAACGTTATCAATAAAATTGCGTAAAAATATCACTAGTTATAAATGAAGGAAGTGGCAATATATAAATGTACACTGAAGTATTGAAAAATAGTATTTTGCTAACTTTTGATTGGATTATATTTCTGGGAAAGGTCAATTTAGTTGATTTTATCCTAAAAGCAAAAAACAAAACATCAAAAAAGGCACATCATCTCTTGATATACAAATCGACGATGAGGTCTACAAGCTCTATTCAATTACTCCCCAAGAAAAAAATATAATAGAAGCAAATGAATAATATCTAACGAATTATTTTAATAAATTATCGTCATAAAATTATAGGTTTTAATATTATTTTTTATTTTCTTTAATTTAACCTATACCATTTAAACAAGTTTAACATAGGAGTTATTTCAACATCATTCTTATCAATATCAATTTCTGAAACCATATTTTTTGTTTCAGAAAAATATTCATAAGCAAAATTCATATCTTTAATATCTTCTTTTAATTTTTCTTCTTCATTTGGCGACATTTTTTTTGAAGTTTTTGATATCATTTCTTGCTGAAATTCATTACTAAAATATTTTATTTCTTGTTCCTCATATCCTTCTATGCCTTTAATGGTGTCTCGAATATTAAACAAACATCTTACCAGACTTTTCGTCATTAAAGCACAAAAACTCACAGCAGTATTATATAATGAAATATCAGGCCGAGGATACTCTCTCTCTTTTTCTACTTTTTTGATGTAATTATTTCTTTGTTCTCCTTCAATTTTAAAATAATCCAAGGTTGCATCAACACCTTCCCAAAAAGAATATTCAACACTAAGCGCTTCAAGAATTCCTATTCCTACAACAAGACTTTCTAATATCTGCCAAATTTGTGATATATACAAGACTGTTTTTACTGCTTCAAAAGCCATTGTTCGTCTTTGTAAAGAGCCTAAATGTAATTTAGCTATTGCCGGCAACATTTTTGGATTTAGATTTTCTAACCCGTTAACATATTCTTTTATGTTTTTTTCTGTGAGATATCCATCTCCAACAAGTTTATCAATGAAATCTTTACCTAACTGATTTTTTTCTCGTTTGTTCATGAGTGCCAAAACTAATTTTATACTGTTCAAATCACCACTTAAAGCTTTATTGCTTAATTGTTTGATTAAAGCCAAATCCTTAGGTATTTTGGTTCCATCTTTAAGAATTACTTTGGCATTTAATTCTTTGCTCAGCAAATCATTTATATTCGATTTAGAGCCTTTTGGACGCCCTTTTTTATTTCCACTAAATCCGGGTTTAAATTGTGTATGTGTCGGCGGTTTACAATAACCTGTTTCATAATTACTTTTCATTAGTAACCTCCTTTTTTTCTGCAAGGAGTTCACCATAAATTTTACCATCTTCTCTTACTGCATTTTGTCCTGTAAGACTCTCCCAGCGACGAATAGCTGTGTCTATATACAAAGGTTCTAATTCTATACCATAACATACGCGTTTTGATTTTTCTGCAGCTATCAAAGTACTGCCGGAACCCAAAAAACTATCAAGTATAATATCACCTTTACTAGATGCATCTAATATAGCATCCCATATAAGTTCAACAGGTTTTACCGTAGGATGTAGTTTAATAAGTTCTTTATTTTTACCAAAAGCATTTACACCGGCATAATCCCAAACATTAGTACGATATCTTCCATGCGAGCCGAGAGCAACATTGTTTTTGTGCGGAGCAGTGCCATTTTTATATAAAAAAATAAGTTCATGTTTGGATCGATAAAAAGAGCCCATACCGGCATTTGTTTTATTCCACACACAAATATTTTTAAATTCGTCGTAAACATGCCCTGCTTTTGAAATTTGCTCAACATGTCGCCAATCCATACAAATATAATGTAAACTACCACTAACGCTGAATTTTTTGAGCAATGTAAAGTTTTGGATTAAGAATTTAGTAAACTCATCATCAGACATTTCACCGGATGCCATAGCAAACTCTTTGTGTTTTGTTTTACCACCTCCACAAACATGACCATCAATCTTTACATTGTACGGCGGATCTGTAAAAATCATATCAGCTTGCTTACTGCCCATTAAATCTGTGTAAGTTTTTTCTTCAAGAGAATTACCGCATATTATAAAATGTTTACCAAGTTGCCAGATATCACCTTGTTTTGAAATTATTTCGTCATTATTTATAAATGGAATATTATTCAGTTTTGAATCTGGTATTACAGGATGCAGAAGATTATCTATTTCTATATTGTCAAAACCAGTTAAATCTAATTCAAAATCCAAATCTAATTTTTCAAGTTCACTGAATTCAAGTGTTAAAAGGTTGATATCCCAAGCACCGTTTTCAGTAAGTTTATTATCTGCAATACGGTATGCACGTTTTTGCGCTTCAGTTAAATGTGTTAACCGGATAACCGGAACTTTACTCATTTGCAAGTGATTTGCAGCAAGTAATCTGCCATGCCCTGCAATAATTTCATTTTTTTCGTCTATTAATATGGGATTATTAAAATTAAAAGCTTTGATAGAATTGATAATTTGTTCTACTTGCTTGTTGTTATGTACTTTTGGATTGTTTTTGTACTGCTTTATTACTGATACGTCAACATACTCTACAGATAAATTGTTTATGTTTATTCCTTCTTGCATGAAACTCTCCTTGACTGAACAGGATAATTAGTCCTATTAGTATGAATTTTATTATCATTTACAACCCCCTTTTAGCACTACATTTTTAGTGCTGCTCTCAAGTCTTATACTACTTTTGTACTACAAATAACGACATTAATTATCTTTTGTCTTTTGGCGGACATGGATCATTTTTATAGGTATTCTTTAAACCAATTTGCCCATTTAAATTTAAAACAATATGCTCGGACTTATTTCCAATTGCCATTTCCCTCCCTGCTTTTTGAGCTTCTGCCTTTGTGTCATAAACAGCGCTAACTCGACTTGCATTAGTTACTCTGTTAGCCCATCCATCTCCATGTGGTACTGTGTAAACATCCTTCTTTGCCATTTCGTTCTCCTTAGAACTATATTTGGTTATCCTTCTAACCAGTGACTTCATAGTATCAAAAAAATACGAATTTGTAAAGAAAAAACATAATAAAAAACGAATAAATGCTTGATTTTTAGGTAAATATTTGGTATAATATGTAAAATTATCTTACTGAGAGGAGATAGTTATGTCTCTTAATAAAAGACAACAAAAAATATTTGAAATCATAAAATCACGACCTACAATAACTCTAAAAGAAATAGCAGAAAAATTAGGACTGAAGTCTATAAGCAATATCCATGCTCATATTCAAAATATGATAGACAAAAACTTTATTGCCCGAAATGGCCGAAATTTAATAGTTAAAAGTTCTCAAGAATCTGATATTTCATATATACCTTTCTATGGCTTTGCGCAGTGTGGTTATAATGATATTTTAACAGAATCAAACGTTGTAGATTATATACCAATGCCGACAAGATTTTTACCAAATCCAATAAATAATTTATTTTTAATTAAAGCCAAAGGCGATTCTATGGAACCAACAATAACTGAAGGAGAGTTATTGCTTTTTAGAAAACTTGGGAACGAAAAACCAAAAGAAAATGAGATTGTGTTATGTTTTCATGGTGAAGGAATAAAAATAAAAAGATATAATCTTTTCAGAGATAAAAATGGAAAATCAAAACCTCGTCTTATTTCGGACAATAAATCAAAATTTGAACCTATACCTATCGACACAAGTGAAGATAACTGCAATCAAAATCAAATCATTGCTAAGCTTGTAAAACTTGCTAAAGCTATATAGCAGCAAACTGAAAAAAGATATCTAGGAGGCAATAAAAATGATAACTGATCGAGCTATTGCAAGTTTATCGTTAGTTAAAACTCTTTGGGATAGCAACAATAAAAATGACTATATAGAAAATTTTGTCCCATTTGTTGCAACTCTTATAAAAAATAAAAAATACACACATATTCCTGTTGATAATATGGAAAAATTTCTAGAAGATTTTAAAAATGAATTTGGTCTAGATATCCCTTACCATCCAATGCTTACAATACTGAGAAGATGTAAAACAAAAAAAATATTAAAAAAAGAAAATATATCATATTATGTTCCTATTAACGAAAATGTTATCAAATATGATTTTACAGCCAAAGAATTACAGAAAAAGGCTGAAATTGAAGAATTAATGGAAAAATTTATTATTTTTGCAAAACAAGATTTTAATATCTCATTAATGAAAAATGAAACTTATAACATTCTTAATTCTTTTTTATATGATTATGACTTAGACATTTTATTTGCATCCCAATATACTGAACATTTATTACCCGAAACTAAAGTTATATCTTCTTATAAATATATTATGTGTTCCTATATTAATCATTTAAGAACACATGAATATGTTTTTTTTGAAAAATTCGTAGATATAGCAATTGGACATATTCTTGCTAATTCAATAATCTATAACCCTAAAACAAATATAGACTTAAACGATTTAAATATTTATTTTGATTCTAAATGTATATTTTATTTATTAGGAGTTATGGGCAAAGAAAATCAAAAAATATATGAAAAATTAACACAAACTTTAGATAAAAATAAAGTTAATTTATATATTTTTAACCATACAAAAGATGAAATACTTAAAATACTAAAAACTTGTCTTCGTTTTATTAATTCGCCTGATTATGATATTGAAAAAGCTAGTCCCGTATTGCGTTACTTTAAAGATAATGATTATAACTCCAGTGATATTCAACAATTTATAATAAGTCTTGATGAAAAACTAGTTTCTTATAATATAAAAACAATGGATACTCCATCTATTAAAGAATATAAAATAGATGAAACTACATTAAAAGCAAAAATAAAAGATATTTATGAACAACATACAGCTCCTGAAAAAATTGAAGCAAAAAAAGATACAATTGATAAAGATATCACATCAATAGCTGCAATAATTTTTTTACGTAAAGGAACAAAAGCACAAAATTTAAAAGAAGCAAAACATATATTTGTAACTCCAAATACTGCTCTTGCCTATGCAAATAAATTATTTGAGAAGAATTCTGATTTTAATTATATTCCTGCATGTATAACAGATGTTTTTTTAGGAACCGCTATATGGATACAAAATCCAACAGTTTTTGTTGATAAAAATAAAGAAGTATTAATAGCTAGATGTTCAGTCGTTGTGCAACCAAATCCTGCCCTTGTAAAAAAAATTGTTCAAACAGCTGACAAATTAAAGACTTCTGGTCAAATTAATGAAACTGATTATTTGCTATTGAGAAATTATCCCTTTTTACATCAAGAAATCGCCAATAAAACAGCTGGTAATGTTGAATCATTAAAAGAATCTTTAATTGAAGAGATTTTACAAGATATGAAAAACAATATGACTGCTGAGTATTTAGAAAAGTTAGCAATTGAAAAAAATGAAAAAAAAGAAAAAGAACGCGAACTTGAACAAGAAAAAGAAAAAATAAGATTGATACAAATTAAAAAGAATAAATTAAGTGCTCAGATTGATATTGCTGTTAAAGTAGTTGTTTTTATAATATTATTGATTTTAGCTGTATGCTTTTATTATTTTATAAATGACATCTCAGGATTTATTATGTTTTCTTTAGATATTATACTTTTATTTTTTTTAAAAACGAACAAATTTGAATTTATACAAAAAATATTAACCAGTATATCAACTAAAATATCAACTAAAATAAATAATAAATTGTATGGTATTTAATATTATGTATTCATATAAGACTTTTAAGTTAGCGTGATATCTCTTTTTAAGGATATGTAATAAGAATATATTATTTTATAAACTTCTAAAACTTGTTAAACAATCTTCTAAGGAAGCCAGCTCAGTCAATATAGTCCGTTATGTGACTCTCCGCCAACTTAAAGCAGGAGCACAGATATCAATTGATTCTGTAGAAAAAATTAAACAAGCGTTCATAAATAAAGATATAGACTTTTTTAAAAATTATCTGTCTACAATTTGAGAATCCCTTATATTGGTGGGATTCCACAATACTTTTTTTGTCGTATGTAAATTTATATTAAGTGCCCCAGCTAATAAGTGACACATATTTTCTTTGCATTCAAATGGAATATTATTGAGAAATCCTTTATTACATTCATCATAATATTTGGCACATTGTTGAGTTGATAAAAAAGGACATGGCTGATGAATATTCTCATTGCTAATCAATCTAAAAAAAAGCAACTCCATATTCGCAAAAACTTCAGCATAGTCTATATATTTTGGAGTGTTAATATTCAATAGATGACAAAAAGTATCGTTATGCGTTTTTGTAAATAGCAGAGGTATTCCATAAATTTTAAATATTTGCAAGTTCAAATCTAATACATCATTTATAAAGGCTTCTTTAATTAGCTCTATAACATACTTCCAACCATTACTATAAAATTGAACAGCATATTTTTGAAATTCATTCATTAAGCATGTTAAAACATTATCAGAATTATTTGAATTTAATTTTCTTACAAAAGAATCAACATTTGTGTTATTAGGAAATAATTTATACTTTCCCGCTAATTGATTCAATGTTTCATCAATGCAATCAATATTAACATTTTCAAACAGTGTCCGTTCAATATCAAGTATTCGCATGATCAGCACTACAGTATTTCTTTTGGGCCAACCATCTCGCATAAATAATTCTGTAACCACAATAACTTGTGCACTGTTACCAATATAACCTTTTGCATTTAACATCCTTACAAATAAAAAATATTTATGATTATCAAATTCGTTTAAATCAGCGATCTCTATCTTTTTTATTCCCTTCCAATCGTCATTATTTACAATTTGTTGAATTGCTTCAGCTTGAGATTCTCTAACCGTAGCAAATGTAACAGGATAAGCATAAAGCTTTTCATCTATGTTCTGTAGAACAATTTTTACAATGGGAATATTTTTATTCCCCATATCAACTTCTTCTTCTATCACATCAAAAACTTTTTCATTAGAGGATAAATATTTTATATCTGTAGTGAGAATTTTAAAAAAATCTTTTATTGCTTTTATATAACTTAAAGAATTTATATTACTTATTAGAATATTTATATCATCATTGTATATGTTATTGTCCTTAGTAAGATTTACAACTATTTCTGTAAAAAACGAATACCATAGTTCTATACCTGTGTACATTGATACTGTTTGTAGGTAATGAATATATTCATGAAAAAAAGAACCTTTATTCATTTTGTATGTATCTAATTGAAAGAGAATTTTATTTGAACTGCTTTCATCAATACTTAAGTCTGGTATTCTCATATATAAGGCAAAAAAAGTGTAATCAAATCCATAACTATTCTTCTCGTATAAAAAATTATTATATTCTCTTTGCACTCTATATATAACCTCTTCAATGTACTGTTTTCTAATAAAGATAATTTTACATAAAAGTAAATAAAAAAGATAATTATATGCTATAGTCTTTCCAATTGAAAAATTCGATATCATTAAATCTCAAAAAAGCAGATTTTGTAGTTGTTCAACATCCAAAATAGCTATTATTATGTTGATAAATAAGAATAGCAGGGTTTGTAAAACAAAGTGCAAATTTTGTTATTTTGACTATGTTTAGATACTGTCAAAGGAGTAAAATTCAAAAAGTTTTAAAATATTTTTAATTTTTTGTTCTACTTTTGAGTGACAGAATGTACCACTTCTTTTTTATAACTTATTACAGTTAAATTCTTATAAATAGATATCAATTTGTTGATAAATGAAATAATTTCCCTGATAAGTTTTTAGGGAATTTTGATTTTGTTCTTAATTTTATGACGTTAAATTGTGTCAAATATTCTTTGAAGTATTAAAAAAGCTATAAATTCGCTGTATTTTCCCTGTTTTTTATGGAATTTAGAGAGAGTATTGCTATTGATACTAGTTACTCCGCCATGTTTGAGCCCTTTTGGGCTCTTTTTTATTTATTTTGAACTTCGGATATCGGCTCGCTACCGCTCGGCTGTGCTGGATATACCTTGCCCAAAATAAATAAAACATATCTCCAAAATTTTCTCAAACAATTTTACTTCGTCTTTTGACTTTATACTTTCTTACAAAGTGGTTCGGGTACCTCCGGCTCCGCCTCTTCACAGTACACTCTTCGTTTTGCTTTGCAAATCCGTCCAACTTCATATAACTTCGTGCCTCATCTAAAATTAAAATAGAAAATTATATGCCTATTTATTATTAGTTTTTAAGTTTTCTTTTAACCATGTATTTTTACAAATCTTCTATAAGTAAAACAAATATATAAAAAATTTATTCCATATCTTACGCTATTTCATAATTTTAATTAACAAATATACATAAATTGATTTTAATTTTAAATAGTTGCAAAAAAATTATATTTTTGTAAAAATATTAGTAAAGTATAGTTTCAATATATTTTTTGTAAAAAGGATATAAAGGACATAATGAAAGAAAACAGTGTCTACATTTTACATTTATCCGATTTACACATACAACACCAACATATTTCTTCCAGTCGAGATAGAAATATTCCTTTATATGAAGAAATAGCAAATCATATACGAGATCTCAAAATAACAACTATTATTATTGTGGACACTGGCGATATTGTCAATGCAACAAAAGTAATAAAAGAATACACTAAAAGATTGAACTATGCAAAAGATTTTTACGCAAATTTAAAAGAGCATTTAAAAAAATATGACTGCAAGATTATTAGTTTGCAGTTTGTCCCTGGGAATCATGATATTAATCGAAGAGGCAAAAACAAGCTTGCAAATTTTTATAAACTTACAAATGAATTAAGGGAGATTTTTGGATTTCAAACCCAAAACAAGCCTTTGATATTTGATACTATTTCAATTTACAATAATATAAATATAAATTTTTTTATTCTAAATACCTCTATAAAAAAAGTAACGACTATAAAAAAATACATAGATATTATATCCACACATTATAATGATTATAAACCTTCAGGACAAAACTTTAATATTCTCATAACACATCATTCTATTAACAGTTTAGATAAAAAAATAAAAAACTATTTTTTCAAAAACGGTGGTTTATCAAGCAGTACAAATATTATTTTATGCGGTCATGAACACATAAATGATATAGGATTATATAGAGGACTTATGACTCTCCAAACAGGCAATGATTACTTTGAGAAAGCTCAAACTAAATCAACCCAGAGATATGCAATTTATAAAATAAATATTATAACTAAAACTTGCGATGTAATTTACCAGGATAACATAAAAAAACATTTTTCTGTTAAAGATTGGAATGAACAGAACACAGAAATTTTTTATGAAATAAAACAATTTAATTCTAGCAGTATATCTAAATATATTTTATACGATAATGATATTAAAAAATTCATAGAGAAATTCAGCCTTGCTATTGGCAAAATAAATTCTCAAATCGATAATGAAATATTTAAAATATGGATAGATTATTACAGTGATACTTTCGTTGATTTTCTCAAAAAAGAAAAAAATAACAAAAAAGAAAACACAGAAGTAATTAAGAACTTATTAAATTCTAAATATAATCAAATTTACCAGATGTTATTTGTACCTTTAAAACATGACAAACATGATAGAGCCGATCAAACAATAAATATATGGAAAAAAAAATGTAATGAAGACAAAAAGACTGAGACCGATGTCACTTCTACTAGTTTCAATGGATTTATCTATAGTCTTTGTGCTAAAAGTCTTATTATTTTAAATGAAACTATAAAAGAGGATTTAAAACTTGATATTGATATAAGAATTCATACTAGGTTATTAAAAAAAGAAGCTGAAACTAATCAAATAAAGTATCAAGCAGATTGTGTTATAGTATACGATGCTAACACAAAGGAAAAGGCAATCAAATCTACACTTCATAGCAAACAGGATATATTATATGAAAACACAACAATAGAAAAAGCCAATACTAATGAAAAACATTCCTGGATCATGCTTTCTGCAAATAATACAATGCGTTGTGATAGTGAAAAAAATATATGTAATGATACAAACTGGGATGCTTTTATGACATGTGCCCCATTTTTTCAAAAAAATATAGTTGATGAACATATAAATTCAAATCTAGTAAAATTACCATGTTTAACTTTTACAATTTCATTAAAAACAAAAGACCACATAGATTCGAAAACAAGATGTGAATTAAGAGAAAAGATTCCGAAGATATTGACAGTTTTAGATACCTTAAACCTTTGTAAAATAATATCAGATCAAATTGACTGTTATGCTCGTGTTTTTGACTTCAGCGTTGATGATATTTTGAAAGAAAACTTAAAATTAAAAGATGCCTTAAAAAAGACATCTTGAAAATATAGTCCAAAACAAATATAATTTTCTTTTGGACTAGAAAAATCTTTGTAAGAGGGTAATATGGAGAATAATTTATATTTTTTTAAATTTGTTAGCTTGAGAGACATTTTTAATGGGACATATTCAAATCGAGAAATATTTGTAGACACTTTTGCATTAAATGTTGAACTAGCAACAACAGAAAGAAATTTTAAGTTTACTAAAGCAAAAGAAATCGATAAAAAATTATTAATTTTAAGACAAATCTATTCTAAAACCTATGAAGATATGAATATGAATTTGTACACTTGCGGATTGCGTTCATCTGTTTCTGTAGAATATAAAGATTTTATTAAAATTTTCAACACCCATAGCAAAACTACATTTTCTAGCACTACTTTCTCTGTAAAAATGTTTCTGTAAAACTGTTTTGGTTTTTTATTTTACATTATCAATGTAGTATTTCATCATTATCAAATTATCGATTGGCAAATAGTTTAGCACATTACTATTCTGTAAGTTTTGATTTTTCTAGATACTGAACAATATTCTGCACCAACCCAATAAACCAATCAATTTCTTCGGCATCAATATCTCCCGCCAATGCACCGGGTGCTAACATGTTGCTGTGTTTATAATTACAATATTTTGTATAGTACATAAAAATTTCTTTATCATTAACATTTCCTATATTTTTTGAAAATGCGATTATATAATCTTTAACTCGTGGCAACTTATAATTTTTTTTAAATGATTTAATCTTTTCTATATTTATTTCATCTAACGATTTTATTTCCTCAATAATTTCTTTGTGTTTTTCTTCGACATTTTGGACATATTTAAATACAGTGCACTCAACAGAAGAAAATATTTTTAGAACTATCTCGTATGCATTCCGAGCATAATCTTTTTCAAGATTAGAATCCATTTCAAGTATTGCACTTAAACGGTCAACCGTAGCCCGTGCTATATACCTATTGTAATTTGCAAGCTTCACTGCCTCAGTATCGTTATCTTTGATATAACTCAAAATACTGCACGTTTCCAATGCATGACCGGCAATTATAAACGCATCATAATATCTATAATTATCCAATAATATCACAAATGATTTTATTGCTTCACAAACACGATTATATATATTCCATGTAATATATCGTATTGCATGTTCATTACCATCAAACTGTGGTTGAGGCAGAGGTTTAAAATCACGAATAATTTTGATTTTGTTATCTATTGTAAAATTCATCGTAAAACACTTTCCCTTCATTATTAATGATAAAAAATATTACGTTATAATAAAATTCTAGACTACTTTAAAAGATATAAACGACAAGGCGCGGATGATGAATGGGACGGTGAAGGCTAACAGTAAAGCTGTCATTATTGGTCTTAGAAGATTTTTTATTTTGTAGTTTTTTTCTTTTATCGCCGAATAGGCATGGTTGCAGGCTGACAGCGTAAGGAAAATAAGCAATATGATCAGTACTGCTGCTTCGGCGTAAGTTCCCCATCCAAACAGGAATACTATTATTGCGGTTATTGCCACTGCTATATTGTTCAAACCGGATTGGCGTTGATATGCGGGATTATATCCGTAACCGCTAAGTTCAGACGCCGCCTTACCAATCCAGACTGATTCAATCCCTGTAAACCCCGCAAGAGGTATTACAAGCCACGGCATTATTATATGCAGTTGCCCCGCAGGATCCTGTCCTAAAAAATATGCCAGATTAAAACCGGCTATTATGCACGTCCACCTTACAATTTCAAGAATGTTACCTATCTGTTTCTGCGTCATTTTTCCCTCTTCACAGAATTAAACTATGAAACTAACTGCATTATACTAAATTTACATATCTTTTGACCTTTTGTCAGCAACGCACAAAATAAACACATATAAATTAATTTTAAAGTTAAAAAAACATTAAAAAGTTAAAATACTAGTGTAATAAAATTTAAGACAAAACAAAATTTTAACAGTTAGTTTATCTTCAAATAACAAAACAAAAGTATATTTTTGATATAATTGGAATCATTTTTAAGAGGTGTTTTATGAATAAATATTTTGTCATTATTTTAGCTTTGATTTTCGCATCTGTTTTTGCGGATTGCGCAAGCGCAGAAACAGTTTCAACCGAAACAGATAAAACAGAAGTTTATATCAATCATCAAGATTCTCCGTATATTCTTCCTTTTTTGCCCGGAACAAAACATAAAATAATTCAGGGGAATTGCGAAAAAAAAGAAAAACCGTGGACGCATTATGATAATTTAAAATATGCGTACGATTTTGAAATGCCGATAGGAACGGAAATTATAGCGGCAAGAACGGGAACCGTTTTCTTTGTAAGAGACGAATTTACAGATAATGACCACGGCAAAAATCAGGGAAACGCCATAGTTATTATTCACGAAGACGGAACTTTCGCCTTATATGCCCATATTACGCATAAAGGCTCAAAGGTAAGACTTGGACAAATAGTAAAACAGGGAGATATCATTGCCTTAAGCGGCAATTCCGGAGAAAGCCCGATACCGCACCTGCACTTTCAGGTAAACAGCACAGGGGATTTTGCAAAAGGCGAGTCTGTTCCGATAACTTTTAAAAATGTATTTCCCGAAACCGGACGGCTTGAAAAAAATGCCGAATACGAAGCAAAATAAAAAACTATTTTAAAATAATTTGATAGAATTAGACTGACGGAAAAATTGAATTGACAAGGAGTCATTATGCCTAATCTTTCGTTGCCGGTTTTAATATTTTTTGCGATATTGTACGCAATATGTATTTTCAGCGCAATTAAACCTGATATAATAGTAAATCTGACCGCGAAATATTTTAAATTTGCAGGAAAGATATTCGGAAAAGATTCAGATGTTCAGGCAACCGAGAAAGCAAAAAGCGTTGTAAGAACTTGGAATATATTCTTATTGATTCTTATGACATTTATTTTGTTTACAGCAAGATTTTAATAAAGATTATGCCGCTTTTATTCTGTAAAAACTTCCGCCTAAAAACGGCAATGCAATCAACAAATAAATTGCATAATTTAAACCGACGTATTGGGCGAAAAGACCTATCAAACTGACGCCAAGTCCTCCTATTCCTATACCGAATCCAAGCATTAATCCCGAAGCCATCGCCTGATTTTTAGTTAAAATTTCCTGAGCGGCGACTACTGTAACAGAAAATGACGATAAAAGAGCCATTCCTGCAAGAGAAAGAAACATTACGCTTAATATCCCATGGGTTAATATAAATCCGCATAAAAAAGGAGTGGCAAGCATAAGAGAATAAGCTATAACAGGCTTACGTCCGAATTTATCGGATAAATATCCGCCTATAAGACCTCCGGCCGCACCGCTGAACAACATTATAAAAAGCAAATGGCTGCTGACTGTAATTGAAATATTTTTACCCTGAAGATATAACGGCAAAAACGAGATTAGTCCGAAAAATGCCAGAGAACGCATTGATACAGTTATAACTATTTTGGTCAGGCTCTTCCAATTGCTTTTCAAAGCTTCTAAAGTCGAATGATCAACGCTGTGGTGTTTCTTATCCATTTTAGGAGAAGTAAACCACAACAAAACGCCTACCAAAAGTCCCGGAATGATAAATACGGGCGTGGCTCTTAATCCGAAATTTTTTACAAAAGGAATTACTATAAGAGGCGTAAAAGCAAGACCGATATTTCCGGCCGTAACAAATATAGACTGATACAATCCTTTTTTATTGCCGCTTATTGAAGTAACCATTGCCGAAGCCTGCGGATGAAAGGCCGCAGTTCCGAACCCTGCAAGCGTTACTGTTACAAACAGCAATGTATAGTTGTCTATTAAACCTATCAAACTTAATAATGTTCCCATCCAGATAGTTCCGACGTATACCATCCATCTCTTATTTTTTTTATCGACAAGATACGCAAACATAGGCTGCAAAACCGACGAGCTTATTGTAAAAGCTGAAATTAAAGCCGCAGTCTTGCTTATGCTGAATCCTGCCGCAACAAAAAAGGGAACCAGCGCCTGAAGATAGTTTGTGTACCAGTCGTTTAAACCGTGCGCAGCCGATATGGAAAATAATTTCAATACTTTTGCTTTTTTATCATCGCGTCTTTTGGAACCTGAAGAATCCGATGCTGTAAAATCCGAAGAGTTCATTGTAAAATCCTTTTATATTTTTAATTTTCATTTTTTATAAAGATAAATAATGATTAAATACGCCTGCGTGATATTATAACTCTTTTAAAATGTATTTTTGAATTTTTTATTTTATATAATATGCTTAATAAAACATACGGAGGCTCACAAATGAAAAAACTCCCGCTGGAAAAAGCCTTTACGCTCATAGAGCCCGGTCCCGTAATAATGATAACCACTTTTGACGGCAAAAAAAACAACGTAATGACAATATCATGGAATATGGTAATGGATTTTACGCCTCAGTTTGCAATTTTAACAGGTCCGTGGAACCATTCGTATAAAGCTCTTGTAAAAACAAAAGAATGCGTTATATCCATACCTGCCGTTGACATATCCGAGCAGGTAATAAGAGCCGGCAGCTGTTCAGGCAAAGATATTGATAAATTTAAAAAATTTAATCTGACTCCTCTGAAAGCAAAAAATGTTAAAGCGCCTCTTATAAAAGAATGTATAGCCAATATAGAATGTAAGGTTGTTGACCACATAAAAAAACATAATATTTTCGTATTAAACGGAATCGCCGCATGGACTAACGACGAACGCAAAGAAAAACGAATGTTCCACGCGGTAGGCGACGGAATTTTTATCGCAGACGGACATAAAATAAATTACAGAAAATTAATGACAAAAAAACTGCCTGCCGGAGTATAATTTGAAGTATGTAGCTCTGCTCAGAGGAATCAACGCCGGAAAACAAAGACGCGTTGATATGAAAAAACTTAAACTTGTTTTTGAAAAACTCGGATTAACTGATGTTGAAACTTATATAAATTCCGGAAACGTTATTTTTAAATCGCCAAAATCAAAAAACGCCGTAAGCGCAGACGTTATAAAAATATTAAAAGATGAATTTGATTTTGAAATACCCGTTCTTATCAAAACTGAAACAGAAATAAAAAAAATAGCAAAAGCAATTCCTGACGACTGGCAGAACGACAAAAACCAAAGAACTGACATAGCTTATTTATTTAAAGAATTTGATTCTGAAAAAATAGTGACTGAACTGCCGTTTAATAAAGATGTTGCTGATATCCGTTACGTTAAAGGCGCCATTTTCTGGAATCTTTCAAGAAAAGATTACGATAAAAGCCGCCTTAATAAATTAATCGGCTGTAAATTTTATAAATATATGACGCTGCGAAACGTTAATACGGCTCGTTTTTTGGCATCTTAAAGCTGACTCAATAAACAAAATAATCTATAAGTAAGAGACTGAAATGATTGAATTCCAAAATTTAAATCCGGTTTGGCAGGCGCTTCTTGCAGGCGTCTTTACATGGGGGCTTACCGCTCTGGGCGCGAGTCTTGTTTTTTTCAACAAACAATTTAACCAGAAACAATTTGACGCGATGCTTGGTTTTGCCGGCGGAGTAATGATAGCGGCAAGTTTCTGGTCGCTGCTTGCGCCGGCAATTGAAATGTCTGAAAAAACAAATATCGCAAAATGGATTCCGCCTGCTATAGGATTTTTGGCGGGAGCCATTTTTTTACGCTTAATTGATAAAATTCTGCCTCATCTTCATCTTGGTTTTCAGAATAATGAAGCTGAAGGTATAAAAACAAGCTGGAAGAGAAGCACGCTGCTAGTTTTGGCTGTTACGCTTCATAATATACCGGAAGGACTGGCTGTAGGTGTCGCTTTCGGAGCGGCTGCCTCGGGTTTTGAGGGAGCATCTCTTTCGGGAGCAATTGCGCTTGCTGTCGGAATAGGAATACAGAATTTCCCGGAAGGTTTTGCTATTTCCGCGCCGCTAAGACGTGAAAATTTTTCAAAATTTAAAAGTTTTTGGTACGGACAACTTTCTGCAGTAGTTGAACCTGTATTTGCGGTGATAGGAGCCGCTGCAGTAGTAATCGCGCAGCCTGTGCTGCCGTATGCTTTGGCTTTTGCGGCAGGCGCAATGATTTTTGTCGTGGTTGAGCAGGTTATACCCGAATCACAGAGAAACGGCAATGCCGATTTAGCCACCGGCGGAGCAATAACGGGTTTTTTAGTAATGATGATTTTAGACGTGGCTTTAGGATAAAATGGAAATTTTACAGGCATCCGTAAAAGACGCAAATGAAATATTAAATTTACAAAAAGCCGCTTTTCAAATTGAAGCGGAAATTTATAACAATTACGATATTTTGCCTCTGAAAGAAACAATTGAAGAAATAAGCCGGTGTTTTAAAACGCACGTATTTTTGAAAGCGGTAGATTCCGGAAAAATTGCAGGCGCCGTGAGGGCTTTTGAAAAAGACGGAACGTGTTATATAGGAAGGCTTGCCGTTTCAAAAGAAATGCAAAACCGGGGAATCGGAACGCTTCTTATGAAAGAGATAGAGAAATATTTTAAAACAAAACGTTTTGAACTTTTTACCGGCGCAAAAAGCGAAAAAAATATAAGGCTGTACAAAAAACTCGGATATTCCACCTTTGGAGAAAAAAAGTCCGGCTGCGGCGCCTTAGTAGAAGTAATCTTCATGGAAAAATTAAAATAAGGAGAATTTAAATAAAATGGAATCAAAAGTTGATCAGGCTGTTGATTATTTTAAAAGCGGTCTGAGCTGTTCCCAGGCAATGCTTCTTGCATACGGGCCGGAATCCGGCATTGATAAAACGCTTGCATTAAAAATTTCCACGCCTTTTTCAAGCGGAATGGCAAGGATGAGCCAGACATGCGGAGCTGTAACCGGAGCATTTATAATTTTAGGATTAAAATATGCCGCATCAAAAGAAGCAAAGGAAAAACTTTTTGCTCTTGAAAATGATTTTTCGCAAAAGTTCAAGCTGCGAAATAAATCCATAAACTGCAAAGAGCTTTTAGGATATGATTTGGGAAATCCCGAAGAAAGAAAAGAATTTGCAGATAAAAAGCTTTCTGAAACTCTCTGTCAAAAATTTGTAAAAGACGCATCCGAAATTCTTGAAGAAATTATTGCCGCAAATTAATATAAGGTTAAGAGGTATTATGAAAAAACAAATTATTTTTTTGATGATGTTGTTTATTGCCGTAAGTTTTCTGTTTACAGAAGCAGTTTATTGCCAAACCGGAACAGCAGTTTCAAAAGACGGCGTTAAAATATCTTACTCGTCATACGGCAAAGGAGATACTGCACTTGTTTTTATACACGGATGGAGCTGCGACCAAACGGCATGGAAAAGACAAATTCCCTATTTTGATAAAAAATATAAAGTAATAACTTTAGATTTGGCCGGACACGGAAAATCAGGCAAACAGCGCACAATTTATACTATGGAATTATTCGGCCAAGATGTGGCAGCCGTGGTAAATAAAATAAAAGCCTCTAAAATCATTCTGCTCGGCCATTCAATGGCCGGAGTCGTAATTGTTGAAACGGCAAAAATCATTCCCGATAAAATCACGGCTCTTGTCGGTATTGATACAATGCAAAATTTTGAACAAGAATACACGCCTGAACAAGTTGCTGAAGTGGTAAAACCTTTCAAAACAGACTTTAAAAAAACTGCAGATTCTTTTATAAGGAATATGTTTGTAAAAGATTCAAATCCTGCATTTGTAGACTCTATAGTTCATAAAATGTCTTCAGCAAATCCGAAAATCGCAATCAGCGCAATGGAAGAAATGTTTAAAACTTCTTATATAAAAAATCCTCCGAATATTAAAACTCCCGTTTGGTGTTTAAACGCCGATTTGTGGAATACAAATGCCGAAGGCAACCGCAAATATGTCAGCGAATTTAATGTTCATATAATGCACGGAGTCGGCCATTTTCTTATGCTTGAAAAACCGGATGAATTTAACAAACAGCTTGATGAAATAATAACGGAAATATTGAATAAAACTAAATAAATGGAAACTGAAACTGACAGAATAACAGATTCTGCCAATTTTCCTGATGATAAAAAAATCAAAAATTGGATAGGAACCGAAGCGTTTGCTTACTGGCGCGGACTTCAAGGCTGGATAGACCAAAAATATTCCGGTATATTCAATCCGCAATGGATATACGGCGGTAAAAAACACGGCTGGGTGCTTCGGTATAAAAAAAGCAAATCATTCTGCTCTTTTGTTCCTGAAAAAAACAGTTTTAAACTTTTAATCGTTTTCGGAACAGAAGAAAGAGAAAAAACCGAGAAAATTCTTAATGCTCTGTCGGTTAATACACAAAATGAATATAGAAAAGCAGAAACATACCACGACGGCAAATGGCTGCTTTTAACAGTTGACTGAGTTAAAATTATTGAAGATATAAAAATTCTTCTTGTTTTAAAAAGAAAACCTGAATTTTAAAACAGTTATTAAAAATTTTTATTTTATATTGCCGTAATCTTATATCAATTAGATAATCTAATTTATTAAATTAGATAGATGACTTGACAAAGTTATATAATTTTATTACAATCACATTGAATATTAATTTGAAACGGGCTTTATGAAGAAAAAAATAAACGTAAAAAAAATAATAATTGAATATGACGAACCTGTTTACGGAATGAGCGTCGTATGCAGATTGATAAAGATACCGGAATGGACTTTAAGAATGCTTGATAAAAATAAAATAGTAATTCCTCATAAAAGCCAAGGAAAAACAAGATTGTATTCTCACAAAGATTTGGATAGATTGCAATATATTCATGATATTATGGAAGAAAAAAATTTGGATATAAGAGATTTAAAAGTTTTAATGAAATTTTCAAATTTATTTGACTGACGGCATATATTTTTTTGCCTTTGTAATTGGCACTCTTTCACGCAAAGTGCTAATTATAAATAAAATAAAGAAAACAGAAAGAGAGCCCGGTATAATTTTAAGCGGTAAAAGAAACAGGAGGTATTTATTATGACAAACTTAATCCCTTGGAGAAAAAAAGAAAAAGCCGGCGATTTGGCGAACATTCAAAACGAAATAAACAGATTGTTCAACACGTCTCTATCGCACTGGTTTGATACTGATGATTTGCTTGAATCGGCATGGAGTCCCGCAATAGACGTTAAAGAATCAAAAGATGATGTGGTTATAGTCGCGGATATTCCAGGCGTAAACAAAGAAGACATAGAAGTATCCGTACACGGAGACATTTTGACGATCAAAGGAGAAAAAAAGCAGGAAACGCAGGAAAAAGGAAAAGATTTTATCCACACGGAAAGATTTTACGGAAGTTTCAGCAAATCAATAAGTCTGCCGTGCGAAACGGATATTTCAAAAGCGGATACGAATTATAAAGACGGCGTACTTAAAATAGTTCTTCCTAAAAAAGAAGAAGCTAAAACTAAACAAATACAAATAAAAGTCAGATAATATACAGCCGGTCTCTTTCTGGGAAAAAATTTTAAAGGAGAAAAAAATGAATAATTTAAATTTACAAGACATTTACGAAAGTCCCGCAGCCGATATACATGAATCGGAAAAAGACATATGCATGTTTTTGGAAATGCCGGGAATAGCAAAAGAAAACATAAACGTTGAGTTCGGACAGGACGAACTGACAATATCCGGAAAAAAATCCGCAACCGAAGAATGCTGCGGACAGCATCATATTCTTTTCAAAGAACGCGGCGCAGGCAATTATTACAGAAAATTTAAACTTAACGTAAACATAGACAAAGATAAAACGGAAGCCGATTATAAGGACGGCATACTTAAAATAATAATGCCGAAAAGCGAAGAATCAAAGCCCAAAAAGATAGAAATAAAATAATATTTTTAAAAATTAACTATTTTTAGGAGGAAAATTTTATGTTTAAAAAAGTTTCGGTTAAAAAAATGTTTTTGACCGCATTTGCCGCATTTTTTATTTTTCAGGCCGGCGCTTATGCCTCTAAAAACGCCGCAAACGGGATTGAAGACTTAAAAAAACAGGTTGAACTTTTACAAAAACAAATAACGGCTTTGGAAAAAGAAAATACCGCGCTTAAAAATAATTCAGGCATATGGAATCCTTTTGCGGAAGTTGCAAGAATGCAGGCGACTATGGATTCTCTTTTTCAGAATTCATTAAAACAAAACAATGAGTCAAACGGAATTTTGTTCACCAATACGATCAATTATGACGATACTTTTAAAATGAAAAACGAAAAAGACAAATATGTAATACAATTTGACGTAAAAGATTTTAACAAAGAAAAAATAAGCGTAAACATAAACGATACTTCAATAACTTTAAAAGGCGAAAAATCTTACGAAAAAACCGAAGAAAAATCCAAGGGCAGTTACATTAAATCAAAAAGTTTTGAATCGTTTATGAAAACTTTGCCCATACCTGCTGACGTCGACAAACAAAAAATCAAGTATGAACTGGCGGAAAACACTCTTACTGTCACTCTGCCCAAAAAATAAAAATCTTTATCGGCAAAAACGTCCGGTTTTACGACGATAAATCGTAAAACCGGATACGGCATAGCTATACTGCATCTAAACGGCAAATTTTTATTTTCTTATTTTCAGCAATATAAATATCCTTTATTCCTATTTTTTTTATAAATTCAGGTTCGTGGGAAACAAGCAAAACAGATCCGGGATATCCTGATAATATCTGAATTATATGCTCTTTAGCAGACATATCGATATTGTTAGTTATTTCGTCAAGAATTAAAAGCTGCGGAACTCTGCAGGCAATAGCCGCAAGAGAAAGTCTTGCTTTCTCTCCGCCTGACAGAAGAGATATTTCCTCGTTTACTTCCTCATTTTTTCTGAAAAGAAAATCATTAAGATGTTTTCTTATTTCACGGTGAGTCCATTGCGGAACAATTGCCGATATAAAATCTATTACAGTGGTATTATAATCCAAATTTGAATAATGCTGGTCAAGATATCCTATATTTTCTTTTTTAGGCGTTATCCATACGCCGCTTTTTAATACTTCTTTTTCGCCGGTTAAAGCTCTTAGAAGCGTAGTTTTTCCGGAAGCATTTCTTCCTATAAGAGCGACTTTTTGGCCTGCGGCGATTGAAATATTGATCTCCGTAAGGACTTCGTTGTTTTCATATCCGGCCGAACCGCCGGCTACCGAGAGATTAAAAGAGACCGATGAAGGCGTTAAATAAAATGACGGCTTTAGCGTTTCATTAATTCTTAAAGCTGCCAAACGTTCGTTTATATCTTTACTTTGTTCCGTTATTTCTCTTTTTTGTTTTCCTGCAACTTTCTGAGCCCCGCTTTCCTTGGCACCAGCCGTCACGGGCGACCATTTTGCTTCTTCTCTTTTTTTCTCGCCGCCCTTACGGCTTTTTGAAGCACGTTCCTGCTGTTTCATAAGTTTTTTATGTGATGCTTTCTTTTCTATTTCAAGAATTCTTTTTTCTTCTTCAAGAGAATTCCTTTTCAAGACCTCGTTTGTTTTGTAATCGCGGTATTTGCCGTTAAAAATTTTTATTTTGCCGCCGTCTATATGCCATAAAATACCGGCATTTCTGTTTAAGAGTTCCTCATCGTGCGAAACAATTATCAAAGTGCCGCAAAAACGCTCAAGCATTCCCATAAGAGATTTTCTGTTGTATATATCAAGATGATTGGTAGGCTCGTCAAGAATAAGCAAATCGGGATTTTTAGACAAAGCCAGACTTAATTCTTTATTAAAACGCTGGCCTCCGCTTAACTGCGGATAACTTTCAATCGTCTGCGCAACATAGGCGATAACAACGCCTTTCGGAATGTTTATTTCTCCTTCCAAAATGCTTTCGCATCCGGCGATTGCTTTTACAAGCGCGGTTTTTCCGCTGCCGTTATTGCCTATAACGGCTATTCTGTCGCCGTAATTAATTACGGCGCTGAAATTTTGAAAACATATTTTATGATTAAACGACAATGAAAGATTTTCTAATTTGATTGGTTTTGGCATAAATAACCTCCTGCTTTTGTTAATTTTTTAAAATTAAGAATAAAAGGTTATTTATTTTCCATAATGCGCAGGTTTTATAATTTAACGCCTGCAGAGATAATATATAAAATTATTTACTAAAATGGCAAACTGTGTTTGTTTTTAAATAAAGGTTTCAACATTCTCTTTATTTTACGGATATAAGTGAAAAAAGGACCGGACAAAAGAATCAACGGTTTATGCGAAAGTATTATATACAACAGCAGATGTTTTCTGTTTAAAAAATATTTATATCCGGCCCGGCTTATATTCACTTTTTCAATATTCAGATTTTTAAGATATTCTTTTTTAAATTTGATATCCGCATATTCATAATAACCGCAAAATATATCCACGGCAAAATTTGCAAAACTTTGCTTAAAAAACTCAAACGTATTGTCTTTAATTAAATTGTCTTTCAAAAGAGTAAGAACTTCATAAAAAGACAATGGATATTTCATTCTTCTTGAACTTGCCGTTGCCGAAGTATCTATATTTATTCTGTAAGTGCATAATGTTTTATTTAATACTGACATTCTTTCCGCTTTTGTCAAAGGATAGGCGGCAAAAAAAGAATCATTATGAATCTCAGTCGTTTGAAACATAAAATTATTTTGCTTTACAAACGACGCTTTATAAAGTTTGTCCCAGGCCCAATTAATATCTATCTGAAAAATATAGTCTGCAACGTCTGTTGCCGAAAACACTTCTTTGTCAGGCAAAATTTCAAAATTTATATTTTCTATTTCCTTAATAACTTTTGTTTTATCGTCAAAAGTTCTTCCTTTGCAAAATGTTATCTCAACATCGTATTTTACGGCATGGTTATACATAAGGTCGAACATATCCAAATCAAAAAAATCGTCACAGTCAAGAATAGACAAGTAATCGCCTGACGCATGAGCCAAACCGTTATTTCTTGCAACAGCGGCTCCTGAATTTTTCTGATTGATAATTTTTATTCTTGAATCTTTTTGCGAGTATTGCTCCAGAATTTCAAGAGAATTATCGGTTGAGCCGTCATTGACGCATATTATTTCAAAATCTTTAAAAGTCTGGTTTAAAAGGCTGTCCAGACATTGGTTAATATATTTTTCGCCGTTATAAACGGGAATGATTACTGAAATTTTGGGATTATTCATTTACGGGGTATTATATCAAATATCAAAAAACATTTATAAATGAAGCGTTATTTAAAAAGATATTGACAAATTTCACAAACAATATTATAATTCTTACACAGATGTGTAAGAATTACGGGGAGGCATCATGGCGAGAAAAAGCTCCGACGGCGATAAAAGAATAATAAAAGCAGCCATAGATCTGGCTCATAAAAAAGGTCTGTCGGGATTTTCGGTAAGAGAACTTTGCTCAAAAGCAAAAGTAAATTCCGGAATGTTTAACTATTATTTCAAAAAGAAGGAATATCTCAACGAATGCGTTTTAAAAACAATTTACGCGGATATGATGAAACAGATTGAATTAAACGTTTCCCCTTCAAAAAATCCGAAAGAAAACATAACGGAAATTTTATACGCTTTAAGCTCTTTTATAAAAAACAACAGGACTATAATTTCGGCGTTTGCCGGAGACGTTTTAAGTTTAAACATAACGGATAAAAAAATATTCGGCAATTTTACCGCGCATCTTAAAGCTTTGGCTGAAGAATTATCAAAAGCAAAAAAACAAAAAATGCTTGTTACAGATTCCGTGACAAACGCAATTCTTGTTTTAGTAGCCCCTTTTATAATACCGCAGATGATACTGGGCACTCTTGAAAGAATGAATATAAACAAACCGATAGAACTATATGCCTTTAACTCCGGAGAATTTGATTCAACAACGGACGAAAGAATAAAAATCGCGGTAAACGCTGTTTTTAAAGAGAGGATAAAATGAAAAAACTTTTTTTATTATTGCCTTGTCTGTTTTGTTATTGGCACGTTTATGCCGCGGATACCGTAAAACTGACGCTTGAAACCGTTGAAAAACAGGCTCTTGAATATTCGCCTAAAATCAAACAGGTTCAAAGCGCGGCGCAGGCTCAGGGCTATATTTCTGAAAGCTTTGACGCGTATCTTTATCCGGCGCTTACTCTTGACGCAAAAGGCGGATGGGTTTCGCAGATACCCGAACTTACAATGGGTATGACAAAATTAAAATTCGGCGATAACTGGTCGTATTCGGCAGGCCCTACTCTTCAATATACCGTCTTTGACAATAACCGCAGAAAAGACAAAGTAAAAAGCGAAACGGCGGTTTATAATTCAAAAATACGCGATTTTGAAGCCGTAAAAAAACAGGTTCTGCTTGACGCAAGGCGTTCTTATTTTAAAATACAGCGCGACCTTGAAAAAATATATTTTCTTTTTGAATATATGAAACTTACGCAAAAACAGCTTAAAGATATAAACTCGGCTTTTAAAACAGGCGTGAAAAACAAACGCGACGTTATAATGGCTGAAAAACAGTTTATTAAAGCAAAAATTTCAATAAGCGCCGCAAGAGCCGTTTTATCTCAGGATCTTTCGGAACTTTTTAAAATTACCGGAACGAATTTTTCAATAAATAACGATTATCCTTCCGATTACAGAATAGAAACTGCAGAACTTGACGGAACGGCAAGCGCTTTGATTCAGTGCGACTCGCCTGACGATACTCTCGTAAAATTTACGCCCGTTGAAAATTTAAACTTTGACTCCGAGCAGGCAAAACTTGTTTCTTATGACGAACTTGTAAAATCATACGAATATTTAAGCGCTTATTATAAATCGGAATTGTATCCTAAAATCAATCTTGCGGCAGGCACTTATTTTGAATATCCCAACGGTCCGATAACCGAAAGCGTATTTCAAACAAGAGCAAACGCCGCAATAAGCATGCCTCTGTTTGAAAAATCAAAAAACAAAAAATTGTCTCAGGCGCAAAAATCGGCGGCAGAGTCGGTCTCGGCGCAAAAACAGGATATGTCCGAAACGTTAAAAAGCCTTTTTGAGTTTTCAAAAAGAAGGCTTTATTCTTTAAACATAGAAAATAATCTTACCGAAAAAATGATAGAAGACTCAAAAACGGCCGTTAAACTTACTTACGATGCATATAACGCTGGGTCCGTAACGTTTTTGGAAGTGCAGAACGCAAACATTGATTTGCTTTCGGCGCAGACGGAACTTTCAAATTTAAAAATAGAAAAACTCAATTGTCTTGCCGTAATGGACAATTTAGGAAAATGAGGTTAATATGAAAAAACAAAAAATTATGCTGGCTGTTATTTTTATCGTAACGCTTGTTATGCTTGCTCTTATTTTTATAAGACGCGAAAATTTCGCTTACAGCGGAGTGATTGAAGCCGTTGAAGTTGACGTTTCGTCAAGAATGCCCGATATTATTTCAAAAATAAACGTTGACGAGGGCAGCGTTGTAAAAAAAGACCAGATTTTAGCCGTTCTTGAAAACAAAGAATCAAATCTTGCTTACGAAATAAGTTTAAAAGAATTTAAACGGGCAGAACAGCTTTTAAAAACATCGGCAGGCTCGCAGGAAAATTACGATTTAAAAAAGAACAGATACCAGCAGGCTCTAATAAAAAAAGAATGGGGCGAGATAAAAAGCCCGATAGACGGCAAAGTATTGTATAAATATTATGAAGCAGGCGAATTTGTTCCTGCCGGAAGAAAAATACTTACTATTGCCGACTTAAAAAAAGTAAACGCATGGATATATGTTGAGCATGATAAACTTGCAGAGCTTTCAATAGGGCAGGAAGTTATCGGTTATCTTCCCGAATCCGAACAGACGTTTAAAGGAATTATAACCGTAATAAACGACGAGGCCGAATTTACTCCGAAAAATGTACAGACAAAACAGGAAAGAACAAGACTTGTTTACGGAGTAAAAGTTTCTTTTGACAACGATGAAAATTTTACTTTAAAACCGGGAATGACAGTTGAAGCAGATTTCGGCAAAAAATAAATTGAAACGGAGTAAAAATGCCGGCTTTAGAAGTTTTATTTACAGATGTCAGTAAAAAAATGGCTGACGCCCAAGCCTTAAAAAACTTATCCGCCGTTATAAAAAGCGGACAGGTTAACGGCATTATAGGTCCTAACGGAGCCGGAAAGACTACGTTTATAAGGCTTACCGCGGTGCTTCTTACGCCTGATTCGGGGGAGATAGTTTATTTTGAAAACAAAACAAAAAAAAGCGCTTCTCAGATAAAAAACGACACGGGCTATTTCCCGCAGGAACCGAGTTTATACGCCGATTTGAGCTGTATTGAAAACATGGAATTTTTCAGAGATTTATACGGTATAACAAATAAAGAATTTAAAGCAAGAAGCGAAGAACTTTTTTTTGCGACCGCAATGGCTCCGTTTAAAGACAGGCCTGCCGGAAAACTATCAGGCGGAATGTATAAAAAACTCGGGCTGATGTGCGTTCTTTTAAACCGCCCGAAACTGCTTTTATTGGACGAACCGACTGTCGGCGTTGATCCTTTAAGCAGACAGGAATTATGGACGCTTATAAACAAATTTGCAGGGCAAGATATGACCGTAGTAATTACAACGTCATATATGGAAGAAGCGTTAAGATGTTCAAACGTCATAGCGCTTGATGAAGGAAAACTTATAATACAGGATAATCCGCAGAATATAATGAAAAAATTTAATCTGAAAAATTTTGCCGATATATTTTTATTAAAAAACAATGAATAACATTATAAACGTAAAAAATTTAAGCGTTTTATTCGGTGATTTTAAAGCGGTAAACGATATTTCTTTTGACGTAAAAAAAGGAGAAATATTCGGATTTTTAGGCGCAAACGGAGCCGGGAAAACAACCACCATCAGAGTTTTGTGCGGAATATTAAAACCATCTTCGGGAAAAGTTTTTCTTGAAGCAAAAGACGTCACAAAATCAATACAGATTCTTAAAAACAAAATAGGGTATATGTCGCAAAAATCAACTTTATACAAAGACCTTACAATAGCCGAAAATATTATATTCTCGGGCAGACTTTACAATATGGATGACGGTAAAATAGAAAAAAGGCAAAAAGAGCTTTTTGATTTTATCGGTTTAAAAGAAAAGACTGAAAAACTTGCGGGTTCGCTTCCTTTGGGAATAAAACAGATGGTCGCGCTGTGCGCCACGGTTATTCATAATCCCGAAATAATATTTTTAGACGAGCCTACGGCAGGCGTTGACCCGAAAACAAGAGAACGGTTTTGGCAGCTTATAAAAAATATGACGTCTTCCGGCAAAACTGTTTTTGTCACTACCCACTATATGGACGAAGCGGCATACTGCAACAGAATCGTGCTTATGGATAAAGGAAGCATTATAGATTTTGACTCGCCGGACAATCTTAAAAACAAATATTTTAAACAAAAACCGGTTGAAATAAAATTTAAAGACGCTCAAATTCAAAACAAAATAATGACGGAATTTGAAAATCAAAACGCGGGATACGGATATATTTTTGCGGATACTTTAAGATTTTTTATAAATGATAAAAACAATTTTGAAACAATTATAACGAAATATAAAAAAGATTTAACCTTTACGCAAACGGAAGCTACTCTTGAAGACGTTTTTTTAAAAGCGCTTCAAAGGGAGAATAAAAAGTGAGCCTTTTTTTAAGACGTGTTTTTTCAATATCAATGAAAGAATACAAACATATTTTAAGAGACCCTTTTACTTTTGCCGCGGCAATCGGCATTCCGATTCTTTTTGTTATATTTTTCGGATTTATAATTGATCTTGATTATAAAGGCGTAAACGTCAACGTAAGGGACAACGACCAGACTGAATCGTCAAGACGTTTTTTACAGCTTATGGGCTCAAGTTCGTATTTTAATCTTATCCCCCTGCACCAACAGTCCGAAGCCGACAAAAAAATAAATCAAAACGATATGTCAGCCGTTTTAATAATACCCAAAGGATTCGGACAGACGGTAAAAAAAGGAGAAGAACCCGCGCAAATGCAGCTTCTGATAGACGGCACAGATAACGCAAAGGCCGGTATCGTTACAAGTTATATAACGCTTGCGGCAGAAAAAGCGTCTGAAGTTTTATTTGATAACAACGGCATTCAAAAATCTGCTTTAAATATCAAAACACGCTTTCTTTTTAATCCCGAACTTAACAGCAGATGGTTTATAGTGCCGGGACTGGGTACCGTTATAATAGGGCTTATCGCAATAGTTCTAACCGCTCTTACCGTTGCAAAAGAATGGGAAAATGGCTCTATGGAACTTCTTCTTGCTACGCCCGTATCGGCGTCTGAAATAATAATCGGCAAACTGATACCTTATTTCATACTTGCGCTTGCCGATATATTTATGATTTTTATATTTTCAATATTTGTTTTTGCGATACCTTTTAAAGGAAGTTTTTTGTTTTACGTTTTATCGTGCGTAATTTATATTACGGGCGCTCTGGCGCTCGGGCTTTTGATTTCGGTTATCACAAGAAAGCAGGAACAGGCGACGCAGATCGCTTTTGCCGTAGGAATTCTTCCGTCTTTTATTTTATCGGGATTTATTTTCCCGATTGAAAATATGCCTCTTTTTTTCAGAATTTTAACGGCGGTTTTTCCGCAGAGATGGTTTATGCAGATAAGCAGAAGCGTTTTTTTAAGCCCGTCGGGATTTTTTGAACTTATGATGCCGTTTCTTTTTATAACGTGTTTTGCCGTTTTAATGATATTTATATCAATTAAAAAATTTAAAAAAGATTTGGAAGTGACGCAATGAGATTTACTATTTTAAAAGGTTATTTCATTAAGGAATTTATACAAATTTTACGCGATAAAAAAATGATCGCGCTGATATTTTTTATTCCGATTATGCAGATGACTATGTTCGGACTTGCCCTTACAAGCGAAGTAAAAAACATAGAGCTTGTAATTATCGCAAAACCGGGCAAAATAGCAAGAGAACTTACAGCAAGAAGCATGGCGGGAGGCTGGTTTAAAAAAATAACAAATATTGACGTTTACAAAGAGGCGAATCCCGTTTCTCTTATACAAAAACATAGAGCAGAAGCCGTTTTAATAGCTCCGAAAGAAGGTTTTGAATACGCCCTTGAAAGAGGCGGTAAAGATATTCAGCTTCTTGTTGACGCCACAAATTCACAGAGAGCCCAGCAGGTTTCAGTTTATGTAAAACAGCTTCTTTTACAGACGGCAAAAGACAAATACGGAAAAGAAAATTTTAAAAATATGACAGACATAAAAACAAGAGTTTTGTTCAACCATTATATGAACACGGCGGATTTTATGATACCCTCTCTGTTGGTTATGTCAAGCTTTATCGTCTTAATGCTTGTAAGTTCCATGAGTATGACAAAAGAGAGAGAAACCGGAACTTTGGAAAAGCTTATAGTTTCACCCTCTACAAATAAAGAAATTTTAGTCGGAAAAATATTACCGTATTTTTTAATAGGCTTGATACTGATAACTTTTATGTTAACGGTCGGTATAGGCGGATTTGGGCTTCCTTTCAGAGGGACAATCTGGCAACTTCTGATTACAGCCATACTTTTTATTGCATCAGCTTTATCATTTGCAATTTTAATCGCTACTTTTGCAAAAACACAGCAACAGGCTATGATGGGAAGCATATTGGTAATATTACCGGCAATATTACTTTCAGGAATATTATTTCCGGTTGAAAATATCCCTTCAGCTTTTAGATGGATATGTTATCTTAACCCTCTTATTTATTCGGTTATGAATTTTAGAAGCATAATCCTTAAAGGCGGAGATTATATGTTATTCTGGCAAAACTGCTGTATATTACTTGTTTTTTGCATTGTTTTATCATACGCAGCCTACAAAAACTTCAAATCCAAATTTAGTTAAAATATTATTTTAATATTGTATAATTCAGATAAATACTAATATTTATCAGGAGTTCTTATTTATGAAAAAATCAGCATTGTTTTTATTGTCTGTATTCGGATTTCTTTTTATCGGCTGCACAGCTACTCTTACTCCTTGGGAACAAACAGTTAATAATTACGTTGCTGAGGCACCAAAAGTAGAATTGGGAATGTCCAAACAGGAAGTACTCAATATATTAGGACCGACTCAGGCTCTTTTAAAAAACACAGAATTAAGACACCCCGATAAATATGTTAAAGACGGCGTTAATGTTGAAATTTTATATTTCAGAAGCGGCTGGGTTTCAGACGGACTAGATACCGATGATGAATTTACTCCTTATATTTTCAATAACGGCAAACTTGTTGCTGTCGGCTGGATGAGCATTGGAGGACCAAAAAATACATCTTCCGCCGTTCCAAGAGTAAACGTCCAAAACAAAACCACTGTTATTTATTAAAAAAATCACTGCCATACAAAATATTGTGTGCTAATTTACACATTGACAGGAAAAAATTATGATTAAAGCCTTAGTAGTTATTGATATACAAAATGATTATTTTGATAACGGGAAATTCCCTCTTTGGAATACAGATAATGTCCTTGAAAATATTGAAAATGCCATTCACAAAGCAAATGATAAAAAAATTCCCGTAATATTGATTCAACATATTGCCGACAGCAAATCAGGCTCAATGTTTTTTACCGAAGGCTCAAGCGGCGCAGAAATTCATCAAAGAATACTTAAAATATCGCCACAAGCACCAATAGTAAGAAAAAGTTTTGCCGATGCTTTTTTTAACACTAAACTTGAAGAAACTTTATCAAAATTAAAAGTAACCGAATTATTGATTTGCGGTATGATGACACAAAATTGCGTAACCCATACAGCAATTTCAAAATCTGCAGAAAAATATAAAGTATCAGTTTTAACAGATTGTTGCACAACCGTTAATGAAATAATCCATAAAATGGCATTATCAGCTTTATCTACAAGAATAGAAATATCTGCCTCAACCGATAATATATTTTAAGAACCATTAAATATTAAATATACAACATTTATCAATTGTTTTTTCTTGAATAACAATATTTTTTTTGGTAACATTAAGCCATTGAAAATAGCGTTGAGGATTGAATAAAATAAATTTATGAACGCATCAAATTTCTACAATTTACGAGTTAAAAAAGCAAAAGAATTCGGTTTCCCAGATCCAATTTTTATTAACGCGGAAAAATTAACAGAACGTAATAGAGTTATTTATCTTGTAGAAATTCAATCAACAATAATTCCTGATAAAAATCAAACTAAACCACACCACTACGCACTTAAATTCTCAAAATTCAAGAAGATTAAAGAAGAACCATTTTGGGTTGAAGAAGAACTTACTACCAGTGACGGATTTAGTATTTCAGACAAAGACTCTTTAGAAAAGCTCTCCGCCTATATTAAGGCAAATGAAGCTTTATTAGGCATGGATATTCTCACAAATACATCAGCAATATTATCGAATGACAAAGCCACAGTTGATTTAGTAAAACAAATATTACAATCAAAAAAACATAAGGACACAATCTATCAATTATTTAAAGAACAATATCCAGAACTTGATAAGAAAATTCTAACTTATAAATTGGTACAAGCAAGAATGGGAGCATTAGATGAATTTAAAAACTCTCTCTCAGACTCCGAGAAAAAAGAAAGAAACTACTGGCAACCATTTTTTAAAAAAAACCGCTGGATGTTTGGTTTATCATATTTTGTTTTACTTGATGAGAGTAGAATAGATTTATGGAACACAGCAGATTATTTATTTGAATCAGAAGACGGATTTATTGATATTGTTGAAATAAAACATCCACACATTGATTTTTGGCAGAAAGACAGAAATGGCAATTATCAAAAATATAGGGATTTTTTACAACAAAGTGAAGAATTAAAGGGTGCCATTACTCAAGCCACAAATTATATATTTCAAGTCGAAAAAAAATTTTCAGATCCAGACTGGTGTAAAGCTAATAATTGTGAAACACCTGTCAAACCCAAATGTACTGTTATATTTGGAAGATCTAACGACTGGACATTAGAGGAAAAAACTGCATTCCGTTTATTAAACGATAGTTTACATGGAATTGAGGTTATTACTTTTGATCATCTTTATAATCGAGCCGAGAAAATTTTAAATAGCTTAGAAAAAGAAACTTAATAGACAAATTAAAAATTATTGTATTTCCAATGCTTATTTAAGTTTTTTTCTTTACTAATATCAGTTTTTTTGGTAGAATTTTTGTCGCAAAATATAATATATCAAAACAAAATGATTTAAATCTAAAACGTATGGGAATTTGAAAAAAATTCTATGAAAAATAAAAACTCAAATAAGAATTTACATAAAGCTAATAGAGCAAAAAAAGATGAGTTTTATACTCAGCTTATTGATATAGAAAATGAGCTAAAGCATTATAAAGAACAGTTCTACAATAAAATTGTATATTGTAATTGTGACGATCCTTACGAAAGTAATTTTTTTAAATATTTTGCCGCCAACTTCAATGCCCTTGGTCTAAAAAAATTAATATCTACCAGTTATGCAAAGTCACCAATTGTTGGAGAACAACTACCCCTAATTGAAGTGAAAGGACTAAAGCCAGATGGCAAAGAACCTTTTAAAATTGAGCTCAATGAGGTACCGGATGCAGATGCAGATGGTGCAATTGGACTTACTGATGTTAAATGGCTATTAAAAAATAATGCTAATATTGCTACACCATTGAAATCTAATGGAGATTTTCGTAGTGACGAATGTGTGGCTTTGCTCAAAGAAGCTGATATCGTTGTAACCAATCCACCATTTTCTCTTTTTCGTGAATATGTAGCACAGTTAGTCAAATATAAGAAAAAATTTATAATTCTTGGTGATCAAAATGCAATTACATATAAAGAAACTTTTAATCTTATTAAAAAAAACAAACTATGGCTCGGCTATGACAACGGTGGAACAAAGTGGTTTCAAGTTCCTAATGATTATAATATAGCAACAGAATCTAGAATAAAAATAGAAAATGGAGCCAAATATTTTAGCATGGGACGTATTGTTTGGTTTACAAATATGGAAACCTCAAAACGTCATCAAAAATTAACTTTGTATAAAAAATATACACCAAAAGAATACCCAAATTATGATAACTATGAAGCTATAAATGTTGATAGAGTTAGTGATATCCCTATGGACTATAAAGGCGTAATGGGTGTACCTATAACATTTTTAGATAAATATAATCCAAATCAATTCCTAATAATCGGGCAAACTCATAGTGGAGATATTTCACCAGAGGTAGAACTACTAAGAAAAGATATTGTTCATCGACATCGTGGAATTGTACACGGTGAAAAAAAGGAAAAGTATGCTCGTATTTTAATAAAAATAAGGAATAAAACAATATGAAAATCGATTTACATAAAATACCAATTCGTGAAGTTGTTGTGGGATACAAAGACAGTGCCGAAGAAGGTGTAGTAGCTTATGCTGGTAAACTTGATATTCGCCCTAAATATCAACGAGAATTTGTGTATACCGGAAAACAACGAGATGCCGTTATTGAAACAATAAAAAATGGTTTCCCTCTTAATGTTATGTATTGGGTCAGAACTGATCAGGGGAACTTTGAAGTTTTGGACGGACAACAGAGAACTATAAGTATTGGACAATATATTAATGGAGATTTTTCTATCAATGCTCGTTTTTTCCATAATCTAACAAAAGAAGAAAAAAATCAAATTTTAAATTATGAACTAATGATTTATTTTTGCGAAGGCACAGATAAAGAACGTCTTGACTGGTTTAGGATTATCAATATTGCAGGAGAAAAATTAACAGATCAAGAATTACGAAATGCAGTCTATACTGGTCCTTGGTTATCAGATGCCAAATTAAAATTCAGTAAAACAAACTGTGTCGCTTATCTTTTAGCAAATGATGGAGGAGCATTGTTAAATGGGTCTCCTATTCGACAAGAATATTTGGAAACCGCACTTTCATGGATTAACAATACAAAAATTGAGGATTACATGTCAAAACATCAGCATGATGTTACTGCTGACGAATTATGGCAATATTTTCAAGATGTCATTGCTTGGGTTCGCAAAACTTTTACAACGTACCGTAAAGAAATGAAAGGGATTGAATGGGGTAGATTATATAACGAGCATAAAGATGTTTCTCTTAATAACAAAGAAATTGAAAACAAAATAAAAAAACTTATTGATGATGATGATATACAAAGCATAAAAGGTATTTATGAATATATTTTAACCGGTGAAGAGAAACATTTAAATCTACGTCAGTTTGATGATAAGATAAAAAGAAAAGTTTATGAAAAACAAAAAGGCAAATGTATTTGGTGCAAAAAGACTTTTAAATTTGAAGAAATGGAAGCTGACCATATAAAACCTTGGCATGAAGGCGGAAAGACAATACTAGAAAATTGCCAAATGTTGTGCAAAGATGATAATCGCAAAAAATCAGGCAAATAAAAATAAATAATATTTACAGTAAAAAAGGACATAATCTACAATATGTTTTTTATTTTTGCCACGTTTAGTATGTCCATGAATGAACTGAAAATTATTTATAGCACAAAAATCTGAACATTCAAACAAACAAGTTATAATATATGCTATTTTATTTAATTTCTAATTTAAATCCCATCTGTATTTAGATTTTTCTAATATCTACGATTCATACACTAAACATTTCATACATTTTCTAAAATCAAAATACTATATAAAAATACATTTGGAATATATATTTAGTTTTTTTAATTTTTAAGATATAATTAAAATGTGAAGATAACAAACCCATTATCTCAGGAATCCTTATCAGACATTTTTAGAACAAATCCTAACGACTCCACTAGAATTATGAAAAGAGAGGATAGTACTGTAGAATTTAAAGAATCCTATAATCATGGGAATATGGCAACATATTTTAAAACCATAGCATCCTTTGCCAATAATAATGGTGGCTATATAATTTTTGGTGTAGGTGATAAACCACGCACTTTGAAAGGATTAAAAGATAAGAGTTTGCAACTGTTTGAAGATTTAAAAGTTGAAGAATTCACAAAAAATCTTTGTGAATATTTTGCTCCTGAAATTAAATGGATACATAGTAGCTATCAAATAATGGAATTAACATTTGGAATTATTTATGTATATCCTCTCAAACAAAAACCTGCAATATGTAAAAAAACTTACGATAATAGAAATGAAAATTTTTCTCTAAAAGAAGGTGATATCTACTATAGATATGGAGGTCGCTCGGAGAGAATTCATTATTCAGAATTAATAAATATAATAGAGAAAAATAGAAAAGAAGAAGAACGTGAATGGTTAAAATTTATGATGAAAGCTGCTAAGATTGGTGTCGTTAATACCGGATTATTAGATATAACTCATGGAAAACTTATTGGAAAAAACACGGATGTAATTATAGATGAATCTCTTTTAGCTAAAATTACTTTTATAAAGGAAGGTGAATTTAATGAAAAAAAAGGCAAACCTGCTTTAAAGCTTGTTGGGGATATAAAAAATATATCCTTAGGAAAAATGATTTCCAGTAATAGCCCAAAAGTCATACAAGGCATACATCAAAACGACATTATTACAGCTTTTCTTAAGAATGATACAGTTATAAATTCTATTGAATACATAAAACAAATTTGTTTTTCACCATCTGGAAGGTTACCTGTGTATTTTTATATTACTCAATCAACTTTAGACATAAAAACTATAATCAATACAATAGAAGAAATAACGTGTCGAGGTCAATCCAAAGTCACATTACTTGAAAGACTTAAATCCGATTCTAAAATTATTAAAAAAAATGAATTCCCACAAATAATAAAAACTACAGCATCTCAAGAAAAGCAAAAATATAGTAATTTATGGGCTACTGAAAAAATTCCTAAATCAATCCAAAACATAAAATATTGCTTAGAAGCAATTTTATATCTCTCAAATACTGAAATACAAAATCATGAAAAATATATTCGCACAGAATTATTGGTTTTATATAACAAGTATTATGAAAAAGCAAAACCAACAATTGCTAACATATTTAGACTTGTACTTTGCAGGATTGATGAAGCTTTGTATAGAAAATAAGCATACCTTAATAATTCAATAAAATAAATATATTCTGTTGTAGATTATTTTAACCCAACTTTTGTAATAGGAGTTAAAAATTTTCTTACACTTATGACAGCAATATTTTTTACCGTAAAAATTTAAAATCAAAAATCTTGTCCGTCTTTTTTTGCCACGTTTAGCACGTCTATGAATGAACTGTTTTTTGTTGTAAAATTTTCAAACAGATAAAATTTTAAGTTCACTTGTCCGAAGAAAAATCCGTTTCATTATGTTGTAAGGATTTTTCAAGTTGTGAACTGTGCGACGAAAAACAGGAATGAATGTGCGACTTGTGGCGGGTCTTTTTGGTTACTTTTTAGACTCGTGATAAAAAGTAACTTGCCGTGGGTCAAACACCCACAGTCTTTACATTGAAAATAAATTAATTTATTTACGTTGTGGTTTGATTAAACTTTGACAAAGTTGCTACTTAAACTCTTCTTTGGCCAGTTCCCCAATCGTCACATAATCGGTCTTTCCGTTGCCCATAAGATACATCTGTTCTATAATTTTTATTTTTTTAGGAATAAATAATTCGCTTAAACCCTGTTTTTTAAATTCAGCGCCTATTTCATTAAAAACGGTATTCGGCCTTGTGGTATATAAAACAAGCTGTTCCCCTTTTTTAGGATCAGGAACAGAAACTACGGCATGTTCAAAATCAGGCCATAATTTTAAAATAGCGCCTTCAACAGCCGCCAATGAAACCATCTCGCCTGCAATTTTGGCAAATCTTTTTGCTCTTCCTTTTATCGCTATATAACCTTCATCGTCTATCGTGACGATATCGCCCGTATCATGCCAGCCGTCTTCAAGAGGCTGTATTACGCCGGGATTTTCTATTTTCATATAACCTATCATTACATTTTTGCCCTTTATAAATAATCTTTTGCCTTCTTTTACGCCGGGCACATCTTCAAGCCTTGTTTGAATACCGACCATAGGTCTGCCGACAGTTCCGTATTTATAATACATATTGGTATTTGCAGAAATAACGGGAGCCGTTTCGGTTACACCGTATCCTTCCCAAATTCTTACGCCGAACGTATTGAAGAAATTTCTTGCCGTTGCTTCTTTAAGTTTTTCGGCTCCGACTACTGCAATTCTTATTGAATAAAAATCATAAGGATGCGCAGATTTTGCGTATCCGTTTAAAAAAGTATCCGTTCCGAACATAATTGTTGAATTTGTATCATAAATTAATTCCGGTATAACGCGGTAATGAAGCGGCGACGGATACATAAAAGTTTTAATACCGCTTAGAAGCGGCAGCAGCATTCCTCCGGTAAGTCCGAATGAATGAAAGACAGGCATAGCGTTAAAAAAACTGTCCGTTATGCCAAAATCAAGAATACTGCGTATCTGAAATATGTTTGCCATAAAATTTTCATGGCTGAGAACTACGCCTTTAGGAACGCCTTCGGACCCTGAAGTAAAAAGAATAACCGCGGGATTTTTAGAATTTTGTTTACCTGCTGATTTTTTGTAATACCATCTCGGGAAAAATGAAGCAAAAAGACCCGTAAGTTTATCTTTAAGTTTTATTGTTTTTGCCAAATCTTCAAGATAAACAATATTTATGCCTTCTGTTTTCATTGCGTTGACCGTATCGTCAAGATTTCCTTTTGCAATAAATTCTTTTGATGTATAAACATTTTTAATACATGCGGTTTTACAGCAAGATATCATATTTTTTATGCCTGTTGAAAAATTAAGCATTGCAGGAGTCAGTCCGAAAGCCTGCATTCCGAAAAACACAGCCGTGCCGGCTATTGAATTAGGAAGCATAAAACCGACATAATCGTCTTTTTTATTTTGTTTTGCTATAAGTTTTCCCAATATAAAAGAGACTGTCAAAAGTTTACCGTAATTTATTGTTTTACGAGACATATCCTCAAGAATTATTTTACCGCGCCCTACGAGATTTTTGGCTTCTATAAAAGAATCAAAAAGAGTCTGATCCCACTTTACCGAATTATAACGCATATTAGTCATCAGGTCATAAAGGTTTCTAATTGCTTCTTTTCTGCGTTCTTCGCCTTTTAATTTTTCGTCCGTTTTCAGTTTTGTAGCAGGAAAAATATTTATGGTTATCTTGCTTTTCGGACGCGTTTTTAAGCTTCCTCCGAAATGTGAAAACATAAGATACTGGTTTCCTTCTATGCAGACCGGAATTATCTGAGCGTCGCATTTATCGGCTATAATTGCAGATCCGGGATAAATTTTCATAAGTCTTCCAGTAGTCGTTATTCTCCCCTCCGGAAAAATTACGACTCTGTTGCCGTTTTTAACTTCGTCTATTATAGATTTAACAGCCATAGACTGATTGGGGTCAACCTGATAAAATTTTGCAAGATGCAAAAAAGGCTTAACATACCATTTTTTTGCTATCAGAGGATGTATCGCAAAATGAAGATCTTCTGAGATATAAGACCAAAGAAATAAAGCGTCAAGAAACGAGTTATGGTTTGCTATTATAAGAACGTTGCCCGAAGCGTTTTTAAAATTTTCAATACCTTTTACTTCAACTTTGAAAATATAATTAAAAATGATTCTCAATATCATTCTGACGATATTTACGGGAAGAATTATCTGGAATATGTTTTTTTTAGACGCCATTATTTTAAAAATCCTTTTGCGATTTCAATAAGTTTATTGTAATCAGTTTTTCCGGTTCCAACTATAGGAATATCTTCAAGTTTTTCAACTCTGCAAGCAATACACATTTTAGTGAGAGTTTTTTCCTCAAATATTTTTTTAAGGCCCGCGCATGTAATATCAGAGTCCGTAGTAAACAGAATAATCTGTTTTTCTTTTTTTCTGTCAGCGACAACAACAACGGCATGCTTAGACTGAGGATAAGCGGAAGATATAAGCGTTTCAAGTTCAGTCAGCGAAATATTGCAGCTGTCTATTTTTACAAATCTTTTTGTAGTGTCTTTTATAGTGACAAATCCGTCTTCGTCTATGTTGACTATATCGCCCGTATCATACCAGCCGTCCGAAATTGACATAGGAACGTTTAAAACGCCGTTTTTTACATATCCGCTCATTATATTTTCGCCTTTAACATAAAGGCGGCTTCCCTCAAGATGAGGCGTTTCAACAAGTTTATATTCCACTGACGGCAAGAATCTGCCGACGCTTCCCGCCTTAAAATACATAGGCGTATTAACTGCTACTGTTGACGATGTTTCCGTTGCGCCGTATGCTTCAAAAACTCTTATGCCAAATCCGTCAGCCCATAAGTTTGCCGTTTCTTCTCTTAGTTTTTCAACGCCTGCCACGACAAACCTTATAAAATAAAAATCATAAGGATGCGCGGATTTTGCGTATCCGTTTAAAAACGTATCGGTTCCGAATATTACGGTCGAATTTGTTTCATAAACAAGTTCCGGAACTATTTTATAATGAAGAGGAGAATGATACATAAAAACTTTTATTCCCCTTAAAAGAGGAAGAAACATTCCGCCTACTATCCCGAACGAGTGGAATATAGGCATTGTATTAAAGAAACTGTCCATAAGACCGAAATCAAGAACGCTTGATATCTGGTTTCTGTTTGTCTGTATATTCTTATGCGTAAGAGCGACCGCTTTTGGTGTTCCCTCGGCGCCCGAAGTGTATAAAACAACCGCCGTTTTTAAAGAATCTATAGCGCCGTTTATTTTTTTATAATAATATGATGGGCAATATGACATAAAGTAAGCAAAAATCTTATCGGAAAGTTTAAGTTCCTTTTTCAAATCCTCAACATAAATTACATTTATGCCGTTATCGGAAAGTTTTACGGCCAGCTCTTCAAGAGCAGATTCTTTTATAAATGCTTTTGACGTAAAAATATTTTTTGCGCCTGTATTATTTATATATTCTATTATGCTGCCAACGCTGTTTGCATAATTGATCATACACGGGATTCTGTTTACGGACGATAAAGCAAAAAACAATTCGACTGTAGTTTTTGAATTGGGAAGCATAAGTCCTATACATTCGTTTTCTTTCGTCTTTCTTAAGATAAGTTTTGAAAATGCAAAAATAGCCGCTATAAGAGAACCTAAACTTATAGGATTTCTGTTTATATCATCAAGAATTTCTTTATTTCTGCCGACAAGCTTTACGGCCTTTATAAGCGAATTAAAAAGAGTGTCTTCGGTAATGCTGCTTGCAAACTTCATCTCGCACATAATATCGTAAAGTTTTGTAACGGCAATCTGCCTTCTCTGTCCGTCGGGTATTTCGCCGTCAATCCCGAGCTTTCTGGGAGCAAGCACGGTAAGATTAATATTTCTCTGCCTTCTGCTTTTTACTTTGCTTCCGAAATACGAAAAATCCGAATACTGGCTGCCTTCTATACAAACAGGCAAAATATCGGCGTTACTTTTATCGGCTATAACGGCAGGACCGGGATAAATTTTCATAAGACCGCCGGTTGTGGTGATTCTCCCTTCCGGAAATATCGCAACTATTCCGCCTTTTTTCAGTTCGTCTATTATAGATTTAACGACCATCGGGTTTGTAGGATCAACAGGAAAGTATTTGATAAGCTTTAAAAAAGGTTTGATCCAGAACTTTCTTACCGTATCGGTATTTATTGCAAACGACACCTTCTCTCCAAACGTAGTTGACAATATAATGGCGTCAAGCATTGAAGTATGATTTGCTATTATTAAAGTGCCGCCTTTGCACTTTTCAAAATTTTCCATTCCTTTAACATTTACAGAATAAAAAACAGTCAGAAATCTTTTTGTAAGAGTTCTTAAAAGATGGGCCGGCAATAGAAGACAGATATACAAAGATACCGCTATATTAAACAATGCTATAAATGCAAGAGTAGTCGGCACGGGAAGATGTTTAAGAAAAAGAAGGCATATTAAACTTGCCGCCATCATAAAAAAAACGTTTACAAAATTATTTATGGCAAGAACTCTTCCTCTTATTTTCCTGTTTGCTACAGCCTGCAGCATAGTTGTAAGCGGCACTATATACAATCCGCTGAAAACTGAAAAAGCAAACAAATCAAAAATCATCCTTATACCCGAAAAAGTGGTGAATATTTTTTTTATTGCTATTGATGTTTCAAAATTTACAGAATTGACGCCGAGAGCTATATCAACTATAAAAATCGTCATAAAAACAACGCTTATCGGTATATGTTTTAAAGTTATTTTATCTTTTAAAAGAAAATAACTCAGTAAAGCACCCAAAGCTATTCCTATTGAAAAAAGAAGAATCAAAAGAATATAGACCGATTCGTTTCCGTGCAAAGCAACTTTTGCAAAAGCCGGCATCTGCGTTACGAGTATAACTCCTATAAACCAAAACCATGAAACGCCCAAAATACACAAATAAACATCTCTGCTCTGCTTAAGAAAAGCAAGGCTTTCAGCGGCGGCTTTTATAATATTTTTTGAAATTTCAACCGGCTTTTGCTGCGGGGCCGGTTTTAATTCCGGCAGAAAAAAAGCGGCTATAATGCCCAAAACGCCGGCTGCCGCTAAAATAATAAATAAAAGATTTATGTTTGACTGATACAGAATGCTTCCTAAAATGACTCCTGCAACTATTGATATATACGTTCCGGCCTGTATAAGGCTGTTGGCGCATATCAGCTGTCCGTTTTCAAGAATCTCGGGGAGTATGCTGAATTTAACCGGACTTAAAACAGCCGCAAGAGTTCCGAGCAGAAATAAAACAACAAGCAAAATCCAGATGTTATGTAAAACAAAACCCCAAAATGCCAGTATCAGAACGGCAAATTGAAGAATTTTTATGATTTTAAATATAACGTCTTTTCTGTATTTGTCGGTTATCTCGCCGGCAGTTGCCGAAAATAAAAAAAACGGCAGCATAAAAACTGCTACCAGAAGAGAAACTATAACAGACCTGCTTTTTTCACTCAAAGAAATAAGATCGAAAACAACAAAAGTTGCGAAAGCCGATCTGAAAAAATTATCGTTAAAAATGCCTAGAAACTGCGAGGCATAAAGTGAAAAAAAAGAACGGCTAAATAAAACTTTAAGCAAATTTTTCATATGTTTTACAGTCCGTATATTTTATAAAATTAACGTCTTAAACTCAACAATTATTTAACAATTTTCAGCTGAATTTCGGGTTTTAAAATATCAGTTCCGCAACAGCCTGCCGGAAGTTCAAGAATATGTTTTACTGCCAACGGGCAAAATACGGTTTTAAACGGTTTGACTGCAAACAAAACTTTAACGATTTTATAATCTTTATCCAGACATATTACGTCTAATTTAAATTTCATAAAAAACGTATGAACAGAACCGCACCCGTTTATCAAAAGACCGTGTTTACGCCGGCAAAACATTAATCCCGAAAATCTCTGCCAAAATGTTTTTGCCTCATAAATATCACAGGCGATTTCGCGGCCGCCGGCATATATTTTTATTCTATCCATTTTTTGCCGCATTATACGCATTTTCGGCAAAATAAGAACTTCTGACATATCTTCCCGATACGCAGTTTTTTATACCTGATTCAATGACTTTATTTTTTAGATATTCAAATTCAGCGTCTTGGTAATGTTTTGTAATTTCAACGCTGTCTTTAGACGGTTTCAGATACTGTCCGAGCGTCAAAATGTCGCAGCCTATATTATTCAAATCACTCACCGTTTTTAACAGTTCGGATTCAGTCTCGCCAAGGCCCAGCATTAAGCCTGTTTTTATAAGAAATCCCTTTTGTTTTGCATATTTTAAAATATCAAGCGATCTGTAATATTGCGCATTTTTACGGTATTTATACAAAGATTCTACTGTTTCCATATTATGCGAAAAAACGTCCGGCCCAGCCGATAAAATGGCGTCAACTGATTCATGCGAGCCTTGAAAGTCAGGCACAAGAACTTCTATTTTGACGTCAGGTATTTTTTTGATTTCTTTTATAACAGATACGAAATGGGATGCTCCTCCGTCCCTTAGATCGTCTCTTGTAACGGAAGTTATTACGACATATTTAAGACCGAGTTCTCTTACGGCTTCGGCTGTTTTGCCCGGTTCTTTTTCGTCAACAGTGCCGGGATTGCCGTGTTTTGTGGAACAAAACGAACAGCCTCTTGTGCAGACATCGCCCAATATTATAAAAGTGGCCGTTTTATTTTTAAAACATTCGCCTATATTCGGACATCTTGCCGTCTGACATACGGTATGTAAATTTTTATCTTTGAAATTCTTTTTAAGTAAATCAAGATCCGATAAAGATATTTTTTTCTTTTCCATAATAAATCAAAACGGTTCAATTGCGCAAGCTTCTTTGCCTGCAATACCGTTTAGCTCTTTGTTTAATGTTTAAAATGTCTCATCGAAGTAAACTGCATGGCGATATTTCTTTCGTTGCATGCATTTATGGACAATTCATCTTTAATTGAGCCGCCGGGCTGTATTATCGCCGTGACGTTTTCTTTCGCCGATTCCTCAACTACATCGGGAAACGGAAAAAAAGCGTCCGAAGCAAGAACCAAAGGATTTTTTGATTCATCAAGCCCGTGGACTACGTTTTTCATTTTTTTTGCCGCTATGTTTAAAGAATCTATTCTGCTCATCTGTCCTGCGCCTATTCCGACCGTCTGGCGGCCTCTTACAAGAATTATGGCGTTTGATTTTACATGTTTGCATACTTTCCATGCAAAAGACAGCGAATCTTCTTCCTGTTTGGTAGGCATTCTTTTTGTCGCCGGCTTTATTTCAGATAAAAGCTGCTCGTCTCTATTCTGAACAAGCATTCCGTCGGAAAGCATTCTGTATTCTATTGAAGACTCTGTTTTCTTATATGCCGCAGGCTGCTTTAACAATCTTATATTTTTTTTCTGTGAAAGTATTTCAAAAGCCTGTTTTGAAAAATCAGGGGCTATTATACATTCCACAAAAAGCTTTGCAAGTTCTTCCGCCACGTCTTTATCAACAGAAACGTTAAAAGCTATAATTCCTCCGAAAGCGCTTACCGGGTCACACGACAAAGCTCTTAAATAAGCGTCTTTTGCGTTTTCGCCTTCTGCGCATCCGCACGGATTATTGTGTTTTATAACAGCGCAAGCCGTTTTATCAAATTCGTGGACAAGGCGCCATGCCGATTCCAAGTCAAGATAATTGTTATATGAAAGCTCTTTGCCGTGTATCTGTTTTGCAGAAATGGCGGCAGATGAATTTTCTTCATTGCCGAAACTGTATAAAGCGGCGTTCTGATGCGGATTTTCTCCGTATCTGAGCGAAGCCATTTTTTTTAAAGGAATCGCGCCTTCCGCCGGAAATTCCTCGTATGAAAGATAATTTGATATGAGAGCATCGTAATAAGCGGTATGTCTGAACGCTTTTCCGGCAAGCTCAAGTTTCAAATCTTCGGTAACGGCTTTATTTTTTATATTATCAACGACCGTGCCGTAATCGTTCGGCGAACAGACTATCAAAACGTCTTTATAGTTTTTTGCCGCAGCCCTTATCAAAGTGACTCCGCCTATATCTATATTTTCTATTATATCGCCTGATATTTTTTTATCGGCCGGTTTCTGTATTTTTTTTGCAGTTTCTTCAAAAGGATAAAGATTTACGGCGACTACGTCTATCTGCTCTATGCCGTGTTTTTTTAATTCTTCAATATGTTTTTTTTCGGATCTTTTGGCAAGAATTCCGCCGTGTATTTTAGGATTTAAAGTTTTTACTCTGCCGTCCAACATTTCCGGAAAACCCGTAACGTCGGATATCTCTCTGCAGTCAATTGCGTTTTCTTTAAGTGTTTTTGCCGTGCCGCCGCTTGAAATGATGTCAAATCCGAGTTTTTTTAATTCTTTTGCAAATTCAACGATACCTTTTTTATCACTTACGCTTAACAATGCCGTTGCCATACCAGTCTCCTTATAATTCTATATCTGTTCCGTATTTTCTAAATGCCTTTGCTATATCCTCGGAAGAAAAACCCCTTCTTAAGAAAAAAGACGCTATTTTTTTTGTTTCGCCCGCGTTTTTATTATTAAACTTCGGATAGCGTTTTTTTATTATAGCAATAATTTCCTCATATTGAGAAGTGTTATCCGTAACCTGCTTTAAAATTTTAATATCAATATTGTGTCGTTTAAGTTCATTTTCTATATAGTATCTGCCTTTACACTTTTTTTGCAGGTAAGAAATTAAATTTTGCGCGAAAACTTCATCATTTAAGTAATTCAGTTCTGTAAATCTTAAAATTACCCTTTCAATATCTTCTTTTGCAAATCCCTTTTGAAACAATGTATCTTCTAATGATTTTTTACTGAACGCTTTTTTAGATATAAGAAAAAATGCATAACTCATTATTTTGTTTGAGTTTGAAAATTTTTCTATCTGTCTAAATCGGTCATCGTCTATTTCCAAATCTTTTTTTAAGTTAAATTTAACGATTGTGTCCGCTTCAATAATAATAGATTTGTCATCATCAAATATAATTTTAAAATGATTTTTAAATCTCGGATATTTTTTTATGTTTATAATTTTCATATTTATCCGCTGTTTTAATGTTTATTTATACTCGACAAGTTCGTATTCGGTTGTACCCAGCCCCATCTTTTCGGCGTATTTAAACTGTGCGGTATAATCTATATCCGGAAAAATTTCCCTGCAGAAATCTTTTCCGTATACTTTGTTTACCATATCAACGCTTGCTTTATCAACGGCAACGGGATCTGCACCCGCCATAATACCTATATCATCCATAAGAACTTTGCCTTTTGTGGTGTAACAGTCGCAGAATTTGGTTATATGGTTTAAAAAATTTATGCTGAAACTTTTCTTATTCTTCAATACTCCGCAGCAGTATTCAACTATCTTTTCCTGAATATTTTTAACGTCCTCATTCCAGCCGAGCTGAAATACGCCTTTCGGACAGCTTAAAACGCATTCACCGCAGCCGATACATTTTTTTTCGTCAAGCGTTATCTTTTTATTTTTCAGGCTTAATGCCTGGGCAGGACACCATTTTACGCATATACCGCATCCTATGCAGAGTTTTTTATTGACGTCCGGTTTTGCATTATGATGCATTTCATATTTTCCGGCCTTGCTTCCGCATCCCATTCCTATGTTTTTAAGCGCTCCTCCGAATCCCGTGATTTCATGGCCTTTAAAATGATTTAAAAATATAAAAGAGTCTGAATAAAAAATATCATGGGCGATAGAAACGGTTTTGCAGTGTTTGCCGTTTACTTCGACGTTTACGGCGGAATTTCCGCGCAAGCCGTCGGCAATTATAACGGGGCATCCGCATTCGGCTATCGTAAAACCGTGTTTTTCGGCTATTAAAGCATGGTGGTAGGCGTCTGACCTTTTTCCGACGTATATTGTGCTTGCGTCGGTAAGAAAAGGAAACGCTGTTTTTTCTCTTGCTATTTTTACAAGAGGCTTAACGAACGGCGGTTTTATAAAGCCTTCGTTGCCGTCTTCTCCGAAATGCATTTTTATGGCAAGAAAATGTCTTGCTTTAACGTGGTCAAAAGCTCTTGCTTTTTTTAAAAATTCGTATAATTTTTCTCTCTTTGCCCATGGAATAAAATAAACTTTTCCTGACATAATTGCGCTCCTTTAATACATTCTGCTGTTATATTTTCTCAATTGTTTAAGCGTTATTTCCATATCTTTGGCAAGAGGCGATTCAAAAACGCTTTTCTGCGTATTTGCCGGCAAAATAAAACTCATTTTTGAAAAATGAAGCGGAAGCCTCTTCAACAAAGGTTTTTCCTCATCTATTCCTTTATAACGCCTTTTTAAAGATGATAAAAGAATCGGTTCAGAACTTGCGTATATTTTGTCTACGGCTAGAGGATTTCCTTCGGACCAGAAAAGAGCTCTTATCTGGTTTCTTATGGTTGTTACCGGATTTACCTCAATAAGCGTAAAATCTTTAAATCCTTCGATAACTTTATAATTTATTATGGATTCCACGCCTCTGTCGTTTATTATAACCCTTTCTCCGTCGCTTACTACTCGCTTTTCTATTCTACCCTCTTCCTGCGGCATTGTCCCGTTTACTAATATCAAAAAGCTTTTTTGAGCTTTTGATTCTTTTATCTGCTTTGCGATAAAATCATAGGCATTTTTATTTTTTGCAAAAACAACAATTCCTGTTGCATCAATATCAAGAGATGTAAGAGGAATAATTACTTTTTTTAAAGTTTTTTTAACTGTTTCAATAAGAGGCTCCGCCGCAGCGGCGCAATCTTTTGAAGGCAATACCGGAATCCCTGACTCTTTGTCCAAAACAATAATGTCCTGATTTTCAAAAATTACTTCAATGTTGTTTTTTTTCATTTATAAGCTCTTTAAATTCATTTTCTGTTAATATTTTTAAGCCGAGTTCAACGGCTTTATTGTATTTTGAACCGGGATTTTCACCGGCTATGACATAATCGGTTTTTTTGCTTACCGACGAAGTTGTTTTTCCGCCCAGCGACAGAATTAAGTTCTCCGCATCTTTGCGCGACATAGACGAAAGTTCTCCGGTCAGAACAAAAGTTTTATTTTCAAGCGGAGCGAAAAGATTTTCGCGTTCCGGCTCAGCTGTATTTACTCCTAGTTCTTTTAATCCCAATATCATTTTTATAACTTTATCGTTTGAAAAATATTTTTTTACCGACTCTGCAAGAACGGGGCCTATTTCGTTTATAGCCGTCAAATCATTTTCGGACGCATTTATAAGATTATCTATATTTTTAAATTTTTGGGCAAGAACATATGCCGCTTTTTCACCCACATGTCTTATTCCGAGTGCAAAAATAAGCTTATGAAGCGGATTCTGCCTGCTTTTTATGATTGAGCTCATAAGATTATTCGCTTTTTTTTCTTTAAACAGTTCAAGCGTCATAAAATCATCAAAATTAAGTTTATATATATCGGCAAAAGAATTGATCTTTTTAAGTTCAAGAAGCTGGTCTATAACAGCCTCTCCCAAGCCTTCAATATTCATCGCATCTCTTGATACAAAATGAATAAGACCTCTTCTAAGCTGGGCAGGACAGTCCGGATTTATACATCTGTAAAAAACATCTTCTTGTTTTTCTTTTATAAGAACGCTTAAACAGGCCGGACAATTTTCGGGAACTTTAAAAAAACCGTCGGAATTTTTATTTAAAACTTTCACTACTTTAGGTATAACGTCTCCGGCTCTTTCGACAAGAACTTCATCGCCGGTATTTAGATTAAGCCTTTCTATTTCTTCAAAATTATGAAGAGTCGCGCTTGATATCGTAACTCCTGAAAGATTTACCGGCTCAAGAGAAGCCAGAGGCGTAACTACGCCTGTTCTTCCGATTTGTGTTTTTATTGATAAAACTCTTGTAACTGCCTGTCTTGCCGGAAATTTATAAGCTATCGCCCATTTAGGACTTTTATTTGTATAACCTATTATTCTCTGAAGTTTATACGAATTTATTTTTATTACGACTCCGTCTATTTCATAGGCAAGAGTATCTCTTATTTCCTGAAGGGCAAGAACTGCCCGTATAACTTCATTTATATCTGAAAAAATCTGAATGTTTTTCTGAACGGCAAAGCCGGCCAGGCGGCAGAAATCAAGAAACTGTGAATGCTTTTCAAATTCTATTCCGTCAACACGCCCGAAAGAATGCACAAAAAAACTCAATTTGCGGCCGGCGGTTATTTTTGCGTTTTTCTGCCTGAGAGAACCTGAAGCGGCATTTCGGGGATTTGCAAATTTTGGAAGTTCTTCCTCAACAAGCCTTTCATTTAAAGCAATAAAATCATTTTTATTTATATATACTTCGCCCCTTACCTCAAATCCGGCTATTTTATCGGTTAAAAGCTTTAAAGGAATATTTTTTATTGTTTTTATGTTTTCGGTAACATCTTCTCCGTATCTGCCGTCTCCTCTTGTAGAGCCGGTTTTTAAAGAGTTGTTTTCGTAAACAAGGCTTGCGCTCAGTCCGTCTATTTTAGGTTCTATTATAAATTCTATATTTTCGTCTGTATTTTTAGAAACCCTTTCGTACCAGTCTTGAATATCTTCAACAGAATAGGAATTATCCAGAGACATCATGGGCGAAAGATGCTCTACTTTTTCAAAAGTGGACGAGGCTTCGCCGGAAACTCTCTGCGACGGCGAATCTTTTGTTATAAACTGCGGATTTTCTTTTTCAAGAGACTGAAGTTCTTTGAGAAGAGCATCATATTCAAAATCGGATATTTCCGGTTTTTCAAGCGCATAATACAGGCGGTCATGATATCTTATCTTTTCTTTCAGTTCTTCTATCTTGTTTTTGACGTTAATGTCTTGCATAAAACCGAAAAGACCTTTATTATAAGATTATTTAAAACGGCCGCGCGGATTACTTCAACGAATTATCTTTCATCTTTGAGCTTGTCAAGAATGCCGTTTACAAACTTGCTTGAATCTTTATTGGAAAATCTTTTTGCTATTTCAACAGCCTCGTCTATGATAACGCTTACGGGAGTGTCTTTCATATAAAGTATTTCGTAAGCTGCAAGTCTCATTATGTTTCTGTCGATAGTCGCCATTCTGTCTATTTCCCAGTTATCAGCATATTTTTCAATCAAAGAATCTATTTTTTCCTGGTGTTCGCAGACACCTCTGAAAATAACTACCGTAAATTCCCTGTATGCTATTTCTACCGGTAAAATTGTGTCAAAACACTTAAAAATGCTTTTTTCATCCATGGCGCAATTGTCAAAAGTATAAAGCATTTGTAAAGCGCATTCTCTTGCCTGTCGTCTGGTACTCATAAAAGATCCTCAAAAGAAGTCATATTGTAAAGTCTATGAATTCTATAAAAAATCGTCTGAACTGTCAAATAAAAACTAAATATTTTCAAAAATACTTTTTTTTGACAATATATCAATATATTATGTAAAATCTTTAATTATTTAAAAGGAGATTTTACATGGCTATAATTAAAGCTTTTAACGGGATCAGATATTCAAAACCAAACATAACAAAAGAGATATGTCCGCCTTATGACGTAATAAGCCCGGAAGAAAAAGAAAAACTAAAAAGATCATCTAAATACAACATGGTTCAGCTTGAACTTTCAGATGCTTCAAAGACAAGAAATAAATATGCACAGGCTAATTTTCTTTTCAAACAGTGGCTTGAAGAAGGCAGCCTTATACGTGACGAAAAACCGGCTCTTTATTTTTATGAGCAGATTTTTAAAGATCACGGTAAAAAAATGACTAGAAGAGGTTTTTTCACGGCATTGAAACTTGAAAATCCGCACGGCGGAGCCGTAAAAGCGCATGAAAAAACACTTGCAAAACCTAAGGCCGACAGACTAAGTCTGCTTAAAGCCGTTAAGGCGAATTTAAGCCCTATATTTTTATTGTTTAATGATGATAAAAAGAAAATGGTTTCATTGTGCAAAAATACAGCAAAAAGAAAACCTTCGGCAACAGCTTCCGACAAAGAAGGAACTATACATAAACTTTGGGTAATAAACGACGAAAAAACGGTATCCGAAGTTACAAAAACGCTTGCGGCAAAGAAAACCTTTATCGCCGACGGACACCACAGATATGAAACCGCATGGAATTATATGCAGGAAATGAAGAAAAAAGACAAGAATTTTTCAGATAAAAAAGAATACGGCTATGTGCTTGCATACCTTTGCCCGATGGAAGATTCCGGCATTTCAATATGGCCTACACACAGAGTAGTCGAAGCACCTTCGGGAATTGAACAAAACATTGAAAAATATTTCAATATTTTGCCGCAAAAAGCTTTTGAAAAAATGCAGAATGACAAAATACAGCCTCTTCTCATTTTCAAAGACGGCAAATACAGAACTCTTACAATAAAAAATCCGCAGATGCTTAAAAAAGCAATGCCGGAAAGATGTTCGGCATACAGAAATCTCGGAGTAAGCATTCTTCACTCTATTTTGATACCGAATGTTCCTGCAGACCAGTATGTTTATGTTAAGAGTGAGAAAGAAGCGGTATCATTGGCTAAAAAAACTAAAAAAATAGCGATTCTTGTTCCGGCAACGCCTGTTGAAGCGATAAAAGAAATAGCCTTAAATAACGAAACTATGCCTCAGAAATCAACATACTTTTTTCCAAAACTGGCAAGCGGAATAATTATTCATTCAGTATGAATAGCTTAATTATTGATATTATTCTTATCGCTTCTCTTGTGTTGTTTGTGCATATGGGATTTCAGTCAGGTTTAGTGAGAGCTTTTTTTGCGCTGGCCGCCGGTTTTTTTGCAACGGTCATAGCAAAACATTATCCTTACCAGATAGGAATAAATTATTATCTTATTTTCTGCGTATCGGCCGCGGTCATATATATAGCCGGACTTTTTGTTTTGAAATTTGTTGATTTTATTTTTATGTCTATTTTTGACAAGTTTGCGGGATTGTGCACCGGAATTTTAGTGTGGTTTATTTTTTCAGCAAACTGCCTCATTCCGTCTCTGGCTGCCGACAATATAAAGGAAACTAAAATTTCTTCGGCTGTATCTTTGTTTTCTTCAAAAATATTTCCCGGGTTCGGAAAATACAGAATCAATGTCGCCGTTGACGTGACAAAAATGAAAGATGCCGATAAATATATTTTATATAAAAAGGAGTTATTGTGAAAAAATTAAAACTTGGTTTTCCAAAAGGCAGTTTACAGGAATCAACTATTGAACTATTTAAAAAAGCAGGTATAAGAATAGGCGCGTCTTCAAGATCTTATTTTCCGTCATGCGATGACGAAGAAATAGAAATCATGCTTGTAAGATCTCAGGAAATGGCAAAATATGTCGAGGACGGCGTATTTGACGCAGGACTTACAGGTCATGACTGGATCTGCGAAAGCGGAGCAAAAGTAAAGGAAGTCTGCGAACTTCAGTACGCAAAATCGGGATTCAGACCTGTCAGATGGGTATTGGCAGTTCCAAATGACTCAAAAATAAAATCAATAAAAGACTTAAACGGCAAAAGAGTCGCCACGGAACTTTTAAACTATACAAAAAAATATTTTGCAAAAAATAAAGTAAAAGCACAGATTGAATTTTCATGGGGAGCGACAGAAGCAAAAGCCGGAAAACTGGTAGATGCAATTGTCGAGCTTACCGAAACAGGTTCTTCTTTAAGAGCAAACAACTTAAGAATCGTTGAAGAACTTCTTGTTTCCACAACAAGGCTTATAGCCAACAACAATGCATTAAAAGACGGCTGGAAAAAAGAAAAAATTGAAAATTTGGCGATTTTATTAAAAGGCGCGCTGGCTGCCGAAGGAATGGTCGGTCTTAAAATGAATATTCCTTTTAAACAGCTTCCTGCTATAGAGAAAATTCTTCCAGCTCTGAAAAAACCTACAATATCTAATCTCAGCGACGGAAACTGGGTTGCACTTGAAGTTATAATAGAAGAAAAAATAGTAAAAAAAATAATACCTGCTCTCAAAAGGGCCGGGGCCGAAGGGATTATTGAATATCCTTTAAACAAAATAATTTATTAATTTTCAAAGGACTTTAAAAATGGCAGAAAACATCAGAGTAAGATTTGCGCCTTCCCCGACGGGAGATTTGCATATAGGCGGAGTAAGAACGGCGCTTTTTAACTGGCTTTACGCTAAGAAAACAGGCGGCACTTTTGTTTTAAGAATTGAAGATACCGACGAGGCAAGATCTACCGAAGAATCAACGGGTATCATAATAAACGCAATGAAGTGGCTGAAACTTGACTGGGCTGAAGGGCCGGGAAACGAGCCTGAAAAATATGCTCCTTATTACCAGATGAAAAGAAAAGAACTCGGCATCTACCAGAAATATATAGATATTCTGATAGAAAAAGGGTTTGCCTATAAATGCTACTGCACGCCGGAAGAAGTCGAACAGATGAGACAAAGAGCCACTCTTGCAAAACTTCCTCCGAAATATGACGGAACGTGCTCAAATCTCACAAAAGAACAGCAGCTTGCAAAAGAACAGGAAGGACGCACTTCCGTAATAAGATTTAAGATGCCCAAAGAAGGAAAAATAGAATTTAATGATATCGTAAGAGGACATGTTACATTTGAAAACGCCCTTCTTGACGATTTTGTTTTAATGAAAGCAAACGGAGTTCCCACTTATAATTTCGCATGCGTTGTAGACGACTATCTTATGGATATTACGCATGTAGTAAGAGGCGACGATCATATTTCAAATACCCCCAGACAGCTCCATATTTTCAAGGCTCTCGGCTGGAAAGAACCCGTATTTGCCCACTTGTCAATGATACTCGGTTCTGACGGAGCAAGACTTTCAAAAAGACACGGACATACGTCTGTTTTGGAATACAGAAGAGAAGGATATCTGCATGATGCTTTGATAAATTATTTATCACTCCTGGGATGGTCAACGGCAGACAGCCAGCAGTTATTTGAACATAACGAACTGATAGAAAAATTTTCTCTTGAAAGATGCACAAGCAGCCCGGCCACTTTTGATTCTACAAAACTTTTATGGATGAACGGCGAATACATAAGGAAAAAGTCAATAGAAGAAATATATGATTTGTTTACGGACTGGATAAAATTTACAAATAACGAAGACCTTATAAAAAATTGGGATAAAGAAGTTCTTAAAAAGGCAATCGCTCTTGAACACGAGAAAATTAAATTATTGAAAGATATTCCGTCGCTCGTAGAATTCTTTTTCAAGGAACACGTTGAATTTGATCAGGAAGCCGTAAATAAAGTTTTCTTATCTGAAAAAAACAAAGACAGCGCAAAACTTGTTTTAACGGAGAGCATTGACAGGCTTGCGAAAGAACCTTCTTTTGCCGCAGACGCTCTTGAACAGTATGCAAGAAATTTTGCAGCCGAAAAAGCGATAAAAACAGGACAGGTTTTTCATCCTATCAGAGTTGCCATTTCCGGAAGAACGCAGGGTCCGAGCCTTTTTCATATGATGGAAGTATTCGGAAGAGAAGAAGTTATAAAAAGAATTAAAGAATGCGTTGACAAATACTTTAAATAGAAGCTTGGAAGTTGGGAAGCTTAGAAGCTTGGCAACAGCAACGACTTTAACGACGAAAACGAAGAAGCTGAGCAGTTTAGAAGCTGGGAAGCTTGGCAACAGCAACGACTTTAACGACAAAAATAAAAACTTGAAACTTCGGCAGGTAGAATCAAAAAGTTGCCGAAGATTAGAAAAGGAGTTAAAAATGGATACGAAAGAATTAAACCCTTATTTATTCAGTCTGATACAGATGTTTGCAAGCGCATGCTGGCAGCAGATGGGAAAAATCCCAAGCCAGATTGACGGAAAAATATCAAAAGATTTAAAAGCCGCGCAGCAGACTATAGAACTTTTAATAATGCTTAAAGATAAAACTAAAGGCAATCTTTCGTCAACGGAAGATAAAATGCTTACTGACACTCTTTCAAACCTTCAGATGAATTATGCCGACGAAGCCGTTAAAGAATCGACTGAGGCAAAGCCTGAAGAAAAAAAAGAAGAAATTAAAAACTGATTATGCTGAAAATAAGGAATTTTTTTCAAAATTCCGGTTCAATATATTTTTTATGCGCAGTTTTATCTGCCGCAGCCTTAATAAATGCAGTCTGCGGCGCAGGAATGATTGAAGACGGCGTGCATCATTTTTGGGAAGCAATAACAAGAGACAACATTTTTATAGGTCATGACGGGACTAATGTTTTCCCGTACAATTCAAGATATTTTCCGTCTCTTATACCGCATATTCTGACAGGCCTTTCCGCTATTTTAGCAATACATTCAATAAAAACGCTTCTTTTTATTTTTACATTTTTATCATATATTACCCCCCTATTTTTTATGGCCGTAATCTACCTAAATATTCCGAAAAACAAAAAAAACGGCTTTGAATTTGCGGTTCTTTCTTTTCTGTCGTCTATTTTATTTATGGTTTATCAGATATGGACTGAAAATTTCACAACAGGTCTTTTTTTATGGACGGTATTTTTGATTTATTTTTATGCCGATTTTAACAATCTGTCAAAAATAAATAAATCGTCTCTTATAATATTTCCTTTTATGCTTATAAGCAGCCATCCGGCGACGGCTGTGACGGGTTCTGTTATACTTATATACGGCATAATTAAATATTTGCGCAAAAATATATCCGCAAATATATTTCTTAAGGCAAGTTTTATTCTTCTTTTCATCGCAATAGCATTTAATGTGTATTTTATAATAAACCCTATCGTTGACGGCAAAAGCGATTATTACCGGCTTGCAATACTTAAAGACTTACGTTTTGCGGCTTTTATTTTCTGCATGTGCGCAGTAGTTTTCATTTCGGTTTTTAAACGCAGCTGTATTTTTTTAACTGTTATATTTACGGCGGCTGCCGTTTACATCACTCTTTTTAAAATACCGACTTATGCCGGATTTAATTACAGAGTCGCGGGGTTTATAATACCTTTATTTTTAATATGTTTTCTTATAGCGGCAGATTATCTGAAATCAGATATCAGATACGTTAATATAAAAATATTAAACTTTGCTCTTATGTCCGTATTTCTTTTTAATATATGCCATTACGGAATTAACTGGAAAAGACATTTGAATTCTTTTGAAAAATACATAATTTCAAAGAAAGAAATTGTGCTTGACGTAAAAAAAGAGTTTTATCCCCAAGATTTTGAACGCAGTCCTTACCGCCTTCATCATTTTCATTCAACGCCTTTTATTGCTGTGCTTTTAGGATGTCCCGGAAAAACAAAAGAAGATTGTTTTATAACCGTAAAAACAGATCAGAAATATTTTAATATTTTATATCCGCAGATAAACGGCGCAAAGAATAAACTATCCGAATATTCAATTAACATTGAAGATTGTTTCAGACTTGAAAAAGAATAACTGCCGCAGAATATTTTATGCCGAAGCCAGAAATGCTTTTGTGATTTTGGCTATATCTGCCTGACTGTCTTTATCGTCGAACGACATCTGAACATACCTTTCGGCAAGAGGCAGAATTTCAAGCATAAGAGAAATGGCTTCTTTTTTATCGGCAGAAGAAACCATTGACTGATCCATTGATTTTATGCCGTTCAGTATGTTTACAGCCGTATTTATATTGTCGTAATACTGAGAAGCTGATTCAGCATCGGCAGAAGCGATAAGATTTCTTGCAGCCGTTATCTGCTCACCGGCAAAAGAATTGCCGGTATTACCGGAAGGCGGCTCTTGAGCTAAAATATGATTTTCAACAAGAGCTGACGCAAGAACATATTTAAATTCCGCATTTACAAAATCCACATGTTTGCCGGAGGCTGAATATTTTTTATATTCAGATATTTCAAGAAGCCCCTGAATAAAACCGCGGGCCTTATCAATATTGTCGTCATATTTATAAAATTTCTTAAAAATTTCAGATTCAAATATTTCTTCGCTTCCCGCGCGCGCCGATTTTAAAATTTTATACAATTCGTCAAAATCTCTTGCCGAAATATTAATATTTTGAGACGTTCTCCTTCCCGTTTCAAGACCTCTGAGATACATTCCCTCCGGACTTGAATCATACACTATATTCAAAACTTTCGCCGCGGAAGCTATTGTATCGGTTAAAAAATTCCTGTCATTTTTCGTTATATTTTCAAGCAAATCCGAAGACATTTGAATCATTGAAGGATTCATCTGTAATATAACTTTGATATCAAATACGGTATTGTATCTTTTATCGACTGACAATTTTATTATTGTTTTTGACAAATCTGTTCCGGGCTCTATTTTATCTATTGATTTTACGGATATTATTGCGGCATTATTTAAAAAAGTTTTATATTCATCTGAAAATTCCTTTGGAATATCATAAAGTTCAACAGCAAACAAAGAATATAAATTTTGGCTGTTTATATCCATTTTCAGCTTTAACAATCCGTTTTTCAAGGAAGGCGAATATGTAAGTTTTGAAAGATTCAGCCTCAATCCGTCAATTCCGGTTCCTTTTATCTTAAATTTTTTAAACATTTCTCCGGCTGTCAAAACCAATTTTTCAAACTCTTTTATATTTGCCGCAGAATACAAAAATTCAACTTTCAAAGATTCATCGTGGGCATTTTTCAATAAAGTCTCTATTAACGCCGCATCTTTCTGCAAAATATCAGAATTTACTGCTATTACTATGCTTTCTATTCCGCTTGATTTATTTCTCTTTAGATATTCTCTGTCGCAATAACGTTCTATTTCCTCTTGTGTTATATCCACGGATACAAGCGGTTTTGCGGGAATAACGGAATAAGAATTTTTATTTTTAATTTTTTCGGCAAGTTTCAAAAATAAAACCGCCGGATTTTTTGAACTGTCTACAACAACTTCCGAGCCGTTTGTTTCAAAAATATCTTCAAATTCTTTTAAGCCGCGTCCTGCTGCCGCAGATTCTGAAACATTTATTATTTTATTTTTAGAAACATCCTCGTTGGCAACGTCCCTGATAAGTTCAAAAAGCATTTGATCATCGCTTTCGCCAGTTAAAGACTCATATCCGTATTTTGTAAGATTTTCATTTTCTTCAAAAAGAGCAAATCCGTGTTCCAGAGCCCTTTTGTTTTCGCTTGTAAGGCCGCTGTTGCCTTTCAATATAAGATTAACTTTAATGCCGCTTGAGGCAAGATACTGGGCTGCTGCGATACCCTGCAAATCCTCGGCATCTGTTATAAGCGTATATGAAGTGCTGTCTTTATATATTATATTTACAGCCATAAGCTGCAGGAAAATTATTATTTTCTTTAAATTTCTGGCTGCGGCGCTTATAATCGTTATCCCCTGTTTTAAAGAGCCTTTAAAACGTATCTTTGAACCGCGCTGAGAGGCGTATTGAAGCGCTTCACTGTTTAAATCCTGAACTACATTGGACGGTTCATAATCGGCATCAGACGCTATCAATCCTATATTGTAGTCAATTAAATCCGACAGTTTTTCAAACATAACCGTGTTTGCATCTATTCCGCTTAATCCCGGATATAAATCTTTGAGAAACAGCGTTCCGTTCACATTGTCTCTTCCGGTATTTATTATCACAAGATCCTTGTAATCAGGATTGTTTTTTTTCAAATCGGCGACGCATTCATCAACACCGTTAAAAAGTTCGTCTCCTGAATAAATTATACTTTCAGACGGGATATTAAACCTCTGGGCAAGATATTCTATTGCAATCGCTTTATTCGTGCTGTTTTTAAAAAAATCAATCGTAGATTTGCCACCGGCTCTTATGCTGAAATGCGTCAAACCTTTTTCTTTTATTACACCGGAACAATAATCAACGAGACAGTCTCTTACGGCCATAGGCCTTATCTGAGTTACTATATAAGTTGTTCTTTCATTGTTTGCGACCATTGGTTCTCTTTTAAAAGCCTCGCTCATAACATAATCTTTTTCGCTGAAATCTTCCTCATTCTGGGAACGGTAAACTCTTATAAGTTCAAGAAGCGAAATAAACCTCATTACTTTTAAAAGTTTATCTTTATCAGAATGAGCCTTCGTTTGGCTGTAGATTAAATTGATAATGTCTTTTATCTCTTTTCTTTTTTTTGAATCAAAAAGATTAAAAAAGCCGCCGCGGTCTAAATTCAAAAGGCTTGCCGTATAATCAATTTCCGAATTATAGTCATTTTTAAGAACTGCATTTAAAAATTCTTCGTAAGAGGGTTTTCTGTTCTCGGTCAAAAGAATCTGAATACTGTCCGCAAAATTAAGAAACAAATTATGCCACGGAACTTCAATATCTTCATAAAAAGATTCTCTTATTACTTTCTTATCAAATTTTTGCATGCGTGCTCTTGAAAAATCATCAAGATAAGGATCATCTAAAGTCCATTTGCCGTCAAGAAAATACATTCTTTCTCTTGCCGAAACAACAAAAATATTATCAACAAGCTCCATTATAATCGGATTAATATCGTCTATTCTGCTTTTTAATCTTTCAAAAATAGCTCCGGTGACTATGACCGGATTTCCTATTCCGTAAAGATGCAGTTTTGAAAAAACATTTTTCATTCTTGCCCCCATTACTTTTGCCCTCGGGGCTATATTTTCATCCATATCGGCAACATTTAAAATTTTTGAAAGAGTTCCCATTTTATTATAAAAAGATTTCGATGCGCAAAAACGTCCGTCAAAATCTATCCAAAAATTCAATATGTTTCCCTGAGCATCAAAAAACCTTATTCTTCCATTTTTATCAATTTCAGATTTTACTTTATGTTCCATTGCATAAATCATTCCGGCTCTTGCAAGTTTATCATCCCATGCTTCAATTTTCTGCAACAGCATTTTGAGTTTTGAAAGATCGGAATTTGAAATATTATTCCAATCCATCAACGCCGAAATTTCCGATATTTCTTGAATTATTATTTCATTTTCATCGTTAATTTCTGAAATTATAAATTTTGTTTCATATTCTTTCAAAATCTGGCGGCTTATATCGTTTATTTTGCTTTTAGTTACTGCAATTCCTCCGTACCAGCCTGCAGACAATATTCCTTTTTCTTTGGCAACGGCAATAGCCGTAACGGCCTTAGTTAAAGCTTCCTGTGAATTTTTCGCATATACGACCGTATAAGGAGCAAGTTCCTTTGTATCGTTTAATCCCGGCACTATTACCTCATACTTTCTTTCACCCGCTCTGCGTTGAGAAGGAGGACTAATTCTATCAGACAATGTAAAGGCCGGAATATTCATGGCATAACCAAAAATTTCGGTAAATTTTTTGGCGTTATAATTTTCCCATACGCCTCTCTCTGCCTGAAGAGCCATATTTTTATTTCCGTAATATTGATAGAAAGCCTCAAAAAGCGCCTGTTTGGGCGAATAAGCCTCAATCGTATACGTCTTGATTTTTGAACTGTTCGGTATCTGAATTGTAAAATTAAAAACATATTTGTCGTTTTGGACCGGTTGCAAATACAAATGCCTGCTTGTCTGAATTAATTCTTTTACGTTGCGTTTTTTATTTTTTTCCGGAGTTTCCACTGCATCCGTTATTTTTTTTACTTCTGAAATTTCAACGGCTATGCGCGATAAATTATCTTTATATTTTGAAATTATATCATCTGCTATTTTATCGACATTTTTTCTGTTCAATGCGATATCGGCATACCAGCCGCCTTTGAGTTCTCCTCTTTCTTTGGCAGCAGCCAGCTCTCTTACCGCGTTTTTGACAGCCTCTTCTTCCGATGCCGCATAAACTTCCTGATAAACTTCGAGATTTTTATGTTTATTGAGTCCCTGAATTACGACTCTGTAGGCTTTTATATCTTCTTTGACATTTCTTGATACGGCAATCTCAGTTCTTAACGGCAGAGAACTGCTTCTGTGATTTTCAATAATGTCGCCTAAATTATAATCTTTAAAAATAAATGAAAGTATTTTTATTATATTGTTGTCGCTTGCAGTATTTTCAGCCGTATTTTCGGCAGACTCTTCATCAGGAAGAGACTCATCTGCCGCAACATAAGGTATATTGACATATTTGCCGTTTGTAAGTCTTCCGTCTTTTATGGCTTCAAATATTTTAAACAGTATTTTAGCCACCGCTCCCTTTGGAGAAGAAGCGTAAACGTGAGTATATTCCGCCGGCAGTTTGTCATTTACATTCGCAATAATAACCGTAAAATACGAACCGTTTTCCGAAATATTGTCAGCTTTAACATCGGAATGTTTCGTAAAATCTTTTATCTGCGGAGCTTGCGTAGACTGTGATTTTGAAAGTTTTGCCGTCAATTCATATTTGATTTCATTTTTCTTCCAGAGAACTCCGCCTGCAAGAGTATACGCCGTTTTATCAAGCACGCTTTCAGCGCTCGTGCTGAATTTTGTACCTATATAAACTCCGTTTCTGTAAATATCATAATCTTTCATCTGTCCGAAAGGCGTTTTTGAAAGTTTAGCTTCGGGATGTTTTATATTCCACAGTGCATGAGGAACCGTCAGAGATATAATCCATTGCACTGCAGCTAAAATTAATGTAACCGACGGAACTGCATAAAAAACTGAAAATGCCAAAACTGCGCCCGCTATAAAAGTACTTGCTCTTACTATTGCCGTGATTCTGTTTAACCCTTTTGCTCTTATTTCTTTATTATCGGGAGAATGCTGCCTTAAAAACCATTCTCTGAATTTTTCGCTGAAACTTGACGCAAATATATACGGAGATTCCAAAAAAGCCGTCATAAAAGCTTTTGACACTGCATGTCTGCCGTTATTAAAGAAAACTGTCTGAGGCAATACTCCGGGATCTTCATAAATCCAATCGACAAAACTTTTTATTTTTTCAAGTTTTATCTGCGAAACTTTGTCAGCCAAAGCCTTTTGATTCAATAATTCCAAAACTTTTTCATAAGAATCGTTACCCAGAGCCTTAAATAAATTTCTAAGATTTGTTCTTACTAAAGACGCCTGTTTAACGTCAAAAGTTTCCATAAGAGAAAGAATAGAATCATAGATATCTTCCGATACGGCATTTAAACCGGCATTTTGAAAAGAGTCTTTCGGAGCGATATCTCCCTTTAAAGTATAAACTATAAGTCTTGCATATTCGCCGAGCACAGACTGCAAAAGTTCAGAATAATTTTTGTTTGTTTTATTGACAGTCATGCTGTACAATGCGATATTTGGGTCCAATATTCTGTTGGCCGTGCCCATTGTTCTCATCTGCTGGACCGGAGTCTGTATTACGGCAACATTTTTAACGCCCAAAGGAAGAAGTTTTTTTGAATTTTGAAGATTTTCATATGTATTTGAAGATTCCGTTTCAAGAATAATTTTTGATTCAATATTGTTTTTTCGTTTTTCACTGATACCGTCTGACTTGGCTATTACGCTTAGAATAATAAATTTTATTATTGCCGCTTCTGATATCTGCGGAGAAATATTTCTTAATCTTGTTTTAATTTCAGAATTTGACGCTTTTGACAATTCCTTTTCAAGAGAAGAAAATTCTGAATTACTCATCGATATAAATTTTTCAACAGATTCAGAACCCGTATTTTTTATACCTGATTCTCTTACGGCTTTTAAAAGTGGAACCGTTAAACGTCCGCAACCGCCTGATATAATCAATTTTTTAATTTTGCCGTTTTTAACCATTTCGTAAGCATATTTAAAAGTTTCAATATCGTCATTTCCGCAAAGCAGAGCATATTCAACGCTGCCATACACAAAATCAGAATGCGAAAGATTATTAAAAAGTTTGTTAAGTAAAATATCTTTTTGCTGTTCAGAATACAATTTGCTTCTTGTTATTTTGAAAAAGTTAAAAAATGACATTGCCGAACGCCTGACACTCTGCATTGAAGACGCTATTTTTGTCATCAAAGGCGTTGAATTCATAATTTTATAATTGCGTATATATTTATCGGTTTCTCTTCTTAAAATACCAGATATTATCTCAGTTCCGTTAGAATACAAATCTTCGTAATCCTGATGTGTTTTATTGGCCGGATAAGACCCGAAAACAACCGATTTAAATTTAAGTTTGGCTATTGTTTTTGCGCATTTATTACACGGAGCAAGCGTACAGTAAAGTTCTGCGCTTGCAAGAGGATTTTCTAAAATGTCGTCTGCGTATTTTAAAAGCTCGTTTGTCTCTTTAAATAAATCATCAACTGTTTTATCGGCGTAATTAATCTTAAGTTTTTTTACGATTCTGTTGTTTCTGAACATATCGCTTTTTAAACTTGTCGCATTCATTTTAATCTGCGATAAAAGCAAAACAACGGCTTTTTTTTCATTTGCAGGCAATGAACTTTTTGCCGCCGCGTTTTCAAGGAAATTTATTATTGTAAGAGTTTCGGCATGTATAAGAGAGTTTGTATCATTCAATCCGCGCCCTTCAATTCCGTCAGCGTTTATTATATAACCGCCTACTGGAGGCTGTATAAAAGATAATATCCAGCTTCTTGATTTGAACGCCAGCTGGGCCTGATGTAAGGCCTGGCTCATTCCGTGGACGGGATTTTCATGTCCGTTGTTTGAAGAATCAGATTTTTTATATATAAGAGATATTGTTTCAAGCCTTGTGTGAAGCTCTTTTCTTATAAACTCATTTTTTATTTTTTCAACGCTCTGGGCTGCCGAATAAATTTCTTTGCCGCTTACAAATTCTGATATTTTACTGTTTTCTCTGCCTGCCTGTCTTATTTTTTTATTTAATTTTTGAATAAGGTCAAAAGCATAAAACGCATCATATAAATCTTTTTCACTTACCAAAACCTGTTTTTCTTTAGTTTCCGATTTTAAATTTTTAGTTTCGACATTTATTGTTTCACCGTCTGCAGTTTTAAAAACAAATCCGTCGGCTGTCTTATAAAATGATTTTAAAACTACACCGGATTTTAAATCGGCAAGCATTGCATTAAGAATTGAAAGCATGTCTCTGTCGCCTGAAACAGCTTTGAGAACATCGGCATTAAGGACAGCGCCTTTTCCTACCTGCGATACAAACATCTTCTGCAACGTCTCATACAACACTTCACTCTGCTCTTCAAATACCTGCTCATACTTCTGCTCTGCAGTTGCCGCGCTCTCTGTTACATTCGGCGTTACCACTATATAACTTATACCCTCGTCTTCCAATAACTTCGTAAATCCGTATGTGTGAAATCCGCCCGTTATTACTACCTTTATCTCTTTCTTACCGCCTATCTCTTCCAATACCTTCGCCTGATGGTCTACTTCAGCCTTTATCCTCACTCCTTCCTTTACTTCCTGCGGCATTATTCCCATCACGTTCTTAATAAAATAACGGTTCCTCTCTACGTTCTGCTTGTAAAATTCTTCAAATAATCCAAAATATCTCTCCAGCTCTATTATACCGTCTGCATCTACATACTTCTTCCACATCAACTTAAATCTTTCTCCGCCTGCCCTAAACTTCTCATATTCGTCTGCCGTCAGCTTATTTCCTAAATAACCTTCCATATACTCTACATATTCTTTTAGAAAATATATCTCTTTCTCAAATTCGTTTACGGAATTCCTGCTATGCAGCTCTCTTACAAGTCCCTTCTCCTCATACGTCAGCTCTATCGGATTTACTGCCTGGCTCAATATCAAATATTCAAAAAATACGTTTATATCCCTGTATTTACTCTGGCTCAGCAATCCTTTGCTCTCGGCCTTCTTCAATAAATCAAAATAAAATTCGCTCTCTGTCGCCTTATGACCTATCTTGCTTGTCAGCTCCTTATATTCCTGATAACTTATCTGCCCTTTCAACTCCTCCAACAACCCGCTTATCTCTCCGTTTATCCTCTGCGTGTCTATCTTCTTCTGTTTACCCAATACATCTATAAACTTTATTATTTCCCTGTATCTGTTTAACTCTATACCTCTGGCTCTTGCCGTCTGTATCAAATAACTGAAATATTTCTCAGCGCTTATTTCTCCGCCTTTATTCTTGCTTACTATCCTGTTTAACTTCCTGTTATTGTATGAATAATATACTTCGCTCTTCTTTTCCAATATATACTTTATGTGCGGTATGTATTCTTCTATCTCTTTCTTCTTGCCGTATATCTCTTTTAATCTCTTTAAATTTTCCCTATATACTCCCTTTTCCTCTATCCCCTCCAAAACTTCATCCCGGCCGCTTTCTACCGCGTAATATTCGCTGCCAGTAAGTCTTCCGCTTTCAAGCATGTTGCTTAGTATCTGGTTCTTTACCTTCTTATCGCTTATACCTGACAGCCATTTCGTATTTACCTGACCGTATGCTCCCTCTACATATACCTTCTCCAATCCGTATTTCTTATCCAGTATCTTTAATATCGTGTCTATATTCTTCTGCGTCTCTTCATGACTGTGCAGATCCTGTATGTTTATTACTACACTGCCGCTTTTGCCGCTGTATAATGCGTCCGTTATCCTTCCTACGTTAAACGGTATCACCGTATTGCTCATACCGTTTAATGACGCTCCTGTTACTACAGGCATCCCTGCCGGCATCATCACACCGTATGCAGCTCCGCTTCCTAGCACTCCGCTCATTATTAAACTTAATGCCGTTAATAAGGCAGCGGATTTTTTAAACAATGATGTTTTACGCTTTGTTATAAACACTCTTAAGACTCCGTAAATGCGGACAGATATAAATCTGCCCGCATTTTAAAATATTTTTTAAGCTGCTCTCAAAATTGCACTGATATTTTCAACTGACATATTCTCCAGCATATCAACATTCTTAATTTCACGGCTCATCCCGAGCAACAACGTAAGCAATGCATCTAATACGGCTGCTTTATCCTGATTTGTCACGGTCTGTTCTTCAATCATTGAAGAAAGTATGTTTATCGTAATAAATTCGGTATTTGCAGCACTTTCGCTACCGCGAATAAGAACCATAACTTCTTTAATCTTTTCATTATCCTTAAGATCTTTCAAAATTTCTTCGATATTTCTGCCGTTATTTTTATAACTTTCGCCGGTCAACGCTCTGTATTTAACAAGCATTTCCATAAAGGTGTCAGCATATTCTTTATTGTTAAATACGAGTTTGTCTGCTTCAATCAAACTCCATTCAGCCTGTTCAAGTATTCCTTCCAATATTCCTCTTACCTGCTGTTCGCTGTATTCTTTATTCTGTTCTGATTGAGGCAAATATGATTTTATTTTATCGGCAATATTGCCGTCAGTCTTAAACAATCCGTACAATGCTCCGATATTATTCTGATTAACCGCCATATTTCTGCCTTTAAGAACTCCTTTAACATACTGTCCTTCCGGTGTTGTGTTAAATATAGCATTAAGCAGTTCGGCTACATTTTTGATTCCTATAAAACTGAATCCTTCGTTTGATTTTGCAAAAGCTTCTATTATCTGCGAATCAAATGCAACCATTGAAACATTATTGTTTACAAATATGGACATAAGCTCTTTCTGGTCGAATATATTGTTTGCATCTTTGTCCACATTAACGTCAATTATTACGTTCTGTTTATTGGTTACATTTTTTATGTCCTTGTAATTAACTATTGTCTTTATGCCGTTTTTATTAAAGATAAATTTATATTCGCTTTCAAACGTCGATGACGGCATTTTTACGGCAAGATTTTTTATCTGTTTTTGCAGACCGATCAGAGCAGACAAAATATAAGCCGTAGAAGCCAATTCTCCGGACTGTGACAAATCAATATTTATACCGTCTATATTATATTTTGCAAATGTCTTTGTCATCTTTGCAATATCGGACAGTGAATCGTCAAAGTTTTTGCCTGCAAGATCAACTTTATAGTTGAATACGATTTTCAAACCGTTTTCATGAGCAGATTTTATGATCTCAAGCAATTTATCAGATTTGTCAGAAAGAACCGCATCTTCAACGGTTATATTAACAGTCGTCAGTCCTTTTTCTTTTGCGTTTATAATCTTTACTTTATCGTATGAGTCAATCTGGCCGGCAGTTACATTTTCGGAAAGACTTGCAAACTGAAGAACCTGCTCTTTATATTTACCCTGTTTTTGTTTAAGAGCTTCTATAAGCAGTTCATTTGCAGACGCTCCCGGTTTAACAATCATATCGTTTATTATTTCTTTACCGAGAAGATTCTCATAAACGGAAGACGATATATCCAAAATTTTAATTTCGGATTTATCTGAGCCTTTTACGTTTTTCAAAACGGCTTCTATTAATTCCTCATCGGATATTTCGTCTATTTTTTCGCTGCCGTATATTGTCAATTTGCCTTTTGACTCAATCAATCCGTATGCAAGTTTACCGTTCTGTTCGAGTCTTTCCTGAGTTTCTTTAATAAGACCGCTGTCTCCCACAAGTATAAGATTTACTTTAATGCCTTTTTTTGCAAGCATTTCAGCAGTCTTTACTTTTACAGAATCTGACGCATCTGCAACCATAGTATATGATGTTTTATCTTTGAAGAAGAACGATAATCCGGCAAACTGAAGATTTTTTACAAAACCGTAAATATATTTTGTAAAAGATTCAAAAGCTGCAGGCAGCACAAATTTTACATTTGCCGCATTCATCCCTGTTACCGTAATGTTTCCGTTTTCATCTGCAGTTACATTTACGTCTTTCAATTCAACCTTGCCGTTTACTACAGGCAAATTGTATCCCTTAAGCGTCTCAGGCGACAACACTACTTCCTTGCCGCTTCTGTTTACAAAGTTTACTTCCCCTTCTATCCTCAAATGATCCAACACAAACAACCCGTCTATCAAATACTTCGACCCTTCAACTATTTCCAAATATACTCTGTTATTATATGCCTCAAACAAATATTCCTTCTGTACCGTCTCGCTCTTTGTTGCATCTTTATCATCTCTAAATAATACAGGATGCGTCGTGTTTGCCAACGTTACATTATTCTTTACTACCAACTTATTGTTCTCTACTTCCATCCCCAAATTATAGCCGTCTATGTCCGACGGGAATTTATACGGCGTAAAACCTATGTCCTGTCTCTGCTCAGGCGACGACATCACTATCGTTACCGCTTCCTGACCCTGACCCAATACTCTGTTCATCAATGCGTCTACTTCTGCATTGTTCTTCCTCAATATCTCTAAATTCATATTCAACCACAACAAATTCTGCCCTATCGCCCACTCAAACTTCTTGTTCTTCTCCGCTGCTATTACCGGTATCGCCATCAACTCTGATACCGCTTTGTCTCCCAACAACTCCTTCAATCCTGACATCAACGCTGCAAACTGTACTCCAAACTGGATTCCGTTCGTATTAAACGGCTGCAATCCTGCATACTCTTTGCTCGTCCCGTATTTCTCAAACTGCTTCTTCAATTCCTTCGGCGTATTGCCCAACTCATACAAGTATGGGAACATCCTCTTAAAACCCTTTACGTCCGTAGGCACCATTCCTATCATACCGCCTTTGGCATCTACTTTCTCCCTCGGGACCGTATACATCGTAGCTGCTCCGACTCTGCCCTGCGGCGCTGAATTTACTCCGTCTCCGTTTCCAAAAAATACATCAACAAATTCTTCTTCCAACGCTTCTATCTCTTTCTGGCTTAATTTGCCCTCGTCCAATCCCTTTGTCTTCAAATATACCCTGTATGACGGCACTAGCATCTCCATCAGCTGGAACAATACTGTCCCGTGATTTCTTGGATTCATAGACCCAAAATTCAATCTCCATTCTTTGGCTCCGTCTGCCCTTTCTGTCTCTGACCAGTCAGGATATCTTTCCTGCACTACTACTCCCGCATCTGTCTCGCCGTCTGTCAATCCTAATACCAGCCTTAACAAATCTTTATCCGTCTTGCCCGCAAGCTGCTCTAATAAATGCTTCGCGTCTCCCTCTGCTCCGGGTCCTACTACCTGTATCGACGCAAAATTCGCATGCGTGCCCATCTCTGCCATCTTTATATCCATTATCGACTTAAATTCATATGTGCCGTCTTCATTCTTCACTACAAACGGCGTGTCCGTCGCCTTTCCTGTCAAGAAAGGAACTTCTATTTCTTTACCGTTTACTATTGCAGTCTTTCTTACCTTCGCCCTCTTATTTGCTTCATATACAAAATTACCTTCTCCGTCCTGCTCGTAAAAATCTCTCGGATTTATCCTCGTAAAGCCAAACAATAAATCTTTCGATACTTCTTCATCCGTCAGCCCTTTTCCGAACAAGTCGTGTCCTTCGGCTATCTCGGACAATCTCTTTAACGCATATTCGCCCTTAGCTCTAACTGCTGCGTCTGTGCTACCTATCGCTTCCTTCGCCAACTTCACCGCATTTGCATGCGTTCTCATTGCGTATATTACCGGATGTCTGCCCTCTACGCTCTCTCCCAACCCGCCGTTCAAATACACATATATCATCCCTGCTACTTTCTTGTTCTTCGTCTCTTTCCTTAATTCATTCAAACTCTTTATCTGCTCGGACATCTTCGCTAAATCACCTTCGCTCTGCGTATACGGTATAAATGTGCTTCCCAATACCGGTACAGGTACCCCTTCAGGCGTACTCATCAACCCAAAACCCATCAGCTGCTGCAATTCAAATAATATCGCATTCCCTTCAGTATATCCGTACTGTTTGCCTCTTACTTCATATTTTACCCTCTTCAATGCTTCAGACAATACTTCTATCCTTCTTATATTTATTTCCTTCGCATCACTCGATACTACCGCTACCTTGCTCATCGCTTCCTGTAACCTCAAATTATCTTCCCTACCCTTTGCGCTCTTATCATACCATTCTATCGCTTCTTCCAACGCTTTGATGTCTGATGGCTTTTGCGATTCCAGCTTAGCTTTTAATTTTCCGGCTACGCCTCTTGCCCACTGTTCAGGAGAGAACTGAGGTCTTATCGTCTGCATTATTACAAATCCGTGCAAATCGTATTCCTCGGGCAATTTTACTCCCATTTCATCCAATGCTTTAGCAACAGAATCTGTTGAATATAAATCGGCATTATATGTGGCTGTTGAAACTAAACTTGCAGATATATCTGCTATGGAATCTACAGGATTCAAAGCGCTGTTCAATGCATGTGATACTGTTTCTTTCACTGCTTCATTACCTATTTTCACTATACCTGCTGTCTTATTTATTGAGGCGACAACAGCCTTATTTTCAGCTTCAATTCTATATACAACAACTTTGCCGTTTTCTATATTGACTTCATATTGACCCGGCTTGGTTATCGCTATTTCCAATTCTTCGCCCTTTATGAATCTGTATCCTCTGATAGCATCCTGCAAGTCAGTATCGGCGCTTTCATCAAGATATTCGCCTTTTGCTTTTCTGTCCATTCTGTCTTTCAATATCGAAAGTATTTCTGCTTTTGACAAAGGCTCGACAGTATATCCGGCATTTGCGATATTGCCTTTGATTGTCGCTTTTACGCCTTCTGCTGCTGAAACTCTTAAAGCGCCGTCGATATTTACATTATTAAGTCCTATTTCGCCTGACAGATAAACCGAGCTTCTTGAAGATACGCTGTTTTTTCCTTTGACTCTGTTTTTAAATTCATTTATAGAACCGTAATTGTCTAAAAATACCTGAACTGCTATGTTTGCAGGTATTCCGACTATGTCTATCGCAGAACCCTTTTCTTCTATACCGATTCCTGCATATTTAAATATTTTTATGAAATTTATATAGTTATCCTGTTCGGCAGTTATCATGCTGTCGGCAAGTTTCTTTGCAAAAACAGCATATCTTACTCTTTCAGCCAAAGCATCAAGAACATATATAATTTCACCGTTGTAATCTACTACCTTCATGCCGTCTGTAATTTGGCCTTCATTATTTCTTATAAAATTTATTTTTTCTTTCTGTTTTAGCAGATTTTCGGCAGTTGCCGTATCTCCTTCAGCCAAAGCCTCTTCTATTTCTTTATCTAATTTTGCAGTTTTTACGTCCGTAATTTCAACTATGCCGTTTTTGGCAGGAGAAAATCCGAAAGGTTTATCTGCAAAATTTAATATTACGGAATCTTCAAGATTAAAAAACTCATATATCGTCTGCATCAGAGATTCAAGTCTTGACGATTTACCAGGTTTTACATTTGTCATTTCCGGAACTATTCCGTTTGTTCTGTTCAATATATTGCAGTACTGATCTGTATCCAATATGTATTGATTGATATTTCCGCTGTTATACCCCGGCCTGTTTCCAAGCACATTGTATTCTATGTTTTCAAGATTATTTTTGCCGTTTTTATTTACTCCGACAATGCCGCCCACTTTTTCACCGTCATCTCTTCTGACGGTAGCTATTGTCATTTTCTTGCCTATCATTGTTCCCAGCATAGGAAGTATAAAATTCAAACCTGATCCGTTTGTATCCTGTATAAACAATGTTCTTGATTTGCCCTGCATATTGTATATTTCGGCAACTCCCGACGAATGCATTTTTTGGTGAACGTCTCCGTGTCCATGCGGTTTTGTTTCAAGTTTGCCGTTTATTATTGAAAATTTTCCGTCTCTTACGGCAGGAACGTTTCTCTGTTTAATTATATATACTGTTGTAACTCCTGAATCTTTGCCGTCGGTTCTTGTAAGAGTTACAAGTCCGTTGACAGGATTTGCCGTCTGAACAGTATAACCCATATCGTTAAGAAGAGATATCGTTTTATCGTTAGTGCTGTCGGAAGTCATTATAGTAAACGGTATTTCAATTTTGCTGCCGTCGTTTCTGTAAGATTCATAAGCCAAACCGTCAAGATAACTTATATATGAACCTATATATGTTTTGTTAAACAAAGCACTGAATTTCAAACCGATCTTAATCCCTAAATATCCTAATCTTTCGCCCATTCCTCCGGCTACCAACACTACGCCGAGTTTTTTAACTTCGCCTATTCCTCTTTGCGACAATTGCGCATATCTTTCATCATTGACCGAATCAATATTTTCAGTTACGTCTTTTACATTTTCCGAAGGCAGAATTTCTTTTCCTTCCATAGGATCTTTTTTGCTTGTCGCTTCTTTTATAAAATCCCTGAAATAACCTGCCAATCCCCTCTCCTGAGTTTCAACGTCTAAGAAAGTGTCAAGAAGACCTTTCAATTTATCGCCTTCATATCCGTCAAATATAGACAGTTGTTCTCCGTATTCGTTTTCCAAAGAACTTATTTCGCGTATGATTTCAATATACTTATTTTTCAACTCAGCCGAAACATTCAGTTCCTCTACGGCTTTGATAACTCTGTCAGCCTGAGGCTGTGTCTCAACGTATTTCATAATCTCGGAAAGTATAGACTGTACAGATTCATTAACAGATTCGTTAATTCCAACCTCTATCGTATCAGGTTCGTTGGCATTTTTATAAAGAACTCCGTTAAAATGCAGAGAGTAAAATATTCCTATCTTCAGTTCAAGACTGTCAGGTCTTTCAGAGTTTCCGACAAATCTCAATTCAAATCCCGGATATTTTTTTGAAATTTCAGAAATTACTTTTGCTCTTTCATCTTTCGCCATCGCATAAATATTTTTTACTGCCTGCGCAAGCGTTTCTCTGTTATCGTATAATGCCTTATTTTTTATACTGCCGGATGCTTTGCCTTTTCTTTCTCTTATCAGTTCCTTTGCGTATACAGAAAGATTTATTTTCTGCGCATCGGCTTTTACGAAATCATCAAGCAAGTTTTTTAATTCAGTTCCTTTATATCCGTTAAATACCAAAATCAATTCGCCCGGTTCTTTTTCCAATGAAACAAGTTTGTCAACAACGCCCGAATATACTTCTTTCAGAGAATGAGGAAGCTCAAAATTCATTATCTCTTCTTTGATCTGACCGGCTGAAGTATTTGACGTTTCAAGCTTTGTTTCTCCTATTTTTCTTATTACTTTAAATACGGACTCGGCGCTTGCAGAATAATCATATTCCGCGGCAGCCGCAATATTTAGCAAGGCCGGATATTTTTTAAACATAAGACTTATTATATATACCGGTCTATTCAAACTCTTCATGCGATTTACGGCATAGTCTGTTGAATCAGGATTTAAAGCAATAACTGCCGCTCTTTTAACCTGATCTTTATTTGCCAGGCTTCTTATTACGGAAATACCTTCTGAATCAGAGAATATATTTTCTATATCTTTATTGCTCAATCCGACATTAATCATAAGCCATGCTTTCAATGCTTCGAAATTTTTTACCGCAGCCTGATTGTTTTTTGAGTATTCGCGATATTGGCTTAAAGTTAAATCATATAACCCTGTCTGCTCAAATACAGATTCTTCAATTTCAGATATGATAGTGTCCGCTTTTCGGCTCATTAAATCCGTAAGTTCATTAAGTATTGTCGGATTATAAAGCAATCCGTAAGCAAGATCTTCTCTGTCAGCAACTTTAGCATGTTGAAAATACATTGTTCTTTCATTTTCTTCTATGTATAAGGCTGCAGGATAATAAAGCAGTTTATTTCTTACGTAATTTACTGCATTTGCATTATTTAGCAATACCATTTCAATTAAACGGGCTTTATCTGCATCTGCTTTATTATTATTGTTATAATGCCATTTTACATTTGTAACAAAAGCAGCTATAAACGGAGTCAGAAAAAGAACGGATGTCACAGCTATAGTTCCTATCAAAAATAATCCGCCTGTTGCAGCCGTTAAGGCTATTCCTGCTGCACCGAACAATGCTCCTGTCCATGCAATTGAAAGATTATTTTTGAAACTGTTCTTTGTAACCTGCATAAGTTCGTCGGCCTTATTTCTTATCTGCTGCGGATTTTGATGTGAATTTATAAATTTTTCAAGATTTAGAGTTCTTGGAAATTCTCTTATTGCTATTGCCAAATTTCTTACAGACATTTGGCCTCTGAAAGTTCCTTCGGGATTGATTAATTTTGAAAGAATTTTTACAAGTAAGCTATTTTTTACTCCCGACCATACGCCTGATATTTCGAGTTTGCCGGATATTAAATCAACAAAATTGGCGGTTGAGCTGTTTAAAGCATCGGTAACGCCGTCTTCCAAAGCTTTAAATGTGCTTTTTGCATTTTTCTTGCCGAGTTCTACTCCCATCTGGTCAAAAGCGTTTACGTCCCATATTGCGCCGAGCGTCGTAACCATATTTTCATACAATGCCGTCAATGCTCCGAGAGTTCTCGGATTTAATTCGTCAAACATGAGAATATTAGAAGGTCTGTTTCCGTCGAATGTCTGGTCTTTGGCAGTTCTTTCAGCCTGTTCTCTTTGCATACCCTCTGATACGAGTTTTTCAACAGTTTCTTCATATGTTCTGCCGAATGCCATTGCATCAGCCTGAGCTAAAAGATTTGCAAGAAGTCTTTTGTGAGAAGTCTGCATTGCGGGATCAGTCAGTCTTGTTTTTGCAAAACCTATAAAATCAACGGGTATTATATCGGTTCCCTGATGATGTTCCTGCAAATAAGAATGCTGAGCGTCGGTGCCTGCAGTTCCGTATACTTCCGAGCCTGTCTGATATTTTATTCTTCTTCCTAAACTGTCAACAGATTTACCGAGACTTTCCATGTAAACCTGCTGTATATGCGCCGTAAATAATTTTAAATATCTGTTGTAAGGAAGTATTGCATAAGCTTTTCTTGAAAGGAAATTGGCATTTGCCATATTCAGCATAGCCATAATCATCGGTATATTCTGTTCGTAAGGCGCCGTTCTGAAATGAGTGTCCATCGCATGCGCACCGTCTAAAAATTCCATAAAATTATCATAACCGACTGAACACATCAACGGAAGTCCTACGGCAGACCATACTGAATATCTGCCTCCGACCCAGTCCCAGAATTCAAACATATTATCAGTGTCTATTCCGAATTCGGCGACTTTTTCTTTATTTGTCGAAACAGCCACAAAATGTTTTTTTATAATATCGCCGTAATCTGCTTTTGCCTGTGATGCGCTCCATTGTTTTGCGCCTTCAACAACAGACTTTAAAGAAGCCCATTGTTTTGCAAGAGTTGCATTTGCCATTGTTTCTTCTGTAGTAAAAGTTTTTGATTCTATAATGAACAATGTCGTTTCAGGATTTAAACCTAAATCGTTTAACACAGAATCTATATCGTTAGGATCAACATTAGAAACAAAATGTACTCTTGGAGCACCTTCCGCTCTGAATTGAGATAACGCTTCAGTTCCCATTCTAGGTCCAAGATCAGAACCTCCGATTCCTATACTTACTATATCCGTAATCTGTTTGCCTGTCGCTCCCTTCCACTGACCGGTTATTATTTTATTTGAAAAATCTTTCATTTTCTGTAAAACTTCTCTTACTTTAGGCATTACGTCTTTGCCGTCAACATAAACCGGTTCGTTTGAAGTATTTCTCAAAGCCGTATGCAAAACTGCCCTGTTTTCTGTCCAATTGATTTTATTTCCGGCAAACATCGCTTCTATTTTTTCTTTTACGCCTCTTGCCGTAAACAAGCCGCCGAACATTTTTAATAATTTATCCGTCATTACGCTTCTTGAAAAATCAAATGTCAAAGAACTTCCGTTGCCCAAATCTATCTTTTTCTGAAATAAATCGCCTCTTCTCTGCCCTTTGGTTTTTGCGGCATCTGAAGAAAATTTGTCTCTTATAGTAGACTTATCTCTTTTTATTTCTCTTTGTAATTTTTTATATTCATCGGTATCAGTAAGAACCGGAACTGCAGTTTTAAAAGCTCCCTTAACTATATTTTCTCCTATATCTTTAAGAGCTGCTGTCAATTTTGAATCAATAGTATAAGCATATACTCTTACAAGAGGCTCGGTCCCAGAAGCTCTGAACGTTAAAAGAGTTTTTACGATATCTCCTTTCTTATAAGAAGAATCTGCCATTTGAATCTGTATGCCTTCATTAGGAAGTTTTATAATATTGATTATCTTTATATTTTGAGGCATGCCGAGACTGTAAAGCAACTGCTCTATTTCTTTTGAATTTGCCTTTTCTATCCAGTCCATCAATGCTTTTTGTCTTGCTCCGGCTATTTTCTTAACGATATCAGATATGCTTGCCGACGCATACCATTGGTCGGAAGCAGTTATTTCTTCTTTTGCCATTTCAACAACTTTGGCTTTTTTGGGATCGGCGTTTTTCTTGTCGGTTATGGTGATTAAATCTGCTTCATCAACTTCATTTTCATCTACGGTCACATCAATAATATCTTTTGTAATTTTTTCTATTTCTGATTCAACAACTACCGGAAATTTAACAGCCGTTTCTACGGAATGAACTTTGAAACTTATTTTTTCTTCAACTTTTTTAAGTTTCTGCTCAAGAGTTTCTCCGCTTTTTGCCGCAAAAAGAACAGGCATCATTGTAGCGGGCGCTCCGTCTTTATCATACAAACCGATCGAAATTCCGCCTGAACTTTCAACGCCTATCAAAAATCTCTTACCTGATTTTTCAACGGCTTTCTGTCCATCCGCTATATTCTTCCATCCTACCGGCGTAGTAATTACGGAAAAAGGAATATATTGTTTCTGTTCGTAATCTGCTTTATATTTAGCTTTTGTTTTGGCATCAACTGCTTTATTTGAATAACCGAAAGCTATGTCCATAAATTCTTCGCAATAGACCGCCGCAAGAGAATCAAGAGCAAAAGTCGTCACCATGCTTTTTACTATTATAGACTCAAATTTCTTTATTTCGCTTACGGTAAGAGTGCCGGCGTCTCTCATAGCCTTCATACTGCTCATCATATTCTCTAAAAGCTCGTATGAATCTATCGTTCCGACTTCATCCGGCGTCATGTGTGTTCCGCTTACGTCTTTAACGCAGAATCTGTCTCCGTCGGGATCTGTTGAAATACCGAAAGAGAAATCAACATCCATTCCTTTTTCGGAAAACAACGATTTGCCTTTTTTGACCATATTTTCAAGATCAAGCGTATTTTTATCGTTTGGTTCCGGATTAACTTTGCCTCCGAAAGCAACGTCCCTGTTTTCATTTATTATTATTACTTTTGAAAAACCGTAATATTCAAACAGGTTTTTTAAAACAGGCATCAAAGCCGTATTTTTACCGTCAAGAACAATACCTATTCTTGAAGCCTTTTGTCTGAAATTATCAAGCGAAGCTGCATCTTTCAAACCTATAAGAGCATCAAGTCTGCTTCTTACATATTCATAATGTTTTATATCAGCGTCTGTTACAATTATCGAATTTTCTTTCTTGGCTATCTTTACAGCTTTACCGTCTGTTGAATCCTGTATTTTCTTTATTTCTTCTGTTATTTTTTTAGTAAATTCGGGAAGAGCCGGAGCTCCGTCTCCGGAATTAGGTTTGACTCCGTTATATTCTTTAGGATTGTGGCTTGCCGTAACATTTAACGTGGCGGCAAATTTTCCGGTCATTACATCTTTTACATAACAGGCTATTGTCGGAGTCGCTATTTTTTCTTTTGCGGTATAAACCTGTATGCCGTTTGCTGTCAAAACTCTTTCCATTACTATCGAATACCATTTGCCTAAAAATCTGGTATCGTTGCCGACAAAAACGGCCTTCGGAAGAGCCGAATCCGCATTTATTATATTAGCCATAGCCTGAGCTATAAGAGCAACATTGTTAAAATCAAAATCTTCTCCCGTTATTCCTCTGTTGCCTGCCGTGCCGAATCCCACATTTTTATCTTTTGACAAAGGAATAATTCCGTTAAAATCGCCTTTCAAATATTTTTCAAGCTGCAGCAATACTTTTAATATTTTTTCTTCAACAATTTTTTCTTTTTCCTGAGATGACATTTTCTTCTCGTCATTTGATAAAAATGCATCGGTTTCTATCATTCTTTGTATGTCTATTTTTGTCTGCGCGACAAGTTCCGGATAATCTTTTGAAACCATATCTTCTATAGATGTAAATACTCTATTTAATTGCTGAAGCTTAAAGCCGCCTGCGGTTTCTTTTAATCCGGCAGTTATTTTTGCTTCTATTCTCTGCAAAATGGCCGGGACGCTGCCTGACAATTCTTCCTCGACATTAAAACCTTTATCTTTGTACCATTGCAGAAGAGGAAGCGTACTCTGCATGTAAGTATTGTATCTCTTGGCGACAGTTTCCGGATTATCATCAGCTCTTCTTACCAGCTTTTCACCGTCTTTAGGACAAATCGGATTTCCTTCAGCGTCAAAATTGGGCATATATTTCTTTTCTTTCAAATTATATGTTGACCCGCATTTAGGGCAGTTCATTCTGTTTGAAAGACGTTCCTGAATAACGCTTAAATCTGTATCTATAAATACGATTTCAGGTATCCATCCCTGTTCAATAAAGAATTTTTCAAGCTGTTCAGCCTGATATACTGTTCTGGGGAACCCGTCAAGGATAAAACTGTCTATGCCGCTTTCTACTATTTCAAGCATTTTGGCTTTCATTAAATCTATAATCATATCGTCTGAAACAAGTTTGCCGCTGTCCATAATGGCTTTTATTTCAGGATTTGTTCTTGCAACTTCTCTTAAAACATCTCCCGAAGATATCTGTCTTGTCAGATATTTTTTCATGAATTCCTGCGCAAATGTTCCTTTGCCGGCTCCGGGCGCTCCTACCAATATAATCTTCTTATCTATGACAACCTTATTCTGTTCTTCTTCAAGATTTTTGATTTCTCTTTCAAATTCTTCTTTAAGAGGACTGTCTGATTTGACGGTTTCTCTTATTTTTTCCAAATCTACGGTTATAGTTTTACCGGCTCTTCTTGCTTCTCTTAATTCTTTAAAAGCATTCTGTATTTCGTTAAAAGCTTTAAAAGTATCATTATATTTTGATATTGTTGTTTTCGATTTTTCATTTAACGGCTGTTCAGTTTTTAAATTGATTAAATCTTTTCTGCCGTTATCAAAAGTTACTTCTATATTTTGTTCAGACGCTTTAAGCGCAACTACTTTTTCCTGTATTCCGAGTTCTGCCAACATGCCGTTTAGAACATTGACGGTAAGACCTTTTACTCTGAGAACATCGGCATTAAGGACAGCGCCTTTTCCTACCTGCGATACAAACATCTTCTGCAACGTCTCATACAACACTTCACTCTGCTCTTCAAATACCTGCTCATACTTCTGCTCTGCAGTTGCCGCGCTCTCTGTTACATTCGGCGTTACCACTATATAACTTATACCCTCGTCTTCCAATAACTTCGTAAATCCGTATGTGTGAAATCCGCCCGTTATTACTACCTTTATCTCTTTCTTACCGCCTATCTCTTCCAATACCTTCGCCTGATGGTCTACTTCAGCCTTTATCCTCACTCCTTCCTTTACTTCCTGCGGCATTATTCCCATCACGTTCTTAATAAAATAACGGTTCCTCTCTACGTTCTGCTTGTAAAATTCTTCAAATAATCCAAAATATCTCTCCAGCTCTATTATACCGTCTGCATCTACATACTTCTTCCACATCAACTTAAATCTTTCTCCGCCTGCCCTAAACTTCTCATATTCGTCTGCCGTCAGCTTATTTCCTAAATAACCTTCCATATACTCTACATATTCTTTTAGAAAATATATCTCTTTCTCAAATTCGTTTACGGAATTCCTGCTATGCAGCTCCCTTACAAGTCCCTTCTCCTCATACGTCAGCTCTATCGGATTTACTGCCTGGCTCAATATCAAATATTCAAAAAATACGTTTATATCCCTGTATTTACTCTGGCTCAGCAATCCTTTGCTCTCGGCCTTCTTCAATAAATCAAAATAAAATTCGCTCTCTGTCGCCTTATGACCTATCTTGCTTGTCAGCTCCTTATATTCCTGATAACTTATCTGCCCTTTCAACTCCTCCAACAACCCGCTTATCTCTCCGTTTATCCTCTGCGTGTCTATCTTCTTCTGTTTACCCAATACATCTATAAACTTTATTATTTCCCTGTATCTGTTTAACTCTATACCTCTGGCTCTTGCCGTCTGTATCAAATAACTGAAATATTTCTCAGCGCTTATTTCTCCGCCTTTATTCTTGCTTACTATCCTGTTTAACTTCCTGTTATTGTATGAATAATATACTTCGCTCTTCTTTTCCAATATATACTTTATGTGCGGTATGTATTCTTCTATCTCTTTCTTCTTGCCGTATATCTCTTTTAATCTCTTTAAATTTTCCCTATATACTCCCTTTTCCTCTATCCCCTCCAAAACTTCATCCCGGCCGCTTTCTACTGCATAATATTCGCTGCCTGTAAGTCTTCCGCTTTCAAGCATGTTGCTTAGTATCTGGTTCTTTACCTTCTTATCGCTTATACCTGACAGCCATTTCGTATTTACCTGACCGTATGCTCCCTCTACATATACCTTCTCCAATCCGTATTTCTTATCCAGTATCTTTAATATCGTGTCTATATTCTTCTGCGTCTCTTCATGACTGTGCAGATCCTGTATGTTTATTACTACACTGCCGCTTTTGCCGCTGTATAATGCGTCCGTTATCCTTCCTACGTTAAACGGTATCACCGTATTGCTCATACCGTTTAATGACGCTCCTGTTACTACAGGCATCCCTGCCGGCATCATCACACCGTATGCAGCTCCGCTTCCTAGCACCCCGCTCATTATTAAACTTAATGCCGTTAATAAGGCTATGCTTTTTACCGGATTTAACGCTTTAAAAATTAGTTTTAATGTTTTTCCCATAGTTTCTCTCCAAAATAAAAACTCCGTCTTGTTTTCTAACCAAGACGGAATTTTTGCATGTTTATATTTTTATTATATATTTCAGTGTCACCTCTGGCAAGAGTTCTTGTCCAAAGGAACATTATGACGATAAAATAAAAAAGCGCTAAATGAAAAAAATTGTAATATGCCGGTTTCGATTCGTAATCTTTTGAAAAAGATATAAAAGTATTATGGTCGCCGAAAGATGCCGCATCTTTATTTTCTGAAACCTTCACAAAAACTGTATCGAAATGATTATTTCTTGATTTTTTATTATTTTCTTTTTTTGAATCAGGCGATTTCTTTTCGGACAAATTTGTACCGACGGCATTGGCAACAAATTTGTTTACTATTTTTACGGGAAGTGCAACTATAAGATTATAATATTCACAAAGCCCTGTCGTCTTATAAACTTTTTCCATATTACCGGAAAAAATATCATACATTTCAATTGCCGGAATGTATGATGACGAAAGGATGATAAAACTTATAAAGTATGCTAAAAGCACATGAAACTTTTTTAAGTTCGTCATAAAGAGTTTATAGCCTATTTCAATTTGTTTTTCAATAATAATTTGTGAATTTTTTGTAAAATCAAATCTGCGCCTGTGAATTAAGCTTATTATCAAGAACTTCATAAACTTTCACTGTGGCGATTATGCTTACAGGAACTGCAGCAAAAATACCTACAAATAAAAGCATCGCGCCAACTATGCATACCAGAAGATTAAGCAAAAGTATTACGACTATTTCCGATCTCAGGTTTTTTGTAAGTTTTGAAGAATATAACACGGATTCTTTAAGATTGAATTTTTTATCCGCCAAAACGCATATTATAGGAAAATATATAACGCTTAAAACCGCGCCTATTAAAGAAAATATAATAGACAAAACAACGACATGCTGTATAACAAAATAATAAAGACCCAAAGCTACCGCAAAAATAATATTTTTTTTGTTAAAAACATCTTTAAATTTAAAAAAATCTGAAAAAGATACGATTTCATTTTTTGACGATTTCAAAATTGCATTTATAAGAGCAAGCATTATAAAAACTTGTATCATTGCTCCTATCATAGGCACAAAAACCAACAAGAACATTATAAGAGATATTATCATATACTGCCACCAGTTTTTGACGAATATTTCCCACGACGGAAGATAAATTTCCTTTAAATTTAAAATCATGTTTTTTCTCCTTATTTTTTCTTTAACGAAAGATATTTTGTTATAAGCGAATCCGTTGAACAATCATGTTCATTTCTTGTTTTCCCTTCAAGTTCCGGCAAAATTACGTTTGCCAAAACCTTGCCGAGCTCAACTCCCCATTGGTCAAAACTGTTAACGCGCCATATTATGCCCTGAATGAATATTTTATGTTCATACAGCGATATCAAAGCGCCGAGAGTTTTGGGCGTAAGCTCGTCAAGCATCAAGCTGTTGGTAGGTTTATTACCTTCAAAAACTTTATGCGGAGTAAGCATATCTATTTCCGGCTGCGGCAATTTGTTTTTCTTTAAAGCTTCAACCGCCTGTTCTTTTGTAAGTCCGAAAGACAAAGCTTCCGTCTGCGCAAAATAATTAGACATAAGTTTATCGTGATGATCTCCTACTTTTTCCGGCGGATTTATTATGCCTATAAAATCGGCAGGTATGAGCTTTGTTCCCTGATGTATAAGCTGGTAAAAAGAATGCTGTCCGTTTGTGCCCGGCTCTCCCCATAAAATCTGTCCGGTCTGATAATCAACTTTGTTACCTTCCCTGTCTATAGTTTTACCGTTGCTTTCCATATCTGACTGTTGCAGAAAAGCCGTAAATCTGTGAAGATACTGGCTATACGGCAAAACAGAATAACTCTGTGCGTTAAAAAAATTGTTATACCATATTCCGAGCAAAGCCATTATAACAGGAATATTTTTTTCAAACGGCGTATTTATAAAATGCTGATCCATTTCATAAGCGCCTGTTAAAAACTCTTTAAATTTATCAAAACCTACGGCACATGCTATCGGCAAACCTATGGCTGACCAAACTGAATATCTACCTCCGACAAAATCCCAAAACTCAAACATATTTTTTGTATCTATGCCGAATTGAGAAACTTTTTCTTTATTCGTAGACAATGCAACAAAATGATTTTTGACGGCATCTTCACCGAGTTTTTCAACAAGCCATTTTCTTGCCGTATTTGCGTTTGTTATTGTTTCAAGAGTTGTAAAAGTTTTTGAGGCAACTATGAATAAAGAGGTTTCCGGTTCTATTTTTTTTAAAACTTCATAAATATCTGCTCCGTCGATATTTGAAACAAAATGGACTTCAGGTCCGTCTGCATAATATTTCAAAGCCTCGCACACCATTCTGGGGCCAAGATCTGATCCGCCGATTCCGATATTTACCACGGATTTTATTTTTTTACCTGTTTTGCCAAGCCATTTACCGCTTCTTAAATCATCCGTAAATGATTTCATTTTTTCCAAAACGGCATTTATTTCAGGCATTACGTCTTTACCGTCAACAAAAACAGGCTTGCCGGATACATTTCTTAATGCGCTGTGCAAAACGGCTCTTTTTTCCGTCCAGTTTATTTTTTCACCGGCGAATATTTTATCCGTCCATGACTGCAAATCCGATGATTTTGCAAGTTCAAAAAGCTTTTGCATCGTTTCTTCATCTATTATATTTTTTGAATAATCAAACGTTATGCCGAGGCTTTCAACTCTGACATTAAATTTTGAAAATCTGTTTTTATCTTTAAATAAATCTCTCATGTGAACAGATTTCATTTTAATATCGTAATTTTTTTGCAGAGACTGCCATTGTGCTGATTGAGTAAGGTGTGACATTTTCAGAAAAACCCCTTATATAGTAAATTTATATCCGACTCTTAATCCTATTTTTTTATAAGAAACATCTTCTCCGTTATCTGAGGCAGAACAAAATGCCGAAGAGATTTCGGCAATATATTTTTCATAAAGTTCGAAACCGAATCCGAAAGAATAATACATGCCGCCGGAAGAATTATTGCCGCCGTCAACGTTAAAAAGAATATTATATCCTATGTCAAATTTAACATAAGGATTATAGTCTCCTTCGCTTCCAAGAGGAAATCCCATCACGCCTATGTAAACAGGGAGTAAATAGAAATTTTTTCCAGAATAATAAGCCGTTGTTCCGTAATCAATAAGATTCTTTATCGAACGGCCGGGCAGAAAATCAAAACCTGCCAAAGCCTTAAAATAATTACTTATTCTGTATCTTCCCTCTGCTCCGATAGCTATTGCACCCGGTTTTACTTCATAATCTGATTTAAACGTTCCGTCAAGATCAAATCCCGCTTTAGGCACTATATCAAAAGCGTGCGCGGCAGATACCGCAAACATAAATATCAAAACTGCCAAAAATTTCTTCATTTATAATTTCCTCCGGTATAAAATTTAAAATTATGATTTACTGAAAACAAAGTTTTTTACGACGTAATATGTTATTGTAAAAGCGTTTGTGGCTCCGTACAATTTTATTTCATAATTGCCGAATTCAATATTCGGAACGACTTCATAACTTGTAAAATATTTTCTCTTTGATAAATCAACACCGAGAGTATCGTTATAGCGAGTTTTTGAAAAATAACAATACTTGTTCATTGCCTGAAAATACAAATCTTCGGCTTTTCTGACCTGTTCTATTATTTCCTCGCTTTCCGTGTTAACATTTGTTCTTGCCAAAAAAGCGGTAATTATCGATAACACTGTGGCAATTATACAAATATATACCAATATTTTCAAAAATTTAACTGTTTTTGTTTCCGGTTTTTTAACTTTCCCGGCAGCTTTTATTTTATCATATATTCCTGTTTGAGCAATCTCAGTTTCCGGGTCTACCGGAGACTGAACCGGATTTGGGGTGTTTTTTATAACATGTTTCGCAGGTTCTTCCGTTTTTTTAAACTCCTGCTTTACGGGTTCCTGCTGGTCGGAAGAACTGTTATTTCTTCCGTATTTTGATTTTAAATCTTCATGTACACTCATTGCGGCGACTCCTAATTAGCTTTTACTCTTTTTATATTTGCTCCGAGTTTTCTGAACTTCTTTTCAAGAGCTTCATATCCTCTATCAAGATGATAAATTCTTAAAATTTCAGTTTTCCCGGATGCGCACAAACCCGCCAAAACAAGCGCTGCTCCGGCTCTTAAATCTGAAACCATTACGGGAGCTCCCGACAATTTGTTAACTCCGGTTATATAAACGCTGTTGCCGTCGATTCTTATATCGGCACCGAATCTTTGAAGTTCTCCGACGTGCAAAAATCTGTTTTCAAAAACAGTTTCTTCTACTATGGAGTTCCCCTGAACAACGCACATAAGAGCCATCCACTGCGCCTGAATATCAGTAGGAAAACCCGGATAAATTTCAGTTTTTACATTTATCGGTTTTAAATCTTTTACCCATTTTACTTTTATTTCGTTTTCTTTTATTTTTATGTTTAAACCGGACTGAATAAGTTTATCTATCACATCGCTCAAATGCGAAGCATTTGTATGTTTTAAGGTTACATCTCCTTTAGTGATTGCCGTGGCTATCATGTAAGTCGCCGCCTCTATTCTGTCAGGAATTACTTCATGGCAGCAACCCGATAATTTTTCAACGCCCTCAATTGTTATAATCTTTGTTCCGGCTCCTGATATTTTAGCTCCCATTTTTACAAGCATATCAGCCAAATCGGCTATCTCCGGCTCTTTTGCCGCATTAATTATTCTTGTAGTTCCTTTTGCAAGCACGCTGGCAAGCAAAACATTTTCCGTAGCGCCGACGCTTGCAAACCTGAATTCTATATCGGCACCCTTCAATCCTTTATCGGCGGTAACCTTTACATATCCTTCCTTTAATTCTATCTTTGCTCCCATCTGCTTAAAAGCTTCCAGATGTATATCTATCGGTCTTGCACCTATTGCGCAGCCTCCCGGAAGAGAAACATCAACTTTGCCGAGTCTTGCAAGAAGCGGCCCCATTACAAGAACGCTGGCTCTCATTTTTCTTACAAGATCGTAAGGCGCTATATGATTTAATTTAGACGATTTCTCGGTAATAACAGTATCTTTAGTTTTTTTTGCAGGTTTACCTGTAAAATTTAAAAAATCCACAGTCGTTTTTATATCGGTAAGAGTAGGAACATTCGTTATTTTGCACGCATCATCTGTCAAAAGAGCCGCAAAAAGAATCGGCAGCGCCGAATTTTTAGATCCGGATATTTTTATGCTGCCTTTTAATTTCTGACCGCCGTTTATTATTATTTTATCCATTTGTAAGCACCAGTACCCTGTTGAGATTTGAATAATCTTTTATAATTTTTACCCTGACGTATCCATGACTTATAAAAACATCTTCTATTTCTTTATAAATATTGGCATTAAGTTCAACAACAATAAATCCGCCTCTGTTTAAATATTCTTTTGATTTCTCGGCAAGAGCATTATAAAAAAACAATCCGTCTTTGCCTGCCGTAAACGCTTTTTCAGGCTCAAAAAGCAGTTCTTTTTCAACCCCTTTAAATTCTTCTTCAGTAACATAAGGGGGATTGGAGATAATTATATCAAATTTTTGACCTGATATATTAGAAAATAAATCGCTTTCAACAAATTTTATTTTATCCGAAACTCCGTTTAAAACGGCATTAAAAATTCCTGTTTTCAAGGCCTCGGCGCTTATATCGCATGCTGTTACCGAAACAGAACTCATGGCCGCAACAGAAACCGCTATGCAGCCTGAACCCGTACACATATCAAGAACAGTTTTTAAATTATTTTGATTTATAATATTTATTGATTCTTCCGCAAGCAATTCCGTTTCCGGCCTTGGTATCAAAACGTTCTCATTGACCGAAATTTCAAAACCCATAAATTCTGTCTTGCCGATTATATAAGCTACCGGAATTCTTTCAAGTCTTTTCGATATATATTGACAATATTGTTCAAACTGCTGCTGAGTTACTTTTGAATTTCCGCGGATATAAAGACTGTTTCTTTTTATATTTAAAACAGCCGAAAGCAAAACTTCACAATCTGTTTTTGCCTCATTAATATTTTCTGATTTTAGTGTTTGTTCTGCCGATTTTAAAAGAGTAAAAATATTAGATGCATCAAGCATCAGATATTTGCTCCCTTTAATTTTTCTTCATTATCGCAGGATATAAGTTTTTCTATGAGTTCTCTCAGATCGCCGTTCATAACTTCGGTTATATTATAGACGCTGAATCCTATTCTGTGGTCGGTAATTCTATTTTGAGGGAAGTTGTATGTCCTGATTTTTTCAGATCTGTCGCCTGTTCCTACCTGCTGTTTTCTCTCGCTTGAAAGTTTCTGTTCCTGTTCCAAAACTCTCTGTTCATAAATTTTTGCTCTTAAAACCTTCATTGCTTTTGCTCTGTTTTTTATCTGGCTTCTTTCATCCTGGCATGCTACTACAAGTCCCGTAGGAAGATATGTTATTCTTATTGCCGAATCTGTTTTATTTACATGCTGTCCGCCGGCTCCGCTTGCTCTGTAAGTATCTATTCTCAAATCTTCCGGTTTTATTTCTAAATCGACTTCTTCGGCTTCAGGAAGTACCGCTACGCTCACTGCCGAAGTATGCACACGGCCTGACGCTTCTGTCGCCGGGACTCTCTGCACTCTGTGAATTCCTCTTTCAAATTTAAAATACTTCCATACTTTAGAACCTTCAAGAGTAAAAATTATTTCTTTAAATCCGCCGATACCTGTAGGATTACTGTCAACAATCTCATATTTCCAGCCGTTTGTTTCGGCAAATCTGGTGTATGCTCTGAACAAATCGCCTACAAAAAGGCCGGCCTCATCGCCACCCGTTCCGGCTCTTATTTCAACTATTATATTTTTATCTTCATGAGGATCCGGCGGTATCAAAAGAAGTTTTATTTCAGAATCCATTTTTTCTTTGGACATTAGCGCCTGGGCATATTCGTCTATGGCAAGCTCGCGCATTTCCTTATCGTTAGAATTTTTCAATTCTTCAAGGTTTTTGATATCGTTTAATAATTTAAAATATTCTTTTGATTTTTCTATGGCTGGCGCAAGATATGAATGTTCTTTTGAAAGTTTTTTGTACTCGTCCTGTCTTGCCACGACGGACGGATCACTTAAACTGCTTTCAATTTCAAAAAATTTTTTATTTAATTCTTCAAGTTTTTCTTTTAACATTTTTTACCGTATAAAATAAAAAAATATGGCAGCGAAATATATTCCCGCTGCCATATTATATAGTGTGCTTATTTGCCTTTCTTTGTTTCTTTCGCGTCTTTCTTTACGGCAGGCGCGGCAGTTTTTGTTTTCTTTGGTGTAGAAGTTAAAAGCTTCTTGGAAGTTGCTTTTTTTACTGCAGTCTGTTTTTCAACTTTTTTTCTCAAGACAGTCTTTCCTTCAGTAGCGACAAATCTCTTCTGGAATTTCTCAACTCTTCCGGCTGTGTCTATAAGCTTCTGTTTACCTGTAAAATAAGGATGGCAATTAGAACATATTTCAAGTTTTATCGCCGGTTTTGTGGAACGGGTCTTAAACGTATAGCCGCATGCGCAGCTTACCGTAGCTTCTACATATTTTGGATGAATACCTTCTTTCATTTCTGCATACTCCTCTTGTTTATTTAAGTTGCCCCAGATTATGCCTTTTTTTGAGCTTTTAGTCAAATGTTTTTTATTTCGAAAAATACATTATTTTTGCAATTATATATTTATAAATAAAAATACCGTTTACAAAAACTGATTCAAAGAAAGTCTTCAACTCTATATAAGTCGGAAATATCAGTATGAAAACCAGCGATATTACAATACAATTTACAAAACATATGAAAACAAATGAAAAAAATACGCCGTATGATTTAAGATCTTCCTGCCCCATGCTTATTGCGTAAAAAGTTAGAGCAAAATGGAAAGCAAGAGCGGCTCCCGACAAAAAGAGATAATACGGATAAAAGGGCGCCGTATCGGCAAACCAGCTTAAAACCATATAAACGGTTATTATTATTAACGAATAAAACGGAACAAAATAAGGTGAAAGAGTAATGAATATATTGTCTTTGGTAAGAGTTACGCTGCCGCCGGTTTTTGATATCTTAATTTTTTTTATTTTCGCGCCGCTTAAAACACCGGCCAGAGCATGAGTCAATTCATGTCCGAAAACATAAGTTCTCATCGGTTTTAAAAAAACAGCCTGAAACAGCATATAAACAATAATTCCTATCCAAAACGGAATAACCGACATATCGCTTTTTACGGCAAAACCAAGTATCAATTTTACAACTGCGTAAACAGCCGAAAAAACAAAAGGCAAAAACAAAAACGCTGATATAATTCTTATAAATTTCATTGTCGTATTTTAGCATAAAAAAACACAGATTTTTAATCTGTGTTTTTTTATTTTAACTTTTTTCGGATTTTACGCGGCTGAAAGAACCGCTTTAAAATTAGACATTTGTATATTATCAGTTTTTATTTTTATTGATTCTTTTATCTCTTCATCCGAATACAAAGTCAGTAATTCTATTATTCCGTTTACAGCTTTGGCCTCTGTTTCTTGATTAGCCAACGGATTTTTTTTGCCAAACTTTAAAGCATACATATCATCAGCATACGGCTGCAGCTCTACAAGCTTGTTATTCAGTCTTATCTGTCTCTCGCTTATTGTAAGATCATCGGCAGTTATTCTTTCAGTCATTTCTTGTATTGTAACTAAACTCAATTCCACGTCGGTCAATCTTTTTTCGTTATCTATTTCTTTCACCAGCTTCTTGACTAACATATTTGTCAAAAGTTCTTCATGGCTCTTATTTACAAATCCGCTCGTTTTACCTTTGCTTTTTAAATAGTCAATCATCAACGCTCTTTCCAAAACGGATAAAGCAAAAGAATTTTTCATATCGGCAGTTTTCAATGAATTCATATAAACAACAACCGGGCTGTCGCTGCCGAAAAATCTTACCAGCACAGTCTGATACTCCGTTCCTTTTGCATTTGCCGTCTTTATAATATCGGCCAGACTGTTTTTTTCATAATTATCCAGCTGTCCAAACTCGTCAAATTCAAAGTTTCTTGCAGCCTGCTTTACAAAATTTATATTTTTTTCTTTTAGTATTTCCTTTAAATTTATACTTTTCAAAAATGTAAATATCGATGATGTTTCTTTTATTTCTTTTACAACTTTACTTAGTTTTATAACATACATATTGCCGTCGCTTTTTATATCTTTTAAATCCGCGATTTCCATAATGTTAGAGGTGTATCCCGACAACATATCATAATATCTGCTGCCGAACTGACTGTCAAAAATAAATGATGTTATCCCGTATCTGCCGTATCTTGTTTCTTTTTCTCTGTCGGTATTTCCTGATGAATTGTATCTTACAGTTATATCCAAATTATTGCCTGCCTGTTTAGAACTTTGTGTCAATTCCATAAATCTCTCGGCAACAGCCTGTTCTAATTTTTTACCGCTTACGGTCTTTGACATTTCAGAGCCGATCAGTTCCAGAACTTTTTCAAATTCTTCATCGGAAAATATCAATCTCATATTAGCTTTTTTAGATTCGTTTATAAATTTTTCCAGTGCGGCATATGTATTTATCCCGTCAAAAATATCTATTTCAAGCGCGGTATTTCTGCTTATTGTAACGGCATCAACTCTCTCATTTTCCAACAAAGAAATAACCATTCTGCTGTCTATTTTGCCGTCTCTTTGAATTTTATTTACCCCTATGATAACATTGCCGCTTTGCGAATATTCCAGTTCTCTGTCAGCATTTTTAAAATCTATCTCTATGGCGCTCGCATCGGCTCCGTATCTGTCAGCGAAAAATCTTGTTTCCTGAAGCATTCTTATAATCTCTTCATATCTCTTTTTTATTATATCGTCATATCTCAACCATTCCACATAAAGAACAGTTGCTCCTTTTTTACTGCCAAGCCATGTCTTGGCCGCTCTTTTACCTTCTATTGCAAAATTAACCGGAATAGGCTTGAAATTATATTCCTTAACGTCAGCCGGCTCTTCTGTTATGACATATACCGGTTTTTTGTCTATCATGTATTTCATTTTAAAAATTTCCGAAGGATTGCCGACCGTGATTCCCTCCTCGGTCAATTTTACATTTTCCCTGCCGTATTTTTTTACGGCATCTTCAAGACCAAGCGATTTTATATATCTTATGTCAATTATCGTATGCGTTATCACGCTTGCAGGAATACTCATTGCCGCGGCTGCCAGCAATGATACTGCCGCCAACACAACAAAACCGACAACAGGTATTGAAAACATTGGAATGATCGTAGTGCCTAAAGCGCCGAATGCTCCAAAAAAACCGGCAACAGCCGATATTTTTACGGCATTGACAACTGAAGATGCGCCCTGTCTGCCAAGTTCTGTTTTATGTCCGTCTATAAATTTACCGGGACTGATTACAGATTCAATGGTTTCTCTTTTAAGTATTGTTGTCATTATATTTAAAACTGTTCCCTTCCCTTCTTCTATAAGACCGTTTATCGCAGGTAATGTTTTTGGAAGTATGGAATTAGGTTTTAGTATTATACCGGGCCATTCCAATCCGCTGTTCTGCAATCTGTAGTCCGTCGGAATTAAATATAATTTTAATACTTTTTTACCGTTTTCTTTTACTGTCTCGCTGTAATATTTTATTCCAAGACTGTCAAGTTTGCTTATCATATCAATATAAGACTGATCTTTTTCATTTGAATATCTGTTAAACAATAAATAATATTCTTTATAGCCGTTTTCATACGTTTTTATTTTTATATCCAAATCTCCTGTATAACTTTCGGGTATTATCGGCATAATCTGAGTAAAATATGTTCTTGACGGCTGCGCTAAAGGCGCTATGGCAGAAACAGTAAAGCCTTTCCAGCCGTAATTCTGGTAAATCAACGCTCCGTTTGTATCGACATAAGGGAACCCTTTACTGATTCCCAAATTTAAAGCGTATCCTTTTAAATCTTTTTCTATTGCATCGGCCTTTTCATAATATTTTTTTGCAAGATCTTCTTTGCCTTCCTGCATATATACATCTGCAGCCATCCTGTAAGAACCTGCAACCTGCCGCGACCATTCGAACATAACAGGATTATTCGTTTCTTTGCCAGCCATGTATAAATTTTGGTATGTCTGCCCGTTTATAGTTACGGTCTTTCTAAAATTTAATTCTATATATTCAAATACTTTATCAATATCAATATCTTTAATATTTTTAGTTTTATTATCCTCTTTAATTGCAAAACTGAAATCATAATCGTAAAGTTCAGGATATGTCGTCTTAAGCATTAATACGTACTGTATCCCCCAAGTATTTATATCCAGGACTTCATATTGATCTCGGTGACCTCTGTAAAAAGAATTGGTTTGCTTGTTATAAAGCTGACTTAACATAAAGTGCGTAAAACCTCTGATTTTCCCGATAGCAACATCTCTTTCCATTCCTACTTCACCGTATAAATCATCCGTGTATAATTTTAATCTCAAATATGAAATTGCATCTATCATATGTTCCGTTGAAACCCAGTTCCATGAAGAATTTCCGAAAAGATATTCGCTGACGGTTTGGATTTCTATCCATCTGTCGGCTCTTACAATGAGATCATCAAATTCGGTGCTTCCCATCGTCAAAAGTTTATATTGCCTTGCAGCTATTCCAACCCATAAAACTTCGCCTGTTATGACTCTTTCTTCAAGATTGGATTTATATAAATTTTCCTGAGCCGATATCGCTTTGAGAACCTGTCTTGCCTCTTCAAATTTAAAATCTTCCATAAGATTTAAAGCAACAAGCGCCTGATCATATAAATTTCTCATTGTTTCTACGGTACGAGCATCTTCTTTTGAAAGGGATGTTTTATGCTCTTGGCTCATCGTATCATACAAAAATGAATTGTATCTGCCGTCACCCGCAATTCCGTCGGCAGCGTCAAACTCTTCAAATAACGGCAGTTCATAATTAACTTCCTGAAGCTGGTTTTGTCTTTGTTCTGTCGTTATAGTATACTGGCTGACCTGCGGCCATACAGGTTCTTTTTCCGTAACATTACACGCTGTGGCCGAACAAATCGTCACTACAACAAGTATCATCTGTATGGCTTTTGATACGGTCTTTGCTATACGCTTTGCTAAAGGCTCTTTCGATTTTACTGCCTTGCTTTCTAACTGCCCATCTTTTAACTTGTCCTCTTTTGCCTTCAGCCCCTGCTGCATAAAACCGGGCATATATTCATATACTACAGGATCTACTCCGTCTAATTTTAAATCGCTAACTCCGTTTCGCCTGGACTGCTCTATATCCCATATCGCTCCGTCTCCGAGATACCACTTGTTATTAACTGCAAATATGCACAAACCTTTGCATATCTGATATACCTCCGGCGCAAATATCCCCTTGCCGCCTTCAAAATATCCCAATACCGCTTTCAAATCTGCTCCGGCTACCCTAACTATCTCACGGCCTGCCTGCGGCACTTCATTCACCGACTGCCTGTCTATCTCTTTTGCTAATACCTGCGAACCTTCTATATTTATTATACGTCCGTCTTCAAAATTTATCGTTATTGTTCCGTTTTCTTCCCTCGTAACTGTCGTCTCTTTACTCAATACATCTTTGATCAGCTCGCTTATATCCTCAACCTCTGCTGCAGAACCCCTCTCAATAAGCATCGATAGTATTATCTGCTTGGTCTGCTCATTTACTCCCTCATTTGACAATAACTTCAACGCTATCGTCTGCGTCTGTATCTTCCTCTGATTCATTATGCTTTCATATTTCTCGCGCGCCTGCTCTGCTCTTACCTTTCCTAAATTAGGCGTTACCGTTATCGCCGTTATATTATTATCCGACAATATCTTATCCATCCCGCTGCTGTGAAATCCGCCTGTTACCAATATTATAAGATTCTTGCTCTCTTCCAATACCTCTTTTGCGCTTCTGTCTTTCTCTGCTGACTTCACTCTCACTTTTTCCAAATTCATGCTCGCAGCAAATATCTCGTCCCTTTTACTGTTTACTTTATAAAATTCATCAAGAATATCATACTTCGCACTCATCTTGTCTACTTCATTGTTTATAGAATATTTCGCATACAACTGCCTGAATTTATCAAATCCAACCTTGAAATATCCCCACTCCGCTGCTGTAAGCTCTGCCCTTATATACTTCTTATATATATCATTGAAATCACTTATATACGATATCTCTAAATCTGTTTTGTCATCCGAAAGATTGCCCCTTATATCTGCTACCAATCTCCTCTCTTCCATCAACAACTCTGCCTGATTTATTTCACCTATTCTGCTCTTTAAATCAAAATAATTACTCAAGCTCGGATACTGCTTCTTAAAATCTATATTTTTTACTAAACAAAATTTCTCGGCTATCTGCTTAAACATATTCAAATCTCTTAAATTGTCCGTCTTGTCCATTATCTCTTTATACCGGCTAAATGTTATCGTCTCCCTCATCAATTCCGTCAACTCTCTCATCTCTGTTACTACTCTCTTTATCTCTATCTCTTTATTGCCGTCATATATCCCTAAATACCTGGATATGTTCGGATATCTCCTAACCGAAATACCTGCTTCTTCTAAATATTTTATAAGCCCTGCAAAATATCTGTCCTGACTTATCTCGCCTCTGCTATATCCGTCCGCTATCTCGCTAAACTTTCTGTTTGCTCCGTTTAAATATTTTGCCCTTAAATATTCTATCTCTCTGTCTATCTTTACTATATATTTTTCATCTTCCTTGCTGCCTGCCTTTATTACTCTGTATCTGTCTATATTCTTACTGTATATCTTCTCCTGCTCTAATCCGTATATCGGAACCTTATTGCCGCTGCCTATCGCATACAGCTCCGCTCCGCTTAATCGTCCCATCTTTACCAGATTATCTAATACCTGTCCTCTGGATTGCTCTTTTACCAAATTTATCCAGTCCGTCTTTATTTCGCCAACCCCGCCCTCTACATATATCTTTTCTGCTCCGTATCTGTCCGCTAATTCTTTTATTATCCCGCTTATATTCTTCTGCACGCTGTAATCACAATGCAAATCCTGTATGTTAACCACTACAATATCACTGCCAAAATCTCTAACCGAACTGATCTTGCCTAAACCATCTCCAATTACAGACTTGTCTTTTATCGACAAATCAATATCAACGTATCTGTCTTCTCTTTGTCCGTTATCGCTGACACTACCGTATACGTTGCCGCCCATCGTCAATAAAAAACAAAATACCGTAAAAACTGCACAAATTTTTCGGTATATTTCTGTCATCGAAAATCTCACCGTTCGTACCCCCGTTTTATATATCAATTCTTATCTATATCTCTTTTTGCCCCGGAACAATTACCTTCAATATTATTCCGGGGCCGATCTTGATTCTTATGCAGCACTAAGCGTCGCTTTGATTCCGTCCAGCGTCGCTATCGTTATCTTGTCTCCCATATTCTCTACATTCACACTGTCAAATATCAACGCGTGTATTTCGTTCATCATGCTCATTGCTTCTTTTTCACTAGCCGCTACCTTCATGTCCGTCTCATTCCACATTCCTTCTATATCACTGTTGTCTGACATAACTCTGTTAACTATTTCCGTCAGCGTCTTGCTGCGGTCTGCCTCAAACTTATATCCTTTCATCGCTTCTACGCTGACTCCCTTCTTCATCAACTGCATTACCTTATATATCACTATCTGTCTCTCTGATAACTTCATGCCGCTTATACTAAACGACATATCTTTACCTATCTCCGGCAATACTTCATTTCCTATGTAACTTATCATCACACCTATAACATACTGCCTTACTGCTTTCATCTTATCTTCACTGCTTAAACCGCTTCCTTCTATCTCTTCCAACTCGCTCTTATCTGCAAAAATCCCCTTTATATTGTCAGCCGTATAAAACTCTTCATAACTAATATCACCGCTTACTACTGCGGCCAATACCGCCATCACTTCTTCCGCTTTCCTGTCTCCAAATACACTGTCGTACTGCGCCTCTAAACCTCTCGCTCTGTATCGGCTTGCTGCATCTGCCTTAAATATCTCCATGAGCTTGTTGCGGTTCTTTACATACGATTTTTTAATATTGATCGATATCTTCCTTCCTTCTATACCTAAACTCGTTATCACTGCCTTCAACTGCTCTATCGCTCCGTCATCATTGTCACTCTCTATCCTCAATACCAACTGCCCTCTCTCTGCTAACTCTTTTACTGCTCCTATTATCTCTGCCTTGCCAACAAGCGCTCCGGCATCTGCGACTAATGTCCCTTTGCTCCTATTCACTAATTCTACCTTCTCTAAATTTATACCCTTGCCAAAATCATACGATATATTTATACCGCTTATTGCTCTTATATCTCCTACTGCTCTCTCAAGCGTTACTGCGCTTACTCCCTCTGCCTCTAACCTTATTCCGCTTAATTCCTTGATCCCCAAATACTGTCCTGCTACTGTCTCTTCGCCTTCTCTTACCTTCATACTTACTATCGCCTCAAATCCGCGTGACCTTACCAACTCTATAGTGTCTGCCGTATAATCGCCCTTCAATATTATCGTCGTTGTCCCGGATCTCTTCTCCAAATCCAACCTTCTGACTATATCCAATTTCCCGGTCACCTTCATCTCACTCTCTTTTATTCCTACAGGTATTACTCCCTGCTCCGCTTTTATACCAAGCATTTCCGCTATTTCATCTTCACCATAGCCCAATGCTCTTAATTTTTCATCAGCTTCTTGGCCTCTTGTTTTTATCTCTTTCTCATATTCTTTTATCAATTTCTTATTTAACATCATGGCTTCAGCAGTCAATCTGCCAAATAATTCTCTCATCATTTTATCACTGACATATCTGTCCTGCGACAATCTTGCTTCAAATAAAGCTTTTGCAGTCTCTATTATTTGAGTTTTCGCATTTTGATCCAAACTATCCAATATTTTCTTAGAACTGCCCAATGCTACAAATTCTACAAGAATGCTGCCATCCTGCTGTTTCTTTATCATTGCACTCAACTTCACTTCAACAGGTTTGCCTTTCTTGTTCAATACAGTCTTAACCTTTACAGGTATAGCCGCTATTCTCTTATATCCCTCATCTTTGCTTACGTCTGATGAATATCTTATATCTATCTTGCCTTGCGATACATTTTTGTATACTATCTCAAGCACTTTCTTCTGTGTATTCATCGCTAAATTTACTGTTCCTTCTACCGCTGACTTCACAGCTTCTGTTATCACTTTTATTACTTCACCGGACATCCCTGTTACCGTAATGTTTCCGTTTTCATCTGCAGTTACATTTACGTCTTTCAATTCAACCTTGCCGTTTACTACAGGCAAATTGTATCCCTTAAGCGTCTCAGGCGACAACACTACTTCCTTGCCGCTTCTGTTTACAAAGTTTACTTCCCCTTCTATCCTCAAATGATCCAACACAAACAACCCGTCTATCAAATACTTCGACCCTTCAACTATTTCCAAATATACTCTGTTATTATATGCCTCAAACAAATATTCCTTCTGTACCGTCTCGCTCTTTGTTGCATCTTTATCATCTCTAAATAATACAGGATGCGTCGTGTTTGCCAACGTTACATTATTCTTTACTACCAACTTATTGTTCTCTACTTCCATCCCCAAATTATAGCCGTCTATGTCCGACGGGAATTTATACGGCGTAAAACCTATGTCCTGTCTCTGCTCAGGCGACGACATCACTATCGTTACCGCTTCCTGACCCTGACCCAATACTCTGTTCATCAATGCGTCTACTTCTGCATTGTTCTTCCTCAATATCTCTAAATTCATATTCAACCACAACAAATTCTGCCCTATCGCCCACTCAAACTTCTTGTTCTTCTCCGCTGCTATTACCGGTATCGCCATCAACTCTGATACCGCTTTGTCTCCCAACAACTCCTTCAATCCTGACATCAACGCTGCAAACTGTACTCCAAACTGGATTCCGTTCGTATTAAACGGCTGCAATCCTGCATACTCTTTGCTCGTCCCGTATTTCTCAAACTGCTTCTTCAATTCCTTCGGCGTATTGCCCAACTCATACAAGTATGGGAACATCCTCTTAAAACCCTTTACGTCCGTAGGCACCATTCCTATCATACCGCCTTTGGCATCTACTTTCTCCCTCGGGACCGTATACATCGTAGCTGCTCCGACTCTGCCCTGCGGCGCTGAATTTACTCCGTCTCCGTTTCCAAAAAATACATCAACAAATTCTTCTTCCAACGCTTCTATCTCTTTCTGGCTTAATTTGCCCTCGTCCAATCCCTTTGTCTTCAAATATACCCTGTATGACGGCACTAGCATCTCCATCAGCTGGAACAATACTGTCCCGTGATTTCTTGGATTCATAGACCCAAAATTCAATCTCCATTCTTTGGCTCCGTCTGCCCTTTCTGTCTCTGACCAGTCAGGATATCTTTCCTGCACTACTACTCCCGCATCTGTCTCGCCGTCTGTCAATCCTAATACCAGCCTTAACAAATCTTTATCCGTCTTGCCCGCAAGCTGCTCTAATAAATGCTTCGCGTCTCCCTCTGCTCCGGGTCCTACTACCTGTATCGACGCAAAATTCGCATGCGTGCCCATCTCTGCCATCTTTATATCCATTATCGACTTAAATTCATATGTGCCGTCTTCATTCTTCACTACAAACGGCGTGTCCGTCGCCTTTCCTGTCAAGAAAGGAACTTCTATTTCTTTACCGTTTACTATTGCAGTCTTTCTTACCTTCGCCCTCTTATTTGCTTCATATACAAAATTACCTTCTCCGTCCTGCTCGTAAAAATCTCTCGGATTTATCCTCGTAAAGCCAAACAATAAATCTTTCGATACTTCTTCATCCGTCAGCCCTTTTCCGAACAAGTCGTGTCCTTCGGCTATCTCGGACAATCTCTTTAACGCATATTCGCCCTTAGCTCTAACTGCTGCGTCTGTGCTACCTATCGCTTCCTTCGCCAACTTCACCGCATTTGCATGCGTTCTCATTGCGTATATTACCGGATGTCTGCCCTCTACGCTCTCTCCCAACCCGCCGTTCAAATACACATATATCATCCCTGCTACTTTCTTGTTCTTCGTCTCTTTCCTTAATTCATTCAAACTCTTTATCTGCTCGGACATCTTCGCTAAATCACCTTCGCTCTGCGTATACGGTATAAATGTGCTTCCCAATACCGGTACAGGTACCCCTTCAGGCGTACTCATCAACCCAAAACCCATCAGCTGCTGCAATTCAAATAATATCGCATTCCCTTCAGTATATCCGTACTGTTTGCCTCTTACTTCATATTTTACCCTCTTCAATGCTTCAGACAATACTTCTATCCTTCTTATATTTATTTCCTTCGCATCACTCGATACTACCGCTACCTTGCTCATCGCTTCCTGTAACCTCAAATTATCTTCCCTACCCTTTGCGCTCTTATCATACCATTCTATCGCTTCTTCCAACGCCTTAACCTCGGCAGGCTTTGCCTCTGACGTTTCTTCAACGATAACCGGTTTTTCATCAACTGCCGGAGTTTCAGGAACAACAGGTTCAAGTTCCTTTACCGCCTCTTCTGCGGCTTTTTCCTCAGGTTGAATTTTTTCTTCCTCTGCAATATTTTCACCGGCTAATTCAGATTTTAATTTTAAAGCTACTTTTCTTGCCCATTGTCTGACAGACAGATCCAAATCTATATTCTGACCGAGAACAAATTCAGGTAAATTATAATCTCCGGGCAATTTTATTCCCATTTTTCTCAATTGTTTTCTAACCGCTTTAACGGAATACTTGCTCATTTTAATCTTAATTGCCTGATTTTCTAATTCTTTTTTCAGATCCTTGATTGTTTCTTCAACCCAACTGTCAAATGTTTTACTTTCTTGATCAAGTTTATTAAAATCCACCTCTTTTTTTGCCACAAAACTGCTTAAATCATAACTCGGCAATTTAAGCTTTTTACTTTTTAATTCTTTTTTGAATTCTTTCTTTATTTGTTCATTTTTTATTTTTGTTTTTACGGCTTTTTCTTTAGCCGCCTGCACAGCTAATTTATAAAAATACTCACCTGTTTCATAATATCTGATGGAAGCTTCAATTCTAGACTTGCTAAACCTAAGATTGGATTTTTCAAACGCTTTCTGCGCTTTTTTAAAGTATCTGTCTGCTTTTTTGCCTTTTACTTCAACTTTTGACATCCAATTATTTATATCTTTCAAAATAGAATCCATACGCGTTTTATTTTCTTTAATATTTTTAACTTTTGTATAAAGATCCAAAAACGCGGAATATGCCGCCAATGCCTCAAACGTAAACCCGTCTTTTGATTTGTTTCTTATATCGTCAATCAAGGCCATAAGTTTTTCATACTGAGCTTTAAAGCCTTCATCGCGAGATAAACTGTTTATTTCTTCTGCTAATTTATTGGGATCTATTGCACCATTATTTAAATATTGTCTGTATGCCGCGGCTAACCTGTCATTTGAAAATATATTTAGAATCCTTTCTATTCTTGTTTTTTCTTTTTTTGCTTCATTTTGGTCAGCAGGCATATTTTTGATTGATTCAAATAATTCTATTGATTCTTTGTTATGTTTTTTATACCCGTATATTATTCCGGGAACAATCATCAGCAATAAAGGCGATATTATAAGCCCCATAACGTATATAAGAGAACCTTCATTCATTCTGCTCTTATCAGTGAAGAATTCAATTATAAATTTGCCAAAATATTTTTCTCCGTTCATTTTTTTATCGGCTATATTTTTACCTATTCCCGATGCCGTTGAAAACATCCAGACTCCAAACACCAAGCCTAAACCCATGACTGCTCCAAGAGCGCCGAATGCAGTCAATCCGAATCCTGCCAGTATAAGAGTGGTTCTTATTATAGAAGCTGTCGGTTTCAAATCATTATGTCTTACTACTCCAAATCCGAAATCATATTTATTGGGATCTTTCTTAAATATATTTTTCTTTACCAAATATGCAGCTGTTGACGCCCAGAATACAATCGCCGAAATCGCATGAAGAAGAGGCTTTAATATCATCATGCTGAATCCTGTGTTAAATGACTGTCTGTATGAAAGATTTTTTACAGATTCAGCTCCCTTATCATCTTTTTCTACAATGCTTGTTTGTCCGAACATTACCATTCCGATAAATGCCCAGCCAAACTGCTCTCCTCTTATTTGGCCATCTTTTGTCTTCTGTGTATAAAATTTTTCTATTGCTTTTTTTAATCCGGGGAATATCTTAAATATCAATCCGAAAATTATTCCCGGTACTCCAAAATATACTGCAAACCAGCTTATAAACGCTCCAAGAGTAAATGCAGGGTTTATAAATATCAATCCTACCGCTATTATCGTTGTTAATAAAGGAACTGATGTCTTAAAAAATTTATTGCTCTTGTTTATGGCAACAGTATCTTCTTCATTTTTCAAATCCCAGTCTTTGATCTTCGTCTGTACAGGCGTGCTGGCAGGGTTAAATAACGCCGGCGTCAATATACTCATTATAGGCATCAAAAGTACAAATACTGACCACCACATGCCCGGATTTGCCCACAGCAAGAATCCTATGATATTGCATACATTCAAAACTACCGTTAATGTTATGCTCCTCTGCGACAGAGAGAATGTAGACGCGCTTGCCAATTTCGCTTCCTCAAGTATTTTGTTGGTAATTATCGGTCTTGTAGTTCTTCCGAACAATCTTCCTGTCTGAACATAATCGCCAAAACCCTTTAGCGTTTTTACAATCGTAGATCTAGAAAAAGCAGTTAACAATAAAGAACCATACGCCGCCATCAGAGTAGGCCATATCTTAAAGAAATATGCCGTTCCTCTTATCAACCCTTTTTCCTTAATCATCTGCACAAGACCCGGAATCGTTATCGCCTGTGAAAACAATACAGACAATATACCGAATGTTAATACCGACGGGAATGACACATAGAAACTTATACCGAGCACCAATATAACTACCGAATTGGCAGCCAATATAAAAGGTATGAATATCTTCTTTATATAGTATCCGAGCGCTCCCATAAAATGCATGAACTGCTTTGCATATCCTATAGAACCGGAATTGTTCATTCTGTACATGTATCTCGTCATTGCCTGCTGCCATGCTCCTGATACAAACTTATCGTTTATTCCAAGCAGTCCGACATAGACTCCTTCTCTTCCTTTGGCCGCTCTCATAGTCTCGTTATTTTCTATTTCCTGGCCGAACAACTTCGCTTTGTATGCTCCCTGTATATCTTCGTTTACATTCGTAGGCATTATTAAACCTAAGTTTCTTACATCAGCAACATTTAAGAAATCCGGATGTCCGTAATGGAATCTTACTCCGTGCCAATTCAATACTCTCTGCGTTATAGTATTAAATACTCGGTCGGCAAATGCATGAGCCGTTCCGGTAGGCGACGATTTATCAGTATAAATTCTTTCCGGGAATCCGAGCATAGCAAGCCTCTGGTTTCTGTCAAACCTCGTTATAAGACCGGGCTGCTTAAATGTCTCTTCCAAATCCATATCCTGGTTCATATCCATAAACTGAACCGTCTCGCCTCTTACAAATTTCATGAGGCTGTTCTGGTTTATAGGTTTGCCCTGTGCAAAGATCCAGCCGCCTTCCAGCTGGATATATTCAACTTCCGGACTTATTATTATCTTTCTGCCGTCTACCGTTACATCCTGTTTTCTCAACAATACCGCTTTCGGACCATCCAAATAAGCTATTTTAAGTTTCGGATACATACCCAAAAGTCTGACAGCATCAAGCGCTTTTTGTTTGTTAGCCGCCGGAGCATCATCCTTAGACTGCTTCCCGAATACCTGAAGTCCGACTATATATTCAAATTTCTCATCTATCTTGGCATCAAGCGCGCTTTCGTATTCCTCCGCAGTTTCTTTGCCTAAGCTTTCTTTCGTCGGATAATTTACTCTTGCATAAAACTCATAAGTCTGTCTGTAATTCATTATACCTCTGACTGTTCTTGCCAAAGGCTGGTATCTGTATGATACCCAGAATCTTATCTCCTGCTGCAATTCTTCGTTTGTTATGTTAGGAATTTTTCCCTTATTTGCAGGATCCAACAATGTTTTTAATTCAGCCAATTCTTCATCGCTGTATTTTCTTTCGCCTGTAACAGGGTCTGTTTCTTCCGCTAAAAGCATTATGAAATTTTCCCATTCGTCAGGATATATGCTTATCTGCTCGTTCAAAAGCGTAAATCCGTTTTTATTTCTTGTAAATATTCCTTCCAGATCTTCGTCATCTTTATCAGCCCATGCATACATTATTACTTCTTCATAACATGGTGTAACGACGCTGAACATTCTCATTCTTTCCCATTCAGGCGTACTTTCCAAGTCCATAAACAATGTTGAAAAATAATGACATACTCTGTCCTGTATTTCTTTATTTCTTACCGGCTGGCTTAAATCAGGCGAATGTCTTATGTCGCTTATCTTTAAATAATTATCTCCGTCAACATCAAATTCATATCTGAGTCTTGCTCTTTCTTCCGGCGTAATTTTTTTATCTTTTGCCCACTGATCTACTATCATATTCCAATGTTTTATCCATGCGGTTTCTTTTTCATCTTCGGTCATCAATCTCTTATAGCCGTCGTTGCCGGTTACATATTTAGGCAGTAAATATTCTTTAAATCTTTCCTTACCGGCTTCAAATGCGGAAAGTTCCGTCTTTATGCCGTTTACCATTATCTTTCTGTTCTTTAACAATCCCTTCCAATTATAAATATTTGATACCTGGTCTTTTGCGGCAACAATCCATCCGATCGCTGCTTCCCATATATAGAAAAATCCGAATATATCAACAAGGAAAAACAGCACTATCGCCGCTAACGCCAATACTCCCAATACCGGCGCAAAACTTATCGCGCCTACAGTAAGTGCAGGCCATGACGCTGTAAACAGCGTCATCAGCGGAACTCCTATCCAGCTCCATACTAATAAGTTCCAGCCGGCTTTTATTGCAAGCATTACAGTAGTCGTAACTGCCGATCTCTTCTTCGTCTTTATATTACTTGCACTGTTCAGTCTGTCTTTTACAAGCTGAGTGTCTTCGGAATTTATCGGTTTCCACTGTTTGTCAGTTTCGCCCATGCTGTCTTTTGCAAGTTTATTTTTAATAAATTTCACTGCTATTATTAATCCAACATAAAAAACCAATACTCCGGCTACCGCTCCTACCACAGCTCCGACAGCTATTCCGGATGTCAACAACATACCTGCCATTGTCACTGTAGATATTGCAATTATTGGAGCAAATATCCATTTATAATTGTCTATAAGTGAAATTAATCCTTTAAATCCGGCAAATCCACCTGCCAAATCATGATATGTTTTTGTCATTCTTTTTTCTTTATCAAAAACAGTATAATGTTTTTTCGCATTAGCCTGATAGACTTCAACCGCAGTTTTATTTGTGCCTATTGCTTCTTTAACATCCTTCAGCATTTGAATTGTTTTATTTCTAAACTGTTCGTTATCATTTAATCTAAGGCCTTGTATTATGTCCGGTCTAAATAATTTTTTTATAATTTTTTCGTTTATTTCGGCAACATCTCTTAAATTATCAAGATCCATCTGCAATATGTTTACTATATCGGCAGGCGTATTGTTCAACAATCCTATTTTCAATTCTTGTTCAAATATGTATTCGTCTACAAGCTCTCTTCCTGTTTTTCCGTTATTTTCTCCGGCTATTCCGTTTTCATACCAATCTATAAATCCGGGCGTTCTAAAATAATCTTCTATTTCATCTATCAATATCTGGTCTTTTAACGGAACTCTTTCCTGCTTCTGCAAAGTCATCATCGCTTTTAATATCGGATTATTTTTCTCGTTGTTGATATTTACCAATACCATTGACCATCTGATAATTTCTTTATTTACAAAATTTTCAAAATCTATATTTTCATTTTTTATAAAGCGAGGATCATTATTTCTGATCCCTTTCAATACGGTATAGCCTATATAAAACTTAAGGCTGGAATTGTTATTGGCAAATATGTGAGTTTCTTCCTGTATTTTGTACCATATGAACAAATCTCTTAAACTTAAATCATTTATGCTCTGGCTCTTGCCTCTTATCGGCTCTATCCATAAATCATTTATATAATTACCTAACTCTATCCTGATTATATCGTCTATTGACCTGCCTATTGCAAGCTGCCTTACTATCTTGGAACCAAGCTCTTCCTTTGCAAATTTGCCGGATTTATCTTTGTTGTCATGTATATCGCCAAAATTAGGTATAGAATTTATATAACCCTTTACTATAAATTCCTGAACCTGCAAAAGCGTTTTATACTTATTATCGCTTATCAATCTGGCAACATCGCCTCTATAGGTCGAACTATTAAACCAGTCGCCCAATTCCTTATTTTCTTTCAGCCAGTTTTCTACATATACGGCTAAACTGCTTTGTATCATTCTTCCTGCTAATTCTCTTAACTGGGCCGCCGTCTCTATATTGTTTTCTTCAGCTATCTTATTCAATGCTTCTTTTATAGCTTCTTGTCTTGAAACAATATTATCTTCAGCTGAACCTTTTTCCTGTCTGTCCATTCTGGCTATTTCTTTATTTACATTCTCAAGCTCTTTCTCGGCTGCTTCTTTATCTTTCTCTAATTTTCCCCTGTCCTCGGCGCTTATCTGTTTATTATCTAACTGGGCATTTATTCCTTTAAGCTGGCTTTCCAAAGCAGATCTCTGTTCCTCAGCCAACGCTCTGTTTCCAAAATTATAATCTACTCCTGTCAAAGCATACAGCAATACTCCCATATCTCCGACATTTCCTTTTGCAAAGTCTTCGGTAAATTCTTCTATAAGTTTTTCTTTGTCGCTTCCTTTTATTTCTTCTTTAGCTTTTCCTCTGACGCTCTTTTTGTTTAATCTCTTCTTCTCTGCGCTGCCTGATATTCTGCCTGTTAAAGATGTGGCCAGTATTATCGCTCCAAATATTATTCCCAATATCTTTATTGAAGGTACTGATCTTTCCAGCCATGATCTAAATAAGCCTATGCTGTACTGGTTGATCTGCTCTCCGTTCTTATAGATTTTGGCTATTTTATTTTTGACGGATACATCCAATCCTTCACTGTCGGTCGTTACTACTCTGATTACCTGTTCCTGTTTTCCTATATTGAATACGGATTTAACTATTTCCGGAATTCCTGCCCAGAAATTAAACTTTATACCGACTTCATCTGATTTGGCTACCGTTGTAAACGTATACTCATATCCGCTCTTGTCTTCCAATTCGTATACGGGTTTTCCTGTAACTGAATCTGTGCCTATCTGTTTTATCTTTAATAAATCCCATAACTCTGTATTTGTCTGCCATCCTTTCTTCAACATCGTGTTCATCTGTTCTTCACTTAAAACTAATATAGAATTTACCGCTCTTTCAAACGCCATATTTGTCGGATCATAATATACCGTTTCTAAGCCGGTCGTAATCGTACGCCCGTCACTTAACGTTATCTTCTCAGTAGGTAATACTGCAGTTCCCAAAATACCGGCCATTACCTGCGATACAACTCTCAAATATCTCTCACCCACCAGCTTCCCTGATGTGGTATATATGGAATTTCTCTTTAACTGATGATAAAATACTTCATATTCGAAACAATCTTCTCCGTTAAATCTTTCGTCTTCAGCTTTTGCCTGATATACTACAAGTTCTCCCTTTTCACTTTCAGGTTTTATTACGAAATATCCCGGCTGGATACCCAATGCGACATTTCTGGTGCTTACAGTCCCATCAGTATCTATTATCCTTATCTGTTCTGTCCCTTGCGTTAAATTCCACAATGACACAGTAACATCTCCGTTGCCGTACTGTTTTATTAACTCTTTAGATTTTACAAATCCGTCCTGTTTTATATATACGTTTATCGGATCTCCTGATATCTGTGTATATTGTCCGTCTCCGGTCAATATTCTAGGAGTACTTACTAATTTTACCAACTGCGTATCAGATGTAACATTTGTATCTATTACATCATAAATCGTCGTTCCTTCAGTCAGCCCAAGTCTCTCCTTTCTGTAAAACTCAAACTGGTCTACTACCTGTGAATCGATTATCTCATCCATCTGAACATACCCTACGGCTCTGTATGTTCCTGATACTTCATATCCGTATTTGTCAGAATAAACTATGTTATAGCCTGCTATCGGATCTCCGTTTTCATTAAATTCTGTGTTAACTTTTATGCTGTCTATTCTCTTGCCGTCTGCACTGTACTGTACCGTAATTATATTTTTTGCATCTCCCAATACATTGTAAACTACAGCTCTGTCTCCCAAAGGAACAGAACTCTTCTCAGTCGGAACAAATCTGGCCGAAGCCAAATCTATAGGAGCTCCGTTTACATAAACCTGGGCCAATGCAGCCTTTACTTCCTGAGGCAGCTGCGCCGCAGAATTTCCTGCCATATTCTGAAAAGCAGTCTCCAATTTTATCGGTTCATTCTGCTTTACCGTATATCCCATTGAACCCATATCGTTTATATTTTTTACTGTCTGGTTAAACTTTGTCATATTTATTGCGCCGTTTTCATCAAACATTCCGCTTCCGAATATTTCAAACAATACATTAAGCTGGTCCATAGTAACTTCGCTGCCGGCAGTAAATGTATTTGTTCCCAATTCATAGGCAAATATTTTATTCACATTATTCAAAAACTGCTGGTCATTCTTTACTAAGTCCCATACCTCAAGTGAAAATGTTTTTGAAAATGTTATATTTATATCTTTACTGATTATCGCTTCCTCATCTTTTACCGTGCCGCCGAACAATTTGACTATAAATGCCCATACTTTCTCAAAAAAGTTCTTCTCTGTCTCAACTACATTTATCTGTTCGGTCAAACCTACATTTGCGTAATCAGCTATCTCTTCCACACTGTAATCGGCCAATCCGTCCTTTCCTACTTCCACAGAATATTCCGTAAATGTTACATGTCCGTTTGTTACTCTTATTACAGGATATTTAGATCTGAAAAATCCTTCCCATATTACAACACCGTTTGGCATCAATTTCTGAGACCATGTTATATTTTCAAAATCTATATTAAATTTTACTCCGTTCTTATTCTCATTTGCCAAACAGTTTTCTATTCTGGTCAAATCTAATCCGTTTGCCTGCATCTCAGTCTTAAATTGGGCAAATGTCTTGTTATCCGCGTCATACCTGTAATTGTTAAAAGTTGCCACCTGCTTTACCATCGTATATACAGGATTGCCGTTTATGTCTACCTTGGGGTTGCCGTTCTCATCTTTGGCCAATACTACTCCGTATATTGTACCCTTATGAATCAAACCGTCCGAAGAAGTCTCATTGACGCTTATAAGCTTATCGTATTCGTCAGGATTGTCAAGCGAAATCGTCTCAAGAGATACTTCTCCTATAGAAATATCATTTACGGAGTATATTTCTCCTGCAGCATTTCTTGCAAGATTATTTTGGCTCAAAAATTCATTTGAATCTGTTCCGGCCGGCATATTTCCAATTACTTCTACAGGAAATGAAAATTCAAAATTAGGAATACCGGTCGCTATTGCTTCATTTATTTTATTGTTCCACATTATTCTGAGCGTTCTGTTAAATTCTGTATTTTGGCCGTATAATCTGGTCAGATGTGTGCCTTTATACAGTATATCTAACTCTAATTCGCCGTAATCTTTGGCATTATTGGAAAACCCAATCTGTTTCATCAAATCAGCAGATATATTTCCGTTCTCATCATTTATAGGAACCACCATTACAGGGTATATTGCTATACCGTTAACAGTCTTTTTTGTTTCCGGCATATACAATCCGCTGGTTATATACGAACCCATAGAATGCAAATTCGCATCTACTATTCCGGTGACCGTTGTCTTGCCGTCATTGCTGGTAAATACAAATCTGTATTTGTCTCCGCTCTTAGTACATTTTATGCTGCCTGTTACAACCTGTCCGTCTTTTCCTTTTATCTCTATACCTGTAAATATTCTCTCAGTCTGTGCGGCATATTCCAAGTCTACTACCAAATCCGCCAAGTTTACAAACGAATCCTTTCTGAAAAAATTATCAAGCGATTGTTCAAATCCGCTTTCTTTATCAAACGATATATCCAAGAATTCATACGACTTTTCCAGCGCCGCCTGCGCACTTTCAGACAAATATATTTTGTAAGCTTCTCCGTTATAGAAAGTATAAGTTTCACTGCCTAACGTATAGTAATCATTATCTCCGGCTTTCTTTTCCTGATATATTTTCTGAACGCTGAATATATACTGTCCGTTTTCCAATTTTCTCAAATTATTGACAACCAATACTTCCCTTCTTATGTATGTAACTCCGTTTTCGGTTACAGTTCTTTCCTGTGTAAAATATTTTGCTCCAAATAATTTTATATCTTGTCCGTCTTTTATATATCCGTTCAAAATATCATACATCGCATCTATTTCAGGACCGAACACTTTTATCTGGACTCCGCTGTTGTTGGCATCTGCCCATGCTGTTCTCGGCTGATTATATACAAGGGCATCCATATATTTTTTCAAATATGCGTAATTTATTGATCCGTCGGCGTTAAATATGCCGGATCTTAAATTACCTTTTTCATCCCAGATAATATATGAAATTGATTCGACATATTCTTTATTGAATTCTCCGTTCCAGCCGAACGAATAAGCATATCCGTTAGAGACAAGCCATTTATGAATCGTTATCAATAAATCCATATTTTTTATATTGAGATTATCCATAAACTTTGAATCATAATTTCCGTTTTTATCAAAAGGATATATCTTCATCGGAATGCCCTGGTAAGTAAACTTGAAATATCCGCCGGTTTTATCGCTGACCCATTCTATTTTGTCAACTTTATCTCCAAAAATTGAAACAACCGTATCAGTTGCTTTTTTGAGATTTCTTAATTCCTGGGCAGTTATAGGCTGATTTGCTCCCTTATAGCCGTATATTTTGAAATATACACCTTTATACGTAAATTCAACAAAATCTCCTCTCCTGCTGAGTTTTGTTGCAATTCCGAAAATATCTTTAATCATCTTTATGAACCAGGCAAAATCCTGCTGTCTAAACTGATCCATAAAATTCTTTATATCACTGATGAACTGATCGTATTTCCCGCCGTCTACTGCATCTAGTGCGGCAAGCCAGCCGAATATTATATTTTTGTTAGTTTGAGTCCAGTTAGAGCCGACAGAAATCATCTTCTCTTCAATCATGTGTTTCAGTATATCCGCAGATTTTAAATCTGTTTCTTGTTTAAATTTAACGCTGTTTGCAAGTTTTGTAGCTTTTGCAACTAAATCTTCATAACCTGAAACTCCGGACAGTTCTCTTATAAATCCCCACATTGCAAGCCAATCGCTCACTCTTATTGTATTATTAGAGACTCTATTCATTATATCCTGAAGCATTTGCGCTCTGCCCTGATTCAACACATTTTTAGCACGGGCTATCAATGCTTTATCATCGCTTGTCAGCAATGACGGGTAAAATTTTTCAAGCTGTTCTATCCAGTAAGCTATATGCCCGTAATCAGCAGCAGATTTGTTGGATTTTTCGACAAAAAATCTAAGAGAACCTACGGCCTCTTCTTTTTTCGCTGCAGGGCTATTGTTATATTCATTTACAATAGCCTCTCCTTTTGCAATCAAAGCTTTATCGGCATCGGTTAAAATTGATGCATATTTTTTAGCTTCTGCAATCCAAAAAGCTATATGTCCGTAATCGTCTTTATTTTTGTCAGCCTTATCAATAAAGAACTGCAACGATTTTATAGCTTTATCTTTTGCTATCTGATTTTGTACCGCGGGATCTGCAAGTATGTCCTGCGCCTGTTTGATGATTGCTTTATCTGCAGCAGTTAATATATCGCTGTATTTCTCCAAGATACCGAGATAATATGCCATATCACCGTAGTTTTTATTATTAATATGATATTTCAAATCTTCAATTGCCTGCATCTTTTCTAATTCTCTTCTGACCTCAGGGCTACTTAATATATCTTTGGCCTGCTGTATAATATTCTTGTCTGCCTGAGTCAATATGTCACCGTAAGTAGATTCCAATAAATCGATATAGTATTTCATATCTCCGTAATTTTTATTGTTAATATGATACTGCAGAGAACCTACGTCTTTAGATTTTGCTATTTCTCTCTGCACAGCAGAAGATGCTAATATTGCTTTTGCCTGCGCTATTAAATCTTTATCTGCCTGAGTCAATATATCGGCATATTTAGATTCAAGCAAGTCTATATAATGCTGCATGTCTCCGTAGTTTTTATTGTTTATATGATACTGCAGAGAACCTACGTCTTTAGATTTTGCTATTTCTCTCTGCACAGCAGAAGATGCTAATATTGCTTTTGCCTGCGCTATTAAATCTTTATCTGCCTGAGTCAATATATCGGCATATTTAGATTCAAGCAAGTCTATATAATGCTGCATATCTCCGTAGTTTTTATTGTTTATATGATACTGCAGAGAACCTATATCTTTGTTCTTTGCTATTTCTCTTTGCACTTCAGAAGATGCCAATATTGCTTTTGCCTGCGCTATTAAATCTTTGTCTGCCTGAGTCAATATGTCGGAATATTTAGATTCAAGCAAGTCTATATAATGCTGCATGTCTCCATAGTTTTTATTGTTTATATGATACTGCAGAGAACCTATATCTTTGTTCTTTGCTATTTCTCTTTGCACTTCAGAAGATGCCAATATCGCTTTTGCCTGCGCTATTAAATCTTTGTCTGCCTGAGTCAATATATCGGCATATTTAGATTCAAGCAAGTCTATATAATGCTGCATATCACCGTAGTTTTTATTGTTTATATGATACTGCAGAGAACCTATATCTTTGTTCTTTGCTATTTCTCTCTGCGCTTCAGAAGAAGCAAGAATTGCTTTTGCCTGCGCTATCAAATCTTTATCGGACTGCGTCAATATATCGGCATATTTAGATTCAAGCAAGTCTATATAATGCTGCATGTCTCCGTAGTTTTTATTGTCCATATGATATTTCAATGAACCTATTGCATCAGCTTTTGTTGATTCCTGCTGAGCCTCAGGAGAAGCAAGAATTGCTTTTGCCTGCGCTATCAAATCTTTATCGGACTGCGTCAATATGTCAGAATAATTTGACTCAAGCAAATCAACATAATATTTTATATCTCCGTAATTTTTATTGTTCATATGATACTGCAGAGAACCTATATCTTTGTTCTTTGCTATTTCTCTTTGCGCTTCAGAAGAAGCAAGAATTGCTTTTGCCTGCGCTATCAAATCTTTATCGGACTGTGTCAATATGTCGGAATAATTTGACTCAAGCAGGTTTATATAATGCTGCATGTCTCCGTAGTTTTTATTGTCCATATGATATTTCAATGAACCTATTGCATCATTTTTCGCCGCTTCCTGCTGGGCCTCAGGAGAAGCAAGAATTGCTTTTGCCTGCGCTATCAAATCTTTATCGGACTGCGTCAATATGCCGGAATAATTTGACTCAAGCAGGTATATATAATGCTGCATGTCTCCGTAGTTTTTATTGTCCATATGATATTTCAATGAACCTATTGCATCATTTTTCGCCGCTTCCTGCTGGGCCTCAGGAGAAGCAAGAATTGCTTTCGCCTGCGCTATCAAATCTTTATCGGACTGCGTCAATATGTCGGAATAATTTGACTCAAGCAGGTTTATATAATGCTGCATGTCTCCGTAGTTTTTATTGTTTATATGATACTGCAGAGAACCTATATCTTTGTTCTTTGCTATTTCTCTTTGCACTTCAGAAGATGCCAATATCGCTTTTGCCTGCGCTATTAAATCTTTGTCTGCCTGAGTCAATATGTCGGAATATTTAGATTCAAGCAAGTCTATATAATGCTGCATGTCTCCGTAGTTTTTATTGTCCATATGATATTTCAATGAACCAAGAGCATCTATCTTTTCGGCTTCTCTGTCCTGAGAATTATTATATGCTTCAATTTCGGCATTTATTTCTGCTGAAAATAATCCTGCTACTCTTGCAGCCCATGTCTGCAAAGTATCTCCAGGCAAAACTTCCTGAGCCAAAATACGATCGGCAAGAGATGTTGATAGAACAAAACCGGAAGGCAAAGTAATCCCCAACGCTTCTATTACGGCCGAAACGCTCTTTTCAAATATATTTTTTCCTGCTTCATCATTTGCTTTTTGAGCTTCATCAAGCACTGCATTGATCTGTTCCTGATTTGTAGCAGCTTCTATCTGCGATTTATAAGTCGTTTTTTGTTCGGCGGTAAGATACTGCATGGCGTCTATTGTATCCTGAGCCTGTTTTTTCAATACCTGCAACTGTGCTGACTTAGCCTGCGACAATATGCTGTCTATATCAGCCAAAGAACCTGCTGCGTCGATCTGTGATTTGAAATCTGATATTTGTTCAGTTGTTAAATTGAGCCCGTCTATTACGGATTTTGCGGTTTCTTTTGCGGCAGCTATCTGCGCTGCTGCTGCGTCATTATTTGTCTGCTGAGCCTGGGCAACTATGGTATCTATATCTGTTTTTGAAGATGCTGAATCTATCTGTGATTTATAATCAGATATCTGATCCGGAGTTAAATATATCAATCCGTCAATAATTCCCTTTGCAGTATTTTTTGTAATTGTCAGTTGATCTTTTGAAGCATCATCATTGGCCTGTTGAGCCTGTGATATTATCGAATCTATTGCTGACAGCGAACCGGCAGCATCTATCTGTGATTTAAAATCTGATGTCTGATCTGGACTAAGATATGAAAGGCCGTCAACAATTATTTTTGCCGTATTTTTTGCCGAAGTTGCGGCTGTACTATTGTCAGACTGCGCCTGTGATATTATCGAATTTATTTCAGGTTGAGAACCTGCGGCATCTATCTGTGTTTTTAAGTTTGTTTTCTGTTCTTCAGTTAAAAATGACAAACTCTCTATTGTCAATTTAGCCTGTGCTTTAGCATCATCAATCGGGGTTTCTTGAATACTTTTATTATATTGCTCAATTTCGGCATTTATTTCTGCTGAAAATAATCCTGCTACCCTTGCAGCCCATGTTTGCAAAGTATCACCCTGCTGTATTTCTTCCGACAAAATACTGTTTGTTAAAGATGACGACAAACTAAATCCTGAAGGCAAAGTTATACCCAAAGCGTTTATCACAGCTCCTATTGATCTATCAAATAAAGGCTGAGCGGCATCTTTATTTGCCTGCTGTGCGTTTGCCAATATTCCTTCTATTTCAGCAAGTGTAGTCGCCGCATCTATCTGAGATTTATAGTCCGATTTCTGTGAATCCGTTAAATTATCCAATCCGTCTATAGATCCTTTTGCCGATAATTTATCAGCATCAAGATTAACTGTTTCTTCCTGTTGTATAATCTGAGGTTCTGCCGTCGGTTGAACCGTCGGTTCTGCCGGTGTTTCTACTACAGGTGTTTCCTGAACTGGTTCCTGAGTTGATTCTGCAGGTGTTTCTACTGCAGGTGTTTCCTGAACTGGTTCCTGAGTTGATTCTGCAGGCGTTTCTACTGCAGGTGTTTCCTGAACTGGTTCCTGAGTTGATTCTGCAGGCGTTTCTACTACCGGTGTTGTTGCCTCTTCTTCTGTTAATTCTACAGCAACATCAGCTATAGTATCAACAGGAGTCACTACAGATATTACTGTCTCTATAGCTACTTCCGTAGGAGCAGGAGTTGCTTCAGCTTTCGCTGCTTCTGCTTCCTGTTCTGTCTTTGCATCTTGGTTAGCGCTTTTTGCATCTTGTACTATTGAGTTTATAGCGTCAACAGAATCTGCAGAGTTTATTTTATTTATAAAGTTTGATTTCTGATCAGAACTTAAATAATTTAAATTTTTTATTGTTTCTATTGCTGTTGCTTTTGCTGCTGCTTGATCTGCCGCTGCCTTTTCTGCTGCTTGATCTGCTGCTGCCTTTTCTGCTGCTGCTTGATCTGCTGCTGCCTTTTCTGCTGCTGCTTGATCTGCCGCTGCCTTTTCTGCTGCTGCTTGATCTGCCGCTGCCTTTTCTGCTGCTGCTTGATCTGCCGCTGCCTTATCTGCTGCTGCTTGATCTGCCGCTGCCTTATCTGCCGCTGCCTTATCTGCTGCTGCCTTATCTGCTGCTGCTTGATCTGCCGCTGCCTTATCTGCTGCTGCTTGATCTGCCGCTGCCTTATCTGCTGCTGCTTGATCTGCTGCTGCCTTATCTGCTGCTGCTTGATCTGCTGCTGCCTTATCTGCTGCTGCCTTATCTGCTGCTGCTTGATCTGCCGCTTCTTCCGCTGTTGGAGCTTCTCCTTCAGCACCTCTGAGACCAAGCATTGTTTCTTTGTTCAAAGCCTGAGCATTTACTAATTTTTTTGAAGTAAGAATTTCACCTGCCGACCATCCGTTATATGTATTTTTAAGATATGATTCCAAGTTATCTATTGAAACTTCATTTAGTGTATTGCCGTCGCTTATTGATATCAATCCGCTAGGCAAAACTTCCATATATATGTAATGATCTTCTCCGTTATCAAGTATTGTACCGCCTTCCACAAGAGCTATTACCTGATCGCCCTGTTTTGACAAAGCTTCCTGAAGTCCTGCTATATCTACTTTATAACCGTTGTAATTTTTCTTTGTTTTTTGTTCAAGAACTTCTTTCATAGCCTGCATACTGGTATAAATATTTTGACCTGATATAAATAAATTACCTGCTATTGCATCCGACAAATATAAACCGCCGGCAACAGAACCTGAAAATGTTGTTTTTAAAACTTTTGAAACAGCATCGCTTGCGCAGTTAAATATGTCTCCGCCGTTTTTAATAAAAGCAAATAAATTTTCTTTTTCATTTAAAGGCATAGCCGCTATGTCCAATAACGTTTCCAATCTTGATTGCTGTTCTGTCGTTACTTTCTGAGTTGTTGCTATCTCCTGCGATATTTGTGTTATTTCCTGAATTTCCTGTGTTATTTTTACGCGTTCAGTCTGTGCGGCAGAACCTGCCAACGGTGTGGCAAAGCCTATGACAGACAACAACAATTTTGCAGCAGGTCTTGTTTTTTCAAAAAATAACAGACCTACAAAAACGACTGCCAAACTGACTCCTATCATTAATCCGACAGGCGATATCATTGAAGTTATTGCAGTTACTAAAGCAACTCCTTTTATAACTGAAAATGCAATGGCAACACCTACAGCCGCAAGAGGCGAAAATATTTTTATAAAATTTGCGAATTTATTTGTCTTTTTTATATTTTCGACAGGCTTGTTTATGTATTTCATCTTATAAACATAAAAAGAAACTCCTACAATTCCCAACACGATCATTAACGGGAATAACGAGCTCAGCGCAACTCCTATGGTTGCCAAACTTATTACTCCTATTTTTACCAATACAAAAGCAGGGACAATAGTTACTAATGTAATACCTGCATATTTGAGGAAAGTTTTCTGTGAAATCGATTGTCCGCTGTTAAATAATTTTTTAGGCAACACATATTGTGCTCCTAAGAACAATCCTATGCCTGCAACTGCAAGCAAACCTGAAACAGGCAAACTGATTGACACTACCGCAGGTAAAAATATAAAAGCCAATAATCCTATCATGCCTATCATAAAAGCAGTGGAAATAGCCGATAATTTAGACTGTTGCGAATTTGCCGTAGTTTTTATATTTTTAACTGCTTGCAAATTAGGAACTATATTTCTGTTTGACACGACAAATGCAATCGTAGCCAAAACAGCTATAACGCCGCTGATTAAGGCCGTTGTCAGAAGAACGGGTGTACCAAATGCAACAGCGAGCACCAAAACTCCGACCGCAGTTATCGAAGAAATTTGTATTACCGACGATAAAAGTTTATTAAAGTAGGCTTTAAACGCATCTTTTCTGTATTTTGAATCTCCGGTGCTTGCATATTTTCCCAAAGCTGAATTTGTACCGTTTCTATGCAATTCGGAATTAATTTTTTCAATTAGAGGTTGTGCCGCAAAGTTAAACAACACCATTAAGAAAATGCACCCTGCAACTATAAGAGCCGCCGGAGTAAAGGAAAGTCCTATTGCCGCAACACCTGTCAAAACACTCATTAAGGTTATTCCGGCAAACCCTATTATCAATCCTTTTACCAGCATAATAGAATATTTTAAAATATTACCGGCTATTTTATTTGATGTTTTTGATATGTTTTTTGACAATTGCTGTTTGGCGACTGTAGTTTTTATATCTTTAAATACTTCACCCTTTGATTCGTCATATACCTGTTGCTGAATATTGGCTGCAAAATTGTCGCTGACTCTTGAAAGCAGCGAAACTTTTTCCGTTTCCTGATCGAGTTCTGCAAACTGTGAAAAACTCTGGAAAATTTCATTTTTAAAAACATTTCCGAGATTGTAATTTGCATCCGATAAAGCATTTGCAAAATCACTCCATTTTGCATCCAATCCTTTCAACATTAAATCTCTTAATCCGTCTATATCTTCATCGCTTATCGTATCGTATTTTGCTTTTAATTCAGATCTTGTCATTCCAAATAATGTTTCTATCCATTTATCTGAATCATAAGCTTTTCTTGCATCGGCATACTGTTTTATTACATTCCAAAAATCTCTGCCGTATCTCTGTATCTGCATAATGCCGGACAATTCGCTGTTTGTATAACTGTCTCTTATCTGTCTGATGCTGTCAGCTATTGCCTGTGATTTGCCGTAAGATTTGATAATCCCGTTTTCAACGGCAAAATCATTAAATATATTTGTTGAATCCGCCATAAAAGAAGCTATAAAATCTTTTTCTGCGTCCGAAATATTATTTATTCCAGATATCAGTTGTTCGGTTCTTTGTTTTTGCTTTTCAGTATCGCTTATGACTTCATGACTCTGCGCAATTTTAGATTTTATAATAGCCAAATCTTCTTCCGTCATTTCTTCAGCGTCGATATCGTTCAAATTCAAAATATCTATAAAGAAACCTTTTGAAGAGTTTCTTCCGATTCTGGCTTTAAACTGATTCCATATGGTCTGGTCTTTATCAAAAACCGTATTTATACCGGCAAGTCTTTCGACATTGCCCTGAGGCATAGGATCGATACCGGTGGCAATAAGATTGGTTCCTATAATGATCATTCCGGGAATTGCCGTCAATAATTTCATCGCGTCTTCAATCTTTGTAGGTTTTATGTCGGTTCCTGGAATAACAGGTAAATTTTCAGGATCGGTTATAACATATATTCTGCCGGATGTTCTTTCTTTTGAAAGATTTTTTTCCAAATCTTCTTTCTGTTTTTCGGCTTCGCCGGGATTTGAAACTCTGATCATAGTGACCGTTTTAGTTTGAGTAAAATCTCCGTCGATAGCATCTATTTTTTTAATTGTTCCGGCTATTTTTTCAAACTGCACTTCTCTGCTGTCGGTTAAGAACTGCGCAATTTGCACAGGTTTTGCTCCGTCTTCAGATCCTAAAACTATCACATCTTTGCCGTAAAGGGCTTTTACCGAGTAAGGATCTACTGTTCCGGTTGCTCCTGAGTATCCTTCTATAACATCTTTGTCTTCGAGGAAAGCATTGACTGTCATAGACAAATCTTGTTTGCTTTCAAACGAAAATATGACTTTATGTCCTTTATACTGTAAAAATTCCTGTTCTTTTGAATCTTGTATTTTTTGCGCAACAACAAGCTCAACGGCAAGCTGTAAATTATTGCTCATTTTGACGCTTTCTCTTGTTTCCATAGTCGTCTGGTCAAGCAATACGACTTTTACAAATTTTTCATCCGGTTTATTTTCAACGCGAGTTACCGAAATCAAATAATCTCTTCCTGCTTTATAAACATACAATGCTGTCAGCGAATTTTCAATAAAAGCTAAAATTTCATCATCGTTTATATCCTTTGCATCAGCACCGTATATCTTAACTCTATTCTTAAAATCCTGAACTATTTTTGCTGTTTTGCCGGTATTAATTTTCACTCTTTTACCGACTATCTTATAATAACTCTTATCAAAAGACGCGGCAATTTCATTGGCAGCTCTTTGATATATTGCGCTTTCTTCGGCGTTTTCTCTGTTACCCTCTGAAATAGTAAATGTATCATTTGCGCTTTGTATTAAAGGTCTGTGCAATTCATCTATCAAAAGTCTCCATTTTTTCTGAGTGATAGTTCTTTCGTTTGCCTTTACCTTGAGATCTTTTTCTCTGTCCCATACGAAAGCTGACATCGAAGAACCTGCAACAACTCTTGCATTCTTATAAACATCCTGTTTTTGCGCAGTCGTTGCAATTATTTTTTTACCTGTTCTGTCCCAACTGTAAATAACGTTTTTATTATTGTCGGATTCATGAATAAAACCGAATTGCAAATCTACTGGCATTTTTGTTATTTCGTCCGTTTTTATAACGCCCAGTTTTATCATTTCATCTTCATTTGCATATACAAACTGAAATATATTTTCTATATCTCTTTTTGCCAAATCTGCAGTATTTGTTAAAAATAAAACATCTTTGCCGTCTGCAAGAAGTTTGACAACAGCCAATTTAAACGCATCGGATTTTCCTGCTCCGGTGCCAAGTTCAACTATTCCGTTTTTAACCATAATGGCCGCGCTTATTATCTGCCTTACGGTTTTATTGCTGTTTCCTGCGCCTTTGCCGTATTCTCTCTCCTGTCTAGTCTGGAACATCTTTACAAAACCGGAGCCTAATACTTCCGAAGCCCATTCTAATGATTTACCGTATTCTATTTTATCCTGTTTGCTTAATGCATCTTTATCCGATATTTTTTGTATAAATGTTTTTATTCTGCCGAATATATTTTCATTAGATAAAGACATCCATACAGCGCTGGAATATCCGTTTAAATCCCCGAAACCGATCATAATCTCAGGCATCCAAGAATATTTAATATGTCTTAATTCATGCAAAACAAATGTCTCAAGCAAATACTTATTCTTTATATTTTTATCATAATCTAAAAATGCTCTGAGCAAATTTGCATTAGCCTGCAACTGCCCTGTTTTGCTGACCTTAAACAACTCTCCTTCTCCGTCCAACGCAAAAATGGCATCTATTGCTGCATTGTCCAAAGTATCTATCTGCTCTATACTCGACAATCCGATTTCTTTCAGTAATTTTGCTCTTGTGCTTTCCGATAATGAATTTAAAATATCCTTCAACAACTGCTGTTTGCCGGTATCTGACATTATCAGCTTATCCTGAACTGCCTTCATCTGGGCTTCCAGCAATACTTTCTGCTGGCCTATCAGATTTTTTTCTACACCTAAAAATGCAACAGCTCCTGTTGTAGTTAAAAGACCTGTCACTATAACTACTATAGGAAGCGCTCCTGTAAATATCAAAATCGGAAGAGTTACTGCCGTTGCCATAGCAAAAAATACGCTTAAACCTGTTGCCGTTTTCAAGGTTTTACTTATGCTGCTCTGCGATTTCTGTTTCGGCAACTGCTGCTCGGCGTCTTTCTTTATGCTGCCGTTTGCCATGTTAACTGTTTCTTTCAATACACCGTCTTCATAAAATCCGAATATCGCATTTTTACCGTCTATATTTGTTATCTGTACTGTTCTTTTTTCTGCCTGGCTGCCTGCCTGCATATCATCCAAAAACTTCTTTATATCCTCTATCTTTACTCCCTTATCTGTCAAATTCTGCGTTATATCTACAACAAAATTCTCAAAATCTGCCTGCTTAAACTGGCTGGCATTTAACGCTGCCAACGCCTGGAAATTTATCTTGCTCTGCTCTCTGGCTATTTTATAATATGTTTCTTCAGCAGCTTTGGTATCTCCTGTTACGTTCGGCGTTATTACTATATTTGTGATTCCTTTTGCAGCCAATAAATCCGATACTCCCTGAGTATGGAATCCGCCGGTTATTACCACATATATTTCTTTGGCCTGTTTAAGCGAATTCATTACTTTTTCTAATTCTGTAGCACCGGTAATTTTATCGTTTTCTATTGTTCCGCTGCCTGCCAATCCGTCCATATTGCCGATAAAATATCCGTTTCTGTCAAAGTTGATGCTGTAAAACTTATCCGATATCTCTTCATACTTCTCAAGCGAGGCTACCTGTCTGTTGTCTACATATTTTACCCACAAACTTTTAAACTTATCTGTATTTGCCTGATAATATTTGCAGTCATCAGACGTTATTTTGCTTGTCAAATAATCACTGTAATATCTTACAAAATTGCCTAAAAATACTACTTCTTCCTCTGATACATTGGCTGCAAATTTATCATTTATCTCATCTTTGAAATTCTGTTCTTCTTTTATCAGCTCCAAAGGATTTATCTTTTGGCTCAACTCCATATATCCGAAAAATTTCTCTAACTCAGGAAAATTTACCGACAAATCAAGTTTATACTGTCTTGACAATTTGATTATATAACCGTAAAGTTTATCCATCTGCTGAAAATTTTCAGTCGAATCTACCAGCATTTTATATGCATTATAAGGCAACACTTCTTTCAACTTTATCACAAACATCTGCAATTCCTGCGTTGTGCGTGTGTAATCTATATTTTTCTGCTGCTCCATCAAATTCATATACATCGATAAATTTTCGTATTTACTGATGTCTACTCCTAGTTTTTCGGCATGTTTGCTCATCAATACAAAATATTTTTTTGCATCAATATCGCCCGATACATATCCTGCCGATAACTCCTCTATCTTTTTCTGCTGTCTGTTATAATATCTTGCCTGCAGCTGCTTTACGGTATTTGATATCTCGCCTATGGCAGCGTTTATCTCAGCCTGATTATCTATTAACAAACCGAATCTCTTTAAATTGTCAAAATATTCTTCCTTATTTTCCAAACCCTTGATAAGCTCAGATTTGCCTTTCATGCCGGAATAATATTCTGCTCCTGTTAAACGCCCTGCATCTAACAACTTATCCATTATTTCTTTTCTTAACTTTTCATCTTTACCGGCTATAAGCCATTTTGTATCTACCTGACCGTATGCTCCTTCCAAATATACGTTCTTTACTCCGTATTTTGTATCAAACAACTCTATTATCTTGCTTATATTCTTCTGCACTTCGGCATGACTGTGAAGATCCTGAATATTTATAACAACCTTATCGCTGCCTAAATAATCGGCTGTTGTTATCTTGCCGTAGCTGTAAGGAAGATCAAAATCTTCAAAAATCTGTTTAAACTGAGCTCCGGCTCTCCTGTTCTCCATAACTGACGCTACGGCCTGGCCGTATACAGACGTCAACAGAAAGCAGTTAATAACCAATATCGCCGTTATCTTCATAAACGTGATGGATAACATGTAATCAGATATCGTGTTATAAACCGAAAGCATCTTCGCTCTCGTTATCCCTTCTAACAAATTTTTTATTATCTTCATTCTTCCTCCATTTTGCGCTTTTTAAAACGCAAAATAGCTCGGCTTTATTCAAGCCGAGCTATCTTATTATTTGTATTTTTTTTATAAAAATATGATCATCGCCGCCCATGTTTCTTCTCATCAGCATGAGCATAAGCATCATTAATATTATATTTATAGTTATAAATTCTTGCGACAATCGCGGTTTATCTCTCTCAAGCTTCTCTACCGCGTTTATCAAGACTCTGTCTTCTGCCTGCTGCCTATTTACAACTCCAAAACCGTATTTCGCTTTAAGATTCTCGCCGCCGGTCTTATTCGCACCGGTCATTATCGAGTATCCTGCCGACGCACGGCCGCTGCTGCCCTCTTCTTTCTTGCCGCTCTTACCGCTCTTGCCGCTTTTCGCATCTTTATTTACAGCACCAGTTTCTCTTGTTTCCGTAAACATCTTTGATATCGCATTTACAGGCAGCGTTGATATCGCAAAAAACTGCGACATTATCGTGTCTGCTGTAACTTTGACTGAGTCCGTAAAACCGATATTTATATTCGAAAAACTTATTGATTCGGCAGAACTTGCTATAACGCAAAAAACTATCGCATATGCAATAAGCTTATGCAATACTTTAATATTGTTTTTAGAAAAGTGTTTCATAAATATCATCATAAACACACCCTGTCTTCTTTTTAAATGCCTGAATTTGCCAAATATTCCTGCAAAAGCGCATCTAAATCTAAATCTGACATATCTTCTACGGCATTTGCATATTTCTGATCTATAAGAGCAGAAAAAGATATTATTCTTGCAACTTCAGCGGCTGATGGTTCAGTTCCGTAACTTTCAAGAACAATCCACTGAGTTTGATTTTTCATAACTGTCAATTTATTTGTAGTTGCATCCCAAACACCTACAAGCTGTCCGTTATTATATATGTTTTTAGTTATTATTCTGTCGCTAAAAGTTGTGTAGACATCTTCCATCTTTTGATTATACCAGGTTGTTTGTTCTGTTTTTCTGTTAAAAACAAAAACAAGGGTATTGCCGTTCCAGCTGTATTCTTTTGTTACATCGCCGTTTTTATCTTTTGTATAGGTCTGTCTTCCTAATTCATCGTAATATGTTATTGAACCGTCCTGCTCATTTTTAACATAAGCAAGAATTTTTTTACCGTCAGTTCCGGGTTCGCCTTCCCTGTAAACATAAGTTTCAAGAAGATTGCCGTTCTGATCCCTGGATTCCAAAATATTGCCGGTTGAGTCATAGATATTATTTTTGGCATCTTCCGTATATGTGTTTCTGATAATCGTGGACCAAGTGCCGTCTTTTCCGAGAGTTGCCGCAAACATAAGTTTTGAACCGTTCCAATAATACTGCTTTGTAACCGTTCCTTCGGCATTTACTACTCTGTCTTCCTTCCCGTTTTTATAGTATGTTATTTCTCCGGTTCTGGGATTAACAACCTGATCTAAAATTTCATTGCCGTTAGTATCCTGCTTATAAACGAATTTTGAAGTAACATAACCTTTTGCATCTTTTACTACTGTCGGAGATCCTTTTTCGTTAAAATAAGTCGTACTGCAAACAAGTTCAACAGGCTCGTCAATACTGTTTTGTTTATATTGATAATTTTCTCTTGAAACTAAAAGTCCGTGACTTTCTGAATTGCCGGTTTGGGCAACAATAAGAGTCTTTCCATCCTCGCCTCTTTTGTAAGAAACATCTTCATACTGGCTTGCGGATAATATATACCCGTCGGCATCATATACGGCTGTTTCTCTTCCGAATTCATCATAAGTTGTTTTTGTTTTTGACATTTCATCGACAATATAACTTATAGTTTTTCCGTATTTACCGTAGTTATAAGTTTTTGTAAGATTGCCCTGGTTGTCATATTCCTTTGAAACTTTGCCTGATGCATCATACTGTCTGTAGCCCAAAAGTTCACCGAATTCATTTTTGACTTCAGACATATCGGTGCCGCTTATTTTTGTTGCTATGCTTGTAAGATTTCCCTGGGCATCCAGTGATTTTGTCGTTCCGCCCAAAGAAAAAGTCATTGATCCGTCTTTTGATATCGACAAAGACATCTTTCCGTCCGGAGTATAATAAAGTCTGTTCCCCGAGGAATCAGTGGCTACAACAGGTCTGTTAGGGAGAATATTAACCATCATTTTAGGAGTTGCGAAATTTCTTAAATCGGCTATAGTTCTTCCTTCAGGACCAAAAGTATAAGGAGAAGGAGCCTCTAAAAAAGATGCCCATCCATTGCCAGCTGCCAACATGAAAGTTAATACCAAAACAATTGTTTTTTTCATCTTTTTTACCTCCTCCCTATTTCCCTCAAACAAATTATACTAACTCTGTCTGAAAAATAATAGAAAAAGTTGTGAAAAATTTGCAAAATCTTAGAACTTTTTATAAGCCGTATCATAAACCTCATAAATTTCAAAAGCAATCTCATCAACTATAAGAGGCATATTTTTCGGAGGCAGCACTTCTCTGCCAAGGCAAATTACATTTTGGCCTTCAAGTTTTCTGAGCTTGTTTTTCTTATCTATCATCATGAAACGATCGCCGAATGAATCGGTAATTATTACCGTCTGAACGTCTTCACCCTTTAAATTTTTTCTTGCTTCAACGGATATCTTACCTTCTACAACATCAAATAATACCGGTTTGTTTAATATCGCATTGACTGCAATTCTCGATTTTATTTTTTTCAATGCTTTTTGTTTAAGTTTTTCCTGTTCCTGCTTCGATATTTTTTCAGCTTCCTGCTCTGTCACTTTTCTTGCCGTCAATGCGGCATTTTTAGGCATAAATTTTTCAACCGTAAGGAAAAGTCTTATCGGATGTCCGTCAATATTGTCACCTTCTTTGGGAATTCGCATTTTCGCGATAACGCTGACTTTCTGATCGATATATTTTTTCATTTCGAACTTATCGGAATTTTCAATAAAATAATATAACTCATTGTCTCCCGAAAGGTAAACGGAATCATTTTTTGCAAGTTTCAATTTTCCGTCAACATTCATAAGCACATTTTTAACTTTATATTTAGGTCCGTCCTGCCATTTTGCCTTCATATATTTCGAAACCAAAACAGGAGCAACGGCAACAGAAATAGCGATAATAACTATAATGCTTCCGAATACAAACCATTTTTTATTTACGCTGGATTTTGTTTCTTCCATGAAAACCTCTCCTATGTTTATAGTTAAACTGAACTTGAAAATTTTCCATTGTTATTATAGCACTATCTTTGATGTTTTTCAACACAAATCAAATTATCTTTTCAAATAAAAACAGACTTTCAGAATTTTATTTCCGAAAGCCTGTTTTTATTTTTTCAGAGTAATCTTATTTGTTTATTACAATAACCTCAACTCTTCTGTTTTTTGCTCTGTTTTCCTTAGTATCGTTAGAAACTATCGGTTCGGTTTCACCTTTTCCTATAACGGCAAAACTGTTTGAAACTTTATATTCATCTTTCAATGTCTGTGCTATTTTCTGTGCTCTTTTTTCTGACAGTTTTTGATTTGCAGCCTCATCCCCCAAGCTGTCGGTATGGCCCTCTATTAAAACTTCAGAACCCGGATACTGTTCCAAAGCCGAGGCTATCTGTTTTACGATCTCTTTGCTTTTCGGAGTTAACTTATCACTGTTTGTTTCAAATTGAGGCATTTCGTACAATTTAATTTTTGTTGTCTGCTTTGATTTTAAACGAGCTGCTTCTTCTGCATTGACTACAACAGGTTCATTACTTAAAACTTCTGTTTTGGGTAATTCTTGCACTTGCTGTTCAACAGGCTGCAACGGTTCTGCAGGCTCCTCAATTTGCTGAACAACCGGAGTTTCTTCCGGTGCAGTTTCGGCAACAGGTTCTTCCTTCTGGGACTTAGAATCTTTACAGCCGAATTTATAAAGGGCGCCTATATTGAAATAATACGACCTTGAATCATCTGTTTTGTCGGAATAACAAGTTTGTCCGTTTGCAAATAAAGTTATATGCTCAGTAATAAGATAGTCTGCTCCCAAAGCCCCGGAAACCGACAAATTTGATTCCATTTCAACACTTTTTGATTTTGTACCGGATGTCAATATGTCAATTTCTGTATTGTCAGGAGTCAAAATACGTCTGACCCCGGCATTTGCATACCAAGAAAATTTCTTTATTTGTCCGTTCAATTCCAACCCTGCTCTTGCCTGCGCCATTGTTACACTGTCCGAGCCTATAGTCAGAGCTCCTGATCCCTGTTCTTTCGCTTCTTCCATTGTTGCATATGAACCTAAAACACCTGCGAAAGGTTTCAAAAATAGATTTTTAGTTTCATTTAATGAAATTTTATATCCCAATTCTAAATCCAAAGATGCGCTATAGCCGTTATATTCGCTTTCATTGCCGGATCTTTTTGTTTTATACTTTTCATAACCGCCGAAAAACATGCTTTTCAGCTGCCAATTTCCTGTTTCATAACCGCCGTATAAACCAAAATTCAAGTTGTCAGATTCTGTGCTGTTTTGTTCTTGTTCAAGTTTTGAATCGCCGTAACCTGCCATAATTCCAAAAAGCCATGATTCTGTCTCAAAAATATTAAAACCTGCCAAAATTCCGTTAATAGTATTTTTATATCCTGCCGAATCATTGTTTGCATCAAATTCAATATTGTTATAGTAATATTCTGCCCAAACAGCATTATGTTCTTTCGGACATCCGTTATTTTTTCTTTGTATTTTATCGTAAACATGTTCTGATTTTGCATTTAAAAACGGTGTCATCAGCGAATTTGCATATATTGATGTGTCAGCCGCAAATGCATCTTTTGAAAAAAAGACAGAAAAAATCAAAACTGCAATTGGTACAACAACAGAAGCCTTTCTTATGGCGTATGAAAACATATTATATCCCCCCAATTTTTTTATAACAACACTTATTTTACAAAAATGATTTTTTTTAATAAAGAAATATTGAATCATTTTACTTCTTATCGTTTTCTCTTATCTGGACTTTCCTTATTTTACCGCTTATTGTTTTTGGCAGTTCTTTTACAAATTCAATTATTCTTGGATACTTATACGGAGCCGTTACTTTTTTAACATGATTTTGAAGTTCAACTATCAGAGCGTCGCTCGGTTCGTATCCCTTTGCAAGAACAACCGTCGCTTTAACAATTTGTCCTCTGTCAGAATCCGGAATTGCCGTGATTGCGCATTCAAGTACGCAAGGATGTTCAAGAAGAGCGCTTTCAACTTCAAAAGGCCCTATTCTGTATCCCGAACTTTTGATAACGTCGTCGGCTCTTCCGACAAACCAGAAATAGCCGTCTTCGTCTTTGTATACTACGTCTCCCGTATAATAATATCCGTTTTTCCATACGGAATCGGTAACTTCTTTATTTTTATAATATCCGCAGAAAAGACCTAGGGGTTTAACGCGGCTTACATCTATTGCAAGAATGCCTTCTTTGCCGGGTTCGCACGAATTACCGTCGTCGTCAAGAATCTCAATTTTATATGCCGGAGACGGCTTTCCCATTGAACCTGGTTTCGGTTTTACCCATACAAAATTGCCTGCCATTATCGCGCTTTCGCTTTGTCCGAACCCTTCCATAATGGTATGACCGGTAAGTTTTTTCCACTGCTGCAAAACTTCCGGATTTAAAGGTTCTCCGGCAACTGCACAGTATTTTAATTTTGAAAAGTCATATTTTGATAGATCTTCTTTAATCAGATATCTGTAAACGGTCGGAGGCGCACAAAAAGTAGTTACGTTATGTTTTGTTATCACTCCTACAATATCTATCGGAGTAAATTTTTCATGATCATATACAAACACGGCGCTGCCTGCTATCCACTGGCCGTAAATTTTACCCCAGCCTGATTTAGCCCAGCCCGTATCGGCAACCGTAAGATGGGCTCCGTTATCCTGCACATTTTGCCAATATTTGGCAGTAGTTATATGCCCCAGCGGATATGTAAAATCATGAAGCGCCATTTTCGGCATGCTTGTAGTGCCTGATGTAAAATAAATAAGAAATTTATCATCGTTTTTTGTTGCTTCCGATCCCTGCGGTCTTTTGAAAACATCAGATTGTTTTTCTATTTCCTCATTTAAAAAATACCAACCGTCAATTTTTCTGTCGACAGAAACTTTAATTTCGAGCGTCGGCGAATCTTTGTGTGCACTGTTAACATGGTCGACAACTTCACGGTCGCCCACGGAGACTATCATTTTGACGTCTGCGGCATTATTTCTGTATGTTATGTCTTTTTCGGTAAGAAGATGCGTGGCCGGAATAACTACCGCCCCTATTTTGTGAAGCGCTACGGCACAGAACCAGTATTCAAACCGTCTTTTCAAAATCAGCATTACAAAATCGCCTTTTTTAATTCCTAATGACTTAAAAAAGTTTGCCGTTTTATTGCTGTATTTTTTCATATCCGAAAAAGAAAACGTTCTTTCAAGGCCTTTATCGTTGCACCATACAAGACATTTTTTGTCAGCAGTCATATCGGCTGTTGCGTCTACTACATCAAAACCGAAATTGAAATTTTCCGGTACGATAACCTCATAGTTGGAGGCAAAATCCTCATAAGAAGTAAAATCTTTCTTTTTAAGAAATCTGTCTAGCAGCATTTTTGGTTTCCTTTAAAAAACAACGGCTATAAATTTTGTTATTTTTACACCGACTGCAGTAACATAATGTTTACAGTTAGAATCAAAATATAAAGAGTCTCCTTCATTTAAAATAATTTCTTTGCCGTCAAGATAAACCTTTAAAGAACCTTCCAAAACATACGTAAATTCCTGGCCCGAATGTGAATAAGGCTGAAGCTCTTCATCTTTTTTATCTTTTGCAGTAACAAGAAATATCTGCGCTTTTTTATTTGTAAATCCGTAAGCTATATCCTGATAGTCGTATTCTTTTCTTCTCTCAACGGTTACCCCTTTTCCTTTTCTGACAATGCTGTATCTGTTCAAATGGGGATTCTGTCCAGTAATGAGCGTTATAAACTCAACCTGGAATTTTTCGGCTATTTTCTTTAAAATCCCTATCGGAATATCCTGCTGCCCGTTTTCATATTTTTCATAAATATCTTTCGGCACATTCAACTCTTTTGATAAAGACTCAAGCGAAATATCGGATATATCTCTTAAAGTTTTTATTCTTTGGGCAATGTCTTTTACATCATCTTTCATTTAAGCCTCCGGCTATTCTTTTCCGGCAAATTCCATCTGTTTAAAGAAATCTTTGTTTGATTTTGAAGATTTCATTCTCTTTGTAAGTTCTTCTATTACTTCTATCGTATTCATGTTGCTCATCACATTTCTCATAATCCACATCTTGTTCTTTTCATCTTCGCTAAGCAGCAATTCTTCTTTTCTGGTGCCCGATCTTAAAAGATCTATTGCAGGATAGAGTCGTCTGTCGGCAAGTTTTCTGTCAAGATAAACTTCACAGTTGCCGGTACCTTTAAATTCTTCAAATATAACATCATCCATTCTGCTTCCTGTTTCAATAAGAGCAGTCGCTATTATTGTCAAACTTCCGCCTTCCTCAATATTTCTTGCAGCTCCGAAAAATCTTTTAGGTTTCTGCAAAGCGTTTGAATCAAGACCTCCGGAAAGAACTCTTCCGCTTGAAGGTATCGTTGCATTGTAAGCTCTTGCAAGTCTTGTTACAGAATCAAGCAAAATAACAACATCTTTGCCGTGTTCTACAAGTCTTTTTGCTTTTTCCAAAACCATCTCGGCAACCTGTATATGTCTGTCAGAGGGTTCGTCAAAAGTCGAAGATACAACTTCGCCTTTTACAGATCTTTGCATATCCGTTACTTCTTCAGGTCTTTCATCTATGAGAAGAACAAGAAGAACTATTTCAGGATTATTTTCGGTTATAGAATTAGCAATTTTCTGCAATAAAACAGTTTTGCCTGTTTTAGGAGGCGCATTAAGCAATACTCTCTGCCCTTTTCCTATCGGTATAAACATATCTATTATTCTTGTTGATATTTCTGCAGTTGTTGTTTCTAAAATTATTTTTTTATCCGGATATAAAGGTGTAAGATTGTCGAAAAGAGGCCTTTCTCTTATTTTATCAAGATCTTTTTCGCCGTTAACCGATACTATCTTCAAAAGAGCAAAATATTTTTCATGATTCTGGGGAGGTCTGACATATCCGCCTACCGTGTCGCCTTTTCTTAAAGCAAATTTTTTAATCTGGGGTGGTGCTATATAAATATCGTCCGGACCTGAGAGATAATTGTAATCTGCAGATCTTAAAAAACCGAATCCGTCATGTTTGATTTCCAAAACGCCTTCATCGTAAGCCTGGCCTTTTTCCTTCATTTCGGCTTCAAGAATTTTTGCAATCAGTTCCTGTTTTTTTAAACCTGTAATGGTTTCAAGATTCATGGCTTTTGCCATTTTTACAAGTTCTACCATTGTTTTTTTAGATAACACAGTCTGTTCCATAACCTGCTCGGACTGCTCGGACTTTTTTTCTCTTTCTTCTGCCATACCATCTCCCATTAATTAAATTTTTATGAGCGTTTGTTGATTGGTTTTAATGATTTTTATTTGTGATTTATCGGTTTGCATACTTTGTTTTATGATGGAGGTTCAGGTGTTGTTGTTAACTTTAACCTTTTTAAAAAACTTTATTTTTTTAGATTATTGTGCGGCAAAACAATTTTGTGATTTGACCGTATTCTATACTTTTTATATTTTAAAGTCAATATCTCTTTAATTGTTTTAAAAAACATTAAAAACCAATATACCAATATGTTTTATCTTGTGCTGTTGATTGCAAAAATCGGACCAAATATGTAAAATACTGGAAATATTGTTTCGGGAGGGCTTTATGGCTAATAAAAAAATCGGAATCATAACATCTGGAGGAGACGCTCCCGGAATGAACGCAGCCGTAAGGTCAATAGTAAGAACAGGCATATATAACGGATTTGACATTATAGGATTTAAAAGAGGATTTAAAGGTCTTCTTGACGGAGAATATGTTAATCTTACAATAAGATCGGTAAGCGGAACAATAAACCTCGGAGGAACAAAACTGCATACCGGCAGATGTCCCGAAATGAAAACAAGCGTCGGTATGAATAAAGCCGTAAAAATAATAAAAGAACTCGGCATTGACGGACTTGTAGTTATCGGCGGTGACGGTTCTCTTGCAGCCGCAAACGCTTTAAGCAAACATGAAATAAAAGTAATATCAATTCCGGCCTCTATAGATAATGATGTTTTTGGAACCGACGAAACCATAGGATATGACACAGCTTTAAATACGGCCGTTGAAGCAATAGATAAAATAAGAGATACGGCAAACAGTCATGACAGAGTTTTTGTAGTTGAAATAATGGGAAGAGAACACGGATTTCTGACTCTTGCGGTAGGAATGGCGGCCGGAGTGGAAGTTATAATAGTTCCTGAAGTTAAAATAGACAAAGAACAATTGTACACTCAGCTTAAACAAGGATTTATAAACGGGAAAACATCTCTTATCATAGCCTATGCCGAAGGCTGCGGAAACTCAATACAGTTTGCCGAAGAAGTAGCAAAAAATACAGGTATGGATGTGAGAGTAAGCAATCTCGGTTATATTCAAAGAGGCGGAACTCCTACGGCAAGAACAAGAATTCTCGCGTCTGTTTTCGGAGCACATGCCGTAAAACTTTTAAGCGAAGGAAAATCAAATATTCTTGTGGGAATTACAAAGGGGCAGATATCTTATACGCCTATTGAAACGGCGATCTGTTCCGAAAAAACTTTTGATATAGAAAGCTATAACATATTGACAAAACTGTCCATATAATAAATATGAATTTGCTAATACACGGAACAGGAACACAGGCTAAACTTATCTACGCAGAAATCTGTCGCGATAAAAAGTATAACGTGGCCGGATTTACCTGCGACGATGAATTTTTTAAAGACGAAAACTTTATAGGTAAAAAAGTTTTTAAACTGTCCGAAATCGAAAAAACATTCAAACCTTCAAATACGCGCATTTTATCGCTCGGCGTTTTTTCATCACCCAGAAAACGCCATCAATCTTATTTAAACATAAAAAATAAAGGATTTAAATTCATCAATTTTATAAGTAAAAACGCAATAGTCCAGAAAGACTTGGAAATCGGCGAAAATAACGTAATATATGGCGGAGTTTATCTTGATTTCGGCGGAAAACTCGGAAATAATAACGTCATCCGCCCGAATACTTATATAGGACACAACTTTGAAGTCGGAAACGGCATTTATATTTCACCGGGATGCAATATCGCCGGTTACTGCAAAATAGAAGATTTATCTTTTATAGGAATAGGTTCTACTGTAATAGAAAAAAAGACCATAGCCGAAGAAACTCTGATCGGAGCCGGCTCACTTATCGTAAAAGATACGGATCCTTATTCAAAATATGTGGGAAGTCCTGCAAGAAAAACCGGCGAACATAAAAAAAACGGAATACTTCTATGACAAAAAACGACAGTCTTATAATAAATTTTACTCCCACCGGAATGATCCCGGTAAAAAAACAAAATCCTTTCGTGCCGGTAAAACCTGCCGAAATAATAGATGATGTTCTTGAAGCATGCAGACTTGGCATTACCTCTGTGCATTTACACGCTCGTAATCCCGTTTCCCAAGAACCTGATTACAGAGCCGAATTATACGCCGAAATAATATCCGGAATAAGAAAGTATGAAAAAGAACTTGTCATATGTGTATCTCTCAGCGGAAGAAATTTTAATGAATTTGAAAAAAGAACCGCCCCTTTGACTCTCAAAGGCGATTTAAAACCGGATATGGGAAGCCTTACTTTAAGTTCGCTTAATTTCAATAAACAGGCGAGCATAAACACTCCTCAGATGATTTATGACCTTGCCGCTGAAATGAAAAAAAGAAAAATAAAGCCCGAACTTGAAGCTTTTGACGCAGGAATGATAAATTACGCCAAATATCTTATTAAAAAAAATGTTTTAAAACCTCCTTATTATTTTAATTTAATCCTTGGCAACATAGCATGCGCGCAGGCCGATCTGCTGCACGCCGGATTAATGATAAACGATCTGCCTGAAAATTCAGTCTGGACTCTTGCCGGAATAGGATCAAATCAACTGAAAATAAATTCAGTCTCAATATCAATAGGCGGCGGAGTGCGTGTTGGGCTTGAAGACAACATATGGTACGATAAAAATAAAACAAGACCTGCAAAAAATATAGATTTATTAAAAAGAATTCATGCAATCGCCGGTGCAAACGAAAGAGCCGTAATGACTCCGGCCGAATTTAGAAAAATATTAAACCTTAAACCGGGCCGCGGCAAATACGGCTGTATCTGAGAGGATTAGTTGAAAATACCGTTTAATAAAATTGCTTTCAATAAAAAAGAATTAAAAAATATTGAAAACTGTATAAAAAAAGGCCATATATCGGGCGACGGCTACTACACAAATTTATGCAGCAGCTGGTTTTTAAGAAATTTCAAACGCCAAACGCTTCTTACTCACTCATGCACATGCGCAATAGAAATGAGCGCAATTCTTGCGCAGCTAAACCCAGGCGATGAAATTATCATGCCGTCTTATTCATTTGTTTCAACGGCAAACGCTTTTGTTCTGGCAGGAGCAAAGCCTGTATTTGTCGATATAAGAAACGACACTTTAAACATAGACGAAAATCTTATCGAACAGGCAGTCACAAAAAAGACAAAAGCAATAGCCGCCGTTCATTATGCCGGAGTAGGATGCGAAATGGATAAAATAATCCAAATTGCAAAAAAATACAATCTGTATATTTTTGAAGACGCAGCGCTCGGTTTTTACGCAAAATATAAAAATCAATTTCTCGGCACAATCGGAGATCTGGGAATGTACAGTTTCCATGAAACAAAAAATATTATATCCGGAGAGGGCGGAGCCCTTTGTGTAAATAATAAAAAATTTTTTGACCGGGCCGAAATAATAAGAGAAAAAGGAACAAACCGTTCAAAGTTTTTCAGAGGCCAAACTGACAAATACACATGGGTTGACATAGGCTCGTCATATCTGCCAAGCGATATGATTGCCGCTTTTTTACACTCTCAGCTTGAACGTGTAAAAGAAATAACAAAAAAAAGACTTTCCGTATGTAAAAAATATAATGATTTCTTTGCAAAATACGAACAAGAAGGAATATTAAGGCGTCCTTTTATTCCAAAATACTGTCAAAATAACGGGTCTCTTTATTATATTTTGTTCAATGATTTAAAAACCAGGACAAAATTCATGGATCATATGAAAAAAAACAATATTGCGGCTCCGTTCCATTATATACCGCTTCACTCTTCACCCGGAGGTTTAAAATACGCAAAAACACCGTATTCAATGAAAATTACCGATAAAATTTCAAATACAATAGTAAGACTTCCTCTGTTTTATTCGATTACAAAAAAACAGACCGACCATATACTTGAAACAACAGAAAAATTTTTAAATAAAGAAATATAAAATGAATAAAATCAACGATTTCGTATCTGCTGTAAGTTTACATTGTTTTTTATTTGTTCAGCCTTTTAAAAAAAATATACGCTTGATTCTAAAAACTATATATTTTTTAAAATTGTCTTTTTTATATTTAAAAAAAGATTACGAGGCTATTTTGAAAAACCATTGTTTATTGATAAGAAACAATTTGGCACCGTACAAAAAATCAATAAACCATGATCTTTTTATACTAAAAACCGCCGAAAAACTTAAATTAAACCTAATCAAACATTTACCTGAAAATACGCGTCAGCCAAAAATAATGTTATTAATGTCCGATATCTATGACAGCGGCGGACATACGGAAGTGGCTCTGCGCTATATAAAAGCTTTCAAAGACGAATTTCCAGTTTATTTCTGTCTTTGCGCCTTAGACGGTCCATCATGCGAAAAAGCACCCGTGAAATCAGACTTAATAAAAAGTTTATGCGGAGGCTATTTTGAAGCCGGAAAAGAAATGACGCCGAGCGAAAAAATAACTTTTATTTACAACAGTATAATTGTAAACGGAATAACCACTTTATACACAATAATCAATCCTGCCGATTCAATATGCTGCGCTGTTATGGGCCTTATCAAAAAAAATACCGGCATAAAAATAATTTTTTATAATCATGCAAGCCACTGCTATTCGTTAGGGACGGAATTTGCTGATATCCTTCTTACCCGCTGCAAAAATTCAAGACCGATTACTCCTTATTTGAAGAATAAAACAAACGCGCTGTATGTACCGTTTATGCCCGACACCGAACTGAAAGAATATCCTCAAGAGGAAATTGAAAATTTTAAAAAACGCCTGAATATAAAAAATGGATCTTTTATTACATTGACAGGCGTTCCGCTTCATAAAACCGATACATCCTATTTTGAAATGATTGCAACAATGCTAAAAAAACACGAAAATATCTGCCATATTTTTGTCAGCCGCATGAGTGAACGTATGAAGAAAAATATTTTATCCGTTTTTGGAAAAAATAAACACAGATTTATTATAACGGACACTGTAGCCGATTTTGGTATATTTGCCGAAATTTCTGATTTGTATATAGACAGTTTTCCTCAAGGTTCTGCTCTTACTCTGGTTGATTTTATAAAACACTCAAAACCTGTTGTTATAAAGAAAAATTTAAAAAATCCTCTGAAAAGTTTTGAATTTTATCTGTTTGAAGGATACAAATACTGCTGCTCTTCATACAGTGAAATGACCGAAAAAATATCGACGCTCATAACAGATAAAAACGAATACTCAAAAACATGCGCCGTTGCAGAAAAGCATTACATGTCTGAATATGACATGGGAACCATTAAAAATATTCATAAAAAATTGATACAATGAAGTTTACAAATATAACAGGAATTTGTAATATTATTGTCTCACAATATATTAAGCGGAGTTAGAAAAAATGTTAGAAGCCCTTTCAAAAATAAGACGCGGCACAAATGAAATCATCTCTGAAGAAGAATTAAAAAAGAAACTTTCTTCAGGCAAAAAGCTGAGAATAAAACTCGGAGTCGACCCTACCGCTCCGGATCTGCATCTCGGACACAGCGTTATAATAAACAAACTTAAAACTTTTCAGGATCTGGGACATCAGGTCGTATTTCTTATAGGCGATTTTACGGCAAAAATAGGCGATCCGTCCGGAAGATCGGCTACAAGACCTATGATGACAGAAGATCAGATAATAAAAAACGTAAAAACTTATCAGGACCAGGTTTTTAAAATACTTGACAAGTCAAAAACTGAAGTCGTTTTTAACAGCAAATGGCTTTCGGAACTCGGAATTGAAGGTTTGTTAAAACTTGCCTCAAAACATACCGTAGCACAGATGCTTGTAAGAGACGATTTTGAGAAAAGATATAAAAATGACGTTCCCATAAGCATAGTTGAATTTATGTATCCTCTTTTGCAGGCTTATGATTCTGTTGTTCTAAAAGCGGACGTTGAACTTGGCGGAAATGATCAAAAATTCAATCTGCTGTTGGGCAGAGATATGCAGCGCGATGACGGACAGGCACCTCAGATAGTAATAACAATGCCTCTTCTTGAAGGAACCGACGGCGTAAGAAAAATGTCAAAATCATATAACAATTATATATCGCTAAACGACGTTCCCGGCGAAATGTTCGGAAAAATAATGTCAATTTCAGATGAACTTATGTACAGATACTACGAACTGCTGACTCAGGATGATCTTGAAACGGTAAAAAAAATGCATCCCAGAGACGCAAAAGTGGCTTTGGCTAAACAAATAGTCGAAAGATACTGGACAAAACAGGACGCACAAAACGCGGAAGACGAATTCAATAAAATATTTGCAAAAAAAGATCTGCCTACCGACATTGAAGAATATGTATGTCCGATAAATAAAATCAAAACATCACAGCTGCTTACCGATTCTCAGATGGTCTCAAGCAAAAATGAAGCAAGAAGACTTATAGAGCAGGGCGGAGTAAAAATAAATTCCGAAAAGATAAATTCTGACGAAGAAATAGAAATAAAAAATGAAATGATAGTTCAGGCCGGAAAAAGAAAATTCAGAAAAATAGTGTACGGAGGTTAATAATGAAAAGGCTGTTAATGTTTGTATGTTTGTTAAGCTGCGGGTTGTTTTTGTTTTCATGTTCCACAAAAGTAACAAGAGTTGACGTAGACGAACAGATTGATTTGAGCGGAAACTGGAACGATACAGATTCAAAACTTGTTGCCGATGAAATGATAAATGATTCTATATCGAGACCGTGGTATGACAATTTCTTAAAAGCCACACAGAAAAACCCGAGAATAATAGTCGGAACTGTAGTAAATAAAAGCGACGAACATATCAACACCGAAACTTTTGTAAACGACTTGCAGAGAGCTCTTCTTAATTCCGGAAAAGCAACATTCGTGGCTTCAAAAGAACAGAGAGACGAGATCAGAGAAGAAAGAACTGATCAGGCCCAGTTTGCCGCAAAACCTACGGTTAAACAGTTCGGCAAAGAAACAGGAGCCGATTATATGCTCAGAGGACAGATCAACACAATAACCGATTCTCTCAGCGGAAAAACGGTAAAATACTACCAGGTTGAACTTGAACTTGTAAGCATAGAAACAAACGAAAAAGTATGGATAGGCCAGAAAAAAATAAAAAAATACGTAGCAAAGAGCAAATATAAAGCATAAAAAACAAAATTCAATCCGGAGTTTTGGTTTTATGTGCCGAACTCCGGATTGAATATTTTTTTTGCCAGAGGCCAAAATTGACAAAAACAAAATTTATTTTTTATGTTTGTTTTTTTTCTGTTTCGGTTTTCTTTTTATCGTCATGCGCTACAGGAAGATATTACAGCCAGCTGAGAACCTCGATTGAAAAAGAAGACTACGCCCAGGCGCTTACTCTTGCCGAAAATTCTCAAAGCAAATACGGAAACAAAAATCTGTTTCTTTACTACATTGACACAGCAATGCTGGCCCATTTAAACGGCAGCTATGAGCAAAGCAATTCCTATTTTGAACAGGCAAAACAGCTCTATTTGGAAAATTATACAAAAAGCATATCGGCAGGACTTTTTTCTCTTTTTACCAACGATAATGCCGTGCCTTATTACGGGCTGCCCTATGAAGCGGCGTATATAAATGTTTTCTGCTCTTTAAATTATATTATGCAGGGCAAAAACAACGAAGCGGTAGTCGAAGCGAGACAGGCCGACAATCTGTTCAAAAAACTGCAGGCCGATTCACAGGGAAAAGCTTTTTATCAGGATGACGGATTTGTAAGATATTTTATGGGGCTTGTTTATGAAAACGCCGGATATATGAACGATGCCCTGATTTCATACAAACTTGCACTAAAAACTTATCCGAAATCAATATCAAAAACAAATACTCCCAGAGACCTTATTAATTCTCTTTACAACTCTTATCTTGCGTTGTCTATGACATCGGAAGCTCAAAATTTAAAACAGGAATATCCTTTTGTTGAAAAAACAAATCTGAAAAACAAAGGAGAACTGATAATAATCAATTATAACGGAATCGCTCCGGAAAAAACAGATTATTTTCTGCAAATGTCGTTCGACAGGGCATGGTTCTATTATAAAAATGCCGAAATCATAGATGAAGACAAAGAACAGGCGGACAGAATAGCGGCGGCGACAATAGCGGGATTTTCAAAAGACGTAATTAAATTTTCATTCCCAAAATTCGTAAGAATTCCAAATTCGATAGTTTCGTTTTCAATAAAAGATTCAAATGAAAAAAGTTTCACTGCTCAGGATATGGCAACAATGATGGAAAATTATTTGAGCCATTACAACACAACAATATATGCAAGGACTATCGCAAGGGCCGTAGGGCGATATCTGATAGCAAAACAGATAACAAACAATGTTGAGAAGAATTCAGGAGAACAGACGGGGACCATTGTAAATGCTTTGTTTAACGTGGCTAATTCTCTTATTGAAAAAGCAGACACGCGTTCATGGCACAGCGTTCCTGAAAATATAAACATTCTAAGAACCGCAATGTCTCCCGGAGAACACGAAATAACCGTAAATTTCTATGATAAAAACTCAACTATAGTAAAAACAAAAACAATAAAAGTGCAAATTACCGAGAATAAGAAAACTTTTATCACATTAAGTTCAATTGAAAAATAAATACAACCGGAATTAAAATGTCATATATATATAACATTAAAATAGATTATACCCTCGTTCTTGCAAGAATGGGCGCCAATAAATTTAAAACACGCATCGATTCAAAAACAGAATCGTCAGTGCAGGAAATAATTGATAATGCGCAAAAACTGCTTCAGCCCAAATACGCTCTGGCTTATGCAGAAAAAACATTATCAAACGGCGTAATAAACACAGACGGACTTATAATAGAAAGCTCCGATATTATTAAGCTGCTTGCCGATTGCTCTAAAATATGCGGATTTGTTGCAACTATAGGAAATGCTATAGATCAAAAAATAGAACTTCTGCAGAAAACTGATAAATTTAAAGCTTTGATTTATGATGCGGCAGGTTCGGTAGCGATAGAAAAGCTTGTAAACGCACTAAATAACGAAATTAAAAATTCAAATCCTGATTTTAAACTGTCAAGAAGATTCTCCGTAGGTTACGGAGACTGGAAAATTGAAAACCAGAAACCTTTTCTAAAATGGCTTGGAGCTGAAAAAATAGGCATTACCGTCTCCGATTCCTTCCAAATGACTCCCAGAAAATCAGTTTCGGCAATAATCGGACTTATTCCTTCAAAATAAAAACAGCGCCTTAAAAAATTTAAAGCGCTGTTTTTTTTATTTTATTAAAAAAACTATTTCTTTTTCTGTTCGTATTGAAGCGTTTTTGTAGTTATATCGGTAACGGCTGCAGGACCAAAAAACTGTATGGGACCGGGGAACATATACATATCGCCTACCGCCCATTTATCTCTCTGCTTTGCGAATTCTTTGAAAGGTCTGTCTTCAAGTTTAACAAGAGCTTTTTGAATTACCGGTTTTTCTTTCCCTTTTCTTCTTTCAATATTCATCATCATTGTCAAAGGAACTCCGCCGCATTTCCAATCCTGTGATTTTGCGGTAAGGTTTTTAACCGATGAAAGATATCCTGACAAACCGTTTAATACCAAAGCTGCGGCATTATACCCAAGAGCAAACGTATAATTTGCGTCAAAATTTGAAGGCATTCCGCATCTTCCTTCATACCCGAAGAAATGGCTTATGCTTGAAAATTTTCCGTTAAACTTACCGGCTTTTTTAAGTTCTTTAAGTTTTGCGCTGACCATCTCTATAAGGAGTTTTTCTGTTTCAATAAGAGAAACCTGAACGTTCCCGTGAGGATCTCTGTCAAGCATCAGCTGGCATGCGATATCCAAAGGAAGAGATTCCATAAGTTTCGACAGTTTTGAAGGAAGTTTTGAAAGAACAAATTCTCTTTTTTCTTCTATTTCTTTAAGAGTAAGAATATGATCTTCATGTTCGGCCAAAGCATCGTTAAGAGCAGATATTAACTCTTTCATTTCCGGAATAAACTCTATAAGACCTTCCGGTATAAGAATGATGCCGAAATTCTTTTTCATTTCTGATCTCTTTACGACTACATCTGCTATCTGGTTGATAATATCAGAAAGCGTCATCTTCTTTGCAAGAACTTCTTCGCCTATCAAAACCATATTGGGCTGAGTTTTAAAACCGACTTCAAGAGTAATATGAGAAGCGCTTCTTCCCATAAGCCTGATAAAATGCCAGTATTTTCTTGCAGAATTTACGTCTCTGCAGATATTTCCGACAAGTTCTGCGTATATTTTAGTAGCCGTATCAAAACCGAAAGAAGCTTCAATATGTTCGTTTTTCAAATCCCCGTCAATAGTTTTAGGAACGCCTATGACGTTTACCGGAACATTTTCTTTTTTAAGATATTCTGCAAGAAGCCCTGCGTTTGTATTTGAATCATCGCCTCCTATAAAAACAAGAGCATCCATTTTATTTTTCAGCAAAGTTTCTTTTGCCTGAGCAAACTGCTCCGGAGTTTCAATTTTTGTTCTTCCGGACTGTATCATATCAAATCCGCCGGTATTTTTATATTCATTGATAACTTTATCGGTGATCTCCATTGTTTTATTGTCCAATATTCCGGAAGGTCCGCCGAGAAATCCAAATAATCTATTTTTTTTATTTGCGCTTTTAAGCCCTTCAAACAAACCGTATATTACGTTATGTCCTCCGGGAGCCTGGCCGCCTGAAAGAACGACTCCGATATTTACTGTTTTTTTTGTGACTGCAGTATTACTACCCGACTGAAAACTGACTACCGGCATACCGTAAGTATGTGAAAAAATACTTTTTACAGTATCATAATCGGCTATTGATTTTGTTGCTTTGCCGAAAACAGGCTTTACCGAAGCTGCGCCTCTTTTTAAAACATTAGGCAACACCGGTTTAAATTTTAGCCTTTCGGCATGCAACTCTGAAACTTGATATTTTTCTGCCATAACTGCCTCCGTATATAAATTAAATTCTTTAAATTTTATGTAACTGTGGTATTATACAAAATTTGAAATTATTCTAAAATCAGCTTTTGGCAAATTTATCGTTTTTTCCCAAAAGTGTTATCTTTGAATGTTCATTTCTTATTTTTGAAATATAAAATTCATCAATAACATGATAATTATTTTCTATATATCTGTAATTTTTACTTATATTTGCAATTTGTTTTTCTTTGTTATAAAAATCTTCAAATCTTGACGATACAATATCTGATATTTCTTTCTCGGTTCTGGGAATCCCGGTAATTACGATTATATCTTCGGTTATATTGTCATCATCATAAATACCGCCTCTTCCTTTTATGCCGTTTAAGTACATATAGGACAGTTCGCTGTCATGAATGCCGTCAATGGTGTATGTATAATCATAATAAAGCGTAAAACCGCTGTATTTATTTTTTATACGGTTGATCAAATTCAATATCCTTTCTCTTCTTTCATAATTATATTTTATAAGATAATTATTATAATCATAATACACAATTTTTTTGTCTTCATAAGTAAAACTAAAATCAAACAAACTGCCGAATATCCCGTAAGAAAAACTGATATACTGAATCATCGCTATAAAGATAAAAGATACGATAACGGTCCTTTTTATCAAACTGTTTTTTATTGATACTATAAAAAATGCTCCGACTATTGCCATAAACGGAACCAACCCCATGCTGTATTCCGACAATTTATGATGAGGCATTAAAACTATTATTGACCAAGGCACCGCAAACCATATTAAAAGTAAATTTTTATGTTTCCCCTTATATTTTGATATAAATAAAATTAAACCTGCCATAAAAGCAACAAATATCGGAGGCGACAAAAGTTCTTCCCATAATCCCGCTGTAATGACCCTGAAATTGCTGTACTCAAATAGCGAAGAAGGCTCATTTACAGGTTCATACAAAATTTTTAATATTATAAAATCTCTGAAATAATGATGGCATGATACCAGAGTGCCTATAAAAATTGCGGTAATTATATTTATTATTTTGTAGCGGTCTGGCTTTTCTTTGAGTCCTATGAACGCAGAATATATAAAAGGAACAAAAAAATATGCCAAGAAAGCATCCTTTATAATAAGTCCGATTCCTACCGAAAGACCGTATAAAACACTCCATTTTGAATCTTTGAAATTGTTGCTTTTTATCAAACTGTATATATTAAACGTTATTGCCGTCATCAGATGATAATCTTGATGGCCGTACTGACGGCTTAAACCGTATACGGCAGGAGCAAACGCGAATAACAGCATTGCGATAGTGCCTGTTTCTTTACTGCATGTTTCTTGTGCTATCTTATATGTAAAATAGAGCGGAATCAAAAAGAATATATAGTTTACAAATACTACTATAAGGTCATAATATTCTTTGCCAAAAAGAAAAAGCATGAACTTCATTATGTATGTTATTAAGGGAGCGTTATAAAAAAGCCAGCCGGATTTAAATATATCAAGAAAATGAACTGAATCATCGCCTAGCGGGATAACAGGAGAATTTAAAACCAGCCAAATGATATTGCCTGCAGAGTACATTATCATTATAGCTATAAATATTATAAAAGGATTTGTCAGAAATCTTTTTATCATTTTCACGGTATATCTTTTCCCCTATATTTTTTCAGCATAATAAATAATCCAAGCCGTTATATATATTTCACAGAAATTTATTCTTTTTGCCCAATAATATTATTTTTGTACCGGAAATATCTTTTTCAAAGGGATTAAAAATATATATCAATTTGTATTCTTTTTTAATACGATCGAATACTTCTTTTGTTTTAAACAATATTTCCTTTTTAATCTCTTCTGTTATATGCAAAATTTCTCCGTTTGCATAAATTCTTTGCGTTCTCAAATCCGAGAATTTATCAAATCTGAGATCTGAAATAATAATTATATCAGAATCAAAAAGATTTTTATCGTCATAGTATCCCTGAACACATTCTAAATCGTTTAAGCACATCTGCGTTGCGACAGCATCGCTGTCAACAGATAAAAAACTTTCCACAAAAAATGTATTTTCCGAATAATTTTTTTTCAGATGTTCAACGATATCCGTAATCGGAATTGATTTGTTTTTATCATAAAAAACCAAACGTCCGTATAAATCATAATATCTTATTTTCTTTCCTGCTAATTCAATCTTGCCGTCAAATAAACCCGTCTCTAATCCGTATGAAAAATCCAAATATTGAAAAAATCCCAATAAAACAATTAACAAAATGGCAGTTTTTTTTATTATTAAAAATTTCCATGAATTGATAAAAACAGCGCCTATAAGGGCGGCAGCCGGTATTAATCCTGCTCCGTATTCGGCAATCTTGGAATGAGGCATAAACATTATTACTGCCCATGGAATCAAAAACCATAAGAGAATCACCATTTTATTTTTGCCTGAATATTTAGCGAAAAAATACACCAATCCTGTTATAAAAAAAATAAAAACAGGAGGCGATAAAAGTTCTTCCCACAATCCTATGCTCATCACTCTTAAACTTTCAAAAGAAAAAACCGGAGCCCTTTCAATTACAGGCTCACTTATCAATTTACTTATTATCTCAGGTCTGAAATAATGCCAGCCGGATATTAAAGCACAGGTTATTGCCGCAAAAATTATATTGTTGATTTTTATTTTATATGAGCGATCTCTTAAACTTAAAAAAACAGTATAGGCAAAAGGCATAAAAAAATATGCCAGAAAAGAATCTTTTATCATTAAGCCTAAACCTGCCGACACGCCGTATATTATGCTCCATTTTCTGTTTTTGAAATAATCGCTTTTTATAAGGCTGTATATGTTAAAAGTGATCGCCGCGATAATATGATAATCCTGATGACCGTACTGACGGCTCAGACCGTATACGGCCGGAGATAAGGCAAACAGTATCATCGCTATATTGCCTGTTTCTTTATCTTTTATTTCGACGCCTGTTTTATACACGAAATATAAGGGAATAAGAAAAAACACATAATTTACAAATATGATAATTAAATCAAAATATTCTTTCCCGAATATAAAAAACATAAAGCGCATTATATATGTTATTAAAGGGGCGTTGTAAAAAAGCCAGCCTGGTTTAAATATATCAAGAAAATGTGCGGCAGATATGCTGTAGGCAATTACGGGCGTATTGAATTGCCACCAAATAAAATTAAAAACAGCATAAGAAAAAGCTATAAGCACAAATATAACAAAACTTGCATCAAGCTGTTTTTTTTTCATATCTGAATAATAACTGCAGTTTATTTTGTTAAATATTTTTTTAAAAATTTACCCGTATACGATTTATCGTTTTTGATAACCGCTTCCGGAGTTCCGCTTGCGACTATCCGTCCGCCTCCGTCTCCGCCGTCAGGTCCCAAATCTATAACCCAGTCGGAAGTTTTTATAACGTCAAGGTTATGTTCTATAACAAGAACGGTGTTTCCCGCATAAACAAGTTTATGTAAAACTTCCAAAAGTTTGCCTATATCGGCAAAATGAAGGCCTGTCGTCGGTTCGTCAAGAATATAAAGAGTTCTTCCTGTTCCTCTTTTTGAAAGCTCTGTTGCAAGTTTTATTCTCTGGGCTTCTCCGCCGGATAATGTTGTCGAGGACTGTCCTATTCTTATATAACCGAGCCCTACATCGTTTAAAGTTTCAAGTATTTTTTTCAGTTTAGGAATATTTTCAAAAAATTTAACGGCTTCTTCTACAGTCATATCAAGAACTTCAGATATATTTTTATCTTTATATTTTATCTGGAGCGTTTCTTCGTTAAATCTTTTGCCGCCGCAGACATCGCATTTTACGAATATATCCGGCAGAAACTGCATTTCAATCTGTAAAGTTCCGTCTCCCTGACAGTTTTCACATCTGCCGCCTTTAACGTTAAAAGAAAATCTGCCCGGCATATATCCTCTGGCTTTGGCCTGAGGCGTCTGAGCAAATAAATCTCTTATCATCGCCCACGCTCCCGTGTATGTGACGGGATTTGACCTAGGAGTTCTTCCTATGGGAGACTGGTCAACTATAATGACCTTGTCTATATTTTCAAGGCCTTCCATTTCCTTATGTTTGCCCGGCAAATCTTTTGAACCGTATAATTTATTCGATAAAGCTTTATAAATTATTTCGTGGACAAGCGTTGATTTTCCCGAGCCTGAAACGCCCGTAACGCATACAAAAAGGCCGAGAGGAATATCAACGTCAATTTTTTTTAGATTAAACTGTTCGGCTCCTTTGATAGAAAGCCATTTGCTGTTTGTTTTTCTTCTTTTTTCCGGAACGGGGATTGTGATTTTACCGTTCAAATACTGCGCGGTAAGCGATTTGTTATTTTTTAAAACTTCCTTTACGGTTCCCTGCGCCACTATTTTGCCGCCGTGAATGCCGGCCCCGGGCCCTAAATCAATAAGATAATCCGACTGCATCATCGTATCTTCATCGTGTTCGACCACTATCAAAGTATTTCCGAGATCTCTTAATGTTTCAAGCGTATTCAAAAGTTTTTGGTTGTCTTTCTGGTGAAGTCCTATAGACGGTTCGTCAAGAACATACAATACTCCCGTAAGACCGGATCCTATCTGTGTCGCAAGATGAATTCTTTGCGCTTCTCCGCCTGAAAGAGTTGCGCTTTCTCTGTCAAGATTTAAATAGCCCAGCCCGACATTATTAAGAAATGAAATCCTTGCTTTTATTTCTTTGAGTATCGCTTTTGCTATTAACTGTTCTTTTTCGTTAAGCCGTATATTATCAAAAAACTCGCACGCCTTAGTAACAGAAAGAGACGTTATATCTACAATTGATTTGCCGTTTATAAAAACAAATCTGGCTTCTTTTTTAAGTCTGGCCCCCTTACATGAAGGACAAAGTTTCTTTGACATATATTTTGAATAAATTTCATTTTTTACAAAATCAGATTCAGTTTCTGAATATCTTCTCTGCAGATTTGTTATTACGCCCTCAAAATCATCTTTGCCGTAAAGAATAATATCTTTCTGGCGGTCGGTAAGTTCTGTCCACGGTTTATTCATAGGTATTTTATTTTCTTTGCAGATATTTTCAAGTATTTCGTTATAATAGCCGCCCCATGAGTTTTTCCATCTGTGCGTTCTTGTAGTTATAGGCTCAGACCATGCTCTTACAACACCTTGGGCTATAGTTCTTGTTTTATCAGGCACGACAAGATCTTCGTCAACTTCTATTTTATTTCCGAGTCCCCCGCATTCAGGACACGCTCCCTGCGGCGCATTAAAAGAAAAAAGTCTCGGCTCCATCTCCGGAATATTTATGCCGCATTCCGTGCATGAGTAATGTTCGCTGTAAACCGTTTCGCTTTTAATATTTTTATTTTCGTCTATAACTGCGACCGCTACAAGTCCTTTTGAGTGTTTTAAACTTGTCTCGACCGAATCTGCTATTCTGGATTTTGTTTCTGAGCTGATTTTTATTCTGTCTACTAATATATCAATAGAATGTTTTTTATATCTGTCGAGTTTTATGGATTCTTCAAGTTCGTAAATTTTATTATCTATTCTTACTCTTGTAAAACCTTCTTTTAAAAGCCTTGAAAAAAGTTCTTCATAAGTTCCAGTTCTTGCTTTTACCAAAGGCGCAAGAATATAAATCATAGTCTGGTCTTCAAGTTTCATTATACTGTCTATTATCTGCTGCGAGCTCTGCGGTTTAACGAGTTTGCCGCATTTAGGACAGTGGGCTATGCCGATTCTTGCAAATAACAGCCTCAAATAATCATAAATTTCGGTAACTGTTCCGACTGTGGAACGCGGATTATGAGAAGGATTTCGCTGTTCTATTGATATGGCCGGCGATAAACCTTCTATAATATCGACGTCCGGCTTTTCCATAAGTTCAAGAAACTGCCTTGCATATGCAGACAAAGATTCGACATATCTTCTCTGCCCTTCGGCGTATATCGTGTCAAAAGCAAGCGAAGATTTTCCGGAACCTGACAAACCTGTTATAACGACAAGCTTGTTTTTAGGTATATCTATGTCTATATTTTTTAAGTTGTGCTGTCTGGCACCCCTTATTTTTATTATGTCCATGTCAGCCTCTTTAGTTTGTTTTATTAAACCTGTATTTTACAAAATTTGTATACAATAGAACATAGTGCCGGTAAATATCTTTTATTTACGGTTCAGTAACGGTGTATTTTTTAATTTTCAGAAGGATCCGATATGTTTACTAAGGTGTTTTTAATCTCTTTCGATTTCTCGGGATAATCGGTAATGTAGTGAAGCCCTCTGCTTTCCTTTCTCTTGAGTGCGGAAATTGTTATTATTTCGGCGACATTTAAAATATTGCGAAGTTCCAGAAGTTCAACGCTTACTTTAAAATCTCTAAAATGCTGTATAACTTCATCTTTTATTATCCGTATTCTTTTTAAAGCCATCAAAAGTCTTTCCTGGCTTCTTACAATTCCTACATAATCCCACATTATGCGCCTTATCTCATGCCAGTTTTGAAGCATTATGGTCGGATCGCCGCTGCCCGTGCTGTCGTTTATAAAATCATTTATCTTATCGTTATATTTAGTATTCGCAGCTATCTCTTGGGCCTTATTATACGCAAAATCCGCAAAAACTATCCCTTCAAGCAAGGAATTTGAGGCAAGCCTGTTTGCTCCGTGAACGCCGTTACATGCCGCCTCGCCTATGGCAAACAAATTATCGATTGTAGTCTGTCCGTCCTTATCAACAGCCACTCCTCCGCAGCAATAATGAGCGGCCGGAACGACAGGTATCATTTCTTTTGCCATGTCAATTCCGTATTCCAGACATTTTTTATAAATATTAGGAAATCTTTTTAGAAAAAAAGCCTGTGATTTATCTTTTATATCCAAATAAACAAAATCTTCTCCGCGTTTTTTAAGTTCGCAATCTATCGCTCTTGCAACTATGTCTCTGGGAGCTAGATCTTTCAAATTATGGTATTTGCCCATAAAAGCTTCGCCTGATCTGTTTCTTAAAATACCGCCTTCACCTCTTACAGCTTCGGATATAAGAAAGGATTTTGCCAGAGGGTTAAAAAGACATGTAGGATGAAACTGGACAAACTCCATATTTGCTATATCAGCCCCTGCTCTGTAAGCCATTGCGACTCCGTCGCCCGTAGACACATTGGGATTGGAAGTGTAAAGATAAACTTTGCTTGCTCCGCCTGTTGCCAAAACAACAACCTTTGCAAGAAATATTTCAACTTTTTTATTCAAAACATCGTATACGTAAGCGCCGCAGCATTTTTTGTTTTCATCAATGATAAGATCAACGGCCATAAAATCTTCGTAAACAGAAATATTTTTGCTGGTGTTAATATTTTCAATTAAAACACGCTCCAGCTCGTTTCCTGTTATATCACCGGCATGAAGAATTCTGCGTCTGCTGTGGCCGCCTTCAAGTCCAAGCTCAAATTCAGAACCTTTATAATCTGTTTTTGAAAATTTTACGCCGAGAGAAATAAGCTCTTTTATTCTGGCAGGAGCCGATTTTACGAGAAGCTCAACGTTTTCTTTATTGCATAAACCGTCGCCGGCAGTTAGCGTATCGTTTATATGTTCCTCAAAAGAATCCTGTTTGGTAGAAACACATGCAACTCCGCCCTGCGCACGGCCGGTAGAGCCGTCAAACAATTTGTTTTTTGTGACTAAAGCTACAGTCCCGGCTTTAGAAGCTTTTAATGAAAAACTTAATCCTGCTATTCCGCTTCCGATGACTAAATAATCTGATTTTCTCATTTTTGATTTTCTTCTATTTTAAACCAAGTTGTCAGTTCGTCAAGCAATTTTTTTGTCTTTTCGGCATTGCCTTCGGAAATTGCAATTTTTATTTCTTCTATTTTTTTTCTGTCGGTAATAACAGCATTTTTTATATTCGACAAAGCCTGATCCATTATAATCGCCAGTTCTTTTGTATCATCTTTCTTTCTGAAATGGACCTTAGGAACAAAATTGCCTTCGCTTAACTGCGTCATGACTTTTTCAAAAAAGAAAATAGGTCCTATTATTCTGTGAAAATAAAAAACGCTTTCAACAAGAATAATAATCATAAACAGCAAAACAGCCCAGAAAAATCCGCTCGTATATGAATTAACAAAATTTTTAACGGCGCCCGCGCTGAGCTGATCCATACCTGGGGAACTTAAGAGAGTATCAAGAAAAACATAGTAAATCAAAATTGCCGAAATTAAAACAATGAAACCCAGAATCGTCAAATACCTTAATTGAAGTCTCGGTTTAACAAGATACTGTTTTCTTTTTTTAGTAGACATAAATCCCCCGTGATTTACTTTTTACAAATTATATTATCTATAAGCCTTACATTTTGTATGCGCACCGCAACCGCTATAACAGCCGATCTTGTCGTTTGAACAGCGGCATCAAGCGTTGAAGCATCTCGTATTTCAACATAATCTATCTGCGCGGATTCTATAGCATTTAACGATTTTTTTATTTTTTTAACTATATTATTTATATCTTCGCCGCAATCAAACTCTTTTTTTGCATTCGACAGAATTTTAAAAATATTGCTTGCTTTTTCTTTATATTCGGCACTTAAATATGCGTTTCTGCTTGACAGAGCAAGTCCGTTTTTTTCTCTTATGATAGGGCATCCGTTTATTTTAGTTTTTATGTTCAAATCATGCGCCATTTTTTTTATTATAACATACTGCTGGTAATCCTTCAGGCCGAAATATGCGTTGTCCGCCATAACTATATTAAAGAGTTTTAAAACAACCGTAGCAACGCCTTTAAAATGACCGGGTCTTGAAACACCGCACATAAACTTTGAATAATTTTCAACTTCGACATAAGTCGAATAATCCGCACCGTAGAGATCATCCGCTTTTGGCATAAACAAAAAATCAACTTTATTTTTTTTGCATATATTTTGATCTTTTATTGCAGGTCTAGGGTATTTTGAAAAATCTTCTTTAGGCCCGAATTGTATAGGATTTACAAAAACAGAAACAACCGTTATATCATTTTTTGAAACTGATTTTTTGATAAGAGAAATATGTCCGTCATGCAGCGCTCCCATTGTAGGGACAAAACCGATAGATTTGCCTTTCTTGGACAAAGCTGCCGCGATTTTTTGCATTTGGAAAGGTTTTATAATTATTTTCATTTGTAAGAGTTCTCTTTTTGAGGAAATATTCCTGCTCTGACTTCATGAACATAAGAGCGCACAGCTTCTTGTATAACAGGCGAAAGATTCGCGTATTTTTTAACAAATTTCGGAGCAAAATCAGAAAACATTCCGAGCATATCGTCGCTTACAAGAACCTGCCCGTCGCAGTACTTGCCTGCTCCTATTCCTATAACCGGAATTTTAAGTTTTTCAACAGTATCTTTTGCAACATTTTCAGGAATGCATTCAAAAACTATCATGCAAACTCCCGCATCCTGCAAAAGCAATGAATCTTTATAAAGTTTTTTTGCAGATTCCTCATCGCGGCACTGCACTTTAAAGCCGCCTGTTTTTTCTACAGACTGAGGTAAAAGCCCTAGATGTCCGACTACGGCAATTCCGGCTTTAATAATTTCTTTTATCGAAGGCAGTATTTCTTCTCCGCCTTCAACTTTTACCGCATCGGCTCCTGCATCAATAAGTTTTTTTGCGTTTATAACAGCTTCCTTGGGATTATCTTCATATGTTTTATAAGACATATCGGCAACTATAAGTTTATTACCGGTATTTCCTCTTTTAACTGCTTTTGTATGATGTATCATATCGTCTATTGTAACGCTGAGAGTATTTTCATATCCAAGTTTAACCATCCCGAGGCTGTCGCCGACAAGAAGAATATCCACATCTGAATTTGAAAATATTTTTGACATTGATGCGTCATAGCAGGTAAGCATGACTATTTTGCGGTTTGTTTTTTTCATTTCTGTTATTGACATTATTTTTGTGTTCATAGTAAATTCTCCCGCTGTAAAGATTTTAACTTTTTTCTACTTTATAGTCAACGAAACGCTGATTTTAAAATAAAAAAAAGGCACGGATATTTTTATCCGTGCCTTTTATGTTTTGATTTGGCTAAGCAGCCTGCGCTACTGCTCTTACATCAGACAACTTCATCAATGACATCGGCATACTTGCAGATCCTCTGCCGTTTGTTTCAAGCATTGCTGACAAATCTTCCAATGCTTTTTTGGCATCCGTTATGCTTATTTTTTCTTTAACCGCATTCTGCAATTTTTCAATGTCTATTACAAAATCTTCACTGTCTGCTTTTGCTACAGATGTTCTGCTGTCTGCAACAAGAACATTCTGGTTAACTGCCTTGCTTACTACAAGCATCGATATTATATCTTCCGCTTTTATCTGGCTGTTGTTGAGCATCTGCGCCGCTTTCTCATTGCCGGACGCCATAAATATAACATCTCTTGCCATCGCAAGCAATTTTATCGATACCTGTTTATCTGCCTCGCTTACTTGCTTCAACGCCAATACCTGTCCTACTTTCTCATAATATTTTGCAGTTATATCTCTTCTGTCTGTTGCGTCTTTCATACCTGCATATCCAAGCATCGCCGCTACCGCGTCGCCGTCTTTGCATATCGCCAACAGCGCTGACAGCGTTGTGTTCATATCCTGCGGCTTTGTTACTCCGTTTACTATCTCGTTTGCCAGCTTCTTGCCCGCTGCGCTCAATTTATCATATGCTTCTTTCCCTATTACTTTCTCCGTATTCTCTCTTAAAGAACTTACTTTCGTTCCTACTGTCGATGTTTCAGAAGCAAGCACTAATCCTTCAAATCCCATCTCATACAGCCTGCCTATGCTTATCTCTCCGTCCTTAACAGTATTATCACTGTATGTAATCATCCCGTTGCTTACTTTGGTTACTGTTATTACATGTCCTGCCTTATCTGCCTCTTTGCTGTTTATATACGCTACAAACGGCGTCCCAAGCTGTTCAACTTCCGTTTCACTTAACGTCCTGTATTCAAAGCCTGTCTTTTCTCTCAATTCTCCCATCGTTGTCGCTTTATCAAGCGATTCATCTAATCCTGCCACCATACGAGCATCTTCCGCAAAAGGATTCATCTCTATCGCTGCCTTAGTCAACGGCACTAATGCTATCACCTTACCCAATGCCTCTACCGTCGCTTCGGCACAATTTACAACAAATTCTGTTGTTTTCGCCAAAGCAGAAGATTCTGATTCTTGTGTTGTATCAATGTTATTTTCTCTTACAGATATAGATTTTTTCAATGCATCCGATAATACAACGTTTCCATTGTCATAAACAAAATTATTGTCATTTGCCAATTCAGCTAATGTCATTTTTTCTGTATCGGATTTTGCTACAGACTCTAATCTTTTTTGCATATCATACGGATTTTTTGCAGGATACAATAATGCCATTGCATATTCAGGAGCCAAATCCAACTGTTGTATTATTTCATTTATTTGCGCTACTGAAATATTATTGAAGATATTTTTATTTTGGGCATTAGCAATAAGTTTTTCCGTAGTATCTTCAATATCATTAACATTCTGAATTCCAAGCTTTTCTGCAAAATCCGGCGCAAATATTTCAAGCACCGTTTTCTGACCGTTTGATATCAATTTTAAAACATCAGAATCAAGAGCAATTTTGAATTCTGAGTCACGCGCTGCTATTTCTATTAAAGCTGTCAGCTGTTCAAATCCTTTCACATCAGAAAGTTTAATATTTTTTAAAGTGTCTGGCATTTTATCTTTCAGCCAAATTATATTTTTTATAATCTGGTCTGTATCATTGATTGAGGCAACTGCAAGACGGACTTTTAATTCCTGCGCATTCAACTCCGTATTATTCAATTGCGTATCTACGGCTTTTTCAAGTTTCTTAGTATTATTTGTTGTTGATATTGCATTTATTACTTTACCGGCAAAATCCCAAACCGAAACTGAAGCAGCTAAAATATTGCCTATAACGCCGATGTCTGTTTTATTTGCGTTATTTTTTGTTCCGATTAATTCTTTACCGAAGAATTTTGCAACGTCAACACCAATATTAACAATCATAAATGCGACCGCTTGAGCTATTGCATTTGAGAAATCCGGAACCTGCCAACTGCGTTGAGAACCGTTGCTTACTCCCAGTGCTTTACCAACCGCAGTTACTGCAGGAGCTTTAAACAACATATATCCGACCATTCCTGTTACAAATTTTCCTGCATTTTCTGCCGCTTCAACAAGCGCAGGATGTTTTTTTCTAAATGCATCTATACTTACGGCAACTTTTTCTTTTGCCGTAAGAGGTTTTCCGTATAAAGCTTTTTGTGTTTGTTTTTCAACAGTTTTAAATTGATTATATTGTTCAGCCAAATCTGCCAACAATTCATCACTTGCTGAAGGCATTATTTGTTTCAAACTTTCAACTGTTGCTTTTTCAGCCTGTGCTCCTTCTAATTCTATCAATTTTGTCATCATGGCGCTCGGCACATGTGCTTTGATATTATTTGTAATATTTATATCATGCTGAGCCCTTAAAATTTCCAAAATTTTCTTAGAATCAATAGCTGAAGTATTAATACCTAAAGCAGTAACATAAGTATTGAATTCTATTAAATTTTCTACCGTAATATTATTTGCTGTTAATGTTATTGCTGTTTCAACATTATTTATATTACCGTTTTCGGCTGCTGTGCTTCCTTTGGAATCCGCATTAAATTTAAGACCGAGAGCCTGCATAAGAAGCATCATCAATGCTTTCGCCAAATCATCATCTACATAAATATTATTTTTTGTTTTTGACTTGCCGCTTAAAACCATATAATTGTTTACAAGTATTCTGCCGTCAAAAGTTAAATTATCTCCTATTACATAAGGTGACCCTTTGGCCTGTAAAATATCCAATAATCCCTTATCGGAAATATTTTTTACATCAAGCGCTTTTTGAGCTTGTACAAGAGTTTTTATATCACTTGTATTACCTCTTAAATAAGAGCCGAAATACGGCATTATCTGTTCGGCTCGGCCATAAATAATATCAAATGCGGCTTGAACAGATCCGCTGTCAATTTTTAAATCAACTATTGCATTTGTATTATTTGCAGATTGCTGTTTTTCATAGGTTGCGTTTTTCCAAGCAGATAGCCATGCCTGAGCTGCTCCGCGTAATCCTTCACCTTGTACAGAATTAACAACTTCGTTAAATATCTGCATTGCTTTTTGTCTTTGGCTTTCAAGGCTATTTGTCACCTGATCCTTGCCGTTAAGCAGTTCGCCTCTGCCGACATTTATGTCACCGTCTGTATGATTATTAAATACGGAATCTTGAATTTTTCTTATTACTGCCTTATCCTGCTCTGATATTCCTTCCATATTTATCAAATTGGCCAAAGCGCTTGTTACCGCGACATCATTCAATGTATCTATCATCCCGAATATTAACGAAGAATTGGATTGCATAAGCCCTTTATACATTTTAGCAAGCTGTATCTTTTTTGCAGTAGACAAACTATCTATATCTTTAGCGCTTGTCATACCGTCAAAAATACCATACTTACTGAATTCAATATTTTCATCACCGGTAAATTTACCCTGCAGCCATTCAAATAAACCATTTGTCTTAATATCCTGCAATAAAACATCTATTTCTGACATATTGGCATAAATTGTTCTTGTAAAGCTTTCAGCCTTATCCATATGTCTTCCGTTTCTTCCGAATGTTTGATGCATAAATGAATAAACTGCATCGCTGCTGTCAGATTTCACAGACCAATCACCGGTGTAGTCAAGCCCCATACCGCCTCGTTCATTAGCCAAAACGATTCTGACTTTTTCTCCCTCGCCCTTGATTATATAACCAGATTCTTTGTCGTTGTTTTTATTGTATATGTCGTCTGCAGAAGTCGTTCCGTTTATATCAACGATTTCAAACTGGTTACTTCCCTTTTCTTCCATAATCTGCTGTAGTTTTGCTTTGACTGCATTAAGAGTATCTCCATTCATGGATACAAACAATTGATTTAAACCTTTGCCTGCATCTTCTAAAATATCTTTGGCTATCCTTTCTATACCCTCTTCTGTAATGTTTCCTTTGTCATCTATATATTTTTCTATGACATCTCCATTACTATTGCTATGCCCGGTTGTAAATTCTACGATGCTTATCGTATTTAAAGCCTCATATGCTGCAACGTATGCTTTTAGAATAGGACCTTTTGCATTTTTTTTCATTTCGGTTTCAAGTATTTCAAGTACTGCTCTGTCCTTACCGTTGCCGCTTTCATATTTGGCTTCTTTAATAGCTTGATTCAAGACTTCCAAGCCGGCCTTAGCATCGTTCAATGCATCTTGTCTGGCTTTTATAAGCCTGTCGTATATTGGCCCCTTTCCTTTCCCATTAACAGCATCTAACTTACCTTGTAATTTATTTATATTCTCATTAAACTTTTCTATTGTCGTATCAACGCTAAGTTCTCTTAATTCAAAATTCTTTTGTGTTCCAAATCTTTCTACCGGCATACCGTAAACATCCGAAAGTATATCAACATGAGACAACGTTCCTGACATACCGACATATTGACCCTGTCCGTAAAATAAACCGCTTCTGGAAGTACCGTAACTCGTATTGCTTTTTCTGACAGCTCCCAATGCCTTTTCATGCTGGCTTATACCGCCTAAGCACTCTACTGCAGCAGCATAAGCATAACTGTAATCCTGCAATATCATACTGGGCTGAGCCTGACCGCCGCCCATTGTTACCAATTTTCCTACGGCATCGGCACCTACAAGATTTGCGTCATCGCTAAGCATGTATTTACTTTTCCCGTTATCCTGTATTGCCTGAACCATAGATTGTATTTTGCCGGTAGTAGCACCTTCTATATTTTTTATTTGCTCTGCCGCTTTTGCTTTTCCGCTTTCTGTAAATATTACCTTTCCGTTTACGGTATCTACATTAAAATCTTTACCTTTTTCCAATTTAGAAGCAATTTCATAGAGATTTTTCATCGCCTCTTTTTGCTGTGCATTGAAAGTTTCAAGCAGAGTAGCAGATTCACCGCTGCTCTTGATATAACTCATTGCGCTTTCCATAAATTTATGTATTTCATCAGCCAGCGTAAGTCTTGTAACTCTGCTCTGATGTTCGTCTTTGATTCGCTTTAGAGCATCATTGTTATTAATAGCATTTTCTTCTGCTGTCGTTCTGAGGAATCCGTATTCTTGATCAAGCCACAGACGTATAGCATTATCGTCTGACATAACTTGCTCAAAACGTTCAAGAGCCGTCATTTCTTTACCTTTAAATGTAACAACAGCCATAGGATTATTTTGAGCAGCATTAACTATTTCACCCATCTTATAAATATTTGCTCCGTTCTGCTGTATAAATCGACTATTTTTCATATGGTTATTCAATTCGGAATCATTCTGAACGATGATATCCATATCGGCTTTACCCATATATGACCTTATCCACGCTATAGAACCTGCTATAAAAGTTTTACCAAAACCTACTTCGGCAAATATGCCCAAATTGCCGCCCGACAAAACATCTATCAATGCTCCGACTTGTCCTAAATTATCTCCTTCCGTTTTATACGTATACCCTTTAGTAAATTCCGTAAATGATTTTTCAGCCAATTTAACGACTCCGGCAAGCGCATTAAAAGCAGCGTCATAATTGATATACGCTAAATATTGCGAGTTATCTCCTACTATATACTCACCTTTAAGCTCGCCTGCCTGCATTACAGACTCACCGTTTAATACAGCCTTTATCATGTCCTGCATTGATTGATTACTTAAAAATCCAGAATTTAATAAGTCTCTTTGATTGAACAATAATAAAGCTGCAAGCCCTCTTTGTTCCGCATCCGCACTGGTAAGCAATTCGTTTATTTTTTCAGCGATTTCTTTTGCTTTACCTGGTATTGCTTCTGCCAAAGATTCTTGAGCCGATTTTAATAAATCGTTTATGGGCTCTGTTTTTGCCTTCCTGTTCTCATTAACTATCTGTTGATTTATGAATTCGCTTACTAATACATTGGACTCAAAAATTCTTGATTGTTCATTAAGATATTGAACTTTATCTGAAGAGCCGTCTAATTCATTTGTAATCTTATTTATAGCAACGACGGAACTTTCAAGTTCTGAAATAAGATTTTTGATATTTTCACTAAAGTTAACTCCCGATAAAGACATCGATTTTAAGTTTATAAGCAAACTGCCGCCATCGGCATTTAAAAATGAAAAATTATTCAATATTTCCGTAACATCATTTGCAGATACAAGATTATTTATCTTATCGACAATGGCATTTGTTATGTCGGAATTGCCTATTGCGTAGTTTATACCTAAATTGGCAAGTAACGCAATATTTTCAGATGTTGAAGCTTCCACATTCATTGAATTAATTACATTAACAACGTCTTGGCTTGTAACAGGTTTTTCTGACACTCCGTATAATAACTGACTATTTACAAGCGTTATCATAGTTGCCAAATCATTAGCAGTTTTTCCCAATCCGTCATTACCGGTTCTTGAAGCAATGGTATCAATTACTTGTTGAACACTAAAGCGACCCGTTGAATCACTGTTTTTGGCAACAAATGCAAGAACACTTGCCTTTGCCTGTGTATTTAACGTAATATTTTTTGCAGTTATTGCCTGCTCTACGCTGCTCCACAGATCTTGATTTAACCCTTTATAACTTTTAGCGGCCTTGTATACATTTTGTATAAACGTATTATTTTGTGCTACACCTTCGCTTGTTGTAATATCCGCAAAACCGTTTTGCATTGCCGCACTATAGGCCAGCATTAAGTTTTGAACGGTTTCTATACTTTCTGCTTCGGCATTATTATATTTCATCAATGCATCCATATTACTGTTTATCATTTCATGGAAATTTTGATCATTTGCATTTTGACTTACAGCTCCCATCGCCGTCATAAAATTTTGTAAAGAAGCTGTATTATTGACAGCTACAGGAGAACCTATCTGCGAACCGTTTTGTGTTATTATAAAATTACCGCTTACAGTATCATAACTTACTTGCGCCGTAAGCCCGTTTGCAGATAACATACTATTTATATTATTTACAACTTTACCCATATCAGAAGAGCTGGTTGAATATGTTGAGTTGCTTACTGTTTCAGCATAATTATTATTTGTAAAATTAACACCTGCTCCGTCAGGCGACAAAAATTCAACAAAAATTTCAGACATTTCAGGACTTACTCCCAAAGGCTGTAAAATAAAGCGTTTGAGAGCTCCTTCTTTAAACCATTCTTCAAAGGCACCTTGTCCTACTCTTTGAACAGATTCGATAACTCCATTATTGCCGAGTTGCTGAATTTTTTCAACTGCATTTGCCAATTTGCTTCCTGTCGTAGTGCCCTTTATTAGTGAAACTGCTCCTTCTTTCAAAGAATTACTAAATAAACCTTTTAGTCCGCTGCCGATTCCCTGAGCCAAAGGCATACCTAAAAACATAACAAGACCAAACTGCAAACTCTGTCCGGGATTAACTGCAATAATATTGCCTTGTTGTCCTGCACTTCTTATGTCCTCAAAAACTCCTTTGAAGAAACCTGTAACTATATTATTGCCTTTCCAAGTATTCGACCAACCGACAAGACCGTCTCCAAATAAAGCCCCCATAGAATTCATTGCAACATTCAATTGGAACATAGAAAACATATGAGATGAAAATCCTTGTAACGCACCCGCCCAAGCAGTCAAACTTGAACTAATAGTGCCGCCTATGCCGCCTCCGAATAATAATGTCTGTGCATTTCTCAAAGTGCCTAACAATCCCGACTGTCCCTGTATTATTCCGTCTTTTAATACCCCTGCATTTCCCAATATACTTTTTCCGAAATTTATAAATCTTTGGCCTATACTTACGCTTGTTTTCGCCGTATCTGTTGCCGTTTTTGCCATATTTACAAGGTTGGTTAAATTTGTCATGGAAGTCTGCAATCCTGAAATATTGAGACCCATACCTTGTAATGTTTCCAAAGTTTTTCCCAAATCCTTTATCGATTGAGTAACATCTTTACCTGCTTTAATTGCTTTTGAAATAGATTCTACTTCTTTTAATGCACCGGCCACTGCTTTAACTTGACTTGCTGTTGTTGCGCCGGCCTGTAAAGATGCCGACATTGTCTTTGCCGCTCCGCCTATCCTTACCGGGAAAGCTATTGACAATATACCCGCTCCTACATTCAGCCATGCACTTAAACTTCCTACGCCTTCAGCTTTAAACCCATCATATGCATTCATAGCGGCCTGACTTGCAAAATAAGCCGTTACCAAAGCTGATGCCATTATGGAAGCCGTCGTTGCCACTGATGTTCCAAAAGAAACTGTAAGACCTGTTGCGATAACTGCGCCAAGCCCCGCCGAAGTTCCTCCTAATGCAGGTATAAATGCTGCGGCGCCCAGACCGCCTGTACAAATAGTAACAGCTATTGCAACAGCTCCGACAAGCCCGCTTATAGCAGCTTTACCGGCAAGTCCCTGTTGAACAACATCTTCATATTTTTTATTAAACATCATTGAAGCAGACCAATTCAATATCTGATTTTTTGAGAAATGTTCATCCCAGCCGTTCTGAGCTATATCTACTCCGCTCATAACCCATCCTGCGCCTGTGAAAGCACCTAATGTTTTTGTAAAGGCATTTCCAAGTTTTTCCCAACTGAATTCTCCGCTAAATAAATCAGCAATAGCATTTCCGGCCTGTACAAAAGGATCGGCTACAAAACCGACTATGCTGCCAAGGAATCCGCCTACAGCCTGCAGAGTACCGGCGAACCAATTTTTCGAAATCGATATATCTGCGACATTTGTATTAACGTGTCCTTCCCAGAAACCAAATTCAACTCTGTTTTTGGAATCGTTATATGTTCCGCTTCCAAATACATAACTATTATTCCCGGTTACAGGCTTATATTCTGATTTCCATGATGCAGTTTCAGGATAATATTCATTAGGACCTATATATTTCGAATCTATTGTTGATACTATTTTGTTGCCTGCCTGGTCAGTCATAGTCCTTTCTACGCTGACACCTTCCGTTTTAATATCTCCGTCTTCAATAGCTTTTGCTACTGCTCCGGCCAATTCATATAATTTAGTGTCTTTTTTTAACAAGAATGTAACATTAGCTTCAGGCCCGACATTAACATTGTAACTTACTCCATAAACATCTTTAACTCCGCTGTTTGTCAATGTCTGATTACCTGAAGATTCTACCTTAGAACCGGCAACTAATGTTAATTCGGTACCTGCAATAAAATTGGAGAATGTAGGTTTAAAACTATCCTTTGGTCCAACCATTGCGTTAAATGTTACATCAAATTGAGCATCATAATCGCCTGTCGTTCCCAAAGTTATATCTTTGCCGACTACAGTTGCAGTTACTCTTGTATTAACTATGTCTGTCGATTCGGCCTCCGATCCTTCGCCTTCTCCGTCCGGCACGTTTATATCGCCTTTCATTGTTATTTGCTGATCGCCTGTAAGAGTCAATCTTGCAGTAACACTTAAACCGTTGGCATCAATTGACGAACCCATAATTTGATAATTTAATGTTATTTTTATTGGGTTCCCGTATTGATCTTGCGTTCCGCTGTCAAATTCACCTGAGAATACAACATCGCTCAAAACAGCTTTTCTTGTTTCAGTCATCATTTCATCAGGAAGCAACATTGCATATTTAGCACCGTCTTTCTTAGCCTGCTCAAATTCTGCCCTTGTAAAAAGTTGGTTCTCATGCAGGAATTCATCTCTTGTCATGCCTGCATAATCTTCTCCGCCTTTACCGTTTTTCATGTCTTCCAAATAGGCATCAACGTCTGCTTCTGTTTTTACATACATTCCTGTTTCTTCGTTATACGTACCGGTTCCGCCGTATAAAAGTGCTGATAAATATTCTTCATAAGTATTATAACTTGACAACTGTTGTTCATAAAGATGCCCTACTCCGCCTGCTTCAACAAGTTTTTCCCATGCTTCATCATTTGAAAGAGCAACCTTTATTTCATCCTCATTAACAAGATACAAACCGCCTTTTGAACTGTCATATCCTATTTCTGCCGGGAAAGATTTTCCGTCAATTGTTCCCTGTATTGTTATTGTATCTTTAGAAATAATTTTACCTTTGCCGTCTTCATAAACAAAAGTAAATTCTAATTCTCCCGATTGTAATACATTTTGACTGCCTAAACTTACCTCTGTTTTTATTTCATTTAATGAACTATTTTCTATACCAAAAGCCCTTACCGCATCTCCTTCATTGATAGTAAAGACCGTATTTCCGTCACCCGTATCCCATGTTTTAGCTTCTGTTCCGTCTTTGTGCAAATTGTTATCAAAGAATGTATACGCTTTTGTATACTCTTCAGGATATGAATAACTATATTCGCCTGTTGTTTTATCATAAGTGCATTTTATTGTTCCGTTTAGTGTTTCTCTTTCAACAAGTTTTTCGCCGTTTTCACCTGTGGCGAGAATTACTTCATTTATATAATCTTTCCCAACGATCTCTTTAATAATATACTGACCGTTTTTATCGGTTGCGACAACATTGTATCCCTGTATATTTTCTGTTGCAAAATAAACAGATTTTGTTCCCTGAACGTTTCCGTCGGTAATTTGGTATATTGAACTTATACCCGAAGCATTCAATTCCATTACCACTCTGCTGCCGTCTGCTGACCATTTTACCATTGTAGCAGAAGTGCCGTTTGCGGTAAGAACTTCTTTTTTGACTCCGTCAACTTCTATAAATTTTATATTGACTGTCCCGATAACAAGTCCGTAATTATAATGCCATGATCCTTCATTAAGGACTGACTTATCTGCAAATATCGAACCCTGCGAGAAAAATACCGATTTGTCGGTTGAATCGCTATAGTTGAAAAATACGCCAGTAGTTTTCCAGCCGGCAGCCTTTGTGGCTTCATCAATATTTGAAGTGTCTATAATATTGCCGTTTTTATCTACTCCCAAAGCTGTTCCTCTGAAATAAGAATCAGCTTCCTGAGCTTCAGTTCCGGACGCCTGAGTTCCGCCGCCGCTTGAAGCCTGAACATACATATCTTTTACATAAACGTCGCCTTTAATTACAGATATGCTTCCGTCTGAACCAAGACTTATTTTTGCACCTGCAAGTATCGTAAATGTCGTTCCGTTATAAGAGCCAACAAGTTCCGAAGTTTCATAAGAATTCTGTCCGTCTGAAACTGTATTGCCGTTGCCGGCCAGTTCGAAATACGTATCGCCGAATTTTGAATAACTGCCTGATTTTAGATTAAGCGTTATCGATCCGACGTTAAGAGAATTCCACGTTGTATTTTCATTTGTTATCGCCGTTACTCCGGATTTGCTTAAAATATTTTCTATAGTTATAAATTCGCCCGTTGCAAATTTAATATTTTTAAACGATGTTCCTTCTGCAGATATCCAGCCTTCCGGCATATCATAACTTGAAACCGTCAAATCGCTCAGAGCTTTGAAAGCCAATACTTTTTGCCCGTTGTCTATGGTTTGCAGACTTATATTAAACGACGCGCCTTTTGCCAAAACAGCGCCGTTTGTAAGAGCGAAATCATCTCCCGTAACCGTTGCGTTGATTGCGTCCTGAGGTATTGTTGAATTTGCAACTGTTCTCATCATTGTATCAAGCATAGTCATGGCATTAGATGAGATATTGCCCGTTATTAATCCGGTGTAATCAAGTTTTTCAAGTCCTGTGACGCTTAATCCGGCATCTTTGAATGCCGTTTCAAGATTGGTCTGTGCCTGCAATGGATCATTAAATGTAAATTTCGCAGTCGCATCGGCATTCCATGTTCCGCCGCTGAATGTATAATTACCGGCCTGAGTTTTTACTATTCCGCCGGCAGACTGAAGCTGCGATCCGGACCACGCCGTAGTTCCTTCTCCTATTATAACAGCCGTTCCTGAGTTAAATGTAAGAACAGAATTTAAACCCGAAAGAGTAGTCTGTCCTGCTATAGACTGATCTATAATACCTGAAGTATTAACTTTCGGCATTGCCCCGCCGGTTTCTGTAGTCTGAGCACCGGTCTGCAGATTTATCTCGGTATATGTTGCACCTGCTTTTGTATTTACAAAATCAAAACTTCCAGAGAACGAAAAACCGGATTCTGAAACTGTAACACCTATGTTTGTGATATACCCCTGATAATCTGTTTTTACTTCTATTTTCTCGGTTGAATAATTATTCAAAGAGAATGCTGAAGAAGCAGAATCCGTCATCTGAGCGGTTACAGCGCCTGCAAGATTAACATGAAGATCATATGTGCCGTTATAAGTACCTGTTAAAGCCTCTGTATTAGGAACTAATCCCGAATTTATTACTCCGGTAAATACTACATCTCCCGTCGATCCTATTGATATTGTTTTTATAAAATCTGTCTTAAGAGCTTCCGCAGAACCTGTTTTGCCTACAGAATAAGCCGCAAAAAGAGTGTCTGCCAAACCGTTATAATCCATATTTAACTGAGTGTAAACAGACTGTTGATACTTGTCCATATATTCATTTACAAGATTTACTCTCCACTCAGTTTTATCAAGATGGTTAGGATCGCTTGCAGGCAGATTCATTCTATTATTAATATCCTGCCATGTCTGCAAGTTTGTCTGAGCGTTAAATATGCTGTAAGCCTCAGATGCTGCTTTAGACAGTTTTTGATATTCAGGATCATACTGCATTGCATAATAACCGTATGATGAGTTCCCGTAACCTTTCTTGTTTACATAATCTGTAAGAGCCTGCTGAGCCGCAGTATACTGCTGGCCGGAGGGCATTTGGAGTCTTGCATTATAAAGTTGTTCCGATGTCGTCTGAATCTGGGCTTCAAGACTACTAATTCTTGTCTGAAGAATTCTGTAATAATCGCCGGCTCCTGAAAAATGTCCCATTCCCTTAAGAGCATCCAAATCACTTTTTGCTTTTGTAAGTTCGCTTTGAAGCGTCGTCAGATTAGTAGAGAGATTTTGCATATTTTCAAGCTGTTTCTGCTGCTGGTAAATTGAATAAGATTTATTTTTTATGGCTTTATCGGTCTGTGTTGTGGATGAGAATAAACCTGTTTTAGAATTAAATGAAACGCCTGTTCCGCTAGCTGAAGTATAACCGTAATAAGTTCCGTATTTCAAAAGTGAACCGGTATTAACGGCAGATTTCCAATCTTTTACATTTCCTGTTCCTTTCAATTTTGCCGTATAATTTCCCTGTTGTACGGTTGCGCCGTCAATATAGGTAAGTTTGTTTCCGGCAGCATTTATCTTTATGCCGGTAATATATGTTGCGGTTAACTTTCCGTCAGCACTTTCAACATATACTATTGCGGTATTTTTCTTAGAATCGGCAAATGTTCCGCCGCTGAATTTTCCGGTAGACGCATTAAACTTAACTCCGTTTTTGGTTGTTATTATAATACCGTCTATTTCCATACTGTAGGCAATAGTGCTGGTATTGACTGCCGACTTCCAGCTGCCGAGTTTTCCGCCGCCTCTTAAAGTTGCGCTGTAATTGCCTTGTTGTATCTGAGCACCGTCGGTGAATCTCAGATAGTCAAATTTTTCCGACTTATCCCATGCAACTTCAATGCCGGTTATCCATGTTCCTGTCGCGGCATCATATGCGGAATATTTGTCTTTATTTGCATTTATCGTTTTCGCATCAAATTTCGAACCGAAAGTTCCCGTTTTCTTATCAAAAGTTATTCCGAACGATGTTCTCATCTGATAAGAAGGTCCGCCGTTTACAAATGTCCCGTATACCGTAGCATTTGCAACCGTGCCGTCTTTATTTAAAAACAATCCGTTCGTCCATTTCTCAACGCTGCCCGTGCCTGATAAAGTCCCTACATATCTTACGCCTTTTGAATCTGTATAATCAAAACTTGCTCCGTCTATATAATTTATTGTGCCGTTTGAGGCTATGTTAATGCCGGTTATCCATGCTCCGTTTTCGGTCATAACGGCATATTCAGATTTATTTGCGTTTATGGTTGTAATATCAAATTTTACGCCGCCGAAAGTTTTTGCTGTTTTATTGAAAGTTATGCCGAACGATGTTCTCATCTGCTTGTCGCCGAACATTCCGTATGCCATAAAACCCGAAACGGTATTATCAGCATTAAACTGCAAACCGCTGGTCCATTTTTCTATAGGCCCTGTTCCGCTGAGCGTACCGACATATCTGACTCCGTTTACAGTTACGTCAACTTGTGCTCCGTCTATGTAACTTATATAGTCGTAATCATTATGACGGTTCCATTGAACAGTTATTCCGGTTATCCAAACGCCGTCCTGCAATACTGAGTATTCATTTTTATTTGCATTTATGGTTTTTGCGTCAAATTTTGCGCTAAATTTCCCGTTGCTGAATTTGATTCCGTAAGAAGTCCTGATCGGATAAGAAGGTCCGCCGTTTACAAATGTACCATAAGCAACAGTATCTTTAACCGTACCGTCTGTATTGAATTTGAGTCCTTTTGTCCAGTCGGAAACACTGCCTGTCCCTTTCAAGGTGCCTACGTATCTTACGCCGCTTGCATCCGTATAATCAAAACTTGCTCCGTCTATATAATTTATTGTGCCGTCTGATGCTACTTTTATTCCGGTTATCCATGCTCCGTTTTCAAGTATCGCAAAATCTTCTTGATGGGCATTAATTGTAGATGCATTAAAAGTAACGCCAAAACTTTTTGCCGTTTTATTGAATGTTATTCCGTATGTGGTTCTTATCTGTCTTTCGCCGAACATACCGTATGCCATAAAGTTGGCAACAGTACCGTCTGAATTTATTTTTACGCCGTCTGCCCAGTTTTCTATTTTACCGCTTCCGGACAGAGTTCCCACATATCTTACTCCGTCAACTGTTACGTCTATCTGAGCTCCGTCTATATAATTTAAATAGTCAAATTTACCTTCGGCATTCCACTTTACCTCAACTCCCGTTATCCAAACGCCGTCCTGCAATACTGAATATTTATCTTTATTTGCATTTATTGCTTCTGTATTAAATACAACGCCGCCGAAAGTTTTTGTATTCTTATCAAATTTTATTCCGAACGATGTTCTCATCTGATAAGACGCACCGCCGTTAGCAAATGTGCCGTAAGCTATTGCATTTGCGACTGTTCCGTCAGAATTATATTTCAAACCCTTAGTCCAGTCGGCCAATTTTCCGGTTCCGCTTAGAGCCCCCATATATCTGACGCCGTTAACTGTAACATCATACTGTGCACCGTCGATATATTTAAGGCTGCCGCCTGAAACTTCTATTCCTGTTATCCAAACGCCGTCCTGCAATGCCGCAAACTTTTCTTTATTTGCATTTATTGTTGATGCGTCAAATTTTGCGCCGAATACTCCGGTTTCTTTGTCAAAAGTTATTCCAAACGTAGTTCTTACCTGAGTACTGCCGTATTTTCCGTATGCAACTGTATTGGCAACAGTATTGTCATCGTTATATGATAATCCTCCGGTCCATTCGTTTAAACTGCCTGTACCCGATAAAGTGCCTACATATCTTACGCCTTTTGAATCTGTATAATCAAAACCTGCTCCGTCTATATAATTTATTGTACCGTCTGATGCTACTTTTATTCCGGTTACCCAAGCGCCGTTTGAAGCAAGCGCCGCATACTGCTGTCCGTGTTCATTAATCGTTGCAACATCAAATTTTACGCCGCCAAAAGTTTTTGTTGTTTTATCAAAAGTTATTCCGAACGATGTTCTCATCTGCGTATCGCCGAACATTCCGTAAGCTGCAAAATTGGCAACAGTACCGTCAGCGTTATAACTTAACTTGTTGGTCCAATTTTCAATTCTGCCCTTGCCTGTAAGAGTTCCTATATATCTGACTCCGTTTGAAGTTACGTCAACCTGCGCGCCGTCTATATAATTAATAAAATCATAGCCGCCTATAGGATCCCATGCAACTTCAACTCCCGTTATCCATGCGCCGTTCTGTAAAACTGAATATTTATCTTTATTTGCATTAATAGTTGCCGTATCGAATTTTACGCCGCCGAATTTTCCGTCTTTAAACGTTATTGAGAACGATGTTCTCATCTGGTAAGAAGCGCCGCCGTTTGAGAATATGCCATACGCAACGGTATTTGCAAGAGTATTATCGGTGTTATATGTCAATCCGCCTGTCCAATTTTTAACATCTCCGGAACCTTTTAAAGTACCGACATATCTTACGCCATTTTCATCAGTATAATCAAAACCTGCTCCGTCTATATATTTTATTACGCCGTCTGAAGCGACTTCTATTCCGGTTATCCATGCTCCGTTTTCAAGAACGGCGAAATCAGATTTATGAGCATTGATTGTTTCGGCGTCAAATTTCGCGCCGCCGAATTTTCCGTTTTTAAACGTTACGCCGAATGAAGTTCTCATCTGCGTATCGCCGAGCATTCCGTAAGCAACAACATTTGAAACCGTGCCGTCGGTATTGAAACTTAATCCGTCAGACCAGTTTTCTATGCTGCCGGAACCTTTGAGTGTTCCTACATATCTGACTCCGTTTACTGTTACGTCGTATTGCGCTCCGTCAACATAATTAATATTTCCGGAGGTTATCTTAATTCCTGTTATCCAAACGCCGTCCTGCAAAACAGCAAATTCATTTTGATGGGCATTTATTGTAGCAACATCAAATTTTACTCCGAAAGCTCCTGAAGCAGCGTCAAAGGTTATGCCGAATGATGTTCTTACCTGTTTACCGTTAACAATGCTGTATGCAACGGTATTTGCAACCGTTCCGTCCTTATTGACGTTCAGTCCTTTAGTCCAGTTATCGAGTTTGCCTGTGCCTTTCAATGTTCCGACATATCTTACGCCGTTTGCATCGGTATAATCGTAATTTGCTCCTTCGGTATAGTTTACTTCTCCAGATACTATCTTGACGCCTGTGACCCATGCTCCGTTAGACGCCAAAGCAGAATACTGATCGCTGTTGGCATTGATTGTTGAAGCGTTAAATACTCCGCCGCCGAATTTTCCGTCTTTAAACGTTATCCCGAACGAAGTCTTCATCTGAGTATCGCCGTATTTCCCGAAAGCTACAACATTTGCAACTGTACCGTTTGAATTAAAAGAAAGTCCGTCTGTCCAATTTTTTATATTGTGACTGCCGGTTAAAGTTCCGGAATAAGTTATTCCGTCCATAACTGTTTTAAACTGGGCGCCGTCTATTGTCTTTGCGTTTCCTGTGCTTACGTCAACTCCGGTTATTATCGTATCTCCGTATACCGCCGTATTATCGCTTGGATTTGCAAAACTTCCGCCGCTAAATCCGTCTTTATAAGAAAAAGTTACATCGGATGATGTCATTACCAAAACGCCGTCAAAATATTTCTGGCATTTAGCCGTATTTTTGTCAAAGACGGCAGACCCGAGATTAGTCCAGTCTTTCCCCTTTGCCGTAGCGCTTATGCTGTATGTCTTGCCGTCAGAACCTGAATACTGCACATTAAGACTTGCATTATCGTTAACCTGTAAGTTGTATCTCCAGTCCGAACCTATGAAGTCAGTTGTTACAGAAACTTTATCTCCGTTTCCGATATCAACTCCGTGTTTTGTAATTGACTGAGGATTTGCCGTGCTGTATGAATAAGTCTGAATCTTGCCAGTATCGATCCATGAGTTGTCAACGTATTCGAATCCGGAATACAAATCTTTTTTATCTGTAATTTTTATATTTTCCGCTGCGCTTAATACATTTTTATATTCATCGACAAGCGTAGTGCTGCTTCCGCCGCTTCCGCCTGATTTTGGATCCTGTTTTTCATTATAATATGCGTCATTTAAATCGTATCTCGTTATACTTACGCTTCCGTCGCTTCCGAGAACTGCTTCTTCAAAAGCTGAAGCTTTTCCGTCTTTTCCGCCGACAAAATCGACAGATTTTGCAACCGCAGCAGTCTGTCCGTTTACGGTTTTAGTGTTCCACTGAGTTACTCTGTCCAAACTCTGAACGTCAGCCGTAAATTCAAGACCGGTTGAAGTTTTTTGTTTTGTTCCTGCTCCGTCTCCGACGCTGTAAACCATCGCATTTTCTCTGGAAGCATCAGTATGGAAATTTTCTATAACTACTTTTTTATCGCCGGCATTTACATTTGTAAAATAAACCTGGTCGTTATAAGCCTGCTTAAAGTCGTATTCGATCGCCATGGCATGATTATTCGGTTCATAGCCGATATTTTTGGCTGTATATATTTCAGAACCTGCCGCATCATATTTAGTTTCAGATTTAAAATTACCGTTAGTTTTAAGCCAGTCATTTGCAGCCGTAAATCCTTTGTCATCTATTGTCTGTTGTAATTTGTTATAATCAGTCCCGTCAGCAACTGTTACTATCGTTTTTGTTCCATCAGTGCCGTATTGGGTCATTGTTCCCTTATTCTGGTCTACAACTACTCCGGCTTTGCCCGTCGAAAGACCAAGAACATTAAACGCAAGATCTTTCAAAACCTGACCTGCAGCCACAGTTCCGTTCATTATTTTTACGGCCGTGTTTGTCATAGCGTTAAGAGCCTGACTTGCATAATTGCCGTCAAATGTTGCTCCGGTTGCGTTCAATGCGGCATTTACTGAATTCATAAACGCATTTTTAGCCGCCTGAGTTAATCCTTCTCCCTGAACATCTGTTACTGTGACTTTCGTTATTTCCAGTTCGCCTTTATCAACTTTTTTCTTAAACTCGTCATTGCTCATCTCTTGTACTGCTTTTTCTTTTGCTTCTTTTATTTTTTGCTTTTCTGCTTCTTCCGTACTTGATACGACTTTTGCAGATATGACTGCTGCTTCCTTCAACTTGTCTTCGAATTCTTTCTGCTTCATCTTGGCTATGTTATCTTCCCACGCCTTCTTAGCAGCTTCTTCCGCAGCTTTCTTTTTAGCAGCATCATCTTCATCCGGAACTTCTACCGCTATTCTCTCTGTTATCTCTATCTCTTCCGTATACTTAACTTCAACTTTATATTTATATTCTACCGTTACCGTATATGTTACAGTATAACTGTATGAATGTTCTGATGTCGTTCCGTCCGCATTTTTAACAGTTCTTGTTCCGGATACTTCTCTCGATCTTGTCTCCTGTCTGTATCCTGTCATCTCTACCATTTTTGTTTTTTCTACGGTTTTTGTTGTGGTAACTTCTTTATATACTGTCTTAGCGCCAGCGATTTCTTTCATCTTCTCCGAACTTATCGCCTCGGCTCCTTCTGCCTTGCTTACTCCCTCAGAGTCCGTCAATACTTTTACCTTCCCGTCTTCTCCTACAGCCTTATAGCCAAATACACTTATTGTATTTCCACTCTCATCTTTTGCCTCTACATTATTACCGCTTAATACACTCTTTACTGCTTCCGCGCTTAATATTATTGCCTTTCCTTCATTTACATTGCTGTCCTTTAAACCATATTTCCCGTCTGCCAGCTTCGTTACCGTTACATAATGGTCTTCATTTACCCATACTATTCCGCTTTCCCCTTCCTTCAATCCACTCAAAAATCCTTCCAAATCTACCGCATAGCCTACCGCTTCCTTACCATACGACTGCAATACCTTGCTCATCGCATCCATGCTCGTCATCAGCTGGTTGCTGCCTGATTCTATGCTTTCCTTATTATTTGCTACAAACGCTCCCGTTGCTATATCTACCAACAACGCCTGTAATGCCAATACTCCCTTGCTTACTCCGTTTAAAACACTCGCCAATACTTCCGTAGCACAATTTACTATCTGTCCGCCTTGCGCAAATAACTGACTCAACAATCCTATCGCCTGTTCCAATACACTCTTATCTAAACCCTCTAACTGTTTACTTATCTCCTCTTCACTCACTCCGCTCTGCTTCGACAACTCTTTCACTACTTCTTCATATCCTTCCGGCTTTGTCTCTTCTTTATTTCCTATCGTCTTTGTCTCTGTTACGCTTGCTTCTTCTGCGCTTCCTTTATCTCCTATTACCTTTCCAAATAAACTCTTTACTCTCTCGGCTATCCCCTTTCCTTCTCTTTCAACCTGCACTGCTTCACTGACGCCTCTTGTTCCTAGCTTCTTCAATACAGCTTCTACCGTTTTTGCCTTAAATCCTGTCTCTTTGCTCACTTTCTCTACTATCTGTCTATATTCTGATGTTCCTGTTACCTTTATATTTATGCTCTTGCCGCCTGTCTGCTCGCTGTCATTATATTTGCCAAGACCTGCCTCTTCCGCGGCCTTGCCTATCTTCTTCTCCAATAACTCCGTTCTTGTTTCATCTTTCTTTGAAGCCGCATCTCCCAACTTCTTCGTTGTTATCTCTCCGTCTACTATCGATCCTACCGCTTCTCCGTTCTCAACTAACGCTCCCTCTACTCCCTCACTCATACCTTTCATCCTGTTTGCTTCCAATGCCTGGTTCGGATTAAAATATGACTGCGTGTCCGTATACGATACTCCTGTGCTGCCTCCGTCCTCTTTCATCTGCTGCTGCTGGCGCTTCTTCTCATATATGCTCTTGTCTTCACTCGCATATGCAGGCAGGTTAGCTATGTTCACTATAAAACATATCACCACTAACAACGACACGCTCTTCCTCATTACGTGTTCCCTTGTGTAATCCTCATAATATTGCTCTATCCTTGCTATCATCTTTTTTATACTAAACATGGCTATCACCGCCCCTTTTGTTTTTTTACTTATCTTTTCCATGACTCTTTTTATTCCCATATATTCCCCCTGAAAATAAAAAACCGGCTTAGGCGTTACACGCCAAAGCCAGTCTATTACTCCCGCTCTTTTTTATATCCTCAAATACGTCTTTCTTCTTTATCACCAATATCGCAAATAATACAAATATTAAAATGCCTAATCCGTCGGCATTACAGTTGATCTTAATATTCTCATACAATTTAAACAACTGTTTCGTTATAGAAAAATTTGCATAATAAACGGAGTCACTATCCGAAGAATAGTATGTCTTTATATCAATACGTCTTTCCGATACTATCCCGTTATCGCTTGTCGTATTTACCGGATCAGGTTTTTTATTATCTTCCTGTTTGACAGGCGATGTAGCATTCGTTTCTTTCGATAAAATTAACGCATATATTTCATTGGTTATTTTATTGGATATCGACGTCAATGCTTCATTGCAGCTTACAAATAATTCGCTTACTGCATTCTGCATCGTACATGCAGCTATCACTATCAGGCTGTTGCGACCCTCTTCGCTGCGAGGCGTAAAGCCGTTTACAAGCATACATAAAAAAACAAAGGCTACCAGTGTTTTGCGAATCACACCGGATTGAAACAATTCAAACGATGGTTGTCTTGTGACAATTCTTTTCATTGTTCCGCCTTTGTAGTATAAAAACTATACATCATTTACTGCTTTTTTTCAATGCTTTTTTTACATATATTTATATCTGCGCTATTATTATACTTTAAAGTTGTATCTTTTACTAAAAATATTTGTGAAATATTTGTGAATTTTAAAAAGTTTTTTTGTTTTTTATTAATAAAATTGCAAGAACAAAAACATACGCGGCGTAAATAAGGCATATATAAACAAATAAATCTCCGATTTGGTCATACACAGTTAAGTAGTTATTTGTATACGCATGGCTTATAAAACCTATTTTTTCTCCTGTTTTAGTTTTAGCAACTATTCTTCCGCTTGAATCTATAACGGCAGATATCCCTGTATTGGCAGATACTATTATATTCTTTCTGTTTTCTATTGCTCTAAAAATATTCATGACAAAATGCTGATATGTAGCAGGCATGTCTCCAAACCATGCGTCATTAGTATGGTTTGTTAAAATATTTGCTCCTTTCAAAACAAGTTTTCTTGAAAAATAAGGAAAGAAATTCTCAGAACATACGCTTATGCCAAGTGTATATTTTTTAAATTCAAAAACTTTTATTTCTTTTCCATTGGAAATATCGCCTGTTGCATTTAAAGTGGTCAGCAATTTCGACAATATAAATCTAAAAGGCAGATATTCTCCGAAAATAACAAGATGATTTTTTTTATATTTATCTATTGCAACGCCGTCTTTAGACACTAAAAAAACCGTATTGTAAATTTTATCTTTTTCTTTGGACATGCCACCTATTAAAGTCAATACGGCATTTGAAGATATTTCATTAACCAGTTTTTTTATTTCTTCATCTTCTTCCAATCTTCTCGGCAGAACTGTCTCCGGATAAACAAGAAGATCAATATCGTGCTGTTTAAAAAATTCGGAACTTGAATATAAAGTTTTTATTATATTGTCTTTATAATGTCTGTCCCATTTTTTGTATTGCTCAATATTAGGCTGGGCTATTGCTACGGTAATTTTTTGAACTGACTCTTGAGGAAAAAATCCAATACGCCAAAAACCGTAAGACAGCAAAAAAAGAAATACAAAAACAGTATAAAAGAAATATTTTTTTGAACCTGAATATATCAAATAATACAACAACATATTTATTAAAATAACCGCAAAAGACAAACCGTAAACTCCGATAACATCGGCAAACTGTATAATATGCAAAAATGAAGCCTGCGAATATCCAACAAGATTCCACGGAAGACCTGTAAAAATATATGTCCTTACAAATTCAAGAATTATCCAAAAACAGGATGCAAATAAAACAACTGTCACTGTCTGAAAATATTTTTTTATAAAATTTACACAAACAGCCCATAAGACAAAATATAATGAAAGATAAAACCATGCACACAGAGAAACTATCAGAGAATCTTTAATCATTGCAGTATTATTTAAAAGAAACGGAAACATCCAATATGAGGCAATAAAGTTAAAAATAAAACCGGCGGCAAAGCTGTACAAAACGGAATTTAAGAAATTATTTTTCAAAATACAGTATATTAAAGGAATAAACGCTATCCATGCGAGCCAAAAAAAATTGAATTTTTGAAATGATAATGCAAGAAGAACGCCGGAAACGGCAGAAAATATAAAATATTTAAATCTATACTCAGAAACAATAATTTTATTAATGAAATGTATTATCATTTGCAGAAATTATTATATATATTTCATTAACAAATAAAAAGAATTTATTGTGTATATAGATAATTTAAATCATACATTTTATAAATAAAAAAAGGCACGGATATTTTTATCCGTGCCTTTTATGTTTTGATTTGGCTAAGCAGCCTGCGCTACTGCTCTTACATCAGACAACTTCATCAATGACATCGGCATACTTGCAGATCCTCTGCCGTTTGTTTCAAGCATTGCTGACAAATCTTCCAATGCTTTTTTGGCATCCGTTATGCTTATTTTTTCTTTAACCGCATTCTGCAATTTTTCAATGTCTATTACAAAATCTTCACTGTCTGCTTTTGCTACAGATGTTCTGCTGTCTGCAACAAGAACATTCTGGTTAACTGCCTTGCTTACTACAAGCATCGATATTATATCTTCCGCTTTTATCTGGCTGTTGTTGAGCATCTGCGCCGCTTTCTCATTGCCGGACGCCATAAATATAACATCTCTTGCCATCGCAAGCAATTTTATCGATACCTGTTTATCTGCCTCGCTTACTTGCTTCAACGCCAATACCTGTCCTACTTTCTCATAATATTTTGCAGTTATATCTCTTCTGTCTGTTGCGTCTTTCATACCTGCATATCCAAGCATCGCCGCTACCGCGTCGCCGTCTTTGCATATCGCCAACAGCGCTGACAGCGTTGTGTTCATATCCTGCGGCTTTGTTACTCCGTTTACTATCTCGTTTGCCAGTTTCTTGCCCGCTGCGCTCAATTTATCATATGCTTCTTTCCCTATTACTTTCTCCGTATTCTCTCTTAAAGAACTTACTTTCGTTCCTACTGTCGATGTTTCAGAAGCAAGCACTAATCCTTCAAATCCCATCTCATACAGCCTGCCTATGCTTATCTCTCCGTCCTTAACAGTATTATCACTGTATGTAATCATCCCGTTGCTTACTTTGGTTACTGTTATTACATGTCCTGCCTTATCTGCCTCTTTGCTGTTTATATATGCTACAAACGGCGTCCCAAGTTGTTCAACTTCCGTTTCACTTAACGTCCTGTATTCAAAGCCTGTCTTTTCTCTCAATTCTCCCATCGTTGTCGCTTTATCAAGCGATTTGTCTAATCCTGCCACCATACGAGCATCTTCCGCAAAAGGATTTATCTCTATCGCTGCCTTAGTCAACGGCACTAATGCTATCACCTTACCCAATGCCTCTACCGTCGCTTCGGCACAGTTATCTAATATTGTTGCTACTTTGGTTCCTTCCACCGCAACAATAACTCCCTGCTCTCTGATGTCTGCTGTAGTGTTTTCTATATCAATAAGCGGCTGTTTTTTTACTCCGGCTCCACTGTACAAAGCTTCCGCATTTGTCTGCTCATTCAATGGTAATTCTAATGACTGTAAAGAGCTTTGTGAATTATATTGTGATACTGCATGTGCAACTATAAAACCAACTTGAAATGCAACAAACAAAGCTCCTCCAAGAATAGGATTTGCTATTGCAACCAATGCAGGTACTGTTCTAAAAACAACTTCCTCCCACACAGGAGCAAAATCATGTAACATTTTACTTTGTTCTTCACTAAACATTGACATTTCATATACGGGATTTTTCATTGATGAAAGCTGTCCCTGTACAAACTTTAAAAATGAAATCTGAATAAAATCAAATTTAAGTGTCAGCGGTTTTACTCTATCGGAAATTTCTTTTCCCTGATTTTCCGCACTGTACATTTCTTTTACTCTGTTAACCATTTTGTTATATGACTCAGTCATTTCAGAATTACTGAAAAACAGTGTTGGATTTGATAAATTTGAATATATCTGAGACATTATTACATCGCGCAGTGTCAAATCATCTGTTTTGTTATTATTCATAATATATTCATGAAGGGCTAATGTGGAATTCCCGCCGTTTGCACTTCCGTAACTGTAAAGATTTTCCAGTCCGGCCGCCGCATAAATAACCGGTTTCTGATCTATACCGGCCTTTTCAAGATAAGCAAGAAGTTTTTTCGAAGAATAATAAGAATAACAAGTTGATAAATCCAGTGTAACATCGCTTAAATTTACTCCGTTTTCGTACGCCTCGATCAAACTATTTGCAAGCTCTCTGACACTGATTAAATTGACAGGATCAAAGCCTAAAGCAGCCAATTTCCCTCCGGTGACATATACCGAAGGTGCGCCATGTCCGTCAAATGCAACATAATATTTTTGATTCGGAACCATATCTTTTATACTTCTTAAAAACCTAAATTTTGAAAAAGATTTTACATCCTCATCAAAAATTACAATATTGTCACGGCTGATCTGCAACCGATTAAACAAATCCTCAAAAGATTTAGGTTCAAACTGAGTGCCGCCGGCAATTTCAACAATTGCTTTATAACTGCTGTTTAAATACGGCATATTTCCTGCAACATCAAGAACTTTAAAGTAATATTTTGTAAATTCAGAAACAATATCGCTGAAACCATTAAAGTTGTATTTATCCTGTCCCTTTAAAACTTCCATCATGTTTCTTGTAACGGCAAGAGCCGCTTGGAATTTAACCCTGTATTCTTTTCCGGATATATTTTCTTCACCGACAAATCCGGAGTTATAAACAGAGTTAAAGCCCTCATCCGTTAAAACTTTTAACAGCAACCCTCCATTGCCTTTTGATAAAAGTTTTAAAAGCTGATCCGGTTTTATCCCTGCATCATAATTTGCAGAAACAAAACATTTTAAAGCAATATATTCATCTATATTCTCCTGTGTTAAAGCAAAACCATTTTCCTGTCCCTGCATCAAAAGTTCTTCTTTTATAGCGGATACATTTTCAAGTTTTATGCAATCCTCAGCTGTAACTGCAATTCCACGTTTGTATAAATTCACAATATAACTGTTAGACAGATACTGCACATTAAAATTACTGGACATATTATGCCAGTAAAAAATCATGGTATCAGCGTCAATATCAGTATCAGCTATCGAATATAACACCTTTATTTTAAAAGATTCATCAATACAAGATTTTGAAACTGTCGTATTGTGAACACGGACCGTCGGTTCGTAAGACGAATAATCAAGTTCGTGAGTCTTGTAAAAATTTTTACATTGCTCCACAATTTCTTTTTTATTTTCTTCATTAAGCTGCTTATCTATAATTAGCCTGCCCATACCTGAATCAAATATGGATTTCTCTATCGATTTCTCTTCTGAAAATTCATCTAATCTAAATAAATCGTAAACAATATATCTGCTTACAGGAACCGAATCAATAATATAATACTTGCCTTTCTTTTCATGACCTGCATCAAAATCAAAAATTGATTCAATTATTTTATCAGTATTATCATTTCTCAGTATTTGTATAACTGTTTGATAATTGCTTTCTTGTATAATAAATTTCAAATTTTCCATCGAATCTTTATTTTTTGAATTTGAAATATAATCATGACATGCAAGTATAAAATCATTTATTGCTTTTATATTATAACTTTCCATGGGCCAACCCGAGCAAAAACTTAAAATTGTTTTTACTTCATCTTCTCTTACTGCAACGGAATCTATTACTATATTGCCCGACCCGTCTCTTTCATAACTTCCTTTTGCAAAATATCTGTCAATTATCGTTACTTCGCTCTTGTCATTTATAATGGACATTGCATTTTCAGGTGATGCAAACTTATTGTATATGTAATGGAATCCCATTCCTATAAGCGTGGCTATTCCAACCGCAACTCCCGCATTAATATCGGAATTCGCAACGCTTGCGGCAATTGCTCCGATATAAGACAGGGAAGCTATAACCGTAGGCAAAGACAGTTTTGAAAATGCATTCTTCAGCATCTGTCCGAATGTAACTTTCTGCACGGAAGTCCTGTCAGTATCAGGCGTTTCTGCAGAAACCGGCGCTGCTGTCTGTACGGCTGACGAAACCGTGTTCCCGTCTTTTCTTACATATGATGCCGGAAGACCTGTTTCAGAATCGATATCGCAGATATAATAACCGCCTTCGGGATTTATTACAAAGTACACATCCTCTCCTGCAGGTTTTATCTGAACTTCACCGAACGATGCACCGAGAATAACCTGCTGTCCAATATCAAATCCGAGATCCGATGCCAGGACCATTCTGATCTCTTTTGTTTTCAGAAGTCCGACATAATTCGAATCTGTAAAGTCAGGCATGAAATCTTTTTTGCCGAATCCTTCAATCAGTCCGGAATTCTTTGTTTCCACCTGCGCGGTGTCAACATTCTGATATGATTTTTCGTATGTATCTTTTCCTACAATATAAAAATCTAATTCGCCGTCACTCATCTGCAGTACAATCACACTTCCGATATTTTTTGCCAGATACTGTTCGTAACTTGCTCTGTCTATAGAATCTGTTTTTCCGAGATTTTCTCTTATTATTTCCGGCAAATCTTGCAGATTTGAACTTGTTATTTTATAACCCAATATTGGTCTATCCTTAACGAATAAATGTTCTTTTGGATCAAGAGCTGCTATTTTTTCTGAAATATCAATACTTAAATATAAATGTTCACTACTTGCTTTTTCTTTATACAAATAGTCAGTAAATCCACTGTATCCGTTTCCGGCAAATTCGATGAACTTTCCGCAATCCACTCTGCTCCAAACAATTCTCTGACATAAAGAATTGTTTGCATGCAGTATATTTATCGAATTATTTATACTTAAATCGCCAAACAACAGTATGCCGTTTGCAGTATCTATCTGTGCTGCCAACACAAAAGGGATGACAGAATTTCCATCTTTATCAGTCATATATTGTTCCAGTAAATTCTGCCTTTCTGCATTAACATTAGTCAATGCTTTCTGAACATCTTTTTCAGCTTTGGCTTCTGTATATTTTATCATCTGCACCTGGAAGAATTTTTTAATGATATTAGCAGATAACTGTTCTATCTTCTCTGTATTTTCCCTGCTGATTTCTGCTTTTGCTTTAATGGCATCTTGCAGCGATTTTACTTTATTGTTTAAACTGTTGAACTGTTCCCCAGATATCAATCCTGTCAAACCATGCTCTTGATACTGCGACAATTTTTCAGCAAACTTAGCCATATCTATTACATCTACACCGTTTTCAGTTTTAATTACAGTATCAACAGTTTCAATAGCTTTAAAAACAGACACTATATCGTTCAAAGACAACCCGTTTGTTGAATTGCTTGTCAAAATATCTGCTTTCTGCAATTTGACAACATTTTCAAGCGCAAAATTAAATTGTTCCTGCACGGTCATTTTTGAAATATCTGTGCTGTCACCAAAAAGTGCCTGTACAACTTTCATCATACCCCTGTCATTCTTACTTCCGTCTGTATCGTATCCCAGCAACTGCAATACATAACCTACGGTAACTGATCCGTTTTCTGTTAATTCATATTTATTATGTAGATTTTTTTCCTGCAATCCTGTAATAATTGCTTCTTTTTGTGAATCATTTACTCCCATTACAGTTAATATTTTATCCAAATCTGCTGCAGAATTAACATACGGTCTGCCGATATAACTTGTTTTGCCTGCCACATATTCCAATGCTCCGCTTTGGGCTACTATTTTATCTTCGGCTTCACGTCCCTGCTGTCCTTTGCCGTAAACCCTGTCATTTATTAACGCCAAATATTGTTCTGCCGATACCGACTTCTTTACGGCTTCCGTATTTAACGTTGTAATTTTTGATTCTTGTTTAGAAGAATACGTTTGAATTGTGGATAAATCAGAAATAAAATATACTTTTATATTCTTTATTAATTTACCGTCTGTATCTTTAGCCTGATCCGAAAAACGCGTTCCTAAAACCCTGCCTACAAGCTGTTCTACCGCCGATTTATAGCTTAAATGAGAATCCACCGCAAACAAATCGACTTTTGTATTTTTATCAACACCGGGCACTTTAGAAATATCAATATCAACTCCTCTGCCAAGCTGTTCATAAGTACCTATGAAACAAGTATATTTTCCATCTTTGTTCTTTGCAAAATTTAATCCGGCTTCTTTTGACATACCGGCATCAAACCAAGCAATTTTTCCTGTACCGTCATAATCTGCTTGAGAAACGGCTCCCAGCAATAAAGCATAGTCTTTAAATAAATCTATTTTGGCCTGAGTATTTAAAGCCATAATTGTAATATGCCCGCTAAGTATGGATAACAGCGGCTGCTCAAAAGCGCCGAATGTCGTAACGGCAGGCTGAGAGATATGAAGCTTTATAACTTTATCTCCCTTATCAACATAACTGTCAACACCGGTAAGTTTTACAGATGTTGCCGGTGTATAATAATTAGCATTAAATCCCATTGCCTGCTGTGCTGACGCTGAATATGTTCCGCTGAGTCCAATAAAGCCTCTAGCCTGTTTTATGGCATTAATTATCGCTATAGAACTGTGTTCTCTGTCACCTATTCCCGTCATACCGCCGATAGAACAATCTTTTGTAAGCGAAAATTGCTTTTCAGGCGCGGAATTTTTATATTCTGCGGAATTGATGATATTATTATATTTACTCAGCATTTCCATTTCTATTATCTGTTTATATCCGACTCCGGGAACCAAATCTATTAAAGCTCCGTTGGTAATAAGCATTACTTTCATATTTCCCTGCTCATCTTTGCCTATGCCGTAATCTACTCCGTATGACCATGTAAGTTTCGACATAAGCACATTATTAAGAACTTCTTTTAAAGAAAAACCAGTGCCGTATAAATTATTTGTATTGCCGACACCTGCCATATTATTAACAAAATTTTTAAGAATTTGTTCGTATCCCGATTTATAAACTTTATCATAGTATTCATCCGATAAAAGAACTTTTGTCCTTTCTTTAAGATTTATTTCCAATGCTCTTTGAACAAGCTCAAGCATTTTGGCTGAACTTGAACCTTCTTTAGCAATTATTTTGCCTGTTACATCCGGTGCTAAACCTTTTAATATTTCTGTTATGTTGTACCTAACGGTATCGTTAATATCCTTTCTTTGAGATAAATTAGTCAGTTCTGTTCTTATACTCTTTATATCAGCTTCCGTTATAGTGTTGTTTTTGAATCTGTCAAGTTGTGCTTTCATGTCTTTAAATATAGGATCGCCGCTCAATAATTTTTCAGCTTCCGCTATTGCACCTTGTAAATATTTAGCATTATTGCCGTCTACAAGACTTTTAAACATTTTATACATATCGGAATTGGCGGATTCAAATCCGGAAGAAGCGCTTGTCATAACTTTTGACAGATATACGGACATATCCGCTTCATCTCCTATCATAAGACCGACTTTATCTTTTAAAGGAGAATTTTTGTCCAACATTGCAAAAGCATAATCCGTATAAGTCATAAACAAAGCCGTTGAAGTTTTAACATCCTTTATGTTATCTTTGTCGGCTTTTAACAAATCATAATTTGAACCGTATAATCCGGAGATTCTTCCTTTTAAATTATTAACGTTTGTATCAATATCGGCACATATGACAGTATATTCGCCTTTGATATCATTTACTAATTTTAATGCCGGGAACAAAACGGATACGACTGAGGTTTTTCCCGCTCCCGTACCAAAAATATTTATCTCCTGTATTTTTTGAATTGCTTCCTTTAATTCTTTGCCTGATACCGCAATATTTTCATTATAAGCTCTTACTATTGTTTTTTCAAAAATACCGGTTATGCCTTCATACAGGTCCTTAGAAAATCCAAAACCGCCGGACACACAACTGCCTATTTGAACCTGAATGCTTGTTTCGAATAAAGTCGTTAATTGAGCTAAACTTGGTTTGTTTATCAATTCTCCTTTATTATTAAAAGCCTCTGTTTTAGATATGATATTACCGCCGTTATACATCGTCTGAGAATCGCCGAAGAAATTATTATAAATTGCTTTTAAGTATGCACTTTCGGCTATTCCGCTGTTTCCGTATCCGTATATGCTTGCAAAAGCTAAATCAAATTTCAAAGTGGCTATGGTCTGGAAATCAAAATTAATTTTAACACCGCTTTCCAAAGTTAAAACGCTTTTCAGAACGTCTGTTCCTCTAAATTTTTTAGCTTCGTCGTTATCTTTCAACTGATTATTCTTTATTGCATTTGTATAACTAACAGCCTTTGAATTAAACTCAGACATCACTTCCTTAAAAGCAGCCGATCCGAATACTTTTTGAACGGCAACATCATTCCAGTCAACGAAATGGCATAAACTCATTCTGAGTGACGAATAAGATTCATCCTGCATCACAGAAAGAATATACAAACTTGCCGAATTATTATATTTGCTCTTATCCGTACTATTCAGATTATTAAAATTATTTACCATCTCTGCATATTTCTGGGCAATTTCCTGACTGGCTTTACTTAATTGTTCGGCATTTTTTACACATTCAAGTTTACTTAATTCTGTTGCCAAAGAAGGATATCTTGTTGCAATATCTTTTACGGCATCAGTAAATACACCTATATATGCAGGATCTGAAGCATAAAGTTTGTCTAATCTTGCAATAAGAGCAAGTCCCATGCCTTCTTTATTGGCAATCATATCAAACATTCCGGCATATGTAATGTCTTTGCCGTTAATATTAACAGTTCTGTTTGCGTTTTGTTCCGCTTCTGTTTTGGCAATTTGAGCCAAACGATCTAAAAATATTTCTTTCAGATCAATCGGCTGTTTGTCCTTCCCTTCTATCATTTTAAAATTCGAATTTGCATCATTGCAAATTCTGAATAATATGTCAGTCGTATTTAAAAATTCCAATGACTGCAGTTGGAATTTGCCTATAATCTCCGATGATAAACCGTATTTACTTGAATTTGTGAATAAATTCATTATAACGCCTTGATTTTGTTTTCTTATTTCACTGTCCAAATATTGGGTTACAACGCCCTGATTTAATTTTGAAGGAACTAACAACATAGACGCATTTGACAGGAAAAATTCAAAAAATCCTACAAGTTTACCAGAAGAATTATATTCTGATTTTAATCCCAAAGCCTGGTCTATTTCTTTACCGATTGCGCCAAAACCTTTTCCGACCAATTCAAATTGCAACATATTCAAAGCACTTCCAAGACCAGGAATCTTTGCTAATATATTATCCAAACCAAAGAATGCGCCAAAAATACCGCCTGACTTACTTTCTGCCCATCTTGACGTTAAGTTATTCAAAACACCGTTTCCGAACATAGCCTGTCCGGGTGCAGCCATTTGGTAAAAAGGCGAAACAAACAATCCCGTTCCGAAACTGCTTCTGACAGCTCCCCAGCTTTCCGCTATTTCGGCATTCGTCATAGTATCCATATTTCTAAATAAAGTATTTCCATATGCCTTTAACAAATCTGTTTTCAATGAACCCCAGAAATTTTCCTTAACAGTTTTGTCCGGATTAAATATAGAATTCCATCCCTGTTTTATGATAGAACCAATTGCATTAAATACAGGAGAACCAAAAGTTTTGAATTTAGATAAATTAACAGCAGAATTCATACCGCTAAAGAGTGTTCCTAATGGATTTGTAACTATACCATTAAGAACAGCTTGTATATTACCGCTTATTCCTTCCAGCTGTGATATGCCCTGCGTTCCACCGGCCCATAAAGTTGTAAAGCCGGGAGCAGCAACGCTTAGAACTCCTCCGACAAGAACTCCGCCCGTATACATTGCTATCATATCCTGCAATCTGACACCATCAAAAAATCCTTTACCTGAAACAATATTACTTGTAACTGTTTGAACTACGCTTAACGTTGTAAATGCAAGTCCTATATTAGTAGCATTTTGTATATGTAATTTAACTTTATCTGCAAATCCAAAATTACTACCATGAACAGTATCAGAAATTTTTGTTTTAATTTCTTTAACACCTTCTCTTCCTGTTTGTATTTCTTCAGTAGATTTTGCTACAGATTTATTAGCATTATCCACCATTGACATTGTTGCGAAAATAACAGCCATACTGAGATCAAAAATACCGGCTCCTATATTTCCTTCTTTAAAATTGTGAAATGCAGAATCAATTGAACGATTTATCATAACTACTGTCATACCTTTTGAAACAACTGTCACCAAACTTAATTTTCCTACCCCGGTTAATGCTATTCCCGAAAGTCCGCCGATAACTAAACCTTTTATAAATGATTCTCCAATATTAAATTCTGAACCATAAATTTGGGATACAACATAATCTGTAGCTACTTTACCGGCGGCACCTGTTAATGCTCCTATTCCAATATTTCTGCCTAAATTTTTAATGCTTACTTTCAATGCCTCTTTTGCTACAGGAGCTAACAAATTTTTAAATTGCGTTTTGATAGCAGAAAATCCCGATTTCAACCAATATTTCATTCCTTCTTTAAATGCTTCCTTTGTAAAACCAGAAAGTAATCCTTTAGCTAAACCTTTTCCGAAACTGCCTAAACTATTTGCAAGCACACCGCCTGTTACTATAGACAAGATGGCAGAACCTAAATTAATTAATCCTCCGGCAATATCTCCGCGCTGGAAACATTCGGATGCATTAAATGCAGATTGGGCTGCCATAGCAACGCTCATAACCGCTCCGGCTGTCCAGAAAATCGCACTCATTATTCCTGCGCTGAATGCGGCCGCAGCTCCTCCGGTAACTATTGTGACAGCTATTGCAACTATCCCTGCTATTCCTGCCCAAAGAGCTGATTCAGTTTCGCCTGATGTAACTTGACTCTGCTGTTTATCTAAAAATAATGATGCAGATGTTTTAAAACATGCATTTTCCACATAAAAACCACCGTTAAATATCGCATCCCATGCCCCTTCAAATATACCTGCTATTGCAACAAATACACCGCCGATTTGTTCTAAGAATCTTGCACCTCCACTCTTTTGGAGTGTAAGTTCTGATTGAGTAAAATCTACATTACCGTTCCATCCGTAATCAAGTTTATTTTTTTGAGTATTATATGTTGTACTTCCGAATTTATTGTCTGTACCCTGATATTTTATTGACCACTGAGGAACAGTCTCTCCGGATATAAGTGTTCCTATAATTTTATTTCCGTTTACATCAGTAACTATTCTTGTTATTTGTATTCCTTCGGCATTTATTCCGTTTTCCTGTCCGGTTTTATCCGTTATATTTTTAGCTATTGCCTGAGCTAAATCCGTCAATTGAGTATCTGCGTCTAAAAATATATGCATACCATTTTTAAGCTGAGTATAATAATTTACATTAAACGTATCGTTAACGCCTGTATTTGTAAATAATTGATTTTTATTGTTAACAAAAAATGTATCTGCTGTCGTGTATAAATTCGTTCCTGCCAGAAAACCTGTAATGGTTAGATTTGTTATAGGATTTGCGTAACCGGCATTTAATGAGAATTGTTTCTGTTGTTCAAATAACTCTTTAGTATTTATTTCAAATGAAACCTGCATTCCTATTTTATCGCTTCCGTTTTTGCTTATAGTAACTGATGTTTCTAATTTTGAATTAGTATCGAATTTAATACCAAATCCATATAAGCTTTCATCCGTAGATACAGGGGTGTTCTTCTTATCTGATTTTGAAGAACCTGAAGGTTTATCGCCGTCAGAAGTGTCAACAAATTGGCCTTTCAATTCTATTTCATCGCTTCCGTTAATGTTAACATCAATAACATTTGCACTTATTGAAAGTATGCCTTTATTAAGAGTTATTGAATTAATTTTATAATCACCTGAAAAATTAATTCCCAACGCATCTGAAAAATATCCGTTTCTCACATACAGATCGGATATCGCCAATTCCTGAACTTTGTCATATTCATAATTCATTCCGGTTGAGCCTATATAATTGTCGATATAACGCATTATATCGGCTTTTATATCAGCTTCCGGTCTTTTTAAAATAACTATAGTGTCAACATACTGGGTATAGGTACTGTATTGCGTGCCGGTCAAATCTTCTATATTTACCTCACCGAGCCCCATATCTCCGTATAAAGACTTATCACTTCCTATTCTTGCTATATCTACAGAAGTAACATTTTCATATGTTGCCTCGCAAACTTTTTCATATACAGCTTTCTGTTCTTTAGATAGATTATTCCATTCTGTTTTTGTCATGTACATATAGATTTGGAATGTATCTGAACCGTAATTTTCTCCGGACAATCTTAGCCCTTCTTTTGATTGTTCAATCAGCTTAGAATATACTGAATTGACATATTCTTCTTTCGTTATTTCTTTTTTAGTTTCCGACTGGACCATAGCACATAATATGCCTGAATCATTATATCCGAAGAATATCTTTTCACCGTTTTCTCCGTATGTTGTTTCTTTCCCGTTTGTATAATAATAGAAAGGATTTTTTGAACCTTCACCAAAGAATGAAGGATCAAAACCCTGCTGCCCGCTTTCTTCAGGAGAAAGGAATCCTTTTTTTGCATCATACACAAGTTCCACTTTAACACCAAAAACTTCATCTACTTCTACCTTTATTACGCCGTTATTTTTGAGTTTACCTGATTCAAAATTATCTCCATATCTGCTTGTATCAACGCTTATTTTTCCCTTTTCATCAGTAACTAATACATATACGGATTTATATTTATTGTAATCTTTTCCGTTATATGAGAACCAACAATTGCCAATCTTTACTCCTGATTCCCATGCAGTCCCGTTGTTAAAAAAATTCAACGTTACTGATTTATTATCCTTCGTGTATACATATGATACTGTTCCGTCTTTCTGCACAGTACCATATTGTTGCCCGTCACTAATTTGTTTGAGTGTCTGCAGGAAATTTGTTGATGAACCTTCTTTGTAATCTTCTATTGAGTATACCTTCCCGTTTTCAGTAATAAAGATATAGCTGTCTTCATCAATATCAATATCAGCAGTTGCGGCTGTTCTGTCAACGACGTCATCTTTTACATCTGCCAAACTTGTTATTGTCGCTTCTGTTCCTTCTGAAACAACATTAGAATTATTAATTGTCCTGATATTGCCACAATAACCTTTTATAATTCCATCCTGTCCTGTTATTGTAAATTGCAATGCACCGTTTAAAGAAAGAGTTTCTCCCTGATATTGGCTAAAACTATATGTGTTGCCGGCTATTTGAACTTGCTGTCCCATATCTTGCAACTTATTTACTTTTGTCCCTGTTGCAAAATCAACAAAATATGCCGTAGGTGATTTTATTATATATTCTTGTTCCTGTGAGTTTTCATCTTCCGGATTATAATTAGGATTTTTTTCATAAGAAGCCGTCCATATTATATCTATCGTCCTTCCGGTATCAGAATCGACTACATTTGTAAATCCTGTAGCCTCTTCTCCGTTTATCGTAACTTTAGTCTCTCCGGAATATGTCCCGTTTTCGTTAAGCGTTGACCCGATTATTGTTTTCTTTTCAATCTTGTCACCGTTATAATCTATTGATTGTGTAAATACAATGTCTCCTGACTCTGACTTCCACTGCAAGTTTCCTTCCTCATCCAATACTCCCGTTACAGTTCCTGATGAGAAATATCCAAGACCTGTAATATAACTGCTGCCATAACTAGTAATTTTAGATTTAGCATTATATATGCTTACCGTTGAAAATACTTGTGATATAGTTGCATCCGAATAATGATAAAAATCCCCTGTAACACCTATTTTGTCTTCGGTTTTAACAGTACTTCCTATAAAATATGATTCCGGACGTTCTTGATTTTTTGAAGTTGATGTTTTTGTTACAGGATTATCTTGATATTCTGAATTTTCAACTTCCATACCTCTTACTGCAACAGTAGCATCTAACACTGTTAGAATTCCGTTTGATATGATTACTTCTGCTCCTGCTGAAATTTTAAATACAGTTGAATCTTTTTCATATTGTGATTTCAAATATTCCGCATCATACGAATCTGTAGAAGAAACAGGATATTTTTGATATAAGTTATTTTTTGTTCTCAAAACACCGGTTTCATCAACATATAATTCTATTGTACCGGCAGCATATGTAGTATTCATACGTTTTACCGGAAGGACATTTACTATTTTGCCGGAAGGATACGAATTTTTTAATGCATTGCCGAGAGATATTCTTTCTCCTGCTTTAAAACTTGTTTCAAAATCTGTTATTTCGCCGTTGTCTGTTTTTAGAATATATCCTTCAGGTATATTTACATTTGCTTTCGAAATATCTGTGCCGGCATAATATCCTTTTTCATTCATCTTGCTGTTTTTTAATATTATTTCCGATGAACTTTGTATTGTAATTCCTTCAATATTAAAGCCTGAATTAGGAACAACAGTAACAGTAAATTCCGGAGGAGCATTTGCGGTCACCACATATCCGTTGTCAGATGATTTTATAAGAGTATTAAATTCTTTATTTTTTGCTTCAATAATTGCAAATACTATTTCAGATACGCTTGACGGGATATTTGTGGCTACCTGAACTCCGATTATTTTGTCCATATCCTTTATTTGACCGATTTCTTTCTCACAGGCCTGCTGGAATGCTCTTTGATTGAGGATTGCCCATTTTGAATTTTCTTTACTTGTCTGTTGCCATCCGGCCTGGCCGTATACAAAACTGCCGTTTGTAACAGAAACCGGAACTCCTCCTGCAAGAAGAACTGATCCGGTCCATGCGGTTGTTCCAATACCCAAAACTGTCCAACTGCCACCAATCATCGTAATTACCGAATTTGCACCGCTTACGGTATACCCGTTTTCCGTTTCTGTTATTTTTCCTTTAGTATTTACATAAGGAAGACTTCCTCCGCTTGCTGAAGAAGATGCTTCTTTATTTATGTTCATTTCTTGGCCTGTCGTATTAACAAAGTCAAGTCTGTTAAGTACTAATTTATTCCCACTGATTACAAGCCCTATATTTGTAAAATATCCGTCGGTCAATTTATCTGTTGAATCAGAAGCTTGACAATTAAACTTTACAGGCTCTAATGTTTTTGTATCCAAAGCCGTAATACTTCCGTTGCTTCCTATCGAAATCCTGTACTGCTGTTCTTGTGATGTTATCTTTAGATCATCTGGAATATTCAAATCAGATATATTGAATGTCTTATCAAAATAGAATGATTTCGTTTCCTGATCAAATTTAATGCTGTTTAATGTTCCGTCTCCGGCAAGTGTCAATATATTACTGTCTGCCAACACTTTCACTGCCTGTGCCATATCCGGAGTTAATGAAAAATCTGCACCTTTAGGAGTAACTGTCACTCCTACCAACATTAATTTGGCTATATTATCCAGATTATCAATTGTCCATTCCTGTTCTGAAACCATAGATTCACTTTTAACAACATCAATTGCAAATTTACTTATGTTGTAAGGATTTACAGGATTTATCGTTCCCAATAAACTGTCGTACATCACGGCACGAACTATATTATTTGACGTTATTCCGTAAGCTTGTACCTGTGTATTAAAATTATCTTCTCCTAAATCCGTTATTTTTTTCAATGCATTTACAAAATTTACCGCACCATTTGAAGCCCATGTGACAATATCTATAGGAGTAGGAATCTGACTGCCACTCGACATTGATAATACTGATTCGGAAGCTATGAATGCCGTATACATTATTTTTTGTATATCACTGTATCTTGTCGTATCATTATAAACATCTGTCATAGATTTATATAAAGTTTTAACATCTTCAAATGTATTAATCTGTACACCGGACGGCAATCCGATATATTTTGATTTATTATCTGATATAAGCTGACCTAGAGTTGGTTCTGATCCGGTGATGATACCTACTATCGGGAACATTTCATTAATAACCCCGCCAACTGTATCGGCACCTGTATACTGAACTACTTTGAATTGTCCGTTTTCCAATACCCTTATTGTTCCGTTGCCATCTATAAAACCCTGAGCAGTATATGTACCTTTTTGATTTTTCACATATATAATTCCGGTTTCAGTATCTATCGTATAATCTTTCCATTGCATTGCATTTGGAACTTCGGAAACTTCAAGAACAGCTCCTAGATTATCCCCGAATACCATTTTGTTATACAATGAACCTAAATTGCTTATATTATCAGATGAATTTATTTTTATTGATTCTTTTAGCTGCTCTTCAGAGACTCCGTTTGCTTTTGCTATCGCCTTTTTCCCTGCTTCGGTAAACGTTATTTTTATTTCTCTTGTATCTGCAAGCAAAGTTATACTTTCTATACCTTCAGCTCCGAGGAGTACTACCGCATTGTAAAGATTGCTTATTGATCTTTCATCTAATCCTGATCCGCTTTCTGTTTTTATCATGGATACGGAATTTTTACCGGATTGGTTTTCAGACATTGAAGCATTAAACGTTGTTACCGTTGTTATTCCGTTTTTAGTCTCTGTTACAAAATTTTCTATATAATATTTCCCGTCAAATAATTTTGTCGTTCTGTCGGTTGTTACAAGACAAGTTCCTTTTTCCCCGTTATAACCGTCTGTAAAATTAAATACTTTTTTTATAGTCACTCCGTTTGCATTGCCGGTATATGTAAAATCTCCGTTGATTTTATATGTTATCCCGCTACCGGTTTTAGACGGGGTTATAGTGATATTAAAACTTTCGCCTAAATTTATTGTCTCATTTTGCGAAAGCCCGTTAACTTTCCCGGTACTTACTAATTGTCCGTCTACTACTTTAAACCCAAAATTAGCATCTGCCGGCATATCAGAATTAAAGAAAACTGAATTATATTCACCCGGTAAATAAAGTTCAGCGCCTTCCTGTAATCCTTCTATATTGCTTACCTGAGACTTTCCTGTTGTATCATACGTGACACTTATTGTAACGTCTCCCTTTGTTGAAGATATTTTTTCACTGAATGTACATGTTGCCATACCATCGCCGGCATCCCATTTCTTTGTAGTCTCATTATATTTTACTGCCTTAAAAGTTCCATTGCCGTATTGTACATTTCCTGCCACTGTTTTACCGTAATATACTGAACCGTTTTTCAATATATCACCGTCTGTAAATCCTCTTGCCGTTCCATCCTGTATAACAACCTGCTCTACGTTTGTCATCTGTGTCAAAACTTGGTTTCCGTACTGGTCTATAGTCCATTGGGCAACAGTCTGTCCCTGCAATGTTTCATTTGTTCCGGATGATGAACCGTTTGCATCAGTTGTGGTTAATATGTCAATATTCGTTTTGGCAGGGTTATCAAAAACCATTACTCCTGACAATACGCTTTTTGCATTTAAAGTCCCTGTAAATATCCCGGCATTACCGTCGCTTATTCCGTTTTTATCTGTTGTTATTGTGGTTCCGTTTACGGTTTTATTATAATTTAAATATTCACACGGTACACCGTCCAAATTATATTCGCCGGTTGAACTGTTATACCTTATCTTAGTTGTATCAACTTTTGTTAAATCTATATATACTCCGCCACCTTCCGTATTATTTATCGCGGCATTATTGCTAAATACAATACTGTGCGCAAAATTTTCATATTCTTCTTTGGTCATTACGCTCCATGAAGGATCGTATGTTGCCTGCAACTGCTCGCTAGTCTGCTCTCCGCTTTCAGACAAATTTATTGCAATTTCAGTTAAATCTTCAACGGCGGGAAGTTGTTGTACCTGCTGTCCGGTTAAAGCAGGAACAGGAATATTTTTTATTGTTTCTAAATTTACCGTATCATAAAAAGAAGATGCCAATGGAATAACTTTACCGTCCGGCAAATTCAAAACACTCGTCTGAACTGTTGCCTGTCCGCCTTTATCCGTATAACTGCTTTCAACTATTCCTTCTAATGAAAATTTTTCATCACCGTTTAGATGATCTTTGCCTTCTATTGAAATTTCCTCTTGTCGTGTTCTGCCAAATCCGTCTTTTTCGATTATAGATGTTTCGGTTCTGACGAAAATTGATTTTGTAATTGCTGTCAAAAATTCTTTGGCTGAAGATGTTGCCCCTAGAATCCATTGAGAGCTTTCGTTACTTATTTTAGTTATAGTATCTTCAAATCCTTTTGTGTTGATACTTGTCTGTATCGCCTGAGTATCGGCAGTATATTCACGCTGTTCGCCCTGTTCTGTATATTTACCGTCAAGACTGCTTCCTATTACCATTGCTTCGGAAGAAGCCGTCCCTTTTAACATATCAACATTTGTATTAAATACAAAACTGTCGATAAAACTAAAACCGGTAAAATTAGGATTAAATTTCGCAAGTATCTCTGCTGCAACAGGGTCTGAAACCGCTATTTTGTCAGGAGAGTTGCCATTTAAATCAAGTGTTGTTGTATCTGATATATCGGATGAAAGTTTTGTGCTTTTATCAACTTCATCTTTTTCAGTTAAAGCATATGTATCTGTTTGTTCAGCCTGTCTTGTTACATTAGGACTTAAGAATTCTTTGAATCCGTTTATAAATGTGGCAACTCCCGGCAAACTGCCGTAATTAAGAAAATCTTTTTTTAATGTTTCAATATATACCTTTGCTATCCCTTTATCTCCAAATACATATTCAAATGTTGTTTTTGCCTGAGTATCGGATATTACTTCTCCTTTCTTATAACTATTTTCAGAACTTCCTCCGTCGGGATTATCAACCGTAGCCGTCACCGTTTCAGTTTTTTCAACAGTTTCCTGTAAAGGTTTTCCGTCAGGTCCGTAAATTATTGTTCTGTCATATATTTGTTCTGTATTTGTGGCATCATCTGATTTTTCTATATCTGCTTTAACTTCAGCTGTTTGTGTATCTTCGTCATAGGTTGTAGTGACTTCGGAATCAATATTTTCAGATTCTTCTAAATTTACCATCAATCCCTGCATAACCATTTCGGGAGTCTGTGTTTCTCCGACTACAGGTCTTAAAAGAGCTGTTATATGTTCCTGCACCTGCACATCGTTTGTAAAACTTACTCCAAATCTTTGTTCATAGGCAGTCTGTAAATCTTTTGATCCTGAAATACCGGTAGTTAATGTTTTTACGTCAAATTCTAAAGCTTTTTCTGAACCGTATGTGGCAACAGCAGTCGGCACATTCCCGCCGGCATCATTTAATCTGCTCTGTAAATCGGTAAATGACAAAGAACTGTCGTCCAATTGTTTACCCAAAGCACAAATATTGTTAAAAAACACTATTGCATCTGCAACATTACCGGATGATGTATTTATAAAACCTATAATATCTTCATTAGTGATTCCGTATTTTGCCAACTGTGTACTATCAACCTTAGTCTGAAATGCAGTCACAGATTCCTGAGTTTTTGCATTGTTATAATTTGCTATTGCGGTTTCAACATTTCCGTTTGCCTGTGAAAGCATAAATGCTGCTTCTTCAGCGCCTATTGCCGATTGCGGATATTTTTTTTCTATCTCATTTGAAAGCAAAATAATATTTTGAAATTTCTGCACAGCCTGTTCGGCACCGGTTCCGTTTAATACCGTCCAAATTTGTTCGTCTGTTAAATCAGCACCAAAAGTTTCTTTCCAACTTTGTATTACCGGATTTGATTTAAAGCCTTCTATCTTCTTTGATTTATCGTAAGATGCAAATGCAGTATCAGGAGTTGATTCCTGAAGCATTGTAAACATCTGCTGGTTTGTAATATTTTTATATCCTGCAGCTTCCAGCTTTGCAGATAAAGTCTCAATGTTATTTATTTGAGCAATAACACCTGCCCTTATTTCGTCTTGAGTGTCCCCACCGGAATTATTGATGAGAGTATTCATAATATCTGCATAACCGCTGTATTGTTCGCTTAAATCTCTCGCTGCTCTTTCTCTTGGTGTCAATAACATTGCTTCAATATTTTTAAAAGAGGCATATTGTTCAGCTCCGATATCTTCAGCAGTTACATCAACAGGTTGGACATAACCTATAGGTAAAACATCCTGCCCTTCTATATAAGAATATTCTTTACCTGTAAATAATGTAGCTGCCGGCTGAATTAAACTTCTCCAAAAATTAGGAGATTCTGCTTCAAAATGCTGGACATCTGAAGTTCTGCCTTCCGAATCAAAATAAAAACTATCGACTCCGTTTTCGCCAGGTGTAAACATTGAAATATTGCCTGTATCGTCATATTTTATTCTTGATAAATTACCGTTTATCTGCTGTGCGACATATATGCCTTTTTCATAACCATCTTTTCCGGTATATGTTTTTCTTATCCACTGTGCATTTTCTATTTCTCTTCCGGTTGCAAAAAAATCCCTGTTTACAGTTCCTGTTATAGTTTCATCGGCAATAACAACTCCGTTATATACATGAATTCTGTTTATTTCTATATTATATTGCCCGTTACCCGTTTGAACTGCTTTTTGAGTTGTTTGAGTTCTTACACCGTATTCATTAGTATCTATGTTTATTATATCGGGAGGATTATTGCTTTCTTCTGCATTTTTAAATTCAATGCTTACAGAACCGTTTTTAAAAATATTGACATCTGCTATAGATTTATCGTTCAAAGATACCATATTGCCTTGAGCATCTAACAAGTAACAATCATTATTTTCGGCAGTCAAATCCCCTGACAACAATGTATCTAAAAATGATTTATCTGCAATGTTTTTTGAAATTAAAGTATACTGCTGTCCGTCTATAAAAATAATATCGCTTTGAATTCTGAATTTCCCGTTGGCAGTCAGTATTCTTTCAACTTCTTTCTGCCCTAAAACAGGCACAACTTTAAATATCACACTCTGATATTGTGTGCTGTCCAAATTTATAAGTTTGCCACCGTATACAGTCAAATAACTGCTTAATTTATCTCCTGTTAAAGTTTGTACATCTTGTATAAATGTTTTTACATCAAGGCTGTCTGTAAAACAGCCTTTAATCTTACCAGCTACCGACGAATTTATTTGTCCATAATACGATAATATTGTCTCTAATCCTGATAAACCTATTCCTTCATCTTCAGATGCTATAGTGGCAAGAAAGCCCGTGTCCAGACTTTGATTATTCCAAGCTGTCAAAGACAGTTTATCTCCGGCAGGATCAAATATTGATAAAAATTTCTTAAGTCCTTCGTCATTGCCGTCATTCCATGAAGTTGTCAACATTGTCATGAAAGTATCGCTGTGTACTTTATCTCCAAAACCTATTTTTATGTCATTAACTTGTTCTATGGTTAATGTTTTTTCAATAACTTTAAATAAAGTCTCAGTTCCTTTCCACCCAAGTCCTTCAATTATTACATTAGTGTCTATACTTATGTTATCGTATATCGCTCCACCGTTAACTACAGTTGAGAGTTTTTCTCCGGAAATATCAAATACCGATAAATATTGTGACAATACTTCTTCACCTTGTCTTGATGCAGCTATTAAACCTATGGCAAATGTGGCATCATTTACATTTTCCGGATTATCTTTATTTTCTTCTATAAATTTATTTACGTCTAATCCTGATTGTTTTGTAAAATAATCTATAACTTCCCCAAGTCTGTCTATACTGCCATTTGTTATAAATTCAACACTGTATACTGCGGCATCCATCAATATTTCACCGCTTATTAAGCCAGAACCAAAAGAATTAAATATATTTATAACTTCTTTTAAATCATCATAATTTGTATATCCGTATTTGTCCGTTAACATAAATTTTATACTTATGTCTGCGGCAGCCTTTATCGTTCCTGACATACCGTTATTAATCATGTATGTTATGACAGATTTATAACTTTCATTATTGATTATGTTATTTATCAATGAGGCATCTTCTTTCGCATTGGCATTCTGAAGTCTTGTTTCAACTATCCATGCTTTTAATTCATCATTTACCTGGCTAATGTCTACCTTACTTTCAAATTTATCAAGTATTTTTATTTTATAATCCGACGTCATTGCTTCATTGTTTTTCATTGATGTAAATAAATCTGTTAATCCTGTTTGCCCCAAACCGTCTGTTATAGTTTTAAAGTCATCATTATTTAACCAATTTCCTTTTTGTTCTCCTGATAATTTACTTCCTGTCGGATCAAATATTGTTAAGAAATCATCCAAGTGTCCGGCTTTGTAAGAGCTAACCATCAAAGAGGCAAAATTACCGCTTTTTATTTTTTCTCTGAATATGTTTTCTATAGAATCTTTATTTTGTCTCAGCGCTTCTATTGACACCAATTGATTTATTCCATCGGTGCCAAGCCCCATTATTATGTTATTGAAATCATTATCGTTTAACCAGTTACTTACATTATTTCTGTTTCCTGCAAGTTTGACTCCGGACGGATCAAATATTTCAATAAATTTTTCAATTTGTTTAACATCACCTGTATTATAAACATCTACAAGGGTTAAAGCGAAATTAGAACTTATTATCGTATCGGCAAATTGCTTTCTTACTGCTTCTCTAGTTTCCGCACCTTCTTGTTTTTCAACAAAAACAAGAAGCTCATTCAGCCCCTGCATCCCCAATTTTTGTATAATTACATAGTAATCTTCCGGACTCAACCATTTAGTATTAATCCCAATACTCCAAATTGATGCACCCCAGCCGTTGCCCAACAATTTGCTAAAATCAGAATCCCAAGTTTTAAAATATTCTGCTAATGCAGTTTCATCACCGTTTTGATAAGCCTGTACTGCTGTCACTATCCCCTCAGCAAAAGCTCTGCTTGAAACATCTGTTGACCCTGCTATTTTTTTCATTCTTTCCGTATCAACTTTTGTTCCGCTAAATCCTTGAATATTTGAAGCATCTGCATTGGTTAAAACTTCCCATTGCTTAACTGTTTCTGCTCCGTATGTCTTTGTAAGATAATCTCCTAATGCTGCCGGAGCTATCGGAGAAATGCCTGCTTTATTCGGATCATTTACAATGACATTACCGCTTTCATCCATAGTTAACGTAATAAAATGATCCAATACTCCGTTATTATTTGAAGAAACTCTCAATATTATTTTACCGTCATTACTTTGCATTAATTTTACAATATCGTCTGAATTTATATTTTCATACCCACTGTAGTCTTTCCCCATTAATTTAAGAGAAATCTGCATAGCATACATACTGATGCTGATATTTTGTGCTTTTGTATCTGCCAAATCATTGTTTTGTGCAAAATTGCCTGTCGCTATATCTATTGCAAGAGCCTGGACAAAAGCAGTTATTCCTTCACTTTCTCCCAACAAATCTATAAGAGCAAAAGCTGAACAGTTTACTATAGAACCGCCATTTGCGATAACAGTATTGAGATAAGTGATAACAATATTTAAATTATTTTCGTCAATTTCTATTCCCTGGTCCTTTAATGCATTTTTAAAAGATTCATCCTGCATTAATTTTTCAAGTTCAGACACCATATATTTGTCATATCCGCCTTGAATCATAATATCAAGCATCTTGATATTTTCTCTCATCATTGTGAGTTTGTTATTGATTTCTTCTTTATTCGTTCCGTAACCTGTAAGAATACCGTTAGCAATAATTACTTCTCCTATTCCCGCAAGCGTAAAACTCTTTGAATTTTGCAAATTGGCATTTACTATGCTGTCAAGATTAACAATTATTCCATTACCCGACTGATCGTAACAAGTATTTATTGTTACAGTTTCATTTTTCTTTGTATCCTTCGAATATATTGTTATTTCTGTATCAACATATACAAATCCGCCGGCAGACCAAGTACCGTCTTCTCCCATAGTCATTGCTACTATGCTACCGCCTTGGATCAACGCTCCGTCTGCAGTACCATTTTTATCATCAATTTTTATTCCTTTTACTTCAGAACCTTTCTTTAATATATCCCCATTTGATAATTTTTTTGCCTTGTTATCTTTTATACCAATTCTGCTTACATCCGTAAGTGTATAGGTCTTCCCGTCGGGGCCTAACTCAGCATTGGCTATTGTCTGTCCCAAAGTTATATCATTTGAATTTGAATTTTGCTGTTCATTTGTCGGTGCTTTCCCAAAATCTGATTCAACACCTACTTTATGGAGAGAAGCTGTTTTAGGGTCTATCGTATCTAAATAACCGTCAGTCACGTTGCCTGAACTGTTTATAAAACCAGTAAAATAACCTTCTATAGGATCGTATCCTTTCTCTTGGAATGTTGCATTTACTCCGGCAATAACTGATTTACCGTTCAAAAGCCAAACCATATTCAAAGCATTGAATTGCGATAAATCTATGGTTACGCCATAACCTCTCTGTTCGTTATTCTGATTTGCCCTTATAGCAGCACTTCTTGCTTTTTTGTAATCACTCTTTTTAACATATATTTTACCGCTTAAATACAAGTCCTGTAATTTCTTAGTTAAGTCTTTGTCAACAAGCCCGTTTATAACAACTTGATATCCTCCGTTTCCGCTTTTGTTCCAACCGGCAGTTCCTGCTTCCTTGCCGTCCTTATATACTTTGCCTGTTTTTGTATCGTAAAATGTTTTGTCGTCTATTTTTACAACCGATCTCGGCATATATCCGGCATCGTTAATTTTCTTTAATATATCAGCAGGAATATTTGATCCTGTACATTGGTTATTTTCAAAATCCCAATTTATTGTCCCATATTTTCTGTTATTGCCGTTTTTATCAACAAGATAAACTATACTGGTATTGCCGTCTAATAAATATTGCTTACCGTCTTCTCCTGTATAGGTCTTCATATGATCAGGCATTAATGTTGAATCTGCTAAAGTTTTATAATCTCTTGTATATGAACCATCTGCATTTTCCCAGTCTATTACAAATCTTCTTCCTGAACTGTTTTCAGGAAAATACCATGATATACCCAAATAATCTCCGAAAGCGTTTAATACTGCACCGTCAACCTGATTTTTAATGTAATCATTACTACCGTCTATTTCAGATAACTGTACAAAAGCAGGCAATCCGTTTCGGTCGTATACCAATATTCCATTTTCAGATGCTTCTTTTAACATTGCTGTTACTTTTTCTCTAAATCTTGTATTTTGTGTTCCGTTTCCAAAAAATTCCCATTCCTTAGTTGAAGGGTTCAATATCATTCTGTCGACTAATTTACCGTCTTTATCAAATATCTCTCCGGTGTATGCATTATAAATATATGCGTTATCTCCTACTCCTATCTGTTGAAAAGGAGAACCTGCACCAAATTTATCCGGTGGCATTTGTGTGTATATTACTAATTTTTCAAAAGCGGTAAGGCCTAAAGTATTAGTCGCTTTTTTTATTGCTTTACTTGAATCGTCTCCGAAATTAACTCCGTCTGCACCGCCAGACACTATCGCATCTCTTAATGCGACGACAGCTTCTTGTCTTGCATAATCTTTTAATCCCTGCCATAACAAAGCATCTTCCGGAGACCTGTTGGAAATTTTTATATCTCCTAATTGTCTGTCCATTTTAGCAAGTGCTAACGCATAATTTGCCCTTGCATTTGCAATGTCGGATGCGGAAGCATTGTCAGGCAAATTTATAACCTCTAAACATGCGTTTATAGCGTCGCCTATGGCGCTCATCGTTTTCGGAGTAGAAACCGGATTTCCGTTTTTATCCGTTAAAGAAGCCGTCTCGCTTAACACAAGAAATTGGAACATCAAATCAAGTTCTTCTTCGCTGTATTGAGGGAACATCGTTCTTAACGCGGCATCCAAAACATCGGCTCCGCTTCCGGCAGGCAGATCTCCCTGCAGAGCATTGCCCAATTCATCTTTATGGTCAATAAAATCATTCACCAATTTCGGCAATCCTTCTTTCGATAAATCAACGCCTGACTGTTTTAACGCATATCCCAATTCCAATGCGTCTAAACTTAAATTATATCCGTCTTGATGAGAAGCATTGTATGCAGACATATCTTTATAAGCATCCATCAGATATGATTTTGAAAGTGGTATTATTATACCGGGCGTGCCTGTTTCTTCGTCACCGGGTGTCAATATATTTACTCCGCCTGTTTCGTCATCCATCCCAAAATTCAAACCAAATTCATTTATTTCCGCTCCGCTAAATTTCTTCCCGTTTATATTAACACCTAAATGTCCGTCATCACAAGTAAATCCTAATTTAACGCCGTCTTTGCCATTTATGCCTGCAGTAGAACTTGTTACCGCTTTATACTCATCTAAAAATCCTGCCGCTCCCTCATGTCCAGGCTGCGTATAATTATTTATTATATCCGTTGATGTTGTCGTTACTGATTTTCCGTTTTTATCTTTCAATCCGGTATCTATCGTCCAATTATTTTTGTTAGAATTATATGTCGCCGTTGCACCGGTACCGCTCATCCCGTTTGTTGCAGTTAAAGTTGTATTTGTTTGAGTTACAAAATCTGCTGTTCTCTTTACTTTTTGTTCGTCTGTACCTTTACCGGATATTGACGATGCACTTACAGGTTGCGAACCGGGAACTTTCGTGTCTATCATAAAATCGTTGCTCGCTGCATCATAACTTGCCGTTGAGCCGGGTATTCCCGCAGTTGTAGTTTTGGCCGTCTGGGCATTGCTTATAAACTGATCTATCTTTTTTTGATAGTCTTTTGGTTTAGCGTCTCCCAACACGTCTGACGCTTTTACAGAACCTACTCCCGGTATTCCGGTATTGACGCTGAAATCATTTGTTCCTGGTATGTATGTTACTGTACCACCCGTAGCTTTAGCCATTTGTGTGGCAGCATTATCTCTTGCTACCAAATCGCCCATATTATCTACGCTTGACCATGCCACTCCGCCTTCCGGTAAATTCCCGCCTTTTACCATAACTTCAGTTTGCTTGCCTGGTTGCTGCTGCGGAACGCTGAAAGTCATTCCTGTCCCTTCGGTAGCCTTATAATCTTGTGCAAATTTCACAGGGTCAACAGCAGACATAGGTATTGCTCCTTCTATTCTGGCGCCTGTCAATTGCAAATCACTATTGCCATCCAACTTAATCTCTATGCCGGCATCTTCCAAAGCTTTCAATGCAGCTTTAGAATCCGGATCTGCTCCTTCCATGCTTCCTTTAACTATTTCTGTTTTTACTATAGTCCCTTTATCTTCGGCACTCATTTTGTCGTAATCTTCTTCGCTTATGACCTCTTTGTTCTTATCCTGTTCTTGTTTTATTTTATCTTTTGTATCCTGAGATATTATGGCTTCCTTCTGCTCCTTATTCATCTTGTCCAACAATGCAGCGGCCTTTCTTTGTTCCGCCTGCTGCTGTTGTCTGTATCTCTGCATATCAAGATATTCGTCTCTTTCTGTTTTCGGAGTAGTTTTTACAGGTTTTGGATCATCCGGAACTTCTACGTTGTATACTACAG